>NZ_JBAKFP010000002.1:0-433364 GCF_053484265.1 Martelella sp. FOR1707 | reverse complement strand
GGCCGTCGACGTCGAAGGTCTCGGTGTCGACGCCTTCGGAACCTTCATTGCCGGCGGTGTCGGTATAGGAGCCGTCGGTAACCGTGGCGGTCACTTCGCCATTGCCGGTCGGCGTGATGGTTGCGGTCCAGATCTGGTTGCCGTCGGCATCTTCCGACCACGTACCGTCCGTGCCGAGATCGGCATTGTCGAGAACAAGATCGGCGGTCGGATCGAAGCTGTCGCGATCGGTATCCGGCGAGAAGGTCAGCACCAGCGTGCCGTCCTGGCCGTTATCGGTGATCTCGACGCCGACATCCGGGCCCGTCAGATCAAGCGTGGCGGTTTCGGTGTCCGTGACCGGATTGCCGTCTTCGCCAGGAACGGGATTCCCGTCGGGATCGGTTACGGTGCCGACGATCTCGACGTCGCCCTCGGCAATGTCGTCGCGCGGTATGTCGTAGGACCAGCTACCATCTTCGCCGACGGGGATCGGTTCCGACTTCACGATGTTGCCGTCGCCGTCCGGATAGGAGACCACCACGTATTCGCCGGTGCTGTTGCCGGTGACCCTCACATGGCCGGCTTCGGGGTCATCAACGACGTCTTCCACGTCAAGAGCGGGAAAGACTGGAGCCGCATCATCGTCACCGCCGCCGCCGGCAAAGGCAAGACCGCCGGCAGACGCGGCGCCAAGGCCGCCAAGCGCGCCCCAGGGAAAGGCGCCGGCGCTGTCCGCGCCGATCTCGGCGAAGGCGAAGTCGCTCCACGTTCCCGAGGCATACTGGCCCCACCAGGCGATGCCGTCGTCATCGACCAGCACCAACTCGTTACGCTCATCGCCGAACGCGACGAAGAAATCGCCGATGGTGATCGTCTTGCCGTTGGCGGTCACGATCATGAGATCGTCGCCGTTCTGTTCGAAGGAAGCGACGCTTTCCGGGGCAAGCGGCAGCTTTACGACAGAGGCTTCGTCAAGCCGAAGTCCCTGGGTTGGCTGACGATGCTGTGCTCCGTCGTCCTTGTCGACAATGATTGCGTCCATGATGCTTTTCCTCGAAATTCGATCAAAATGATAGCGCAACCACATCTCTCGGATGTAATGACGCAGCTCTTTTGGCGCACATATTGAAATTGTTCTGGAGACCCGTGTGGCGACTTTTGCCTTGCCACTTTAGCGGGGGTGACTATCTCAACTTCGCGCGTCGTGCAAGTGGCATAGTGACACTTTTATGAACCGAGGCTGAATTCTTGAGCTCGAATAAGCCGATGCTTTTCAATGAGAAAATTGGCTTGCGCGCAATCTATTTCCACTAAACGCCTTTGGAATCAGCAGTTTTTGTCATTTGATTAAAACCGACTATATGAATTTACATGGGAGAAATTTAATGTTCGTCCAACTGAAAAAATTTGTTGAGAAGACAAAGGAATAGCCCTTCCCCTGGATCGCTAGACCCAAAAATCGCCCACACGTAAACTAAACCTATAATTGCAGCATAAATTGCAGGCACTTTCTGTTCTCCGCACGGGTTGGGGCCTGTCTGTGCGGAGAAAGGCAACGACCGCAATGCGACATGGGCCTGCAGCGGTTGTGTAACAACCGTCACTAAACCGGCACCGATGATCGTCAGTGGGCCGAACGAGACCAACGCCTACAGCCCCGCCGCAAGCTCTTCGGCGCGGGCAATGCGGATTTCGGAGGCCGGGTGGAAATTGGTATAGCCGGATCGACCAGCCGCCACATCATTAGCCTGCATGATTTCCAGGAAACGCGCGACGGCGGCGGGGTCGTATCCCGCCTTCGCCAGCAAACGGATCGCCATGGCATCGGCCTCCAGTTCCTGTTGGCGCGAAAGCTCGGCAACGCGTGCCCTCCTTTCAGCCAGAAGCGCCTTCACTTTTTCGCTGTCGGGAAGTAGCTCGGCGATCTGGTCGCTCGAAACAGCCGCCTGCGTGCCGGCATTGGAGCGCGCCGCAGCATGGCCGGAAAGCTTGTGGGCAATTTCATGGGCGATAACGGCGGCCACTTCCGAGTCATCGTCGGTCAGTTGCAACAGTTTCCGCGTCAGATAGATATCGCCGTCCGGCCCGAGAGCGGCATTGGCGGTGGATGCGTTGACAACCCGAATTGAAATCGGCGCAGTGCCGGCAGCGGCGGTCAGCTTTTCGCTGATCGCATCCACATCGCCCGGTGCCTGCGCGTCTTTGAGCGCCCCGCCGGGCTTCGCCGCCGGATTGCTGCGAATTGTCTCGTCACGGCTTTGAGATTGTTTCTCGGAAAGGGGTGAATCGATATTTTCGGTTTGACATCCAGTCAGGCCCGCCAGAACCGCCAAGACCGGAATCCAGAGCCGCGCTCGGTGACTGCTGGTTGCCTGCAAAAGCCAACCAACGCTCGGCATATCATGTATTCCCATCATTCCGATAAACGTTCTCCACAAAAAGCACGTGCCGAATTTGCACAGCATCAGTGTCGCATATATCGGAGGTTTCTTCGCAGTTTATTGACGCCGACATCTGCTTTTTTTGCCGCACGATCACCTGTGATGTCGGGAAACGCTTTCCAGCGCGCCGCCTCAGATCGCAGCGCGGAAGGCCGCCAGTTTCTCGGCAATACGGGACTGAAATTCCGGGTCGGCCAGCGGGATTTCCTGTTCCAGCGCCAGGAACGCGTCGATCAGCGCGGTGGCGACGATGACGCCGTCGGCTACGCTTGCCACGCCCGCGGCCATCTCCGGCGTCTTGACGCCGAAGCCGACCATGATGGGGAGCCGGACCTGCCGGCGGCAGCGTTCCACCGCTTCGGCAATCGCGTCCTGCGAGGCCGAGGGGCCGCCGGTAGGGCCAACCACCGGTATGCAGTAGAGAAAACCGCCAAGCCCCGGCTGGTTCGCGGCAAAATCCTTGGCCTCCAGCGTCGGCGCGGCCAGCGGGATCATGTAAAGCCCGTGGCGGGCGAGCGCCTTCAACAGATCGCCGGCCTCGCGCAGCGGCAGGTCGGCGGCGATGATGCCGTCGATCCCGGCCTCGGCTGCCTTTTCAGCGAACCGCTCGTAGCCGAGCGCGATGATCGGGTTGGCATAGCCCATCAAAACCAGCGGGGTCGTGTCATCCTCTTTCCGGAAGGCCGTGCAAAGTTCAAACGTCTTCGAAAGATTGCCGCCGGCCGCCATCGCGCGCCGATTCGCCTTCTGGATCGTCGCCCCGTCCAGGATCGGGTCGGAGAACGGATAGCCGATCTCGATCAGGTCAATGCCGGACCTAACGAATGTCTTCAGCCGGGCAAGGCTCTCCTCGAAGCTCGGGTCACCGCCGACCGTAAAGGTCGCGAACGCCGTTCGCTTTTCCTTCCTGAGACGGGCGAACATGGCATCGATGCGGTTTTCGCGTTTGTCGGTCTTGCGCGCCATGTCAGTCGTCCTGCCAGAGAGTATCGATGTCCTTGTCGCCCGAGGACGGGGCCATGACCACAACCGCCTCATGCGGCTCCATGGTGCGCGCCACATGATCGGCGGCGGCGAGCGCGTGTCCCGCCTCCAGGCAGAGCAGAACGCCCTCGGTCTCGGCGAGCCGACGCACGGCGGCGCGGGCCTCGCCATCCGTCACCGAAACGGTCTCGACGCGCCTTCGGTGGACAAGATCGGCGAGTTGCGGCGCGGAACCCGGATAGGCAAGGCCCGGCGCGATCGAGGCGGCCGGCAATATCTGCCCTTCCGCGTCGGAGAGAACCAGGGTCTCGGCCCCGTGGAAAATGCCGCGCTGGCCGTGCGAGAGCCTTGCGGCGTGGAGCGCGCCGGGCTCTCCGGTGCCCGCCGCTTCCACCGCGATCAACCGGATCGAGAGGTCGTTCACGAAGGACGAGAACAGGCCGATGGTCGAGGAACCGCCGCCGACGGCTGAAAACACCGCCGCCGGAAAGATGCCGCCCTCGATGAGCTGAAGACGGGTTTCCTTGCCGATCACCGACTGGAAGGCCGCAACCATCTCTGGATAGGGATGCGGGCCGATCGGCGCACCGGCGAGATAGGCATCGGTGTCGGAGTGGCCCATCCAGTGGCGGATGGCGGCGCTGGTGGCCGCACTCAGCGCCCGGTCGGCATCGTCGACGATCTCGAGCTTCGCACCGAACAAGCGCATCTTCTTCACCGCCGCCGCCTGCTGCGCGGCATCGCGCGTGCCCATATAGATGGTGCAGCCCATGCCAAAACGGGCGGCGGTGGCGGCAGCCGCAATGCCGTTCTGACCGGAGCCGGTGTCGGTGACGACGGCGGAAAGCCCCATGCGCTTTGCCAGCAGGCACTGGCCGACGGCCGAATTGGCGTAATTGCCGCCGTTGAAGGTCAGGTCGTCGCGCTTGAGCACGATCCGCGCGCCGCCGGGGCGCGCCGGAAAGGCGGGAATATCGAACAGCGGCGTCGGGCGACCGACGAAGCGGTTGAGCAGGAAGGTGAGCTCTGTATGGAAAGCCGGATCCGCCCACGCCTCGCGATAGGCCGCCTCCAGCCTGTCGAGCACCGGGAGCAGGACGGGGGCGACGAACTGGCCGCCGAACGTGCCGTAGCGGCCGGGCCGCGCCTCCCGCTTTTGCATGCGCGCCATGTCAGCCTCTTTCCTTTCCGGCGCGGCGGACCAGCACGGCGGCCAGAATGATGGTTCCGGTGATGATATCCTGCAGGAAGGTGGAGACGCCGAGAATGGTGAGCCCGTTGCCGATGACGGCGATGATCGCCGCCCCCACCAGCGTGCCCGGCACATTGGCCTCGCCCTCGCGAAACGCGGTCATGCCGAGAAACACGGCCGCATAGGCCGACAGCAGATAGCCGCCGCCGCCCGTCGGCCCCGCCGAACCGATGCGCGCGGTCAGCAGTATGCCGACCAGCGCGGAAAACACGGCGGAGACCACGAAGGCGAACATGGTGTTGGAGACGATCCGCACGCCCGCAAGCCTTGCTGCCTCGCGATTGCCGCCAATCGCGTAAAGCCGCCGCCCGATCTCAAACTTGTCGAGGATCAGCCAGGCGAGGATCGCGATGCCGATCAGCCACCAGGTCAGCGTCGGCAGGCCAAATGTGCGGCCGCGGCCGATATCGCGGAAGGCAGCGGGGATGTCGCCGAACAGCGTCGCGCCCTCGCTCAGCCAGAAGGTGATGCCGCCAACGATGGTGCCGACCGCAAGCGTGGCGATGAAGGACAGCACCTCGAAGCGAGCGACCACGAAGCCGGAGACCATGCCGAAGACGGAGGCCGCCGCCAGCACGGTGACGCAGGCGAGCGGCGCCGGCACGCCGGCCTTGAGCAGAACCACCACGAGGATCCCGCCGAAGGACACGATCGAGGCAGTCGAAAGGTCAAACTCGCCGACCGCCATGACCACGGTCGCGCCGATGGCGACAATGGCAAGCAGGGTCATCTGCTGGGTGATGTTGATCAGGTTGTTGGCCGAACCGAAGGCATTCGGAGACGCGATCGAGAAGGCGATAATGATGACGACAAGCGCGGCAAGCGTGCCGTAACGTCTGACAAGGCCGGTCATGCAGCGGGGTCTTTCCGTGATTGATGTTGAAAGGCGGCGTCGATGATGCGCTCGGGCGTGAGCGCCGCGCCGGCAAGTTCCGCGGTCACCTCGCCCCCGGCCATCACGAGCACGCGGGCGGACAGCGCCAGCAGTTCGTCCATGTCCGAGGTGGTCATCAGCACCGCCGCGCCCTCATCGGCGAAACGGCGGGCAACCGCGTGGATTTCCGCCTTGGCGCCGACATCGACGCCGCGCGTCGGCTCGTCCAGGATGAGGAGCCGGATCGGTCGCCCGAACCAGCGGCCGAAGAGAAGTTTCTGCTGATTGCCGCCCGAGAGCGTCAGCGGCCTGGCGAAGGGCGATCCCATCTTGACCGACAGCGCGTCGCGCACCTCCTGCGTGCGGCGCTTCAGCGCGGCAACGCTGGTCCAGGGCAGACCGGATGAGGCCCGCACCGAGGCCAGATTGGCAATGGCGAGGTTTTCGGCAATCGTGCGGCTCACGATCAGCCCCTCATGACGGCGGTCCTCCGGCACATAGGCCCCGCCGCGCTTGATCCTGTCGTCGATCCGGCCGGGGCGAAGCGGCTTGTCCTCAAGGCTGATTGCGCCCGCGCCGTGCGAAGTCGCACCCCAGATGATCTTCATCAGCGAAGACCGGCCCGCGCCGACAAGCCCGTAAAGGCCGAGAATTTCGCCGGCCCGGATGTCGAAGGAAACGCGCGAGCCATGCGTGCCGAATGGCAGATCGCGAACCTTCAACACGGTCGGCGCATCCACCGTCATCGGCCCCGGCGTCAACCGCACTTCCTCGCGGCCGGACATCAGGCGCACGAGACCGGCGCGGTCGATATCGCCGATGGCCCCTGCCCCGGCGGTCGCCCCGTTTCTGAGCACCGTGAACCTGTCGCAGATTTCCATCACCTCATCCAGCCGGTGCGAGATGAAGATGACGGCGACGCCGCGTTCGGCGAGCCGGGACACGGCGCGGTAGAGCCGGCGCGCCTCGCCATCGGACAGAGAGGCCGTGGGCTCGTCCATCACGACGAGGCGCGCGGGTTCGCCGATCAGCGCCCGGATGATCTCGACAAGCTGCTTCTGGCCGGTCGTCAACCGCGCTGCCGGCACGTCCAGCGGCAGGTCGGGCGCGATATCGCGCGCGGTTTCGGCAATCTCGGCGGCCATCTTTTTGCGGTCGATGAACAGGCCGCGTTTGGGATAACGCCGGCCGACGAACGCATTTTCCACCGCGTTGAAATGCGGCACCAGGCTCAGTTCCTGATGGATGAAGCGAAAGCCGAGCGCCTCGGCATGGCGGACGTTCTCGATCTCGACCGGCTTGCCGTCGATCCGGATTTCGCCCGCATCGGGCGCGATCAGGCCGGAGAGCGTCTTGATCAGCGTCGATTTGCCGGCGCCGTTTTCGCCCAGCAGCCCGTGCACCGAGCCCGCCTCGACCGCAAGGTCGGCGCCGGCAAGCGCACGCGCGCCGCTGAAGCGCTTTTCAAGCCCCTTGATGCTCAGCAACATGATGATCGTCCTGCGAAAGGTGTAAGGCGGAGCCGCCGCTACCGGCGGCTCCGGTTTCGAAACGGCCCGTCAGGGGCAGGTCACACCGAGGGTTTCCGGCGTAATCATCACGGCCGGCACGTAGATTTCATTGCTTTCGGGCGCGCCGCCGTCGAGGATCTTCTCGAGCTCTTCCGCGCCGACCGCCGCCATGCCGGGGAAATCCTGGCGGAAGGTGGCCTTGAAATGGGTGCAGGACTTGATCATGTCGACCGCCTGCTCATTGCCATCGATGCCCATGATGATCAGTCTGGAATCCGGCAGTTCCGACTCCGTCGCCAGTTCCGCGCCGATGCCCGGATCGTCGAAGGCGGCCCAGACGCCGTCGATCTGGTCGCCATATTGCCGCAGAATGTTTTCCATGGCGATGCGGCCGTCATCGACCGGGCCCGGCACCTTGACGAAGTGATCGGCGATCACCTTGATATCCGGATATTTCTCCAGCGTGGCATCAAGGCCCAGTTCGCGCTGATGCACGCCCGGATGGGCGGAGTGATAGAACTTGACGATATTGCCCTTGCCGTCCAGCGCCTTGAACAGCGCCTCGGAAAGCTGGGTGCCGAGCTCGAAATTGTTGGAGGTGACGTTGACGTCGACATTTTCATGCTTCGAGCCGTCCAGCGAGATCACCGGAATGCCGGCTTCCGCCGCCATGGCCACCTGATCGCCGACCTGGGCGGGATCGGTCGAGATCAGCACGATGGCGTCGGCCTTGGCGTTCACCGTATCTTCCATGCGCGAGGCGAGCTGGCCGAAATCATTGCGGGTGTCGATGATGGTGACATCCCAGCCGCGCTTTTCGCCTTCCGCCTTGAAGCTCTGCGCCATCTCGTTGGTCGGGATCGAGCTGATATAGGGGGTCAGGATCGTGACGTCGGTTGCCAGCGCCGCGGTGGAGCCGGCAAGCGTCAGCGCGAAGGCTGCAAGTGTGGACTTAATCATTTTCATTCTACTGTTCCTCTTCCTTGTTTGATTTTCATGCGTGACCCGTTAGCGGAGCGGGTCGCCCGTATCGATGATTCCGATGGGTTTGAGTGCGTCGATGGCCTTGGTATAGGCCTCGAACATGCGATCATAACGGCGCGCACGCTTCGGGTCCGGTTCGAAAACGGTCTGCACCGAGGTCATCGCCGGAACGGCCTCGGCAATGGTCGGAAACGCGCCGACGCCGACAGCGGCCATGATGCCCGCGCCAAGGCAGCCGACATCATTATAGGAAAACCGGTGTAGGGCCACGCCGAGACAATCGGCGCGGATCTGGCTCCACAGATCCGACCGCGCCCCGCCGCCGCCATAAAGCAGCCAGTCGGGGCGATAACCCGCCGCATCGGTCAGCGCGTTGAAGAGCTGCCGCGCCGAAAGCGCCACGCCTTCCAGTACCGCCAGCGCGAATTCCGGCCCACTGGTGCGACTGTCGAGGCCGATGAAGGAGCCGCGGATATCGGCGTCCCACAACGGCGCACGTTCGCCTTCCAGATGCGGCAGGAACAGGATCGGGCGGCCATCGCGATCGGCTTTTGCTGCCAGTTCGGCAACGTCTCCCGGCTCCATGCCGACGGTGCGGCTCCACCATCTGAGCGAATCCGCGCCGCTCTGGGTCGGGCCGGCATTGACGACGAGATCGTCAACCGTGGCGAAGGTGACGACACCCGGCGCGCCGATGCGCCTAGACCCGGCAAGCGCCAGGATTTCGCTGGTGCCGCTGACATACATGCCCTGGCCTGCGCGGAACACGCCGCAGCCGAACAGATTGCCCCAGGCATCCATGGTGCCGACGATCACCGGCACGCGGCGGGCATGGCTGCCAAGCTGCATCTCGCCGGCGATATCGGTGAAGAAACCGAGCGGCGGCAGCCGTTCGACGGCCCCCTCAACGCGGGCGATCAGCGGATCGATATAGGTGAGATCGAGACCGACATGGCCAAAAGAGGCGATCGGATCGGCAACCGCCTTCCCGGTCAGCCGCAGCAGGCAGTAATCCTTGGGCGAAAGCACGTAACGGGTCTTTTCCCAAAGATCGGGATGATGCTTTTGAAACCACATCATCTTGGCGAGCGCATGGCTCGCGCCGATCGGCATTTCCGCGCCCCACCAGGCCTCCTTGTCCTCCGGCGAAATCGTCCGGTCCAGCGCCTCGGCCTCGCGCGCGGCACGCACGTCCTGCCAGACGATGGCAGGGGCGAGCGGCTCGCCATTGGCATCGACGAACACATCGGTATTGACCTGGCTGCAGAGCCCGACGGCCACCACGCGGTCGGGATCGCGACCGACGAGAAGCCCGTCAATCGCATCACGCACGCCATCGAGCCAATGCTGCGGGTCCTGCTCGACAATGCCTGGGCCGGGCCGTTCCGTCGGATAGTTCCGGCTCCAGTGATCGACAACCGCGCCGCCGAGCGTGAACAGCCCGGCCTTGACGGCGGTCGAGCCAATATCGAAACCGATCACATAGGAATCGTCACGCATCGAGCCCGCCCCTCAGATCACGCAGCAGCATCCGCAGAGCATCGCCGCCGGCAAGCGCCGCGCGCAGCACCTGCGACCCGACGATCACGCCGTCGGCACCCATTTCCATTGCCTGCCGTGCCTGCCGGCCGCCGGAAATGCCGAAGCCGAGAAGGATCGGACGTGTCGCGCCCGCCGCGCGCAATTGCTGAATCCGCTCCGCGTTGCCGGAATCGAGCGTCTCGCGTGGCCCGGTCGCGCCCGCATGGGCCTGCAGCATGATGTAGAAGCCGGCCTCACGCGCGCGCTCCATCGCCTTTTCGTTGAGCCGCAGCGACAGAAACGGCGAGAGGGCAACGCCGTTTTCGGCCGCGGACCGCTCCAACCGCGCGGCCAGAGGATCGCCGGGCTTTGCCACCACCAGAAGACTGTCGAGCCCGCGCCAAAGATCGCTTTCTGTAAGCCCCGGATGGGCCGGATCGGCATAGGTCATCAGAAGCGCGCGCGGCGGATTTCGAAATTTCGCCAGCCGTTCCAGCACGGCATCGAGGTCCGTCCGCCAGCGTCCGCGATCGGCGCGCAGCATCGACTGGCGTACATCCGGGCCGTCGAGGAACGGATCGGGCGAGGCCATGCCGATCTCGATCACATTAACGCCCTCGCCGGCATAGATGTCCAGAAGGTCGGGGGAAACCTGCTGATCCCCCAGCGGGAAATAGCAGCTCAGAAGCGGCCTTTCCGGCAAGGCGCGACCGCGCGCCCTCGTTTCCTCAATCTCCGTTCCGGCACTCATTGCCAATCTGCCTTCCTGCGCATTTTCCGATCGCGCGTCATTGCAGCGGAAGATGCGGCAATGTCATGCGCTTGTCATCCCGCGCACGGGGTTTCAGCCGCGCCAGAAGGTGATTTATGCAGGATGTGGATAAGACGAGCGGCCGTTAGTGCCTGCTCTTGCCGTCAGGCGGGAGCAGGAGCCGAAGAATGCGCGAGATGCGTATTCCGCTCTTGCGAAAGGAAAGCAATCATTCACTCTTCGCAGGGCGGCTTTGTCGGTGAGGCTTGATCTCCCCCGCCCTCACCGAAAAACTGATCTCCGCAAAAGCCGCATCCGATGAAGGCCGGCGATTATAGTTCTCCGGCCTTCGGCGCGCTGCTGCTATAAAGGAAGCGGCGCTACTCCCGCGTCATCGCGTCCTCGATGTCATCGCCGTCATATTCCTGGCGCTCGATCTCGTGCTGCTCGTGGCGGAAGCGGTCGAAGACGTCCTGGGATACGCGGCCGCGAACGGCCATCAGGAAAATCACCACGGCGAACAGGCCGACCAGCACGGAATCGAGCGGGTGCGGAATAACGCCGAGGCCGCCGCCATAGCCGCCGAGATAGGAGATGACGGCGATGCCGGCCATGTAGACGCCGAACCAGACCGCGCTCTTGGGCTCCAGATCCTCCCGGCCGATCACCGCGAAGCGCAGCAGGAACAGCAGCGCGCCGACGGCCAATAGTGCCAGCAGCAGCCAGATCGTGCTCCAGCCGGACCAGAAGATCATCAGGCTGGCGATCACGAAGGCGACGGCGCCGATGAAGCCCGCGGCCGGCACCACGAAGGGCCGGTGTGCATTGGGCGCGAGATAGCGGAAGGCCACCATGGATACCGGGCCGGCGATGAACGACAGCACCACGGCCGCGCTGTTCAGCGCCAGGATCTGCTGGAACGGCAGCACGATCAGCATGAACAGCGCCACCACATAGTTCAGGATCAGCGCCCAGAGCGGCACGCCATACTGGTTGAGCTTGGCAAACAGGCGCGGAAACACGCCATTGTTCGACATCGCCAGCGCCAGACGCGCATTCGAGCTGACCGAAACGAGGCCGCTGCCGGCCGGCGAGATCACGGCCGCGACATTCAGCATGCTGAGCAGCCACAACACGCCGATCGAGGTTGCCAGCGCGCCGAGCGGGCCGAGTTCATGGGTCGCCTCGATGGTCTGCCAGCCATTCGCAAGCGAGGCCGGGTCGATCGCGCCGACGAAGGCGATCTGCAGGCCGACATAGATCGCAAGGCAGATCAGCACCGACAGGATCAGCGCCAGCGGAATGACGCGCTGGGTATTGCGCACCTCGCCTGCAAGGTCGATCGCGTGGCGGAAGCCGATGAAGGCGAAAACCACGCCGCCGGTGGAGACGGCGGCGAAAATGCCGGGAACGCCGAACGGCGCGAAGCCGCCGGCGGATGTGAAATTCGAAGATTCGAACCGGGAGGCGACGATGACCACGATGAACACCACCGGCACAAACAGCTTGAACCATGTCATTGCGGTGTTGATGCGGGCGAACCAGGCCACGCCGAAGACGTTGATGACCGTCAGCACCGCGAGGAACACGGCCGCGGCGAGATAGCCGGAAACGGTCAGCCCGCCGGCGCTGTTGGTCAACCACGGCAGATAAGAGGAGGCATAGCCGAGCGAGGCCTTCACCTCGATCGGCGCGGTGGTGCAATAGCCGACCCAGGCGCTCCAGCCCATGGCGAGCGCCAGCAGCCGGCCGTGGGAGAATTGCGGAATGCGGGCGATGCCGCCGGCAATCGGAAACAGGGTGGAATTTTCGGCATAGGTCAGCGCGATCAACAGCATAGCCACCGCGCCGATCAGCCAGGCTATGATGGAGGCGGGCCCCGCAAGCTGCGCCGTATCAAGCGGGGCAAACAGCCAGCCGGAACCCAGAACACCGCCGACCGCGACAAATGTCAGTCCGATCAGCCCGATTTCGCGTCGCATTGCCATAGAAAATCCCCCTTAGCTCAATGCGCTTCAACGAGTGCAGCCGACCACCCCTGCTGGCTTACTACAATGAATATGCAATTTTCGGCTTCAATTATTTGAACGGGCGCGAAACCGAGTCAATCGGTTTCGCGCCCTGCGTTCAAATTCATCGCCATTGCGTCCAACTTGCAACCGAAGCCGATCAAGTCCCGGCGCTGCCGATCGGCCATCAAGCCTGGCCGGCGCTGGCGCGCATGCGCACCAGATCGGCGGTGGGGCGGAAACTGTCCGGGCTCGCCGCCCGCCACCAGTCGGCATAGAGCGTCGAATCGGGATCGTCCACCAGCACGCCTTCCGGCAGGAAGGTATGCAGCTTGTCCAGCGGCACGGCATCATGCGAGCCGAGACGGTGCATGATGTGATGCGGCTGCAGGTCCTGCGGATGAGCATAACCGCAGGCGGCCACGATCTCCGACAGCGCCTCGACGGTCTTCTTGTGGAAGCGGGCGGCATTGGCGCCCTGCTCTTCTGGCACCAGCGCGCGCTGGCGCCATTTGTCCTGCGTGGTGACGCCGGTGGGACAGGTGCCGGTGTGACAGCGCTGCGCCTGGATACAGCCGACCGACATCATGAAGGCGCGCGCCGCATTGCACCAGTCGGCCCCAAGCGCGAGATTGTGCGCAAGCCCCATGCCGGAAAACACCTTGCCGCTGGCGGCAAGCCGCACATGCTTTTTCACGCCCGCGCCGACCAGCGCGTTGCGCATGATGATCAGCCCGTCCCAGAGCGGCATGCCGACCCAATCGGCAAGCTCCAGCGGGGCAGCGCCCGTGCCGCCCTCGGCGCCGTCGATCACGATGAAATCGGGATAGATGCCGGTTGAAAGCATCGCCTTCACCAGCGCGAAGGGTTCATGCGGCTGGCCGACGCAGAACTTGATGCCAACGGGCTTGCCGCCGGAAAGGTCGCGCATCTGGGCGGCGAATTCCAGCATCTCCACCGGCGTTGAAAACGCCGAATGGCCGCGCGGCGACAGACAGTTCTGGTAGACCGGCACGCCGCGCACCTCGGCGATCTCGGGCGTCACCTTCGAGCCAAGCAGCATGCCGCCATGGCCGGGCTTGGCGCCCTGGCTGACCTTGATCTCGGTCATCTTGACGGCGTCATTGGCGGCCTTGTCGCGGAATTTTTCGGGGTCAAAACGACCGTCCTTGTCGCGCGCGCCGAAATAGCCGGAGCCGATTTCCCAGACCACGTCGCCGCCATGTTCGAGATGGTAGCGGCTGAGCCCGCCCTCGCCGGTGTCCTGATAGAAGCCGCCGGTCTTCGCGCCGATATTCATCGCGCGCACGGCATTGGCCGACAGCGCGCCGAAGCTCATCGCCGAGATGTTGAGGATCGACGCCTCGTAAGGCTTGGACGACTGCTCGTTGCCGACCGTGACGCGCGGTGAGCGATCGGGATCGGTATGCGGCGCCATGGAATGGGAGATCCAGTGATGCGGATCCTCATAGACTTCGAGTTCGGTGCCGAAGGGCACCGTGTCGGAAAGACCATGCGCCCGGGTGCGGATCAGTTGCCGCGCGGCATAGGAATAGGGTGTGCCGTGGGTGTCGTCCTCCACCGCATAGGCGCGGATGAAGGGGCGCAGCGACAATGCGATCCAGCGGATGCGGCCGGCAACGGGATAATTGCGGGTAATGGTCCAGGACGACTGGAACCAGTCATAAAAGGCGATCGCCAGCACCGGGATGGTGATCAGCAGGATCCAGAACCAGCCCGTGGCAATCGCGACGACGGTGAAAAAGGCGGCGGCGATCGGCACGATGCACCGCATGAGCATATCCAGCATGCAACCTCCCCTTGTAGTAAGCCAGCGTTATCAAACTCTGTACGCTTTTGCGACCGGAACGGAAAGCCTCCGTCGCCGTAAAACCGGCCCGAAGAACGCTACGCTCCAATTACATCAGATTTTCCAACAGAGGATGAATGCAATACGGGACTATGCCGGTTTTCACTTTTTCAACGATCCTGACGGTTCCGGATGATCGCCCAATATGTGAGAAAGGGTGAACATCGCCAAGCCCAACACCGCAGGAGGAAACGCATGCCGCCCGCCATCCGACGCCTCGCTACCGCTACATGCGCCGCGCTGCTGCTGCAGACCGCGACCGGCCATGCCGAGGACCGCGAAATCGAAACGCTCAGGAGCCTGATCGAAACGCCCGAAGGCGCCGCCGACCTTATGTCCGAACGTTTCGCCGAAGCGGTACCGACCGGGCAGTTGACGGCCATACTTCAAAGCCTCCACGACAAAGCCGGACCGGTGACCGGCATCACGGAGGATGGTGACGGCTACCTTATCCGCGCGGAGGCCGGCGACATACCCGCCGAAATCGAACTCGACGCTTCGGGCAAGATCACCGGGCTGTTCTTCCACCCGTTTCAGCCGAGCGGCGGAAGCATCGAGGATACGCTTGCCGATATCGCTGCCTTGCCCGGCACGGTTTCCTATCTGGTGACAGCGGAGGGCGAAACACTGCACGAACAAAATGCGGAGACCCCGCTTGCGGTCGGATCGACCTTCAAGCTCGGCGTTCTCAAGGTTCTCATGGACGATATCGCGGCCGGCGACCGCCGGTGGGCGGATGTAGAGACGCTCCAGCCCGAGGACCTATCGCTTCCCTCGGGCAAGCTGCAGACCTTCCCGCCGGGCTCTCCCTTCACGCTGCATACGCTGGCGGCGCTGATGATCTCGGAAAGCGACAACACCGCGACCGACATGCTGATGCGGATTCTCGGCCCAGAGCGCGTTGCCACGGCCCTTGGCCTCGATCACGTGCTCACCACCCGCGCGCTGTTTACCCTGAAGGCCGATCCCGCTCTTGCCGAACGCTACAGAACCGCCTCCGGCGCAGAGCGTGCCGAATTGCTTGCCGAGATCTCCGATGCTCCCCTGCCGGCCGTCAGAGACGCAAGCGGTCCCGCAATCGAAGGGGTCGAATGGTATCTTTCGGCGCAAACGCTTTGCCGGCTCGCGGGCGATGTCAAAGCAGCGGATGTGTTCGCCATCAACAAGGGGCCGGTTCGCGGTTGGCAATCCGTGGCCTACAAGGGCGGCAGCGAGCCCGGCGTCCTGAACCTGACCGCGGCGCTGACCGGCGAGGACGGCCGCGGCTACTGCATCTCGGTTACGGTCAACAACGACGATGCAATCGACGAAGCAACCGTTGCTGGCGCCTTCGCGGCGTTGGCGTCCCAGCTCAGGGCCTCCCGCTGAAGGCGAGACCCTGAGGCGGATGGCTCAGCCGAAGACCCGCCGTGGCTTGAACTGGCCCTCGGCGATCTCGCCGATCGCCACAAGCTTGCCGGCGAGCGAGGCGTAGGCGTCCGGCTCCTCCACCGGCGCATGGGCGCCGCGCAGGATGATCGGATTGCCGAGCTTCAGGCGGCGAGCCTGATCCTCGTTCACCGGAACATGGGGAAGGCTGGCGAGCGCTTCCGAGGTATCGACGAGATATTCTTCCAGCGCGGCGAAGCGCTCCTCATCGTCCTCGATCTCTTCGAGCGCGACGAGTTCCGAAAGCGGCACCAGCATATCCTCGGAGAACGGCGCCACGAAGGGGCGGCGCAGCGAGGAGATATGGCCGAAGCAGCCGAGATCGCGGCCCATATCGCGCGCAAGCGCGCGCACATAGGTGCCCTTGCCGCATTCCACCTCAAACTCGGCGGTGTTCTCGTCCGGGCAGCCGAGCAGCGTCAGGCGATGGATTTCGACCTCGCGGGTCGGGATTTCCACGGTCTCGCCCTCGCGGGCCAGATCGTAGGCGCGGTTGCCATCGATCTTGATGGCGGAAAACTGCGGCGGCACCTGTTCGATCACGCCGGTGTATTTCTCGATGAGCGCCTCGATGTCGGCCCGCTGCGGGCGCTTGTCCGAGCTCTCGCTGACCTCGCCTTCGAGATCGTCCGTGGTGCGCTCCTCGCCCCAGGTCACGGTGAATTCGTAGATCTTGCGGCCGTCCATCACGTAAGGCACGGTCTTGGTGGCGTCGCCGAGCGCGATCGGCAGCATGCCGGAGGCGAGCGGATCGAGGGTGCCGGCGTGCCCCGCCTTCTGCGCCTTGAACAGCCATTTGATCTTGGACACGGCTTCGGTGGAGCCGAAATCGATCGGCTTGTCGAGGATCAGCCAGCCGGAGATCGGACGGCCCTTGGGTTTTCTCTGTCGCGCCATTTTCTTATTCTTTACCGTCGTCTTCATCGTGATCGAGATCGCGCGCCACTTCGGGCGAGTGCAGAAGCTCGTCGATCTTGCGGAAATTCTCAAAACTCGTGTCGTCGCGGAACCTGAGTTCCGGGATGTTCTTCATCTGCCGGATCTCGCGGGTGATCCGGCCGCGCAGGAATTTCGCATGATGGTTCAGCGCCTTGACCACCGCGTCATGATCAGTCTGGCCGAGCGGCGTGACATAGGCGGTCGCGATCTTGAGGTCCGGCGACATCCTGACTTCGGAGATGGAAATCACGGTGGTCTCGATCAGCGGGTCGAGAAGATCGCCGCGCTGCAGCACCTTGGTGATGGCGGCGCGCACCTGTTCGCCAACGCGAAGCATGCGCTGGGAGGGCGCCGAGGAGGTAGCTCTCGTCATAAAAGTCCTGGTTCGTTCGTGTTCTATTCGATCCGGTCTGACGGGGTTCGAACCCGGCCGGACGCCATGGGACGCCCGTTTACCGCTTCGAAGGACGAAGGTCAATTGGCAGGCTCTGACGATAAAAGCCGCGCGGGCTCTCCACCCACGCGGCACGACGCTTCGAAAAAGTCGGAACGGTTACTGAACGCCGTAAATCCGGGCGATATCGTCGAGCATCAGGTAGGCCGCGATCACGCCGCCGGCGGTATTCCAGATCGCGTCGGAAACGCCATGGACCTTGCCGGCCTTGACGGCGGAGAGCGATTGCCAGAGCGGGTCCGCCAGAACCTCCTGCTCAAGCGCCTTGCCCTCGCCATTGCCGACCTCCCAGGTGAAATAGAAGATCCGGTCGCCATCCATGTCGGGAATGCTCTCCTTGCCGGTGCGGATCGCGAATTCCTCGACATTCTGATTCTCAGGACGCTGGAACCCGATATCCTTCAAGAGCACGCCGGAAAAACTGTCGAGCTGGTAGATGCGAATCTGACCCGGCAAAAAGCGGATGACGGAGACTTCCTCATTCGTCGCATCGCCCAGTTTTTCCCGCAGGTCGGCGACCTTGGCGTCATATTCGGCGATCACCGCATCGCCCTTGTCGGAAAGGCCGAGCGCTTCGGCATAAAGCTCGAAATTGACCTTCCAGTCGCCGCGCAGCTCGCTGGACATCACCGTCGGCGCGATCGCGGAAAGCTGGGGATAGATATCCTCCTGGCGCTGGCGGTTGCCGATGATCAGATCCGGCTGCAACGCCGCGACCAGTTCCAGATTGACCGCGCTTTCGGTCCCGACCGGCTCGGCATCGCCCATCTGCGCCTCGATATGATCCCACCACGGGTCACCCTGCCAGGAATTCACCGCGCCGACCGGGTGAACGCCGAGCGCAAGCAGCGCCTCGGTGCCCTCATTGGTAAGCACCACGATGCGCTCGGGCAGGTCCGGAACCGTGACTGTGCCCATGGCATCGCTCACGTCGCGGGCGGCAAGCGGGGTTGCGAGCAGGGCGGCAAGGGCAGCCGCTGCTGCCAGTCGGATCAATCGGGTCACGGAGACTCTCAACTTGAATATTGCGTTCACGTTTTCGGTTTTAAAGTTGACCATTTCAATCAGCAATGTCAATCGTCGCTGCGAAAGGGGACCCCGTCGTGCGAAGGACGCTGCTGCTGTTGAGCCTGACATTGCTGATCGCCGCGATTGCAAGCCTGCATCTCGGCGTGCGGATCTATGGTCCGGCGACGGTGTGGTCGGCGTTTTCGGGCGGCAATGACACGGCCGACATCATCATCCGCACGCTGCGCCTGCCGCGCACGCTGAACGCGATGGCGACCGGCGCGGCGCTGGCCGTCTCCGGCCTGCTGATGCAGGCGACCACGCGCAACCCGCTCGCCGAACCCGGTCTTCTGGGCGTCAATGCCGGGGCCGCCTTCGCTGTCGCCTTCGGCCTGGTGCTGTTCGGCGTGGTCTCGGTCGGCGCGATCGGCCTGCTTGCGGTCTGCGGCGCGCTTGCCGCCACCGCGCTCGTCTTCGGCCTGTCATCGGTGCTTGGGCCGCAGGCGGGGCCGACGGGCATATTGCTGATCGGCGTCACTGTTGCCGCCATGCTCGCCTCGCTCACCCAGCTTGCCCTGCTTCTGGACGAAACGGCGCTTGAAACGCTGCTGTTCTGGCTCTCCGGCGGCTTTGCCGATCGCCCGCTGGCGCTGCTCTGGGTGGGCCTTTCAGCGCTCGTGATCGCGCTTTTCGGCTGCCTCTTCCTCGGCCCGTCCATCGATGCGCTGCGGCTTGACGACCAGAGTGCGGCCGGCATCGGCGTCGATGTGGCGCGCACCCGCATCACGGCACTCTCGCTTGCGGCGCTGCTTTCCGCCGGCGCGGTGGCGATGTCCGGCCCGGTCGCCTTTCTGGGGCTGATCGCGCCGCATATTGCGCGCCGACTTTCGCCGGGCCGCCCTGCCTTTCTCGGCATGGTCGCGCTCGCGATGCTGACGGGTGCGGTCATCGCGGTGCTCGCCGATATCCTGGCGCGCCTCATCGTCGCCCCCGGCGAGGCGCCGATCGGCGCTGTGCTTGCCTTTGTCGGCGTGCCGTTCCTGATCGTGCTGTTGCGCGCGAAGCGCTTGCGGGAGGTGGGCGTATGAACGCCCCTGCCCTTCGCCTGACCGTGCTTGCCGCCTTGCTGGCGTTCTGCGTCATTGGCGCGACGGGGCTCGGCTCGAGCTTCATCGGTCCGGAACGGGTGATCGCCGCCCTCCTCGGCGACGGCGCCCGGATGGACACCGTGATCGTCTGGACCTTGCGCCTGCCACGCGTGGCGCTCGCGGTCGTTACCGGCATGGCGCTCGGCCTTGCCGGCGCGATCCTGCAGCGCGCGCTCAGAAACCCGATGGCCGCCCCCTCGATCCTCGGCATTACCGATGGCGCGGCGCTTGGCGTCGTCACCTTCCTGTGGCTGTTTTCCGATCAGGCCAATGTGCTGACTGTCTCGATCCAGTGGCAACCGCTCGCCGCGATCATCGGCGCGCTCGCCTTCGCCGGGCTTGTCGGCCTGCTGACGCTCGCCGATACCCGCCGCCGCGATCCCGTCCGTGTGATCCTCTACGGCATCGCGCTTTCCGCGCTCGCCAAGGCCGCCGTCACGCTGATGATGATCATCGGCCCGGTCTATCGCGCGAGCCAGGCCTTGCAATGGATCACCGGCTCGATCAGCGCCGCCCACTGGATTGATGTCGGCGTGGTGACACTCGGCCTTGCGGCGGCGGTGCCCGTGATGATCTTCATGCGCCTGCCGATGCGCCAGATCGTGCTTGATGCGCAGACGGCCGCAACCACCGGCTTTTCCGTCGACCGCAACCGCATCGCGCTCATGGTGCTCTCGGTTCTGCTGACGGCGCTGGCGATCTCGCAGGTCGGCGCGATCGGCTTTGTCGGGTTGATCGCACCGCACGCCGCGCGCCTCTTCCATGGCCAATTCGCCGCCGGCTATCTGGTCGCGACCGCGATGATCGGCGGCATGCTGGTGCTCATCGCCGATACGCTCGCCCGCACCATCGCCAGTCCGCTGGAACTGCCGGCGGGAGCGGTGACCGCGCTGATCGGCGCGCCGCTTTTCCTCGCCCTCATTCTCAGGAGCCAGCGCAGCAATGTCTAAGCCGCTTGCCGAAATGTCCACGCTTTCCGCCCACTATGACGGGTTCACAGCGCTTGATGCGATCGACCTGACGCTGCCGGAGCAGAAGATCATCGCCTTTTGCGGGCCGAACGGCAGCGGCAAGTCCACCGCGCTCAAGGTGCTGCGCGCGCTCCATGCGCCAAGCGGCGGCGATGCGAAGGTGGCGGGCCAGGCGCTTGACGACTGGACGCCGCGCGCGCTTGCCCGCGAAATCGCGATGCTCAGCCAATCGCCGGACGCGCCGGAGGACATGACCGTTTTCGATCTCGCCATGCTCGGTCGCTATTCCCGCCGCAGCCGGTTTTCCGGCCCGTCGGACGAAGACCGGCGCGCGGTCGAAAACGCGCTCAGGACCACGGGCATGGAGGCGCTTGCCGGGCGCAGCATCGGCCAGCTTTCGGGCGGACAGGTGCAGCGCGCCTGGATCGCGATGACGCTGGCGCAGGACGCGCCGCGCATCTTCCTCGACGAGCCGACCAACCATCTCGATATCGCTCACGCGCTCGAAATCCTGGATCTCTTGGTGATGCTCAACCGGCGGGAGAAGCGCAGCTTCGTGATCGTGCTGCACGATCTCAACCACGCGCTGCGCTACGCCGATCATGTCGTGCTGTTCAACGACGGCCGGATCGCCGCAGAAGGCGCAACCCGCAACGTGCTGACCGAAGAGCGGATCAGCACGGTGTTCGATATCGACTGCCGGATATTGCCGCTGCCGGAAACCGACCTGCCGGTGATCGTGCCGCTGTCGCGGCAATCGGCTTAGTCCGAGGCCGCCTCCGCCGGCGGCAGTTCCACGCCGTAGACCTCGGCGAGATCACTCAGCATTTCCTGGGCCGCAAACCAGCCGCCGGCCGTTGCCCATACGCCGTCATCAACCTCATAGACCCTTCCATCCTTGACCGCCGAGAGCCGCGACCACAGCGGATCGGACAGGAATTCCTCGGCCATCGCCTCGCCCTTTCCGTCGCCGGTGTCATAGGTCAGCCAGAAAATCCGGTCGCCATCCATATCGGGAATGCTTTCGCGCCCGACCGCAAGCGACAGCCCGTCGGCATCCTGTTGCGGCGGACGCGAGAAGCCGGCATCGGCTAGGACATGGCCAAGGAAACTGCCCTTGAGGTAGAGATAGGTCTGGCCCGGCACGAAGCGCACCACGGAAATTGTTTCGCCGGCATTGTCGCCGAGACCGTCCTTCAAGGCCTCGACCCGCGTCTCGTAGCTGGCGAGCGCCGCCTCGCCCTCGGCCTCGCGGTTCAGCACGTCGGCGACGAAGGCGAAATTGTCCTTCCAGGCGCCCAGCCCCTCGATGAATACCGTGGGCGCGATTGCCGAAAGCTGGCCGTAGATCTCCTCATCGCGCTTGCGGCTGCCGATGATCAGGTCCGGCTCGAGCGCGGCCACCAGTTCGACATTGACGGCAAGCTCGGTCCCGAGCACTTCGGTCCCCTCAAGCCTGTCGTCCAGATGCGGATACCACGGATCGCCGTACCAGGATTGCGGCGCGCCGACCGGGGTCACGCCGAGCGCCAGCGCGGCCTCGGTGGTCTCATTGGTGAGCGTGATCACCCTCAAGGGCGCATCCGGCACCTCCGTCGTGCCCATGGCATGGTCGATCACCTGCCCGGCGAACGCGACGCCGCCGGAAAGGAGCGAGATGGAAAGAGCGGCGGATGCGAGAATGCCCGAATGCATGATGACCCCTGCTGGTTGAGAACAGGCGCAATACTTGAGTTAAATAGTCATCATTGTCAATCGAGCGAGGCCACCCTCAATCGCGAAGCTCGTAATCGAACCAGGCGAAATCGGCGTGATGCCCGCGACCGCCGGTGTCATAGGCCGCCATGCCGACAAAGGCCCCGGTAAAGTTGTTGCCCTCGCCCACGCCCGCCTCATCGGAAAGTATGGTGGCATCGAGCACCGGCCCGATATCGCGCCACGCGCCCTCGCCGCTGCGCCAGGAAAACTGCAACGCCGCCTTGTCGACCGTGACCCGGAGCTCCAGCGGACCATCCGGCACCGGCACGGGATCGCAGCCGAAGACCGTCTTTCCGAAGGGGAAATCGCCGAGCGCCGACATGATCCGCAGCGCCCTTGTGCCATCATCCTCGCGGCAGACAGCGAGGAAATGATGCTGCGCCATGTTGTACCAGCACATCAGCCCGGCGAAGCTCTGGAAGTCGATCGGATCGAACTCGACCTCGGTGGTCGCGGTAAAGCGATGCTCCGTCTGGCGGCGAGCCAGCATGGCGTTCTCGAACACATTGCCCGGCGACATCCGCCCGAAGACGCGCAGGTGACCCGGCCGGGCATCGAGCGAAAACATCCGCTCGGGCTCCGGGCTGCGCAGCCACTGGAAGTCGATGGGCAAAGGGCCGGACTCAAAATGAGTGCGCACCGGCGGCACGTCGAGCGGCGCGGGCTCAAGCCCTTTCGGCGCGGGGGTGATCAGGCTGGTCGGCGCGTGACCGCCCTCGGCGAGGTAGAGCCAGCCATCATCTCGCCATTCCATCTTCTGGATGCCGGTTTCGCGCCCCATCTGCGAGCGGCGGCGCTCGTTTTCCTCTCCCGGAAGGCCCCGGCGAAAAGCGGCCTTGCCTTCGTCCCACGACACCTCAATCGGACGCGAGCACAGATGCACCATATAGGTCTCGCCCGCCTGCGTTTCGACGATATCCGCATGGCCGCAGCGCTGCAGCGGCGCGTCCGGCGCATCGAACGTTGTCAGCACGTGGGTATCCGGATGCATCTCGTAGGGGCCGAGAAGATCGCGCGAGCGGGCAAGCGTCACCGCATGCTCATAGCCCGTTCCGCCTTCCGCCGTCATCAGATAGTACCAGCCATTACGGAAATGAAGATGCGGGGCCTCGGTCAGCTTGCGTTCGGAACCCCGGAAAATGTTATGAATCGGGCCGACGAGTTTCTGCGCCGCGACGTCATATTCCTGCAGCACGATGCCGGCGAACTGGTCGCCATGGCCTTTCTGGCGGTGATCCCAGAGCATGTTCAGCAGATATTTCCGCCCGTCCGGCGCGTGAAACAGCGAGGCGTCGAAACCGCTGGCATTGAGATAGACGCGGTCCGACCACGGTCCCTCCACCGAGGGCGCGGTGGTGAGGTAATTCGGCGCATCCTTGAAACTGCCGGAAATGCGTTTCACATCGGTGTAGACCAGCCAGAACAGCCCGTCCGCATGCGTCAGGCATGGCGCCCAGATGCCGCCGCTGTCGCAATTGCCGCGCATATCGAGCAGGCCGGCGCGGTTCAGAGGGCGCGCCGCCAGCCGCCAGTGGGCCAGATCGCGGGAATGATGGATCTGCACGCCGGGATACCATTCGAAGGTCGAGGTCGCGATATAGTAATCATCGCCGACGCGGCAGATCGAGGGATCGGGATTGAAGCCCGGCAATATGGGGTTTCTGATACCGTTATCCGTCATGATGTCCTCCCGACAGTTGCCTTAGCCGCTGACCGCAAAGAGGCCAGCCAAAACGCTCCCGTCCTGCTTAAATCGTTTCGCAGAGAATTGGTATCGCCGTGTGGCCTAAATCCGCCCTTATGCCGCACGAACAACGGGTTGACGGCGGCGGCCGTTCGCGACAAACCTCGGCGCTCAAGCCACAGGACGGAGACGACGATGCACGCATGGGAAAAACAAGGGATGGAGAACGTCTTTCCGGGCTTTTCCGATTTCGCCTCGCTGGATGAGATCGGCCCGATCGTACTCTCCCACGGCGACGGCATTTACGTGGTCGATGTCGATGGCAGACGCTATCTCGACGCCAATTCCGGGCTCTGGAACAATGTCGCCGGCTTCAACCATAAGGGCCTGGTCGACGCGCTGTGCGCGCAGGCGCAGCGTTTTCCCGGCTATCATTCCTTCTTCGGCCGGATCGCCGATGTCACGGTGGAACTGTCGAAGCGACTGATTGGCCTGTCGCCGTTCGATGACGGCAAGGTCTACTATACGAACTCCGGTTCCGAGGCGAACGACACCATGGTCAAGATGCTGTGGATGATCAACCGCGCCAAGGGCGAGCCGGAGCGGCGCAAGATCATCACCCGGCACAACGCCTATCACGGCGTCACCATTGCCACCGCCTCGATGACGGGCAAGCCCTACAACGCCGAATTCGGCCTGCCGCTTCCCGGCTTTCTCCATGCCGATTGCCCGCATTTCTGGCGTCATGGCCTTCCCGACGAGAGCGAGGAGGCCTTCACCCAGCGCATGGCGCGCAACCTTGAAGATCTGGTCGAGCGCGAGGGGCCGGAAACCATCGCCGGCATGTTTGCCGAGCCGGTGCAGGGCGCCGGCGGCGTGATCCCGCCCTCAAAGGGCTATTTCCAGGCCATCCGCCCAATCCTGAGGAAATACGGCATTCCGCTGATCGCCGACGAGGTGATCTGCGGCTTCGGGCGGCTTGGCGCAATGTGGGGCAGCGACGTCTACGGCATCGAACCGGACGCGATCATCGCCTCGAAATGCCTGACGGCCGGATATTATCCGATGGGCGCGGTTATTCTCGGCGAAGCGTTGTCAGACGCGCTGATGGAGGCGTCCGACCGCTTCGGCGAGTTCCCTCATGGCTTTACCGCGGCCGGCAGCCCGCTCGGCAGCGCGGTCGCGCTGAAGGCGCTCGACGTGATCGAGAATGAGGGGCTGATCGACAATGTCCGTGCGCTTTCGCCCTACTTTCAGGAAAGGCTCGGCCGGTTCGCCGACCATCCTCACGCCGGCGAGGTGCGCGGCGTCGGCTTTATGGGCGCGATAGAGATTGTCGCCGACAAGAGCACCAAAGCCGCTTTCGACAGCAAGGTCGGCATCTCCGAAAAGATCGCCAACAAGGCGCTTCAAAACGGGCTGATCTGCCGCCCGCTCGGCGCATCCGTCGTCCTCGCTCCGCCCTTCATCATCACGCGGGCCGAGATGGATGCGATGTTCGACACCCTGGAAAAGACCATCGCAGAGGTGTTCGCAGAGATCAGCTAAGCGCCGCTCAGGCTGCGGACTGTTCGGTCTTGCGGTCTTCCTCGATGTTGAGCAGCTTGAAGATATCGGTGCGGCGGCGCACGAGATCGGCGATCGTGTATTTCGCCAGAACCGCGAAGAAGGCGTTGAGCGCCTCGCGCAGCGCGGAATTGAAGCCGCAGCTATCGACCAGCGGGCAATCCGTTTCGGCGCCGACCTCGAAACACTCCGCCATCGCGAAATTTTCTTCCGTCACCCGCACCACGTCGAACAGCGTGATATCGGCGGCAGGCCGGCCGAGACGCACGCCGCCATTGCGGCCGCGCACGGTTTCCATGATACCGGCCTTGTGCAGCGGCTGGATGATCTTGAACAGGAACAGCTCGGAAACACCGTAGGCCTTGGCAATCTCCGGCACGCGGCTCAGCTTGCCGTCATTGGCGGCGCAATACATCAGCATCCGAACCGCGTAATTTGTCTGCTTTGTCAGGCGCATGCCGTGCTCCTCTTTAGAATCTTTCCACGTTATAGCGCCTTTGCCTCTTTTGAACAATTCCAAAAGAAGAAATTTTCACTCAAGTCTTCCAGGGCGCGGTTGACAGGGGCCCGCTATTACCTGATTACGATACTCAAGATATCAGATCACAGGGAGAAGCAAATGACAAGGCTTGCAGGGTTCACCCGCATTTTGGCGACGGCGGGCGTCATGGCGTTCGCCGCTCCGGCGTTCGCCGCCGACGAGGTCAACATCTATTCCTACCGCCAGCCGGAACTGATCGCGCCGCTGTTGGAGCGGTTCGAGGAGGAAACCGGAATCCAGACGAATGTCCTCTTCCTGGACAAGGGCCTTGTCGAACGCATTCAGGCCGAGGGGGTCAACAGCCCCGTCGACGTCATCCTGACGGTCGATATCGGGCGCCTGATGGAGGCAAAGGACGGCGGCGTCACCCAACCGGTGGAAAGCGAACTGATCAATGCTGATATTCCCGCGCAATACCGCGACGATGATGGCGAGTGGTTCGCGCTGACCAAGCGCGGCCGCGTGGTCTATGCCTCGAAGGATCGCGTCGGCGATATTCCGATCACCTATGAGGAACTGGCCGATCCGAAATGGAAGAGCGCGATCTGCATCCGCGACGGCCAGCACCCCTATAATATCGCGCTGATCGCCTCGATGATCGCGCATCATGGCGCCGAATATACCGAGGAATGGCTGCGCGGCTTCAAGGCAAATCTGGCGCGCAAGCCGAACGGCAATGACCGCGGACAGGCCAAGGCCATCATGTCGGGAGAATGCGATATCGCGCTCGGCAATACCTATTATGTCGGCCTGATGATGACCAACGACAAGGAGCCGGAGCAGAAGGACTGGGCGGAGGCCATTACCGTGCTGTTCCCCAATGCCGATGACCGCGGCACCCATGTCAACATTTCCGGCATGGCCATGGCCAAGAACGCGCCCCATCCGGACACCGCGCTGAAGCTGATGGAATTCCTCGCCTCGCCCGAGGCCCAGGAAATCTATGCCGAGCAGGTTTTCGAATATCCCGTCCTTCCCGGCGCCGAGGCCTCCGAGATCGTGCAATCCTTCGGCGAGATCAATCCCGATACGCTGCCGCTTTCCGAGGTGGCCGCCCACCGCAAGGAAGCTTCCGAACTGGTCGACAAGGTAAGGTTCAACGACGGGCCCTGATTGTCAGGAAAACCTCGCGAAAACGACGACGGCGGCAATTTGCCGCCGTTTTTTATTGTGTCATGATGATGGTGACCACACCGAAAGGTCAGCCTGGCCCTCAGCTACCGTCAATTCAGAATGCCGTTCGCGCTCCCAAGGATGGAGATCGACGGCAGGACCTGGGAAATCAGGCGATTCCAGTTGGTCACCGGCTGGGATGCGACAAAGACGATATCGTTTGGCCGCAACTGCAACTCCGTCGCCAGAAGCAGATTGGCTGTATTCTTCGCATCAAGCGACCAAGCGGTGATTTCCATCGGCCCGGCCCCCTGCAACGGGCTCTTGCGCAACAGGTATATCCGGCTCGGGTTGCCGGTCACAGGCGAAATACCGCCCTGTTCGAACATCGCGTCGGCCAGGCTCGCATAGCGATCGAAGGGCAGCGGCCAGCGGCCCTGGTTCTTTACTTCCCCGAAAACATAGACATAGTCGCGGTCCACCGCGTCCATGCTCAGTCTCGTCTCGAAAATGCCGCGCTGTTCATCCAGCACACTCCGCTGGAAGGCCGCAAGGTTGAGTTCTTGCTGCATGTAGCCTTCGGCAAGCGCTACCGAATATTCGCTGTCAACGAAAACCCGGTCGCCATTCTGCAACAGCACTTTCGGAATGTCGTTCTTGGCGAACAGTCTGTCGGCCGCTATCTGATAGGCCTTGCCATCACGATAGAGCCGCACTGTGGCATAGCTGGGATCATCCGCCTGGATCCCCCCTGCTGCCGTTATTGCCTCGTCAAGATAGAGCGGCGTGAGCGTGATCGGCTCAAGCTGAGGGTTGCCGACAGCGCCGCCCACCGACACGCGCTGCGAATTGAATTCCCTTATCTCGAGGTTGAAGGTCGGGTCGATCTGGCTCGCGACGAGCTTCTGGAACAGGGCGGACTGCGCTTCCTGCAGCGTCATGCCCGCGATATTGACGCGCCCAACGGTCGGGATCGCTATCGCGCCATCATCCTGAACGGTGTAACCCTGTCTCGCGTTCTGAGCCGCCAGCAGCCCATTGATCTCGTTGATCGCCGAGTCGGCATTGGGCGTCGCCAGAAGCACCACATCGCCGACACCGATGCGATAGGATTTCGGTTGCTCAAGCGGGGGCAGTTTGGTGACAACAGGACCAGGTTTAGCCTGAGGTTCGTAGACGGAAATCCGCGGAATGGCCGAGCCCTGGAGCGTTGCCGTCTGATCAAATACCGAAGGGAGAGACCGCGGCTTATAGGGCGTCATGGCGTTCGCGAGCAGCACATTCTGGCTGGTGACCGGCACCACCTTGACCGACGAACTCTGCCCCACAACCGGGCGCACTTCCGACGCAGTATAAATGGCGCTGCAGCCGGAAAGCAGCACGGTCAGACAAATTGTTGTTACGGCACGCACCTAGAAATTCTCCGAATCGCCTTTTGTTTGCCCTGGCATTCGAGCCTTCTGAACACATGCACCGGAAACACATTACTCGATTTCAGATACGCGCGAACAGTTGAAGATGAATTAAAAAACAGCCCAACTTCATCAGTGACTAAAAAATTCGCAAGCCAAACTGCCCTAAACCGATTGCAAAGCTCCCGGTTAAATTTAGCCGTTCGACATGAACGGGATGACTTTAATACGCAAAACGTAAAGTGAGTCCATAGCGGGCCTCATCCTGAGCGAGCATTGTTCCGACTCCGTGCAGACCTGTTGCATTTGTAACATAGGCATCCGCGCTGAATGGTGTGTTTGGAATGGCGTAACGCGCGCCGCCCGCCCACACCGGATCGCCACCGTCCAGAACCGCCGTAACTTCGCCAATCAGCGCCAGATCGCGCAGCGGACGCACGGTCACACCGCCGCCAATGGCCTTCAGACGCTCGTCACCATAGGCAGCGAATTTCGGCTCGACCGCCACGGAGACGGTATCCGAAAGATCAAGGCTCGCCGGCAGCGAGGCGTAGAGGACGCCGGTCGTCGGCTTGTTGAAGTCGCGGCCCGCAAGAACCTGCCCGGCAAGCGAAAACAGATCGCCGTAGTTCTGGTCCATCAGCCGCAATTTGCCGCCGACCATATAGGCCCATTCATCCCCCCAGGGGCTGACCGCGTCTCCAGCCATGCCGCCGCCTGGATACTGCGAGAAGATCGCGTCAAGCTGCATATCCTGGTCCGGACTGTAGCCGAGATGGACATCCATGAAATCCCGGCTGCCGATCCCGGCCTCCGCCAGAATCCGATGCGGGGTGAGCGTATTGGCGCTGGTCAGCGTCAATCCGTCGAACTGGCGCGCCTGTTCGAGTGGGGTGACCGGGCTCAGCATGTCCGCCCGATAGCTGTCGAAATAGACGTCGCGCGTCGCGACCCCAACCCAAGGCGTGTAGCTCAGCCGGATGCCGTAGGCGATCTCGTCATTGCCGGGAAACGCCAGAACGCTGGTCGCCGGCGTCTGCCCCCAGCCATTGGTTGCGAAGATATCGACGGCCGCTTTGGGCGTCACCGCAAGCTTGACACCCGCCATCCACACCGGCGTCACCTCGAACCCGCCGGAGTTCGAAAGGGCATTGCCGTCCGTACCATAGGGCAGCATGACGGTGGCATAGGACTGAAGGCCGGTGATCGGCTGCCAGGTGAGCCCCGCGCCGACATAGGGGATCGTGCCATAATAAGGCACGCCATTGACGGTCTCCGGCAGAAACGAGACGCCGGGGGTCAGGTGAAACCTGAGACTGTCCGTAACCGTCACGCTCATCGGTAATTGCAGGCTGCCCGCCATCTCCCAAGTGCCGGCAGCCTCATTGGCATAAAGATCGCCGGACAGATACAGCGCTTCAAGCGATCCGGAAGCAGCGATCGAAAGACCATAGCTTTCGACCAGACCCAGCTTCAGACCGCCGCCGCCGGCAAGGAAGGTCAGGTTGTCGGCACATGCCGGCGTTCCGCAGAGCGGCGGATCGTCGAACACCTGACCGAAGGCGCCTAGCTGAAGCCAGTCGGCAACGGCCCAATCGCCGCGCAAGGTATAAACCTCGGTGCCTGTCCCTGAGCCCGCAGTCGTCTGGTCGGAGCCGACCTGCAGATACACAGCACCGCGCGGCAGAAGATAGCCGGTCTCGAAGCTCGAATAGTTGGAAGCCATCATCTCGATCGGGGTCTGATCGAGGAACAGGGCGCCCGGCCCTTCCAGCAACTGCGCCGTTGCCGGTCCAGCGCCGGCGCACAGGCCAGCGGCGGCCGAGAGGCAAAGTCCCGTGATATAAGCGGTCAGGTTGGTCATACTATCTGTCAACCGCCAGGTCCCGGCCGAAAATGTCTCTGAAGTCGCCGAAACCATAGATCATCGCCATGCTGTTCACAAGCGCCCGAAAAGTCTTCTTTCATTGCCAAGAACATCTGAACGCCGCAATACCGACGGCAGAACGACTTGTTTATAACGGCCACAATGGGCTGTTAACCTTAACTTATGGTTGACGCGCGCAGCTATACGCACGGCCACCGAAGGCCTTTTGTCGGCAAAAACGAGAAGATGGAGAATGGTACGGTTGGGTGGAGTTGAACCACCGACCTCAGGTGCCACAAACCTGCGCTCTAACCAACTGAGCTACAACCGCACAAGGTGACGCTTGATGGGCGACGCTTGATGGGCGACGCGTGATGCATCGCGGCCCGTTTAAAATGCCTGAGCCGAATTTGCAAGCCCCAACATCTCTTCCCGAGAAGATTTGAGACGCCGCGCTTCCGCACATTAACCGTGGAGCGCGAAAAACCGGACCGCATTCTGGACCGTATTGGCATTTATCATTAAAAAAGCATTAAAAGGCCAAGCGCCAGGCCGACAACGCGAACCGGACAGCCGTTCATGAGCAACCCGCCCTTCATCGCCTTTGCATCGCACCCTGCCCTGCGCCAGCGATTCCTGGAGGCGCGACCCATGCTGGTGCTCGACGCACCCGACGGCGCGATCGTCTGGGCCAATGATGCCAGCGCAAGGCTTTTCGGCTATTCCGGGGTGGATGCAGCGATCGGGACGGACCCCATCGATCCGATTCTCCGCCGTCAGTTCGCCGTCGCAGCCGGCAGGCTCTCCGAGCCGGGCGATAGCGAGAGCCTTACGATTCATCTGACGCAACGATTCCAGCGGGTGACGAAAAAGGCGACGGCAAGCCTCTTCGTTCTTGCCGGCCATCGGTACTTTCTGCTGGAGTGCGAAGCCGACGCCCGCGATGACGCGAGCCTCGTTCACGGATCGCAACATCTGGCGCTGGTCGACGGCGACGGCCAGATCACGCTCCGCTCTGACGATTTCGCGGCCACAGGCATTGGCGAGGCCGATATTGCCGACATGGTCGACAGCCTTTCGCGCCGGGCCGACAGCTATATCGAACGGCTGGTCACCAACGAAGCCGGGATCTGGCCGGTGGCGCTGGGCCGGCTTTCCAGCACGCCCGATCTTTTCCTGCTCGCCGTCTCGCCGGACCTCTCGGCGGAGATCAAGCCGCATATGCGTCCCGAACGCAGCGAACCGGCCGCGCCGCAAAGATCCGCCCGCGACGCCATCGCCGCCATTGACGAAAGTCTCGGCGCGCTGATGGAGGCAAGCGCTGAGGAACCCGCCGCCCCGGTGATCAGGAAACAGCCCGAAATCGCAGCGGTCGAGGAAACACGGCCCCCGGAACCGGAAATCGCGGAAGGACCGCTTCCGCGCCGCTTCGTCTGGCGCACGGATATCTATGGGCGGATCACCGAGGTCTCAAGCGAGCTGGTGGAAGCCGTCGGCGAGGAAACCGGCGCGATCGCCGGTCTTACCTTCGGCGAGGTGGAAACGCAGCTTGGCGTCAAGGGCGCCGGCGCGATCGGCGACCTGCTGCAAACGACTGAAACCTGGTCCGGCCGCAGCGTCGAATGGCCGCTCGGCAACACCAATATGCTCGTCCCGGTCGATCTCGCGGCCCTGCCCACCTTTACCCGCGAGCGTCGTTTCGACGGTTTTCGCGGCTTCGGCCTCGTCAGGCTCGGCGAGCAGCGGGAAGCGCCGCGCCCGATACGCGTTCCGGAGGCCAGGCAGACCGAAAGCGCGAAGACGCTGACGGATGACGAGCGCCATGCGCTGGACGAGATCGCAAGCCAGTTGCGCTCCGCGGTCCCTGCCGAAGACTTGCGCCGTGAGGCCGCCGCCGAAGACATGCAGCAGGAAACGCCGGAACCTCAGCCCCGCGGCCCGGTGATCCGTCGCACCACCGCGCCTGCCGAAAAAGCCGAAACCACAGCGGATACATCCGAATTCGATCGCAGCGAGAACCCGATCGTGATCCAGGCAGGAGAGCGCATTCTTCACGTCAATCCCGCCTTTCTGGCGGTCTCCGGCTATGGCTCGCTCGAGGCGGTGATCGCCGCCGGCGGCACCGATGCCTTTGTCGAGCGCGGCAACGACGACCGGCTGTTCCTGCGCACCGCCGATGGCGAAAGGCTTCCGGTATCCTTCCACATGCAGGCGATCGCTTGGAACGACGGCCGTGCACTGGCCCTGACACTCCGGCCGGCACAGGATTCCGACACGCTCGCAACACCCTTGGTCGGCGCCGCGCCGAAGCCGGCGGAAGCGCCCGCCCCCAGCGCCGACAGGGACGCCGAGGTTGCGGAACTCTCCTCGATCCTCGACACGGCCACCGACGGCATACTGATTCTGGATGGGGAGCGGCGACTGCGTTCGCTCTCCGCCTCCGCGGCCGCGCTGTTTGCCACCGACACGGCCGAGGTCGCGGGCAAGCCGGTGGATATCCTGTTTGCCGAGGAAAGCCATGGCGACCTCCGCAGACACCTCGACCGCCTCGGACAGCGGCCGGCCGGCGAGATCGCCACAGAGGGGCTGGAAGTGATCGGCCGGGAATCCGGCGGCGGGTTGATCCCGCTCTATGTGACGCTCGGCCCGCTGCCGCAATCGGACGGCATCTGCATGGCGCTGCGCGACATCACCGCGCTGAAGCGCCGCGAGGATGATCTGCGCGCCGCCCGGCGCGAGGCGCGGCAGGCCGAGGATGACCGCGATGCCTTCGTCTCGGCGCTGCGCTACGAGGTGCGCCAGCCGATCGATGCGATCGTTTCGCTTTCCGAAACGCTCGATCACCAGCCGTTCGGTGCGATCGGCGATCAGCGCTATCACCGCATCGCCCGCGAAATCGCGCTCAAGGGGCGTCACGCGCGCGGCGTGATCGGCAGGCTGCTGGGCGAGCCGGAGCCGGAACCCGAGATCGCTCCGCCCCCGCCTGAGCCTGAAACTAAGCCCCGGAAGGATGACGCAGCGCGCATAAACGATGCCATCGCCGAGGCTGTCAGCATGGTGCAGCCGCGCGCCAATGGACGGCGGATCATCATCCGCGCCGCCCTGTCGCCGAGCGTCGGCAGCGCGCCGGGTTCGGAGGAAACGCTGAGGCAGATCGCCCATGAACTGCTCATGGGTGCGGTCCAGTTCACCCCGGCGGGCGGCCAGGTCGTGGTGTCGACGGCGCTGACGGCGGATGGGGCCACGGTGCTGCGGTTCCGCGACAATGGCATCGCGCCCTCTCGCCGGCGCGTCGGCAATGGCGGCGCGCGGTCGGAACAGGGCGGCGCGGAAAACACCCATCTGGAAAAGGCCCGCAGGCTTGCTGAAAGTCTCGGCGCGCGCCTTGAGGTGCAGGCCGTTCCCAACGAAGGCATGCTGGTCGAGGTATTCCTGCCCGAGCGGCAGACAAGGCCGCTGCATTATTGAGCGCGCGGCGCGTATTGCCCGGCGCGGCGTGAGATCGTAAGAACGGTCATCCGCAACGGCTCGACTGAAGGCCGCACACATGTCCGCAACAGAGATCAGCACCACCACGCGCCTATTCCGACGGGCGGCACCTGCGCCGCTGACGCTTGCGGCGGGCGCGATTGCGGGGCTGATGCTGCTGCCGCTTGCGGCGATCGTCTGGCTCGCCTTCACCTCTGATCTTTCGTCGCTCGCCCATCTGGCGACGACGGTTCTGCCGGGCGCCGCGCGGCGGACCTTCTGGCTGTTGCTGCTGAACGGCCTGATCACCGGCGCGGTCGGGGTGATGACGGCGTGGTTGGTGGTGTCGTTCGACTTCCCCTTCCGCCGCCTGCTCTCATCTCTCCTTGTGCTGCCGCTCGCCATGCCGATCTATCTCGCCGCCTATGCCTTCGGCGAGTTCCTGGATTTCACCGGGCCGGTGCAGACGCTTTACCGCTCGATCTTCGGCTTCCAAAGCGCGCGCGATTATTATTTCCCCGATATCCGCTCGCTGGGCGGCGCGGTGCTGGTGATGTCGGCCGTGCTCTACCCTTACGTCTATCTGACCGCGCGCGCGGTTTTCGCCATGCAAGGGCGCAACGCGGCGGAGGTGGCGCGCACGCTGGGCGCAGGCCGCTGGCGGGTGCTGCGGCGGGTGCAGTTTCCGATGGCGCGGCCCGCGATCATCGTCGGCGTGACGCTGGTGCTGATGGAAAGCCTGAACGATATCGGCGCGGTGCAGTATCTCGGCGTCAACACGCTGACCTTCTCGATCTACGAGACCTGGCTGAACCGGGGCGATCTCGGCGGCGCGGCGCAGCTTTCGGCGATCATGCTGGTCTTCGTGCTGGGGTTGATCCTGCTCGAGCGGCTGGCGCGGCGCAACCAGCGTTACGCCGCTTCCCGCGCGAGCGGCGAAGCCGCACGGCAGCGCCTGACCGGCGGCAAGGCGGCGCTTGCGACCCTCTCCTGCACCATTCCGGTTGCCATCGGCTTTCTGATCCCGGCGCTGGTGCTCCTCGACTTCGCGCTGAAACGGCTGGACGATTTTGCATCCGCGCGCCTGCTGGAAGCGCTGGTGACCAGCATCACCGTGTCCGGGCTTGCCGCGATCGCCGCTGTGATCTTCGGCCTCACCCTTGCCTATGCCGTGAGAAGCCATGCCTCGCCCAGGACCCGCAGCCTCGCCCGGCTTGCCTCGCTCGGCTATGCCATTCCCGGCACGGTGCTGGCGATTGGCGTGCTGATCCCGCTCGCCGGCCTCGACAACTGGACCGACGGACTGATGCGCTCCGCCTTCGGCATCTCCACGGGGCTGGTGCTTTCTGGCAGCGGCTTTGCCATCGTCTATGCCTGCACCGCGCGGTTTCTGGCGATGGCCGAGGGCAGCGTCGATTCCGGCTTCCAGAAACTCTCACCCAATCTCGACATGGCCGCCCGCACGCTCGGGCGGACGCCGATGAAGGCGCTGTTTTCCGTGCTGCTGCCCAATATGCGCCCGGCGCTGTGGACCGCGGCGCTGCTGGTATTCATCGAAACGCTGAAGGAGCTTTCGGCCACGATCCTGCTGCGCCCCTTCAACTTCAACACGCTGGCAACCCTCGTCTATGAGGATGCGTCGCGCGCCGAGGTCGAAAGCGCCTCGGTGCCCGCCATCATCATTATTCTGGCGGGCTTGATCCCGGTGCTGCTGGTGTCGCGGTCGATGGACCGGCGGGGCTGACCCCGCTGCCCGTTACCCGATCTTCGGCGCAAGCGAGCCGTCGGCGTAGCGCTTGGCCATATCCGCCATCGGGATCGCCTTGATCTTGTCGGCGTGGCCGGCCGTGCCGAAGGCTTCGAAGCGTTCGATGCAGAGCTTGGTCATCGCCTCCATGGCGGGCTTCAGGTACTTGCGGGGGTCAAACTCGGATGGGTTCTCGGCAAACACCTTACGGATCGCGCCGGTCATGGCCATGCGGTTGTCAGTGTCGATGTTGACCTTGCGCACGCCGTGCTTGATGCCGCGCTGGATCTCTTCCACCGGCACGCCCCAGGTCGGTTTCATCTCGCCGCCATATTTGTTGATGATCTCCTGCAGTTCCTCCGGCACCGAGGAGGAGCCGTGCATGACCAGATGGGTATCCGGCAGGCGGCGATGGATTTCCTCGATCACATTCATCGCCAGCACGTCGCCATCCGGCTTGCGGGTGAACTTGTAGGCGCCGTGGCTGGTGCCCATGGCAACCGCCAGCGCATCCACCTGGGTTTCCTTGACGAACTGCACGGCCTGATCCGGATCGGTCAGCAACTGGTCATGCTCCAGCTTGCCCTCGAAGCCGTGGCCGTCCTCCTTCTCGCCCTCGCCGGTTTCCAGCGAGCCGAGAATGCCGATCTCGCCTTCCACCGATGCGCCGGCCCAGTGGGCGAAATCCGACACGCGGCGGGTGATGCCGGCGTTGTATTCATAATCCGCCGGAGTCGAACCGTCGGCCTTCAGCGAACCGTCCATCATCACCGAGGTGAAGCCGTATTTGATGGCGGTCATGCAGGTGGCTTCGTTGTTGCCGTGGTCCTGATGCATCACCAGCGGAATGTCGGGGTAGAGCTCCGACAGGCCCTCGATCAGCTTGGCAAGCACCAGGTCGTTGGCATAGGAACGCGCGCCGCGGCTGGCTTGGATGATCAGCGGCGACGACGTCTTCTTCGCCGCGGCCATGATCGCGAGACCCTGTTCCATATTGTTGATATTGAAGGCCGGCACGCCGTAGCCGTATTCGGCCGCGTGGTCGAGCAACTGCCGCAAGGTAATCATGGGCATCGCCAAGTCTCCTGTGATTGCACGCCGCCTTGGCCGGCGGCTCATCAAATGTTCCTTAGCCGCCCGAGTATGGCAGCTTTGTATTTTGATGATAGGAGTTGCGTCGAAAATAACAATACCATTTTACAAACAACACTTTAATTGTTATTTTAATCGTTATAAAATGTGATATTTATCATAAACAGCGGTGTTACATCAAAGACGCCACAACATTGGACATGGAGAGGCCGGTGAAAGCCGATGAAAGACGGGCGGCGATGATGGCGCTGCTGATGGAAAAGGGCACGGCGAGCGTCGATGAACTGAGCCTTCGATTCCATGTTTCGAAGATGACGGTGCACCGCGATCTCGACGAGCTGGAAGCGTCGGGACAGTTGCGCAAAGTGCGCGGCGGGGCTTCCGTTCAGTCGTCTGCGATGTTTCAGGCCGATTTCCGCTATCGCCAGAAAATGGCGGCTAATGAAAAGGCGCGGATCGCCGCCAGCGCTGCCGCCCTCGTGGAACCCGGCATGACGCTGATGATCGATGATTCGTCGACCGCGGCGAACCTGACCGAACACCTCACCCACCGCCTGCCGCTGACTGTGATTTCCAACAATCTGAGTGTTATATCACAACTGGCCGGCATTGCCGGGATCGAATTGATGGCGCTTGGCGGCCAGTACAGCCGAAAGTTCAACGGCTTTTTCGGCCTGCTGACGGAGGATGCGCTGAGGGGGCTGCGCGCCGATATCGGCTTCATCTCCGCCTCGGCGATTTACGAGGGCGCGGCCTTCCACCAGGATCCGGAGGTGGTGCAGACCAAGCGGCTGATCGTCAAGGGCGCCGAACGCCGCGTGCTTCTCGCCGACCACACCAAATTCGGCCGACCGGGCCTGCATTTCCTGACCGGGCTCGAAACCTTCACCGCCGTGTTCACCGGCTCCGAACTGGCGCCGGAGCAGCGCACCGTCTTGCAGGAAAAAGGCGTCGCGCTGCATTGCGTTGACGCCTGAATCCGGTATTCATCAGATCACACAAAGAACTTCAGTTGTGGAATGCCGATGGATACGCGCGAAACGATTACGCTCTACGAAGCCATAGGCGGAGCCGATGCCGTGGAAAGGCTGACGCGCCGGTTCTATGAGCTGATGGACACCCTGCCGGAGGCGGCGCGGTGTCGCGCGGTCCATCCCGCCGACCTTTCCGGCTCGGAAGCGAAATTTCGCGACTATCTGACCGGCTATCTCGGCGGCCCGCCAATCTATGTCGAAAAACACGGTCACCCGCGTCTCAGGATGCGTCATATGCCGGCGCCGATCGGACCGCAGGAGCGCGACGAATGGCTGCTGTGCTTCCGCCGCGCGCTGGAAGAGACCGTGCCCGATATCCGGCTGCGCGGCGTGATCATGCCGCCGATCGAAAAACTCGCTTATCATATGCAAAACAGGAACTGAGCATGGCAGGCCTTACGCTTTCATCACGCATCTTGCTGTTCTGCGGCGGCCTTGCCGGTGCCGCCGGCGTCATGCTCGCCGCAGCCGCCTATCACGGCGACAGCGCGGTGCTGCAATCGGCGGCACTCGTATGCCTCGCCAATGGCCCGGCGCTGCTGGCGCTGGCGCTGCTCGCGATGCGCACCGCGGTCGCCACGGCGGCGGGGATCGCGATCGCGCTTGGCACGCTGCTGTTCGCGGGCGATATCGCGGCGCTTTCTTATATGGGGTCCGGGCTGTTCCGCATGGCGGCCCCGGTGGGCGGCACCGCGATCATCGCCGGCTGGCTGCTGACGGCGCTTGCCGCGCTGCTGCCGGCAAGCCGCGACTGACTACTCCGCCTCGCCGTCGGGTATGCGACCGAAGCGCAGCAGATTGCCGTGCGGATCGGAGACGTAGAACTCCTTCATGCCCCATTCGCGCTCGGTAAAGCCCATCGGGTGAAGGATGCCGCGCATCTCGTATTCGGCATAAAGCGCGTCAATGCCGCCGCCGCGGATGTAGACCGAGGTCCGCTCGCAAAGCGTTTTGTCGTCGGTCAGCCAGAAGTGCAGCTCAAGACCGGGGCGGCGGAGGATGAGATAGCTCTCATCCTCGTGCACCACTTCAGAGAGCCCGAGCTTTTCAGTGTAGAACACCTTGGTCTCGGCAAGATTGACCGAGGGCAGAACGGGCAGGACTTCGATTTCCGCCGGGTCGCTCATCACTCGCCCTCGATCGTGTTGAAGCCTTCGAAGACCGGCGGTCCCAGATATTCCGCCTTGCGCTCGCTGGCATTCTTATGGGCATCGCGAAACTGCTCGGATTTTGTCCAGGCGGTGAAGGCTTCCTCGCTCTCCCACATCGTGTGCGAGGCATAAAGCGTGTAGCCTTCGTCCGCAAAATGCTTGCCCTTCAGCAGATGGAAGGAGATGAAGCCGGCGAGTTCGGCAAGGCGCGAATCACGCCCCTTCCAGATGGCCTCGAAAGCTTCCTCCGAGCCGGACGCGACCTTGAAGCGGTTCATTGCGATATACATTGTCTTACCTCTATCATTTTGTTGCCCTGACGGCGGATATCGGCGAGGTGAACCACCTCACAGATCCCGCGCACCGTGCCGCCACCACGCCCAGGCGCCGGTAAAGGGATGACGACGGCGCCGGAGCGCATTGCCGCGAAGCATCTGACCGGCATGCCGGCCGCATCGGCCCGGTGCAGGCCGATCAGGCGAATGCCATCGATATCACAGATCATCAGTTTCCGCGCTCATTCATGCTGTGAAGCGCCCGCTCCAGCGAGGATTTCGAACCGTTGCGGAGCGGGATGAACGCCTTGTTGAACTTCTTGCAGCCGGATTTGACCCTGACGCAGGCGTCATGGCTGATGCAGTCGATCGGGCAGAACACGCAGTCGACGGAGGGCAGCACCCGGTCGATCCGCGACACCGCCTCGCGCAGGCCGCCATCGTGGTGGATCAGTTCGGCCCCGAAGCCGTCGGCCACCGCACGCAGATGAGCGACCTGACAGTCGCGCCCGCCGACATAGAGAAAACTCCGGCCGGCAAGTCCATCCGGTGCCTCTGCGACTCGCGTCACCTCACCGGATTTCTGTTCGGCCCTGGCCGCTTTCCGCCGGTTTTTCTTCGCCATGACAGCCTCCTCATCAAGGGCGGTTTCACTTGGTTGCGGCGAGCTTATAAAACATGATTAAAAAGGTAAAGTTTAAATATGAGAATTATAGTCATGTTTTTGCGTTGCTCGCCGTCGGGCATTACAAATCGGCAATCCTCTCCGGCGGCGCTTTCCATGTCGCGGCGGGCGCGCTACAACACATGGCGAAATCGGAGGGACTTCCATGCTCGAGAAAATCGAAAGCCTGCCGGACAATCTGATCGGCTTCACGATCCACAAGGCGCTGAGCGCGAATGATTACCAGAACGTCCTGCTGCCGGCGCTTGAAACCCAGAGCGCGAAGGGCGGCGGACTGCGCCTGCTGCTGGTGACAGCCTCGGATTTCGCCGGCTCGGATGTCGGCACCGCCATGGGCGGTCAGCCCTTCCGCCGCTCCGAACCGCTGGAGTTCAAGAGCATTGCCATCGTCAGCGCCAACAAGGGCTTCACCCAGGCGGTGCAGATGTTCGGCATGCTGTTCCACGCCGATGTGAAGGTGTTCGGCCCCGACAGCCAGGGCGAAGCCATTTCATGGCTTGAGAAATAATCCCCGTCCCTACCGACAGTAGCGATAGCCGCTCTTGCGCTCGATCACATCGAGATGCATGTGGTCCTGATGGGTCGCATCGCTGCCGGGTGACAGCACCGTCGTGAAATAGAGGCAGGCCGCCGCGCTGACGGTGCGCTGAAAGGCGCCGACGGCGCTGCCGTCCTTTACGCGCGGCAGCATTTCCACCGTCTCGCCGCTCGAAAACGTCAGAGAACGGATATCGATTGCATTGCCCTTGGCATGTTCGGAAATCCTGGCGCCGTCCACATTGTTGCGGCTGCGGCAGACATAGGTTGACGCCTGTTCCACCTCGGTCAGCCGCGCATCCGGAGACAGAGCGATCTTCGCCGTCGGCTCGACATAGGACTTCGCCCATGTCGCGAGCGCAAGCGCGGTCTTGCAGCGCATCGTGCCCTCAGGGGAAAGCGCGACACCCTCCATCACCGCGGTGACCTTCAGCGGCCGCGCCATGCCGCAGGCCCCTTCCCCGTCGATTGGCTCCAGCACTTCATAGTCCGTCCCTAGCGCAGTCAGCGCCGCTGTGCAGCGCAGAAATTCACCATCGTCTTCCTCCGGCGGCTTCGGGTCCGGTGGCGGCGGGTTTTCCGCGCGTTCCTCGGGCACAGGCGGATCGTCCGGGAGATCCTCCTCAACGTCCTCGGCGGCCTCGCCTTCCGCGGGAGCGGGCTGCGCCGTCACCGTCGTTTCTTCCGCTGGCGGCGTTGGCGAAGCCTCCGCCTCCACGGCGGCATCGCCATCCGGACGCTGTTCCGGCACCGGCGGATTTTCGGGAAGGTCGAGCGCCATCAGGCATAACGCCATCGCCGGAATGAGAGCGACGGTCAGGGGTTTCCTGGAACTGGCCACGGGCTGTCCTCGGTTGATGTTGCCATGGGACAACGTGCAGTGGTGATGGACGGTTCCGCTCAAGCGTCCGCCACAAACGAAAACCCGGCGGGACGAGCCGCCGGGTTTCCAGTTATTTCAAAGCTTTGGCTATTCGATCGCCTTGACGATGTCCTCGGTCATCTTCTTGGCGTCACCGAGCAGCATCATCGTGCCGTCCTTGTAGAACAGCTCGTTATCGATGCCGGCATAGCCGGAGCCGAGCGAGCGCTTGACGAACAGGCAGGTCTTGGCCTTGTCGACATCGAGGATCGGCATGCCGTAGATCGGCGATGCCTTGTCGTCGCGCGCCGCCGGGTTGGTGACGTCGTTGGCGCCGATGACATAGGCGACGTCGGCCTGTGCGAATTCGGAGTTGATATCCTCCAGCTCGAACACCTCGTCATAGGGCACGTTGGCCTCGGCGAGCAGCACGTTCATGTGCCCCGGCATGCGCCCCGCGACCGGGTGAATGGCATATTTCACCTCGACGCCCTTTTCCTTGAGCTTGTCGGCAAGCTCTCGCAGCGCGTGCTGGGCCTGGGCGACCGCCATGCCGTAGCCCGGCACGATGATGACCCGGGAGGCGTTTTCCATCAGGAAGGCCGCATCGTCGGCAGAGCCGGTCTTGACCGTGCGGTCGATATCGGAAGCCCCGGCTGCCGATGCGCTATCGCCGCCAAAGCCGCCGAGAATGACGGAGATGAACGAGCGGTTCATGCCCTTGCACATGATGTAGGACAGGATCGCGCCCGACGAGCCGACCAGCGCGCCGGTGACGATCAGCGCCATATTGCCGAGCGTGAAGCCGATGCCGGCGGCCGCCCAACCCGAATACGAGTTCAGCATCGAGACCACAACTGGCATGTCGGCCCCGCCGATCGGCACGATCAGCAGCACGCCAAGCACCAGCGCCAGAATGACGATAAGCCAGAAGTGAACCGGATTGGCCGTTGCCGACAGCGACACGATGAACAGCACAAGACCGGCCAGAAGCGCGATATTGATGAGATGGCGCGCCGGCAGCAGGATCGGCTTGCCGGACATGCGCCCGTCAAGCTTCAGGAAGGCGATGATCGAGCCGGTAAAGGTGATCGCGCCGATCGCGGCGCCAATCGAGAGCTCGATCAGGGCGCGCAGATGAATATCATCCGGCGTGCCGATGCCGAAGCTTTCCGGCGAATAAAGTGCGGCGCCTGCCACCAGCACGGCGGCAAGACCGACGAGCGAGTGGAAGCCGGCCACAAGCTGCGGCATCGCGGTCATCGGAATCGTGCGGGCGATATAGGCTCCGATGCCGCCGCCGATGGCAAGCGCGAGCACGATCAGGATCAGCGCCGGGAAATCCGGCTTGGCCAGCAACAGCGTGGTGACGATCGCGATCCCCATGCCGACCATGCCGTAAAGGTTGCCCTTGCGGCTGGTGGAGGGGTGCGACAGGCCCCGCAGCGCCAGAATGAACAGCACGGCGGAGACGAGAAACAGCAAGGCTGCAAGATTGACAGACATCGTCTATGGCCTCACTTCTCTTTTTTCTTGTACATCGCCAGCATGCGCTGGGTAACGAGAAAGCCGCCGAAAATGTTGATCGCGACCAGGATGAGAGCAATGAAGCCCATGCCGGTGGCAATGCCGCTTGCGGAAAGGGCAACCGCGAGAAGCGCGCCGACCACGATCACCGAGGAGATCGCGTTGGTGACCGCCATCAGCGGGGTATGCAGCGCTGGCGTTACCGACCACACCACGTAGTAGCCGACGAATACGGCAAGCACGAAGATCGCGAGCTGGAACACGAAGGGGTCGATGACCCCGCCGGTCGCGCCATGAGCAAGGGCTGCAAGTGATCCATCCTCGAGATTGCCGAGCGCGCTTTTGGCGTGCTCCAGCGACATCATCGCCTGGTCGATCGAGCTATGAACATCATCTAACGGCATCAGGCTTCTCCCCCGGCGGCCGGGCCGCCGAATTTCGGATGAATGAGCGCGCCCTCATGCGTCAGCAGAGTGGCGGCGACAAGCTCGTCTTCCCGGTTGATTTTCAGATCGCCGGTTTCCTTATCGACCAGCGTTTCGAAGAAGGTCAGCAGGTTCTTGGCGTAAAGCGCGGAAGCGCTGGCGGCGATCCGGCCCGGCAGGTTTTCGTAACCGATGACGTTGACGCCCTCGACCTCGGTCACCGCGCCGGCGACCGCGCCTTCGATATTGCCGCCGCGCTCGACCGCAAGGTCGACTGCGACCGAGCCGAGCTTCATCGCCGAAAGCATCTGGCGGCTGACAAGCCGGGGCGCGGGGCGGCCGGGGATCAGCGCGGTGGTGATGACGATGTCCTGCTTGGCGATGTGGGAAGCAACAAGCTCAGCCTGCTTGGCCTGATATTCGGCCGACATTTCCTTGGCATAGCCGCCGGCGGTTTCGGCCGCCTTGAACTCGTCATCCTCGACCGCGATGAATTTCGCGCCGAGCGAGGCGACCTGCTCCTTGGCTGCGGGGCGCACATCGGTGGCCGAAACCACGGCGCCGAGACGGCGCGCAGTCGCGATCGCCTGGAGGCCGGCAACGCCCGCGCCCATGACGAACACGCGCGCGGCCGGAACGGTGCCCGCCGCCGTCATCATCATCGGCATGGCGCGGTCGAACACCGCCGCCGCCTCGATCACGGCCTGATAGCCGGCAAGGTTCGCCTGCGAGGACAAGACGTCCATCGACTGCGCGCGGGTGATGCGCGGCATCAGCTCCATGGCGAAAGCGGAAATCCCCTTCCCGGCCATCGCCGACAGCGCGTCCTCATGGCCGTAGGGGTCCATGGTTGCGATCACAATCGCGCCGCTCTTGTAGCCGGAAAATTCCTGCTCTCCGGGGCGGCGGACGCGGAAGATGACATCGGCATTGGCAGCGGCCTCGGGGCCGGCGATCTCGGCGCCCGCAGCGCGGAACGCCTCGTCATCCATGCGTGAATTAAGGCCGGCGCCGCTTTCGACGATCACGTCGAAGCCGAGGCCCTTCAGTTTCTTGACCGTGTCAGGAGAAGCGGCGACGCGCGTTTCCGCGTCCGTCGTCTCCTTCGGTACGAATAGTGTCTTGCTCAAGACATGCTCCCAGATTGAAGTCGGAACGGACGGCAGCCGTCAGCAGCGCGCCGGCTTGCCGGCACGCCCAATTCCGCAGAAAATCGATTTTCTTCCAAGGCTTTCAGCGCAGGATAACGTAGCCAAGCACGCTGATGACGATGAAGATGATCAGACTGCCGATGAAACCGAAAGGCCCAAGCAGGCCCGCCGCCATCGCAACCATCAGCGCAACCAGATGGATCGTGCCATATTTCGTGCCATTGACGAACATCTTGTAGGTTTTGGCGTGTTCCGAAAAATCCGCCTCGTCTGCGGGCTGGGACATTTCGACATTCTGCATAGACTTCCCTCCTTTGCGGCGTCACCGCACTCGCCGCCATCTCCGGCCGGCCAAACTCCCTCGGGGCTCCCGATTATCATACCTTGTTTCACGCTTTCAACAACGCCATCGGAAAACTCCGCCCATTCAATCGATTATTGATGAGGACAATTGACAGCATTTATTTAGGTTGATATCAACTTATATCATTCGATGACCCGCTTGCGCGGTCGTGATGGCACGGGAGGCCGGATTTTGATGCGCACTATTCCCTATCGCTGGATCATGGTTGCCGCGGGCGCGGTGATCGGCTGCCTCGCCATCGGCGCGATCTTCTCGCTGCCCGTCTTCCTGCGGCCGATGGCGGACGCCACGGGCTGGTCGACCACCGGCATCTCAACGGCCATGACCATCGGCTTCATCACGTCCGCCCTCGCGAGCATGATCATGGGTTCGCTGTCGGACCGGATCGGCCCGCGCCCCGTGGTTCTCGCCGGCAGCGTGGCGATGGTCGCGGCCCTCCTCCTCGGCAGCGTCAGCCCAAGCCTGCTGGCGTTTCAAATGAGCTTCGGCCTGGTCTCAGGCCTTGCGATCGCGGCACTGATGGCGCCGATGATGTCGTCCATCGTCGGCTGGTTCGATACCCACCGCTCGCTCGCCGTGTCGCTGGTTTCGGTCGGCTTCGGCGTCGCGCCGATGACGATGTCGCCGCTCGCCGCTTTTCTGGTCGAGGGGTATGACTGGCGCACCGCGATGCAGATCATCGCAGTCGTGGTGGCCGTGCTAATGCTGCCCGCCGCGATGCTGATCCGCCGGCCTCCGCAGGTCGAGGCGAGCATGCCCGGCATAGCCGGGGCGGAGCCGGAGATCACGGTGGCGGAAGCGATCCGCTCGCCGCAGTTCATCGTGCTTTGCCTCACCAATTTCTTCTGCTGCGCCACCCATGCGGGCCCGATCTTCCACACCGTCAGCTATGCCGTGACCTGCGGCATTCCGCTGATGGCGGCGGTTTCGATCTATTCGATCGAGGGCCTGGCCGGGCTCGGCGGCCGCGTCGCCTTCGGCATTCTCGGCGACCGGCTGGGGGCCAAGCGGGTTCTGGTCGCCGGCCTTTTCGCCCAGGCCTTCGGCGCGCTCGCCTATGCCTTCGTCCGCGAACTTGCCGGCTTCTACGCCGTTGCCGCGCTCTTCGGATTCATCTATGCCGGCGTGATGCCGCTCTATGCGGTGCTGGCGCGTGAAAACTTCCCGCAGCGGATGATGGGCACCGTCATCGGCGGCACCGGGCTTGCCGGCGGCCTCGGCATGGCGCTTGGCCCGCTCGCCGGCGGGCTGATCTACGATGCCTTCGCGACCTACACGTGGATGTATGTCGGCGCCTGGGGCATGGGCATCGGCGCCACGCTGATGGCACTCACCTTCCGCTCCCGCGCGAGCCGCGGCACAGCCGCGCCGCAGCCTGCCTGAGGCCAGATCAAACGCCAGCGCTGCTGCCGCCCTCTGCGGGCAGGATGGCGCCGGTAGTCCACCGGGCCTCATCGGAAAGGAGATAGAGCGCCACCCGAGCCATGTCGTCGGGATCGGCGATGTAGTTCATCGGCGCGGCTGCCGCAATCTGCTCCCGCGCTTCCTCAGTCGGCATCCAGCTATCGAACATCTCCGAACGGGTTGAACCCGGCGCAATGGCATTGATGCGAATGCCCTGGCGGCCATAAGCGACAGCCGCCGATTTCGTCAGCCCGCCGACGCCCCATTTGCTGGCGCTATAGGCGGCAAGCGACGACACGCCGATCAACCCGCCGATGGAGGAGGTGTTGACGATCGAGCCGCCATCGCCCTGCTCCAGCATGGCCGCAATCTCGTATTTCATCGACAGGAACACGCCGCGCAGGTTGACTGCCATGATGCGGTCGAAGTCCTCTGCAGTGGTCTCGTGCAGGCGACCCGCGCCGCCGGCGCCGGCATTGTTGAAGGCAAGATCGATGCGACCATAAGCTCGCCGCACGGCATCGACGGCGTTCCTGACCGACGCTTCATCAACCACATCACAGGTAACGGCCTCAACAGCAAACCCTTTGCCGCGAAGCTCCTCGGCAAGGCTGTTCAGCCTGTCTGTTCGCCGGGCGGCGGCGACGACACGCGCGCCCTCTTCAGCGAAAAGCCGCACGGCGGCCTCGCCGATCCCGCTCGTGGCGCCTGTAACGAGCACCGCCTTGTCCTGAAGCCGGTTAAAGGTGGTTTCCAGTTTGGGAGGATGGTTATAAGTCATTGATGGAAGTCTCCGATGTTGACGATGTCAACATGGTAACGGACGTTGACGTTGTCAACATGCATTCGAAGCGCTGGAATGAGGTTTTTATGACGGACACGCGTACCAGGCTTGTCGAGGCCGCCGCCGCCCTGCTAGACGAGGGCGGCCCCGCCGCGGTGACGCTTCGTGAGGTTGCCGGTCGCGTCGGCCTCTCCCACAATGCGCCCTACCGCCATTTCAAGGACAAGGACATGCTGCTCGCCGGAATTGCGGAACGCGAGCTTGATGTTTCCCGCAAGAACTGGCAGGCGGTTGCCGATGGAAACATGACGCTCATTGATGCCTTGCGTGAGCACGTGCGCCGGGCGATCGCATGGCCGCAACGGTTCAGCCTGACATACGGCCCTTGGCCCGCGGCGGTAAGACACGCCCTGACGAGCGGGAATGAGGCTCAGCAGACCTTTCTGTCAGCCGTCGTCGCGGCACAGGCCCGCGGCGAGCTGCCGCCGGGCGAACCCGAACGTCTTGCCCGGCTTATTCTGGCGACCGCAAATGGCGCGGCCACGCAGGTTATCAACGGCCATTTGGCACGCGGCGGAAAATGGAACGGTGATGCCGAGGACGTGGTCGCCGACCTGTTGGCTTTCCTAAGCCGCAATTAGGCCTACCCGCAACTTTCCATCGTTCGGGACGGTGAAATCCGTCGCAAAATTCCAAAACCGCTCGTTTTTCGGTCCGTATTGTACCAAAGGCATGTTGCGTGGCCTTGACAACTTCCATTAAGGAAGACGGACGGTTTGGAGGCCCCAATGAGACCACTAATAATAATAAGCCGTGCGATCGACAGGCTGAACGAATTCATCGGACATTCGGTGTCCTGGCTCCTTCTGGTCGCGATCCTGGTCAGCGCAGGCAATGCGGTCAGCCGCAAGCTGTTTTCGCTGTCCTCGAACGCAATGCTGGAGCTGCAATGGTACCTTTACGGCGCCGTGTTCATGCTGGCGACCGCCTACGCGCTCTTGAAGAACGAGCATATCCGCATCGACATCCTTTCGGGGTCGTGGTCCCGGCGGACCCGCGACTGGATCGATCTCGTGCTCCACATCATCTTCCTGGTGCCGTTCGCATCCATGATGGTCTACCTTGCCTGGCCGTGGTTCCTGCGCTCCTTCCTTTCCGGCGAGCACTCCACCAATGCCGGCGGGCTGATCCTGTGGCCGGCGAAATCCTTCATCCTCATCGGCTTTACCCTGCTTTTGCTGCAGGCCTTTTCCGAGATCATCAAACGGGCGGCCGCGCTTTCCGGTCACCTGAAAGAAGACGAAGAACTCTATGCCGACGCCGGCAATGCCGCCCATATGATGACCGAGGACCAGCCGCATGATTGATCTCGTCGCGCACAATCTCGCGCCCATCATGTTCGTTTCCGTGATGGCGATGCTGCTTCTCGGCTACCCGGTCGCCTTCACGCTGGCCGCCGGCGGGCTGATCTTCTTCGTGCTGGGCGTCGAGTTCTCCTCGATCTCGCCGGAAATCAATCTGTTCTGGCCGCTGCTGCAATCCCATCCAGACCGGTTTTTCGGCGGGATCATGTCGAACGAGACGCTGCTCGCGGTTCCGTTCTTCACCTTCATGGGCATCATCCTCGAGCGATCGCGCATGGCCGAGGACCTGCTGGATACGATCGGGCAGCTCTTCGGGCCGGTCCGCGGTGGCGTCGCCTATGCCGTGGTTCTGGTCGGCGCGCTTCTGGGCGCCACTACCGGCGTGGTCGCGGCCTCCGTCATGGCGATGGGGCTGATCTCGCTGCCGGTGATGCTGCGCTACAGCTATGACCGCTCGTTCGCCACCGGCACGATCGCCGCCTCCGGGACGCTGGCGCAGATCGTGCCGCCCTCGCTGGTGCTGATTGTCATGGCCGACCAGCTCGGCCGTTCCGTTGGCGACATGTATATCGGCGCGCTCTATCCCTCGCTGATGGTGATCGCGGCCTACTGCCTCTACGTGTTCATCACGACGCTGATCCGCCCGAAGGCCGCGCCGGCCATGCCGGTGGAAGCCCGTACACTCGGCAACGGCGTCACCTCGCTGTTCGTGATGATCGCGATCGCAGTCGCGCTCTACTTCCTCGGTTATCACGTGCTGTTCACGGCGCTTGACGAGGCCTGGCGGTTCGTGGCGGCGCTGTTCTTCGGCGTGGTCGTGATCTATCTCGCGGCACTTGCCAACGACCGGTTCAAGCTCAACATCCTGTCGCGGCTTTCCCAGCAGGTCATCATCGTGATGGTGCCGCCGCTGGCGCTGATCTTCCTGGTGCTCGGCACGATCTTCCTCGGCATTGCAACGCCGACGGAAGGCGGGGCGATGGGCGCGACCGGCGCACTGGTTCTGGCGATCGCCAAGGGTCGCCTCAATTTCACGGCGCTGAAGGCGGCGCTCGACGCCACCACCAAGCTTTCAGCCTTCGTGATGATGATCCTGATGGGCGCGCGCGTCTTCAGCCTCACCTTCTACGGCATCAACGGCAATGTCTGGATCGAGGACCTGCTGACCAGCCTGCCGGGCGGGGAATACGGCTTCCTGATCGTGGTCACGATCATTGTGTTCATCCTGGGCTGCTTCCTCGATTTCTTCGAGATCGCCTTCATCATGGTGCCGCTCCTGGTGGCGCCGGCCCAGGCGCTCGGCATCGACCTGATCTGGTTCGGCATCATTCTCGGCCTCAACCTGCAGACCTCGTTCCTGACCCCGCCCTTCGGCTTCTCGCTGTTTTATCTGCGCTCGGTGACGCCGGCCGGCGAGTGGCGGGACAAGGCCACCGGCGCGACGATGCGCGGCGTCAGAACGCTGGAGATCTACAAGGGGATCGTACCGTTCATCATCATCCAGTTCCTGGCGATCCTGGCGGTGATTTTCTTCCCGAAACTGGTCACCCATTATCAGGATGACGTCGTCCGGGTCGATCCGGACACGATCCAGATCGAAATGCCGTCCTTCGGCGAAGGCGGCGACAATTTCGGTTTCGACAGCGGCTTCGGCGGCGAAAGCAACGATCCGTTCGCCCTGCCCGATTTCGGCAGCGGCGACCAGCCCGCGAACGGCGGCTCGGATGGCTTCAACCTCGATGATCCGCCGGATCTGAATTTCAACTGATCCGACTGACCACAAAAAACCCCGGAAGCGGCTGCTTCCGGGGTTTTCCATTCTCAACAAACCAGCTCGTTACGAAAGCGGCTTGATCTGCCCGGCGTTCTGGGCGGCCATCATGAACTGGTCGTAGCGGAATTCGCAGGTCTTCAGCCAGCCATAGGCGTCGTTCTTGTAGACGGTCTGATCGTTGTAGATCTTCTTGAACATCGCGTTCTCGGCGCCAAGCTCCGCATAGACTTCCATCGCGGCGTTGTAGCAGGCCTGCATGATGTCGGTGCTGAAGCCCTTCATCTGCGCGCCGTCGGCGATCAGTTCGCGGATCGCGACCGGGTTCTTGACGTCGTATTTCGCCATCATGTTGGTGTTGGCGAAGGCGCAGGCATCGTCGAGTGCCGCCTGGTAGTGCTTCGGTAGTTCCTGATATTTCTGCTTGTTGAAGAAGCCGTGGATCACCGGACCGCCTTCCCACCAGCCGGGATAGTAGTAATACTTGGCGACCTTGTAGAAGCCGAGCTTCTGGTCGTCATAGGGGCCGACGAATTCGGCGGCGTCGATCGTGCCCTTTTCCAGCGCCGGATAGATATCGCCGCCGGCAAGCTGCTGAGGCACGACGCCGACTTTTTCCATCACCTTGCCGGCAATGCCGGCGATGCGCATCTTCAGGCCCTTGAGGTCGTCGACCGTGTTCACTTCCTTGGAGAACCAGCCGCCCATCTGCGCGCCGGTATTGCCGGCGGGGAGCCCGTAGACTCCGTAGCCGTCAAAAAACTCGTTCATCAGCGTGTTGCCGTTGCCCTGATAGAACCAGGCATTCGAAAGCCGCGCGTTGAGCCCGAAGGGGATTGCCGTGCCGATTGCGAATGTCGGGTCCTTGCCCCAGAAATAGTAGGAGCAGGTATGCGCCGCTTCCACCGTGCCGTCCTGAACGGCATCGAGCGCCTGCAGGCCGGGAACGATCTCGCCGGCGGCATAGCACTGGATCTCGAAATTGCCGCCTGTGGCAGCCCCGACGTGATTGGCAATATCCTCCGCGCCGCCGTAAATCGTATCCAGCGACTTCGGGAACGACGACGTCAGACGCCAGGTGATCTTCGGATTTTCCTGCGCGATGGCGGGTGCTGCGAGCGCGGTGGCGGCAGCGGCGCCAACGCCGCCCGCACCGACCTTTTTCATAAAGGAACGACGGTCCATAAATACCTCCCAGTTGTGATGTGCCCGCACAAATCCTCCGGCGGACGTCTTGCGAGGAAAGCACTTTGCTCCCGTGGTTTCAACTCCTGCACGAGCCGCCAAGCGCGTTTTTAGGCCGCCATATGCCCGGCCTTAAACGAAGGTCTAATAGGCGGTGGATCAATTTCGCTTATCAGGCCAATCGAAATTCGCATCGCGCCGACAAAGGAAACATTTGACAGCGCTGCTGCCACTCGACATCACTTCACTCATTCGCAACAGGCAGGGAAAAATCCATGTCCACCCCCATCATTGCCGTTCCCGCAGACACCAAGGTCATTGGCGAGATCACCTGGCATTCGGCCCAGCAGCAATATGTCGGGGCGGCGCTGGATGTGGCGGGGGTCATGAGCCTGATCGTCCCGGCCTATGCCGAGGGCGCTGACATCGACGCCGTGCTCGACAGGGTTGAAGGCGTGATGATCACGGGCGCCGCCAGCAATGTCGCGCCCCAGCTTTACGGCAAGCAGGCCGAGGAGAAGGACGGACCCTTCGATCCCGGCCGCGATGCCATCACCCTGCCGCTGATCCGCCGCGCCATTTCGCGCGGCATCCCGCTTCTGTGCATCTGCCGGGGCATTCAGGAACTGAACGTCGCACTCGGCGGAACGCTGATCAGCGAGGTTCACGAGCTTGATGACCGCATCGACCATCGCGAACCCGAGGCCGGCAATCGCGATGAGAAGTTCGTGATCCGCCAGCCCGTCTTCATCAAGGAAGGCACCTGCCTCGCGGACATTCTCGGTGCCGGCGAGGTGACGGTGAATTCGCTGCACCGGCAGGCGATCGGCGATCTCGCGCCGAATCTGGCGGTGGAGGCTGTCGCCGAGGACGGCACCGTCGAGGCCGTCTCGGTCATCGGGGCAACCAATTTCGCCGTCGGCGTCCAGTGGCACCCCGAATACTGGGCCCGCACCGACAGCGCATCCCGCAAGCTGTTCGAGGCCTTCGGCGACGCGGTGCGCGCCTTCGCCCGGTCGAAGGACGGATTTGCGAGCGCCGCTCAGTAGAGCCAGGCGAAAGCCCGCTTCAGAAACGCCTGCCCATCGTGTCGCACCGGCGCGCCGTGGGCGAACAGCACGTGCTCTGTCGGCCATTGCAGTATCCGCCGCACCTTTTCGCGCGTTGCGGCGCGATCGGTAAAGGCAATGCGAAATTTGCGCGGCACGGCGGGCTCGGCACCCTGCATGGCGTCGAGCCTGGCCACTACGCCGCGCCATCCTGAAAACCAGCCGCGTTCGAAGTGCTGGATCAGGTCGGTGAAGATCGCCGCTCCGCTGTCACGGTGGAAGAACACGACCTCGGTCATGATCCGGTTGCCGTCAAGCACGACGCACTCGATCTCGTCCGACCATTGCGCCGCCACAGCTTCGTCTTCCAGAAATCCCGCGAAGGCGATGTCGCCGCGCTTTTGAGCAAGCGCCCGCGGACCATATACGTCTGCCGAGGGAAATGCGTCGGCCCATTCCCGCATAAAAACGTGATGGAGCGTATTGGGCGCGACAAGGAAGCGCGGATCGCCGAGCGCGGTGACCGCCTCGACCAGCGCAGGAGACGCGGCAATCGGCGACCAGATCATCAGGTGACCGCCACTGAGGCGGACCACCGCCATCCGCGTGGAATAGCAGAACCCCATATTCGCTTTGACGACCGGGCCGTCCGCAATCCACAGATTGGCGCCAAGTTGTTCCAGCATCACGTGCTACCTATCTTTACATATGTGCAAAAATACACAACTGTATAAAAATGACAAGATTATCCCGCACCGAACGTTCGCGCTCACTGATCCTCACCGCCGCCGAGGACATGTTTCGGCGCAAGGGCTTTGCCGCGACCACAATGGAGGATATCGCCGAGGGCGCGGGACTTACCCGCAAGACCGCCTATAATCTGTTCTCTTCCAAGGAGGATATCGCGCTTGCGTTGATCGCACGGGCAGAAGCCGATGACAGCCGCTACCGCGACAGGATGGCAGCCGATGAGAACGCGACGGCGCTACTCTGCGCGATGTTCCGCGACAGTGCCGCATGGTGCCACGCCAACCCCACGCTTGCCGAACTGGCGCTGCGGCCCGCCCGCCGCCCCGGTCTTGCGCCGCCCCCGGACCGGCCATCCTTTCAGGGGCTGGTGCGGGATGTCGTCGCCCTCGGGCAGGGTCAGGGAATATTCCGCCGTGACGAGGCCCCGGAATTCATGGCGCTGATCCTGCTTGCGGTCTTCGGCCAGGCCATGCTGAGCGCGCTTGCCGGCGATCCGCTGACCGAAGACGAGATCACCGACATCGTGCGCATCGTCACTGAGGGCATCGGGACCTGACGGCACGGCGAAGATCAGCGCCGCCGCCCCTTCATCCGCAGTCCGTCGCGCATGTTCAGCGCCATCAGCGCGATATTGACGGCGCCGAAGGTGAGTTCGATCGCCTGCACGGCATAAAACGACGCATCAAACGCGCCCGCCTCCGCCTTTGACGCGAGAAACAGCGCGCAGGGGATCAGCACGATTATGCCGTTGGCGGCGATGAGCGGCATGCGCCTGCGCTTTGCCGAAACCATCGGTCCGCGCATCTTCCCCGCAAGGCGGAAGCCCGAAAGGCCCGCCAGCGCCAGAAGCGGCACCAGCAACAGAAAGCCCCACGGGATGACGGCCTTGACCAGCGTCACCAGTTCGGGGCCGGCAAAAATCTCCGCCAGAACCGTCGAGAGCCAGAAAGTGGCGATGATCGCCAGCGCGAATGCGCCGGCTACGGGATGCATGGTCTTCAGCATGGTCGTACTCCTGTCAATTTATATAGCAAGCTATATATCATTGCATAGCAAGCTATGCAACTGCTACCGAAGCACATGTCCTTTTTCAAAGACTCATCGGCCGGCTACCTGACCAACCACCTCGCGCGGCTTCTCGAGCGCGGTCTGGCCGCCCGCATCCGGCCGCTCGGGTTGACGACCGGCACCTTCCCGGCGCTGCTGGAATTATGGGAAAATGACGGACTGACGCAAAAGCAGCTGGTGGAGCGGCTCGATATCGAGCAGGCGACCATGGCCAACACCCTGTCGCGCATGGAGCGCGATGGGTTGATCAGGCGGGAAAAGGACCCCGGGGATGGCCGCGTTCAGCGCATCCGGCTGACGGAGCGCGCCCGGGCCCTGCGCGATCCCGCGATCGCCGCCGCCACGGCGGAAAACGAAGACGCTCTCCACGCCCTTTCGGACGAGGAAAGCGCACAGTTCATCTCACTCATGCAGAAAATCATCGCGGCCCGAAAGCAGCAATCGTAATCTTCGACCTCACGCTTTCGGCGTGAACGGCGTCTCCGGGACCGGGGTGACCGGACGGCCCTCGGCGAACCAGGACTTTAGATTGTCGGCCACCAGTTGCGCCATGGCGCGGCGGGTAGCGACGGAGGCCGAGGCGACATGCGGCAACACGCTGACGGTTTCGAAGGTGAGCAGCTTTTCCGGCACATGCGGCTCGTCATAGAACACGTCGAGACCCGCGCCGCCGAGCGTGCCGGCTTCAAGCGCCGCAATCAGATCGTCCTCGTCCACCGTCCATCCCCGGCCGACATTGACGAGGATGCCGTTCGGGCCCAGCGCCTTCAGGATGTCCGCATTGATGGTCTTGTGGGTTTCGTCGGTTTTCGGAACGATCGCGATCAGCGTATCCACGGCGTCCGCCAGCGAGGCGAGCGTCGGGTGATAGGCATAGGCCACGCCCTTTTTCGGGCTGCGGGTGTGGTAGGAAATCTCGACCTTGAACGGTTCCAGCCGCGCGGCGATCTCCTCGCCGATCCGGCCGAGACCGTAAAGCCCGACCTTGCGGCCTTTCAGCGTGAACGGCGAAAGCTCGAACGCGCCATCGCGCTCCCAGCGGCCGTCGCGCACCCACTTTTCGGCGAAATAGAACTGACGCACCGTGTTGAGAAGCAGCGCGATGGCGGTGTCGGCAACCTCGTCGTTCAGCACATTCGGCGTATGGGTAATGATGATGCCGCGCTCTGCGGCATGGTCAGTATCGATGCCGTCATAGCCAACGCCCGGGCAGGTGATGATTTCAAGGTTCGGCAAGCCATCCATCTGCTCCGCCGAAAACCCGCCAAAGGCGATCACCGCGCGGATATCGGCCGCGCGGGCGCCGAGCGCGCTCACGCCCTCCTCGGGCATGTCCAGCAGGTCGTAGTCATCGGCCAGCGCCTCTTCGATGAACTTGTTGAGCTTCTGCGACAGCAGCACGGCAGGTTTGGGCATAGGGCCTCCGAGGGTATTCTTTTCTGATTGATAAATTAGACCGCGAGCGGGTTTTCCGCCGCCTCGCGATGGGGACCGGTGGATTGGCGGATGCGCATTTCCGGCTTGATAAGATGCATGCCGTTCGGCGCACTGGAGCCTGCCAGCCGGTCCAGAAGCGCGCGCGCGGCAAGCCGGCCGACCTCGGCCTGGCCGTTCCAAACGGTCGTCAGCGATGGCGTGGCGATCGAGGCTTCCTCGAGGTCGTCATAGCCGGTGACCGAAATGTCGACGCCCGGCGTCAGCCCGGCGCGGGAGATGCCGTTCATCAGCCCGATCGCCACCAGATCGTTCCAGCAGACCGCGGCCGTCGGCTTCTGCGGCAGGGACAGGAAGTGCACCGCCGCCTCGAAGCCGCCCTGCTTGGAGCGTGGGCCCGGTATGCGCAGGCCCGGATCGACAGGGATCCCGGCCTTCTTCAGCGCATTGACATAGCCGGCATAGCGGTCGCGGCCCGTGGACGTCTGGTCGGTCCCGCCGATCATCGCGATGCAGCGATGGCCGAGACCGATCAGGTGGTTGGTCGCAAGCGCAATGCCGTAGCTGTCGTCGCCGCGATAGGTCGGCAGGTCCAGTTCCTCAAGCGTGCGCGCCACGAAGATCGCGGGCATGCCGTTGTCCTCGGCAAGCTGCACATCGGCGGCCGGCGTGCCGATCGCCGGCGACATGATCACGCCGTCGCCGCCAAGCTGCAGCAGCGTCTCGATGAAATTGCGCTGTTTTTCGACCGAGTCGTAATGGTTGGAGAGGATGAATGTATGCTGGTTGCGGTCGAGCTCGCTTTCGATCGCCTTCAGGATCTCGCCGTAGAACGGGTTCATGATGTCATGCACCACCACCCCGATAATGCCGGAGCGCGAGGTGCGCAGACTGGCGGCGCGGCGATTGTAGATGTAGCCGAGCGCGCGGGCCTGTTCCTTGATCCTGTCCCGCGTGGCCGCCGCCACCAGCGGGCTGTCGCGCAATGCCAGCGAGACCGTGGCCGTCGAGATGCCCAGCGACTCCGCGATGGTGGAGAGTTTGACTTTCTGGGCCACGACATACTCCGAATTGACGTGCGGCACCCCTCTGCGCCGCGTTCATTTAAATTTTTTAAACAAAAATCTTGGCTATTTCAACTATCCATCTACAATCGGTTTAATAGAAGCGGCTTATCAACAGGGACGGCTCAAACCCGCCGCCTCCTTGCTCCGCCTTGCGGCGCTCCTTATATAGGCGCAAACGCCCTCTCAAGGCCTGCTTCAAGGATTGACCATGACCGAAACGCTCGCAAAGCCCATTCCCGTGACCGTGCTGACCGGCTATCTCGGCTCCGGCAAGACCACGCTGCTGAACCGCATCCTTTCCGAAAATCACGGCAAGCAATATGCGGTGATCGTCAATGAGTTCGGCGAGATCGGCATTGATAACGACCTGATCGTCGAATCCGACGAGGAAATCTACGAGATGAACAATGGCTGCGTGTGCTGCACGGTGCGCGGCGATCTGATCCGCGTGGTGGAAGGCCTGATGCGCCGCCCGCGCTTTGACGGCATCATCGTGGAAACCACCGGCCTTGCCGACCCGGTTCCCGTGGCCCAGACCTTCTTCATGGACGACGATGTGCGTGCCAAGACCGCGCTCGACGCCGTCATCACGCTGGTCGACGCCAAGCACCTGCCGCTGCGCCTGAAGGACAGCCGCGAGGCCGAGGACCAGATCGCGTTTGCCGATATCGTGCTCCTGAACAAGACCGACCTCGTAAGCGCCGACGAACTCGCCGATGTCGAAAGCCTGGTGCGCGCCATCAACCCGGCGGCCAAGATCCATCACACGGAACGCTCGGGCATAGACCTCAAGAACATTCTCGGCCAGAACGCCTTCGACCTGCAGCATGTGCTCGCCGATGATCCCCACTTCCTCGATCATGACGACCATCACGACCATGATCACGAATGTGGCCCGGACTGCGACCACGACCACCACCATCATGATCACGACCATCATCACCACGGGCCCTCCGATCATCATGACGTGACGGTGCAGTCGGTCTCGCTGCGCGGCGGCGAGCTCGATCCCAACCGGTTCTTCCCGTGGATCCAGTCGGTCACCCAGAACCAGGGCCCTAACATCCTCCGCCTCAAGGGCATTCTCGCCTTCAAGAACGACCCCGAGCGCTATGTCGTGCAGGGCGTGCACATGATCATCGAGGGCGATCACCAGCGCGCCTGGAAGGATGGCGAGGCCCGTGATAGCCGGCTGGTGTTCATCGGCCGCGATCTTGATCGCGAAAAACTGGAAAAGAGCTTCCGCGCCTGCGAGGCCAACTCCTGATGCCGAGCGTCGCGCCATACGACATCGATGATCATGTCATCGCCGCCGCCTTTCTTGGCGGCGTGCCGTTCTTTGCCACCGCCTCCGGCACGATCCACCGGCTGGATGACGGCGAGAAGGTGAGCGAGGCCCATGACGGGCTTCTCACCTGCATCCGCGACCCCTTCAGCCGCTCGCTGATTACCGGTGGCGAGGATGGTCGCGTGCTGCGCATTGGCGCGGATGGCGCGATCACGGAACTCGCACACGAACCGCGCAAGTGGATTTCCGTCGTCGCCGGCGGCCCGCAGGGCGCGGTGGCCTATGCCGTGGGGCGCGAGTCGCGGGTAATCGTCGATGGCAAGACCGTGAATTTTCCGGAGGAGCGCAGCGTCGAGGGCATCGCCTTTGCGCCAAAGGGCTTGAGGATAGCCGTTGCCCGCTATGATGGGGTCAGCCTGCGCTGGGTCGGCGGGGCCGCGCCCGCGATCTGGCTGCCGTGGAAGGGCGCGCATCTTGGCGTGACCTTCTCGCCCGACGGCCGTTTTCTGGTGACCACCATGCAGGAAAACGCGCTGCACGGCTGGAAGCTCGACGGCAAGCCGAAGGACGGCTTTCGCGACATGCGCATGAGCGGCTATCCCGCCAAGGTCAAGTCATGGTCGTGGAGCCCGCGCGGCAAATGGCTCGCCACCTCCGGCGCGCCGGCGGCGATCGTCTGGCCTTTCTCCGGCAAGGACGGACCGATGGGCAAGGGCCCGCTGGAGCTCGGCACCCGATCCGATATTCTCGTCACCCAGGTCGCGTTTCATCCGAGCGAGGAGATGCTCGCGATCGGCTTTATCGACGGCATGGTGCTGGCGGTCAGGATTTCCGACGGTAAGGAAGCGCTGCTGCGCCGGCCGGGCAAGGGAGCGATCTCCGCGCTTTCCTGGGATGAGGACGGCAAGCGGCTTACATTTGCCTCGGAAGCGGGCGATTGCGGCATCATCACGATCGCGGATTGAGCCCCTTCAGCTTGTCCAGAACCTCTTCGGCCGAAACCGGGCGGGCGTAAAAGAAGCCTTGCGCGGCGTCCGCTCCATGGGCGCAGATCCAGTCCGCCTGGGCCTGATCCTCGATCCCCTCGGCAACCGTCTGTAGCCCCAGAGCGCGACACAGGTTGATCGTGGATACCACGATCTCCTCGCTCTGCCGGTCCGTGCCGACGCCGGCGATAAAGCTGCGATCGATCTTGACCCGGTCGAACGGCAGTTCGCGCAACTGCCGCAGGCTTGAATAGCCCGTGCCGAAATCGTCAAGCACCACGCGCACGCCGCGCTCCTTCAGCTTGCGGATGCAGCGGCGCGTCGCCACGACGTCAACCACCAGCGCGTCCTCGGTGATCTCGATCTCAAGTCGCGCCGGCGGAAAGCCATGCCGCGAAAGCAGCGCGAACAGCTTTTCGGCGAAATCCTTGTCGGCCAGCTGGTGAGGCACGACATTGACGGCGATCGCCGGCGCGCCCGGCCAGTTTTTGGCATCACGGCAGGCCTGATCGAGCACCGATTCGAACAGGTCCTGAATGAGGCCCGAGGCCTCGGCAAGGGAAATGAAATCACCCGCGCTCAGAAGACCGAGTTTTGGATGCCGCCAGCGTGCCAGAACCTCCACAGTGCCGATATCGCCTTTCTCGCAGCATCGGATCAACTGGTAGAATGGCACGATCTCCCCGTTGGCAATCGCATCCTTCAGCTCAAGCTCCAGCATCTGATGATCACGCTCGGCATGAATAATATCGGGATCGTAAACCACGAACCGCCGGCGGCCATCCTCCTTGGCCTTGTACATGGCGGCATCGGCCTTCTTCAGCAACATCTCGCGCGTCTGCCCGTCGCGCGGATAGACGGCGATGCCGATGCTCGCCGAGGGCGTCAGCGCGCGACCCAGCAGCATCATCGGCTGCCCGACGGCGGCAAGCAGCCGCTCGGCGACCTGCCCGATCACCGCATCGGAGACATCGCCATCGACAATCGCGGCAAACTCATCGCCGCCGAGCCTTCCGAGAAAATCCTCCGGGCGCAGGCTTTTCTTCAGCCGCTCGCCGACCTCCTGCAGCAGACGGTCGCCGGCCTCGTGGCCGAGATTGTCGTTGATCTGCTTGAACCTGTCGAAATCGATGAACAGCAGCGCAAATTTGTCGGATTTTCGACGTGCGCGCGTGAGCCGCCTGTCACACTCCTCCTCGAAGGAGCGGCGGTTTGGCAGGCCCGTCAGCGAATCCTGCCTGGCAAGCGCCAGCGCCAGCCGCTCGGCCTTGTGGCGCCGGTCGACTTCGGTGCGCAACCTTCGCGACCGCCGCCACAACAATATCGCCAGACCGACGCTGGCCACCATCAAGCCTGTGAATATCTCGTCGAGCTGCCAGTCTTCATGGGCCCTTGAAAAGTCGTGAAGCAGCTCGAAAGAGTCGACCGCCATCAAAACGACCATCACCACCAAGCCGAAAAGGCTCAGAATGATGACGTCGCTCAGATATTTTCTTTCATATTTCGGCAGACGCAAATCCACATTTCCTGACCGTTAAAACGGACATGCGGAGGCTACTGTGCCCCCAAACCCGAATTTTGCGGCTCTATCGGCCGCTTGGATCGTCAAGACTAGCAGAAAAACGAAAAAAGCCGCAGCATAAACTGCGGCTTTAATACCAATGTCTTTAAAGGCTACATCAGGCGGGCAGAACAGTCTGGCCAAGATGGGTCAGTTCGCCCAGCATCTGTTCCAGAGCATTCTTGTGCTCGTGATGGCTTGCCTCGTCCAGTTCCTTGCGCAGGGTCGCGATACGATCCTCGATCGCGCCGCTGGCCTCGCCGACCGGGACGGCGGTCTCGGCCAGAAGCGTACAGGATTTGCCCTGGATATCGGCAAAGCCGTGGAACACCAGAAACTGGAGTTCCTTGCCGTCATGGTTCTTGAACTTCACAAGTCCCGGACGGATCGTCGCCATGGTCGGCGCATGGTTCGGCATGACCGTCATTTCGCCCTCGGAAGCCGGAATGACGACCGCATCCGTCTCCGTCGAAGCCAGAAGCTTCTCGGGGGTCACCAGTTCGAAAACCAACGTGTCAGCCATAGGGGTCTACTTTCCGTCTTCAAAGATTACCGGTTGAATCGGGCGGCCTGCGCCGCCCCGCTTCAAGATCAAGCCGCTTCGGCGAGCTTCTTGGCCTTCTCGACGGCGTCGTCGATGGTGCCGACCATGTAGAAGGCCGCTTCCGGCAGGTGGTCATATTCGCCTTCGACGAGACCCTTGAACGAGCGGATCGTGTCTTCGAGCGAGACCAGGATGCCCGGCGCGCCGGTGAACACTTCGGCGACGTGGAACGGCTGCGACAGGAAGCGCTCGATCTTGCGGGCGCGGGCAACCGTGAGCTTGTCCTCTTCGGAAAGCTCGTCCATGCCGAGAATGGCGATGATGTCCTGAAGCGACTTGTAGCGCTGCAGCGTCGACTGAACCGCACGGGCCACCTGATAGTGCTCCTCGCCAACGATCATCGGATCAAGCATGCGCGAGGTGGAGTCGAGCGGGTCAACGGCGGGATAGATGCCCTTTTCCGCGATCGAGCGCGACAGCGTGGTGGTGGCGTCCAGGTGGGCGAACGAGGTCGCTGGCGCCGGGTCGGTCAGGTCGTCGGCGGGAACGTAGATCGCCTGAACCGAGGTGATCGAGCCCTTGGTCGTGGTGGTGATGCGTTCCTGCAGCGCGCCCATGTCGGTCGACAGCGTCGGCTGATAGCCCACGGCCGAGGGAATACGGCCGAGCAGAGCCGAGATTTCCGAACCGGCCTGGGTGAAGCGGAAGATGTTGTCCACGAAGAACAGAACGTCCTGGCCTTCATCGCGGAAGTTTTCAGCGATCGTCAGACCGGAAAGCGCAACGCGGGCGCGGGCGCCGGGCGGCTCGTTCATCTGGCCGTAGACCAGCGCGCACTTCGAACCTTCGGCCGAACCGTTGTTTTCGGCCGGATCGACGTTCACGTTGGATTCGATCATTTCGTGGTAAAGGTCGTTACCTTCGCGGGTCCGCTCGCCAACACCGGCGAACACGGAGTAACCGCCGTGCGCCTTCGCGATGTTGTTGATCAGTTCCTGAATGAGAACGGTCTTGCCAACGCCGGCGCCGCCGAACAGGCCGATCTTGCCGCCCTTGGCGTAAGGCGCGAGCAGGTCCACAACCTTGATGCCGGTAACCAGGATTTCCGCTTCGGTCGACTGGTCGACATAGGGCGGCGCTTCCTGGTGGATCGCGCGCTTGGACTTGGTCTTGATCGGACCCACTTCGTCAACCGGCTCGCCGATGACGTTCATGATACGGCCAAGCGTCTCGACGCCGACCGGCACTTCGATGGGCGAACCCGTGTTCTTGACTTCCTGGCCGCGAACCAGACCTTCGGTCGCGTCCATGGCGATCGTGCGCACTTCGTTCTGACCGAGGTGCTGCGCGACCTCGAGAACCAGCCGGTTGCCGTGGTTGTCGGTTTCAAGCGCGTTCATGATGGGGGGCAGGTCGCCGTCGAAAGCGACGTCAACGACGGCGCCGATAATCTGCGTCACTCTACCGATAGAGGCCTCAGCCATGATAAAACCCTCTTTTCAAGCTCTTACAGCGCTTCCGCGCCGGAAATAATTTCGATCAGTTCCGTGGTGATCTTTTCCTGACGCTGACGGTTATAGGACAGCGTCAGCTTGTCGATCATCTCACCGGCATTGCGCGTGGCGTTATCCATCGCGGTCATCTTCGCGCCCATCTCGCCGGCGACATTTTCCAGAAGCGCCCGGAAAACCTGCACACGGATGTTGAGCGGCACGATATCGTCAAGGATAGCCTCGGCGCTCGGCTCGTATTCGTAAAGCGCCGCACCCTCGCGCTCTTCCGCATCAGCGGGCGGAGCGGCGGGAATGAGCTGGAGCGCGGTCGGGACCTGCGAGATCACCGACTGGAACTCCGAATAAAACAGCGTACAGACGTCAAACTCGCCGGCTCCGAACATCTCGATGATGCGGTTGCCGATATCCTCGGCATTTTCGAAACCGATCTTGCGAACGTCACGCAGGTCCTTGCGCTCGACAACGAGGTCGGCGAATTCGCGGCGCAGCGCGTCATAGCCCTTGCGGCCGACGCTGAAGATCTTGACCGTCTTGCCCTCGGCGATCAGCTTGCGGGCATGCAGGCGGGCATGACGGGCGATCTGCGCGTTGAAACCGCCGCAAAGGCCGCGTTCGGCCGTGCAGACAACCAGCAGGTGGACGTTGTCCTTGCCGGTGCCCTTCATCAGCGCGGGCACTTCCTCGCCCTCGCCGACGGCCGCCGTCAGGTCAGCCATCACGGTCGCCATGCGCTCGGTGTAAGGCCGCGCGTTCTCCGCGGCCTCTTGGGCGCGCCGCAGCTTCGCCGCGGCGACCATCTGCATCGCCTTGGTGATCTTCTGCGTCGCCTTCACCGAGGCAATGCGAAGCTTCAGATCCTTCAATGAAGCCATGGGTGTTCAGTCCCCGTCTGGTGTTACTCGGCCGAAAAATTCTTGGCGAATGCTTCGATGGCGGACTTCAGCTTGGCCTTCAGATCGTCGCTCAGCGCCTTTTCGGTGCGGATCGCTTCGAGAACGTCCTTGGCTTCGCCGCGCATATGCGACAGCAGGCCCTTCTCGAAGTCACGAACCTTGCCAACCGGCAGCTTGTCGAGATAGCCGTTGACGCCGGCGAAGATCACTGCAACCTGCTCTTCCGTCTTCAGCGGCGAGAACTGCGGCTGTTTCAGAAGCTCGGTCAGGCGCGCGCCGCGGTTCAGCAGGCGCTGGGTTGCGGCATCGAGGTCGGAGCCGAACTGGGCGAAGGCAGCCATTTCGCGATACTGGGCAAGTTCGCCCTTGATCGAGCCGGCAACCTGCTTCATCGCCTTGATCTGGGCCGACGAACCAACGCGCGACACCGACAGGCCGACGTTCACAGCCGGACGGACGCCCTGGTAGAACAGGTCGGTTTCAAGGAAGATCTGGCCGTCGGTGATCGAGATCACGTTGGTCGGAATGAACGCCGAAACGTCGTTACCCTGGGTTTCGATGACCGGCAGAGCCGTCAGCGAACCGGCGCCGCGCTCGTCGGAGAGCTTGGCGGCGCGCTCGAGCAGACGCGAATGCAGGTAGAAAACGTCGCCCGGATAGGCTTCGCGGCCCGGCGGACGGCGCAGCAGCAGCGACATCTGGCGGTAGGCGACGGCCTGCTTGGAAAGGTCGTCGTAAGCGATCAGGGCATGCATGCCGTTGTCGCGGAAATATTCACCCATGGCGCAGCCGGCGAACGGGGCGAGATACTGCATCGGCGCCGGGTCGGAGGCGGTCGCGGCGATCACGACCGAATATTCCATCGCGCCGCGCTCTTCGAGCGTCTTCACGAACTGGGCAACGGTCGAACGCTTCTGGCCGACGGCAACGTAGACGCAGTAGAGCTTGTCGGCGTCCGGGCCGTTGTCGTGGATCGGCTTCTGGTTCAGGAAGGTGTCGAGAATGATCGCGGTCTTGCCGGTCTGGCGGTCGCCAATGACGAGCTCGCGCTGGCCGCGGCCAACCGGGATCAGGGCGTCGATGGCCTTCAGGCCGGTCGACATCGGCTCATGCACCGACTTGCGCGGAATGATGCCGGGCGCCTTGACGTCGACCACGGCACGGGTATCGGAGTTGATCGGGCCCTTGCCGTCGATCGGGTTGCCGAGCGCGTCGACAACGCGGCCGAGCAGGCCGGGACCAACCGGTACGTCAACGATGGCGCCGGTGCGCTTGACGACGTCGCCTTCCTTGATCTCGCGGTCGGAGCCGAAGATAACGACGCCGACATTGTCGCTTTCGAGGTTGAGCGCCATGCCGCGCACGCCGCCGGCAAATTCGACCATCTCGCCGGCCTGAACATTGTCGAGACCGTAGACACGGGCAATGCCGTCACCAACAGAAAGCACCTGGCCGACTTCAGAGACTTCCGCCTCGTCGCCGAAATTTTTGATCTGCTCTTTCAGAATTGCGGAAATTTCCGCGGCCCGGATATCCATCAGCCAACCTCTTTCAGTGAAAGCTTAAGTTTGGAGAGTTTCGTGCGCAGCGATGTGTCGATCTGACGCGAGCCCACCTTGACGATCATGCCGCCAAGAAGAGACGCATCCTCGGTGATGTCGAGGGCAACATCCTTGCCCGTCACATCCTTCAGCGCAGTCTTCAATTCCTGTTGTTGTTCTTTCGACAGGGCATGGGCCACCGTCACTTCGGCCGTCACCTCGCCCCGATGGGCCGCGACCGCGCCGCGATAGGCGGCGATCATGCCCGGCAGGACGAACAGACGGCGATTTTTCGCCACGACCTTGACGAAGTTGGCGACATAGCCGCCGATCTTCGCTTTTTCGAGAACGGCCGTCATCGCATCCAGCTGCTCGTCGGCGCTGAATGCGGGGCTCATGACCAGACGCCGGAAGTCATCGCTATCCTTGAGCATCTTGTCGATCTGGTCGAGATCGGCGCCCACGGCGTCAATCTTGTCTTCTTCCTTGGCCAGTTCGAACAACGAAGCGGCATAACGCTCCGCGACGCTCGAAACAGAATGGGATAGGTCCGCCACAGGCACAGATTCCCTTTTTAAAACCGGCAGCAACGGCGGTTGTGGCCGTCGTTGCTGCCCCTTAGAACTTTACAATATCCCCAGGAGAACTGCGGTGATCAAACCCGCCTTTCCCGATAGTCGGGGTCCGTCTAGCACAGGTAATAGCGACTCGCAACACGATCAAAGCCCCTTTGAGGCATTGGCGCGCGTTTCTTGTCACAATCTCCGAAAAGCCCTGAAAAGACGAGATTTTACGGCAACTGACGAAGAGCATTTATTCCCCGAAACGGGAAACCACGCCGGAGCGGCAGATCCAGGAGGCATTAGCGCCTCGCCTCCCGCTTCAACCTTTCGCGCTATGCCCAGCCAAGACCGTAGAGCAGCATGAATACGCCGGCCACCGCCTGGCAGGCAAGAAAGATGCCGCCCTTGATGGACCGGCTCTTGAGCGTCGCCATCCACAACAGCCTTGTGAGGAAGCCGAAAATAAGGGCGAGGCCGAAGGTGCGGTAGATCATCGGCTGGTCGAACAGCAGCGCCATCAGCGACATGGCCGCATAGGTGCCGCCGATCAGCGAGCGGACATGGATGGTTTCGCCGTCTTCGACCTTGTGGCCCGAAAACCCGGTCAACACCATCAGGCGCAGCGGCGCCAGCGCCACGATCAGCCCCCAGATCAGGATCACCACCGCCATGAACAGGGCGATCTGACCCACGAAGCTATCCGGCCAATAGAAACTCATTACAAACCCTCCAGTATTGCGGGCCGCGCGCCCGCGCCCCTCTGGCGTTCATTATCTAGAGAAAGCTCTGCGGGTCAATGTCGACCTGCACCTTGACCGAGCCGCGCGCCTTCGGTCCGTTTTCAAGCATCGCCGCCAGAAATGACTGCATGTCGTCGCCGCGCGCTCCATGAACCAGCAGCCGGAACCGATAGCGGCCGCGGATCAGCGCAAGGGCCGCCTCCGCCGGGCCGAGCACCGAGATCGAGCGGCTTTGCGGGGCCGCGGTCCTCAGCGCGCGCGCATGCGCCTCGGCCTCGCCGCGCGTTTCCGCCGAAACGATCACCGAGGCGAGCCGTCCGAAAGGCGGCAGGCCGCTTTTTTCGCGCTCGCCCATCTCGCGGGCATAAAAGCCCTCCGCCTCGCCGGAAACGATCGCGCGCATCACCGGATGGGCGGGCTGATAGGTCTGGATCAGGCCGTGGCTCGTAAGTCCCGTGCGCCCTGCCCGACCGGTCACCTGGGCAAGCAACTGGAAGGTTCGCTCCGCCGCGCGCGGGTCGCCGTTTGCGAGGCCGATATCAGCGTCGACGACGCCGACAACCGTCATCAGCGGGAAATTATGTCCCTTCGCCACCAATTGCGTGCCGATAACGATATCGGCCTCGCCATTGGCCACCGCCTCCAGCTCCAGCCTGAGCCGCTTGACGCCGCCGGAAAGATCGGAGGAGAGGACGATTGTGCGCTTTTCCGGAAAATGATGCTCGACCTCCTCGGCGATGCGCTCGATCCCCGGCCCGCAGGCGACCAGATGGTCGAGCGTGCCGCATTCCGGGCAGGCCTCGGGCACCGGCTCGGCATGGCCGCAATGGTGGCACATCAGCTGCCCGCGAAACCGATGCTCGACCAGCCAGCTCGAGCAATTGGGGCACTGGAAGCGGTGGCCGCAGACCCGGCAGAGCGTAAGCGGCGCATAGCCCCGGCGATTGAGGAACAGCAGCGCCTGCTCGCCGCGCCCGACCGCGCCCTCCACAGCCTTCAGCAACACCGGCGACAGGAAGCCGCCGCGCGCCGGCGGATCGCGCCGCATGTCGATGGTTTTCAGGTCCGGAAGCGCGGCCTCCGCGAACCGCCCCGGCAGGTGCAGCCGGTCATAGCGGCCGGCAAGCGCGTTGACCTGGCTTTCAACCGAGGGCGTGGCGGATGCGAGAACGGCCGGAATATCGCCGATCCGGGCGCGCACCACGGCCATGTCGCGGGCATTGTAGAACACCCTGTCTTCCTGCTTGTAGGCGGTGTCGTGTTCCTCGTCGACCACGATCAGACCCAGATCCTCGAACGGCAGGAACAGCGCCGACCGGGCGCCGGCGACGACGCGGATTCGCCCCTCCGCCGTCTGCCGCCAGACCTTTTCGCGCATGCGCGGCGCAAGATCGGAATGCCACTCGCCGGGCTTCGACCCGAAGCGGGCCTCGAAGCGCTCCAGGAACGCTGATGTCAGCGCGATTTCCGGCAACAGGATCAGCACCTGCCGGCCCTGCCTCAACGTTTCGGCGATCGCCTCGAAATAGACCTCGGTCTTGCCCGAACCGGTGACGCCATCGATCAGGGTGACGCCGAACCCCTGCCCGGCTGCGGACTTGAGCTTTTCTGCAGCGGCCTGCTGATCGGGAGACAATTCGGGCGGAGCGTAATCCGGGTCCGGCGCGCCGACGGCGGGCGGCGGCGGCAGGAACACGGTTTCAAACACGCCCTGCTTCATCATGGTTTCGACCACGCTGGCGCTCACGCCGGCGGCCCGCGCGAGCCCGAGCCGCGTCCAGGAGAAACCATCCGACGCCAGTTCCAGCACGCGCTGCCGCGCCGGCGTCATCCGCTCGGGGGTCGTGCCGGTCAGCCGCAGGCCTTCCACCATAGGCTCCGGCTCAAGCGCGGTCGGCGCACGCACCGCCATGCGCGCGACGAGGCCCGGCGGCGTCAGCGTATAGCCCGCCACCCAGTTGATGAATTTTCGCATCGCGGGGCTGATCGGCGGGCAATCGAAGACATGCTCGATCGGCCTCAGCTTCTTCGGGTCTACGGCTCCAGCATCATCGCCCTCATCCCAGACGATCCCGATCACCTTGCGCGGACCGACCGGCACCTGCACGACGGAGCCGGGCATCACCGCCATGCCATCAGGCACTGCATAGGAATACGGCCCCGCCACCGGCAGCGGCACCATCACGGGCACGCTGCGTCTGGCAACGGGCGTTGCCGGCTTTCCGAAAAGATCGAACGAATCTGAGGTCATGACTGGCAAGATTGCCTGCCGATGGCTGGAAAGTGAAGCGGCAAGGCAGAATGCGGCTCAGGCCGCGCCTTCCTCTGTCGCGGCTTCTGTCTTGGGTTCGGCCGGCGGCAGCACGAAATCCGCATCCGGATCCTTCGCCAGCGCATGCACCGTGTGGTTTTCGAGCGCGGTGGTCACGTCGGCGGCATCGCCGTGGAGTTCCTCCGGCATGATCATCTTGCCGATAGTGAAATCGAACCGGTCGCCCTTCTTGTTCAGAAGCTCGTGGAACACGGTCATGTCGCGCAGTTCAGTCGACCATTTGGCGAACCAGTAGAACAGGCCGGAATTGCGCGCCTTCAGATGCACCGGCAGGATCGGCAGATTGTATTTGCGGGCGAAGCCGATCGCCGAATTCTTCCACGGCCGCTCGTTGAGCTTGCCCTCGGCCCAATAGGCAATGCGGCCGGAGGGAAACAGCACCATCGCCTTTTCCTGCTTGATCGCGTCATTGGTGACCTGCAGGGTTTCGCGCGCCTTGAGCTTGCTCTTGAACTCCTCGCGCCACTCGACCGGGACGATCATCTCGACCAGGCGCGGATTGACGCGCACCGCATCGCGGTTGGCGAAGAACATCATGTCCGGGCGGCGATCCTTCAGAAGATCGAACACCGCAACGCCATCGGCGATGCCGGTCGGATGGTTGGAAACCATGATGAAGCCGCCGGCTTCCGGAATCCGCTCGCGGCGCTGGCAGTGGATGTCCAGCGTCAGTTTTTCGGAGAGATAATTGAAGACCCCGTAACCGTCCATCGACTGGGTTTCGGTCGCGAATTCGATCGCCTTACCGTAACCGAGCAGGGAATAAAGGAAGGGCCGCATCACCGGCCAGAACGGGCTGTGGACGATTTTCTCGCCGCGCTCGGCGATCAGCGTATCGACGATATGGCCCGGCCGTCCCTGCGAGACAAGCGCCAGCGTCTCGGCAAAATGCGTCAAGGCAGATGAGGAATCACGGCGCGCCATATAAAGTCCCGTCAATGGTGGAAGGTCTATATCCCAACTCGATATGATAAGACAATGACACCCCCCGCGAAGCATTAGCTTTTTTCTAACGCAATCTAGTGCAGGATTGTCCCCGAACAAGATTTCGTCAAGCGCCGAGGTCGTGGCCCGGGCCGGCCGGCGTGGATAAACACCTGTGGATGACGGCGAGCGATCGATGGAAAATGTGCTCATCCCGGCAGACGACGCTCTGATGGCGCTTCGGCGCGACTGGCTCGAAACGCTGGACAGCGAAAGGCGGCTCGCCGACCATACGATCAACGCCTATGAGCGCGATACGCGCCAGTTTTTGCAGTTCCTGTGCCGCCATGTGGCGCGGCCCGTGCGCCTTTCCGATATCGATGCGCTACGGCCCGCCGATATCCGCGCCTATCTGGCGTTTCGCCGCAAGGGCGGGGCGGAGGCGCGCACGCTCGCGCGCGATCTCGCCAGCATCCGCTCGTTTCTGCGGTGGCTGGAAAAACGCGGGCTAGCCAATGCCGCCGGCGTGCGGGCCATGCGGGCGCCGAAACAGCCGAAATCGCTGCCGAAACCCTTGAACGCCGAAGACGCCGTGGCGCTGTCGCGCGCCGACAGCCAGCTTGCGGAAGAGCCGTGGATCGCGGCGCGCAACGCCGCCGTGTTCTGCCTGCTCTATGGTTGCGGGCTGCGCATTTCCGAAGCGCTGGGGCTGACGCCCGCCGATTTTGCCGGCGCGCCGGAAAGCCTGCGCATCACCGGCAAGGGCAACAAGACGCGGATCGTGCCGCTCTTGCCGGCGGCCCTTGCCGCCGTCAGCGACTATCTCCGGCTCTGCCCCTATCACCAGCCCGCCGACGGCCCGCTGTTTCTCGGCGCGCGCGGCAAGAAGCTACAAAGCGCGATCATCCAGCGCGAAATGCAGGCGATGCGCGGCGCGCTCGGCCTCTCCGAAAAGGCGACGCCGCATGCGCTGCGTCACTCCTTCGCCACGCATCTTCTGGCCGCCGGCGGCGATCTGCGCACCATCCAGGAACTGCTCGGCCATGCCAGCCTGTCGACCACCCAGGTCTATACCGGCGTCGACACCGGCCGCCTGCTGGAAATCTACGACCGGGCCCACCCGCGCAAATGAAAGACCCCGCGGCAATCGACCGCAGGGCCTGGAAAACTCCAGCAGGATTTCCGGTCAGTTGTTGTTGATATAGCCGAGATCGATCAGCTTCGCCGTGCCGTCCGGCTGCACCTTGTAGGTCTTGGAGGCCGTCCAGCCGGACCCGCCGTTGACCTGGGTGGTGAAGACGGTGCCTGGCGCGGAGATGCGGGCGATCTCCTTGTCGGCGGTGGTCTGCTTCGCGCCATACATGGTCGGATTGAAGGGCTGGGCGGCCAGCGCCGCGCCGGAACCGATCATCAAGGTTGCGAGCGAAAGTGCAATGATCTTCTTCATGACAGTATTCCTCGGTTGTTGAGGCAGACGGAGACAAATGTCTCGCCGCGGAGCGACTGACTACGCCCGATTGCAGCTTTCGGAAAATGAATATTCTGTTATTTTAGCATAATTTCCAATATGTTACGATAATTTAACCCGCATGAAAAACCGGCCATGAACACCGGCGGACGTCACTTCGCCGCAATCCGGGTGGGCGACGGTCTGCCGGCGCGGGCCCGAGGCGCGCGCGCCGCCGTGACCGCGGCCGCCAGGATAAGCGCCATTCCGGCCATTTCGACCGGCGACGGAATCTGCCCGAAAAACGCGACGCCCCAGACGGCGGCGAAAACCAGATAGGCATTGTCGAACAGGCCGATCACCGGCGCGGGCGCCATGCGATAGGCCCCGGCCACCGACACCGTGATGATCATCAGGAACGCCGCCAGCAGGCCGAGCACCAACCAGTCGACAGCGCCGAGCGCCGGCCAGACGCCGAAAATGAAACTGCCGTCGATGCCCGCCCCGGTCACCGAAAGTGCTGCGACAAGCCCGCCGCCGGCGACAACCAGCGCCACGTTGAGGTTGAACGCCATCGCCACCGGCTGCTCCGCCCGGCATCGGCTCCAGGTGACGACGGCGCTCATGGCGTAGCACAGCGCCGCGAGCAGCGGCAGAACGACATAGGGCGATGGCGAGGCAGCCGTCGGGTTGACGGCCAGAAACACGCCCACCGCCCCGGCAACCACCGCCGCCGCCCTGCGCAATCCAAGCGGCTCGCCCAACACCACCCGCGAGAGCAGCGCCATCCAGAGCGGCGCGGTGTAGTAGCAGGCGGCGGCCAGCGCCAGCGGAATTTCCGGCAGCGCCGCATAGTAAAAGAACCACATCGCCACAAGGCAAAGGCTTCTGAGCGTAACCCATAGCGGACGGGTAGCACGCAGGCCCCTGCCCCGCGCCCACGCCCACAGGCAAAGGAGAAAGCCAGCGCCGAGCGAGCGCATGAGGATCAACTGACCGAGGCTGTAATGGGCGCCAGTCAGCTTCACCAGGGCGTCGGACAGTGACAGCAGCAGCACCGCAAAGGTGATCAGGGCAATGCCGGTGAACTGGCCGGACGCGTTCGTTTGTTCGGAAGACATTGCGGCACCAAAGCAGTTTTCACTTGTGGGCGGAAGTGAATTCCGGTGATGTATGCTTCAACGCGGCTGATGGAACCGCAAAGGCCGCCGACCCGGCAGAAGCGGTAACTGCAAGTGGGGAGGGAAGAACACAGTGATCAGATTCTGTCTCGCAGCCTTGCTGGCGCTTTCAACCACGTCCGCCGCCTTCGCCCATGGCGGCGGCTGCCGCAAGAGCTCGCCGCCCGGCCAGTGCTGCCACATGGAAAAGAAGGTCGGCAAGGTTCACTGCCACTGAGGCAGCACATTATCCAGCGCCCTGACAAAAAAACCTCCGCCGGCGACCGGCGGAGGTTTGTTTTTTTTCATAACCGGATGCGTTTAGCCGGTCAGAACGAGATCGCGAAGTTCAGCTTCGCGGTGTGCGACTGCGCCTCGCTGCCCAGCTGGCCTTCGTAGGAAATGCCAAGGGTGGACATCGGCGACAAGGCGAAATCGACACCGGCTTCCAGCACCGCCGCGTCCTCGTCAAGCGGCAGGCCGGAGATCCCGAAGGCGCCGCCGCCGGCAAAAGCCATCGTCGCCAGCGGGGTCGTGTCGCCATAGGCATGACGCCAGCCAAGGCCGACGCGGGCGGTTCCGTTCGTCGCGCCGAGCATGAAGTCGGTCGCGGCGCGAACGCCGATCGTGGAGAACCAGACATCGCTGTCGGACGCCGCGGCGGAAAGTGCCGCAGCGCCGCCCTGCTCGGTGTAGCCATCCGTGTGCAGGTTGACATAGGCAAGGTTGGCATAAGGCTCGAACGCGCTCTCGCCGGCATCGATGCGGTATCCCGCTTCCGCAAAGGCCTGGAAGGCATTGGCGTCATAGGATGCCGAAAGCTGGTCGGAGAAAGCCCCGAAGGCGACCGAGCGATCGCTGTCGACCTCGTACCATGTATAGGCCGCGCCCATCCGGATGCCGAGAGCCCCGACTTCACCGCCGCCATAGACGCCGAAATGATAGTCGTTGGTGCTGCCGCCCGAGCCGTCATCGCCGCTGAAGCTGGTGCTGGAGTAACCGCCCATCGCGCCGATGCGCCAGTCGCTGCCGATCGCGCCATCGATACCGGCCACCAGACCGCCCAGCGAATTGTCGAAGCCGGCAGCATTGCCGTTGCCGTCCATCGAGGTCCAGTTGCCGAGCACCTCGCCCCAGGCGGCGATGCCGCTGCCGCGGGTCTCGACGCCGGTCATGGTCTGGTCCTCGCCATAGGCCATGACAGGTACCGGCTTGGCCGCAACGCTGTCGAATGCTGCGCGAACGCGGTTGGTCGCCGCATCGCGGATCAGGTCGGTGTTGGCCAGGATCGCCGTGCGCATCGTCGCATTGGACGCGCCCGACAACTGGTCGAAGGCATCGCGCGCGGCATCCGCGTTCAACGAGACGACATTGCGGTAGAGCGTGTTCGCCGGGCCGAGCGCCTCGACCGCGCCACCGGTCGCCTGCTGGTTCGGCGTATCGCCGATCGCCGCGAAATCGACGTCGTTGCGGATGATCGTGAGATCGACGCGATCGCCATAGTATTCCAGCGTCGGATACAGGAAGGCGAAGTCGGAGACGACGTTGTCGAACGTGCCGTTGACGCTGCTGGCGGTCAGGATCGTATAGGTCGCCGCCGGATCGTAACCCGAGCCCGGCTCCAGGCCGATATGGGCCGCCGTTCCGCCATTCAGGATCGCATTGTCGCGCACGGCGATCAGATCATGCGCGCCGGTCAGCGGATCGATCTCGATCTCGTAGATGGAGTTCTGCTCGAAGGTGATGTCGCCGGCAACGGTCAGCGTCCCCGGCGAGTTGCCCGGCGATACCGTACCGCCTGTGCCGACCGTCAGGGTGCCCACGGTGCCCGAGCCGCCAATGAAAGCGCCGTTCTCGATCGTCAGCGGACCGCCAAATGCGCCGTTGACGATGAGCTTGCCGTCATCAATGCGGGTCGCGCCGGTAAAGCCGCTGTTGTCGCCGGTGAGCGTCAGCGTGGAATTCTCCGACTTGACGATAAGGCCGCTGCCGGAAACCACGCCGCCGAATGACGCATCCTCGGTCACCGCGAAGTTCAGCGTGCCGGATGCGCCGAGGTCGAGATTGCCGCCCGGCAGCGTTTCAAGCGTCAGCGTTCCCTCGGAAACGGAGGTCATTCCTGTGAAGCCGCCGATATCGCCGGCAAGCGTCAGCGTTGTCGCGCCGGATTTCACCAGCATGCCGTTGCCGGTGATCTGGTTGGAGACCACGGTGCCGTCCGCCAGAGCCAGTTCCGCCGTGCCGGAAGCGCCAACCGCAATCACGCCAGCCGGCAAGGACTGGAAGCGCAGCGTTCCTTCCGAAACCGAGGTGGTGCCCTCGAAGTCGCTAAGATAGCCATCCAGCGTCAAGGTGGACGCGCCGGATTTCAGCAGCGTGCCGTTGCCGTTGATAAGGTTCGAGACCGTCGTATCGTCCGCGAGCGCGAATTCGACCGTGCCCGGTCCTACAGCGGTGATCTGGCCGCCCGGAAGCGACTCCAGCCGCAGCGTTCCGTCCTTGACGCCGGTAATGCCGTTGAAACCGCTGATCTTGCCGCTCAGGGTAAGCGTCGAGGCCTCGTCTTTCACGATGATGCCGCCGCCGATCATCGGCCCGGTATAGGTGGCATCACCCGGCAGAGCGAAGACCAGTCCCGTTCCGGACTTGACGTCGATGCCGTTCTTGCCGGGCAGCGTCTCATAACGCAGCGCGCCGCCATAGATCCGGGTCACGCCGGTGAAGCCGCTGTGGTCGCCGGTGATGGTCAGGGTGGCGTTGCCTTCCTTGCCGAAGGTGCCGAAGCCGGTCAGCGCGCCGCCAAAGATGGCGTCTGCGGACGGGTTCAGGAGCGCGGTGCCCATGACGTCCATGTTGCCGCCCGGTATGGTCGCAAGACGCAGCGTACCGGAGGTGACCTTCGTCAGGCCCATGAAACCGCTGATATCGCCGGTCATGTCGAGCGTTGAACCGCCGGACTTCGCGAAGGTTCCGCTGCCGGTGACGGCGCCGCCATAGCTGGCATCGCCGCTGGACAGCTGGAACTCAGCCGTCGCGCCCGCATCAACGGCAAGATTGCCGCCGGTAACCGACTGCATGCGCAAAATACCGGCCGAGGCGGTCGCCAGACCGGTGAAGCCGGAAAGGTCGCCGCTGAGCGTCATGGTTCCCGTGCCGGTCTGGCGAAGGTTGCCGCCGCCGGAGATCGCGCCGGAGAAGGAGGAATTGTCGCTGCGGTTGAACGCGAGCGTGCTTTCTCCGAAAAGGCTGACGCTGCCGTAGCCGATACGACCCGAGGTGCCGCCATTGCCGACCTGAAGCGTCGAATTATGAATGGCGGTCCCACCGTTGAAGCTGCTCTCGCCGGTGACGACAAGCGTGCCGCCGCCCATCACGCCCAGCGCGCCAGGCCCGGTGATGACGCCGCCATAGGTCAGGCTGTTCGACCGGTTGAAAACGACGGTGCCGTAATTGGTGATATTACCGACGATCGATCCGGTGGTCCCGCCATCGCCGATGCGAAGCTGCGTGCCAACGCCTGTTCCGACAGAGCCGAGAAATGTGTTTTCGCCGGTGAATGTCTGCGTGCCGCCCATGATGGTCAGCCCGCCATCGCCGGAGATAACGCCGGAGAACACGTTGGTGCCGCCATCGATACGCAGGCTGGAATTGCCAAGCGCGATCTTGCCGCTTCCCGTCAGAGCCTTGACGGCGACGCCGCTGGTGCCGGAGATATCCAGCGTCCCGTTGACGTTGACGAGGCTGGAACTCTGAAGCCGGCCCTGACCCTCAAGCGCCAGCGTTCCCTGCGAGATAATGGTTTCGCCGGTAAAATTGTTCATGCCCGACAGCGTGAGCGTGCCATCGCCGGTCTTGGTGAAGCTGCCCGCGCCGGTAATCGTGCGGACGATCTTGACGTCGTTGCCGTTGGTGTCGATCGTTCCGCCGCCCGACTGCAGCGAAATCGCCCGCATCGAGTTCGGATCGAAGGCCGCACCGAATTGCAGCGTGCCGCCATTAAAGGTCAATGCGCCGGCGACGTTGCCGAGATTGGCGTCCTGCGAAACCGAGACGACGCCGCCATTGAAGAATGTGCCGCCGCTATAAGTATTAGTTCCGGTAAGCGTCAGCGTTCCGCTGCCCATCTTGGTCACGCTGCCCGACCCGGAGATCACCGGCGTGAAAGTGGTATTGTCTGTGTGATTGAAGACCACGGAGGAATCGCTCGACGCCAGATAGACGCCCGATGCATTCAGGGTGCCGCTCGTCTCGCCGCCTTTGCCGATCTCGAGAGTTCCGCCTTGGCCTGCAACCCCGGTTCCGATCTGGACAAGCCTGTCGCCCGCTGTGCCTGCATTGACCACTGCGCCGCCGCTGATTTCCAGCGTCGCCGCATTGGCGCCGCCGATGATGAACTGATAGTCGTTGGTCCCCGCAACCGTGAGCGAGGAGCCAGCGCCGGCAACGAACGCGTTGCTCTCGCGCGCCTCGGAATTGGTGGCGCCGACGAGCAGCCCGTCAACGACCGCCGTGCCGCCCGAATGAATATGGAGCGTACTGCCGAACGTGTCCGCCGTCGCGTTGGCGCCGACAGTGACCGTGCCGGAGGCGTCCAGGGCCCCATTGACGGAGACAGTCACGAGAGCATTGCTTTCGATCAGGAGATCGCCCGCCTCTCCGCCCGGGGTCTGAATAAGGGCTCTTTGAAGGTCCGGACCGCCCCCAATGATGACCGTCTCGCTGCTTGTCGGGACTCCGTCGCTCCAGTTCTCTGGCACGAACCAGTCGCCGGTACCGCCCTCCCAATTGTTATCCGACGAGGCATTGGCGCTGCCGCCCTGCCCGAAAACCACAGCAAAAGCGAGGAAGCTGGCACCCAAAAGCAGTGTCGACTTGCGTTCGAATCTCATTTCGCCCTCCAAGAAAAAGATCGTTAATCTCGGCTTACGGGCTCATGAAAGGATTGCAAGCTCTTACGCTTTCCCTAAAGAGAAAATATATTAGTGTTACCTAATTGACACATTCTTTACTAAAGCAAGTTTGAACGAAGACATTGCGTCGCTGCCGAGCCGCCACTGTGCGGCCCTCGACAAACGGGCACATGGAGCCGGTCGTTGAACTGCGCTCAGCGCGCCAGCCAACCGCCGTCGGCGGCGAGAATATGCCCGTTGACATAGGCCGCTGCGGGCGAAGCCAGGAACAAGGCCGCGCCGGCGATATCCTCCGGCTTTCCCCAGCGTCCGGCGGGAATGCGCTCGAGGATTTGCCGCGAGCGCTCCGGGTCATCGCGCAACGCTTTCGTGTTGTCCGTGGCGATATAGCCCGGCGCAATCGCGTTGACGGTGACCCCGTGCGGCGCAAGCTCGTTGGCAAGCGCCTTGGTCAGGCCGGCGACGCCGTGCTTGGAGGCGGTGTAGCCCGGCACGCGGATGCCGCCCTGAAACGACAGCAGCGACGCGGTCATGATGATGCGGCCGCCACCCGTCGCCTGCATGCCGCGCGCGGCGGCCTGCGACAGGTACCAGACGGCGTCGAGATTGGCCGAAAGCACGGCGCGCCAGTCGCTTTCGGAATGATCGACGGCATCGCCGCGCCGGATGATGCCGGCATTGTTCACCAGGATCGAGATATCGCCGCCGAGGCCTTCGGCGGCCGCCTCCAACAGCGTTTCCGCGCCAGCGGCATCGATCGCGCCGAGATCGGCGGGCACCCGGGCAAAGGTGCGGCCGGTCTCGCCCACAAGCCGGGCGGTTTCGTCACCCGGATTGGAGTGCACGGTGATCGCCACATCCGCCCCTGCCTCTGCCAGCGCCACCGCGATCGCCTGGCCGATGCCGCTCGCCCCGCCGGTGACCAGCGCGCGCTGGCCTTCGAGGCTGAACTGGTGTTTAAGATAGGTTTCGATATTCATGGTCGGCTCCCCGGGTAAGTGATGGCACTAAGACAGGCCCTGCGTGAAAAGTTCGAGATCTGTGCGCATCCGCTGACGCTCACCGAATGCGTCGGCATCGTTCACGAAGGGATGCGGTTGGAACGGCTTACCTTCGCCACCGCAAACGGTGAGAATGTGCGCGGCTTTCTGCTGCGCCCGCCGGGCGACGCCCCGGTTCCGGCGATCCTCTATATCCATGCCCACGGCAATGCTTATGAGATCGGCGCGGATGAGCTTCTTGATGGTCGCAAGGCGCTGCTTTCGCCGCTCGGCCCGGAATTCGCGCGCCGGGGCTATGCGGTGCTGATGGTCGAATTGCCGGCCTTTGGCGCCCGCTCCAGCCCCGGCGAAAGCGCCCGCGCCAAGGCGGCGCTGTGGCACGGCAAGAGCCTTGCCGGGCAGATGCTCGGCGAGCAGGCTGCCGCCTTCGAATGGCTGGCGTCCCGCCCCGACATCATAGCCGACAGGATCGGTGTTTTCGGCATCTCCATGGGCGCGACCTTCAGCTACTGGCTGGCGGCCGTCGAGCCGCGCATCGCGGCAAGCGCGCATCTCTGCGCCTATGCGGATTATGCGGCGCTGATTGACGCCGGCAATATCGACCTCCACGGCATCTATCTCACCGTACCCGGCCTTCTCACGCTTGCCGGCAATGGCGAGATCGCCGGGCTGATCGCCCCGCGCCCGCAACTCATCGGCATCGGCGATCTCGATCCGCTGACGCCGCCGGCCGCCTTCGAGACAGCTTTCGCGCAGACGCGTCGCGCTTATGAAGAGGCGGGGGCAGCGGACCGGCTCGTTCTGGTGCGGGAGCCGGAGGCCGGCCATGTGGAAACGCCGGCCATGCGCGCGGCGGTATTTTCCTTTTTCGACCGTCATCTCGCCTCGTCCGGTGAAGACGGATCAGACTGAAACTTAGCCGTTTCAGTTCACCCGCTGCTCGTCGCTGTTGAAGAGATGCACCCGCTCGGGATCGAAGCGCAACGAAACATGCGTCGCCTCGGGATCGACAGCGCCGCCGCCGAAAACGGCCACCAGCTTCTGCCCGCCATCCGTGTGTGCATGAACCACGGTTTCCGGGCCGAGCGCCTCGATCAGCGTGACCTCCGCCTCAATCGCGTCCTCGCCGCCCTCCGAGAAATCATGCGGGCGAATACCGAGCGTCGCGTCATCGCCAGGCTTCAGCCCGCTGTCCTTGCAGGCGATCCGGGCGACGAGACCGCCGGGGCCTTCGACATGAACGGCATCGGCTTCAACCGAAGTTACGGTGACCGGAACCAGATTCATGCGCGGCGCGCCGATGAAGCCGGCGACAAACAGGTTTGCCGGCCTGTGGAACAGGTCCAGCGGTTTGCCGATCTGCTCGATCCTGCCCGCCCGCATCACCACGATCCGGTCGGCGAGCGTCATCGCCTCGACCTGATCGTGGGTGACGTAGACCATGGTCGTCGTCAGCCGCTCGTGGAGGCCCGAAAGCTCGGCGCGCATGGTGATGCGCAGTTCGGCGTCGAGATTGGAAAGCGGTTCGTCGAGCAGGAAGGCCGTCGGGTTGCGCACCACCGCCCGGCCGATCGCCACGCGCTGTTTCTGGCCGCCCGAAAGCTGGCCGGGCCGCCGGTCGAGATAGGGACCAATTTCGAGCATCCGAGCCGCTTCCTGGATGCGGCTCTCGATTTCCGGCTTGGGCATATGGATATTTTCGAGCCCGAAAGCGAGGTTCTGGCGCACCGTCATATGCGGATAGAGCGCATAGGACTGGAACACCATGGCAAGCCCGCGATCGGCGGCCGACGCCTTTGTAACGTCCTTGCCGTCGATGATGATCTCGCCGGAGGTGGGCTTGTCCAGACCGGCGATCAGCCGCAAGAGCGTCGACTTGCCGCAACCCGATGGGCCCACCAGAACCGTGAACTCGCCATCCGGAATATCGAGATTGATGTCGTGCAGGACCTTGAGTTTGCCATAAGCCCGATCAACCTTGTTCAGCGTTATCTGTCCCATGATGGCACCCTATTTCAGTCCGGAACCGGCGATGCCGGAGGTGATGAAGCGTTGCAGGAAGACGAAGACCAGCACGACCGGGATCATGGTCACCACCGTCATCGCCAGAATGTAATGCCACTGAACGTTCAGCTCGCCGGCATAGGTATTGAGCCCGACCTGGAGGGTGTAGACCTCCTTCGAGGACAGCACGACCAGCGGCCACAGGAAGTCATTCCAGCGCCAGACCACCGAGAAGATCGCGAGCACCGCCAGAGCGGGCGCGGCCAGGGGCAGCACGATGCGCCAGTAGATCTGCCATTCCGACGCATTGTCCATGCGCGCGGCGTCCAGCAATTCGTCCGGGATTGTCAGCATGTACTGCCGCAGCAGGAACACGCCCGTCGGCGTCGCCACCGTCGGCAGGATCACGCCCCAGAGTGAGTTGTACAGACCGACGGCGCTGACGACCGAATAGAGCGGCACCAAGAGCACCGAAAGCGGCACCATCAGCGTGCCGACGATCAGCATCAGCACCGCGTCGCGCCCGCGGAACTTGTATTTCGACAGCGCGAAGGCCGCCATCGAATTGGTGATCAGCGTGATCAGCGTCGCCATCAGGGTCACGAACACGGAATTACGCAGATAGAGCAGGAAGTCATTGCTCTCCAGCGGCGTGACGTAGTTCTCGGTGGCAAAGCCGATCTCGCGCACCGGCGTACGCTCGGCGATATTGACCTTGATGATCTCGCCGGGATCGGCGGGATCGACCATCTGCGCGACGATGCCGATCCGGCGCACTTCGGCGAGCACCCTGGTCGAGCCGTCCGGCAGGGTCACGTCATAGAGGTTGAGCGGCTTGTCATAGCCTTCGACCTCAACCTGCTGGCTGACATAGGGCAGGATGGTCGGCGGAAACTCGGCAAGCTGCGCTGGCGATTTGAACGAGGAAAACACCAGCCACAGCGCCGGGCCGAACATGATGATCAGCCCGCCGATCAGCCAGACCCAGGTGACGATGTCGGTCCAGTGCCAGCCATCGCCGCCGCGACGGCGGAACAGGAACTTCGAAACGGCACTCATTCGCGCGCTCCCTTCTGTTCGTTGCGCCGCCCAAGGCCGAGCTGCACCAGCGTGAGCACCACCAGCACCAGCCCCATCATGATCGAGGCGGCAGCGGCAAGGCCCGGATTGCGCAGCAGCGAGGCAAAGCCGACCTCATAGATGTATTGTGTGAGATACATGGTGGAGGTGCCCGGTCCGCCGCCGGTCAGCACATAGACCTCGTCGAAGATCTGCACGGCGCGGATCAGCGACAGCACGATGACCACCAGAAGGTTGGGCATCAGCAGCGGCAGCGTGATGCGCCAGAACACGCGCGCCGGTTTGGTGCCGTCCATTTCGGCGGCCTCATAGAGATCGCGCGGGATTGCCTGAAGACCGGCGAGCAGGATCAGCGTGAAGAAGCCCATATGCGCCCAGACCGAAACCGAGACCGCCGCCGTGAAGGCCGGCAGACGCTCGGTCAGCCAGTCATGGGTATCGGCGCCGAATGTGTAGAGAACATAGTTGAGCAGGCCCTGACGCTGCAGAATCCAGCGCCAGATCAGGCCGACGACCACGGGCGACAGCAGCACGGGGAAGAAGAACACCGCCCGCCAGAAGCCTCTGCCCGCGATCTTGCGGTTGAGGATCAGCGCGGTGATCATCGCCGTCAGCGTCATCAGCGAGACCTGGAAGAACACGAAGATGGCAGTGTTCTGCGCCGCCTTCCAGAACAGGTCCTCGCGGCAGGTGCCGGGATCGAGATAGTTTCCGCAATCGAGAAGCCGGCCATATTGCTCGAGGCCGACAAAGGTCCGGTCGGCCAGGAAATAGGCCGAGCCGGAGGTCATCGAATAGAAGAAGTTCATGACCAGAGGGATCAGCACGAACACGCCGAAAATCGCCATGTTCGGCGCCAGGAAGAACGCCGCCATGCCGCCGGTGCCCGTGGCCCGTTGCCAGACCTTGAGCGGCGGGTTCAAAAGCGCGGCCAGCCACATGGCCGGCACCGTGAACACGGAGCCGGTCATGCGCTTTATGTCGGACAGGTTCGCCACTTTTCCGCGCTAGCCTACTGCTGGACCTTGTCGGCGATATCCTGGTCGATGCGCGTCCAGGCGTCGTCGAGTGTCAGTTCACCGGCCATGACCTGGCTGATGCGGGTGACGAGCGCGCCGTAATAGGCCGACGCCCACTTCCATGCCGGCAGCGCATCGGCGGCGGGCAGCGTTTCCGCGGAGGACTTCACGAAGGCATCGAGCGCCGGGCCGACATTCTTGTCGTCGGTATCCCAGTTCAGGCCGCCTTCGGCAACCACGCCCTTGTGCGCGGGCAGGAACAGGGTGCGCTCGGAGAACTCCTTCACGATCTCGGGGCTCGCCAGATATTCCATGACCTTGGCGACGTCTTCCGGGTTCTTGGTGTATTTGATGCCGACGAGCGCTGCACCGCCCTTGAGGCCAGAGCAACCCGCCGTGCCGCAGGGCGAACCGATCGCCACCCAGTCAAAGGCGTCGCCGATCTTGGTGGAGAGGTTGGCGACCTGCCAGCTTCCCGAATAGTAGAACGGGATCTGGGCGTTGATGAAATCGTCGGCGGCCGCGCGATAGGTCGAGCCGGCGGCCGATACCCAGGTGTCCTTCAGCATCAGACCGTCATTGGTCCAGTTGACGAGCTTGGTTCCGAAGGTCTTGGTGCCCTCATCGACCGGGGCCGGCATGCCATCGGGGCCGATATAGTTTGCGCCGTAGGAGACGTTCGGGCCGGAAATACGGTGGCCGGAACGGTCGATGGCGAAGGCCGCCGCCGTCTGCTGGCTCTTGGCGACTTCGGCCGAGGCATTGACCCAGTCATCCCAGGTGGCCTTGTCGCCCGGCAGATCGACGCCCGCCTGCTCGAACAGCGTCTTGTTGGCGAAGCCGCCGGTGAGCGTGAGCTGGGTCATGAAGCCGGTAATGGCATCGGAACCATCGGGGCGCATCCAGTCGGCCTGCGCGCCGAAATTCTCCTCCCAATAGGCCGGGTCGGACAGATAGGGGCGAAGGTCAAGCCAGTGATTGGCCAGCGCCTTGAGATCGGTGACGCGAGCGATATCGGGGCCCTGGCCGGCTTCGAGCTGGATCGGAAGCTGTTCCTGGATCACCTTGTAGGCAACATTGTCGAGCGTGACGTTGATATCCGGGTTGTCCTTCTGAAAGCGGTCGACAAGGTCCTGCATGACCTCGCCCTCGACGCCGTCCGAATACCACATGATGCGCACATCGCCCGCAAACGCCGATGTCGAGGCCATGAACCCCGCCGCAACGATGGACAGAATGCTGACAGCATTTTTCATATCATTTTCCTCCTCTTAACCGGGCCTTCGCCCTTGCCGATCATCGGCATTTGTTGCCCACCCCACGGCAGGCGTCTCCAGAGGGCTCTCCCTGCCCTCCGGCAAAACCTTAATCCCGGAACGTCCGCGCCGCGCCCGCGATCGTCCATTCCGCCGGGTCTAGCCTGCGGCCCTCCGCCTCGACGGAGCCATCGGCTCCGAAGCGGACCCTGCCATATTCAGGATCGTCGACCAGAATATCGCCATTGGCCTCGTCGGCAAGACTGAGGGTTGCAAAATCCTCCTCAATCTCGTTTGCCTTGTCGCGCTCGGCCATGCGCACGATCCATGTCGCTTTGAGGCCGGGCGCGCGCAGCTCGTTGCCCGCCGTCGGTCCGGTCGCGACGAGCGCCAGCCCGGCATCGACCTTCAGCAGCACGCAGCCGCCGCCGCTCACCGCCAGCGCCGTATCGCGGCCGATTCGGGCCTCGTCGAAGACGGATTGCGGGAACCAGCAATGGGTGAAATCCGGCTGCTCTTCGGCGCATTCGAAACGTGCGATCGCAAGGCCGCGATACTGATGCACGCGCGGCAGCGTGCCCGAGCCGCCCCAATAGGATGGCCGGCCGTAGCCCGAATGCAGCACCTCGCCCGGATGGTTGATCCAGATCGTCGCATCCGGATTGTCGCCGAGGCGCAGATGCAGCACCGTTTCCTGATAGCCCCACTGGTTCCAGCGATAGGCCGCGGCGGTGCCAAGCGCGTAGGACGCCGTCTTGTAGTGATAGAGCCGCGCGAACCGCTCCTGCCCCTGGGCGAAGGTCCATTCATGCCCTTCGCTGCCGGAAACCGAGGCGATGGCGGCAAGCTCTTCCGGTATTTGCAAACCGTGATCGCGCAGGCAGAGCGCCAGTTGCGGCAGGGCATGGAAACGCATGCCGTAATTGCCGCGCCCCCAGATCATCCGCGCAATGCCGGAAAGCTCCAGCGTCCGCGAGGCCCGGAGCGTATGCTCGTAGGATCGGCCCTGCGCGCCGGTCATGACGCCATGATGGGCGGAGCGAGCGAGTATCTCGACAAGCCGGATGATGGCCTTGCCCGCGCGCTCGGCAATGTCCCGGTCCGGCGCCAGCGCATAGAGCGCGCACAGCCCCTTCAGGTCGATCGGGAAATAGGGCGCGGAGTTGAACTCCGCCATTTCCCACTTCTCGAAGTGATCGAGCCAGGCGCGCACCCGCGCGGCCCCGATTGCCGACTGTTCAGCGCCCGTCCGCTGCGAGCGCACGAACCGAGCCTCAGGCATCATATGCCCCGCCAGATAGGCGGCCGTGTGAAACAACAGCGCGTGGTTTTCCGAGAAATACCACTGCACGTCATTGCCGGGCTCATCCATCCAGTAGCGATAGTTGAGGATGGCGGCATCGACACGGTCGCGGACCGTGGCCCCGATATCATCGCCATAGGCGGCGCGGCACCAGAGCAGCGGCACGAGGATGAAATCGGCGCAGTCATGGCAATCCTCGATCGCCGGCAGCGCGCTTTCGATCATCGCTTCGGTTTCATCGCCGCTCATGCCGGTCGCGAGGCGGGCGAGCGCGCGCACCGTATCACCCTCGGCGTGATTGGCGACTTCGCCGAGCGCTTCTGTGATGCGCCCGGGGAGGTGTTCCGGAGCCGTTCCCTGTCGCGCCACATGGCAGAGTTCGACGCCGAAGACGCGCGAGACGGCGTAATCGCCGCGCGCCAGCGTCACCTTGAAATGGCGGAAATCGGCGGGCAAGTCCGCGGTATCGGCAACCGCCAGCCGGACCGATCCGGCCGCAAGCATTTGCTCGAAGCTCAGCGGCTTCTCGATCGACATGAAGTCGCCCTCGATCACCACCTTCGCCGTGACATCGACCGGCAGGCCGGTATCGGCGACCAGAGCCACCTCACCCTCGCCATAGACCGGCTTTTCGAAATGCATGGAGGCGAGCATGGCCTCCATCGCGTTGGCCACCGGAGCCTCGACTGGAATTGGCAAGGCGTGTTCGACCACCGGGCCGGAAAGATAATCGAGCTGGAAATAGTAACGCGCATCGCGCTCGGCGAGATCATCAAAGACGATGCCAATGACATTGTCGCCGGCTTCAAGCTGAACCGTGAATTCCTCGATCGTCTCGAGATTGCGGCCATAGGGCGCCATGAAGCCGACCTCGTGGCCATTGACGAACAGCACCGCGCCGCCGCAGGTGCGCAGCGCCAGCCGGGCTTCGCCGGCAGATGCGGCGCGGATCGTGGTTTCGGCGAAGGTCTTGAGTTCGGTGGCGCGGAACCAGAAGCCCGACAGGTCCACGCGCGGCGAGCCGAAGGGCAGCCATGTGCGCGTGAGCTTCGGCCTTGTCTCGCCGATCGCGGGCCGCTTTCCGCGCCGCTCGGCGGCAAACTGCGTCCGGCAGGGATATTCGTGCGGGATGAAGTTCTTGTGCTTGGTCAGGAAGAAGAAGGGGTCCATTTCCCCCTGCATCGGCTGGTCGGGCACGTCGTAGCGCGCCTCTTCCGTCGCCGAAAGCCGCCAGTAGACGACCGGTTGGCCCGCCGCAAGCTGACGCAGGAGCGCCCTGTCCGTCTGGTTCAATGCCGAATTCATCTGAGCTCCCTGATCGCAACCGGATCGACATCGGTGTAGGCCTGATTTTCGCCGGTCATGCCCCAGACGAAGGCATAGGGCCCGGTGCCCGCGCCCATATGGATCGACCATGCCGGCGAGATCACGATATCGCCATTGGCGACAACCAGATGACGGGTATTGTCCGGACGACCCATCAGGTGGAAGACGCGGTCTTCGTCGCCGAGATCAAAGTAGCAATAGGCCTCCATGCGCCGCTCGTGGAGATGGGGCGGCATGGTGTTCCAGATGCTGCCCGGCGCGGGATCGGTTATCCCCATCAAAAGCAGGCAGGAGGGTGCCACTTCCGGATGGATATACATGCGCAGTTCGCGCTTGTTGGATTTCGCCGCGTCGCCCATCACCAGCGGCTTGGATTCTGCCCGCTTGATCAGGCGATGCGGAATGTCCGCGCCGGCGGGCACCGAGTTCATGTAGAACCGCGCCGGTTTGCCGGCATCAGCACTTTCCAGCGTCACGGTTTTGGCACCCCGGCCGATATAGAGGATATCGCGGTTGTCGAGTTCATGGCGCGCACCATCGACCGTGATCGCGCCCGGACCGCCCAGATTGGCGATGCCCATTTCGCGGGCGTCGAAAAACGCCTCGGTGCCAACCTCGGCTCCGTCGCCGAAGGAGAGCGCGCCAGAGGTCGGCACCGCGCCGCCGACGATCATGCGGTCGACATGGGTATAGGCGAAGCGGATTTCGCCGGGCGTGAACAGGCCTTCCACCATGAATTCGTCGCGCAGCCGCGCCGTGTTCATGTTGTCGATATCGGCAGGCGAAGCGCCATAGAGCGTTTTCAGCATGCTTTGCTCATCCTTTCATTGCTGTGGTGCAGGCCTTCGGCAAGGCAGAGAATCGCAAGCGCCTGGCCATAGCCTGTCGGCTGCACCGGAATATCGCGGTAGAACTGCAGATCATGGCCCATGCGGGTGCCATAGGAGACGTTGGAGACCACGCCGTCATCGCTGATATTTTTCATGACAGCATCGAGCGCCCGCAGCCCCGCCTTCTCGCAGCCTTTCGGGCCGAGCCCCATGCGGGCGGCCTTCATCAGCCCGAAGCCGAAGCCGGCCGTCGCCGAGATTTCCTCATAGGATGACGGGTCATCGACCAGCGTGGTCCATGCGCCCGACGCCGTCTGGTACTTCAGCAGCGCCTCGATCTGGGTCTGAAGCACGCCGAGAAGATAGGCCTCGACCGCAGGCGACAGATCGCAGAGTTCGATCAGTTCGAGAATGCCGACCGTGATCCAGGCATTGCCGCGCCCCCAGAGAGCGCCGGCGAAATTGTGGCGGCCGGCAAAGGTCCAGCCGTGATACCAGAGACCGGACTTCGGGTCGGCGAGATAGCGGGCATGCACCAGGAACTGCCGTTCCGCCTCATCGACGAAGCGCCGCTCGCCAGAGGCCTGCCCGTAGGAGGCGAGGAACAGGGCGACCATGAACAGCGTATCGTCCCACAATTCATTGTCGTTGATCTTGTCGGAAACATCGTGCTGGAAGCCGCCTTCCGGCGTTCGCGGCATGTCGGAAACCACCCGCTCGGCCCAGTCGCGCAGCACCGCCTCGTAGCGCGGCTGACGTTCGCGCCGCCAGATCTCGCTGAGCGCCAACATCGGCGCGGTGGTGTTGACGTTCATCTTCGGCAGGCCCGCCTCGATGCGGCGGTCGTACCAGTCTTCGAGGATCTTCAGATGCGCATCGTCGCCGGTGTGCCGCCACAGCCGCTGCAGGCCATAAAGCCCGACGCCCTGCGGCCATTCCCAACTGTCGAAGCTGACATAATCGCCGGGCGTGCCATCAAGATTGGGCTCATCGAAGCGCCCGTCGTGACGCAGTCCCGTCATCCCGCGCACCAGCGCCGACAAGCTGTCGGAAATCTGATCGGCCGTTATCGGCATGTTTCCTCCCGTTCGTTCCTCAAGGCGAACTGTTCCACACAAAAAGCTGTTGCGCAATTTGCAAATTTTTTGCAGTTTTGGTGCAAACAGGAGGCATTCGCGATTCACGGCAAACGCGGCAAGCCGAACCGACGGGTCCGGCTGGAGGAAATCGCCCGCAATTGCGGGGTATCGGTATCGACCGCTTCGCGGGCGCTTGCGGGCACCGGCGGGGTGAAGGACGAGTTGCGGGCGAAGATCGTCGAGACCGCGCTCGCGCTCGGCTATGTCAACCCGACATCAGCCGCCGGCCGCCGTATTATCCTCGCGACATCGAGCGTCGCGATGATCGACCACCAGCGCAACCAGTTCACCTACCACGTTCTCGACGGCCTCAACGAACGGGCCGAGGCGCTCGGCATCGAACTGGTCACCCGCGCGGTCGCGACCCCCGAGGATGAGGCGCAGCTTCTGGCCGAGGGCGAGGCGGACGCCTCCGTTGCCGGCTGCCTGTTTCTGACGCTGGATGATGCGCAGGTGCTGACCCGCTCGGGTGGATTTTCCAAGCCGATCGTGCTGATCAACGGCGATGATCCGGCGATGCGCCACTCCAGCGTGACGCCCTGCAACCGCTCCGCCGCAAGGCTTGCCGCCGACCACCTTCTCGATCTCGGCCACCGCCGCATCCTGTTTCTGATGCACAAGGGCCGGCGGACGATCGAGCGTCGCTTCGAGGGCTGGCGCGATGCGCTGCGCGCCCACGGGATCGAGGATATCGACGACCTGGTGATGACAGTCGACGACTGGCTGCCGGAACTTGCAAGCCGCGCGATCGCTGAACGGCTGGAGAGTCGCGGCGCCGATTTCACGGCCGTGCTGACTGCCGGCGACAGCCTCGCCTATGGCGCGATGCTCGCCATCCAGCAGGCGGGCTATCGCGTGCCGGAGGATTTTTCCGTGGTCGGCATGGACGACCTGCCGCTGTCGGGCTTTTCCGATCCGCCGCTGACGACGATGCATATCCCGATGCGCCATATCGGCTCCGCCGCCCTCAGCCTGCTGCTCGATGATCTCGGCGTCACCCGCCTGCCCGCGCGCCGCGTGGAGCTCGCCTGCTGGCTCGTGGAACGCGCTTCAACCGGGCCCGCGCGGGTTGGCAGGTAATCCGGGACGGGCTGCCGCGACCTCAATTGATACGCCGAGCAAATCACCCTGATACTTTTTTCACCGCACAGAAAATTATCGACGCTGAAACGCGCTTTTTTGTTTACGCAGCCGTTTCGAAAAGACTAGCCAAAGACCAATCACGGGCCAAAACGGCCGCGATCCTATCAAATTTCTCACGGGAGGCATGACATGCAGGCACTGGTTCTGGAGAAGAAGGGCGAACTTTCGCTGCGCGACTTCGAGGTCACCACTGCGCTAGGTCCGCAGGATGTGCGCATCAAGACCCACACGGTCGGCATCTGCGGCTCCGATGTTCACTATTACACCCATGGCAAGATCGGCCATTTCGTCGTGCATGAACCGATGATCCTCGGCCATGAGGCCTCCGGCACCGTGATCGAGACCGGGTCCGAGGTCACGCATCTGCAGGCGGGAGACCGGGTCTGCATGGAGCCGGGCATCCCCGATTTCACCTCGCGCGCGTCCAAGCTCGGCATCTACAATGTCGATCCCGCCGTCAGGTTCTGGGCAACGCCGCCGAACCATGGCTGCCTCACGCCGGAAGTGATCCACCCCGCAGCCTTCACCTACAAGCTGCCGGAGGCGGTGAGCTTCGCGGAAGGCGCGATGGTCGAGCCGTTCGCGATCGGCATGCAGGCCGCACTGCGCGCCCGCATCCAGCCCGGCGATATCGCCGTGGTCACCGGCGCCGGCCCGATCGGCATGATGGTGGCGCTGGCGGCGCTGGCCGGCGGTTGCGCCAAGGTGATCGTCGCCGATCTCGCCCAGCCGAAGCTGGATATTATCGGCGCTTACGATGGCATCGAGACGATCAATATCAGGAACCGCCCTGCCGCAGAGGCCGTGGCGGAAGCGACCGATGGCTGGGGCGCAGATGTCGTGTTCGAATGCTCGGGCGCTGCTCCCGCGATCCTCGGCGTCGACAAGCTGGCGCGTCCCGGCGGGGCCGTCGTCCTGGTCGGCATGCCGGTTGAGCCCGTCCCCGTCGATATCGTCGGCCTGCAGGCCAAGGAGCTTCGCGTCGAGACGGTATTCCGCTACGCCAATGTCTATGACCGCGCGATCGCCCTGATCGCCTCGGGCAAGGTCGACCTGAAGCCGCTGATTTCGGACACGCTGCCCTTTGCCGAGAGCATCGCCGCCTTCGATCGCGCAGCCGAGGCCCGCGAAACCGACGTCAAACTCCAGATCGTGATGACGGATTGATCCGTCCCTTGCCGGTCCCGCGGCCTGGCGGGACCGGATTGGGGCCGAGCGGCCCCTGTTCTGATGAAAAACCGTTTTACACCCTCAAAACTGCAAGAAAAGTATAAGCGCCAAATGGTGCTTATCGACCACGCGCCTTCCTGATTGACAATTGGCAGTCAGACGTATTTCGCAGCATTTTCCTCAATTTAGGCCAAAAACCCGACGGTTTTACGCTGCGTTGCGATATAAGACTTCTGCATTGCGGTAACCTCAGGCGCGCTCACAAACGCTACCCTTTCAATTTCGACGAATTCCCGGTCAAAAAAGTATCAGTAAATTTTCCGTGGTGATGTTGAGGCAAACCATGGCCGCAGCGTAGTGTTTCTCCACCGTTGATGCCGTGGAGGGAGCCACGACAAACGCCGCCAGCCTGTCATTGGCGAGGGAGGATCAGAGGATGCAACCGGATCTGGAGCTTGTTCATATTCGCAAGGGTGAATCCTTCGCGGCATGGAAGCATGGCTACCCGTTCCGCACGGTTCGCTGGCACTATCACCCCGAATACGAAATTCATCTTGTCGTTGATACCTCCGGCAAATTCTATATCGGCGACTTCATCGGCGATTTCGGTCCCGGCCAGCTGATCATGACCGGCCCCAACCTGCCGCAGAACTGGATCAGTGATATCGAGCACGACGAAACCGTCCCGCTGCGCTCTCTGATCATCCAGTTTCCCGAAAAATTCATCGAGGACGCCTGCGCGGCAATGCCGGAGATGCAGGCGATCCGCCCGCTCCTGGAGCGCAGCCATCGCGGCCTGCTTTTCGACGATGCCACGAGCCGAGCCGTGCGGCCGCTGCTTGAACGGCTGATCGAGGCGCGCGGCATGCAACGCCTGTCGCTGTTCTGGCAGATTCTCGACATTCTCGCCGAGTCGCCCGATCCGGAAGTGCTCGCAAGCCTCAGCTACGAGCTCGACCTTTCCGATATCGATTCCCGCGGGGTCAATCGCGCCATCGCCTATCTGCGCGAACACCTGACGGAGCCGGTTGACGAGAGCGAACTTGCCGAACTTGTCGGGCAGAGCACGAGCGCATTTTCACGGGCCTTCAAGCGCCATACGGGCACAACGCTGGTGCGCTACAAGAACCAGTTACGCATTGATCTCGCCTGCCGGCTTCTTCTCGATTCCGAGGAGATCAAGGTCGCCGAGATCTGTTACGAGGTCGGGTTTTCGAACCTGTCAAATTTCAATCGCCACTTCCTGAAATTCAAGGGCATGTCGCCCTCGCAATTCAGGACGACCTTTGCGGCCAACGGGGCTCTGGCCATGGCGGACTGAGCCCAGACGAAATCACCGGAATTCAGCAATTCGGGCGACATGGTGTTGTCCGGAAACGGGCAGCCTTTGCCTGCCCGCACCAATGGGAGGACTTGATATGAATATTCTGACGAAGACACTGTCCGTTGCAGCCCTTGCCGCAACGACGGCTTTGCCGGCCCTGGCCCAGGATGGCGGCATGAAGATCGGCATGACCTTTCAGGAGATGAACAACCCCTATTTCGTCTCGATGAAGGAAGCGCTGGATGAAGCCGCCGCCAGCCTCGGCGCCGAAGTGATCGTCACCGATGCCGGCCATGACGTCGCCAAGCAGATTTCCGATGTCGAGGACATGCTGCAGCAGAATATCGACATTCTTCTGCTGAACCCGACCGACAGCGCCGGCGTCGAATCCGCCGTGAACATGGCCAAGCAGCAGGGCGTGATCGTGGTTGCCGTGGATGCCAATGCCGCTGGCCCCGTCGATACGTTCGTCGGCTCCAAGAACCGCGATGCCGGCTATCAGTCGTGCAAATATCTCGGCGAGGCGCTCGGCGGTTCGGGCGAAGTTGCCATCCTCGACGGCATTCCGGTGATCCCGATCCTTCAGCGCGTGGAAGGCTGCAAGGCCGCGCTCGACGAATTCGAAGGCATCGAGCTGGTCGATACGCAGAATGGCCGTCAGGACCGTTCGGTGGCGCTCGGCGTGGTCGAGAACATGATCCAGTCGCATCCGAACCTCGCCGGCATCTTCTCCGTCAATGACGGCGGCGCGATGGGCGCACTGGCGGCCATCCAGGGCTCCGGCAAGGACATCAAGCTGACCTCGGTCGATGGCGCGCCGGAAGCCGTGAAGGCGATCAGCGACGGCACGCCGTTCATCGAAACCACGGCTCAGTTCCCGCGCGACCAGGTGCGCGTCGGCCTCGCCATGGCGCTCGCCCAGAAATGGGGCGCCCGCGTCGTGCCGGCCGAGGTTCCGATCGACGTGCGCGTGGTCGACAGCGAGAACGCAGCCGACTTCAGCTGGTAACGTCTCCTCAAGGCCGCCCCCGCGCTCACATCGAGCCGGGGGCGGGCTTCCTCTTCCATGCTCGGGAAAAGATCATGCTGGAACTGCAAGGCATCAAGAAAAGCTTCGGGAAGATCGAAGTCCTGCACGGCGTGGACCTCCATGTCGAGGCGGGTGAAATCCATGCGCTTCTGGGCGAGAACGGCGCCGGAAAATCGACCCTAATGAAGATCGTCTCCGGCATTTTCCTGCCGAGCGAGGGCGTGATCCGCGTCGATGGCAAGGAGCGCCATTTCGCCGATTACGACGAGGCGATCGACGCCGGCATCGGCATCGTGTTCCAGGAATTCAGCCTCATCCCCTATCTCACCGCGGTGGAGAACATGTTCCTCGCACGCGAGATCAGCAACCGTTTCGGCCTACTCGACCGCAAGGCCATGCATGAGCGCGCTCGCGCGATCCTGCGCCAGCTCGATGTCGACCTTCCGCTTGATGTTCCGGTCGGCCGGCTTTCGGTCGCCGAACAGCAATTCGTCGAAATCGCCAAGGCGCTGTCGCTCAACGCGCGGATACTGGTGCTGGACGAACCGACGGCAACGCTGACGCCGTCGGAGGTCGAACACCTGTTCAAGGTCATGCGCGAATTGCGCGGCCGGGGCGTCGCAGTGGTGTTCATCTCACATCATCTCGAGGAGATTTTCGAGATCTGCGACCGCATCACCGTGCTGCGCGACGGCGAATTCGTCGCCGCCTGCCGCGTGGCCGACGTCGACCACGACCGGCTTGTGGAAATGATGGTCGGGCGGCGCATCGAAAACAGCTTTCCGGCAAAGCCCGCGCCGAAACCGGACGCCGCCATGCGGCTGGAGGTCAAGGAGCTTCAGTTGCGCAAGGGCGGCCCGGTCTCCAAGTTCGAACTGCGCGAGGGCGAGATTCTCGGTTTTGCCGGGCTTGTCGGCTCCGGCCGCACGGAAACGGCGCTCGCCATGCTCGGCGCGCATCCGGCAAGCCGCTGCAAGATGCTGATCGATGGCGTGGAGACGCGTCTTTCCTCTCCCGCCGACGGCCTGGCGCGCGGCATCGGGCTTTTGCCGGAAAGCCGCAAAACCGAGGGGCTGATCACCAGCTTTTCGATCGTCCAGAACATCTCGCTCAACAATTACCGCAAGTACCGCGCGGCCCGCTTCTTCATCGACATGAAGAAGGAAATGCTGTCCACGCAGGCAGCGATGGATCAGGTCCGCGTCAAGTCACAGGGCCCGCGCGCCCGGGTCGACACACTTTCGGGCGGCAACCAGCAGAAGGTGGTGATCGCCCGCTGGCTGAACCACGACATGAAGGTCCTGATCTTCGACGAGCCGACGCGCGGCATCGATGTCGGCGCCAAGGCCGAGATCTACCAGCTGATGCGGGAATTTTCGGCCAAGGGTTATTCCATCATCATGATCTCGTCGGAGCTTCCCGAAATCGTCGGCATGTCCGACCGGGTCTGCGTCTTCCGCCAGGGCGGCATCGTCGCCACCGTTACGGGCGAGAGCATCAATTCGGAAGAAATAATGAAGCATGCAACCACCGGGAGGGTTCAACATGTCGCATGATGCAAATGCCAATGCGGCCGAAGCGGACGACAAGGCCAACGAAAGAAACTGGGGGGCGCTGCTTCATTCACCGCTTCTTTTGCCGCTGGCGGGGCTGATCGTCGTTTCGATCCTGATGGGGATCGCCAGCGACAATTTTTTCAGCGTGTCGAACATCTTCAATGTCTTGAGGCAAGTTTCGATCGTCGGCATTCTGGCGGTGGGCATGACCTTCGTGATCCTGACAGGCGGCATTGATCTGTCGGTCGGCGCGGTGATGGCGCTTGCCGGCACGATCGCGGCGGGCCTGATGGTCAATATGGGCATGCCCGGATGGGTGGGCCTTCTGGCCGGTCTTGGCGTGGGCATCGGCCTCGGCGTCTTCAACGGCGTACTGGTCGCCTGGGGAAAGATGCCGGCGATCATCGTGACGCTTGCCACGATGGGCATCGCGCGCGGCCTTGGCCTTATCTATTCCGGCGGCTATCCGATCAGCGGCCTGCCCTCCTGGATCGCGTGGTTCGGCATCGGCCGGATCGGCAATGTGCCCGTCCCCGTCATCTTGATGTTCATTATCTACGCCCTGGCCTGGGTGCTGCTGCAGCGCACGCCCTTCGGCCGCCATGTCTATGCCATCGGCGGCAACGAGACGGCGGCGAGGCTATCGGGCGTGAAAACGCAATATGTGAAATTCGCCGTCTATGTGATTTCCGGTCTGACGGCGGCACTTGCCGCGGTGGTGCTGACCGGGCGGCTGATGTCCGGCCAGCCCAATGCCGGCGTCGGCTTCGAGCTCGATGCGATCGCCGCCGTCGTGCTCGGCGGAACCGCGATTGCCGGCGGGCGCGGGCTGGTGCTTGGCACGCTGATCGGCGCGGTGCTTCTCGGCATCCTCAACAACGGCCTGAACCTGATGGGCATCAACCCATACCTTCAGGACGTGATCAAGGGCTTCATCATCCTGCTCGCCATCTATATCGGCCGCGAGTGGCGCTGAGACGGTTTCAAAAACAACAACAAAACGCAGATTCTAGGAGAAAAGAATGTCTGTTTCGCTGGATGGCAAGATCGCCGTCATTACCGGTGCGGCCTCGGGCATCGGCCTTGCAACGACCGAGAAGCTTCTGGCCGCGGGCGCGACGGTGGTGATGGTCGACCGCAACAAGCAAGCGCTCGATGAACTCGTCCAGCGCCTCGGTCCCAAGGCCGTGGCACAGGTCACCGACCTTCTGGATTTCGACAGCTGCAACGCCATGGTGCCGGAGATCCTGGAGAAGGTCGATCACATCGATATTCTCTACTGCAATGCTGGCACCTATATCGGCGGCGATCTTGTCGACACCGATCCGGCCACCATTGACCGGATGCTGAACCTCAACGTCAACGCGGTGATGAAGAATGTCCATGCCGTCGTGCCGCATATGAGCAACCGCAAGACCGGCGACATCATCGTCACCTGCTCGATCGCCGGGCATTTTCCGGCCTATTGGGAGCCGGTCTACACATCCTCGAAATGGGCCATCACCTGCTTCGTGCAGACCATGCGCCGCCAGATGATCCCGCATGGCGTGCGCGTGGGACAGGTGTCCCCGGGCCCCGTGGTCTCAGCGCTTCTGGCCGACTGGCCCGAGGAAAACCTGCGCAAGGCGAAGGAAGCGGGCGCGCTGATCGATCCGGAAGAAGTCGCCGATGCGGTGGAATACATGCTGACCCGCAAGCGCACCGTCACGATCCGTGACATGATTGTGCTGCCGACCGCTTTCGACAGGGTCTGACCGGACAGGGAGAAGACGCGTGACCAGCTATTTTGTGGGCATCGATGTCGGAACGGGCTCGGCGAGAGCCGGCGTGTTCGACGCGGCGGGCAATCTGCTGGCCACGGCCAAGCGCCCCATCGACATCCATCGCGCTGATGGCGGCATCGTCGAGCAATCCAGCGAGCAGATCTGGCAGGCTGTTTGCCAGTCGGTCGCCGAAGCTGTCGGCTCTTCGAGCGTCGATGCCGGCCAGATCGAGGGCGTCGGCTTCGACGCCACCTGCTCGCTGGTGGTGCGCGGACCGGTCGGGCCGCTCCCGGTTGGCGACCACCCCGACCGCGACATCATCGTCTGGATGGATCATCGCGCGCTTGAACAGGCCGAACGGATCAATCGCGGTCATCACGACGTCCTGCGCTATGTCGGCGGCCGGATATCCCCGGAAATGGAAACCCCGAAGCTTCTGTGGCTGAAGGAAAACCGCCCGGCGACCTTTCATGCGGCGGAGCATTTCTTTGACCTGACCGATTTCCTGACATGGAAAGCGAGCGGGGCCAGCGAACGCTCCGCCTGCACCGTCACCTGCAAATGGACCTATCTTGCCCATGAAGGCCGGTGGGACGCCGAATATTTCCGCCGGATCGGCCTGGAGGAACTCGCCAACGAAGACTTTGCCCGTATCGGGAAAACGGTTGTCGATCCCGGCACGGCGCTGGGCCATGGACTGACGGCGGAAGCCGCCGAGACCATGGGCCTTCGCGCAGGCACGGCCGTCGCCGCCGGCCTGATCGACGCCCATGCCGGCGGCATCGGCACGGTCGGCGCCAGCGGCGGGGCCGGCGATCCGACGCGAACCATGGCCTATGTCTTCGGCACCTCGTCCTGCACCATGACCACGACGAAGGAACCGGCTTTCGTTCCCGGCGTCTGGGGACCGTATTATTCGGCAATGGTGCCGGGCATGTGGCTGAACGAGGGCGGGCAATCGGCCGCGGGTGCCGCCATCGACCAGCTCGTGCGCCTGCATCCGTACTTCACAGAGGCCGAAGCGCGCGCGAAAGACGAGGGCAAGGCCCTGCCCGTATGGCTGGCCGATCGGGCGCTTGCCCTTGTCGCAACGGCAAGCGATGCCGTTCGCCTTGCCGACGACCTGCATGTGGTGCCCGAATTCCTCGGCAACCGCGCGCCCTTCGCCGATCCGCATGCGCGCGCGGTTATCGTCGGTCAGGGCATGGAGAGCGGGCCGGAAAGTCTGGTTGCGCTTTACGTCGCCGGCATTTGCGGCCTTGGCTACGGCTTGCGGCAGATCATCGAAACCCAGGCGGAAAACGGCGCGACCATCGACGCGATTTCCGTCAGCGGCGGCGGCGGGGCGCACCCCTTGAGCCGACAGATACTTGCCGATGCCACCGGCTACCCCGTCGAGATCACCGCCTGCCCCGAGCCGGTTCTGCTCGGTTCGGCCATGCTGGGGGCGGTTGCGGCCGGCAGCTATCCGGACCTGCAAGCAGCGATGCCAGCCATGTCCCAGGTCGCGACGCAATGCCACCCCGCGGACGGCCTCAGTCGCCGCCTGCATGACAATCGCTATCAGGCGTTTCTGACCCTGCAGCGCACCGCGCGCGAGATTCGCCAGTCGACAATGGCGCTTCTCGAATAGGCGCAATCAACCCGGAGCAGCGCCGATTTCACGGCCCCGCTCTATCGAACTATGTTGCGGCATTTCGCGGATGTCAGAAGCACCTGACCGCGCGATGCCCAAAAGGAGGCCATAGTGCAATTTTCCGGAAAAACCGTCATCATCACCGGCGCGGGCAAGGGGATCGGCCGCGCCTGCGCCCAGCTCATGGCCGCGCGTGGCGCCGAGGTGGTTGCCCTCAGCCGCACCATGAGCGATCTCGAAAGCCTGAAGTCGGAGATCGGCTGTCGCATCGTGAAGGTCGACCTGCAAGACCCGAAGGCCGCCCGCGCCGCCATGGCCGAAGCAGGCACAGCCGATTACCTGATCAACAGCGCTGGCATCAACGTGCTGGAAAGCACGTTCGACATGACCGACGAGGGCTATGAGGCTGTACTGGGCATCAATCTACGCTCCGCCCTGATCACCTGCCAGGAATTCGCGCGGGCCCGCCGCGCTGCCGGCGGCGGTGGCGCGATCGTCAACATTACCTCGATCGCCGGCCATCGCGGCTTTACCGAACATCTCTGCTACGCCGCCTCCAAGGCAGGCCTCGAAGGGGCGACGCGGGTGATGGCCAAGGAACTCGGCCCGCACAATATCCGCGTCAATGCCGTCGCCCCGACAATCACGCTCACCGAACTCGCCGTCGAAGCCTGGAGCGATCCGGCCAAGAGCGAACCGATGATGGTCCGTCACCCGCTCGGCCGCTTTGCCGAAGCCGACCACGTCGCCGCCAGCATCGCCATGCTGCTGTCGGATGACTGCGCGATGGTCACCGGCGCGGTTCTGCCGATCGACGGCGGTTTCCTGGCGGTATGAGCTTTGGCCGATGCTTGCTTCAAACGACCGAAAGGCGGCTCCTCAGAATTTGATACTGAATAACGCCGTCAGATTCTGGCTTTGGGCGCTGTCGCCGAATTCGCCGGTATAGGTGATGCCAATGCTGACATTGTCCTGCAACGCGGTCTGCCAGCCAACGGAGAACACCGCATGGTCAACCGCATGCGGTGTGCCGGTCACGCCGAAGGGATCGCCGCCCGAAAACGCCACCATCGTATCCGAATCGAGATCGCCATAGCCATGCCGCCATCCGACCGAGGCGGTGACCTGGCTCTCATAGCTGCCGAGCGCGAATTCATGAGCCCCGCTAAGTCCTATCGTGGTGAACCCGGTATCCATTGTCTGCCTCAAGGAGGACAGCTCCGCCAGCCGGCCCGTTTCCGTGAACGCGTCCGCTTTCTGATGGACATAGACAGCATCCAGGAATGGCCCGAGCTGGAGAGTGTCGGTGATCTCGAAGGCATAGCCTATACCGCCGAACAGCTGGAAGGTTCCGCCATCATAGCGGCCCCTGATCCTCTCTGAGAGTTGCAGGAACGCGATGTCGCGCCGGCTTGTCGCGTCGCGCCAGGTATAGGCCGCGCCGAAATCGACCGCCAAGCCGCTCAAGGTCCCGCCGCCATAGACGCCGAGCGTAAAGTCGTCGGACATTCCCCTGGCATTTCCCTCGTCGACCTCGTAGGTCGAATGACCGTAACCGGCAAGCGCGCCGAAGCGCATGTTGGAAAACGCCGCGAAATCGCCGCCGACGAAGGCGCTGTTCGATTTCCAGTCATAGGTGCGCGTGCCCCTTTCGTTGGTCCAGCGGGCCCGGCTGCTGATCACTTTCCCTAGCCCGGCTCCCCTGTAGATCGGGTCATTGTCGGGCGCGCCCTGGCCGGATGCGACTGCATCAACACTGTCGGCATCGGTCTCGACCGGCACGCGGGCACCGGCGATCATTGGAGGATTATCGTTCTGCGAAGCGGGGGCGACAGTGCATTGCTGCCAAGGCTGCCTGGTCGGGATGATGGCGCTGCCCTCATTGGACCCGGTGTTCGACACACAGCTCTGCGCGTGAGCCAAGCCTGACTGCCCGGGAAGAGCGCCGCTCTGGAGGAAAAGGCAGCCCGTTACCGCCGCAGCGACGACCATGCGGAAGAGTCGCGACCGCAGCGATTGAAACCGTTGTCTCCATACGAGAACCGAACCTTCCTTCTGCTGCGCTATGGACATCAAAATACCTCCGGCAGCATGCCGACAACGGTAACCGCCATCCGCATAGCCCTAATTCGAATTTATACTACATGTATTTTTGATATGACCTATTTTATATTTATTTATTCTCGAATTCAACGACATTAATAATTAACTTGCTTTCCAACTAAAAGTAATTTTCCGGAATTTAAACATGTATATATTTCCGTTATTACTCGCTCCATGCACCCTGAGGATAATGCGCATACCGCACCGACCCCGTGATCGCACGAACGAGCCCCACGGCTCCCTGCAGAATTTACGGGCGGAAACAGCGTCCAATTTTCGTGGAAGCTTTTTGGAAAAGCAGATGGTTCAAGAAGGTCAGTTGCAGAGCGGCCAGCGTTGGACGATGGGCGCGTCCAGTACCGAGAATTCGATGATCAGCACAGTTACCGCCAGCACGATGTCAATACGAGCGCATATCGGTTTCAGCGATCATGACGGGCGCGGAAACGGGCGAGTTCGCGTTCGGTTGGCGTCTGGCCGCTATAGATCCTGACGTATTCCGCGGCGCGGCTGACGCGCGTGGCGGTATCCTCCGCAACCTGCAGCGAGATATAGCCGATCTGTACCAGATAGACCGCGTGGGCCCGCACATCGGCCTCCTCCGGCGCAAATCCAAAGCGGACGAACAGCGCCTTGATGGCTGCGATCCGTCTCTCGTCCGCGCTGGCGACCCGGGCCATGACATCGGCGGATTGCGCCGCCCAGCCGCGGACCGAAAAATCAAGTCGCGGATCGAATTCCGTTTCCGCGATGAACACGCTGATCAGGTTGAGGATGGCCTCGGTCAGGGTTTCGGCATAGGCGTCGCAGGCGGCGATCAGCGCGCCGCTATTGGTCTCTTCCCAATGCGCGAGAAGCGCGTCCAGCAGCGCTGAACGGTCCTTGAAGAACCAATAGAAACTGGTGCGCGACAGCGCGAGACCTTCGGCCAACGTCTGGATCTTGACCGCATCGACCCCCGTTTCGACAAAGACCTGCCGGGCCGCATCAAGCCACAATTCGCGCGAACCGCGCCAGCCGGCAGTGTTTTCCGTTTCAGCATCCATGCGCCGCAGACTAGCCACAAGACGCCATCGGAACAAGAAAATAGACGAACACGTCGATTAACTTGACAGTACTGTACATTTATGACGAACTTCCTCCAACCAGAGGAGTCCGGCATGAACAATGATCCGCTGCTGCAGCCCTACCAGCTCAAGCACCTCACCCTGAAAAACCGCATCATGATCTCCTCGCACGAGCCGGCCTATCCGGAAGACGGGATGCCGAAGGGGCGGTATCGCGCCTATCACGTCGAGCGCGCCCGTGCCGGCGTGGCGCTGACGATGACAGCCGGTTCGGCATCGGTGGCGCGCGACAGCCCGCCGGTGTTCAACAATATCCTTGCCTGGAAGGACGAGGTTGTCGGCTGGATGCGGCAGCTCACCGACGAATGTCACGAGCACGGCTCGGCCGTGATGATCCAGCTCACCCATCTCGGCCGCCGCACCCGCTGGGACAAGGCGGACTGGCTGCCGGTCGTCTCCGCCGGTCACGAGCGCGAGGCGGCGCACCGCGCATTCCCCAAGAAGGCCGAGGATTGGGATATCGCCCGCATGATCACGGACTACGCCGATGCCGCCGAGCGGATGCAGGCCGCCGGTCTCGACGGCATCGAAATCCAGGCCTATGGCCATCTGATGGACCAATTCTGGTCGCCGCTCACCAATGAACTGGACGCCCCCTATGGCGGCTCGCTCGACAACCGGCTGCGGTTCACTTTCGAGGTGCTTGCTGAAATCCGCAGGCGCGTCGGCCCCGAATTCATCGTCGGCGTGCGCTATACCGGCGACGAGCGGCTGGAGGGCGGGTTCGACCGCGAAGAGGGCCTCGAAATCTCCCGCCGCCTGAAGGAAAGCGGGCTTGTCGATTTTCTGAACGTCGTGCGCGGCCATATCGATACCGATGCCGGGCTGACCGATGTTATTCCGGTGCAGGGCATGGCGAGCGCCCCGCACCTCGATTTCGCCGGCGAAATCCGCGCGGCGACGGATTTTCCGACCTTCCACGCCGCCAAGATCCAGGATGTCGCAACCGCCCGCCACGCGATTGCCAGCGGCAAGCTCGACATGGTCGGCATGACGCGTGCCCATATGACCGACCCGCACATCGTGTCCAAGATCATCGCCGGCGAGGAGGAGCGCATCCGCCCCTGCGTCGGCGCGAATTACTGTCTCGACAGGATCTATCAGGGCGGCCTTGCCTTCTGCGTGCACAACGCGGCGACGGGGCGCGAGGAAACCATGCCGCACGCCATTCCGCCGGCTGACAAGAAACGCCGCGTCGTGATTGTCGGCGCGGGCCCGGCTGGCATGGAGGCAGCCCGTGTCGCCGCCGGGCGCGGTCACGACGTCGTTGTCCACGAGGCGGCAAACGACCCCGGCGGTCAGGTTCGCCTCGCCGCCCAGAGCGAGCGACGCCGCGAGATGCTCTCGATCATCGACTGGCGGTTTGCCGAATGTCGGCGGCTCGGCGTCACCTTCCATTTCAACAGTTTCGTCGATGGCGACGCGGTGCTTGCGGAAAAGCCCGACATTGTCATCATCGCCACCGGCGGCCTGCCCCACACGGATGTGACGGGCGCGGGCGACGACCTCGTCGTTTCCGCCTGGGATATCCTGACCGGCGACGTCAAGCCGGGCCAAAACGTGCTGATCTATGACGATGCCGGCGATTATTCGGCGCTTCAGGCGGCAGAAAAAATCGCCGAAACCGGCGCGAAGGTGGAAATCATGACGCGCGACCGGGCCTTTGCCCCGGAGGTGATGGCGATGTCGCTCACCCCCTTCATGCGCGCCCTGCAAAAGCGCGACGTGACGTTCACCGTGACCTGGAAGCTGCAGCGCGTGACACGCGACGGCAACCAGCTTCTGGCGACGATCGACAGCGATTACGGCGGCGTGACCCGCACCCGCTCTGTCGATCAGGTGATCGTCAACCACGGCACCCGCCCGCTCGACGATATCTATTTCGAGCTGAAGCCCGGATCGTCCAATCTCGGCGCCGTTGATTACGAGGCGCTGGTGGTCGGCAATCCGCAATCGGTAAGCGCCAACCCCGATGGAGCCTACCAGCTCTTCCGGATCGGCGACGCGGTATCAGCCCGCAACATCCACGCCGCGATCTACGACGCTCTCAGGCTGGTGAAGGATCTATAGAGGCTCCGCCGCGATCAAGCGGGTTCGCCCCGCCGAGGGAAGTCCATCGGTGTTGAGGCAGGAATCGGATAATCGTCCGGCGTGTGCTCCCGCGCCATCAGGGCGGGAATGAACCCCTCGGCGCTCAGTCTCGCCAGTTGCTGCCACAGCAGGGTGCGCACGGCGCGCACCGCGGCGGATTTGGGGCGATCAGTGCTGGTGATGACAAACATCTGCCGGGTGAGCGGCAGGTCGGGGATCTGGCGGATGAAGAGCTTGCCCTCGCGCACGCCTTCCAGCATGCCCGCGCGGGGCATGATCGTGTAGGCATAACCGCAGGCGAGCAGCTTGCGCAACAGCGAGGAACTGTCCTGGCGGGCGCGCAAGTTCAGGTGCAGGCCGCGGTCGAAAGCGACCTGTTCGATGGTCCTGTGGGTAAGATGCCCCTGGGAAGGCAACACCAGCGGCGCGAGGCAGGCCTCGGCAAACGTGATCGGACCCGGCTGGTCGAGCGGCATGCCGATGCCGCCGGCAAAGGTCATCTCGTCGATATAGGCGAGTTCCGCCTTGACGTTGGGCATGGATTTCGCCCCCGGCACGATGCCGACATCGACCTGCCCTTCCCGGATCAGCTGGGCTGCCGGGTAGCTCATCGCGCGGCGCACCGTGATCTTCACATCGGGAAACAGCGCCTCGGCGCGCATCATCAGCTCCGGCGCCACAAGATTGGAGATCGCGGCGGCGATCACAACCGACACCTCGCCCGCCGGCACCTGGCTGGCATGTTTCACATCGAGCCTGGCCTGCTCGAAATCCGCCGAGATCTTCTTGGCATATTTCAGGAACATCTCGCCCGCCGGCGTCAGCTCCATCCCCGTCGTGCGGCGGTGAAACAGCGTCGCGCCCAAGGCATGTTCGAGGTTGGCGACAAGCTGGCTCAACGCCGGCTGCGCAATGCCGAGACTGCCCGCCGCCTTCGACAGCGATCCGGCCTGGGCGATCTCGATGAAGGTATTCAGATTTCTGAGTTTCATGCGTCGGTATAATAAAAACCTTATACCCGGTGGTCAATCTTTGAGTTATTCAAAGCCCCGAAACTCCCGTAAATGCGGGTGATTGCGCCCGCCGTGCTGTTCTTCTGCATGATCGGCTCGTTCATGCAGGGCGGCGGACTGTTCGGCATCGGGGTGATGCTGGTCTTCGCGGTGTTCGGCGTGCTGGCGAAGAAACTCGACTTTTCCTTTGTCACCTTCCTGATCGGCTTCGTCATCGGGCCGTCGCTGGAACTGACCCTGCGCCAGACGATCCCGCTGCTTGATCGGGACGTCACCAACCTTGTGCAACATCCGATTGCGGCCGTGTTCATCGGCCTCACCGTCGCGCTCATCGCGATCCTGGCGCTGGCCGAAATCCGGCGCCGCACCCGCGCGGCCCTCGCCCTGTCGCAAGGGACCGTCGCATTCAATGAAACCGGGAGGAACTCATGACAATACTGAAGAAACTCGCCGCCGCCGCGGCCTTTGCCGCGGCGAGCCTCGCCGCAGGGGCGGCGCTTGCGGCGGACTACCCCGAAAAAGCCATCACCGCGCTGATCGGCTACGAGGCCGGCGGCGGCACCGACACGATCGGCCGCGTCCTGTTCGAGGAGATGAAGGAGACCCTCGGCCAGCAGATCATCGTGGTGAACCTGCCGGGGGCCGCCAGCAGCGTCGCCGCGCTCAAGCTGAAGATGGCGAAGCCGGACGGCTACACGCTGATGCTGGCGCCGTCTTCCGCCGTTGCCACCAACCAGATCTGGAACCCGGCCGCCGATTACCAGGTCGACGACTTCACCATGATCGGCTCGATCGCCGCCTATCAGCCGGCCTTCGCCGCGCCCATGGATCGCCCCTACGACACGTTCGATGAGTTCGTCGCCTTCGCCAAGGAAAACCCCGGCGCAGAGGTCGCGACGATCACGCCAGCCTCGAAGGTGCAGATGGAGCTGGTCGCCAAGCAGGAGGGACTGGAGCTGAACTTCGTGCCGGTGAAAGGCGGCGCGGGCATGATCAGCGGGCTGCTCGGCGGCGATTTCGACATCGCCTATAGCGGCGGCGCGCACCAGAAATACCCCGACAAGATCAAGACCATCGCCTCGACCGGCGAGGAACGCCTGGTGGCGAGCCCCGACATCAAGACGATGAACGAATATGGCTACATATCGAGCTACGGCTCGAAACTGGTTCTCGTCGGCCCCGCCGGCATGCCGGACGACGTCGTCGCCACGCTCGAGAAGGCCCTGCTGGAGGCCGGTCGCACCGAAAGCGTTCGCCAGGTCATGGCCAATCTCGACTTCCCGCCCGTCGAAAAGGGCTCGGCCGAGCTCAGGGAAGAGGTCAAGGCGGCCTACGCCGCCGAGCTCAAGCTGAAGGAAGCCGTTTCGGCGCCCAACTGACCACCATCCCCGGGGCGCGACGGTCGCGTCCCGGAACTTTCAGGAGTACTACCCGTGTTCGAGCCCCTCAAAGGCCTCCGCGTCATCGACACCAGCCATGTTCTTGCCGGCCCCTATGCCGGCTATCAACTGGCCCTGCTGGGGGCCGACGTCATCAAGATCGAAGTCCCGGGCGTCGGCGACTGGACCCGCAAGGGCGGTCAGTTGACCGAACTGAACGAAGCCGGCATGGGCCTGTCCTACATGACCCAGAACGCCTCCAAACGTTCGCTGGCGCTCGATATCAAGACGCCGGAGGGGCGCGACATTCTCAAGCGCCTGACGGCAAACGCCGATGTTTTCATCGAGAACATGCGGCCAGGCACAATGACCCGCAACGGGCTCGGCTATGAGGATATGAAGGCGGTGAAGCCCGACCTGATCTATTGCTCGATCTCCGCCTTCGGCCAGGACGGCCCCTATAGCCAGCGCGGCGCCTATGACCATGTTATCCAGGGCATGTGCGGGATCATGGGCACGACAGGGACCCGGAAAAGCGGTCCGACCAAGGTCGGCGCGCCCTATGTCGATTTCGCCACCGGGCTCAACGCGGCCTACGCCATCTCGGCGGCGCTGCATCAAAGGCGGACGACCGGCGATGGCGTGCATCTCGACGTCGCGATGCTCGACACCTCGATGATGCTGATGGCCTCGTTGCTGACCAGTCATCTCAGCTCCGGCTGGAAGCCCGAGCCGGCAGGCAACGAGGCCTGGAGCCGAAGCCCGACCTCGGGCTGCTTCCAGACATCGGACGGTCTGTTGATGCTGGCGGCAAACAATACCCGCCAGATCATACCGCTGCTCGAAACGCTGGGCCTGACCGCGCTTGCCGCAAAGACGAAGCGCGACTCGACGATGGCCCGAGACGAACTAGACGGACTGCGCGCCGCCCTTGAAGCCGCCCTTCTCACCCGGTCGGCCAGCGAATGGGAGGAAGCCCTCAACGCTGTCGGCGTTCCCGCCGGCAGAGTGCGCAATCTCGCCGAAATGCTCGCCGAGGAACACGCCGACGCCCGAAAGCTCACGACGCCGATAGAGGCGTTGCCCGGCACCACCGTCCACGTCCCGACGGCAGGTTTCAAGGCCAACGGCGCCGCGATTGCTCCCACCACACCAGCGCCGCGCCTCGGCGAGCACTCGCGCGAAGTGCTGGGTGAGCTTGGTCTGACGGACGACGAGATCGACGCTCTGGAAGAAGCCTCGGTCATCGGCACAAGCGAGACGTCCGCACGCCGGTCGGGCGAGCCCAACTGGCGCTGAAGCCGAAGAGGCTCTTCACCGGACCCAGCAAGGCTTCGCGTAGGCGGCGGCAGACATGGGCGCGGGAAAAGCCTTCCACGGGTCAAGGGCGAGCTTGTGCGCGATTGCCGGAATAGCTACCGTTGGGCATGAAGAACAAAAAGCCAAGGTCCGGACCGGGCCGCCCGTCCAGCATGGAAGACCCTTATCGCGTGATCTGCGACGCCGCGGCGGCGCTGTTTGCCGAAAAGGGTTTCGATAACACATCGCTTCAGGATGTCGCGACAGCCGTGGGCGTCACCAAGGCAGGCCTCTATCATTATTTCCCCACCAAGCATGCGCTTTTCGAAGCGATCTTGAAGGATACCCTTCGCGATTTGCATGCCGGCGCGGTTGCCGCAATTGCGGCCCATGACAGCTACCCCGACAAGCTGACCGCCTTCATGACCGCCCATGCGCGGTACTTCTCCGAGCATGGCGAACGGTATCGGGCAAGTTTCTTCGGTCGCGGCGGCGGCGGCGAGCGCGCGCACCTGACCCCGGACGAACGCGCCATGCGCAAGGCCTACGTCCAGCTTCTGGAGGAGCTGGTGCAGGCCGGCGTCGACGCGGGCGCGATCTCGGTTTCCGATGTGCCCACCTTCGCCAGAGGCGTGCTCGGCATGCTGAACTGGATGGCCAGGTGGTATCGCCCTGACGGGCGGCTCACCGCCGTCGAAATCGCCGAATCCTACGCGCAGATATTGCTGGCCGGCGCTCTGCCGCGATAGCGTCCCCACCTCTGAACGGATTGACATCCAGCATAGCATATTTTATTACCGGCCGGACGGTAGTTAAATAGGCGTTGCTTTTGGAGGATTGGCGCGACATGGCAGAGACCGGACCCACGGGCGGTTATCTTTCGCAGAAAGATCAGCAGTTTCGAGAAGAAATGCGCACCTTCTTTCAGGAAAAGATTCCCGCGGAAATCCGCGCCAAGGTCAGTGCGGGACAGCCTCTGGCCAAGCAGGATTTCGTGACTTCGCAGCGCATCCTGAACGCGCATGGCCTTGCAGTGCCGAACTGGCCGCTGGAATGGGGCGGCAGGGACTGGACGCCGATTCAGCGCTATCTGTTCATCGAGGAGTTGCAGTTCAACGCGGTGCCGCTGCCGTTGCAGTTCAACTGTTTCATGGTCGGCCCGGTGATCGCCGCTTTCGGCAATCAGGCGCAGAAGGAGAAATTCCTGCCGCGCGCCGCGAATCTCGATGACTGGTGGTGCCAGGGCTTTTCGGAGCCCAATGCCGGCTCCGACCTCGCCTCGCTGACGACAAGGGCGGTGCGCGACGGCGACGATTATATCGTCAACGGCCAGAAGACATGGACGAGCTACGGCCAGTACGCCAACTGGATCTTCTGTCTGGTCAGGACGGATTTCGAGGCGAAGAAGCAGAAGGGCATTTCCTTCCTGCTCATCGATCTCGATACGCCCGGCGTGGAAATGCGACCAATCATCACCATGGATGGCCGGCACGAAGTCAACGAGGTGTTCTTCACCGATGCGCGGGTGCCGGCCGAAAACCTGGTCGGGGAGGAAAATCGCGGCTGGGATTACGCCAAGTTCTTGCTGGCCAATGAACGCTCGGGCATTGCCCGGATTGGCCTCTCGAAAGAGCGTGTGGAGCGCATTCGCCGCCGTGCGAAAGACAACGGCGTCTGGGACGACCCGCTGTTTCGCTCGGAGGTGATCAAGCTGGAAATCGAACTGAAGGCGCTGGAAGTCGCCCAGATGCAGATACTGGCGCGCGCCGGAGAGAGCCAGGGAAAACCGGACCCGGCGTCATCCATCCTCAAGCTGCGCGGGTCGCAGCTTCAGCAGCGCGCCTCTGAACTTCTGATGGAGCTCGAGGGCGTGGCGGCGCTGCGCGCGCCGGGCGATGTGGCCGACCCGTATCTTGCGGCGGAGGAGGATCTGGCGGCCGCAGCCGCACTCAACAATTATCTGAATTTCCGGAAGGTCTCGATCTATGGCGGGTCGAACGAGATTCAGAAGAACATCATCGCCAGGACAATTCTGGCTCTGTGAGGCGCAGATGGAAGCTTTGACCGACGAAGAACGGATGCTGTGGGACAGCGTCGCCGGCATCCTCTCGGAGATCGCCGATCCGGCGGATCTGTGGCCGCGCCTCGCCGAACTCGGCATGCTCGGCCTCACGCTCCCGGAAAGCGCCGGCGGGGCGGAGCTCGGTCCGCAGGCGCTGATGGTGTTTGCCCGCGCCTTCGGGCAGGCGGGTCTGGCAACGCCATTCTTTGCGTCGGAAACCCTTGCCATGCCTGTGCTTGCCCGATGGGCGGATCGTCCGCCGGTCTCGGCCCTGCTCGGCGAGATCGTGAGCGGCGCGCGCATCGCCACGCTCGCGCTCCATGATCTTGAGCCCGTTGTCGCCCGGCGTACGGCTGACGGCTTCGCTCTTTCCGGCGTCAAGATGGTTGTGCCGGCGGGGTCGGCCGCCGACATCGTTATCGTCAGCGCCATGCTTGAGGGCCGCCCGGCGCTTTTCCTGCTCGATCTCCAGGCCACGCCCGCATCGATAACCCCGTATATGCCGACCGGCCCGGCGGCCGATGCCGATCTTTTGCTCGACGGCGTGACTCTGCCAACAACGGCGCTTATGGCCGAGGGAGAACAGGCCGCGCGGCTTATCGCCGAGGCGGAAGCGCTCGGCCAGTTGATCACCTCTGCCGAAATCCTGGGCGGCATGGAAAAGCTGCTGGAACTGACGGTGGACTATCTGCGCAACCGGCGTCAGTTCGGCCAGCCGCTCGCAGGCTTTCAGGCGCTGCAGCATGCCGCGGTCGACATGTATGTCGAGCTGGAGACCGCGCGCGCGATGCTCGATTTCGGCTGCCGGATGTTTGGCGCATCTGCCGACGAGCGGTCGGCGGCGCTGGATGCCGTGAAGCTGAAAATGAACGCTGCGGCAAAGCTGATAGGAGAGAGCGCCGTCCAGCTTCATGGCGGCATCGGCATGACCGAGGAGAGCCTGACCGGCCGTATCTTCAGTCGGCTGACCGCCCTGCGGATCAGTGCCGGCGACAGCCGAAGCTGCATGAAACGGCTGCTTGAAAGCGATCGTAGCGTCGCGCTTGCCTGACGGGATCATTGTACAAAACTGGACTTGCAGGGGAGGCTGCGCGAGATGAAGGTGGATATCGAAAAATTCGGCAGGATCGCGGTAATCACCATTGACCGCCCGCCGGTCAACGCGCTGTCGCAGGCGCTGCGCAAGCTGATAGACGCAAGGCTGGACGAGGCGGCGGGCGATGACGCGGTCAAGGGCGTGGTGCTGGCCTGCGCCGGGCGCACATTCGTTGCCGGAGCGGATATCGAGGAACTGGGCGAGGTCCGCCCGCCGACGCTACGCGAGGTCATCGACAAGCTCGAATCGCTTGGCAAGCCGAGCGTTGCCGCGCTGCACGGCACGGCGCTTGGCGGCGGGCTGGAACTGGCGCTCGGCTGCACCTTCCGTGTCGCAAGCCGCGGTGCGCGGCTCGGCCTGCCGGAGGTGAAGCTCGGCCTGTTGCCGGGCGCGGGCGGCACCGTGCGCACGACCTATCTGATCGGCGCGGAGGCGACGCTGAGGCTCACCGGCAGCGGCGATATGATGGGCGCGGAAGCGGCGCAGGCGGTCGGCCTCGTCGACGCCGTCTTCGATAATGATCTGACCGCCAATGCGATCCGGTTCCTCTCCGATAAAATCGATGCCGACGACATCCCGCCGCCGGTGAGCCGCCGCGGCGAGGGAATGCCGGCCAGTGATCCGAAGGCTCTGGACAGCGTGACGGCCGAGCTTTGCCGCAAGGCGCGCTCATCCGCGCCCGAGCTTGCGGCACAGTCGGTGCGCAACGCGCTGGCGCTGTCCTTCGAGGATGCGATGGCGGAGGAACGGCGTTTGTTCGAAAGCGCGACAGAAAGCGCCCGGTTCGGCGCGCTGCGCCACCTGTTCTTCGCCGAGCGGACGGCGGCGAAACCTGCGGGCGATGTTGCCGAGACTGAGCCGCGCGCGGTGCAGACCGTGGCCGTTATCGGCGCGGGAACGATGGGCAGCGGGATCGCGATGGCGTTCGCCAATAGCGGCTTTGACGTGATCGTCCGCGAAACCGACGAAGCGGCGCTGGCGCGCGGCATGGAACGCATCGCGCAGACATATGATCGCTCGGTCAAGCGAGGGTCGCTGAGCGCGGAGGAGGCCGGTCGCCGCAAGGGGCGGATTACGGGGACGATCGCGATTGCCGATCTGTCCTCCGCAGACCTGATCATCGAGGCGGCGTTCGAGGATATGGCGGTCAAGAAGACCATTTTCGCCGAGCTCGACGCCGTCGCGCGGCAGGGCGCGATCCTCGCGACCAACACATCCTATCTGGATGTGAATGCAATCGCGCGCTCGACCACCCGGCCCGCCGATGTGCTGGGCCTGCATTTCTTCTCGCCGGCCAATGTGATGACGTTGCTGGAGATCGTGCGCGGCACAGAGACAGCGCCCGAGGTTGTGGCGACGGCGCTCAAACTCGCGCGGCGTCTCGGCAAGCAGCCGGTGGTGGTCGGCGTCTGCCACGGCTTTGTCGGCAACCGCATGCTGCAGGCCCGCAACGCGGAGCTATCGCAACTGCTGCTGGAAGGTGCAACGCCCGGACAGATCGACGCCGCCTTCCGGGCCTTCGGCTGGCCGATGGGCCCTTGCCAGATGCAGGATCTCGCCGGGCTCGATATCGGCTGGCGAAACCGCAAGGCGCTGGGCAAGCCCGACGCGCTGCCCGACCGGCTCTGCGAGTTGGGCCGTTTTGGCCAGAAGACCGGCACGGGCTGGTATCTTTACGACGACAGCCGCAAGCCGCAGCCTGATCCGGAGGTGGATGCCATCATCGCGGAGATCGCCGAAAAGGCCGGCATTCAGCGCCGGGTGGTCAGCGACGCGGAAATCATCGACCGCACGCATGGTCCGATGATCGCGGAGGGACGGCGCATTCTCGACGAGGGCATTGCGGCGCGCAGTTCCGATATCGACGTTGTGTGGACGCATGGCTACGGCTTCCCCCGCGATCTTGGCGGGCCGATGTACTGGGACGATCATGTGCGCGGGAAAGCGCAGGAAAAGAAGAAGGTGTAACATGGGTGATGCGCACGGGCCGGAACTCGGCCGATTTGTCTGGGACGATCCGTTTCTGCTGGAAAACCAGTTGACGGAGGATGAGCGCATGCTGCGCGACGGGGCCAATGCCTTCGCCCAGGACAGGCTCCAGAGCCGGGTGATCTCGGCCTACGCGAATGAAACGGTCGACCCGTCGATTTTCACCGAAATGGGCGAGATGGGGCTGCTCGGCGTGACGCTGCCGGAGCAATATGGCGGCGCGGGCGCCGGTTACGTGGCCTATGGCCTTGTTGCCCGCGAGATCGAGCGGGTCGATTCCGGTTATCGCTCGATGATGAGCGTGCAGTCCTCGCTGGTCATGTATCCGATCTACGCCTACGGCTCGGAAGAACAGCGCAACAGATATCTGCCCAAACTCGCCTCCGGCGAATGGATAGGCTGTTTCGGGCTGACCGAGCCCGATGCCGGGTCCGATCCCGGCGGCATGAAGACCACGGCGCGCAAGACCGATGGCGGCTATGTGCTGAACGGCGCGAAGATGTGGATCTCCAATGCCCCGATCGCCGATGTCTTCGTCGTCTGGGCAAAGTCGGAGGCCCATGGCGGCAAGATCCGCGGCTTCGTGCTGGAGAAGGGCATGAAGGGTCTCAGCGCGCCCAAGATCGGCGGCAAGCTCAGCCTGCGCGCCTCCGTCACCGGCGAAATCGTCATGGACGGCGTCGAGGTCGGCGAGGATGCGCTGCTGCCGAACGTCGAGGGGCTCAAGGGCCCCTTCGGCTGCCTCAATCGCGCCCGCTATGGTATTGCGTGGGGCGTATTGGGGGCGGCCGAGTTCTGCTGGCATGCCGCGCGGCGATATGGCCTTGACCGCAAGCAGTTCGGCCGGCCGCTCGCCCAGACCCAGCTCTTCCAGAAGAAGCTGGCGGACATGCAGACAGAGATCGCGCTCGGCCTGCAGGCCGCTCTCCGGGTCGGCCGGCTGCTGGAAGAAGGCGACGCCGCGCCGGAGATGATTTCGTTGATCAAGCGCAACAATTGCGGCAAGGCGCTGGAGATTGCCCGCAACGCCCGCGACATGCATGGCGGCAACGGCATCTCGGAGGAATTCCAGGTCTTCCGCCACATGGCCAACCTCGAAACCGTCAACACCTATGAAGGCACGCATGATGTCCATGCCCTGATCCTGGGCCGCGCCCAGACAGGCCTGCAGGCATTTTTCTAGGGAAACATGCCAAAACCGTGGCCGGGGCTCGGCCCAGATAGCGCATTTGGCGGAAATAATGGTTAGGACCGCTGCATCCGGGCAAGACCTTCGTCTTGATCGGATGCAGTTGGGACAGTCGAAAGGGACTGCTTCGCGAATTTGGGAACGTCCTCGAACCTGCGGCGTTTTGTGAGCAGAAGGCGGCCGCAAAAGGCCCTGCCACAAAAATAAGTCAGGAGGACACCATGCCTGGTATCACCCAATCCAAGATTCTTATTCTTGCCACCCATGGCTATGAGCGCTCCGAGCTGCGCGTGCCGCTCGATAGTCTGAAGCAGAAGGGCGCAGCCGTGACGATCGCCTCCCTCGAGAAAGGCCCGATCAAGAGCTGGGACGAGAAGGACTGGGGCGACAGCGTCGATGCCGATCTGACGGTCGATGACGTTACTGTCGCCGATTACGACGCGATCGTGCTTCCGGGCGGCCAGATCAACCCGGATGTGCTGCGCACCAATGAAAAGGCCGTCGCCATTGTCAAGGAATTCGTCAGCTCCGGCCGGATCGTCGCGGCGATCTGTCACGGACCCTGGATGCTGGTCGAGGCCGACGTGCTGAAGGGCCGCGAGGCGACCTCCTATCCCTCGATCCGCACCGACATGAAGAATGCCGGCGCCAACTGGGTTGACCGCGAAGTTGTAACCGACAACGGCATCATCACATCGCGCAATCCCAAGGACCTGCCGGCTTTCGTCGACAAGATCGTCGAGGAAGTCGAAGAGGGCCGTCACCCGCGCAAGGCGGCCTGAGGACAGTTCCTTCTATCACGGCCATTGCCGATAACGTCAGGGACCCGGGCCAAGGCCCGGGTTCTTTTTTTTTGCTCAAGATGAGCGCGGATCAGCCGAGCTGGTGTTCCGCCGTCAGCAATTCGAAAAGATATCTTCCGTAATCAGTCTTGCGGAAGGTCTCTGCGTGCTGGCGCAGCATTTCCGCATCGATCCAACCGTTGCGATAGGCGATCTCTTCCGGGCAGCCTGACTGCATGCCCTGACGCACCGAGAGCGTGCGCACGAAATTACCGGCATCGAGCAGGCTTGAATGCGTGCCGGTATCGAGCCAGGCATAGCCGCGCCCCATCCGCTCCACCGCAAGCTTGCCCTCGTGAAGATAGCTTTCCAGAAGCGTGACGATCTCGAGTTCGCCGCGCGGGGATGGCTTCACGGCGCGGGCGCGCTCCGGGGCCTCGCCGTCGAGGAAATAAAGGCCCGTCACGGCATAATGCGAGGGCGGCACTTCCGGCTTCTCGATGATCTGGCTCGCCTTGCCTTCCCTGTCGAAGGCGACCACGCCGTAGCGCTCGGGATCGGCGACGTGATAGCCGAACACCGTGCCGCCGGATGTCTTGGCATCGGCCGCGGCCAGAAGCTCGGGAAGGCCATGGCCGAAGAAGATATTGTCGCCAAGCGTCATCGCCGATGGCGCGCCATCTATGAACTCCTCTGCCAGGATATAGGCCTGCGCCAGCCCGTCCGGCGAGGGCTGGGTGATGAAGGTGAGGCTCAGGCCCCACTGGCTGCCATCGCCCAGAAGCCGCTTGAACTGATCCTGGTCGTCCGGCGTGGTGATGATCGCGATCTCGCGAATGCCCGTCAGCATCAGCACCGACAGCGGATAGTAGATCATCGGCTTGTCATAGATCGGCATCAGCTGCTTCGAGACCGCCATCGTCAGCGGATAAAGCCGCGTGCCCGACCCGCCGGCCAGAATAATGCCCTTGCGTGGCTTCATGATATTGCCCCCAGTTCAGTCAAGACGTGCGCGAGATCCGCCCGCCAGTCCGGCCGCGCAAGGCCGAAAGCCGACAGCGTCGAACAATCGAGCCGCGAGTTCAACGGCCGCGCGGCAGGCGTCGGATAATCCGATGTCGGAATATCGGTGACCGTGACCGCCCTGCCCGCCATTTCGAAGATGGCGCGGGCAAAATCGGCCCAGCTCGTATCCGGCGCGCCGGAGAAATGATAGATGCCGGATTTTGCCGGGTCCCTGATCAGCTGCTCGGCCATCACCTTGCAGGCAAGCGCGATCGCGCGCGCCGAGGTCGGCCCGCCGATCTGATCGGCGACGATGGTCAGGCTGTCGCGGCTTTCGGCAAGCCGCAGCATGGTCTTGACGAAATTGCCGCCATGGGCGGAGAACACCCAGCTCGTGCGCAGGATCGCGAACGGGCCGCCGGCGCGCGCCACGAGCTGTTCGCCGGCAAGCTTGGTGCGGCCATAGGCGCCGAGCGGCGCCGTCGGATCGTCCGGCGAAAACGGCTTGTCGCCCGTGCCGGCAAAAACGTAATCGGTCGAGATATGGACGAAGGGGATACCAAGCTCGGCTGCCGCGCGCGCCATGGCGCCGGGCGCCGTGGCATTGACGTTCAGCGCCGTCTCCTCGTCGCTTTCGGCCTTGTCCACGGCTGTGTAGGCGGCCGCGTTGATGACGGCGGCAGGCCTATGCTCGGCAATTGCCACGGCACAGGCAGCGGGATTCGCCAGATCGGCCTCCTGTCGCGACAGAAACACCGCGTCCGGCAGGATTCGCTTCAGCTCGGTCGCGACCTGACCTGACTGTCCGAAAACCAGGATCATGCCTTCACCCCGAGCCGTTCGCCGACGCCCTTGCGGCTTTGCAGCGCCCGCCACCATGCCTCATTGTCGAGATACCAATGGACCGTCTTCGCCAGCCCCTCCTCGACGCTGACGGAGGGACGCCAGCCGAGCTCCGCGCCGATCCGCGCCGGATCGATCGCATAGCGCAGGTCATGCCCCGGCCGGTCGGTGACGAAGGTGATGAGGTCGGCATAGCTGCCGCTCTCCCGCGGCCGCTTCTCGTCCAGTATGGCGCAGATGGTGCGCACCAGCTCCAGATTGGTGCGTTCGTTCTCGCCGCCGACATTGTAGCTGCGGCCTACCTTGCCCTTGGTGATGACGGTCAGAAGCGCGTCGGCATGGTCTTCGACATAGAGCCAGTCGCGGATGTTCTCGCCCTTGCCGTAAACCGGGATCGCCTTGCCGGCGAGCGCATTGAGGATCACCACCGGGATCAGCTTCTCGGGAAAGTGATAGGGCCCGTAATTGTTTGAGCAGTTGGTGACCAGCGTCGGCAGGCCATAGGTTTCGTGCCAGGCGCGCACCAGATGGTCCGACGCCGCCTTGGAGGCCGAATAGGGCGAGCGCGGGTCATACGGCGTCTCTTCGGTGAACATGCCGTCGGGCCCAAGCGAGCCGAACACCTCGTCGGTCGAGATATGGTGGAAGCGGAACCCTTCAGGCCGGCCGCGAGCAACCCAATAGGCGCGTGCCGCCTCCAGCATGTTGTAGGTGCCGTTGATATTGGTCTCGATGAAATCGCCCGGTCCGTCGATCGAGCGATCGACATGGCTTTCGGCCGCCAGATGCATCACCGCGTCGGGCTGATGTCTGGCGAACACGGGATCGAGCGCTGCGCGGTCGCGGATATCGGCCCGCTCGAAGGCGTAAAGCGGGCTGTCGGCCACGCTTGCGACATTGTCGAGGCAGGCGGCATAGGTGAGCGCATCAAGGTTGACGACGTGAAAGCCGCGCGCGACCGCGAGCCGCACCACGGCCGAACCGATAAAGCCTGCCCCGCCGGTGACGAGAAGTTTCATGAGCGGACCTCAGAATGAAAAGGGATTGTCGAAATCCGCAAAGGACGGCGCATCGCGATCCTTTGCGGAAACGGTGAAGTCAATATCCTTGAGCGGCCAGTCGATGCCGATCTCGGGATCGTCGAAACGCACGCTGCCGTCGCATTCCGGCGCATAATAATCCGAACACTTGTAGATGATCTCGGTATCGGGCTCGAGCGTCATGAAGCCATGCAGAAACCCTTCCGGGATCAGCAGCTGCTGGCCATTGTCGAAGGAAAGCTCCACGCCGAACCATTTGCCGAAAGTCGGCGAGCCCTTGCGCGCATCGACAGCCACATCAAATAGCCGCCCCCGCCCGCACCGCACCAGCTTCGCCTGCGCATGCGGCGGCGCCTGAAAATGCAGCCCCCGCACTGTGCCCACCGTCTTCGAAAGCGAATGATTGTCCTGCACGAAATCGATATCGACGCCGTGGCCGGCCAGCGCCTTGCGGTTCCAGCTCTCGGAAAAGAACCCGCGCTCATCGCCGAAGCGGCGGGGGGTGATGAGCAGCAGCCCTGGAATGTCGAGTTTCTGAATGTCCATGGCCGGCCCCCGGTCTAGCGTAAAAATCACGTGCTCCCGATTACACGAGGTGGCGAGGTGGAACAAGTTGGCTTCGCAATTTGCTATATGATGTTTGCATGTCAGACTCGCAGTGTGGATTATGTGTGGACTTACGCGGTCCGCCACGCTGAGCCCTCGCCTTTGAGTTCCCTGGCCATAGGCAGACGCATGTGAAATCCTGTAAGGGAATATCGGTGAACATCAGGAATGCGTTGCCTTGAAAAACATCTTCATCTCCGTCGTCTATTTCAAAGCGGCGCCGTTGATCAAAACCGGTTATCTCAACCCGATCCAGGCTGGCCGTGCGCTGGGGCGGCATGCGTTTCCCGACGCGATCGGGGATGATACCGGCGTCAATATTTCGGAGAAGAACGTCAGTTGGAATGAGCTGACGGCGCTTTACTGGATGCGGCACAATGTCGATGCCGAGGTCTACGGCCTGATGCATTATCGCCGGCTGTTGGTGTTTGCCGAAAAGCCGCCGAAGCGCCTTGCTTTCTCGGAGGTCACCGAGCGCGAGATCGAGCGTTACGGCTGGAAGGACGCGCTGATCGAGAAGGCCTGTGAGGGCGCCGATATCCTGACGCCGCAAACGCGCGACATCTACCTGCCGGGCCTGCCCGAGGTGCCGATGTCGGCCGGCGAATTCTATGCCCATCAGCATCACGCCAAGGACATGGAGATCGTCGAGGAGATCGTCAAAACCCGTTTCCCGGCGATCTATCCGTTTCTTGTGCAGGTTCTTGCGGGTCGCAGGGTATTCTTCAACAGCATAACGGTGATGCGCAAACCGCTGTTTCAGGAATATTGCGATTTCCTGTTCGAAACGCTGGAGGCGGCCGAACAGCGGATCGATACCAGTGACTACGACCCCTACCAGAAGAGAATCTGGGGCTTCCTGTCGGAATATCTGACCAACGCCTATGTGCACTATGCCAAGGCGGTCCACGATGCCAGAGTGCGCGAACTGCCGCTGACCTGGGGGATGCGGCCCCGCCCTCCCGTGGCTCCAGAAGAGGTGCTGGAAACGGCTAGGAAGAAGCGCGACGCCGTCGTCGCGCGCGCGGCGGCCGAGGGGGACGACATCAACGTCGTGCTCTCCGTTGACGACCGCTATGCTCCCCATGCCGCGGTGACGATGCTTTCCGCCCTGAAGACGACCGAAACGCCCGGTCGGCTGCGCTTTTTCATCCTGAATGGCGGCAATATTTCCGAGGTGAACCGGAGCAAGCTCACCGAAACGGTCACGGCGGCCGGCGGCCGGCTGGAATTCGTCGATATCGATGATCGCGACCTCAGGTTTCTGCCGCTCAACAGGGACTATGTCTCGATCGCCACCTATTACCGGCTGGTGATGCACCGCTACCTGCCGGAGGGCGTGGACAAGGCCATCTATATCGACGCCGACACGATCGTCGTCGACCCGATCGAAAATCTCTGGGATATCGATCTCGAAGGCCATCCTGTCGCCGGCGCGCCGGATGATGCCGGCTTCCACCAGACGCGGCGGCTGCAGCTTTCGGCCGACCACCGCTATTTCAATGCCGGCGTCATGGTGTTCGACATCGCCCGGTTCCGGGAGATGGATATCGCGGAAGACGTGCTTTCGGCCTTTCGCAAGAAGGGCCCCTATATTGTGTCGCAGGATCAGGACCTGCTGAACATCCTGTTCGAAAACGACACGAAAACCCTGCCGCTGTCGTGGAATGCCGGCACGCGCATCTATCGCGCCAATCCGCTGGAGCCATCCTATAGCGAGGAGGAGGCCTATGAGGCGGCGCGTTCGCCTTCGATCGTGCATTTCACCGACGTGAAAAAGCCGTGGCACACCAAATGCACCCACCCCTTCACCGAACTTTACTGGGACTATCGCAACCTAACACCCTGGGCGGAGACTTCGCGCCAGACCCGCAAGCGGCGGCTGATCCAGAAGGCCCGCCGGCTGCTCAGGGCGCGCGACCGGCGGTTCGAGCGGAAACTTTCATAGGCGCGGCACCCGTCCATTCGGCGGACACTGCGGAGGGCTACGGGCCTGCCGGTATCGCCGTATCGAGGAAGCTCTCGATGAGGGTCAGCACTTCACGGTGAATGTCCTCGCGCCCGCGCGTGCCGCCGTCCTTGCAGACAATCCCCTCGCCCGGCGCCTCTTCTTCGATCAGTTCGGCAGCGCCCGGCTTGCAGAGCTGCATAAAGCTGAAATGCATGGCATCGGGAATTTCGACATAGGTCGTGGAGCCGGCCGGCAGATACTCCGCGAGATAGCCGCTTTCGAGCGCAGCCGGCAGATCGCCTATATCGGTGCCGGCGCCGATGACGAGCGCCGGAACATCAACGGCGGCAAGGCTCTCAGGGGTGAAGCCACGCGCCATGCCGAGATCGAGAGAAACGAAGGCGCCGAGCCGCGGATCGCCCATATTCGCCTCGAGTTCCGGTCTTTGCAGCCCGAGCTCAGCCGAAAGGCCGCAGACCCGTGGATTCGGATGGGCCAGACAATCCGCTTCGAATCTGTCGGCGTCGAACCGGGCGCCGGCAAGGGCGGCAACCGTCCATCCGCCAAGGGAATGACCGATGGCCGCAATGCGCCCATCATCGACACGCCCGCCCAGCCCGGGATGGGCGATCAGGGCGTCGATGACCCGGCTGAGGTCATGCGGCCGCTCCCAGAGCCGGGCGGCCTGATCGGGCGCGGTGTCGAACGTGGTGGTGCCGGGATGGTCCGGCGCTGCAACGATATAACCTTTTGCCGCAAGCGCGCCCGCCAGCCAGTTCAAATTGCGCCAGCTGCCGCGGTAACCGTGGGAGAGAACCACCAATGGATGTTCGCCGGCGCTGGGTGCTGCGTCCCGGATCGCGGGAATCCCGACGAATGCGGGGTTCTCGCCGACGATCGTCACATCGCCGCCGCCCTCTGCCGGATACCAAAGGGCGACGTGAAGCGGCCGGGCTCCGTCCAGTTCCATGTCGCGGAAGCCGACGGCCTCAGCGGACCAGGCAAGGGAGGCGAGCGACAGGAACAGCCCGCACGTTACGGATAGAAATTTCAGCATGAGAACTCCCGGTTGGAATGCATGCGGGCGACATAACCCTTAAACCGGGAACACAGGAGACCTGAAACGCGATTCAGGTCGAAAATAACGTCGGCGCGAGCAAAACGGCGGCGCTCTGCCGCGCTCACCCCCCGCCGAGAATCTGCATCAGCGTCCGCCGCTTCGGCGCGGAGGGCGTTTCGGCGGCAGGCTGCTTCTCCTCTCCGAGCTGGCCGAGAAGCTCGACCAAGGTCTTCGGATCATTGTTGTTTGCCGGGGGCGCGGCCCTCGGCTCGATAATCCTGCCGCCGCCATAAAGCGGCTGTGGCTTCAGTCCCTGGTGCGCCTTTGCCATATAATCCTGCCAGATCCGGGCCGGCAGCTTGCCGCCGGTGACATGGCGCATCGGGGAATTGTCGTCATTGCCGACCCAGACGCCGGTGGTCAGATTGGCGGTGAAGCCGACGAACAGCGCATCGCGGGAGGATTGCGTGGTGCCGGTCTTGCCGGCGACCTGCCAGCCGGGGATCTGCGCGGCCTTGCCGGTGCCCTCGGTCACGACTCGCATCAGCATGCCGTTCATGTTCGCCGCGGTCTGGGGCGAAAGCACCCGTTGCGGCGCTGGCGGCACGGCCTGATAGAGCGACTGGCCGTCTGCTGTCTTCACGCTTTCGATCAAATAGGGCGTCGCCTTAAAGCCGCCATTCATGAAGGGGGTATAGGCGCCGGTCAGCTCCAGCAGCGAGACCTCGGACGTGCCGAGCGCCAGCGAGGCATTGGCGGTGATATCTGAAGTGATGCCGAGCCTATGGGCGACGTCGACCACATAGCCGGGGCTTGCCTCCATCACCAGTTGGGCGGCGATGGTGTTGACGGAATGCGCCAGCGCATTGGTCAGCGTCATCGGCCCAGAATAGGTCTTCTCGTAGTTCTCCGGCGTCCAGTCATCGATGGTGATCGGCGCATCGTTTCTGACCGAGCCCGGTCGGTCGCCGATCTCAAGCGCTGCGGCATAGACGAAGGGCTTGAAGGCCGAACCCGGCTGGCGCTTGGCGGTGACGGCGCGGTTGAACTGGCTCTTGGAATAATCGCGCCCGCCGACCAGCGCCCGGATCGCGCCGGTGGCATCGACGGAAACGAGCGCCCCCTGCTCCACCCGGTCCTTCTCGCCGTTTTCATCGAGCGCGCTTTTCAGGCTTTCTCCGGCGGTACGCTCGAGACCGGGGTCGATGGTGGTGGCGACCACGATATCGGTCGTAACCTCGCCGATCATCGGCTCGAGACGCTGCATCACCATGTCGGCGACGTAGTTTTCCGGCCCGGTCCAGTAGCTCGGCGCGCGCGTCGGTTCGCGCGACATGGCGGTCGCCATATCGCTGTCGTCGATCATGTTCTGGTCGTGCATGGCGGCCAGCACCACCTGGGCGCGCTCTTCCGCCGCCTCCGGATCGCGGGCGGGCGAAAGCCGCGATGGCGCTTTCAAGAGGCCCGCCAGAAGTGCTGCTTCGCCAAGCGTCACGTCGCGGGCGGATTTATCGAAATAGCGCTGCGAGGCCGCCTCCACGCCATAGGCGCCGGACCCGAAATAGACCCGGTTCAGATACATCGCCAGGATCTGATCCTTGGTGTATTCATGCTCCAGCCAGAGCGCCATCAGCGCTTCCTGCACCTTGCGCTCCAGCGTCTGGGCGTGGGAGAGCAACACATTCTTGGCCAATTGCTGGGTCAGCGTCGAGCCGCCCTGAACCAGGCCGCCATGCTGGAGATTGGTGATCATGGCGCGGGCGATGCCAATCGGGTCGACGCCGAAATGAGAGTAGAAGCGCCGATCCTCGATGGCGACCACGGCCATCGGGATAAAGGGCGACATTTCGTCGAGCGACAGCGCCTCGCCCCCGGTCGCGCCGCGATTGGCGATCAGCGAGCCGTCGGTGGCGACGATCTTGACGTTGGGCGCGCGATCCGGCACCGCCCATTCATCGACGGGCGGCAGTTTCGAGCCGTAATAGATGACGATGCCGACAACGGCGATCGCGCCCCAGACGGCGGCGACCATGCCCCAGTAGAACACGAACCGGAAGACGCGCATCAGCCCGCCGCCGGATGCGGCGCGCGATCTCTTCTTAGACTTCTTCCGTTTCTTCTTCGCAGGCTTCGCCGGCGCCCCGCCGCCAAGGCCGAAAAGCGAGGGTTCGGTTCTTTCGCGCTTGTTCTTCTTGCTTGCCATTACGGAGCCATCGGCGCCTTTCGTTTCCGTCTCCGGTTCTAACCCGACCACTTTAAGGTGGTATTAAGGCGCGCGTGTTGCGGCAGACGCTTTGCCACAAAAGATATCAATGAGGGTTAACGCAGGCTGAACGGGGCTGGGCTTCACGGGACAGGTTCCGTCATCCGTGACGCCTTCAGCTTTGTGCCGGTTTGCCTCGTTGCCTTCCAACCACTTAAGCCCCGGTTTGGTTCACCGCGTCATGCAGAAAACAATCTCCCCCTTGAGGGAAAGATTGATGGGGCTATGCGGTCAGGATTGAGGCGGGGTTTTCTGCAGATTACGCCCTCAAGTCAAACGCAGTTTACCGCAGCAACTCGTTCTTCAACGCCGGCGTCGGCCAGCAGGTCTGGTTGACGCGGTTTCTCGCCTGCCAGTCGCCGATCGAGCGGCGGGTCTTGAAGCCGACGAGGCCGTCCGCGCCGCCGACGTCGTAGCCCATGCCCTCGAGCTTGCGCTGCATGGCGGCAACATCGGAGCGCAGAAGCGTACCGGTGCGCTGCCAGGGCTGGGCGAAGGCGCCCATGCCGTACTGGATGCGATCGGCGAGGTTGCCGACGAACAGGGCGTAGAGGTCGGAATTGTTGTATTCCTTGAGCACGTAGAAATTCGGCGTGACGATGAATTCCGGCCCGTAGCGGCCCTGCGGCACCAGCATCATGCCGGGCTTGCGCATCTCGTCGGCGGGAAAGGCCTTGCCGTTGACCCGCGTGATGCCCTGCTTGGTCCATTGGGAAATCGCCCGCGCATTGTCGGGGCCTTCCTGGGCGCAGGAGACATTGTCCGGGATCACCGCCTCATAGCCCCAGTCGCGGCCGCGCTCCCAGCCGTCGCTGGCCAGATGCTTGGCGATGGTGGCGAGCGAATCGGGCACCGAATCCCAGACATCGATAACGCCGTCGCCATCGAAATCGACGGCATAGTTCATGAAATTGGAGGGCATGAGCTGCGGCTGGCCGAAGGCGCCGGCCCAGGAGGCCTTGCGCTTGTCGAGCGGCGCCGCCCCGCTCTGGATGATCTGCAACGCGGCTATGAATTCACGCTGGAACATCTGCTGGCGCGAGCCGCTCATGAACGCCTTGGTGCCGAGCACCTGGAGAATGTCGTATTTCTCCTCCGCCGCGCCATAGCCCATCTCGCGGCCCCAGATGGCGAGCACGATCCGGCCCGGCACGCCGTAGCGCGCCTCGATCCGGTCCAGCACCGGCTTGTACTGGTTGTAGAGCTGGCGGCCTTTCACGGCGAGATAGTTGAGATTGTTCTCGCTGAAATAGGGGCCGGGCTCGGAAAATTCCGGCTGGGTCTGTTTGCGCTGCGCCGGCGGCTTGGTGCCGGGCGGCACCAGATCCGGCAGCGACCAGTTGATCGAAAGCCCCTGCGTCACCCGGTCATAGACCGAAGCCGACACCCCGGACCGCAGTGCCGCCTGGCGCATGTCGGTCGCCAGCCATTGCGAGAACTGGCGATCGACGGTTCCCCTGTCATAGGCATTGGCGACGGTGGAGAAACCCGCGCCGGCAAGGAAGGCGAGTGCGATCGCAAACAGGGCGCAAATGATGCGTACGGCCATAAACGGGCGTGATCTGGTCATTCCGGCTTCTCCTTTTCGCGCGGATTCTCGGGCATCGGGGTTACCGAATGATAAATCAATTATGGCCGCTTCAGGGCATTACGATGGCGTTTGTGGCCCTCAGGCCCGGCCTGCCTCGACATCGGCGCCGAAATCGTTTGTCTGTTCCTGGCCCGGCTTGCAGTACCAGTAAAGCAGAACGAAAAGACCGATCACGGTGAAGCCGATCAACTGCCACCACCCGCTGCGGCCGACGTCATGAAGCCTGCGCGCGGCGATCGCGATCGATGGTATCAGGGTCGCCAGGTTCCAGAGCCCCTGCAGATAGCCGACCTTGCCGAACAGGGCCGAATCAATCCCGCCGAGAACGCCGCTGATGATGATCGTCCAAAGCACCCAGAACCAGAACGCCCCGCGCGAGGAACGTCCGCTGAAAAGGGCATAATTCTTGAAGGTCAGCTGAAACGCCTCGACGAAACCGACATTGCGGTGATCGCGACCGACGAACGAAGATGGTGATTCCGACATGATTTTTCCCCTGTTGTCCCGGCATCAGACTACGCACGGCAGGCATCGAGCGCAATAAGGAGCCATTGCTCTGCCTGCCTCGGTTCTTTCCAAGCCCGCTGTCTTGCGGTAGTACACGTCTGGCCGCCGCCAGACGCCGGGGCTTGTTTTCAGCACCGCTTGTTTCTTTCATTCATTCGAGATCGGATGACACTCAATGACCATCGGTTGGATTGAAGCCGCCTTTCTGGGCCTTTTGCAGGGACTGACGGAGTTTCTTCCGATCTCCTCCAGCGCGCATCTGCGTATCGCCGGCGCATTCCTGCCTTCAGGGGCCGATCCGGGCGCAGCCTTCACCGCCATCACCCAGATCGGCACCGAACTCGCCGTGCTGGTCTATTTCTGGTCCGATATCATGCGGATCGCCAAGGCCTGGCTCGGCCATAATCTGCGGCTCGGCAGCGGTTATGACAAGGCCGATATTCGTATGGGCTGGCTGATCATCATCGGCTCGCTGCCGATCGTCATCCTCGGCCTTCTGTTCAAGGACGAGATCGAGACCTCGCTGCGCAATCTTTACATCACCGCCGCGATGCTGATCATCTTCGGCATCATCATGGGCATTGCCGACCGGATCGGCGCCAAGCGCATCCGGCTGGAAAACCTGACATGGCGCGACGGTATCCTCTACGGCTTCGCCCAGGCGATGGCGCTGATACCGGGCGTCTCGCGCTCCGGCGGCACGATCAGCGCCGGGCTCCTGCTCGGCTACACCCGCGAGGCGGCGGCGCGCTATTCGTTTCTGCTCGCGGTTCCGGCCGTCTTCGGCTCCGGTTTCTACCAGCTCTTCAAGAGCATCGGCGAGGACAACCCGGTCGGCTGGGGGGCGACCGCGCTTGCCACCGCGATCGCCTTCTTCGTCGGCTATGCCGTGATCGTCTTCTTCCTGCGGCTGGTCTCGACCCGCAGCTACATGCCGTTCGTCTATTACCGGGTCGCGCTCGGCGGCGTCCTGCTAGTCCTGCTCGGGCTCGGCGTGATCAGCCCCGTCGGTTGACGGTCACCCATCATTAATCCTTCAGTGGTTAGATGGGCGGCAAAACAATCATGTGATCGGGTCGTCTCGCGGCTTTGCGCCGGGCGTCGATCCATGACCTACGCGACGGAAGCCAGATGTCTACGCTCTATCACCACCCGATGTCCGCCGCCTCGCGCTTCATTCGCCTCGTGATCGGCGAATATGCGTTCGAGGTCGACATGATCGAGGAGCGGCCGTGGGAAAAACGCAAGGCCTTCCTGACGGCCAATCCGGCCGGAACGCTGCCGGTCTATGTCGATGACAATATGCGCGCGCTTTGTGGCCCGTTCGTGATCGCCGAATTCATGGACGAGACCCATGGCGTGCTCCAGCGCGAGCGCCGGCTTCTGGCGGAAGAGCCCTTCCAGCGCGCCGAAATCCGCCGGCTGACCGAATGGTTCCTGCTGAAGCTCGAACAGGATGTCACCCATCCGCTGTGCCGCGAGCGGGTCTACAAGCTGCAGATGAGCAGCGAATATGGCGGCGGCGCGCCTGATTCGCGCGTGCTGAGGGCAGCGCGCGCCAATATCCGCCAGCACATGAAATACGTCGCCTGGCTTGCCGGCAGCCGGGGCTGGCTGGCTGGCAAGCGGATGAGCTATGCCGACCTCGCCGCCGGCGGTGCGATTTCCGCGCTCGATTATCTCGGCGAGATCAACTGGGACGAAACGCCCGCCGCCAAGGAATGGTACCAGCGGCTGAAATCCCGCCCCGCCTTCCGGGCGCTGCTTGCCGACCGGGTGCGCGGCGTGGTGCCGGTTTCTCACTACGCCGATCTGGATTTTTAGGCCACAAAACGCCACCTTTGGGAGAGCATCGCCCTGTGGGGCGATCAAGAAAATGGCGGTGGCATGGATGAGCGTACCGAAAAGCTAAAACATTTCCTGCGCGACGAAGCCCTCTCGCAGGGCTTTTCCGCCTGCCGGATCGCGCGCGCCGAAGACATGCCCGAAGCAGCGAAAGCGCTCGCCGAGGGGATCGCCAAGGGGCATTACGGCGAGATGGCTTGGATGGCGGAAACCTTCGAGCGCCGCTCCTCGCCGCTGAAGCTTTGGCCCGAAGCCCGCTCCGTCATCATGCTGGCGATGAATTACGGGCCGGAGGACGATCCGCGACCGCTTCTGAAGCGTAAGGACCGCGCCAATATCTCGGTTTATGCCCGCAATCGCGACTATCATGATGTGATCAAGGGAAAGCTGAAGCAGATTGCCGGCCGGTTCGCCGCCCGCTCGGGGGCCGACGTCAAGGTGTTCGTCGATACCGCGCCGGTGATGGAAAAGCCGCTTGCCGAAAAGGCCGGCATCGGCTGGCAGGGCAAGCACACCAATCTGGTGAGCCGGCAATTCGGCTCATGGCTGTTCCTGGGCTCGATCTTCACCACGGCAGAGCTTGTTCCCGATGAGGCCGAGCGCGACCACTGCGGCTCGTGCCGGGCATGTCTCGACGTCTGCCCGACGAATGCCTTTCCGGCACCCTACCGGCTCGATGCGCGGCGCTGCATTTCCTACCTCACCATTGAGCATCACGGCGTCATTCCGCTGGAGTTCCGCGAAGCGATGGGCAACCGCATCTATGGCTGCGACGACTGTCTCGCGGCCTGCCCGTGGAACAAGTTCGCCGAACAATCCTCGGAGATGAAGCTGATCGCGCGCGACGACCTGAAGGCCCCACGCCTGTCCCAGTTTCTCGGTTTCGATGATGCCGCCTTCCGCGCCTTTTTCTCGGGCTCGCCGATCAAGCGGATCGGCCGCGACCGCTTCGTCCGAAACTGTCTGATCGCCGCCGGCAATAGCGGCGACGCCACGCTCATTCCGCTCTGCCGCCGCCTGATCGACGACGACAGCGCCGCAGTGCGCGCCATGGCTGTCTGGGCGCTGGCGCGGCTTCTGCCCAGAAACGAATTTGCCGCATTGGCAAGAACGCGCTTACATGAGAGTGATGAATCCGTCCGCCACGAATGGCAACGCGAGGAGGAGACGCTATGCATCTGATGATTTTCGGCGCCGGCTATTCTGGCAAGGCGATCGCCACAGCGCTTGCTCCCACCGCAACTCAGGTCGCCGGCACCACGCGCAGCGCGGAGAAGGCCGCAAGCCTCGGCCATTGCGGCATGGAGGCTTTCGTCTTCGACGGCGAGACCATCGACCCCGCGCTCGGACACAAGCTTTCCTGCGTCACCCATCTGGTGCAGTCGATCCCGCCGGGCCCCGAGGGCGATAGCCTGCTGAACCTCGCCAGCAGCACCGCCCACAACGAACTGCCGGACCTGCAATGGCTCTGCTATCTCTCGACCGTCGGCGTCTATGGCGATCATGACGGCGCGTGGGTCGACGAGACCTCCGAATGCCGGCCAACCTCGGAACGCTCGAAACAGCGCCTGGCCGCCGAGCAGCAATGGCTGGAGACCGGGGCGAAACACGGGCTTCCGGTCGCCATTCTCCGGCTTTCCGGCATTTACGGCCCCGGCCGCAACCCGTTCCGCAAGCTGATGGATGGCACGGCGCAACGGGTGATCAAGAAGGGGCAGGTCTTCAACCGCATCCGGGTGGAGGATATCGCCTATGCGGTGGCCTTTCTGGCCGAGCGCGAGATCGGCGGCATCTTCAACGTCACCGACGACGAGCCGGCCCCGCCGCAGGACGTGATCACCGAAGCGGCCCGGCTGATGGGCATCGAACCGCCGCCGGAAGTGCCGTTCGAGGAGGCAGAGATGACTCCGATGGCGCGGTCTTTCTGGGGCGAGAACAAGCGGGTGAGCAACGCCAAGCTGCGCAAGCTCGGCTACGAGTTCGAGTTTCCGAACTACCGGCAATCGCTGAAGCAATTGTGGGATATGCGGGCGTATTGAGGCCGCCCGCGCCGTCTACATCCCGACAGCATACTGCTCCCATGCCCCTCCCGGCGCGGTGGCTGCGGCCAGCGCCGCGAGGTTCTGCTGCGCCTCGTCGGCCGAAACGCCAGCGGTGACCACGCGCTGGGCCTCTTCCTGCTTGCCCTGCAGCGCCAGAACGAGGCCGAGATTGACCCGGACATCCGATCCGGCATCGCGCTGTTGAACCGCTTCCCGCAGGTAGCTTTCCGCCGTCGGCAGGTCGTGGGTCAGCACATAGGAGGTGGCCATCGCCGACAGCACGTCGGGATTGTTCGGCGACAGGCTGAGCGCCTTGCGATAGCGCATCCGCGCTTCCATCGGCTGGCCCATCTGGTCGAGGATCGTGCCCTCCTCGTTATAGACCCGCCAGTCATTAGGGCTGAGCGCGGCCGCCTGGCGGACGGTTCTGAGCGCGTCCGGATAATAGCCGAGCGCGGCCTGGGACCTGGCGTAGAAAAGCTGCGCCTCACCCGAACCCGGGTTGAGAGCGGCCACCTGCCGCATCACCTCATTGGCCTTTTTGTAATCGCCGGTCGCCTTCAGATATTCCGAATATTCGATGCCGCTGTTCAGCCGGCCGGGACGGGCAAGATAGGCGCTTTCAAGCCGATAGCTGACCTGCGCCTGCTGCGACAGCGAAAGCCCGGCGAAGTCTTCCGCCATGCGGTAGCCGGAAGTGTTGATGCCGCCGCCGCGCACGCTGGCACAACCCGACAGGGCAACAAGGCCGGCGGCGAGCACGATCGCCGCGCGCGATGCATGGCCGGTAGGATTGTTCGTTTTCATGCAATCTCCGTCTGTTCTCAGCGCCTCGATCGGCGTATGGAATCACCGTCCACCGCCTTTGGTTACTTTACAGAAAGTTTTTTCGCGCGAAAGTACGCGGGAAAATCAGTTCCGAGCAAAGCCACATGTCGCATTTCCAGTATATCACCCGCCCGCTCCCCTTCTGTCCCGCCGATGCGCCCGCCCGGCCGCTCTACGCGCTCGCCCAGGGCGAGACGGACAAATTGCCGGAAAGCGTCCGCGCCTTTGCGAGCGCCGCCGGCTTTGCGGGAAACGAGGGAGAGTTCCTGCTGGTTCCCGGCGGCGATGGCGGCCTCGGCGCGGCGCTGTTCGGCCTCGGCAATGGCGCAAACCCCTTCGTCTTCGGCCGTCTGACGAAACTGCTGCCGGCGGGAGACTGGCGTCTGGCGCAGTATGCCGGCGATGCGACGCTCGCGCTGACGGGCTTCGCGGCCGGTTCCTACCGCTTCGAGCGCTATGTGAAGCCCGCCGCGAAGGTCGTGCGGCTGGCGATCCCCGACGGCGTCGACGCAGTGGAAATCGAGCGCGCATGGGCGGCGATCTGTCTTGCCCGCGACCTCGTCAACACGCCCGCCAACGACATGCAGCCCGACCATCTGGAAGAGGTGTTTTCCGGGCTTGCCCGCCATTATGACGCCAGCTTCAACGCGATCCGCGGCGACGATTTGCTTACCGCCGGCTTTCCGCTAGTCCACGCCGTCGGCCGCGCCGGCGAGAAGGCCCCGCGGCTGATGGAAATGCGCTGGGGCCGCAAGGGCGCGCGCGCGGTCACGCTCGTCGGCAAGGGCGTGTGCTTCGACACCGGCGGCCTCGATCTCAAGTCCGCCGCCGGCATGTTGATCATGAAGAAGGACATGGGCGGCGCGGCCAATGTGATGGCGCTGGCGCTGATGATCATGGATGCCGGGCTCGATGTGGACCTTCGCGTCATCATTCCGAGCGTCGAAAATGCCGTGGCCGGCAACGCCTTCCGCCCCGGCGACATCTACCGCTCGCGGAAGGGCCTGACGGTGCAGATCGACAATACCGATGCCGAAGGCCGTCTGATCCTCGCCGATGCGCTGACCTATGCCGACGAGGAACTGCCCGACCTGCTGATCGACATGGCGACGCTGACGGGCGCTGCGCGCGTCGCGCTTGGGCCCGATATCGCACCGTTCTTCGCCACATCCGACGCCTTTGCGGAAACACTTGCATCCGAAGGCGAACGGCTGCGCGATCCGGTGTGGCGGATGCCGCTTTTTGCCGGATACGAGGGCAAACTGAAGACCGGCATCGCCGACCTCACCAACGCGCCCTCGGGCGGGCTCGCCGGCGCGATCACCGCCGCGCTGTTTCTCAAGCAATTCGTCGGCCGCGCCAGGGCGTGGGCTCATTTCGACATCTATGCCTATGCGCAGAACGACCGCGATTTCGGTCCCGCCGGCGGCGAGGCCCAGGCGATCCGCGCCATTTTCGAAACCATCCGCAAGGGCTGATGCATGCAACTTGACCGCCGGCTTCACGCTTTCAGGGATGATCTCGCCGATGTCCGGCTTTCCGGCATCGTCCGCGCGGCGCGGTTTGCCGATCCGATCCCGGCGCAGGTAATCGTCCCGGTCGCCTCGGTGCGGCGCGAGCCGAACCATGCGGCCGGGGTCGACACCCAGCTTCTCTACGGCGAGACGGTCGACATATTCGAGCGCGCCAAGGGCTGGCTGTGGGTGCAGTCCCGTTTTGACTGCTATGTCGGCTATCTGCCGGAGGATATGGTGGCCGAGGGCGCCCATCCGGCGGCGACCCATGTGATCTCCGTACCCCGAACCTTCCTCTATCCCGAGCCGGACCTGAAGATCGGCCCGGTCTCCGCGCTTTCCATGGGCAGCCGGATGACCTTCGTGGACGAGGCGGAGCTGCGCGGCAGCCGTTATCTCCTGTCAGCGGACGGCACCGCCGTCTTCGCCGACCATTGCTTTCCGATCGGCCGCCCGTTCGAGCGCGACCCGGTGAAGACGGCGCTGCGCTTTCTCGAAACGCCCTATCTGTGGGGCGGGCGCTCCGGTTTCGGGCTCGACTGCTCGGCGCTGGTGCAGATCGCGATGATGATGGCCGGCCGCACCGTGCCGCGCGATTCCGACATGCAGGAACTGATGGACGGCGACCCGGTGACCCGGCGCGGCCTCAAACGCGGCGATCTGGTGTTCTGGAAAGGCCATGTCGGGCTGATGGAAGACCCCAAGACGCTGATCCACGCCAATGGCGCCACCATGCGCGTGACCCGCGAAAACCTCGACCACGCCATCACCCGCATCGCGCCCTTTTACGGCAACCCGACTTCGTATCTGAGGCCGGCGAAGTAGGGGAGACGCTCAGTCTTGCCCCCCACAATGACAGGCATATCGTGTGTGGCTTTTCCGCATAGCCCCCCAACCTTCTCGCCCCGGAGGGGAGAGATGTCGCGACAGCGACAGTGAGGGGGGAGAATACCCCCTCGGGCGCTCTCACAATTTGAAATGCCGCGCCACCCTCACTGCCCCTTTCGGGGCATCTCTCCCGCCAGCGGGAGAGAATATTGGGAGCAAGCGGCAAGCGCCCCTCCGTGTGACGATGATCGCCGCGCGCTGAAACGCGCCGCTAGGCCACCTTCCGGAACCGCTTCAGCCGCAGCGCATTGCTCAACACAAACACGCTCGACAGCCCCATCGCCGCCGCTGCCAGCATCGGCGACAGCAGAATGCCGGTTGCGGGATAGAGGGCGCCGGCCGCAACCGGGATCAGGACAACATTGTAGGCGAAGGCCCAGAACAGGTTTTCCGCGATATTGCGCATCACCGCCCGCGACAGCGCGATGGCGTTGACCACGCCGGCGAGGTCGCCGGACATCAGCACGACATCGGCCGTTTCGATGGCGATATCGGTGCCCGTGCCGATGGCTATGCCGGTATCGGCGGCGGCGAGCGCCGGGGCGTCATTGATGCCATCGCCGGCAAAGGCGATCGCGCCGTGTGCGGTCCGCAGCTTATCAAGCGCTGCCACCTTGCCATCCGGCAGGACATCGGCAACCACGGTGTCAATCCCGACCTCGGCGGCAATCGCCCGGCCGGTCTTTTCATTGTCGCCGGTGAACATGGCCGTCTTCACGCCGGCCGCGAGCAGCGCCGCGATCGCGGCCTTGGCCGAGGGCTTTACCGGGTCGGCAACGCCGATGACGCCAGCGGGACGGCCATCGACCGCGACGAACAGCAGCGAGCGCGCCTTTGCCGCCAGCCGTTCGGCCTCGTCATCGAGGTCTGCTGTATCAACCGCAAGCTTTTCCATGAACCGGCGCGCGCCGACGGCGACGGTTCTGCCGCCGACCGATGCTTTTACGCCATAGCCCGGCACGGCCTCGAAACCCTCCGCCTTTTCCACAGCCAGTTTCCGCTCCCGCGCGCCGGCGGCGACGGCTTCGGCGAGCGGGTGTTCCGAGCCCGCCTCGACCGCGGCGGCGAGCGCCAGCAGCGCATCATCCTCGAAGCCGCCGACGGTGAAGATATCGGTCACCTGCGGAGCGCCCTCGGTCAGCGTTCCGGTCTTGTCGAAGGCGACGATTTTTGTGTCGCGCAGCGTCTGCAGCGCCTCGCCATTGCGGAACAGCACGCCGGTTTCGGCCGCCCTGCCGGTGCCAACCATGATTGAGGTCGGCGTGGCGAGCCCCATGGCGCAGGGGCAGGCGATGATCAGCACCGCCACCGCGTTGACGAGCGCGAAGGAAAGCGCCGGTGCGGGCCCGAAAACCAGCCATATGACGAAGGTCAGCGCAGCCGCCGCCAGCACCGCCGGCACGAACCATGCCGTGACCTTGTCGACCATGGCCTGAACCGGGAGCTTCGCGCCTTGCGCCGTTTCCACCATCTTCACGATGCGCGCCAGCACGGTATCGGCGCCGATCGCGGTGGCGCGGAAGGTAAAGCTTCCGGTCTTGTTGATGGTGCCGCCGGTGACGGCATCGCCCTCGGCCTTCTTCACCGGCACGGGTTCACCGGAGATCATCGATTCATCGACATGCGACGCGCCGGAGACAACCGCGCCATCGACCGCGATCCGTTCTCCGGGGCGCACCACGATGATATCGCCCTGCTTGACGTCGGCAATAGGGATATCGACGGCTTCGCCGTCGCGCTCCACCCGCGCCGTCTTCGGCTGAAGGCCCATCAGATGGGTGATCGCGGCCGAGGTGCGGCCCTTGGCCTTGGCCTCCAGATAGCGGCCGAGCAGGATCAGGGTGACGATGACGGCCGCGCTTTCGAAATAGACCTGCGCCGCGCCTTGCGGGAAAAGCTGCGGCACGAAGGTCGCCAGCGTGGAATAGCCCCAGGCTGCCAGCGAGCCGATCATCACCAGCGCGTTCATATCCGGCGACAGCCGCCTGAACGAGGCCGCGCCATGGCGGATAAAGCGCCGGCCGGGGCCGAACACGACGATGGTAGCGAGCACGAAATAGAGGATATGCAGGAGGAAGACGCCGACCGTGTTCATCAGGGCGTGGCCGAGCGGCGGAAACAGGTGCGACCCCATTTCCAGCACGAATAGCGGCAGGGTAAAGATCGCTGCTGTCAGGACATCGCGCTTCAGCGCGGCCTGCTCCTTCGCCCTGATATCCGCATGGGTCTCGGTTTCCGCCGCGGAATCCGTGATGCGGCGCGGCGTGTAGCCGGCCTCCTCGACTGCGGCCATCAGCGCGGCAGTATCCGCCGCCGCCTCGATGGTGGCCCGCTCGCTGGCGAGATTAACATGCGCAGAGACGACGCCGGGCACGGCCATCAGCGCGCGTTCGACATTGCCGACGCAGGAAGCGCAATGCATGCCTTCGATGCCGAGTTCGACGGTCTCAAGCGCCACGCCATAGCCGCCCTTTTCGATCGCCGCGACCACGTCACCGGCGGCCTTGGGGTCGGCAAGCGTGACATCGGCCGTCTCGGTGGCGAGATTGACGGAGACCGCCGAAACGCCCTCCACCCGGCCCACGACCCGCTCGACGCTGCGCACACAGGACGCGCAGGTCATGCCCGTCACCGGCAGGGTGAGGTGGGTGGGCTTTTTCGCAAGCGTCTGTTCCATTGTCATTTTCCTTCTGGCGGCTGACGCGCCGCTTGCTCCCAATACTCTCTCCCGCTTGCGGGAGAGATGCCCCGAAAGGGGCAGTGAGGGTGAAGCAGCCTGTCAAGTTGCGAGGCGTTCGCGTTGATATTCTCCCCCCTCACTGTCGCTTTCGCGACATCTCTCCCCTCCGGGGCGAGAAGATTGGGGGGCTATGCGAAAAGTCTTATGCGATAGCCCTGCCTCAAGGGGGGAGATTGTTGGTTGCGGCGTTTCCGGATCGATGCAATCTCACCCGAAAGCCGGCAAGCCGTTCGCCGGCTCACCCCTTCACGTCGTAACCCGAGTCCTCGACGGCCCTCACCGCCTGCTCGCGCGTTGCGGGCGCAGCGATTTCAAACCTGGCCTCGTGCTTGTCGAGGCTGACGGCGACGTCGGAAATGCCTGGCACGGCGGACAGCGCCTTCGTCACGGTCGAAACACAACCGCCGCAGCCCATGCCTTCGATCCTGAGAGTCTCGGTCATCGTCATTCTCCTTATTCAGCGTGTTGAAGCGTAGATGGGGCTTCCAGTAGCTGGAAGGTCAAGCATGGTCCGGATATTTTTTCATGACGACGCTTGAAAACCGCCGGAAGCTCTGTCTTTGCTTGCGACAACAGGAGGCAAAAGACCATGGACCTTCATATCTGGCTCGCCTTCGCCGCCGCCTCGATCGCGCTGTTGCTGATCCCCGGGCCGACGGTGCTGCTGGTGCTGAGCTACGCCCTGAGCCAGGGCCGGCGGGTGGCGCTGGCGACGGTGGCCGGCGTCGCGCTTGGCGATTTCATTGCCATGACCGCCTCGCTTGCGGGTCTCGGCGCGCTGGTGCTGGCCTCGGCGCAACTCTTCATGGTGCTGAAATGGATCGGCGCGGCCTATCTCGTCTATCTCGGCTTCAAGCTGTTTCGCAGCAAGGGCGTCGGCGATGCCGTGCCCTCGGCGTCGGATGCCGCCCTCCCGCCCCGGCATGTCTTCACCCATGCCCTGATGGTGACCGCGCTCAACCCGAAATCGATCGTGTTCTTCATCGCGTTCGTGCCGCAATTCGTGCGGCCGCAGGCGCCGCTTGTCCCGCAATTCGCCATCCTGATCGCGACCTTCGTCACGCTTGCCGCCCTCAACGCGCTCGCCTATGCGCTTGCCGCCGACAGGCTCCGGCAAAAGCTCGCCTCCCCCGCCGTCACCGCCCTTCTGCCCCGCCTCGGCGGCGGCGCGCTGATGGCCATGGGCATTGCCACGGCAACATGGCGGCGGGCCGCCTCATAAGCCGGGAATGTTGACGCCCGCCCCGCGCGGCGTTATTGACTGCTTCCTCGTGGTGATTTGGCCGGCCGGCTTGCAGCCACGTTAAACAAGTCGCTAAAGGGCCGAGCGAGCGGAAGCCCCCGGCCTGCGATTTGTACGCGGCCGGTTTTCTGTTTGTATGGATGTGAACATGCCTATCAAGATTCCAGACACACTGCCCGCCTATGAAACGCTGATTGCGGAAGGCGTGCGGGTCAAGACGGAAACGGTTGCGGAGCGGCAGGATATCCGCCCGCTGCACTTCGGGCTGCTCAATCTCATGCCGAACAAGATCAAGACCGAGCTGCAGTTCGCCCGCCTGCTCGGCGCTTCGCCGTTGCAGATCGAACTTTCTCTCATTCGCGTCGGCGGCCACAAGGCCAAGAACACGCCGATCGAGCATCTGCTGTCGTTCTACAATACCTGGGACGAGGTCGCCGACCGCAAGTTCGACGGCTTCATCATCACCGGCGCGCCGGTCGAGACGCTCGCCTTCGAGGAGGTCACCTACTGGGACGAGCTGAAGGAAATCCTCGACTGGACCACCACCCATTGCCACTCGACGATGAACATCTGCTGGGGCGCGATGGCGGCGGCCTATCACTTCCACGGCGTCGCCAAACATCTTCTCGACAAGAAGGCCTTCGGCATCTATCGCCACCAGAACCTGAAGCCGGCCTCGGTCTATCTCAACGGCTTTTCCGACGATTTCCAGGTGCCGGTCTCGCGCTGGACGGAGGTGCGGCGCGAGGAGCTCGCGTCAGCCCCGGGGATGGAAATCCTCATCGATTCCGACGAGGTCGGGCCATGCCTCGCGCAGGAGGACTTCGCCAATCGGCTCTACATGTTCAATCATATCGAATATGATTCGAACTCGCTCGGCGACGAGTACCGGCGCGATGTTGAGGCCAATGTGCCGGTGGACCTGCCACATAACTACTTCCCCAGCGATGATCCGCAGCGCACGCCGCAGAACCGCTGGCGCTCACATGCCCATCTGCTGTTCGGCAACTGGATCAACGAAGTCTACCAGACCACGCCCTATCATCTGGAAGAAATCGGGATTGATCGGGAGGGCGCTTGAAGCCCTCCCCTTTCCGGCGCAGTATCGCGCCGCAATGACATTTCGCGGAGAAAAGCAATGAACACGCCCCAGGACTTCGGAAAAACCCGAGACGGACAGGCGGTAGAACGGGTCACGATCTCCGGCGGCGGCCTGACCGCCAATATCCTGAACTGGGGCGCGGTGGTACAGGACCTGCGCCTTGAAGGTCACCCGCACGCGCTGGTGCTGGGCTTCGACACGTTCGAGCATTATCTCGACTATTCGCCCTATTTCGGCGCAACGCCCGGCCGCTCCTCCAACCGGATCGCCGATGGCCGCTTCACCATCGACGGCACGGAATATCAGGTGGACCGCAACGAGAACGGCATCACCAATCTTCATGGCGGCAGCGATGGCACCGGGGTCAGCCTCTGGGAATTCGAGGAGATCGGCGAGGACCGGGTGACGCTGAAGATCGTCGACCGCGACGGCCGGGGCGGCTTTCCCGGCAATTGCACGATCCGCGCCCATTTTCAGCTCAAGCCGCGCGGCGTTTTCTCGGTGGTCTACGAGACCACCACCGACAAGCCGACGATCGCCAATATCTGCAATCACAGCTATTTCAATCTCGGCAACGGCACGGATACGCTGGAACACCAGATCATGATCGCCGCCGAGCACTACCTGCCGACCGACGAGCGCCAGATCCCGACCGGCGAAATGGCGCCGGTGGCGGGCACGCCGTTCGATTTCCGCAAGCCCCAGCCGATGAAACGGGAATATCCGAACGGACGGCAGGCGCTGTTCGACCACAATTTCTGCCTGTCGTCGGAGCGCATGGAAAAGCGGCCGGTGATCAGCGTGCGCGCGCCATCTTCCGGCGTCACCATGGACGTGCTGACGACTGAACCCGGCGTGCAGTTCTATACCGCCTTCAAGCTGGACGAGACGCCCGAGGGGCTGAGCGGCTTTCCCTACGGCCCGTTCGCCGGCTTCTGTCTGGAAACCCAGGTTTGGCCCGATGCCGTCAATCATCCGGGCTTTCCAAACGCCGTCCTGCGCCCCGGCGAGACGCTTCGGCAGGAAACCGATTACGTCTTCCGCAAGAGCGAGACGAAGAAGGCCCCAGCGTAAGGGCCCGGCACCGGAAGCGCGGCGGGATGTTTGTCGTTTCAAAACTGTTCTGGATGATCTTCCAGCCGCTCGCCTTCGCCTTTCTGACGACGCTGGCCGCGCTCGTGTGCCTTGCCTTTTCCTGGAGCGCGGCGGCGGCGGTCTTTGCAGCACTTGCAGCGATCACGCTCGGCATCGCCTGTTTCACGACGACCGGGGCCATGCTGATGGCGGAACTGGAAAACCGCTACCCCCGACCGCAGCTTGAGGCGCCGCCGGCGCTTGCGATCGTGCTCGGCGGCGGCATCAGCACCGGTATTTCGGCCCGGCGCGGCACCTATGTCTTCACCAGCGCCGCCGACCGCTATATCGAGGCGCTCCGGCTCGCGCGGATCTATCCGGAGATGAAAATTCTGGTGACCGGCGGCGATAACTCGCTGTCGGGCAATATCCATGGCGAGGCAGCGCCCGCCGCCCGGTTCTTCGCCGATCACGGCATTGCGACGGAACGGCTGATCTACGAGCCGATCGCGCGCAATACCGCGGAAAACGCCAGCCTGACGGCAGCCTTGATGGAAAGCCAAGGTTTGAAGAACGCAAGCTGCATCGTCATCACATCGGCCTATCACATGCCGCGTTCGATGGCGCTGTTTGGCCGAGAGCGCATGAAGGTCATGCCGTGGCCGGCTGATTATCGCACAGACGGCAATATCCGGCTCGGTTTCAGCTTCGACAAGCCGATGATCAACGCGATGATGCTCTCGACGGCACTCAGGGAATGGGCGGGGCTTTTGCTGCTGCTGCGCTCGGCGGGTGGGCCGTAAGCGTATCAGCGGCGTTTGGGCCGCAGACGGACCACGACATCGATATGGGCGATTTCCATACCCTCGGGCGGAGTCGGCATGCCGGTGAGCGAAATGCTGCTTGCGGGCATGTCCACGACCTGGTTTTCGCCTTCGATAAAGAAATGGTGATGATCCGACGTATTGGTGTCGAAATAGGTCTTGGCGCCCTCGACCGCGAGCACCCGGATCATGCCGGCGTTGGTGAACTGATGCAGCGTGTTATAGACGGTCGCCAGCGAAACCGGCACGCCAGCCTCGATCGCCTCGTCATGCAGTTCCTCCACGGTCAGATGACGATCGCCCTTGGCAAACAGCAGTTCGGCCAGCGCGACACGCTGACGCGTGGGACGCAGACCGCTTTCGCGGAGCCTTTCTTCGGAGATACGATGTCTCGCTGCCATAATTCCTACGGGCGCCTGAACTGTCACAACACAAATATAGCCCGATATAACGGGATTGAGAATCGCTTTCAATAGGGCCAGGGCTTGCAGCACTTGAAATTAAACTGCAAATACGGGCCCGAATGGCGTTTCACTCTGGTCGCAGGCGGCGGCTTCCTGTATGGCCACGGGTGGAGTGAAACGATGAAGGGTTTGCAGATTTTGGTGAAGGTGCGCCGCCGCGCATTGCTGGAAAGCGGTTACGCCCTTATCTTGAAGCAGACACGAAAACCCCTCGCTGAACGAAGGGAAGCAGAGTTTTAATGAGCACGAGACAATCGCAGTTCGACTACGAGGACATCATCAAGTGCGCCGAGGGCGAGCTTTTCGGCCCGGGCAATGCGCAATTGCCGCTTCCGCCGATGTTGATGGTCCACAGGATCACCGAGATTTCGGAGACCGGCGGCGCCCACGACAAGGGCTTCATTCGCGCCGAATATGATGTGGCCCCCGACGATTGGTACTTTGCCTGTCACTTCAAGGGCAACCCGATCATGCCGGGCTGCCTGGGCCTTGACGGCATGTGGCAGTTGACCGGCTTCTTCCTCGGCTGGCTGGGCGAGGAAGGCCGCGGCATGGCGCTTTCCACCGGCGAGGTGAAGTTCAAGGGCATGGTGCGTCCGTCCGTGAAACTTCTCGAATACGGCATCGACTTCAAGCGCGTCATGCGCGGCCGCCTGGTTCTGGGCACGGCCGATGGCTGGCTGAAGGCCGATGGCGAAACGATCTACCAGGCGAGCGATCTGCGCGTCGGCCTGTCCAAGGACAAGGCCGAGTGACGCTTCGCTTGCAAGATAAATAAAGAGGTCAACAGATATGAGACGTGTTGTCGTCACAGGGTTGGGAATCGTATCCTCGATCGGAAACGATGCGGCCGAAGTCACCGCCTCGCTGCGTGAGGCCAAATCGGGCATCACCTTTTCGCCGGACTTTGCGGAGCACGGCTTCAAGTGCCGGGTCTGGGGCAGCCCCGATATCGATACCAGCGACAAGGTCGACCGCCGCGCCATGCGGTTTCTCTCGCAGGGCGGCGCGTGGAACCACATCGCCATGAAGCAGGCGATCGCCGATGCCGGCCTGGAAGAGAGCGATTACAGCGAGAAGCCGCGCGTCGGCATCATCATGGGCTCGGGCGGTCCCTCGACCCGCACCCTGATTGATGCGGCCGACATTACCCGCAAGAACGGCTCGCCCAAGCGGATCGGCCCCTTCGCCGTGCCGAAGGCAATGTCGTCGACGGCCTCGGCGACGCTCGCCACATGGTTCAAGATCCACGGCGTCAACTACTCGATCTCCTCGGCCTGCTCGACCTCGGCGCACTGCATCGGCAATGCAGTCGAGATGATCCAGTGGGGCAAGCAGGACATGATGTTCGCCGGCGGCCACGAGGACCTCGACTGGACGATGTCCAACCTGTTCGACGCCATGGGCGCGATGTCGAGCGACTTCAACGAAAGCGATCCGACGCGGGCATCGCGCGCCTATGACGCCAACCGCGACGGTTTCGTCATCGCCGGCGGCGCCGGCGTCGTGGTTCTGGAGGAACTGGAACATGCCAAGGCGCGCGGCGCCAAGATCTACGGCGAAGTGGTCGGCTACGGCGCGACCTCCGACGGCTACGACATGGTCGCCCCTTCCGGCGAAGGCGCGGTGCGCTGCATGAAGATGGCGATCGAAACCGTTAACGGCGAGGTCGACTACATCAACACCCACGGCACCTCGACCCCGGTCGGCGATACCCGCGAAATCGGCGCGATCAGGCAAGTCTTCGGCGACAAGCTTCCGCACATCCAGTCGACGAAATCACTGACGGGTCATTCGCTCGGCGCGGCCGGCGCGCAGGAGGCGATCTACAGCCTGCTGATGATGCAGGAAGGCTTCATTGGCGAGAGCGCCCATATCGAAGAACTCGATCCCGAGTTCGAAGGCGTTCCGATCGTGCGCGAGCGCATCGACAATGCCAAGATCGACACCGTTCTTTCAAACTCGTTCGGCTTTGGCGGCACGAACGCTACGCTGGTCTTCCAGCGCTACAATGGATAATGCGCAAATGACCGGACTTATGAAAGGCAAACGCGGCCTGATTATGGGCGTTGCCAACAATCATTCGATTGCCTGGGGCATCGCCAAGGCGGTTCACGCCGAGGGCGCGGAGCTTGCCTTCACCTATCAGGGCGAGGCGCTCGGCCGGCGGGTTCATCCGCTGGCGGCAGAGGTCGGCTCCGACTTCGTGATCCCCTGCGACGTCGAAGACATCGCCAGCGTCGATTCGGTGTTTGCCGCGATCAAGGAACGCTGGGGCAAGCTCGATTTCCTCGTTCACGCGATCGGCTTTTCCGACAAGAGCGAGTTGAAGGGCCAGTACGCCAACACCTCGCGGGAAAACTTCGTCCGCACCATGGTGATCTCCTGCTTCTCTTTCACCGAAGTTGCCAAGCGCGCCGCCGCGCTGATGCCGGATGGCGGATCGCTGCTGACGCTGACCTATGGCGGCTCCACCGCCGTTGTGCCGAACTATAACGTAATGGGCGTGGCCAAGGCCGGCCTCGAAGCTTCGATGCGCTATCTTGCCGGCGACTTCGGGCCGCAGGGCATCCGCGTCAACGCGATTTCGGCCGGCCCGGTGCGCACACTGGCCGGCTCCGGCGTCGGCGACGCGCGCCTCGTCTACGCATGGCAGCAGCGCAACGCGCCACTGCGCCGCTCGACCACGATCGAGGATGTCGGCGGTTCGGCGCTTTATCTCTTGTCCGATCTCGCCTCTGGCGTGACCGGCGAGATTCATTTCGTCGATAATGGCTACAATATTCTCTCCATGCCCATCCCCGAAATGATGCGGCGCGGCGATCCGGAGACCTGATTCCGGCATCCGTTAATGCTTCGTTAAATCGCAGGTTGCATATGACGCGCTCATTTCGATGAGCGCGTCTTTTTTTCGTGTGGCGGAGTTGGCGGTCGAATCAATGCCGTATTTCCTCCAGAGGCGGGTGTAAAACCATTCGGCGTGATCGCTATCGCAGCGAAAACTCCTCAACAAGCGCCCCTTATATCACTGTTATAAAAAGACTTTTCTCAAAACGAACCCGACCAACCGGCGTCGGGATAACAAACATGCTGTCATTCAGATGGGTTGTTTTCAGCGTCCGAAGGCGCGCGCTGCGGCGCATTAAGATTTTGTTCATTTTCTCCGCCATTCAGAGGGCGTAAGAACCGGGTGAATACCCGATACATCTCTGCGAAGCACTGCGCGCCTTCGGAGCAACTCTCTTTTAATCGTATGATTTGAAAGACATTCTTCGTCAGGGCGCGAAAAACGAGACGACGCGCAACGCGTGACCGGCATGATTCGCCATTAGCGGGCGGTCTCTGTTTTTGTTGCGAATTTGCACCACCCCCCTTTATTCAATCAAATGATTTATAGTTCCACCTATGGTTTATTGAGACGGACGCACAAGACGTTGTTAATGGTTGTCAGAAGCCGGGGGGCAATTCACCGGACTTCACTAAATCGGGGCTAGCGCCTCCTTTCCACGCTCGATTAAATTGAGGACTTAACTATGACCATCAAAAGCCTTTTCCTGGGCTCTGCAGCAGCTTTCGCCGCTGCCTCCGCTGCCCAGGCAGCTGATCCGGTCGTCGTGATCGAACCCGTACAGGCCAACTATGTTGAAGTCTGCGACGCTTTCGGCGCCGGCTACTTCTACATCCCGGGCACCGAGACCTGCCTCAACGTCGGCGGTTACATCCGTTTCCAGATCGACGCCCAGACCGGTGCTAACAGCCCGGACAGCTGGAACGTATGGACCCGCGGCCAGATCGCTATCACGTCCAAGACCGACACCGAGCTCGGCGCTCTGACCGGCGCGATCGTTCTGAACAGCGAATACTATTCGAACGACGCCTCGACCGACACCTACCTCGACGAGACCTACCTCGCACTCGGTGGCTTCCAGGCCGGTTTCTTCTACAACTACTGGGATGAAGGTCTCATCGGCGAAATCGATGACCTGTCCGGCAACACCCGCTTCAACTCGATCCGTTACGTCTATGTCGGTGAAGGTTTCGTAGGCGGTATCTCGCTCGACGCTCTTGAGCCGTCCATGATCGGCCTTTCCAACTCGGGCGACAATGTTCCGCATCTCGGCGTTTCCGGTCGCGTTGGTTTCCAGGCTGGCGGCGTTGGCGCCAAGCTTGATGTCGGTTACGACACCTACAACGAAGAAGCTTCGTTCCGCCTGATGACCTCGCTGGCGCTTGGCCCGGGCTCCCTCGACCTCGGTGCGAACTACTCCACCGGTTGGAACGCCTATGCCAACACCTACGGCAACGACGACTTCATCAACTACTCGCTGCCGACCCCGACCGTTATCCCGGGCGTCTACGCCGAGTGGGCTCTTGCTGCCGGCTACAAGCTGAACGTGACCGACAAGTTCTCGATCACGCCTGCTGCTCAGTGGACCTCGGCTAACGTTCCGGGTGCCGACAACGAAGACTTCTGGTCCGCTGGTGCCCTGTTCGACTACACGATCGTCGAAGGCCTGAGCGCCAAGCTGAACGTACAGTACACCGACACGCCTGATCAGTACTACGCTGATGACTACTGGGCCGGTTGGTTCCGTCTGCAGCGCGACTTCTAAGTCACGCAAACAGATCGCAGGGTCCTTCGGGCCCTGCACTACCCCCGGAGCGGCAACGCTTCCGGGGGTATTTTTTTGAGGAATGCGGGCGTTGGTCGTCCAAGTCCGGCAGCAGTCCGCAGCTCTTACAGCCCGGCCGAGGCGGCGACGGCCTCAATGATTCTTTCGTGGGTATCGGCGCGGTCCACACCGTCCGGATCGGTGCAGACCGGATCGTCCTGTTCTTCGGCGAGAAACGCCGCGCCCTCCGGTTTGCACAGGCCCAGAAAGGTGATGTGGTAAGATGGCGCGATTACCTGATAGTCGGAATCCTTCAGCCGGTTGGCGAGGTTGCTGCCCTGTTCCGAAACATCACCGGTCTTCAACCGGTCCCGATCACCAAGATTGATGAATGACACCGGCACGGTCACCGCCGCCACGCTTGCCTCTGTCGCCACATAGGTGAAGGCGGGATCGATAGCGATGACATGGTCGATTCGCGAATCGCGAGCAGCGGCGGAAAAGCCCTCGGGCAGATGATCGAGGTCGACATTGCCCTTGGCGAGAAATTCGCAATCGGTCGCATCCGGGTTGGCATGGCAGTAGTCGCCGTAGGCGTCACCGTCGAATGTCAGGCCACCGAGACTGAGCGCTGTCGCGCCGCCGAGCGAAAAGCCGAGCGCGGTGATCCGCGACCGGTCCACATGCGGGCCCAGCACGGGATCGGAAAGCAGCGTATCGAGCGCGGCGGAAATATCGCCTGCGCGCCGGTCGAGATAAAGCGAGGCCCGCGGCGAGGAATCACCAGACGTGCTGCCCGGATGATTAACGGCAAGCACCATCGCCCCCTTTTCGACCAAAGCCGAGAACAGCCAGGCGCTGTTATCCATATTGCCGCCGGAGCCATGGGAGAACACGAACAGCGGATACTGTCCCTCGGCGATCTTCGCCCCCATCCACACGCGTGTGCCGTAAAAGACCGGGCCATCACCAACGCGGCCGGCATAGCTACGCGTTCCGGCCGGATACCAGAGCGCGGCGGAAACCGGCCGGGCGCGATGCTCGGGCGTTAGTGTCAGCCGCTCGTAGCCGGGCAGGTCTTCCGTTGCGAAGGTATGACCAGCAAGACCAGTGGAGAGCATGAGGGCGAGAAGAATATGTTTCATGGGCGTAATCCGTTCGGGTTGAGACGCCCTCTTCTTTCGCTTTTCCTGCCCTTCATCGTCCTCAATCCGGTTTCAGGTCGCCCGGAACCGGTTTATGAACTATCAGACCGCCAGATGAAGGAGACGACATGCTGGTTTTGCCGGTCCCGATGGTCACCGCTCTGGTGCTTGGTTTTCTGATCCTGCGGGTGCTGACGGTCGAGAAACGACCGCCGGTGGTGATCGTGTTCCTCTCGGCCTGCGCGGTGCAGAGCCTGATCGTCGCGGCCCTGCAATATTATGGCGTTTCGGAGCTCCGGCCGGTCCAGCCGGCGACGGCCACGCTGATACCGGTTCTGGCCTGGCTGACATTCCAGACCGCGTTCCTCAGATCCGTAAAGCCCCGCGACAGCCTCCATCTGCTTGTCCCGGCCTTCACCGTCTTCTGCATCCTGTTCGCGCCCGCCACCATCGATATCATCCTGCCGATCATCTTCCTCGCCTATGGCGGAGCGATCCTCTACGTGCTGAAATCGGGCGGCGATGCGCTGCCGCTGGCGCGGCTTGAAGCGGGACGCCAGCCGCTGTGGCTCTGGACCGGCATTGCCGTCAGCCTGCTTGTTTCGGCGTTGAGCGACAGCCTGATCGCACTCGCCTTTCTCTCGGATAACCCCGGATGGGCGCAGTTGATCATCTCCATCTTCACCTCCTGCGCGCTGCTTTCGGTTGGTCTTCTCAGCATTTCGCCTAACGCATTCGGAGAGACTGAAACGGAGGCCCCGTCACGACCCGCCGCTGCGCCCGTTCCGGAGGAAGGCGACCGCGCGATCGTCGACCGGCTTGACGGGTTGCTGACAGAGGAAAAGCTCTATCTCGAGCCTTCGCTAACCCTCGCGCGCCTTGCCCGGCGGATGCGGATGCCGGCCAAGCAACTTTCGGCAGCGCTCAACCGTGCGACGGGCGAGAATATCTCGCGCCACATCAACCGGTTTCGGATCGACCATGCCTGCGATAGGCTCGCTTCCGGCGACAGCGTCACCACCGCCATGCTGGAAAGCGGCTTCAACACCAAGTCGAACTTCAATCGGGAGTTCCAGAGGGTTACCGGCAAGAGCCCTTCGGCCTGGGTGAAGGCGACCCGGCTTCCTGAAAGCCTCTAAAGACGCCCGGCAAACAGGTCCGCTTGCGGCGGCTCCTCCCACGCGTTTTCTAGCTTCAGCAGGAATTTCTTGGTCGGCAGCCCGCCGCCAAAGCCGGTGAGTGCGCCATTGGCACCGATCACCCGGTGGCAGGGCAGCAGGATCGGCAGCGGATTGTTGCCATTGGCGGTGCCCACCGCCCGGCTGGCATTGGCATCGCCGAGCGTCCTGGCGATCGCGCCATAGGTCGTGGTCTCGCCATAGGGGATCGTCGCCAGAAATTCCCAGACGCGATTCTGGAAGCCGCTGCCCGACAGGTGATAGGCAAGGTCGAATGTCTTCAACTCGCCAGCGAAATAGGCGTCGAGCTGACGCCGTGCTTCCGCAAACGGCGCGTCGTAGCGCCGCCAGTCCGGCTTCGGCCCGAAGGCCTTGTGGCCGGTGGGGAAGGAAATGAAATGCAGCCGGTTGTCATCGCCCGCGACCAGCAGAGCGCCCACCGGGCTGTCGATATAGGTATAGAACAAACCGCTCATCGCGCCGGTCTCCGGATCGCCGAGGGCGGCCGTCCATAAAGCCGCCCAAACGCGGCATTGAAGCGCCGGACGCTGCCGAAGCCGGCGCGCGCCGCCACCTCCGCGACCGGCAGCGCCGTCTCGTCAAGAAGCCGTTTCGCCCGGCCGATCCGCAGCGTCTGCGCCGTCTGCAATGGCGAGGCGCCGACATGAACGGCAAAAAGCCGCGACAGATGCCGCGCGCCGACGCCAAGGCGTTCGGCAAGGTCCTCCACCGTGCCGGTATCCAGCGCCCCCTCCCCGATCAGCTTCAGCGCCCGCTCGACCGTGGTGCGCGTACCGTTCCACGCCGGCGAAAACGGTGCGGTTTCCGGCCGGCAGCGCAGGCATGGCCGATAGCCCGCCCGCTCGCATGCGGCCGCCGTCGGGAAATAGCTGACATTCTTCGTCAGCGGCTGCTTCACCGGACAGACCGGCCGGCAATAGATCATCGTCGTCCTGACCGCAGTAAAGAACCTGCCGTCATACGCTGGATCACGCGCCTGCCGCGCCGCTTCACATGTGTCGAAATCTAACATGGGTCGATGTTAGCAGCAGCCGATTTACGAGGCGAGCGTGATGTCATGATGAGGTCCGAAAACGGCCGGGCGGACCGCCGACATGGCGACTGAAGGCGGTGCTGAAAGTGCTTGCGGAGCTGTAGCCGACTTTCTCCGCGACCTCATCCAGCGAGTGGCCGCCGCCCCTGAGCAGATCCTTAGCGAGGCTCATGCGCCAGGCAGCGAGATATTCCATCGGCCGGGTGCCGAGCGTGCGGGCAAAGCGATCAAAGAAGGCCGAACGCGACATGCCGGCGACGCGGGCAAGGTCCGGCACGGTCCAGGCCTGGTCCACCGCGCCATGCATGGCCCGAAGCGCTGCCGCAATCCGCGGATCGGCAAGCCCCCTGAGCAGACCGGGCAGTGTCCTTTCGGCGGGCACGGCCCGGAGCGCCTCGATCAGCAGGATTTCGACATAACGTTCGAGAATGAGGTCTCGGCCGGCATTTTCCTGCGCCGCCTCCTCCCCCACGAGGCGGACGAGCTGCGCAAGCCGCGAAACGCCGCGGATATGGATCATGCGCGGCAGAAGTGAGACGAGAAGGCCGGCATCGGGCGAGGCAAAGCTGAACCAGCCGCCAAACTGCCGTAGATCGGCCGGCCCGTCCTGCCGTCCATAACGGACCGGCAGGTCGGACGTCGGATTGGCGTGCGGATCGATGAAGACCGGATGCGCCGGTTCCATGCCGGACATGGTGAAGGCGGGCGTCGTGGACAGCAACACGAAATCCCCCTCCTCGAGTACCACCGGCTCTTCGCCATCAACAGCGAGGCGGCAGCGTCCCTCAAGCACCGCGCAAAACCCCGGCTGGCCGAAGGCCGCATAGCGCACGGCCCAGCGGCCGGCACCACTAATGCCTTTCGAAAACACCGCGCCGGGCCTCAGAAGCCGGACAACATCGGAAAGCGGATCCGCCATTATGGACTATCTCAAATTAAAACCGGACTAATGATCGAAGATAATCCGATTAACGCAGGTTATATCGATCCCGTCAACACAGGAGATCGACATGAAAACCATTCTGATTACCGGTAGTTCATCCGGTTTCGGGCTTGAGACCACCCGCCACTTCCACGCCGAGGGCTGGAACGTCATCGCCACGATGCGCCGCCCGCGCCCGGCGCTTTTTCCCGCGTCACAGCGCATCTGCGTGCTGGCGCTCGATGTCACCGATGCTGACAGCATCGCTGCTGCCATCGAAGCGGCCGGTCCGATCGACGTCCTCGTCAACAATGCCGGCATCGGCGTTGTCGGCGCCTTCGAGGCAACGCCGATGGCCCATATCCGCAAGGTGTTCGAAACCAACACCTTCGGCGTGATGGCGATGACGCAGGCGGTTATCCCCGGCATGCGGGCGCGCGGAACCGGCATGATCGTCAACGTCACCTCCAGCGTGACGCTTTCGCCGATGCCGCTCGCCGCCGCCTATACCGCCAGCAAGCAGGCGATCGAGGGATTTACCGGCTCGCTCGCCCATGAACTCGGCGCCTTCGGCATCAGCGCGAAACTGGTGGAACCCGGCTATGCGCCGACGACACAATTCGCCGCCAATACCGATATCCCGGTCATGGACCTGATTCCCGAAGCCTATGCGGACTACGCCGCCCCCATTTTCGCAGGTTTTGCCAACCCGCCGCTAACGACAAAGGAAAGCGATGTCGCCGAGGCGGTCTGGCGAGCGGTGCATGACACATCGGGCCAGTTGCGCTTTCCGGCGGGCGCGGATGCCGTGGCATTGGCGGAGCAGGCCTGAGAGTAGGACGGACTGACGTAATGAGTACGGTGTGAGGATGGTGCCGGTCAGGAAAACGCAGGCTTTCCGAGTGACCATTCCAGCACAGCATTCTGAACATGGAGCAGGAAGGTTTTGGCCTCTGTCACCCGACATCGTGGATGCATCATGGCGTCCGCCGAGACCTCCCGCCCTCTTGCGACCGGCGGACACGGAATGAATTCGACGTTCCCACCGAGTGAATTCAAAACCGTACCTGTGATCTGATAGGGCAACACAGCATCCCCCGCGTCGGTCGGCCAGCAATCGGTGACGATGATATCCGCATCCTTGAGCTCAGCCATGTCCGTGCTGGCCCGAAAGCGTCCGCCTGCGCTGTGGGCGGCATGCCAAGCCTCAGGATAAAGCTGCACCACATTGATCGGAGCCACCCGCGACAGTTCGATCCATGAGCCCAGAATATTGGCCTCAGGCGCAACCACCACGACCTTAATGCCGGCGAGTTGGTGGTGACGATGCCAGTAGAAGGCAAGATCTCCCAGCGTCTCACACGGGTGGTTCTGCCGTGTGCGTGCATTGATGACAGGAGCCTTGGCGGCGGTGGCAAGATCCTGCAGGAGGGTGAGATCAGGCGCACGGGCGATGAGAATATCGAACCAGTTGTCGAGATAGGCTCCGATATCCTCCGTCGCCTCTCGCGCCCCGAGCACCAGCGGAACGCGCACGCATTGCCCGCCCATACCGACGATGCCGAGCTCAAAAGCAGATATGTTGCGCCATCCGCCATCATTGACGATGAGCGCAGCCCTTGTGCCCGAAAGACTCTGCGGCAGATCACGGCCTGCTATTGCTAAGGCCTCAGCGCGTTCGACCAGCGCCTCAATATCGAAAAATGTCAGGTCTTCAAGGGAAATCAGATCACGTTCCGGTGTCATCTTCCTCTTCGCCTCCGTCATGCGGTAAAGCTGGGCATGCTAGCCGGGCCAGATGACAACGCCAAGTCAAGATACATGCCCAGTCTTTCGTCCGTGCCACCACCGGTCACGCGCATCACAGTTGAAAGGGAGGTAAGATGTTCCCTTTTCATTCTCATCCGATCCGCTATATCATCCGCCCATGCAGGATGAATTTTCGGCCATATTTCCGCTTCAGCGCGGCCGGGTGCATGATGCTTCCGGCCCCGGCGCGCCTTTCTTTGCCGCAGCGCTTTCCGGCGTCACCGGCGGCACGGTGCTGTGGATCAAGCCGTCATGGTTTGCCGAGGAGATCAATCCGGTGGCGTTTTCGGCGTTTTTCGATCCGCGCGAAATCATCCTGGCGCGCACCGCCGACCAGACGGAAACGCTGGCCGCCGCCGAAGAGGGCCTGCGTTCGGGCGCCGTCGGCCTCGTCGTCATGGAGGTGGACAAGCCGATCGAGCTCACCCCGGGACGCCGGCTGCAACTTGCCGCCGAAAGCGGCCGTAGCATCGGGCTTTCGCTGCATCCCGAAGGCGCCGGCAATCAGGCGGCCACCACGCGCTGGCTCTGCAGACCGCTGTTTTCCGCTTCCGACTCGACTCTGCAGGAGTGGTCGATTATAAAGAACAAAACAGGAACAAATAACAGTTGGGCAGTGCGTTGGGATGAAACGGCGCGTCGTATCCATATGGTTTCAGAGACTGCCGAGCGAGCGGGTTTTAAGGGCCCGCCCGGTTGATGGCCCTTTCGCCGTCACGCTGAGCGAGGGCAATCATGACCGGCTTCACGACCTCAACCGGGAGGCCGAGGGCCAAGGGCTGGAGCGCGGCATGGGGCTTGCCGATGCCCGCGCCTATGTGCCGGATCTCGTCACCCGCCCAGCCGATATCGACGCGGACCGGCGCTTCCTCGTGATGCTCGCCCGCTGGGCGACGCGCTACACGCCCCATGCCGGGCTCGACGGCGAGGACGGGCTGGTGCTCGACATCACCGGCGCATCCCACCTTTTCGGCGGCGAGGCGGCGATGCTTGAAGACATGAAGGAGCGGCTTGCCCGCGCCCGGCTTTCCGCAAGGATCGGCATCGCCGATACCCGGGGCGCGGCCTGGGCGCTTGCCCATTTCGCCCCCGGCATTGCGCCGGAAGGCAAGACCAGCGCAGCACTCGGCCCGCTTTCGGTCTCTGCACTGCGCATCGATGAAAAGACCGCGACGGCGCTGAAGCGCCTTGGCCTCAACACCATTGCCGACATGACGGCCCTGCCCCGCGCCACCCTCGCCCGCCGCTTCGACATGGGCCTGATCGAAAAGCTCGAACAGGCGCTCGGCACACGCGGCGAGGCCGTGTCGCCGCTTTCCGGACCGCCGCATTATGGCGTGCGGATGAGTTTTCCAGAGCCGATCGGCCTTGTCGATGACGTGATGGCAGCCCTTGCCCGCCTGCTGGACACGCTCTGCCTGCGGCTGAAGAACCGGGAGGCCGGCGCGCGCGCCATTATGCTGTCCGTGGAGCGCGTCGACCAGACCCGCCAGACCGTCACGCTGCGCCTCGCCCGCCCGATGCGCGATGCGCCGCGCATTCTGCGCCTGTTCGAGCGTCCCGTGGGCGAAATCGACGCCGGTTTCGGCATTGAGCGGATCCGGCTCGAGGCGCGCGGCGTGGAAGGCCTGCCCGCCGAGCAGATCGGCGAAGGCGGGCTGGTGGAGGGCGAGGCGCTGGACGACCTCGTCACACGGCTGGGTGCCCGCATCGGTCTCGACAACATCGTCCGCTTCCAGCCGGTGGCGAGCCATATTCCCGAGCGCGGCTTTACCGAAAACCCCGCCGCCTATGGCCGTGTGGATGCCGAATGGCGCATGGACCAGCCCCGCCCCTTGCGCATGTTCCCGCCCGAGCCGGTGACCAGCGACGCCGCCCGCCGCCCGCCCTCGCGCTTTTCCTGGCGGCGCATGCGGTTCGAGACGGCTGCAAGCAGCGGGCCGGAGCGGATCGCGCCGGAATGGTGGCGGCCGGACGAGGCCTGGCGCTCGGGGCTTCGTGATTACTGGCGGGTGGACACCCGGCAGGGGCTGAGGCTGTGGATGTTCCACACCCCGCAGGCCCCCGGCTGGTTCGTCCATGGCCTGTTCGCCTGAGGCCCGGCCATGGATTATGCCGAGTTATGCGTCACCACCAATTTCACCTTCCTCACCGGCGCCTCGCATCCGGAGGAGATGGTGATCCGCGCCGCCGAGCTGGATCTTGCCGCCATCGCCATCACCGACCGCAATTCGCTCGCAGGCGTGGTCCGCGCCTTCCGGGCGCTGAAGGAAATCAGGCGCAAGATCGAAAAACAGGCCGAGGAGCAGTCGATCCGGCTTTCGACCCATATCGATCCCTCCTCGCGCCAGCCGGCCGGCGATGCCAAGTCCATTGCCCTGCCGCCGATCCGCCGCCTGCCACGCCTGATCGTCGGCTGCCGGCTGGTGCTCGCCGACAGCCCCGTCGATTTCGTGGCGTTGCCGAAGGACAAGCCGGCCTATCAGAAACTCGTGCGGCTCCTGAGCCTCGGCAAGCGCCGCGCGCAAAAGGGCGAATGCCTGCTTTACCTCCGTGACATGCTGGAAGGCGCCGATGGCTCCATTCTGATCGCGCTGCCGCAGGGGCTGGAGCAGAAGGCGGAAGCGACAGACCATATCACCCAGGCGCACCGCCGCTTTCCCGGCCATGTGTTCACGGGTGCCGCCCCGCGCTATGACGGTTCCGATGCCGCCTGGTTCAAAACCCTCACCGCCCTTTCGCACAAGGCCGGCGCGCCGATGGTCGCAGTCGGCGACGCGCTGATGCACCACGCCAGCCGCCGCCAGCTCGCCGACGTGCTGACCTGCATGCGCCACCACATCACCATCGATGCCATCGGCCATCTGGCACTGCCGAATGCCGAGCGGCGGCTGAAGCCGGCCGCCGAAATGGCGCATATCTTCCGCGACCACCCCGCCGCCATCCGCCGCACGCTGGAGATCGCCGCCCGCCTCACCTTCGATCTCACCGAGCTTTCCTTCAACTATCCGGCCGAAGTCGCCCATGGCGAGGCGCCGCAGGCCCGCCTTGCCCGCCTCACTTGGGAGGGGCTGAAACGACGCAATCCCGAAGGCATACCGGCACGCAACCGGGAGCTTGCGGAAAAGGAACTGGCGCTGGTCGGCGAGCTCGGCTACGCCGCCTATTTCCTCACCGTCCACGACATCATCGCCTTTGCCCGCAGCAAGGGCATTCTCTGCCAGGGCCGCGGTTCGGCGGCCAATTCCATCCTCTGCTATGCGCTCGGCATCACCGATGTGAAGCCGGAGATGATCGGCATGGTGTTCGAGCGCTTCGTTTCCCGCCATCGCGGCGAGCCGCCGGATATCGACGTCGATTTCGAGCACGAGCGGCGCGAGGAGGTGATCCAGCACATCTACAAGACCTATCGTCGCGAGCATGCCGGGCTTTGCGCCACCGTCATCCATTTCCGCTCACGCGCGGCGATCCGCGAGGTCGGCAAGGTGATGGGGCTGTCGAACGATGTCACCGCCGCCCTGTCCGGACAGATCTGGGGCATTTCCAGCAAGGGCGCCGAACCCGAACGGCTGAAGGAGGTCGGCCTCGACCTTACCGACCGCAGGCTGACCCAGACGGTGCGCCTGATCGGCGAGATCATCGGCTTTCCCCGCCACCTATCGCAACATGTCGGCGGCTTCGTCATCACCGAGGACCGGCTGGACGAGCTCTGTCCCATCGAAAACGCGGCGATGGAGGACCGCACCGTGATCGAATGGGGCAAGGACGATATCGACGCGCTCAACATCCTCAAGGTCGATGTGCTGAGCCTCGGCATGCTGACCTGCCTGAAGAAGTGCTTTGATCTCACCGCGCGCCATTACAACCGCCCGCTCACCATCGCCGATGTGCCGCAGGAAGATGAAGCGACCTATGACATGCTGCAAAAGGCCGATGCCATCGGCGTGTTTCAGGTGGAAAGCCGGGCGCAGATGAACTTTCTGCCCCGCATGAAACCGGCAACCTTCTACGATCTCGTCATCGAGGTCGCGATCGTGCGCCCCGGCCCGATCCAGGGCGGCATGGTGCAGCCCTATATCCGGCGACGGCTGGGGCACGAAAAGGTCACCTATCCGAAGGAGGAGTTGCGCGGGGTTCTCGAAAAGACCAAGGGCGTGCCGCTGTTTCAGGAACAGGCAATGCTGATTGCCGTGGTCGCCGCCGGCTTTTCGCCGGAAGATGCCGACCGGCTGCGCCGCTCGCTCGCGAGCTTCCGCCAGATGGGCACGATTGGCGAATTCGAGACGCAATTCGTCAACGGCATGCTCGACAACGGCTACGAGCTCGATTTCGCCCAGCGCTGCTTCGCCCAGATCAAGGGCTTTGCCGATTACGGCTTTCCCGAAAGCCATGCGGCGGCCTTTGCCATGCTCACCTATGTCTCAGCCTGGCTGAAATGCCATTATCCGGCGGCCTTCGCCTGCGCGCTGCTGAACTCCCAGCCGATGGGTTTCTACGCTCCGGCCCAGATCGTGCGCGATGCCCGCGAGCATCAGGTGGAGGTGCGGCCGATCTCGGTCAACCACAGCGCCTGGGACTGCACGCTGGAGCGCCGCGCCGACGGCGCCTATGCGCTGCGCCTCGGCTTCCGCCAGATCAAGGGGCTGAAAAAGGAAGATGCCGTCTGGCTGGAGAACGCGCGCGGCAATGGCTATCAGACCCCGGAAGACGTGTGGCTGCGCGCCGGGCTGATGCCGGCGGTGCTGGAGCGCCTTGCCGAGGCCGACGCCTTTGCGGACGCCGGGCTGTCGCGCCGCGATGCGCTGTGGCGCGTCAAGGCGATCCGCGCGCCCAAACCGCTGCCGCTCTTCAACGATCCGATCGACGGCGAGCATATCAGCGAACCGGATGTCATCCTGCCGACGATGAATCTCGGCGAACAGGTGGTGGAGGATTATGTCGCCACCCGCATGAGCCTGCGCGCCCACCCGATGGAGATTCTGCGCCCGAAAATGCCCGGCCTGACGCTGCATTCGGCGCTGGCGACAACTGCGGAAAAACGCGTCAGCGTCTCAGGCCTCGTCATCACCCGCCAGCGCCCCGGCACGGCATCCGGCGTCATCTTCCTGACGCTGGAGGATGAAACCGGCGTCTCCAACGTGGTCGTGTGGAACAAGGTCTACGAACGCTTCCGTCGCACGGTGATGGGCGGCCGCCTGCTGAAGGTCACCGGAAAGCTGCAGCGCGAAGGCGTGGTCGTCCACGTGATCGCCGAAACCATCGAGGACTGCTCCTGGCGCCTCTCCGAACTCGGCCACCCGATGGACGACGCCATCGGCATCACCGATCCCAAAGCCGACGACACCCCGCGCCGGCCCAAGCTCCAGCCAAGGGCGCATCATCCGCGCGAGCAGGCCAAGAAACTGTTCCCGAGCCGGGATTTTCATTGAGGTTTCACTCGATATCGCGGCATTAAATACCTCGGCTAGCCATGAGAGGACATAAACTTGAAAACCCTTATCGCTTTCGCGGGCCTGCCCGGCACGGGCAAAAGCACCATCGCCAGGGCGCTTTCGGCCAAGACCGGCGCGGTCTATCTTCGTGTCGATGAAATCGAGACCATCATGCTGGCGCATGATCCCGACCGGGAAATCGGATCGGAAAGCTATGAGATCCTCGCCGCCCTCGCCGTTTCCAATCTTACGCTCGGCCATGACGTCATCACCGATTGCGTGAATCCCTGGGCGCTGACGAGAGAGATGTTCGCAGGTGCTGCCGCGCGGGCTGATGCCCGCTTTCTGGGGGTCGAGGTCACCTGTTCCGATCCCGCCATGCACCGTCTGCGCGTCGAAGAACGCCCGATCGATATACCCGGCTGGAAAAAGCCAACATGGCAGGACGTGATCGCGCGCGACTATACAGACTGGTCCATCGCCGATATCCGCATCGACACCGCCGGAAGCAGCGTCGAACAGGCCGTTTCGCAAATTATATCGAAGCTTTGAGGCATATGACCGGAAGCGAAGCCGGACAGGGTGCCTCAGTACATCGACTTCCGGTAGCTATCCTCGAGCCCCTCATCCAGCCTCTTCATCTCCTCCGGATCCTCCGGCGCGGCGTCGATCTGGTCGAGGATGATCTTCACCAGCGACGGCATTTCGCTGCGGTCCTGGCGGCTTTCCGGGTCCCAGAGTTTGGAGCGGCGGAAGGCCTTGGCGCAGTGCAGGAAAACTTCCTCCACATGGACCGCGATCGCGGTCAGCGGCAGACGGTCCTTCACCGCAAGCAGCGCGAGCAGGTCGGGATCGCGTGTGATCACGGCCCGGCCGTTCACCCGCAGCGTGTCGTCGAAGCCCGGGACCATGAAGATCAGGCCGACCGAGGGATTGGCGAGGATGTTCGACTGGGTGTCGAGCCGGTTGTTGCCGGGCCGGTCGGGGATCAGCAGCGTCTTGTCATCCAGCACCTTCACGAACCCGCGCGGATCGCCGCGCGGGCTGACATCCGCCCGCCCATCGGCCGCCTGGGTGCCGATACAGAGAAACGGCGAGCGCGCGATGAACTCGATCGCATGCCTGTCGAGCCGCGGTTGGGATTTCTTCGCCGCAAGGTCATGCGTTGCCGGAAACAGGGATCGCAGTTCCTGCTCGTCCGCAATCAGAAATTCCGGTTTCAATGCGCCCGCCATAGCCTCGTCCTCCGTTCGGGATCGACACATGAATGCCTTGCGAAGACCGCCTTGACAAGGGGAACGTCGACGCCCCAACGGCAAGGACAGGCGATCCTGTAGTCACCCACGGGTTTATAAACAAACAGGGGCGGATCGCTCCGCCCCCTTACTTAATCTGCCGTAAAGGATGAACCTTCCGGGCCGCTTATTTCCAGTCGCGGATGTCCACGAAATGGCCTTCGATGGCGGCGGCTGCCGCCATGGCCGGTGAGACCAGATGGGTGCGGCCCTTGTAGCCCTGGCGTCCCTCGAAATTGCGGTTCGAGGTCGAGGCGCAGCGTTCCTCCGGCTTCAGCCGATCGTCGTTCATGGCCAGACACATGGAACAGCCCGGTTCGCGCCATTCGAAACCGGCCTCGAGGAAGATCTTGTCGAGGCCCTCGGCTTCCGCCTGTTCCTTGACGAGACCGGAGCCCGGCACGATCATGGCGTTGACGGTGCTCGCCACCTTGCGGCCCTTGGCGACAGCGGCGGCGGCGCGCAGGTCCTCGATGCGGCCATTGGTGCAGGAGCCGATGAAGACGCGGTCGACGGCGACGTCGGTCATCTTGGTGCCGGGCGTCAAACCCATATATTTCAGCGCCCGCCACTTGGAGGTGCGTTTGTTCTCGTCCGGAATATCGTCCGGGTTCGGCACTTCGCCGGTGATGGAAACGACATCCTCGGGCGACGAGCCCCAGGAAACGATCGGCGGCAGGTTGGCGGCATCGAGCACCACCACGCGGTCATATTCCGCGCCCTCATCGGTCGTCAGCGACTTCCAGTATTCGACCGCCCGGTCCCAGGCCTCGCCCTGAGGCGCGCGCGGACGGCCCTTGATATATTCAAAGGTCTTTTCGTCCGGCGCGATCAGACCGGCGCGGGCGCCGCCTTCGATCGTCATGTTGCAGACGGTCATGCGGCCTTCCATCGAAAGATCGCGGATCGCCTCGCCGGCGAATTCGATGACGTGGCCGGTGCCGCCGGCGGTGCCGATCTCGCCGATGATCGCCAGGATGATATCCTTGGCGGTGACGCCTTCCGGCGCCTTGCCATCGACGCGCACCAGCATGTTCTTGGCCTTGGACTGGATCAGCGTCTGGGTGGCGAGCACATGCTCGACCTCCGACGTGCCGATGCCGTGCGCCAGCGCGCCGAAAGCGCCATGCGTCGAAGTGTGGCTGTCGCCGCAGACAATCGTCATGCCCGGCAGCGTAAAGCCCTGCTCGGGGCCGACGATGTGGACGATGCCCTGGCGCTTGTCCTTCTCGGAGTAATATTCAACGCCGAAATCGGCGGCGTTTTGCGCAAGGGCGGCCACCTGGATGCGGCTTTCCTCGTTCTTGATGCCGTTGACACGGTCCGGCGTGGTCGGAACGTTGTGGTCGACGACGGCGAGCGTCTTGACCGGCGCATGGACCTTGCGGCCCGCCAGCCGCAGCCCTTCGAACGCCTGCGGACTGGTGACTTCATGCACCAGGTGGCGATCGATGTAGATGAGACAGGTGCCGTCATCCTGGCTGTCGACCAGATGATCGTCCCAGATCTTGTCGTAAAGTGTGCGCGCTTTGCTCATGGTTTCATGACCCATATGTCGAGATAAAAGGAAAAATACGGCGTGAAGCCGACTGCGAGGCTGACAGAGATCAGCTAAGTCGGGCGTTGAGCGCGCCGGAAATCATCGCAAAGAACCGTCCCGGCAGGCGCTTCCTGTCCTGCAGAACGAAGGGCCGCGGCGAAACGGCCTGATTGCGATGGTCTATGGTCCTCATGGACCGGGTTATTAACAGCTTTCCGCGGAGACGGCAATCACTTCCGAGAGCGGTTCAAATCCCGCCCAAGCCCGTCATGCCGGCGGGAAAGCGCCCGGGGAGGCATCGCGCGCAAGCCTGGCCTTCTGCCGCATCCGGCGCTCTATCCCGCGCAGGATCAGCGACAGGCCAATGGTCAGGAGCAGGTAGATATAGGCGACGATCGAATAGGTTTCGAAGAAGCGGAACGAGCTTGCCGCATAGACCTTGCCCATCTGGGTGATATCGGCGACGCCGAGCACGGAAACCAGCGAGGAATCCTTGACCATTGACACGAAATCGTTGGAGAGCGGCGGGAAGATGGTGCGGATCGCCTGCGGAAACACGATCAGCCGGAACCGCTGAAACCGCGTCAGGCCAAGCGCCTGCGCGGCCTCGATCTGCCCCTCGTCAACCGCCTGGATGCCGGCGCGGAAGATTTCCGCGATGAAGGCTGCGTAACCAATCGTGAGCGCGATGATCGCCCGCCACATTAGCGAGAAATCCCGCACCACGATCCTGTCCATGACGCCGGCATCGATCAGCGGCGTCAGCACGAAATTGGCGAACGCCACCATGGCCGGCGCGCCGACGAAGGCGACGTAGAACAGCAGCACCAGGATCGGTATGCCGCGGATGATCTCGACATAAAACCGCGCCGCCTGTCGCAGAACCGTGTGGCCGGACAGCCCCATCAGCGCGATCAGCATGCCGATGATCGTCGCCAGCGCGAAGGCCACCAGCGTCACGAAAACCGTGACGCCGATGCCTTTGGCGACGATGGCGAAAACCTGGGCGTAAAGCCCGTTGACGGCGATCGCGATGCTCGCGGCACCTGCGAGCGCCAGAAAGGCATAGAGCCACCACGGCCGCTCGCCCGCATTGCCGGCGGGCAGTTTCTGGAAGCTCATGGCCCGCCTACTGACCCATGGCGTAATCGACGAACCATTTCTGGTTCAGCGCGTCGAGCGTGCCGTCGGCTTGCATGTCTGCAATCGCGGCATTGAACGGCGCCACGAGATCGGAGCCGGGCGGGAAGATGAAGCCGAAATCCTCGGCGCCGAGCGGCTCGCCGATCAGCTTCAGCGCGCCGTTGGAAACTTTCACATAGCCATTGGCGGCCGTGCTGTCGGTCAGCGCCAGATCGACATCGCCGATTCTGAGCGCCTGGATCGCCGCGCCGATGGTTTCGTAAAGCTTGATGCGCGGGTTCTGCTCGTCGCCGTCCAGCACTTCATAAACCGCGGTGTAGAACGGCGTGGTGCCGGGCTGGGAGCCGATCAGGCCGTCCTCGAAGGCCGCGAAGCTTTCCGCATCGTCGAAGCGGTCCTCGTCGCCGCGCGCCAGCATCAGCATTTCGGAATGCATGTAGGGCTCGGAGAAATCGACCATTTCCTTGCGGTCGTCACGGATGGTGATGCCGTTCATCGCCACGTCATACTGGCCGTCATGAATCGCCTGGATCATCGCATCCCAGCTTGTCGTGGTGTATTCAATGTCGAGATTGAGGCGCTCGGCGATCTCTGCGACCGCGTCATATTCCCAGCCGATCGCCTCGCCGGTCTTGGGATCGATGAATTGCAGCGGCGGATAGGTGTTTTCGGAAACGACGGTCACGGTCCGTCCGCCAAGGTCGGGCAGTTCGGCGGCGAAGACCGGGCTTGCAAACGCGCCCAGCGAAACCAGAACCGCGGCGCAAAGGGCGCGTCTCGACAGCATGCTATAACTCCTTGCAGCAGATGATTGCCGCAAGGTGTCACAACCCGGCAGGAAAGCGCAAGGGCGCAGCCGCGCCAAACCGCTCCTTCGCCAGACCGTCAGGCGATATCAGTGTGCAAGCCGGCCTTGTTTCGGCGTCTCTTCGGCGGGGCGATAGCCGGAAAGGTCCGGATCGTCATCGTCGCGCAGAAACTCGAACACGTCGCGCGTGAGCATTCTGGCGTGGAGGACGGGCGTGGCGATGGTGCCCAGCGTCGGGGCTGCGCCAGCCACTTTGGCGCGTCTCATGAACATCTCTGCTCCGTTTCGCCGGTCGTCTTTCGGCGGCAACCGGCTTTTCGTTTCAAGGACGCCGTAGATAGGAAGCGATTTCGACTTTTTCTTGTCAAACAAAGCCGCCGCAACCCTGAAACGCAAAAGAGCCGCGCGAGGGCGGCTCTTTCAAAAACATGTGCCTGACGGAAAGCTTACGCTTCGTTCGCCTTTTCGGCGGCAGCGGCTTCCTTCTCGGCCTTGGCGGCGGCGCGGGCAGCGGCTGCAACTTCGCGGGCTTCGTCGTTCAGGCGGCGCGAACGCACCGAGGTGTTTTCGGCGATACGGGCCGACTTACCGCGACGGTCGCGCAGGTAGTAGAGCTTGGCGCGGCGAACCTTACCGCGGCGGATCACTTCAACGCCTTCAACCTGCGGCGAGTAAACCGGGAATACGCGCTCGACGCCTTCGCCGTAGGAAATCTTGCGAACCGTGAAGTTCTCGTGGATGCCGCCGCCGGAACGGGCGATGCAGACGCCTTCGAAGGCCTGCACGCGGGTACGGGTGCCTTCCGTAACGCGCACATTGACGCGCACGGTGTCGCCGGCTTCAAACGGGGGCAGTTCGCGCAGTTCGTTGATGCGCGCGGTTTCTTCAGCTTCGAGCTGCTCGATGATGTTCATCGGTCTTACCTCTTGTCAGTCTTGCTTCAACAGCCAGAGCGCCCGACAATCATCCTTTGGTCAAAGCCGCCGGATTGGCCTTTGCGGCCGGAGCGTTACGCGGTTCTTCATTTGGGTAACCGGAAACACCGGTCAGGGCGGGCCTATAGACGATTTTTCGAGGCCTGTCACCCCTTTTCAGTGGCTTTCCCACTCTGAGCGCAACAGGCTCATCCAACACGTATCCCAGCGCTCGTTCAAAAACCGCGCCGAGGAGCGGCGGATACCCTCCATCTGGAACCCGAGCGCGCGATAGGCTCGGATCGCCGTCTCGTTGAAATCGTAAACGATCAGTTCGACCCGTTCGATTGCAGGCACCTTCAGCGCCTCGTCGATCAGCAGCGAGACGATCGGCCGTGCAAGCCCCCTGCCCCGGCAGTCGGGCGCAACCGCAATGCGGCAGAGCCGGGCGATGCCATCGAAATAGTCGAAGCAGATTTCGCAGTGTCCGACCACTGCGTCGCCCTGTTTCGCCGTGAAATAAAGCCATTCGGGCCGCTGGCCGGACGAAAGCGCGAGCAAGGCGCGCATCTGGGAAGCATCAAGCGGAAAGGTCAGCCGGGTGCCGCCCCACTGGGCAAGCGCGCGGGCGTCCGGGAACCAGCCCGCAAGCGTTTCGAAATGCTCCTCGGTAAATGGCACCAGCCGCACCGGTTCAGCCATCGTCATCCTCCAGCAGGTCCGGCCTTCGCGCGCGGGTGAGTTCCAGCGCCCTTTCATGCCGCCAGCGGTCGATCGCGGCATGATTTCCGGAGGTCAGAACATCCGGTATGCCGTGTCCTTCCCATTCCGCAGGCCGCGTATAATGCGGATGTTCCAGAAGCCCGTTCTCGAAGCTCTCATGCGTGCCCGATTCGGCGTTTCCCATCACGCCCGGCAGAACCCTGACGACCGCGTCGAGCAGCGTCAGCGCCGCAGGCTCGCCGCCCGACAGGATATAATCGCCGATCGAGACCTCCTCGAGTTCGCGACCGTCGATCACCCGCTGATCGACGCCCTCGAAGCGGCCGCAGACGATGACGACGCCCGGGCCTTCGGCGAGTGCCCGCACCCGCTGCTGCGTCAGCGGCTTCCCGCGCGGGCTCATCAGCAGCCGGGGCCGGGCATCATCGCCGGACACGGCATCGATCGCCTTGGCCAGTATATCGGCGCGCAGCACCATGCCAGCGCCGCCGCCGGCCGGCGTATCATCGACGCTTCTGTGCCTGTCCTCGGCAAAATCGCGGATATTGACGGCATCAAGCGACCAGTCGCCCCGTTCGGCGGCGCGGCCGGCAAGCGACACGCCGAGATGACCCGGAAACATTTCCGGATAAAGCGTCAGCACTGTCGCCTTGAAGCTCATGGCGCGGCCTTCACGCGCCGCCGGCGCCGGGAAAATCGGGGCCGTCGTCGTCGTTTTCGTCGATCAGCCCGGCCGCGACCGGATCGATCAGGATGCGACCATCCTCGAAATCCACTTCCAGCACTGCGTTCTCGTTGAACGGGATCAGAACAGGGCGACGGCCGGGGCCTTTCAGTTCCAAGAGATCGCCGGCGCCGAAATCGAACACCGCGCTGACCGCGCCGTAATTGTTGCCGGCATCGTCGAAGACGTCGAGGCCTTCGAGATCGGCGTAGAAATACTCATCGTCGTCGAGTTCGTCATCGGGCAGGTTCTCGCGTTCGATGTAGAGGTCGAGACCGCGCAAGCCCTCGGCGGCGGTGCGGTCATTGATGCCGCGAAAGCGGATCACCACCATGTTGTTCTTGCCCGGCCGGATTTCGAGAATCTCGAAACTGCGGCCGTCTTCGGCATGAAGATGGCCGTAATCGCCGACGGAAAGCGGATTGGCGCTGAAGCAGCGCACCCGCACGTCGCCGCGCAACCCCTGCGCCGCGCCAATGCTCGCCATCAATACCGGGTCTTTCAGCTTCACCATGGTCCCACCTCGAAATTTATCTATGCCGTTTCGGGCCAAAGGAAAAGGGCCGGACGCAAGCGCCCGGCCTTTGAGTAAGCAACTCTCAGTTCGCCTCGGTCGCGAGAGGCCCACAGGCATCGCCGCCAACAATCCCCCCTTGAGGGGGAGATGTCGCGAAAGCGACAGAGAGGGGTATCGGGCATACGCCGAAAACGACGGCTCTCGGAAAGGGTTCACCCCTCTCTGCCCCTGTCGGGGCATCTCTCCCTCAAAGGGAGAGATTGTTTGGAGCACAACTGCGACCGTTCGCGGACAACCCCGCCCCTTATTCCGAAGCTTCGGCGGTCGCTTCTGCAGCAGCAGCGGCGGCTTCTTCGGCCTTCTGCTTCTTCTCGGCGGCGCGCTCTTCGGCCTTTTTGCCCGGCTTTGCCTTGTTCGGGTTGTTGCGAGCCTTGCGCTCGGCAAGGCCGGCTTCGGCGAGGAAGCGGAGCACACGGTCGGTCGGCTGTGCGCCGGTGCCGAGCCAGTACTTTACGCGCTCTTCGTCGAAGGTAACGCGCTCTTCGGAATCCTTCGGCAGCATCGGGTTCCAGTGGCCGAGCTTCTCGATGAAGCGGCCGTCGCGCGGGGAGCGCTCGTCGGCAGCGACGATGTGGTAGTACGGACGCTTCTTGGAGCCGCCGCGGGCGAGACGAATCTTGATTGCCATTTTCTTTTCTCCTTAACGGCCTTCCGGCCTTTCTTACTGTTCGATGCCGCTATGTTGGGCGGCGATCTGCTCATGGTGCCGGATGACTTCCTTGATGATGAAATTCAGGAATGTCTCGGCAAAGTCGGGATCGAGGTCGGCGCTTTTCGCCAGAGCCCGAAGCCTCGAAATCTGCTGTTCTTCGCGCGCCGGGTCGGCGGGCGGAAGGTCATGCTCGGCCTTCAGGTGCCCCACCGCCTTGGTGCAGCGGAACCGTTCGGCCAGGATATGCACCAGCGCCGCATCGAGATTGTCGATCGACTGGCGGTATTGCAGAAGCTGCTCCCTAGGTGTCATGCGAATTGCTCCTGCAACATTTTCGGCGGCAGGTGGCGGTAGACGACCGCTTCCCTGCCGTATATTTTCATTTTGCTTTCGGCCTTGGCGCCGAGGCGCTCCGCAAGACGGATCGAGGCGGCATTGCCGGGCTCGATCAGGCTCATCGCCGTCGGCCATTTCAGCGCGTCGTAGACATGCTGCAACGCCCGCTTCGCGGCCTCGAGGGCAAAGCCCTTGCCATAGTGCTCGGGCAGCAGCGCCCAGGCAATTTCCGCCTCCGGCATGTCGCCCGGCTTCCATGGTCCGCAGAAACCGACGAAAGCGCCGCTGGCCTTCTCCTCCAGCGCCCACTCGCCATAGCCGTTCAAAACCCAATGGCCGGCATAGGTCGCAAGCCTGCGCCATGCATCGCCCGCGGACAGCGGACCGCCGTAATAGAACGACCGCTCGTCGGCGAAGAAAGCGGACATCGGCCCGAAATCCTCGGCGCGAAACGACCGCATGATCAGACGATCGGTTTCCAGAACGGGGATGTCCACGATCATTTCTTCCCCTTGCCGAAACCGCCACCAAGGCCGGGCAGCTTCGGACCGCCGAGACCCGGAAGCCCGCCCGACGACAGGCCGCCGCCGCCGAGACTACCGGCCTGCTTCTGCAGTTCGGCAAGCTGGTTGGCATCGAGCTTGGAGAGGTCAGGCATGCCGCCCATTCCGCCCGGCATGCCACCACCCATGCCGCCGCCGAGCATGTTCATCATCTGCTTCATCTTGCCTTTGCCCTTGCCGCCCATGGCCTTCATCATGTCGGCCATCTGGCGGTGCATCTTCAAAAGCTTGTTGATGTCGGCGGCAGACGTGCCGGAGCCCGCGGCAATGCGCTTCTTGCGCGAATTCTTCAGGACGTCAGGATGGGCGCGCTCATATTTCGTCATCGACGAGATGATCGCGAGCTGGCGCTTGAACACGCTGTCGTCCATGCCGGCCGCCGCAAGCCTGTCCTTCATGCCGCCCATGCCGGGCATCATCCCCATGATGCCGCCCATACCGCCCATGTTCTGCATCTGCTTCAGCTGCTCGGCCATGTCGTTCAGGTCGAACTTGCCCTTGGCCATCTTCTCGGCCATGGCCTTGGCTTTTTCGGCATCGATCGTCTCGGCGGCCTTTTCCACCAGCGAGACGATGTCGCCCATGCCGAGAATGCGGTCGGCGATGCGCTTGGGGTGAAATTCCTCCAGCGCATCCATCTTTTCGCCGGTACCGATCAGCTTGATCGGCTTGCCGGTGACCGCACGCATCGAAAGCGCCGCACCACCGCGGCCGTCGCCATCCATACGGGTCAGCACAAGACCCGTAATGCCGACGCGGCTGTCGAAATTGCGCGCCAGATTGACGGCGTCCTGACCAGTGAGACTGTCTGCCACCAGCAGGATTTCATGCGGGTTCGAGATCTTGCGGATGTCCGCCATCTCGACCATCAGCGGCTCGTCGATATGGGTGCGGCCGGCGGTGTCGAGAATGACGACGTCATGGCCGCCGAGCTTGGCGGCCTGCACCGCGCGCTTGGCGATCGCGACCGGATCCTGACCCGCAATGATCGGCAGCGTGTCGACCTTCGTCTGCTCGCCGATCTGCTTCAGTTGCTCCTGCGCCGCCGGACGGCGGGTGTCGAGCGAGGCCATCAGCACGCGCTTGCGGTCGCGGTTCGTCAGCCGCGCGGCGATCTTGCCGGTGGTGGTGGTCTTGCCCGAGCCCTGCAGGCCGACCATCATGATCACGACCGGCGACGGCGCGTTGAGATCGATGGTGACGCCTTCCGCGCCCAGCATCTCGACCAGTTCGTCATGCACGATCTTGACGACCATCTGGCCGGGCTTGATCGATTTCAGAACATCCGCGCCAACGGCCTTTTCCTTCACCCTGGCGGTGAAATCGCGCACCACTTCCAGTGCGACGTCAGCCTCCAGCAGGGCGCGCCGAACCTCGCGCAACGCAGCCGAAACATCGGCTTCCGAAAGCGCGCCGCGGCCGGTCAGTCCCTTGAGGACGGAACCAAGGCGGTCCTGGAGGTTTTCAAACATGGCCCATTCCCTTTTCGTTTCGGCTTGTCGTCAGGTCGAAACGTTGGCACAGCAGCCGGCAAATACAAGACGCAAAGCAAAAATCCATCCGAGGGCGCATCGCGCTGTCGGATGTTGACCTCCGGGCTCTCTTTATACCTTCACGGGCCCCGGTCGGCTGCTGAGCGTCTCGCTGTCAGCTGATTGAGGGCGGATAAACAGGAAGATTGCGGCAAAGTCAAGCCTGCCGAGGCAACGCGCCATGGAACTTTCCGCGCTCCGACAGCATATAATGCTATCGGCAACGCTCCCGGGATCGCCCGGCGAAGGAAGGTCAAGCGCTACATGATTCCGGTCAGATCCGTTTTGCAGTCAAAGAATCGCTATTACACCGGCCCCAAAAGCGATCATTTCGACGGAACCCTGTTTTTCAACCCCGACGGCATGAACCCGCCCGGCTTTCGCGACGTCATAAAATGGCAGATCAACAACAAGAAGTCACTCTGGCCGAAGACCGTCGAATGCGCCTTCACGCCCGCCAAACCCGATGAACGGGTCGAGGGGGACGGCCTGCGGGTCACCATGGTCGGCCATGCCACGCTGCTGATCCAGGTTGCCGGCATCAATATCCTCACCGACCCGATCTATACGGAGCGGGCAAGTCCGTTCGAGGCGGCGGGTCCCAAACGGGTCTGCGCCCCCGGCATTCCCTTCGAAAACCTGCCGCCGATCGACGTCGTGCTGGTTACCCACAACCACTACGACCATCTGAGCCTGCCAACGCTCGCCCGGCTGCACAAGGACCACAAGCCGCGCATCGTCACGCCGCTTGGCAATGACACGATCATCCGTTCGAAGATTCGCGACGCCGATGTCACCGTGCTCGACTGGGGCGCGCAGGCGCCGCTTCCGGGCGGCCTAAGGGTCTTTGCCGAGCCCTGCCACCACTGGTCGGCGCGCGGTGTGGCCGACCGGCGCATGGCGCTGTGGTCCGCCTTCGTGATCGAGACGCCGGCAGGCCTGATCTACCATATCGGCGACACCGGGTTTCACGAGGGCCGCAATTACGAGGCGGCGGCCAAGAAATACGGCGGCTTCCGGCTCGCCAACCTGCCGATCGGCGCCTATGAGCCGCGCTACTTCATGAAGAACGAGCATCAGGACCCCGTCGAGGCCGTCAGCGGCTTCGAGCTCTGCAACGCGGCCCACGCCTGCGGCCACCATTTCGGCACATTCCAGCTTACCGACGAGGGACGGGACGATCCTGTCAAACTTCTGAAATCGGCGCTTGCGGATGCCGGCATCTCAGAAGACCGGTTCCGCCCGCTCGAGCCCGGCGAGACCTTCGACGTGCCGGAAACCAGCTGAGATCAGTCCTGCAGCCGCGCCAGCCGTTTCGGGTCGCTCAGATATTTGACCGCGTCGCGGCCGACCCAGCGCCTCGTCTTGTCATCCGATCCCGCCAGCTTTTCGGCCAGCGCGAGGGCGGCGGCATGGCAGGCCCTGTTCCGCATGCCGATATTGCGCAGCGCCCAGTTGACGGCCTTCTTCACGAAATTGCGGTCGTCGCCGGTATGAGCCTCGATCAGCGGCAGGAAGGCGATGAAGGTTTCATTCGGCTCGCTCTTACAGTGAACGGCCGCGCCCGCGATCATGGCGAAGGCCGTGCGGCGCACGAATTCGCGGTCGTCGGCGGCAAACCGCGCGATCAGCGCCGGATCGAGCCCAACCTCCACGAACAGGTCGGCGGCCATGTCGACCATTTCCCAGGAGGTGAAATCACCGGCGAGCGCGAAGATCTCATCGGGCATCAGGCTGTCGGGGTCGAAGGTCAGCAGCGCCAGCATCTTCGCCTCGCGCACCGGGCTTTGCCATAGCGCGAGAGCACGCGCGTGATCGACGCCGATCTCGCGGGCGATCTGCCGCAGCGCCGGATTGGAAAGCCCGACGGCGTGTTCCGTCCGGATGCCGACGCGGTCCATGCCCGCTATCAGCGCCGGATCGGCGTTTGCTTCAAGAGCGGCCAGGACGGCATCCGCCGAGGAATTGCGTGACAGCATCTCTAAACCTCCGATTCAGATATCACCGGCCCGCCAGCGAGGCGCCCGTGGACGCGGCGATCTCGCGTTTCTTCAGCGCGTGCTCGCGCCAGATGGTGAAGAAACCGGCGCCGACCACGATCGCGGCCCCCACCAGCATGTTGATCGTCAGCGTCTCGTTGAACAAAAGCACGCCGAAAAGAAGGCCGTAGACGAGTTGCAGATAGATGAAAGACTGCACCGTGACCGCCTCGGTGATCGCCAGCGCGCGGATGAGGCAGTAGTGACCGGCGATCCCAGTAAAGCAGAGTGCCGTCAGCCAGAACCAGTCAATCGCCAGCGGGTTCTCCCAGAAGAACGGCCCGATCAGGCTGGTCACCGCCATGCCGACGACGCCGGTATAGAACAGGCTGACATCGGCGCTGTCATAACGGCCGGCAAGCCGCGTCAGCAGCGAGTAGAGCGCGAAGACGCAGCAGCTTGACACCGGGATCAGCGTTGCCAGCGAAAACCTTTCGCCGAGCGGATCGATGATGATCATCACACCCACGAGGCCGCTGATGATCGCCAGCCAGCGCCGCCAGCCGACCCGCTCCCCGAGGATAGGCACGGACAGCAGTGCCACGACCAGCGGGGCCGCCATGAAGATCGCCTGGCTTTGCGCCAGACCGACGATCGCGAAGGAGAAGATCGCGATCAGGATCTGGGCGATGAGAAGCAGGCTCCGCACGATCTGGAGACCGAGATGCTCCGTCCGGATCGCGGCGGCAAAGCCGCCCGGGCGGCGCGCTGCCAGCACCACGACGAAACCCGCAAACGCCCAGAACCGCACCATGGCGATGAAGAACGGCGAATAAAGCGGGCCGAGATGGCGCGTGATCGCGTCCTGCGCGGAAAAGATCGTGACCGCCGCAAAGGCCAGCAGAATGCCCGACACCTTCATGCCGGCATTCCGGCGCTGCACCCGGGCGTGTATGCGCAAGCGTTGCGCGCCGGGGCTGGCGGGTTCATCGAACCGGAAGGGCGAATGGGCATGGTGAGTGGACTTTCGAAGGCGGCGCGGCCCGCAATAGCGGCGGAACGCAGCATGTTATCGCCAAACCTAATCATGAAACGCCGCCTTGGCAAAGGCCGGTGACCGCCTATGCGGTTCCGTCTGCGGATTTTTCCGGTCTTCATCGGCAAGACTGGTGACGACGCGCCAATATGCCCATATAAGACCGCTGAACTCACAGGAGTGCCGGGCATGAACCACCGCGAACACTGGGCGCCGCTGATGCGCATGAACGGGCTTGGCAACAAGATCCTGGTGATCGACATGCGCGGGCGAACCGACAAGGTGACGCCGCAGGCGGCGATCCGCCTCAATGCCCATCCCGACACCGCCTTCGACCAGATCATGGCGATCTACGACCCGCGCGCGGATGCGCCCGACGGCTGGATCGACATTCTGAACTCCGACGGCTCGATGGCCCAGACCTGCGGCAACGGCACGCGCTGCGTCGTCGACTATCTGTTTTCCGCCGACGGGCGCAGCCATTTCGATTTCCGCACCATCGCCGGCCCGCTTGTCGCCGACCGGTTCGAGGACGGCCGGATTTCGGTGGACATGGGACCGCCGGAATTCGCGTGGGAAAAGATTCCTCTCGCCGGCTCGCCCGGCGACACAAAGCATATCGCGCTCTCCGAGCCCTTCGAGCCAGATCCGGCGCTGCAGCGCTTTTCCGCGGCCTCCATGGGCAATCCGCATGCGGTGTTCTTCGTCCCGCGCGATGTCGGCAGCTATGACCTCCTCGCCTTCGGCCCGCGCTACGAGCATCATCCGATGTTTCCCGAGCGCGCCAATATCTCGCTGGCGCAAGTGACCTCGCCGTCCTCGCTGGCGCTGAAGACCTTCGAACGCGGCGCCGGCCTGACACTCGCCTGCGGCTCCGCCGCCTGCGCCGCCGCCGTCACCGCCGCCCGCACCGGCCGCACCGGCCGCAAGGTCTCGGTGTACGTGCCCGCTGGCGCGCTGGAGATCGACTGGCGCGAAGACGACAACCACGTCATCATGACCGGACCTGCCGAGCGCGAATGGACCGGCCGGGTTGATCCGGCAACGGGCGAGTGGGAGCGGCGCTGATTCAAGGCGCTTTCCAGCGGACGCACTTTCATTTCGCGGCCGGTTACGCCATATAGCCGAAAACCGAAACAACAGTGCCAGCAATGCCCCTGAAAACCCTGACATTCGGCTGCAGGCTGAACACCTATGAGAGCGAAGTCATGCTCAAGGCCGCGACCGAGGCCGGGCTTGAGGATGCGATCCTGGTGAATACCTGCGCGGTGACTGGCGAGGCCGTGCGCCAGGCGCGGCAGGCGATCCGCAGGGCGCGGCGCGAAAATCCGACCGCACGCATCGTCGTCACCGGCTGCGCGGCCCAGACCGAGAAGGAGACCTTCGCGAAGATGCCGGAGGTCGACGCGGTGCTCGGCAATGCGGAAAAGCTCGAGGCGCGGCACTATCGCGACCTCCCGGATTTCGGCGTTTCGGCGGAGGAAAAGCTGATCGTCAATGACATTATGAGCGTGCGCAATACCGCGCCGCAAATGGTGGAAAGCATTGATGGCCATGTGCGCGCCTTCCTGCAGGTGCAGAACGGCTGCGATCACCGCTGCACCTTCTGCATCATCCCCTATGGCCGCGGCAATTCGCGCTCCGTGCCGATGGGCGCGGTGATCGACCAGGCCCGCAGGCTTGCCGAGCAGGGCTATCGCGAGGTCGTGCTGACCGGCGTCGACGCCACCTCCTATGGCGCCGATCTTCCCGGCGAACCGACGCTCGGCCTGTTGGCAAAGACGCTGCTGAAACAGGTGCCGGAGATCGCCCGCCTCAGGCTGTCGTCGATCGACAGTATCGAGGTCGACACGCACCTTCTCGATCTTCTCGCCGACGAGCCGCGCTTCATGCCGCATCTCCATCTCTCGCTCCAGCATGGCGACGACCTGATCCTGAAGCGGATGAAGCGGCGGCATCTTTCGGCGGACGCGCTCGCCTTCATAAGAAAGGCGCGGGAACTGCGTCCCGGCATCGCCTTCGGCGCGGATTTCATCGCGGGGTTCCCGACAGAGACCGAGGCGCATTTCGATAATCTCGTGCGCTTTGCCGAGGAGGCCGATATCGCCCAGCTTCACGTGTTCCCCTACAGCCCCCGCCCCGGCACGCCGGCAGCCCGCATGCCGCAGCTCGACCGGGCGCTGGTGAAGGAGCGGGCGCGGCTTCTGCGCGAAACCGGCGAGAAGCTGAAGGCGCGGCATCTCGCCGGCATGATCGGCAGCGCCGCAACCGTGCTCACCGAACGCGGCGAGAACGGCCATACCGAGAATTTCGCCCCGGTCGCCACCCCCGGCCTTGAACCCGGCCGGTTCGTGGCCGCCCGCATCACCGGCCGTGACGGCAAGCGGCTGATCGCGGATTTCAGCCCCGCCTGAGAGGGCTTTTGGCCTCCACGCGTTGACAAGCCTCCGCCGCAGCAAGGATATAGGAGCACGCGGGCGCGCCGGCTCGAAACAAACAGGAAAAGATTCCCATGGCCCTTGGCTTCATGAAAAACGTCTTCACCTTCGGCAAAAAGCAGGCCGCCGAGGAGAGCAAGCCGGAAGACGCAATCGCGCCGGCTGAACCGGAGGCGATTGCAGCCGGCGAAGACGCAACAGCCGCTCCTGTGGAAGAAACGGCGGCCGCACCGGAACTACTCGCCGAGGCGAAAAGCGCCGACCCCTGGGACGATGACAGCATTGTCGGCGGCGTGGTCGGCCCGGGCAGCAAGCCGGAGGAACAGGCCGAGGACGACGCCGAGGCTTTGCCCGCCGCCGAGACCCATAAAGCCGAGCCGGAGCCGCAAGACGTTCCGGCCGAGGAGCCGGAGGAGATCACCCCGGCAGAAGCAGCCGCCGCAGAGGAAGCCAACGCGCCGAAGCCCGAAGCCCCCGCCGCGTCGGAAAAGGCCCCGGAACAACCCGCTGTCCGCAATCAGGGCTTCGAGATCGTCACCGGCAGAACGGTCGAAACCCCTGCCCCGCAGCCGGTGAAACGGCAGAGCTGGTTCCAGCGCTTGCGCGCCGGGCTGTTTCGCACCTCGCAGCAGCTTTCCGGCCAGATCGCGGCCCTTTTCACCAAGCGCAAGCTGGACGAGGACGCGCTGGAGGAGCTGGAGGACCTCTTGATCCAGGCCGATCTCGGCGTCGAGACCGCCATGCGCATCACCGATACGCTGTCTTCGGAACGCTACGGTAAGGATGTCAGCGGCAACGACGTGGTGCGCATCATGGCCGGCGAAATCACCAAGGTGCTGACCCCCGTCGCCAAGCCGCTCCAGCTTGACCTGTCGCACAAGCCGCACGTCATCCTCGTGGTCGGCGTCAACGGCACCGGCAAGACCACCACGATCGGCAAGCTCGCCGCCAAGCTGACCCGCGCCGGCCTGAAGGTGACGCTCGGCGCCGGCGACACGTTTCGCGCGGCCGCGATCGAGCAGTTGAAAATCTGGTCGGAGCGCACCGGCGCCGAATTCGTCGGCACCAAGTTGGGCGCGGACGCGGCGGGCCTTGCCTATGACGCCTTCAAGCGCGGCCAGGAAAACGGCTCCGACGTCGTGATCATCGACACCGCTGGTCGGCTTCAAAACAAGGCCGAGCTGATGGACGAGCTCGCCAAGATCGTGCGCGTGCTCGGCAAGCTCGATCCGGACGCCCCGCATACGGTGCTACAGACGCTCGACGCCACCACCGGCCAGAACGCCATGAACCAGGTCGAGATCTTCCGCAATATCGCCGGGGTTTCCGGCCTCGTCATGACAAAGCTCGACGGCACCGCGCGCGGCGGCATTCTGGTGGCGATCGCCGCCAAGCACAAGCTGCCGGTGTATTTCATCGGCGTCGGCGAAGGCATCGACGACCTCGAACCCTTCGAAGCCGCCGAATTCGCCGAGGCAATCGCCGGGCGGCAGGTGGAAGAGCAGGACTGATCGAGACGCTGGCCACAGAGCCCCATCGATCTCCCCTTGAGGGCGAGATGTCGCGAAAACGATAGAGAGGGCAGAAACCGCAAACTCCGAGCCTGTCGAGGCATCTCTCCCGCAAGGGGAGAGATTATGAACTGAGAGCCCCCTCAGCGCGAAAGCGCGTCGAGGATCCGGATCCAGGAGCGGATGCCCTTGTGGAAGGAGGTCAGTTCGTATTTCTCGTTCGGCGAATGAATGCGATCGTCATTGAGGCCGAAGCCGACCAGGAGCGAATCCATGCCGAGTTTGCGCTGGAAATCGCCGACGATCGGGATCGAGCCGCCCATGCCGATCACCACGGCCGGTTTCGGCCATTCTTCCGAAAGGGCTGCCTGCGCCTTCTTCAGGAAGGGCGCGTTGTAATCGAGCTGGATTGCCGGCGAACCGCCATGGGGGTGGAATTCCGCGCTGCAATCTTCCGGCAGTTTCGAGCGCACATAGGCGCGGAAGCTTTCACGGATTTTCACCGGGTCCTGCTGGCCGACGAGGCGGAACGAGACCTTGGCGGAAGCCTGAGCGGCGATCACCGTCTTGAAGCCCTCGCCGGTATAGCCGCCGGTAATGCCGTTGACCTCGGCCGTCGGCCGCGTCCAGGTCAGTTCCAGCACCGAGCGGCCCTTTTCGCCGGCCGCCTTGGAGAGGCCGATTTCGCCCAGAAAGCGCTCGTCGGTTTCGCCGAGTTGCTCCCAGCCCTTTTTCACGTCCTCAGGCGTTTCCTCGACGCCGTCATAGAAGCCCGGCAGCGTCACCCGGCCGTCCTCGTCGTGAAGGCCGGCGAGGATGTCGGCGAGGATATGGATCGGGTTGGCCGCAGCGCCACCGAAGAAGCCGGAATGGAGATCGCGGTCGGCAGCCGTGATCACCACCTCGTCGCCCACCAGACCGCGCAGCGTCGCTGCGATCGCCGGCGTCTCGCGGTCCCACATGCCGGTGTCGCAGACCAGCGCGAAATCGGCCTTGATCAGGTCGCCGTGCTCCTCGATGAAGGCCGGCAGCGAGGGAGAACCGGATTCCTCCTCGCCCTCGAACATGATCGTTATCTTGACCGGCAGCTCGGCATTTTCCTCGCGATAGGCACGGCAGGCCTGCAGGAAGGTCATCAGTTGACCCTTGTCGTCGCTGGTGCCGCGCCCGGTAATCACCTTGGTGCCGGCCGCACTGTCCTTGATCTTGGGGTCAAAGGGATCGTCTTCCCACAGCGACAGCGGATCGACGGGTTGAACGTCGTAATGGCCGTAAAACAGCACATGCGGCGCGCCTTCCGGCGCATTCTCGCTGGTCGCCACCACCATCGGATGGCCCTTGGTCTTGTGGGCTTCTGCCAGAAAGCCGAGCGTCTTCAATTCCGCGACCAGCCAGTCGGCGGCCTCGGTGCATTTTTCCTTGTAGGCCGGATCGGTGGAAATCGACGGAATTCGCAAAAGCGCGAACAGCTTGTCGAGGCTTGAGGGCAGGTTGTCGTCGGCGCGCTTCAAAATAGCGTCGAGCTGGGTCATGGGGAACCTCCGGTAGGCGGGCAAATCACTGGCAGGACCATAGGCCAGCAGGCAGCGATTGAAAACCTCGATCAGGGCGGGAAGCGGGCAAAGAAAAAGCCGCCATGGCCTGGAGGGGGGGGACTGACCATGGCGGCTGCTTTTTTGGACAAAGGCCGGAGAGGGGGATGGAGCCTTTGTCCTTTTGTCCGAAGAGGCGGGGGACGGGCCTTCTTCGAACAGCGGCGTGATCAAGCGCCGTTGGTTATTAGATGTACTTCGAAATGTGTCGATTCAAGGGACGCGGGGGCCCCGTTTCGTTACAAATCAGTAATCTGAAGCAAAATTTCGACGATTGCGCTGTCAATGGCCGGCGGCGTTGGAGAACAGGTTCATCACCAGCACCCCGCCGACGATCATGGCGATGCCGACCCAGGCGGCGAGATCGAGGTTCTGGCGCAGGACGACAACGCTGACGGCCGCCGTCAGCACGATGCCGAGCCCCGCCCAGATCGCATATGCGACGCCGAGCGGGATCGTCTTCAGCGCCTGGGACAGGCAGAAGAAGGCGATGATGTAGAACACCGCGACGCCGATCGTCGGCAAAAGCCGGGTAAAGCCGTAGGATTTCTGCAGAAGCGTCGAGCCGATCACCTCGCAGACGATCGCGATACCGAGCGCGCCATAGGCCGCGAGTGCAGGATTCATGTCCGTTCCTTCTTCAAAAACTCAGTGCGCCTCGTCCCAGTTGTGGGCGGCGCGGGCATCGACCTTGAGCGGAACCGCCATCGAAACGGCGGGCATGGCGGCGTTTTCCATGATGTCGACGATCACGGCGCGAGCCTTGTCCACCGCGTCATCCTCGACCTCGAAAATCAGTTCGTCATGGACCTGAAGCAGCATCTTCGCCCGCTCGCCAAACCCGGCCTCGCCGAGCGCCGGCTCGATCCGGGTCATCGCGCGGCGGATGATATCGGCGGCAGAGCCCTGAATCGGCGCGTTGATGGCGGCGCGCTCGTTGAAGCTTCTGACCTGATGGTTGGAGGATTTGATCTCCGGATAGTGGATCTTGCGGCCGAAAATCGTCTCGACATAGCCGAGATCGCGCGCCCGCTCCTTGGTGGAGTCCATATAATCGCGGATGCCGGGGAAACGCTCGAAATAGCGCTTGATGTAATCGCTCGCCTCGGACCGCTCGATGCCGAGCTGGTTGGAAAGCCCGAAGGCGGAAATGCCGTAGATGATGCCGAAATTGATCGCCTTGGCGCGCCGGCGCACATCGCCCGGCATGCCTTCCACCGGCACGCCGAACATTTCCGACGCCGTCATCGCATGGATGTCGATGCCATCGGCGAAGGCCTGTTTGAGCTGCGGAATATCGGCGACATGGGCAAGCACGCGGAGCTCGATCTGGCTGTAGTCCGCCGACAGCAGCTTGTGGCCCGGATTGGCGATGAAGGCGGTGCGGATCTTGCGGCCCTCCGCGGTGCGCACCGGAATGTTCTGCAGGTTCGGCTCCGACGAGGAGAGCCGCCCGGTCGTGGTCGAGGCCAGCGAATACGAGGTGTGGACGCGCTTGGTCTGCGGGTGGATATAGCCCGGCAGCGCATCGGTATAGGTCGATTTCAGCTTGGTCATCTGCCGCCAGTCGACAATGCGACTCGGCAGCGGCAGGCCCTGAGCCGCCAGATCGTCCAGCACCTGCACGGCAGTCGACCACTGTCCGCTCTTGGTCTTCTTGCCGCCGGGAAGCCCCATCTTGCCGAACAGGATGTCGCCAAGCTGCTTGGGCGAGCCGATGTTGAATTTCTCGCCGGCCAGCTCGTAGATCTCGTCCTCGAGCGCTGCCGCCTTCTGCGCCAGTTCGCCGGAAAGGCGCGACAGAATCTGCCGGTCGACCGAGATGCCGCGTTCTTCCATGCGGGCGAGCACCGGCAGCAGCGGCCGCTCCAGTCGTTCGTACACCGTCATCACCCGTTCGGCGGCAAGCCGGGGCTTCAGCACCAGCCAGAGCCTCAGCGTCACATCGGCATCTTCCGCAGCATAGGCCGTGGCGCGGTCGATATCGACATGGTCGAAGGTGACCATGTTGCGGCCGGAACCGGCGACCTCCTTGTAGGGGATTGGCTGGTGGCCGAGCCATTTTTCAGACAACGCATCCATGCCGTGCGCGCCCATGCCCGAATCGAGCACATAGGAGAGCAGCATGGTGTCGTCGAAATTCTTCACCGTGATGCCGTGGCGCAGCATCACGAGATAATCATATTTGAGGTTCTGGGCGATCTTCAAAACCGCCTCGTCCTCAAGCAGGCCCTTCAGCGCCGCAAGCGCCGCGTCAAACGGGACCTGCCCCTCGGCAAGCCCGCCGCCGAGCAGATCGTCCTGCCCCGCCTTGTGGGCGAGCGGCACATAGGCCGCGCGGATCACCGCACCATCATCGGCGGCATCCTCATCATAAAGCGCCAGCGAGAAGCCGACGAGTTCGGCCTGCATCGCGTCGAGCGAGGTGGTCTCGGTGTCAAAGGCCACGAGCCCGCGCTCGCGCGCCGTCTCCAGCCAGCCTTCCAAGGTGACGAGATCGCGGATCGTCTCGTAATTTTCGTGCTTGATCGGCAGCGAAGCAAAGCGCGCGGCCCTCGCCGCGGCAAGATCGGCCGGGCGCTTGCCGTCGGTCGCGCCGGAAGCGGGCGCGGCGGCCGAAGCCGTGCCATCACCCGGATCGAGATCCGGCCCGTGCGCCTCGGCACCCCATTCGACGTCGACGGGCGCGGCCTCGATCGCCTGCGCCTCGGCGCCGGTGGCCTCGGCCACGCGTCTTGTCAGCGAGTTGAATTCCATCGCCTTCAGGAAGGAGACGAGCTTCGGCCCGTCCTGCGGCTCCAGCGACAGCGCATCGAGCGGCACATCCACCGGGCAATCCTGCTTCAGCGTCACTAGCTGTCGCGAGACCAGAACCAGATCGCGGTTGGCGATGATGTTTTCGCGGCGCTTGTTCTGCTTGATCTGCTCGGCATTGGCGAGCAGATTATCCAGATCGCCGAATTCCTCCAGCAGCGTCGCCGCCGTCTTCGGGCCGATGCCCGGCACGCCCGGAACATTATCCACCGAATCGCCCGTCAGCGCCTGAAGGTCGATCATCTTTTCCGGCGGCACGCCCCATTTGTCGATCACTTCCGGCACGCCGATCTGGCGGTCCTTCATGCCGTCATACATGTGCACCTTGGGCCCGACGAGCTGCATCAGATCCTTGTCGGAGGAAATGATGGTGGCGTCGCCGCCAGCCGCCACCGCCATCCGCGCATAGGTGGCGATGATATCGTCGGCCTCAAAACCCTCCATCTCGATGCAGGGCAGGTTGAAGGCCCGCGTCGCCTCGCGGATCAGCGCAAACTGCGGCACCAGATCCTCCGGCGGCGGCGGACGATGAGCCTTGTAATCCGGATAGATTTCCTTGCGGAAAGTCTTCGAGGAATAGTCGAAGATCACGGCCAGATGGGTCGGCGTGACCCCCACGGAGGTGTCGCGCGCCTGGGTCAGAAGCTTCCACAGCATGTTGCAGAAACCGGAAACCGCGCCCACCGGCAGGCCGTCGGATTTACGCGTTAGCGGCGGCAGCGCGTGGAAGGCGCGGAAGATGAAGCCCGAGCCGTCAATCAGGAAAAGGTGATCGTCTTTTTTCATGGCAAATCCATAGCCGCTCGGGCGGCAAAGGTCCATGGCCCGAAAACGCCGCAGGCCGAGCTTTCGAAACCCGGCCTGCGCATTTTTCGGTATTTGGCAAATCGCCGGCGGTCAGCCGTCACACATATTTGTTGACGATATTTTCCAGATATTCCTGGCGGCCCGATTTCGGTTCGGGGTTGATATCATCCTTCTCCACCATGGCGGCGATGTCTTCCAGCGTCATTTCGCCGGAGAGCATCTTCTTGGCGCTATCGCCGTTCCAGCCGGCATAGCGCTCGTCGAGCGGCTTCGACAGCGCGCCGTCCTCGATCATCCGGGCGGCGGCCTTCAGCCCGCGGGCGCAGCAATCCATGCCGCCGATATGGCCGTAAAGCAGGTCCGCCGGATCGATCGACTGGCGGCGCAGCTTGGCGTCGAAATTGGTGCCGCCGGAGGTGAAGCCGCCCGCCAGCAGAACCTGATAGTAGGCGAGCGCCATTTCCGGCACATTGTTGGGGAACTGGTCGGTATCCCAGCCGGACTGATAGTCATTGCGGTTCATGTCGATCGAACCGAGCACGCCGAGCGTTCGCGCCAGCGCCAGTTCATGCTCGAAAGTGTGGCCGGCGAGAATGGCGTGACCCTGCTCGATATTGAGCTTCACTTCCTTCTCCAGCCCGTATTTCTGCAAGAAGCCGTACACCGTGGCGACGTCGTAATCATACTGGTGCTTGGTCGGCTCCTGCGGCTTTGGCTCGACCAGGATCTGGCCCTTGAAGCCGATCTTGTGCTTGTACTCGATCACCATCGACAGCATGCGCGCCATCTGGTCGAACTCGCGGCTCATGTCGGTGTTGAGCAGGGTCTCGTAGCCCTCGCGGCCGCCCCACAGCACATAGTTCTCGCCGCCGAGCTTCATGGTGGCATCCATGCAGGTCTTGATGGTGGCGGCGGAGTAGGCGAACACCTCCGGATCGGGATTGGTCGAAGCGCCAGACATGAAGCGGCGGTGGGAGAACAGGTTGGCCGTGCCCCACAGAAGCTTGACGCCGGTCTCTTCCTGCTTCTTGGCGAAGTAATCGACGATCTCGTTGAGGTTCCTGGTGCTCTCGGCGAAATTGCCGCCTTCCGGGCGCACGTCGGCATCGTGGAAGCAGTAATAGGGCGCGCCGAGCAGCGAGAATAGTTCGAAGGCGACATCGGCCTTGAGCTTCGCCTTGTCCATGCCGCCATCGTACCACGGGCGGTCGAAAGTGCGCCCGCCAAAGGGGTCGCCGCCCTCCCATGCCAGCGAGTGCCAATAGGCGACCGCGAAGCGCAGATGCTCCTTCAGCGGCTTGCCGAGGACGACCTCGTCGGGGTTGTAGTGCCGGAAGGCCAGCGGATTGTCGCTGTCCGGGCCTTCATATTTGATTTTGGCGATATCGCCGAAAAAACCGGTGCTCATATCAATTCTCCCATTCGGTTATTCTCAAATCCGGCCGATTGCCGCGCGGGCACGCCGGGTTCGTTTCAGTGTGGCGTGTCAGGCTTTCGTGACGGCGCGGATCGCCGGATAGAGCGCGCGGTAGCGCTGATAAGCCTCCTCGAAGGCGGCCTTGTGCGCGGTTTCGGGCTCCACAGTCTCCGCCGTTTCCGGCGGGGTGCAGACGGCAACAGGATCGCCGCCGGTTGCCGCCAGCATGCCGAGCCGGGCGGCACCGAAGGCAGCGCCGAAATCGCCATCAGCGGGGATGTCGATCGGCAGGTTCAGCGCCGTCGCCACTGCCTTCAGCCAGTAGCGCGAGCGCGAGCCGCCGCCGATCGCGGTGATCCGGGTAAGCTCCGTGCCGGCGGAGCGCAGCGCCTCGAGATTGTCGCGCAGCGCAAAGGCGACGCCTTCCATCACCGCGCGGGTCATGGCCGGGCGGTCGCTTTCATGGGCGAGACCGATGAAGGCCCCGCGGATCGCCGCATCATTGTGCGGCGTGCGCTCGCCGGAGAGGTAAGGCAGGAATGTGAGGTCGCCCGGCGCTTGAAGCGTATCGCCGACCTCGGTCGAAAGCTCCGCCGGGCTCTTGTCGGTGATTTTGGCGTACCAGTTCAGCGTATCCGTCGCCGACAGGATCACGCCCATCTGGTGCCAGGTGCCGGGCAGCGCGTGGCAGAAGGCGTGGACCGCGCTTTCGGGCTTCGGCCGATAGCGGTCGTTCGCCGCGAACAGCACGCCGGACGTGCCGAGCGAGACGAAGGCCGCGCCATCGGCAACCGTGCCCATGCCGCAGGCGGATGCCGCATTGTCGCCGGCCCCGCCGGCCACCACGACCGGCCCGGTCATGCCCCATTCGGCGGCGAGCGCGGATTTCAGCGTGCCGCCGACCTCCGAACCCTCGACCAGCGCCGGCATCTGCGACCGGGACAGATCGGTGGCGGCGAGAAGCTCGTCCGACCAGTCGCGTTTTGCGGTATCGAGCCAGGAGGTACCGGCCGAATCCGACATTTCGGAGATGTATTCGCCGGTCAGCCAGTAGCGCAGATAATCCTTCGGCAGCAGCACCTTGCCGACCTTGCCAAAAATCTCGGGCTCGTTCTTCTTCACCCACACCAGTTTCGGAGCGGTGAAGCCGGGAAACACGATATTGCCGGTAATGGCGCGGAAACGCGGATCGTCGTCAAGCTGGGCGGCCTCGACATAGGAACGCGTGTCGTTCCAGAGAATGCAAGGCCGCAGCACCGCGCCCTCTTTGTTGAGGATCGTCGCGCCATGCATATGGCCGGAGAGGCCGATACCCTTTACCGCGGCAAGTTCGCCCGGATGGCGTTCGGCGAGACGGCCGACGGCGATCCGGCAGGCATCGATCCAGTCGGCAGCGTTCTGCTCCGACCAGCCGTGATGGGGCCGCGCGACCGAGAGCGGCGCATCGGCGCTGGCGATCACCTTTTGGCTGTCATCGATCAGCATGGCCTTCAGGCTGGAGGTTCCGAGATCGAGCCCGAGATACATGGCGTTCTTCCCTTTCCCGCCCGTCAGGGCAGATTGTCCTTGATGAAAATGTCGATGCGGATGCGCTCCTGCGCGGCGATCACCGCCAGGCCGTCGGCCTCGGCCTTCAGCACCCGGATCGCGCTTCTGACCTCATGGCCGGCATCCTGGTTCAGCACCGCGTCGAACAGGCCGTTTTCGAGCGCTGTGCGCGAATGATCGGAAAGCTCGTGCGCGATCGTGACGATTTCGCGGCCATTTGCGCGCGCCTTTTCCAGTGCGGCGATCAGGCCGCGATTGCCCGCGCCAAGGCTGTAAATGCCGATGATATCCGGGTCGCGGGCGAGCGCCTCGTCCACCAGCCGTTCGGCAAACGCCGCATCGTCGCGGCCTTCCATCGGTGGGCTCAGTTCGAGGTTCGGAAAATCGAGCGCCATGCCTTCGGAAAACCCGGAAAGCCGGTTCTGGTGGTCGCGCACTGAAAGCGAGCCGACCAGAATGGCGACGCGACCGGCGCGCGGACCAATGAACCGGCCAAGCAGGGTCGCGGCGGTGCGGCCGGCTGCCTGGTTGTCGACGCCGGCATAATGGTCACGGCCGCTATCCTCCAGATCGGAAACCAGGGTGACGACCGGAATACCCTTCTTCTTCAGCGCACCGACGGCCGCGCGCACCGGATCGGCGTCAACGGCGACCAGCGCGATGCCGGCCGGCTCTTCCTCGCCCGCCGCGATCAGCGCTTTCGCCAGCGCATCGCCGTCAAAGGCCGGCACATCTATGATGCTGATCTCGGTGCGCTCGATCCGCCCGCGTTCGCCGGCCTGTTCGACAGCCGCGCGCAACTCCGCCATGAAGGCGTTGTCGTTGAGCGGCAGAACGAAGGTGAAGGGATAGACCCGGCCCTTGGCGAGATTGGCGGCGGCGACATCGCGGACATAACCGAGCGAACGGATCGCCTCCTCGACCTTTGCCTTCGTCTTTTCGCGCACGCCGGGCCGACCATTCATCACGCGGTCCACGGTCGCCAGACTGACGCCTGCCTTGATGGCTATGTCATGCACTGTCGGGCGCATGTCTCCCCCCGCCTGGCAATTTCCTCCGCGGTCCGCGGCCCGGACCTTGTTATGCCTCCCTTATAGCGCGCCATTTGATGTACGTAAATCAAAAATTCCCGCGGTGGATTTCAGGCGCGGGAATTCACATCAGAAACTGTCCTCGAAAAGCTTGTTGAGCCGGCCGATGACGGCGATGGCCGGCGCATCGGTGCGCAACGCCTCGTTGAGCACGTCGGAGGCCTCGCGCTGGAAACGGATATAGCCATTGTGGCGCGGCCGCATATAGGCGTGGGCCACGGTATCGGCGATATTGCGATAGAACCCGTTGACGGCGCTGTTCACCTCAAGGCTTTTCCATGCGTCGGCATGGCCGGGCTGACCGCCGGCTCCTGCATAGAGCGAGGCCTGCACCGGGCCGCTGGCAATCCAGTAGGCATAGTCGATCGCCGCGTCGCGGTTTTCGCTGAAGGCGGAGACGGCGATACCCGTTCCGCCGAGCACCGATCCCGCCGGCCCGCGCTCGCCCAGCCCCGGAATATTGGCGAAGCCGAGCCGGTGGTGGCGAAACCCGTCGCGCGCATAAAGCGCATAACCGGCTACATAGGGCGAGATGCTGGCCTTGGTATCGGGCGCCGAGAGCGCCTCTAGCACCGCGACCGGATCCATCGCCTGATTGTCCTCGGGCACGAGCCGCGCAAGCTCGACGAGACGTTCATAGGCGGCAATGCCGTCGTCTTCGTCGATCAGGTTCCCGGCGCTGTCATTGCGGCAGGTCGTGCCGGCATTGGCGGCGAGCGTGAAGAATGTCAGCAGGTTGTGCGGCGGCCTGAGCGGCAACAGCACATGGCCGTCTTCGGCAAGTTCGATGAGGTCATCCCAGTTATCCGGCAGGCTGGGGGCACGGTCGGGGCGGTAGGCCATGACCTGAGCGTCGACATCGATCGGAAACGCCCATTGATGCGCCTTGTAATGAAAGGCCTCGAAGGCGCCGCCAACTGACCCCTCTTTCATCGCCTCGCGCTCATCCTCCCGGCCCTCGACATCGAGAGGCGCGAGACAATTGTCGGCGGTGATCTGGCCGAGATGAGGATGATCGATGACGATAAGATCATATTCGCGGGCAATGTCCACCGGCGTCAAATCTTCCAGCTCCTCGAGACTGGGCTTCTCCCACTTGACCGCGACGCCGGTCTTCTGCCGCCATTCGTCCGCGCTCGCCGCCAGCGGCTCGAAGCCGCGCGGATGGGTCCAGGTCATGCCCTTCAAGGTCGTCATACAGTCAAGCTCCAATCCAGCGCCGCGACGGCGGGCGCGATCCTGCATCGATTTCAGAAATTCTGCCAACTGCAGAAGAAAGCCGAATCCCGGCGGAATGTTCCACAGGGCCTGAATTACAGGTGATGCCGAGCCGGCGCCTCACGGAGCGTCACGGTGCTGCAAGCAGCCGCCGCACGACGAAGCCGACATCGGCGGGATCGATGCGGCCGCCGGCATAGGCCCCAAACAGACCGTCGACGCAGGAAAGCACCAGATCCGCGCGGCGGGTGGCCTGATCGCGCGGCCACCCTTCGCCGGCGAGCAATTCGGCGAGCCTTGCGGAAAGCCAGGCATTGATTTCCGCCAACGCCTGTTCGGCAAAGGCCTCGGTATTGTCGAGAAGCTCGACGGCATGCGGGGAGTTGCTCAGCAGCGCCGCCATGCGGGAAAATTTGTTCTCCAGCGCCGCCGCCGCGCGCTCGACAGCGCTGCCGGGCCCCTCCAGCGTTTTTTCGGCCTCCGCTTTCATGTCGTCCAGCACCGCGGCGAGCGTTGCCTGAAACACCGCTTCCTTGTCCGGGAAATAGGCATAGAGCGTGGGCTTGGCGACGCCCGCGCGCTTGGCGATGCCCTGCATGGTGGTGGCGCGCAGGCCGTTTGCCAGAAACTCGGCCTGGGCCGCCGCCAGTATTTTCTTCGTTCGCGCTTCTGATTTTGGAGCCGGCACTGTTTTTCCTCTTGCATATCGCCCAAATTGAACGATATGAACATATGTAGTTCAAAACGTTCAATTACGGAGTCCGAAATGAACGATATTGTCCTACTGACCGGCATTACCGGCTTTCTGGGCGGCCATATCGCCGTCGAACTTCTCAATGCCGGTTATAGCGTGCGCGGAAGCCTGCGCAATCCGGGCGCAAACGCGGAGCGGGCGGAGGCGACCCGCAAGGCTCTGGAAGAGGCCGGCGCCGACACATCGCGACTTGAATTCGTGACGCTCGACCTGACCGAGGACGAGGGCTGGTTTGACGCCGCGCGCGGCGCCCGTTTCGTGATCCACAGCGCCTCGCCCTTCGTGACCACCATGCCGAAAGACCCCGATGAACTGGTCGGCCCCGCCGTGGGCGGAACCGAACGCGCCCTGGGCGCTGCCAGACGGGCGGGCGTCGAGCGGGCGGTGCTGACGAGTTCCTCCGTCGCGATCGTCAATGGCCGGGGACCGGCGAGCAGGAAAAGCGCGCTCGGCCCCGACGACTGGCCGGACCCGGATGAGGGTCGGCTCAACGCCTATCAGCTTTCCAAGGTGCTGGCCGAGCGCAAGGCATGGGAAATCGCCGAACATGACGGCCTTGCCCTTGCCGTCATCAATCCCGGCTTCATCCTGGGGCCGCTGCTGGACAACGACCCGGGCACATCCGGCGCGCTTTTCGTCAGGCTGATGAAGGGCGAGGTGCCGATGCTTCCGCGCCTTCACCTGCATATGGTCGACGTCCGCGACCTCGCCCGCATTCATGTCGCGGCGCTGACGGCGCCGGAGGCGCTCGGCAAACGCAATCCCGCCGCCTTTTTCGAGATGGAAATCGCTGCGCTTGCCGCGACGCTCGCCCGTGAAGTGCCCGAACGCGCCGGCAGGATACCCACACGAAAGGCGCCCGACTTTCTCGTGCGCCTGCTGGCGCTGTTCGATGGCGACATCAGAGCCAATGTCAACGAACTCGGCTACGCGCCCGCGCTCGATTCAAGCCGCGGCGCGGCGCTTCTCGGCCACCCGCCCCGTTCCGCCGAAACCATGATCGGCGATATGGGCCGCTCGCTGGTCGGCCGGGGACTAGCCTGACGCGGCCACCTGCCGTGCACCCGACACTACGACCTCGGTCCCCCACTCCCGGCAGCGTTCGGCAAGCGGGGCGGCAAGCGGCTGATCGGTGAAGAATGTGGCGATATCGGCAAGGCCTGCTATGCGCGCCGGCGCGGTGCGGGCGAATTTGGAGTGGTCGGCGACCAGCACGGTTTTGCGGGCCCGGCGGATCGCCGTCTGGCTGACGCCGACCTCCATCATGTCGAAATCCAGGAGATCGCCGTCGCCATCAAGCGCCGAACAGCCGATCACCGCGAGATCGAACTTGAACTGCTCGACGATGCGGTTGGCGAGCGGGCCGACCAGCCCGCCATCGGCGCGGCGCAATTGCCCCCCGGCCACCACGATCTCGCAGCCCGGATTGGCGACCAGGATGTTGGCGACATTGATGTTGTTGGTGACGACGACGAGGTTCTTGTGGCCGTGCAACCTTTCAGCCACCGCCTCCATCGTGGTGCCGATATTCATGAAGATCGCCGCATTTTCCGGGATCGCCGCGGCGCAGGCTTCGGCAATTGCCGCCTTTTCGGCGGCAAAGAGCGCGCGGCGGTCATCATAGCCGATATTGGCGGTGCCCGACGGCAGCACCGCGCCGCCATGAACGCGGGTGAGCTTGCCCCGTTCGGAAAGCGTCAGCAGGTCGCGGCGGATGGTCTGCACGGTCACGCCAAGGCGTCTTGCGGCATCCTCGGCCACAATCCGGCCCTCTTCGCGCGCCATCTGCATCAGATCGTCAAGGCGGAACGTTTGCGACACGGCCTTCCCCGGTTTGGCCGTGATCTTCCACGGCGCGTTCACTCTCATCCGCAAAAGAGGCATTTTTCGCCGCGATTTGCAACGGTTTGAACCGGTTATGCGTTGAACGATGCGACTGACGGTATTTTGCCTTGATCGCGCGGCTGAAACACTGTCAAAAGCGATAAGCCAGCTTCAACGGACGGGAAGATAAAGTGAGCGGACTTGAAACAGCCATCAGGACAGCGCTGGAAAACACGGACCGGCGGGACGCCAACCAGCGCGCCCGGGTCTATCAATCCGCACGGCAGGCGCTGGAAAAGGGCCTTGCCAACCAGAACATAACCGAGCCCGGCGCGGTTGCCCGCCAGCGCCGCAGGCTCGACGACATCATCACCGCCATCGAACAGGAAGAGGCTGCCGCCGCCCGCAAGGCGCGCGAGGCCGAAAAGGCCCCTGCCCGGCCCGTGTTCGACGATCCCTTCGCCGTCGGCCGCGCGCCGGAAAAGCCCGCCCCCTCGCTCGAAGACGAGATTGGCGCGATCACGCCCGGCGAGAGCTTTACCGCCGAACCGGCTTTCGACGACGAGCCGGACGCGCATTTCGCCTATCCCGAAAGCCCGGTGATCGCCTCGGAGGAGGCGGACAATGTCGATTTCACCGAGGCCGGCTTCACCATGGCGCCGCAGGTGGAAAGCGGTCATCTCGACCGCGAGGCGCTGTCGCCGATGGGCGATATCGCGGTAACGGACGAAGACCGCGCGCCGCTTGCAGGCAGCGTGAAGGCCGATCCGCGCCCGCGCCGCATGACGCGCAAACAGCGCAAGGCAGCGGCGAAGGCCGAAAGGAACCAGAAGCCCGTTAGGCGGCGGCGCACCCTCACCACGATGATGATCGGCGTGATCGTGATCGCCTTCCTGCTGCTTGGCGGATGGTGGGTGGTCGATTCCAATTTCGCGCTCAATCCCGAACGCCTCGATACCGCCGTTCCCAATCCCGCCCCGCGCATCGAGGCCGAGGATTTCGAGGGCGCTTCGGGTTGGACCACAATCTACCAGCCGGGCACGGCGAATGTGCTGACGCCCGGTTCGCAGGCAAGTCTTGAGACCGTCACTTTCGACGATGCGCCTGCCGTGGAGATCGCCTCCAACGCGACCGGCGATGCCGGCGCGGTGACGATCGCGCTGCCGGTTGCCGTGCGCGGCATGCTGGAAAGCGGACCGGTGCTGATCGAGATCAGTGCCGTTGCGCCCGATGGCGGCGGTCAGCCGGTCGGCATTTATTGCGCCGACGGCACGATCGAGGGCTGCCAGCGCCACCGTTTCACCGCCACCGCCCATCGCGACAGCATGGTCATCCGGCTCGATCCGAGCCAGGGCGTGCTGCCGAGCCGGCTGATGATTTTAAGCGACCTCAACGGCGCCGGCACCCCGCTCGACATCTTCGCCATCCGCGCCCGCGAAGCCGAGTAAGCCTCCGGCCTTTCACCCCAGGCCCCAGCCGAGCCGCCATTCCGGCGGCTCATATGTTTTCGCGACGCGCCTATCCGGCCAGCATCTTTGCCAGCATGAAGCCGGAGCCGGCGCCCGTCCCGGCCCCAGGCCACGTCGACGCGCCGCACATGTAGAGCGCGGGCACCGGCGTCTTGTAGCGCGAGTATCCGGCGAGCGGACGGAACAGGAAATTCTGGTCGAGATGGTGCGAGCCGGACAGGCTGTCGCCGCCGACCAGGTTGGGGTTTTCCCGTTCCAGATCAAGAGGCGAGAAGACGGCGCTTGCGCGGATCTTTGCCCGCGTTCCCGGCGCGTGGGTCTCGATGATATCGAGCACCCGTTCGGCATAGGCATGCTTGGCCTGGTCCCACTCGGTCTCGGTGATTTCGCCCGCAGCATCGCCCTTGATTTCCGCCGGCAGCACCCGCACCTGCACCCACAGCACATGCTTGCCCTTCGGCGCGCGCGAGGGATCGACCGCCGAGGGCTGGCCGACCACGAGCGCCGGTTCGGCGGGCAACAGCCCGTCCATCGCCTCGGCATAAAGCCGCGACATCATCCGCATGTCGGGCGCGATGTGGATATAGGCATAGTCGCCGAGTTCGGGTCCCGCCGACCATGCCGGCAGATCGTCCATCGCCAGATGGATCATCATCGTGCCGGGGCCGGCGCGGAAACCTTCGAACGTGTCGCCAAGATCACCGAGCGGACTGTTCTTCGGCACGAGGTCGCCGAACAGCAGCTTGGGGTGGACATTGGCGATCACGGCTTTGCGGGCGGAAATCGTCCGGCCGTCGGCGAGCGACACGCCCGTCGCCTTGCCGGCCTCGTCGAGTTCCACGCTCACAACCCGCTCGCCGAGCAGGATATCGCTTCCGGCATCCTCCACCACCCGCGACATCGCGCGGATGATCGTGTCGGCGCCGCCCTTGCCGATCACCATGCCAAACGCCTGGTTCGCCATCGATTCCAGATAGGGAAACAGCGCCCCGCCGGCGACATCGGGGGCGAAATCGAGATGCAGGCCCCAGGTGGCCATCATCACCTTGAGCTTTTCACTCTCGAAATGCCGGTCAAGGAAATCACGCGGGGTTGCCAGCAGCAGCCGCGCCAGCCGGTAGAGCCCTGCCGTGCCGAGCGCCCGCCAGGCCTTCCACACCGCCTTTGCCGTCTGGAAGGAGGGGATCGGCGCGCCCATCAGCGCGAAGATATGGGGGGCGTCGCGGGAAAAATCGGCAAGCATGCGCTCCCATGCCTCGGCATCCTTTTGCGACAGCGCCGCAATGCCGGCCTTTGTCGCGGCGACATCCGTGCCGACGCCGAGCGCCGTCGCATCGCGGAAGACGCTGGCGAAGCAATGGGGCGCCGGCACCAGTTCCAGCCCCGCCACCGAAAGCGTCTCGCGATGGGTAGCGAAGAAGGCGGAGCCGGCGAACATCGACAGGTTCATCGCGCCGAAATCATGCCGGAAACCGGGCTCGGTGTACTCCGCGGTCTTCACCGCGCCGCCAGCCTCCGCGGCCGCCTCGACCACACAGACCTTCCAGCCTTTCGCCGTCAGATGGACGGCCGCCGCAAGTCCGTTGTGGCCCGCGCCAATGATCACCGCATCATATACCGTCGTCGTCGCCATCCGCGTTCCCCAGAAGCAATATACCTATATGCATACATAATTCACGCGCGGTAGAAGAGCATTTTTTCGGGCCGGAGCGCAATAGTGCGTATCGCAAAAGCCGAGCTGCCAATGATTTCGGCATTTGCCTTCGTTTGCGACAGGCCTCTTGGCACGCCCGCAAGAATTGCATCTGCGTCACCATGATCCTTGCATTATCATATTTTCTTTCATAGGCTCTCCGGCAACGTCCGCGACAAGACCGGTCGATCAAGACCGCGCGAAGCGCCGGCACCGGTTCCGGGCGACAAAGGGGAAGATTATCATGAATGACTCATCCGTGCTTGGAAGCCTCGCCTCCGCCCTGCTGTCGGGGTCGGTCAAGGTTGTCGACATCACCGCGCCGCTCGGCCCGGAAACGCCCGTCCTGTACCTCCCGCCGGAATTCGGCCAGAACACGCCGAATGTGAAGGTGCACAAGATTTCCCAGTATGACGAGAACGGCCCGTTCTGGGCGTGGAACTGGATCGAGCTCGGCGAGCATACCGGCACCCATTTCGACGCGCCCTCGCACTGGATCACCGGCAAGGACAATCCCGACAACACCACCGACACGATCAAGCCGCAGAATTTCGTGGCCCCCGTCAACGTCATCGACCGTTCGAAGGAAGCCGAGGCCGATCACGACTATCTCCTGACCGTCGACAGCATCAAGGAATGGGAAGCCGAGCACGGTGAGATCGAGGCCGGGAGCTGGGTGGTGATGCGCACCGACTGGTACAAGCGCAATGGCTCCACCGAAACCTTCCTCAACGCCGATGAGAACGGCCCGCATTCCCCCGGTCCGACGGCGGAGGCGATCGAATATCTGATCTCCAAGGGCATTATCGGCTGGGGTCAGGAAACAGTCGGCACCGATGCCGGTTCCGCCGGCGGCATGGAACCGCCCTTCCCGGCCCATAACCTTATGCATAAGCACAACAAATACGGCCTTGCTAGCCTCTCCAACCTCGACCAGCTTCCCGCCAAGGGCGCGATCCTGATCGCGGCGCCGCTGAAGTTCGTGAAGGGCACCGGCTCGCCGGTGCGCGCGCTGGCGCTGATCGCCTGAGGCGCGCTGACGCTCTGATATAACGCCCCGACGCGACAATGTTGTGCCGCGTCGGGGCGCTTGACGGCTTTTTGGAACGGGGGATCACATTGGCGGATTACGATCACATCATCATCGGCAGCGGCATCAACGCGCTGGTCGCCGCTTCGCTCCTCGGCAAGGCCGGCAAGCGCGTGCTGGTGCTGGAGCGCAACGAGACCATTGGCGGCTGCCTGCTGACCGCGGAGGTAACCGCGCCGGGCTATCTCCACGATGTGATGGCCACCACCATGGTGCTGTTCCTCACCTCGCCGGCCTTTGCGGCGCTCGGCGACGATCTCGCCGCCCGCGGCGCGGAGTTCTGCCACACCGACACGCCGACCGGCGTGTTGCGGCCCGACGGCAGCCATATGATCTACGCCATGGACCGCGCCCGCAATATCGCCGCGTTCAACGCAAAGGCCGCCGGCGACGGCCAGACCTTCGACGCCGAGATGGCGGCGATGGCGGGCGATGCCGATTTCGTGTTCTCGCTGCTCGGCGGCAATCTCTGGTCGGGCGCCACCGCGAAGAAGATGCTGAAGGAAGCCTGGAAGCGCGGACCGCGCGGCCTTGCCGCATGGTTCGGCGAGGCGCTGATGCCCGCGCGCGGCTATCTTGAAACCACCTACACCTCGGACGAGGCGAAGGCGCTGTGGGCACCCTGGGTGCTGCATTGCGGCCTGTCGCCGGAAGCGAGCTATTCGGCCGAGATGCTGAAGGTGATCGGCTTTGCCATCGAGCTCGCCGGCTGCCCCATCGTCAAGGGCGGCGCGGTGAACCTGACCCGCGCCTTCGAACGCCTGATCCGCGACAATGGCGGCGATATCCGCACCGGATGCGATGTCGCCGGCATCACGCTTGGCACGGACGGCAAGGCGAAAGGCGTACGACTTGCCGACGGAACGGATATCGAGGCCCGGCGCGGCGTCATCGCCTCGGTCACGCCCGACCAGCTCTACAAGCGCCTGCTCGGCGAGACCGGCAAACCCATGCCGGCCGATGTCGAGAAAGGACTGAAATCCTATCGCTACGGCAAGGGCGACATGCAGATCCACTACGCGCTGAAAGCGCCGCCGAAATGGAAGGCGGGCGACGAACTCGGCAAGGTCGCCCTGATCCACCTTACAGATGGTCTCGACGCCGTATCGCGTTCGGCCAACGAGGCCGAGCGCGGGCTGCTGCCGGCAGAGCCCACCGTCTGCGTCGGCCAGCCGACGGCGCTGGACCCGAGCCGCGCGCCGGACGGTGGAGCGATCCTCTGGCTTCAGCTTCCCGATACGCCCCGCCATATCAAGGGCGATGCGGCGGGCCTCATCGATTGCCCGGAAGACGGGCACTGGACGGAAGCGCTGCGCGAGGCCTTCGCCGACCGCGTCGAGGCCATGCTTGCCGACCATATCGCGGGTTTTGCGGACAATGTGATTGCCCGCAGCGTCTCCTCGCCCGCCGATCTCGAGACCATGAACATGAATCTCGTCGGCGGCGATCCCTATGGCGGTTTTTGCGGCCTCGACCAGTTTTTCATCTGGCGTCCGTTCAAAACCGCCGTTAACCACAAGACGCACGTGCCCGGCCTCTATCATATCGGCGCCTCGACCCATCCGGGTCCGGGCCTTGGCGGCGGCTCGGGCTTTCTGCTGGCATCCTCGTTGACGTAATGGAGTGGGTTCATGGGTGAGCGTTTCTCAGGCTCGAACGGTGACGGTGAGACGGGCGAGGCCGTCCGCAGCCTCGGCGAAATCGGGCTCAATGCTTTCTCGCCCTATCTGATGAACCGGGTGATGGCGCGCTACAACGCCAACCTCGCCGAAGAACTGAAGCATCTCGGCATGTCCACCGCCAAGGTACGCACCCTTGCTGTGCTCTCGGTCATTCCCTCGGCCACGATCAACGAGCTCTCGGTGCTCGCCGTAACCGAGCAGTCGACGATGAGCCGTACGCTCGATTCGCTGGAGGAGCAGGGCTATATCCGCCGCCAGTCGCGCAACGAGGACATGCGGGTGCGCGATGTCTCGATCACCGAGGAAGGCCGCCTCGCCTTCGACGCCGCCTGGCCGACCATGCACAGCTTCCTCAAGCAGATGTTCGACGGTATCGACGAGGACGAACAACGCGCCTTCGTGACCACGCTGCAGAAGATGCTGCGCAATGTGCGAGTGAACGAGATCTGAGGGGCTGGCAGCAGCCAAGCTCAGGACACCGCCTCGCCGCATAGCCCCCAATCTTCTCGCCCCGGAGGGGAGAGATGTCGCGAAAGCGACAGTGAGGGGGGAGTCCATCCCCGCGAACGCCCTCGCTATTTGAAATGCTGCATCACCCTCACTCCCCCTTTCGGGGGTATCTCTCCCGCAAGCGGGAGAGAATAGTTGGAGCAAGCTTCAATTCAAGTAGCGATTTAAAGCGTCGCCACCGTCTTCAATGCCCCGTCGAGCGCGATGCCGCTTTCGTCGATCAGGGCGGCCTGGCGGAGGCGGCGGAGCCAGTCGGCGCCGTCCTCGCGCTGTTGCAGCATCGGCACGGCGGAGAGCACGCGGTCGAATTTCGACAGGCCGCGGGCGTGGGTGTCGGAGTAACCCTTGACGAGGCGGCGCGTGGCAATCACTTCCGTGGCGAGATCGTAATTGACCGGCAGCACGGCAAGCGCCTGCCTGAGCCAGGCCTCGCGGTGTTCTTCTTCGCGGAAATGACGCAGGCTGCCGCGGCGGATGCGGCGCATGGCGGAGAGGGCATAGAGCGAGGAGAACCAGAACAACGTGCCGGTCTTCACCCGCCTGCCCTTGTTGATGCGGCGATCGAGAAAGGCAAACAGCTTCGGCCGCGCCTCGATCCAGAGGCCGAGCCCCTTCGGCAGCGTGCCGCAGACCTCCTCCATGCGCGGATGCATGTATTCCGTCATGTAGAGAATCTGGTCGTCCTTGACGCCGACCTCGTCCTGAACGCGCTTGAAGCGGGTGCCTCGCACCTTCAGATCGGCAACCCGCACGACATCGTCATAGGCCATGGCGACGGCGACATATTTGGCCGCCGAAACGGTGAAGGCAAAGCCTTTCGCCTCACCGCCATTGGCGCGGTCGGCGGCAAGGAGCGTGGCCATGCGGGTCAGGTATTCGTCGGCATAGGCCGGGTCCTGGAAATCGGTGAGCTTCTTCACGCCGGCAAAGAGCATGGCATGGGCGACCTCCGGAAACTCGGCGCGGATGCGGTTCACGAGCCTGTCGAGCGCGGGATGGCCTGCCGTTTCGGGAAGGGCATCGAGCCGTTTGGCGGGCGTTGCCGAGACCTTGTCGTTTTCACCCTGAAGCGCGCGATTGTAGGCCGCATCGAAGGCTTTGAGGCTGGCGGCAACGCCGCGTCCGCCGGCCTTGATGGTTTCCTCATAGGCTTCCTTGGCGAAGGGCAGCGCCTTCGAGGCTGCGAAGGCGCCGAACATGGATGAGGAGATCACGCTGCCGTTTTTCACCGCCAGCGTATCCATGTCGAAGGCGATGGTCTTGCGGGCGGCGAAATCGGTGGCATCGACAACGGTTTCGGGATTACCGATGCCATCGCCCGGTTTTTCCTTCTCGCCGACGGCGAAGGAGCGATGGGTGGAGGCGATCAGCAGCGTCTTTTCCGGCGTCACAAGACCGCGCATCACCGAGCGGCCGGCCTCCATCAGTTCCGCCGCGATCACGACGTCGACATCGCCCGGCGTTGGCATCAGCGACAGGATCGGCATCGCGCCCTCGCGCGGCTTGAGCAGTTCCAGGTAATAGATCGTCGCGCCCGTCCGCTGGGCAACGCCTGGCACGGAGGTGGTCTGGGCCACCCAACCCTGGCTTTCGGCAAGATGCACGATCCAGTCGGCGAGGACGCCGCCGCCCTGCCCGCCCATGGCGAGGATCGCGATCGAAAGCGGCTTGTCGGCGGAAAGTGCCGCAGTGTCGGTCATCATCATGGGTCTACTCGGCAAAAACGATGCGGCGGGACTGGCGGCGGTTCTGCAGCCAGCCGATCACGGCGGTGCGGACGCGGTGGACGAAGCGGTCCCAGCCGGTCGGATTGTGGATCACATCGGCGCGATAGAAGGAAGGACAGAGGACGGCGGCCTCCGAAACCTCGCCGCAATTGCCGCAGCCGACGCAGGAATTGTCGATCGCCGCCACCGGATCGTCCTTCAGCGGATCGTCGGTGTGTTTGACAGAGAGCGACGGACAGCCCGACAGGCGGATGCAGGCGTGATCGCCGGTGCAGACATCCTCGTCCACGCCGAAACGTTCCTTGACCATGCGCTTGCCATCCTTCACCGCCTTGGCGAATTGCGGCTTCACCCGCCGCTGTTTGTTCAGCATGCATTCGGATGAGGCGACGATGATCTTCGGCCCTTCCTCCTTCGTCGTCAGCGCCTCGCGCAGCGTGTCGCGCATCTTGGCGACATCATAGGTGCGGTCGATCTGTCGCACCCATTTGGCGCCGACGCCCTTGACCGCATCGACGATCGAATTGTTGGTCTTGCGGCGGGCATTGTTTGCCCGAGAGGATAGGATGTCCTGCCCGCCGGTGGCCGCCGAATAATAATTGTCGACCACCAGGATGACGCCGTCCTGCTTGTTGAAGACGGCATTGCCCACCGAGGTCGCAAGCCCGTTGTGCCAGAACCCGCCATCGCCCATCACCGAGATCGAGCGCTTGTCGGATTCGACATTGAAGGCGGAGGCAGACGCCGGGCCGAGACCGTAGCCCATGGTGGTGCCGCCGATATTGAAGGGCGGCAGGATCGAAAACAGGTGACAGCCGATATCGGCAGAGACGTGATGCTCGCCGAGTTCCTTCTCGACGAGCTTCATCGCCGCGAAGATCGGCCGTTCGGGACAGCCGGTGCAAAAGCCCGCGGGGCGCGGCGGCACGACTTCGGCCAGCGCCTTCACCTTCGGATCAGCAAGCACCGGGCCCGCATCCGGCACCGGCGGGCGGTTGCCGAGGATCTGCGGGGCATAGGCCTCGAAGAAGGCGCTGAGGCCGTTGACCAGAACGGGCGTGGTATATTCACCGCCGAGCGGCAGGATGTCCTTGCCGGAAATCTTGGTCTGAAGATCGCGGCGGCGCATCAGCGTATGCAGCGCCTGCTCGATATATTCCGGCGCGCCCTCTTCCAGCATGACCACCGCTTTCTTGCCGGCGCAGAAGTCGACGACCTCCTCGTCGATCATCGGATAGGCGACATTCATACAGTAGATCGGCACCCTTGCATTGCCGTAGACATCGGCAAGGCCGAGCTGCTGCAGGGCGCGCATGGCATTGTTGTAAAGCCCGCCCTGCATGATGATGCCGACATCGCCCTCTTCCGGGCCGAAATATTCGTTGAGCCGGTTTTGCTTCACGAATTCGATCGCGGCCGGCCAGCGCTTCTCAAGCTTTTCCTTCTCATGCTGGAAGCTTGCCGGCGGCAGCACAATGCGGCTGACATCGCGCTTCGGTTTCTCCAGCGCCTCGCGTAGCGTGAAGGCCGGTCGTTTGTTGTCCTTGGCGGCGAACTGGCCATGAACATGGCAGGAGCGGATGCCAACCTGCAGCATGACCGGCGTGTTGGACGCTTCCGACAGCTCGAAGCCCTTTTCGACAGCATCGACGATCGAGGGCAGGTTCGGGCGCGGCGTCAGCAGCCACATCTGCGACTTCATCGAAAAGGCGTGGCTGCGCTCCTGCATGATCGAGGAGCCCTCGCCGAAATCCTCGCCGATGATCACCAGCGCGCCGCCGGTGACGCCGCCGGAGGAGAGATTGGAGAGCGCATCGGAGGCGACATTGGTGCCCGCCGTCGATTTCCACGTCACCGCGCCGCGCACCGGATACATCACCGAGGCCGAGAGCATGGCGGCGGCGGCAGCCTCCGAGGCCGAGGATTCGAAGTGAACGCCGAGATCGGCCATCACATCCTTGGCGTCTGCCAGCACATCCATCAGATGCGAAATCGGCGAGCCCTGATAGCCCCCGACATAGGACACGCCGGACTGCAGCAGCGCCTTGGTGATGGCGAGAATTCCCTCACCCCGAAAGGTATCGCCCTCGCCCAGTTTCAGGTCCTCGACCTCGCGTGCGAACGACCGTTCTGCCATCTCGAATTCCCCTTTTCCGTTGCCCGGAAATTTGAATTAACATGCATTAGCATATTTTTGGGTTTCTTGAAATGTCAACTGAATTAGCGATTTTCCGCGAAATTCAGCCATGACCGACAAATCCCCGCGCCAAAAGGCATGCAATTGCATATTTAAGCATCACAGATGCAAAAATCTGCGCCCAAAACTTTAAGCCTCAAATATTTGCCTTGCCGTGCGGCCCGCTTTGCTCTTAGAGTTGTGTCAGACAACAAGCATGACCCCGCGGAAACGCATCCGACGGGGGTGGGGAACAACTGGAGCATCATCATGACGACCTTTACCCGTCGCCAGACACTTGGCCTTGGCGCAGCCGCACTCGTCTCGGGCATTCTCGCGGGCCGCTTGCCGGTCAACGCGGCCGAGACCGATACGCTTACCATTGCATTCAACGTCAACCTGCCATCCTTCGACCCGACCGTCGGCGCATCCGCCGTCAATCCGACGATCCAGGCGATCTACCGCTCGATCTTCAGCCAGTATGTCGGCCAGAAGACCGATCTTTCCTTCGAACCCGGCATTCTGACCGACTGGGGCTGGAACGAGGACAAGACCAAGGTGTGGATGGATGTGCGCGAGGGCGTAACCTGGCATGACGGTTCGCCGCTGACCCCGGAAGACGTGGTCTGGTCGCTGGAACGCGCCGCCAACCCCGAGACCGGCAACCCGATCCAGTTTGTCTGGTCCACGATCGGCAACTTCTCGGTGGACGGCAACAAGATCACCGCCGACGTGCTGCGCTTCGAGCCGACGCTGTTCATGTGGATGGCGTTCCTGACCGGCTATGTGATGCCGAAGGCCTATTACGAAAAGGTCGGCGCGGCGGGCTTCGAGGAAGCCCCGATCGGCTCCGGCCCCTATATGGTCGAGGAGTATGAGGGTAATGCCTTCCTCAAGCTCAAGGCCTATCCGGGCTATTACGGCGAAAAGCCCGCCTTCGACACTGTCATCTTCAAGTTCGTGCCGGACACGACGAGCCGCGTCGCCGAGATCGAATCCGGCTCCTCCGACGTCACGCTGGAAATCCCCTATGAGGAATATGACCGCCTGATCGCCAAGCCCGGCCTTTCGGGCGTGGCCGAGCCGGTGTCCGATATCGGCATGATCTTCCTCAACAATATCGACGTGATGAACGACAAGAATGTGCGCCTTGCCGCCAATTACGCGATCAACAAGCAGGCGATCATCGACAGGTTGCTGTCGGGCTACGGCGTTCCGCTCGACACGCTGGAAGCGCCGGAATATTCGGCCTTCGATCCCGACATCAAGGTGCCATACGACCCCGAGCTTGCGGTCAAGCTGCTGGCCGAATCCGGCTATTCCGTCGACAATCCTGTGAAGTTCACGATCCAGACCACGCGCGGGCTGAAGCCCAAGGATTACGAGATGATCCAGGCGATCGTCGGCATGTGGCGCAAGGTCGGCATCGAGGCCGATATCGAGGTCTACGAGATCGCCAAGCATTACGAGCTGCGCGCCGCCGACCAGTTGGCGCCCGCCGCCTTCTACAACTGGGGCAATGCGATCGGCGACCCGACCACCTCCACCGGCTTTGCCATGTTCGGCCCCTCGCCGCACTCGGTCTGGAACACCGACGACCTCGACGGCATGATCGGCCCGCTCTGGGGCGAGATGGACGAGGAAAAGCGGATCGAAGGCTGGAAGGCCGTCAGCAAATACATTGCCGAACAGGGCTATGTCATCCCGCTGCTGCAATATGTCCAGCCGATCGTGTTCAAGGACACGCTGACGGTGGAGCCGAACCTTTCGGGCGCGCTGCAGCCGACGCTGGTCGCGCCGAAGTAAGGGCGTGGAACGGGAGGACGGGCGAGCCCTTCCCCCTGAAGCTACAGAGAAGCCCGCCGCTCTCATGAGTCATGCTCGGGCTTGACCCGAGCATCCAGGCCGCACGGAAAACGTTGCCTGGACCCTCGGGTCAAGCCCGAAGGTGACGCCGAGAGGATGGAGGGGTTTTCGATAAGACACTGGAGCAGAGCACCGCTCTCCTCCTTCAAACTTGAAGAAATGCGGCGGAGTTTTCATGTCTGTCACCGGAATTCTCAACCGGGCCGTGATGGCGGCCGTGACGCTGTTCGGCGTTGCGGTGATCGTCTTCTGTCTGCTCAGGATCGTTCCGGGCGATCCGATCGCGATGATGATCTCGCCGGGCGCCTCGGCTGACGATATCCTAGCGCTCCGGGTCAAATACGGGCTCGATTCCAGCATTCCGGTGCAGTTCGGGGTCTGGATACGGGAAATGCTGACGGGTGATTTCGGCACCTCGATCTCGCTCAAGCGCCCGGTTCTGTCGCTCCTGATGGAGCGCCTGCCGGCCACGCTGGAGCTGGCCTTCGCCGCGCTGGTCTTCGGAGTGATCGGCGGCGGGCTGATCGCGATCCTTGCAACCCTTGCCCGCCGCACCCCGCTGGAATCGCTCATCGACGTGTTGAACGGGCTGTTTCTCGCCGTGCCGGATTTCGTCTGGGCGCTGCTTTTGGTGCTGGTGCTCGGCGTTGCCTTTCCGGTGTTTCCGACATCGGGACGCGTCGATCCCTCGCTCTCGGGCGATTTCACCACCAATTTCTACCTTATAGAAAGCCTCGTCACCCTCCGCTTTTCGCTGTTCTTCAATGTGCTCTCCCACATGGTCATGCCGGTGCTGGCGCTTGGCCTGCCGCTCGCCGCCGTCATCATCCGCACGCTCAAGGAAGCGCTGAACGAGGCGATGCTGCAGGATTATGTGCTGCTGGCACGGCTGAAGGGCATGTCCGAAACCCGCCTTGTGGTGCAGGAGACGCTGAGGAACGCGATCGGCCCGACGCTGACGCTGACCGGCGTGCAGTTCACCTTCATGATCGGCGGCACCGTGATCGTGGAGAGAATATTTTCCTATCCCGGCATCGGCAATATGGCGATCGACGCGGTCATCAACCGCGACCTGCCGCTGATCCAGGGCATCGTCTTGATGTTCGGCCTGATCTTCGTGCTGATCAACATCGCCATCGACCTTGCCGGCAACTTCTTCAACCCGAGGCTCAAACATGGCTGACACAACGCTTGCCGGCGCCCCGCCCAAGAAACGGCACCCGATGCTGTCGGCCCTGCTCGCCGAACAGAGGGTATTGTGGGGCGGCGGCATCATTGCCCTCCTGTTCCTGATCGCGATCTTCGCGCCGCTGATCGCCCCGCATGATCCGCTGGCGCAGGACCTGATGCTGTCCCGCATCCCGCCTGTGACATGGCCGGGCGCGGAACCCGGCTATTATCTCGGCACCGACGATCTCGGCCGCGATGTGCTGTCGCGGCTGATCTACGGCACACGGATCGCGCTTATGGTTGCCGTCATCGCAGCCGGTCTCGCGGCCATTCTCGGCTCTCTGCTCGGCCTGCTTGCCGGCTGGTACGGCGGCTGGACCGACCGGGTGATCTCGCGCCTCGTCGATATCTGGATGGCGTTTCCGCCGGTGCTGCTTTCGGTGCTGCTGGTAGCGGTGCTGGGCGCCGGCCTGCATTCGGTGATCGCGGCGATCGTCATCATCGACTGGACCCGTTTCTGTCGCGTGGTGCGCGCCGAAACCATCGCCCAGGCCAGCATGGATTACGTGACCGCCGCGCGCACCGTCGGGTTTGCGCGCATGCAGATCCTTATCAAGGAGATCGTGCCCAATATCATGCCGGTGTTCGTCGCGCTGCTGAGCCTCGAAATGGGCATTGCCGTGGTGGTCGAGGCGATCCTGTCCTTCGTCGGGCTTTCGGTCTCCTCCGACACCCCGACATGGGGCGGGATGATCGCGGCCGGCCGCCAGACCATCCACCATACGCCCTGGGTGCTGATTGCCCCGCTTGGCATGCTGCTCGTCACCGTGCTTTCCTTCAATCAGCTCGGCAATGGCCTGCGCCGGGCGCTCGATCCGGTGATGCGCCGATGACTCTTCTGACGATTGACGCACTCAGCGCCGTTTCGCTGCGCGACGGCAACCGCCCGGTGCTCTCCGATGTATCACTCACCCTTGAGCCCGGCGAGGTGCGCGGGCTGGTGGGCGAGAGCGGGGCCGGTAAATCCACCATCGCCAAGGCGTTGCTTGCCATGTTGCCGGCAACGGTGAAGGTCACCGGCGGCCATATCCGCTTCGAAGGCCGTGATCTTCTGACGCTGCCTGGCCGGGCGCTGCGCGAGATCATGGGCAACGAGATCACCCTGATCCCGCAGGACCCGCAGACCGCGCTGAACCCCGGCCGGCGGATCGAGGCGCAGCTCACCGACGGGCTGCGGCTGAAACGCGGCATGAGCGGCAAGGAGGCGCGCAAGGTTGCCCTTTCCATGCTGGAAGAGGTCTATATCCGCGACCCCGAGCGGGTGATGCGCTCCTACCCGCACGAGCTTTCCGGCGGCATGCGCCAGCGCGTGCTGATTGCCGCAGCCTTTGCCATGCGGCCGAAACTGGTGGTGGCCGACGAGCCGACCACCGCGCTCGATGTCACGGTCCAGAAGCAGATCCTCCGCCTGATCCGGCAGATGCAGAAGGCCCACGGCACGGCCGTTCTGTTCGTCACCCACGATCTCGGCGTCGTCGCCCAGATCTGCGACAGCGTGACCCTGCTCTATGCCGGGCGGGTGATCGAACAGGGCCGAACGGCTGAGGTGCTCGCAAATCCCGCCCATAATTACACCCGCGCGCTGATCGCCGCCGGGCCGCGCTACGACCGGCCGGATGCCGGGCTGGAGCCGGTGCCCGATGCCGTGTTTGCTGAATTGCGCGCCGAGATCGGGGAGGCATCGCGATGAGTGAGCCCCTGCTTTCCGCCACCGGCATCAAGGTCACCTATGGCGCTAGCGCGTCTCTCTTCGGCAAGAAGCACGGCAATACCGTGCTCCATGGCGTCGACATCGAAGTCGCGGCCGGCGAAACCGTCGGCATTGTCGGCGAGAGCGGGTCGGGCAAGACCACGCTCGGCCGTGCGCTGCTCAGGCTGGTGGATGTCGCCGAAGGCGAAATCCGTTTCGACGGCAAGGACATCACAAGGCTGGACGATGGCGCGATGCGGCCGCTTCGTCGGCGCATGCAGATGATCTTCCAGGACCCGATGGCCTCGCTCAATCCGCGCCACTCGATCGGCAGGATCCTCGGCGAACCGCTGATCCTGCATGGCCTTGCCGAAAACCGGAAGGCGGCGCGCGATCAGGCGGCGGCCATGCTGGAACGCGTATCGCTGCCGGAAGAGGTGCTGGCGCGCAGCCCGCACGAGCTTTCCGGCGGCCAGCGCCAGCGCATCGGCATCGCCCGAGCGGCGCTGCTCAGGCCGGACTTCGTGCTCGCCGACGAGATCGTCTCCGGCCTCGATGTCTCAACCCAAGCGCAAGTTCTGAACCTCCTGAAGGACCTCAGCCGCGAGATGGGGCTTTCTATGGCCTTCATCAGCCACGATCTCTCGGTCATTCGCGCGGTCTGCGACCGGGTCTACGTCATGCAGTTCGGCAAGATCGTCGAGCATGGCCGGTGTGCGGAGGTGTTCGACAATCCGCAATCAGCCTATACCCGCACCCTGCTCGATGCGATTCCGCTGCCGGAAATCGACCCGGACTGGCTGGACCGGGTGGCCGTTGACGAGGCATAAGGCCCGAGCACACCAGATTCCGGAGGACTTATGAGCGGCTTTCGCCAGACATGCATCGCGTTTGAACGCGTGATCGGAACTTTTGCCGCGATCCCGCATCCGGTCGCCGTCGAGATCACCGCGGCAGCCGGACCGGATTTCATCTGCATCGACTGCGAGCACGCCCAGATCGGCCGCGAGCGGGTAGAAGACATGATCCGCGCCGCCGATCTTCACCGGGTTCCCGCAATGGTGCGCGTGCCGGGCCATGCGCCGGAGGCAATCGCGAGCGCGCTTGATGCGGGCGCGGCCGGCGTGCTGGTGCCGCGCGTCTCCAGTGCCGACGAGGCCCGCGCCGCCGTTTCCGCCACCCGGTTTCCGCCTGTGGGCCGGCGCGGCGTCGGTCCGGGGCGGGCGGCCGGCTATGGCTACCGCATTGCCGAGACCCTGAAATCCGCAAACGAGACCGTCCTGCTCGCAATCCAGATCGAAACCGCCGAAGGACTTGCTGACATCGAGGACATCGCGGCGGTCGAGGGCGTCGACGTGATCTTCATCGGCCCCGGCGACCTGTCGGTCACGATCGATGCCATGGGGCCCGAAAACGCAGACAAGCTCAATGCGGCGATACGGCGGATTGCCGATGCCGCGCGCGCCGCCGGCAAGGCGGTCGGCCTGTTCCGGCCGGACGGCTCCGATGTGGCGGCGTGGGAAAAGACAGGGATCAGCTTTTATATCATCGGCTCGGACGCGATGATGCTGTCCGCCGGCCTTGCCGACGGACTGAAACAGGCGCGTTCATAACCTCAAAGCCCGGCGTGCCGATGGGCCTCGGCCATCGAATTTTCCGATTTTATGTCGCGGGTGATCATCGCCGTCACCGTGCGGGTGACGCCGGGAAGCTGGCTGATCTCCATGCGCAGCACCCGGTCAAGCGCGGCCATGTTGGCGGCCATGATGTGCAGCAGATAATCGGCCTCGCCGGTGGTGGCATGGGCGCGTCGCACAAGCGGATGGGCGCGCACCGCGCGTTCGAACGGCTCGAATAGCTCCGGCCGGATCGAGACCTGCACCAGCGCCTCGATGCCGAAACCCATGCCTGCCGGATCGATCGCCGCGCGATAGCCACGGATCAGCCCCGCCTCCTCCAGCGCCTTCACCCGGTTCCAGCATGGCGTCTTCGACAAGCCGACGGTTTCCGCGAGCTCGGCAAACGACATCCGCGCATCCCGCTCCAGAAGCCCGATGATCTTGCGATCAATTTCACTGATGGTCATTCGTTCTTCCATTTCGTTCTCACGAAGAACAACGTACCGAATTTTCGGCTGAGCTGACAAGCTCAGAAACAATGTTTGCCGGCGGGGGCGGTAGAATTGACCAAAAGCAACCCGCGGGAACACGAATATGGACAAGCAGCACTATCACGATCGTATCGAAAACCCCGTCATGCTCGACTATGGCGTCTATCTCAATGTCGAGCAGCTGCTCGCCTGCCAGAAGCCGCTTGGCGAAATGGCGAATGCCGACGAACTCCAGTTCCAGATCGTCCATCAGGTCGAGGAGCTCTGGATGAAGCTGATCGCCTACACGCTTGTCGATGTGATGGACTATATCGAGAAGGAGGATACAAACCGGGTGGTGACCCTGATGGGCCGCGTACACCGGCTGATGAAGCTGATGACGGCCCAGCTTGATGTGCTGGAGACCATGTCGCCGAAGGAGTACCAGCAGATCCGGCTGCAGCTCGGCAATGGTTCGGGCCAGGAATCGCCGGGCTTCAAGCTGCTGTTGCGGTTGCCGCCCGATCTCTGGCAGATGTTCAAGGCCCATTACCTGACCGGTCGCGGCCTCACCGTAGCCGATATCTATGACGGCAAATACGATCATGGCGACAGCTATGTCGTGGCCGAGGCGCTGGTGGAATTCGACGAGTTGTTCCAGAAATTCCGCGCCAACCATGTCTATCTGATCCACCGCTCGATCGGCCTCGGCTCGAAATCGCTCAAGGGCCGGCCGGTGGACCTGCTGCAGGCCGGCGCGCGCTATCGCTTCTTCCCCGAGCTCTGGGACATCCGCTGCGACATGACCGACGCCTGGGGCGCAAGCTACGGCGTGGTGCGCGAGGCGATCAGCGGGAAGGGCAAGGGGTAACGAGGCGTCTGTCGTCACCCGCGCATCGCGGCAACGAGCTCCTCAACCACCGCATTCCCTTCATGCTCGCTCTTCTTCGCGCGCATGAAGCAGGCTTCCGATTTCAGGATCAGCCCGTCGGACAGGATCTTCAGGTGATTGGCTTTCAGCGTCGAGCCGGTGGAGGTGATGTCGACGATGATGTCGGCCTGTCCGGCCATTGGCGCGCCCTCGGTTGCGCCGAGGCTTTCGACGATGCGGTAGAGCTGGATGCCGTGGGTGGCGGTGAAGAACTGCTGGGTTAGCCGCCAGAACTTGGTGGCGATCGCAAGCCTGCGGCCATGGCGACTGCGGAACTCGGCGGCGACGTCGTTGAGATCGGCCATGGTATCGACATCGAGCCATATTTCCGGCACCGCGACCACGACATCGGCCTGGCCGAAGCCAAGGCGGGAGACGATCTCGACGCGGGCATCGGCATTGGCTACATTCTCGCGCACGACGTCCTCTCCGGTCACGCCGAAATCGACCGCGCCGCTGCCGACCTCACGCGCGATCTCGGAGGCGGAGAGAAAGGCGATCTCGATATCGTCGCGCCCTTGGATCTGGCCGCGATAGGAACGGTTGTTGCCATTGGTCGCGACCTTTAGACCGGCTGCGCTCAACGCCTGTTCCGCACCTTCCTTGATGCGCCCCTTGGAGGGCAGAGCAATCGTGACAGTCATCGGATATCCCTCATGCCTGCGCGCTCGATCCGGTCGAGCCAGAGCGAGAACCCGACCGCCGGAATATGGTCGCCTGCGCCAAGTAGCGTCAGCAGCCGGTCATAGCGCCCGCCGCCGGCCAGAAGTGCCGCGCGCGGGCCGGCTTCCGTGATCTCGAAAACGAGGCCGGTATAGTAATCGAGCGGCCGCCCGAAGGCGGCGCGATAAGTGATGTTGGAAACGGCAACGCCGCTTGCCGCGATCGCCGCGATCCGGTTTTCGAAGGCGGCAATCGCCGAAACGATATCGAGGCTGAATTTTTCCGCGAAGCCGGTAAGCGCTTCCGACGCCTGATCGAGGCCGATATCGAGCGCCAGGAATGTGGTGAGCGCGTCCAGCGCCTCGGCATCCAGGCTGGTGACCGACAGCGCCAGTTTCTCCTTCAGCCGCCGCGCGATTTCCTCCGGGCTGCGGCTGGCATTGGTGGAATAACCGGTCGCCTGCATCGTCTCGTCGATATGGGCGACCAGCCCGGCCTCGTCGCCATCTGCGAGAAAGCCGGCGACGCGCCGGTCAAGCCCGCCGACAGGCTGCGGCCGGGCAAGGGCGTCGAGCAGCGTTTCCAGCCGCTTCTGGTTGCCAAAGGCGTGGATCAGCCGCTTCTGCCAGCCGCCTGGCAGGCCGAGCGCGCCGACGACCGCCTCGAACAGATTCTGGTCGCCGAGCGTGACCGAAACCGGCGTCTCCGGCAGGCAATCGCGCAGGACATCGAGCGCATCGGCGATGGCACGAGCATCGGCCTTTGCGAAATCCGCGCTGCCGAGATCCTCGATGCCTGCCTGAAAGAATTCGGAAGCGCCGTCATCGCGGGCCTGGCGGAATACCATGCCGCAATAGGCATAGCGTTTCGGCGTGCCCGCATTGTTCTCGATATGATGGGCGCAGACGGGAATGGTGAATTCGGGTCGAAGACACAGGCTTTCGCCGGTCTCGCTCTCGGTCATGAAGATGCGGCGGCGCAGCGCCTCGCCCGCCATATCCAGAAACGGGGCAGCGGGCTGAATGACCGGAATATCGGTCAGCGCCGTATCGCGCGCCTTAAAGGCTTGAAGGATGGCGCCGGCGCAATCCGGCAGGCTGGTGGACGGCATACGGTCTTCCCTGTTCGCCGCAACCGATGACCATCCTTTCAGCCAAATGTCAACGATTTCGGGCGGAAAAGCTCACGCGATCGCCTGCATCAATTCGATGCGGTTGCCGAAGGGATCATAGACATAGCTGCGCAGGAAACCTTCAAGCGGCTCGTCTTTCTTTACCTCATAGCCGGCCATCGCCACGCGGGCCGCGAGCAAATCGACATCATCAACAAGGATCGCCGGATGCGCCTTGCGGGCGGGCCTGAAGTCCTCCTCGACGCCGAGATGGATGCGCAGCCCGTCCGCTTCAAACCAGCACCCGCCGCGCGGCTTCAGGTTGTCGGGCTTTTCCACCTCGGGCACGCCGAGAACATCCCGATAGAAGGCGCGCGCCTTGTCCTCGCCGCCGGCCGGCATGGCAAGCTGCACATGATGGATCGCCTTCAGCATCGCGCCTCCTGTTTCGTCCCTAACCCAGAACCGTCGTCACCGCCTTCTTCGTCGCCGCAACGATCTGGTCGGCCTCATCCCGCGTCAGGCAGAGCGGCGGGGCATAGCCCAGAATATCGCCCTCCGGCATGGCGCGGGCGATGACGCCTTCGGAAATCAGCGCGGCGGCAAGGTTGGGGCCGACCTTTTCCGACGGATCGTAGAAAGTCCGGCTCTCGCGATCCTTGACGAATTCAACGGCCAGCAGCATGCCCTCGCCGCGAATATCGCCGACATGGGGGTGATCGGAGAGCGCATCCTTCATGGCGGAGCGCAGATAGGCGCCGGTTTCGCCCGCGTTTTTCACCAGTCCCAGTTCATCGATAAGCTTCAGATTGGCAACGCCGGCAGCGGCGCCGATCGGATGGGCGGAATAGGTCCAGCCATGGCCGATCGGGCCATTTTCATCCGTGCCCTGTTCCAGCACCTTCCACACCTTGTCGGATACGATGGTGCCGGAAAGCGGCGCATAGGCGGACGTCAGCCCCTTGGCGATGGTGATCAGGTCGGGCTTCAGGCCGTAATGATCCGAGCCGAACATGGTGCCGAGCCGCCCGAAGCCGGTGACCACCTCATCGGCGATCAGCAGGATATCGTGCTTTTCCAGCACCGCCGAAATCGCCTTCCAGTAACCTTCCGGCGGCGGCACGATGCCGCCGGTGCCCAGCACCGGCTCGCCGATGAAGGCGGCGATCGTATCCGCGCCCTCGCGCTCGATCCGCATTTCGAGCTCCGCCACGCAATGGGCGACGAAATCGGCCTCGCTCATGGCGAGATCCTTGCGACGGTAGTAATAGGGCGCGGTGGTGTGGAACACCCGCTCCAGCGGCAGGTCGAATTTCCTCTGGAAGCCGGCAAGGCCCGTCAGAGAGCCGGTCATCAGCCCGGAGCCGTGATAGCCGCGCCAGCGCGAGATGATCTTCTTCTTCTCAGGCCGGCCAAGGATGTTGTTGTAGTACCAGACCAGCTTGATATTGGTCTCGTTCGCATCAGACCCCGAGAGGCCGAAATAGACCTTGGACATGTGATCGGGCGCGCGGTCGATCACCATCTTCGCCAGATTGATCGAGGCCTCCGTGCCGTGGCCGGCATAGGCGTGGTAATAGGCAAGCTCCTTCGCCTGCTCTGCAATCGCCTCGATGATGCTTTCCTGGCCGTAGCCGACATTGACGCAATAAAGCCCACCGAAGCCATCCAGCAGCTTCTTTCCGTCGCGATCCTCGATGAACACGCCCTTGGCCGTCTTCACGATCCGGCTCGGACTTTCGCCGCGCGCATGCTGGGCGAGATGGGTCGAGGGATGAAAGAAATTCTCCCGGTCGAAACGGTCGAGCTGGTCGTTGGTGAGCATCGTATCCTCGTGCTGTGAAAGGGCTTGCGCGCCGTGTTGAAACCGTGTTGTATACAACATCGAGAGAGAATGCAAAGGAGAACGTTTGCCCGGCGCACGATGGCGCAGCCTTCCCTCCCATTCTGCGTCATCCTCGGGCTTGACCCGAGGATCCAACCACGTATGTCGCGAGCGGCGTTTGCGGGTGGAGCGGAGGAGAGAGAGCCTAGTTCGCCACGCCCTCCTTTCGCAGGGAAAGGTGATTAGATCCTCGGGTCAAGCCCGAGGATGACGCCCGCAGGGAGGCTGACGCCAAACAATCCCCCTCAAGGGGTGAGATCAGCGCTCCTGGCAGGCTTAGGAAGGTGGCAACGCCGGTGAATCAAGAGACGTAGAAAAACGTGCAAACACCAACTGTTGTGCACAACAAAACGAGGAAAGCCATGGCGGCGACGGAACTGCCCTTTTCGAAATCGGAATATGACCGCCGGCTGGCGCTGACCCGCAAGGCGATGGAAGCCTATGGGCTGGATGCGCTGGTGGTGACTTCGCCCGCCGGCATGAACTGGCTGACCGGCTATGACGGCTGGTCCTTCTATGTCGATCAGGCCGTGATCGTCACCGGCGAGGGCATGCCCTACTGGTGGGGGCGGCTGATGGATGCCAATGGCGCCCGCCGCACCGCATTCCTCGATGAGGATCATATCCTCTGGTACGCCGACCGCTACATTCAGGCAGACGGCATCCACCCGATGGATGATCTGGCCGAAAAGCTCGCGGGGCTGGCGCTCGACAAGGCCCGCATCGGCGTGGAGATGAATGCCTATTACTATTCCGCAGCCGGGCACGCCGCGCTGGTGAAGGGCCTGCCGGGGGCAACGATCAAGGACGGTTCGGGCCTCGTCGACTGGCAGCGCGTGGTGAAATCGGATGAGGAAATCACCTTCATGCGCAAGGCGGCAAAGATCTCCGACCGGGTGATGGGCCGTGCCATGGAGATTGCCGAGCCGGGCATGAAGAAGAACCATTTCGTCGGCGAACTGATGAAGACCGCGATCACCGGCATCGACGATATCTGGGGCGATTATCCGGCGATCATGCCGCTGCTGCCGTCGGGTCCCGACGCCTCCGCGCCGCATCTGACCTGGAGCGGCGACGAGTTCAAGACCGGCGAGGCCACCTTCATCGAGCAGGCCGGCTGCTATCGCCGCTACCACGCGCCGCTCAGCCGTACCGTCTTCTTCGGCAAGCCGCCGCAATTCATGACTGACGCCGCGGCAGCGCTGGTGGATGGCCTCAACGCCGGCATCGAGGCGGCGCGGGCCGGCAACCGGGCCGGCGATATCGCCGCGGCGCTGGAAAAGGAACTCTGGAAGGTCGGCATCGAGCGGCCGAACCGCTGCGGCTATGCCACCGGCCTCGCCTATCCGCCGGACTGGGGCGAGCACACGGTAAGCATCCGCACCAGTGACGAAACCCTGCTGAAGCCGGGCATGACGCTGCACTTCATGCCGGGGCTCTGGATGGATGACTGGGGACTGGAAATCACCGAGACCATCCTGATCACCGAAAACGGCCCGGCCGAGGCGCTCTGCAGCGTCGAGCGCAAACTGTTCGTGAAGGACTGACCGTTGAGCGATCTGTCTGCCGCCCGCGATATTCTTGCAGACCTTGTCGCCTTTCCCTCGGTTTCATCGGAAAGCAACCTGCCGCTGATCGCCTATATCGCCGAGCGGCTGTCGGATTGCGGCGCGCGGGTGGAAATCCTGACCGATGCCACCGGGACCAAGGCCAATCTGTTCGCAACCCTCGGCGACGACCGCCCCGGCGGGCTGATGTTGTCGGGCCACAGCGATGTCGTGCCCGTGGACGACCAGCTCTGGACCAGCGACCCGTTCACGCTTGCAGAGCGCGACGGCAAGTTCTTCGGTCGCGGCACTTGCGACATGAAGGGCTTCATCGCCGCCTGCCTTGCCAAGCGGGAGACGCTTGCCGCGTTCGCCGAACGCAAGCCGATCCACTTCGCCTTCACCCATGACGAGGAGGTCGGCTGCATCGGCGCGCGGGCGCTGACCGAATGGCTCACAACCCGGGAAGTCCGTCCCGCGCTCGCGATCGTGGGCGAACCCACCATGATGCGGGTGATCGAGGGCCACAAGGGCTGCTGCGAATATACCGTCACCTTCACCGGCCGCTCCGGCCATTCCTCCGCGCCCGAAGCCGGGATCAACGCTGTTGAATACGCCGCCCGCTACATCGCCCGGCTGATGGAACTGCGCGAACGGCTGATGGCGCGCGTGCCGGAAGGCTCGCGCTACCAGCCGCCCTATGCGACGCTGAATGTCGGCGCGCTGGAGGGCGGGTTGTCGCACAATGTCATTGCGCCCCGCGCGGTGCTGCGCTGGGAAACCCGGCCGGTGATCGCCGAGGACCTGTCGCTGGTGAAAGACGACATTGCCGCCTATTGCACCCGCGACCTGCTGCCCGCCATGCGCGCGGTGGCCCCGGAAGCCGATATCGAGACGGAGGTGATCGGCGAGGCGGCGGCGCTGTTTCCGAGAAACGAAAACGCCGCCCGCGACCTCGCCTTCCGGCTCACCGGCGAGGACAGCGCCGATGTCGTCCCCTTCGGCACCGAGGCCGGCTTCTTTCAGGAAATCGGCATGGACGCCGTTGTCTGCGGGCCGGGTTCGATCGACCAGGCCCACAAGCCGGACGAATTCTTGAGCGCGGATCAGCTCGGCCACTGCCTCGCCATGCTCGACCGGCTCGGAAGCGCGTGGCGATGACGACGGAGGAAATGACCGGACGCGACCGGCTCGCCCAGATCCACGACATCATCCGCGAGCGGATCATGATGCTCGACTATCCGCCGGGCGAGAAACTCTCGGAGGTGGCGCTGGCGGCGGAATTCGGCGTCTCGCGCACGCCGCTCCGTCGCGTGCTGGCAGGGCTGGAGGATGAGGGTCTACTGCTCTCCGTCCACGGCGTCGGCACCATCGTCACCGATGTTGACCTTGAGGAACTGGCGCAGGTCTATCGCCTGAGGATGGAGCTTGCCGTGCTGATGGCGCATCTAGATCCCGCACCGGTCACCGAGGAGATCGTGACGGATTTTCGCGCACTCCACGAGCGCGCTGTTTCGCTCAGGAACGCCCCCGCGCCGCGCGATTTCGCGGCACTCGACCGTGACATGTTTCTGGCGCTCAACCAACTTTCGCTGAACCAACCCCTCCGGGACACCGGCGAACGCCTCTATTTCCGCACCGCCCGCATCTGGCTGCAGGCGATCACCGCCTCGGCGGCGGACCTCGAAAATGAAGCGGAGATCTATTGCCGGGAAACCGCCGAAATCCTCGCCGCAGTCGAGGCCGGCAATCTCGACGCGCTTTGCCATCTCCGCCGCGCCCATATCGCGATGAGCTTTCAGCGGATGCGATGATCAGGTTGGCACGAATGCCCCGCAGGTTCGCGTTTTGCGGTAGTCGCCTTCCGTGGCTGGCTAAAAAATGCGCACCCTGCAGCCGCCCTTCGCTCGACTGCAGCGCGGTCGCATGTGGCATGGCGGCTTGCTCCCTATATTCTCTCCCGCTGGCGGGAGAGATGCCCCGAAAGGGGCAGTGAGGGTGGTGCGGCGTTTCAAATCTTGATGGCGTTCGCGGTGAAAGTCTCCCCCTCACTGTCGCTTTCGCGACATCTCTCCCCGCCGGGGCGAGAAGATTGGGGGGCTATGCGGTGGGGTCGAGCGTATTGCCGAGCGCTGGGCCGAAAGTTCCACAACGACCCGACTGCACCTGGAAAGCCTCGGCACCCAAGGGCTTGTGGCGGAGGGGGCGCCGTTCGACCATGGCCAAAGCGGAGCTCTCGCTTAACCCAGCAGAACCCCCACTTATCGAGCCTCCCCGCAGCCCGCCGCTGTCGGCCCTGCCGCCGTGAGTTGACGCCAGTTAGGCTTCTGGTTATTTATGTTACGTTATAACATTTAATAGCTGAACGTAATCTTTCGTTTGGCATTCTCACGCATTGCAAGGACCTCTCCCCATGCTGCAATACAACGACACCCGCCTTCCCGTCACCGTGCTTTCCGGCTTTCTCGGCGCGGGCAAGACCACGCTGCTGAACCACATTCTCAACAATCGTGAAGGGCGGCGGGTCGCGGTGATCGTCAACGATATGAGCGAGGTGAATATCGATGCCGATCTGGTGCGCGAGGGCGGCGCCGATCTGTCGCGCACCGAGGAAACCATGGTCGAGATGACCAATGGCTGCATCTGTTGCACGCTGCGCGACGACCTTCTGACCGAGGTGCGGCGGCTGTCGGAGGAAAAGCGCTTCGACTATCTGCTGATCGAGGGAACCGGCATTGCCGAACCGTTGCCGGTGGCCGCGACATTTTCGTGGCGCGACGAGCGCGCCGAGAGCCTGTCCGATCTCGCCCGGCTGGACACCATGGTGACCGTCGTCGATGCGGTGAACCTGCTGCGCGAATATGGCGGCCATGAATTTCTGAAAAATCGCGGCGAGGTCGCCGGCGAAGGCGACGAGCGCACGCTGGTGGACCTGCATGTCGAGCAGATCGAATTCGCCGATGTCGTGGTCGTCAACAAGGTCTCCGACGTGAGCGCGGAAGAGCGCGAGAACGTCGTCAAGATTGTCCGCGCGCTGAACGCCGATGCAAAGATCATCGAGACGGATTTCAGCCGCGTCGATCTCGACGAACTGCTCGATACCCGCCTCTTCAGCGAGGATAAGGCCAGCCAGCACCCGCTTTGGGCCAAGGAGCTCTACGGCTTTGCCGACCATGTGCCAGAGACCGAGGAATACGGCATTTCAAGCTTCGTCTACCGGGCGCGCGCGCCGTTCGATCCGCTGAAATTCGATGCCTTCACGCGAATGAATTTTCCCGGCCTGATCCGCGCCAAGGGCCATTTCTGGCTGGCGACGCGGCCGGATTTCGCCGGCGAATTCTCGCTTGCCGGCGCAATCGTGCGCAGCGGTCCGCTGGGACGCTGGTGGGCAGCCGTGCCGGAGAGCCGCTGGCCCGACGCGCCTGACCTGCGCCGGATGATCGAGGATTGCTGGGACGCGGTCTATGGCGATCGCCGTCAGGAAATCGTCTTCATCGGCGCGGGCATGGACAAGGACGCGATCCGCGAGGCCCTCGACGACTGCCTGATCGACACCGGGCCCGGCTTCAACGAACGTGACTACGAATCGCTCACTGACCCCTTCCCGTCCTGGACGAGAGGTTGACGGGCTCTACCCCCACAGCACCGGGTCGGCCGGATGCATCACCGAGCCTTCGAAGCGGATCGCGTTGGCGCGGTCTTCGGCAAGCAGAAGCGGCCCGTCGAGGTCGACGAAGGCCGCGCCCTCGGCGACCAGCATGGCCGGCGCCATGGCAAGCGAGGTGCCGAGCATGCAGCCGATCATGATCTTAAAGCCCATGGCCTCCGCTTCCTGCTTCAGAAGCAGCGCCTCGGTCAGGCCGCCGGTCTTGTCGATCTTGATATTGATCGCGTCATATTTGCCCTTGAGATCGGCAAGCGAGGGGCGGGCATGACAGCTCTCGTCAGCGCAGACCGGCAGCGGCCTGTCGATATGGCGCAGCGCCTCGTCATCGCCGGCCGGCAGCGGCTGCTCCACCAGCGCCACGCCGAGACGCACGAGCGCAGGCGCAAGCGCCTGGTAGGCTTCCACGCTCCAGCCCTCATTGGCATCGACGATGATCGCGGCATCGGGCGCGCCCGCGCGCACAGCCTCGATGCGGGCAAGGTCGTCATCCGTGCCGAGCTTGACCTTCAAAAGCGGGCGATGCGCGTTCTCGGCAGCCTGGGCGCGCATCTTGTCCGGCTCGCCAAGCGAGATCGTGTAGGCCGTGGTCAGGGGGCCGGGCTTTTTGAGGCCCGCAAGCTGCCACACCGATGTGCCGTTGCTCTTGGCCTCGAAATCCCAGAAGGCGCAGTCGAGCGCATTGCGGGCAGCACCCGGTTTCATATGGGTCTGCAAGGCTTCGCGGCTAAGCCCGGCGCGGATTTCGGCCTCCAGCGACAGGATATCCGCGATTACGCCGTCAACCGTCTCGCCGTAGCGGGCATAGGGCACGGACTCCCCGCGCCCGGTATGCGCGCCATCGGTGAGCGTGACCGTCACCACGCGGATTTCGGTGCGGGAACCGCGCGAGATCGTGAAGGAGCCCGCGACCGGAAACACGTCCTCGCGGGCGGAGACGTAAAGTCCGGTCATAGCGCCGCCAGCGCGTCAGCCAGACGTTCGGCGCCGTGGCGGAACGGGTCGACCGTCGGCAGGCCCATGCGCTCTTCGGTCTGCCGGCAATATTCGAGTGCTTCCTCATCCGACATTGCCGAAGTGTTCAACGAGATGCCGACCACCTTGCAGTCCGGATTGACGATCCGCGCCATCTGCAGCGCCAGATCGCGCACGGCTTCGATGCTCGGAAGCTGATAGTCCGGCAGGCCGCGCATATGCGGCCGGTTGGGCTCGTGGCAGATCACCAGCGCATCCGGCTGGCCGCCATGGATCAGCGCCAGCGTGACGCCGGAATAAGAGGCGTGGAACAGGCTGCCCTGCCCCTCAATCAGATCCCAGTGGTCGGCGTCATTGTCCGGGGAAAGATATTCGATCGAGCCGGCCATGAAATCGGCGATCACCGCATCGAGCGGCACGCCGCCGCCGGTGATCAGAATGCCGGTCTGGCCGGTGGCGCGAAAGGTTGCCTTCATGCCCTTGTCGCGCATCGCCTTTTCCACGCAGAGCGCGGTGTACATCTTGCCGACCGAGCAATCCGTGCCGACCGCGAGCATGCGCTTGCCGGTCCGCTTCTTGCCGTTGGCGATCGGATATTGCACGGCGGGAATGCGAACATCATGGAGCGTACGGCCGAGTTCCCTGGCCTTGGCGGCAAGGTCGGCCTCGTTGCGCAGCAGGTTGTGGAGGCCGGAGGCGAGGTCGAGGCCCGCCTCCATCGCCTCGATCAGCACGCTCTTCCAGGCCGGCGAGATCACGCCGCCGCGATTGGCAACGCCGATCACCAGCGTCTTGACGCCCTTGTCCACGGCTTCCGCGATCGAAAGATCAGGCAGCTTCATGTCCGCCTTGCAGCCTTCAAGCCGCAACTGGCCGACGGCATATTCCGGACGCCAGTCCTTGATGCCCTGCGCCACCTTGGCGGCGAGCGCGTCGGGCGCATCGCCCAGAAACAGAAGATAGGGAGTTTCGATCATGTGCTTGACCACCCGGCTGTGAGAGAGAGTTGCGAGACGATATCGCGACGGGACGGTAGCGGTCAAGCTGGAGCGGCGAAAGTTTGCGCGAATTGACTAACGAAACGCAGGAAACGCGAATTGCGATAGCCTGAAATGTGATTTTGACGGATTTTTGGGGCTACAGCGCAAGGTAGAAGATTGACGCAAAGCTACCCCCGCGCCGAACGGCGCGGGGCCACGCCTCTCAATCAGCCGCGACCGAAATCGTCGACGATGCGGATGATGTCGTCCTCGCCGAGATAGGAGCCGGTCTGGACCTCGATCAATTCCAGCGTGATCTTGCCGGGATTGTAAAGCCGGTGGACGGCGCCGAGCGGAATGTAAATCGACTGGTTTTCGGTGAGCTGCTTCACGTCCTCGTCCACCGTCACCTCGGCCGTGCCCTTGACGATGATCCAGTGTTCGGCGCGGTGATGGTGCTTCTGCAGCGACAGCTTCTTGCCGGGCTTGACGAAGATGCGCTTGGCCTGGAAGCGCTCGCCCTTGATGATCGAGGTATAGCCGCCCCAGGGCCGGTAGGAGGTCGGGTGTTCCTCGGCCAGCGCCCGGGTTTCCTTGGCCCCCTTCAGCACCTTGACGATATTGCCGACATTCTGGCTGTCTTCGAGCTTGCCGACATAGACGGCATCCTCGGAGGCAATCACCGCCATGCCGTCGAGCCCCTGCATGGCGACATGCATGTCGCGCGAGATCACCAGCGAATTCTGCGTATCGAGAAGCGTCGCATCGCCGGAGACGACATTACCGCTGCCATCCTGCTCGCCGTCCTTCCAGATCGCGTCCCAGGAGCCGAGATCCGACCAGGTGAAGGCCGACGGCACGACGGCGGCCTCGCTGGTCTTTTCCATCACCGCATAGTCGATGGAAATATCGGGGCTCTGCGCAAAGGTTTCCTTGTCGAGACGGGTAAAATCGAGCTCGAGATCGCTCTCATCCTTCAGCACCGCCTGTTCGGCGAATTCGAACACCTCGGGGGCGTATTTTTCCAGTTCCCGGATCAGCACCGCAACCGGGAACATGAACATGCCGGAGTTCCAGGTGTAATTGCCGGCCGCCAGCATTTCCTCGGCCTTGTCCTGCGCGGGCTTTTCAACGAAGCGGGCAACCTTGCGGGCGCCGGAGGGAAGCTCCTCGCCGGCCTCGATATAGCCGAAGCCGGTGGCAGGTTCGGTCGGCTCGATGCCGAAGGTGACGAGCTTGCCGCTCTTGGCGGCCTCAAGCGCGGTATCGATCGCGCCGAAATAATCCGAGCCCGCATCGATCTCGTGGTCGGAGGCCAGCACCTGCATGATCGCGTCATCGCCGAAATTGGCGCGCACCATGGCGGCGGCGGCGGCAACGGCGGGGGCAGTGTTGCGGGCGATCGGCTCAAGAATGATGCCGGAGAGCTCGATATCCAGTTCGCGCGCCTGTTCGGCGGCAAGGAAGCGGAAGTCCTCATTGGTCAGGATGATCGGCGCTTCGTAGCGGTCGCTGTCCGACACACGTTCCAGCGTCTTCTGGTAAAGCGTCTTCGGGCCGAGAAAACGGATGAACTGTTTCGGCGCGGTGGCGCGCGACAGCGGCCACAGGCGCGTGCCCTTGCCGCCGGCCATGATGACGGGAACGATCTTGCTGCTCATATCGATAAATCTCCTAATGAATGAATCTAGAATAAGGGTCTGTTTAACGGGATTTGAAACCTTCGATCAGGGCGAGCCCCTGTTTCAGAAGTTCGCGCGCCTCACCGGCGCTCGCCGCCTCCACATAGCAGCGCATTTCCGGCGCGTTGCCGGAGGGGCGGAAATGGATGATGCGTCCGTCATCGAGCGTGACCCGCAGGCCGTCAATGTCGCTCTTGTCCGCAACCGTGCCGACCGGCGCGAGGAAATCGGCAAGATTGTCGTCGCTTTCACGCAGATGGTCCATCAACGCCGCGCTGCGCGCCTGCTCGAAATTCTTGATCCTGTCGGCATCAGCGACCGGGAGGCTGTAGGCTTTCGCGAGTTCGGAGAGCTTGCGCTTGTCGCGATGGGCAAGATAGAGCGCTGACAGCACGGGCAGGAAGCAATCGCGCGTCGGCAAGGCCGCAATCGTGTCGCCGGCAGGGCGGAAAGGCGAGGCCGTCAGCAAACCGCCATTGGCCTCGAACCCCATGACGCCGTCCTTGCCTTCGGCAATCGCCTTTTCCATGCCGGCGATGACAAAGGGCGATCCGACTTTTGTCCTGATCACCTCGAAATCGCCGTTCTTTTCGATGCCGGAATTGGACGTGACCGGGGTCACCACCACTTTCGCGCCGAGAAAATTTGCGGTCATCAGGCCGATCAGATCGCCGCGCAGCGGCGTGCCGGTCTCGTCCGCCACCAGCGGGCGGTCGCCGTCGCCATCAGCGGAAATGATGGCATCAAACCCGTGTTCTCCGGCCCAGCCCTTCAGAAGCTCCACCGTTTCCGGGGAAACTGCCTCGGTGTCGACAGGAATAAATTCCTCGGAAAAGCCAAGCGGCGTGACGTCCGCGCCGTAATGCTCGAGCACCGCGATAAACAGGTCGCGCGCCACCGTGGAATGCTGGTAGACGCCGACCTTCATGCCGGAAAGGGCCTCGTCGGGCAGAATGACGGTACAGCGCGCGCCGAAGCCGGCCAGCGCCTCGCTTGCCTCGTCCTCGCCCTCCGCGGATGTCTGCTCGATCGTGCCCTTGAGTTTTTCGGCAAAGCCGGAAATCGCCTGCTCGTCGTCCTTGGTGATCTCACCATCGGGAAGATAGAACTTGATGCCGTTGCGATCGGCCGGAATATGGGAACCGGTGATCATGATCGAGGCGGCCTTCCTCTTCTGGCCGTAAAAGGCGAGAGCGGGCGTCGGCAGCGCCCCGCAATCGACCGGTGTAAAGCCGGCGGCCGCGATCGCGCCCATGCAGTTGGCCGCTATCGCCGGGCTCGACTCGCGATAATCCTGACCCACGAGCACGACATCGCCTTTTTCGGCATAGCCCGCCTTTTGCAGATGATGACAGAAAGCCGCCGTGTAAAGAGAGGAAGGCTCCCCCAGGAGATCCGTTGACAGGCCGCGAAGGCCGCTCGTCCCGAATTTTACGCTCATCGATACTCTTTATCCCAGTCTTTGCGCCGCCGGGCAGAGGTCCCGACCGGCCGCCTTTCAAAACAATGGAGCGGCCTCGGCCACTCCGTTTCAGACAGTCTATCGCACGAACCCGTCGATTACCAAAAATCCTTGGATGAGACGTAGCTCATAGCAATGCCGCGCGGACGCGGCAATCTTCCGATGGCCTTGGCTTCAAAAAGCGCCAAACAGGTCAAGGCACCGCGAAAAGGCCTCGAAAGCTCAGAGTAGTACACTCAGCGCCAGCCTCATCAAGCACTGATCTGCATAGACGCTGACACTTTGACATCGACCAATGCCCGCCGCAAATCACCCTGCACTGTAACGAAAAGTTGTAGGCGTTCTCTCAAAAACGCCTGACACTTCAACCCTTTCCTGTCAAACTTCCGCTCCGAAACCCAGACGAACGCACCAAGGCATTCATCTGCCTTCATTTGAAATTCTAACGCCTCTCCTTCCACTTTGTTCCCCTCGCGCTCAGCGGAAGGAATTTAAAGCGGCAAAAAATCACGCCGGCGTGGAACCGATCGCCGAACCGGGACGTTTCGATGCGAAGCCGGAAGTCCTTGCACGTTCCCGGTACGGTGACTTATAGGTGTGCCCGGGCCGGGGATTGTCTGCCTGAGCGAGAATAAAAGAGCTTGAGCCTGTGGAACATTTGCCATCGGAAATTGTGGAGGCGATCAGGGACGAGGACCGTCTGAAGACGCTTTCGCAATCGATCATGCGCGCGGCGGAAGTCGACGAGAATTTCGTCGCTATCGTCGAAGCTGCGGCAAACCGCTTTTCCTGCCCGGCCGCCTTGATCCTGATTGCCGATTCTGACGAAAATTGGGTTCAGGCCGTTCATGGCATGATGGTCGATGACGTGCCCACCCGCTCGGGCCTGTTCGTCTACCCGATCGCGCTCAAGAAACAGCGGGCGCTGATCCTCAACAATCCCGAGACCCATGAGGAACTCGCCCGTTCGGTTCCCATGTTCGAGGGCAAGCGGGTGAAGTTTTTCGCCGGCGCTCCGATCCCGGTTCACGGCGTCAATGCCGGGGCCATCTGCATCATCGACGGCGAAAACCACCGCGACACCACTGAAGAGGATGCCGAAGCGCTGCGCCGACTGGCGAACCTGGCCGGCTCGCTTTATGAACTGAAGCACGCCGCGCGCGGCAAGGCTTCGGCCGATATCGCCCTTTCTCAATCGGAACGCCGCCATTCGATGGCGTTGCGGGCCGCGAATATCGCGACCTGGAGCTGGGACGGCATCAGCGAGACGGTTGAATGCGACAATGCCCTACGGGAAATGCTTGCGCTTTCACCCGATGAGCCGGTGACCTGCCGCCGGGTGCTCGGCGCCATTAACAAGGACATGCGCTTTTCCCTGATGCGCCGGTTCAAGGCGGCGCTTGACCGGGGCGAGGAATATCAAAGCGAATTCAAGGTGGATTCCACAGGCAAGTGGCTGCTTTCGCTGGGCGGCGCTTATGAAGATGCATTGCTCGAGGAGCGCAAGGGACCGGTGTTCGGCGTGGTGGTCGACATCAGCACCACCAAGGAAAGCGAACAGAAGACCCGGCTATTGCTGCGCGAACTCAACCACCGCGTCAAGAACACGCTGGCGATCGTGCAGTCGATTGCAGGCCAGACGCTGCGGCGCTCGCGGACCTCGGCCGAATTCAACATGTCGTTTTCCGGCAGGCTGCAGGCGCTTTCCGCCGCGCATACCCTTCTTTCCGACGAGCAGTGGGGCGCGATTGCGCTCGACCGGCTGCTGCGCTCGCAGATCGCCCCCTACAGCGACAGCTCGGGCCGTCAGGTGGATATTCACGGCAGCGCCGTCTATCTCGATCCCGACGAAGCGCTGGCGCTTGGTCTGGTCATCCACGAGCTTGCCAGCAATGCCGCCAAGTTCGGCGCGCTTTCGACCCGGGCCGGCGTTGTGGATATCACCGTCGCCTGCAAGGATGAGGGCGGCAACGCCCATCTGGAACTCGACTGGGTCGAGGTTGGCGGGCCGCGGGTGACCACCCCCGAGCAGCGCGGCTTTGGCTCCGTTCTGATAGAACGCAGCCTCGACAAGGTCATCGGCAGCAAGGTTGATGTGGACTATGCCGAAACCGGCCTCAAGGTCCACATTTCCATGCCGCTGCGCTACTGCTGAGCGAATATCAATTCAAATCAAGCCACCCGCCCGTTTTCCGGAACGCGGCGGGTTTATTTTTTTGCGCTCTTTTTTTCCAAAAAAGTCATCGCTCGGAGGAACAAGGGTCATCCGGGCACGTTTAATTGTCGTGAGCAAGGTGAGATAAAAGCAAATAATACAACTATTAAATCGCACCTAAATTGGAGCATTACAAGAAGAGAGGAGTATTGACATGCTTCGCAAGATTCTTTCGACCACCGCACTGGTAGCTGTTGTTTCCACGGGTGCAGCCTTTGCCCAGGACACCAACACCACCGAACCCATGAAACAGCCTGAAGCAAGCTCGGGCATGGAAAACGGCGCTTCGCCGATCTTCCCTGATCGTCAGGCTGCCGGCGAAGACGCCAAGAGCTTCTACGGCGCGACCGGCGAGCAGGTTCTCGCAAGTTCGCTGCTTGGCTGGCCGGTTTACGGCATGAGCGCCGAGACCCAGGAGCGCGAGCAGGTTGGCGACATCGCGGACATCGTGATGAACACCGACGGCACGGCCAATGCCGCCGTGATCGGCGTCGGCGGTTTCCTCGGCATCGGTGAAAAGGAAGTCGCGATTTCCTTCGATCGGCTGTCATGGGAGCCCGGTGAGAACGGCGCTTGGCTCAGCATCGACGCCACTCGCGAAGAGCTGGAATCCGCGCCGGAATTCGAATCCGACAATGAGAACCTGATGAAGGTCGGCCGCGCTCCGGCGCCTGAAGGCACCATGGCCGAGGGCTCAAACGATCTGGCCAACTCGGCGGGAACGGCTCTTGACGAAGCCGGCAATGCAACCGGAGAAGCCATGAATGATGTGGCAACCGGCCTCGGCACTGCCGCGGACGCCACCGGCAACGCCATGAACGACGTTGCTTCTAACGTGGACAACGCTGGCGATGCGATGCAGACCGACGGCACGATGGCTGAAAACCCGATGCTGGAAGGCATGAGCGAAGTCGACACCGCCTCGATCTCCTACGATGAGCTGGAAGGCGCGCCGGTTCTGGGCGCCGATGGCGACAATGTCGGCGAAATCTCGGACATCATCGTCTACGGCGACAATAATGAGAACGTCTTCGTCGTGGATGTTGGTGGGTTCCTCGGTATCGGCGAAAAGCCGGTCGCCATTGCGGCCGACTCGGCCACGGTCATGAGCGATGGCGACACCTATGTCGTCCAGACCAAGTATGACCGTGAGACGCTCGAAAACCAGCCGGAATATACCGAGCAGAGCCTGAACGACAATCCGGATGCCGTTCTTCTGAACTAATCCCGGTTTACAGTTCCTTGCAGAAAGCCCGTGATCTCGCGATCGCGGGCTTTTTCATGCCGGACGCCAGAGCCTGTCTGTCCCTCGAATGAGCAGCGGCGTGGCAAAACAGGCGTGAATATCGTCGACGGTCTCAGCATCGAAAGCGGCAAGCGCCTTACGGTGGCGCTCGGTCTGCAGCATGGCAGCGGCGATCGCCACGGGGCGCACGCCGCATTGCTTCAGGAGCGAAAGCCCCGCCAGGATCGACTTGCCCGAGGAGATCACGTCATCGACGAGCGCGACCCGCCTCCCCTCAAGCAGCGGCAGCATGCGCGGATCGATATAAAGCCGCTTCTGCTGGCCGGGCGTGGTGATGGAACTGACCGGCAGCGACAGCGCGTCCTCGTACCAGAACTTGCGCGAATTGCCGAGCGGCACATAGCGCGCATGGCCAAGCGCCTCGGCGACGGCAGCCGCCAGCGTGAGGCCAAGCGTCGGCAGGCCGACGATGATCTCGGGTTTCAGGGGCGCAAGCCGGGCGGCGAGATCGTCGGCAAGCGCTCTTGTAACCGAAAACGACGCCTGATTGATAATCAGCGAGGCAAGCCCCTCGCCGCTGTCTCCAAGCGGACGGATCGGCAGCAGAAGACGGCGGCCGTCGGCAAGCCGCGCGGTATAGGCGGCGTCATGAGCGACTTCATGGGCAGCATTATGGGCGGCCGTTTCAGCCGGAGCGGGCGGCAGCAATTCCTGCCAGAAATGATGGGGTTGCATGGCGGATGAAATCTCGAGGCTTGGCCAAAAACAGTCTTGCCCTCATCATTAGGCTTCGGTAGCCCTTTGAGGCAAGGGGGCGCTGTGCGCCGGTGCGCATTCACCGGCGCGCGATCTCGAAAAGCGGGGTTTTGATGATCCATCTCTACAAGGTCGGAGGGGCGAAGACGCCGATGTCTTCCACCGGCACGCCCGCGCCGCTTGATGACGACGTGATCTGGATCGACATGCTCGATCCGACCGAAGACGATATGCGCCACATCGAGGAGTTGCTCGGCGTAGTGCTGCCGACGCGCGAATCGCTGAAGGATATCGAACCCTCGAGCCGCTACTATACCGAGGGCGACGCTGTCTACATGACCGCCTCGGTCGTCATGAACGTGGATTTCGGCCTGGCCCACCTCACCGATATCGGCTTCATTCTCGCCGAGGGCAGGCTGATCACCATCCGCCATGCCGAGCCCAAACCGTTCTTCCTGTTTGCCGCCGACATGAAGCGGCTCGAGGTCGCGCCCGGTCAGGGCGCCAAGGTTCTGGCCTATCTGCTCGACACCATCGTGGACCGCACCGCCGAAATCCTGGAACTGGCTGTCGCCAAGATCGACAATATCTCGATCGCTGTCTTCGGAGAGGGCGCGCGCGGACGCAGACGCCCGCCGGCGGAACTGGAGGAACGGCTGATCGAGATTTCGACCTATCACCGCCTCGTCAGCAAGACCCGCGACAGCCTGACCACGCTGTCGCGGCTTGCGACCTATGTGCAGACGCTGCGCCGGGTGCGCGACGACAAGGCAACCAAGGACCTCTGCCGGATCGTCTCCCACGATATCCAGTCGCTCTCTGAGCATGCCGGCTTCGTGGCCTCCAACATAACCTTCCTGCTCGATTCCTCGCTCGGGCTGATCAATCTTGAACAGAACAACATCATGAAACTGTTCTCCGTGGTCTCGGTCGTGTTCGCCCCGCCGATGCTGATTGCCGGCATATACGGCATGAACTTCGACAAGATGCCGGAGCTGCACTTTTCGTGGGGTTATCCGGCCGCTCTCGGCCTGATGTTCCTGACCGGGGCGGCGGCGGTCGTCTGGCTGCGCAAGCGCGGCTGGCTGTAGCGCCGAATTACTCGCATTTACCGCAATGAAATCAGATATTTGCGGCTTGCGCCATTGATGCCGCCCCTTGTCTTGACTAGCATGGGCGCTAAAACTATGGTGCGGACCACTTGACCGGGCCTTTCCGCCGCTTTATCGCGTGGCCGGAGCCTTCTTGACGGGGACGCGCTCAAGGAGGGATGTCATGGCAGAAGACGGACAGGACGATCTGGAGGCCCGCCGCAAGAGGCTGGAATCCGAACTCGGCTCGCTGCGCAAGGACGAGGTTTCCGAACGGGCAAAGACGGCGGCCTCCGCCAAGGACCGCAAGGAGATGTCGAAGGGCCTCAAGCTTTCGAGCGAGTTCATGGCGGCGATCTTCGTCGGTTTCATGATCGGATACCTGCTTGATCGCTTCGCGGGGACAGGCCCCTGGGGATTGATTGTATTTATTCTCCTCGGATTCTGCGCCGGGGTATTGAATGTACTGCGCTCCGTGGGTTATGTGGCGGAGCCGGAAGACCGTATGAAAAAAGACGGCAAGTAAAGTTTTGGTTGCCGGCGGCTGAAAACGGCCGCAGGCAGGGCAAGAAGAGAGAGACTAGGTGGCAAACGATCCGACCCATCAATTTCAGATCCACAGCATCGTTCCGATCAATGTCGGCGGGCTGGACCTGTCCTTCACCAATGCTTCGCTGTTCATGGTGATTTCCGCCGGGGCCGCTGCGGGCTTCCTTTACCTGGCAACTGCCAAGCGCGGCCTTATTCCCTCGCGCACCCAGTCGATCGCCGAGCTTCTCTATGAATTCGTCGCCTCGATGCTGAGAGAGGGCGCGGGGACGAAGGGCATGGTGTTCTTCCCCTTCGTGCTGACGCTGTTCATGTTCCTGCTGACAGCGAACCTGATCGGCATGTTCCCCTATTTCTTCTCCGTCACCAGTCAGATCGTGGTCACCTTCTCGCTGGCGCTGATGGTGATGTGCGTGGTCGTCGGTTACGGACTTTACAAGCACGGCTTCCATTTCTTCAAGGTGTTCGTGCCATCCGGGGTTCCGGTGGCGCTGCTGCCGCTGGTGACGCTGATCGAGATCGTTTCGTTTCTCTCGCGTCCCATCAGCCTTTCCGTCCGTCTGTTCGCCAACATGCTGGCCGGCCACATCACGCTGAAGGTTTTTGCCGGTTTCGTGGTCTCGCTGATCTCGATCGGCACGATCGGCACCGGCGGCGCAATCCTGCCGCTCGCCATGACCGTGGCGCTGACGGCGCTGGAATTCCTGGTGGCCTTCCTGCAGGCCTACGTCTTTGCAGTCCTGACCTGCATGTATCTCAACGACGCCGTCAACGCGGGCGAGCACTAGGATAGAAAAGTCGCCGGCTTCGTCTGGACAGGCGGAACCGGCATCGCTATTAAGCCGCAACAACCCAATTCTTCTAAGGAGTTCTCATATGGAAGCGGAAGCAGCAAAGTTCATCGGCGCCGGTATTGCCTGCCTTGGCATGGGTGCAACCTCCATGGGCCTCGGCCGCATCTTCGGTGATTACCTCACCGGCGCGCTGCGCAACCCGTCCGCCGCCGACAGCCAGTTCGGCCGTCTGGTGTTCGGCTTCGCCGTTACCGAAGCGCTCGGCATCTTCTCGCTGCTCGTTGCCCTGCTCCTCCTCTTCGCCGTTTGATTTTTTGAACGGTCCGACTTTCGGTTGCGGCGCCTGGCCTGAGGCCGGCGCCGCGCCCCTTGTTGTCGAAGACCTTTGGAGGTGAGCATGTTTGTGACCCCGGCTTTGGCCCAGACGTCGCATGGTGCAGAAGAACAGCACACGGAAACCACGCTGGCCGAGGTGGAACATCACGAACAGCAGGTGTTCCCGCCCTTCGATTTCGCGACCTTCCCGTCGCAGATCCTTTGGCTGGCCATTACGTTCGGTCTCTTCTATCTGGTTATGAAGAAGGTGATCGTTCCCCGCGTCGGCTCCATTCTGGAAGACCGCCACGATCGCATTGCCCAGGACCTCGACGAGGCGGAACGCCTTCGCAGCGAGGCCGATGCCGCGATCAAGGCCTATGAAAAAGAACTCGCCGAAGCCCGCAACGAGGCCCGCAGCATTTCCGCCGCCGCCGCCGACAAGGCGCGCGCCGAGGCCGATGCCGAGCGCGAGCAGCTCGAAGCCGAGCTTGGCAAGAAGCTTGCGGCCGCCAATGAGCGCATCGCCGCAGTTCGCAACGAAGCGCTTCAGGAAGTCGGCGGCATCGCCGAGGAAACAGCCGCTCTGATCGTTACCCAGCTGATCGGCGGCCGGGTCGCCAAGGGCGACATCGAAAGCGCGGTTTCGACCGTCAGGGAGGGCTGAGCCCATGTCTCTCGATGCAACATTCTACGCCTTTGTCGGCCTGATCCTGTTCTTCATCGTCGTTGCCTATTTCAAGGTGCCCGGCATTCTGCTGCGCTCGCTTGATTCGCGCGCCGACGAGATTCGCGACGAGTTGGCGGAAGCCAAGCGCCTGCGCGAGGAAGCCCAGCACGTGCTTGCCGATTATCAGCGCAAGCGCCGCGAGGCCGAGGAAGAGGCCAAGGATATCGTTGCCGCCGCCGAGCGCGACGCAAAGGCGATCAAGGAAGAAGCCCGCCGCAAGACGGAAGAATATGTCGAGCGCCGGACCGCATTTTCCGAGCAGAAGATCCGTCAGGCCGAGCAGGAAGCCGTTGCCGCAGTGCGTGGCGCTGCCGTCGACGTTGCCGTCGATGCCGCGCGCATCGTTCTGGAAAAGAAGGCGACGCCTGCGGTTCGCTCCAAGCTGTTCTCGCAGTCGGTCGACGCGGTCAAATCCCGCCTGAACTGATCCGGCCGGGTTAAGTGTGAAAGACATTGGCAAGCGTTCCGGCGCTTGCCGTTTTTGTTTCTGGCGTCCGGTTGAACGATGGCAGGACGCCTCGAAAGAGGGCTGCAGACATGGCAAAGCGGATAGACGGCAAGGCGATCGCGGCGGATGTGATCGGGAAGGTCACGGCGGCAAGCGCCGCGCTGAAGGCGGAAAAGGGCATCGTGCCGGGGCTGGCTGTGGTCATCGTGGGCGATGATCCGGCAAGCCACACCTATGTCGCGGCCAAGGGCAGACGCGCCAAGGAATGCGGGTTTCACTCCGTCCAGGTCACCCTGCCGGCGGAAACCAGCCAGGCGGAACTGGAACAGGTTGTCCGCGAACTGAACGAGGATCCCGCGATCCACGGCATCCTGGTGCAGCTCCCCCTGCCCGGCCATCTCGACGAATTTCCCGTCATCCAGCTGATCCGTCCGGAAAAGGACGTGGACGGGCTTTCGATCGTCAATGCCGGCAAGCTTGCACTCGGCGACACCCAGACAGGCCTGATCTCGTGCACGCCCGCAGGCGCAATGGTGCTGATCCGCACCGTCCACGGCAACGATCTTTCCGGCCTAAACGCCGTCGTGATCGGCCGGTCCAATCTGTTCGGCAAGCCGATGGGCCAATTGCTGCTGCAGGCCAATGCCACGGTCACCATGGCCCATTCGCGTACCGCAGACCTGCCGGAAATCTGCCGCCGCGCCGATATCCTGATCGCGGCCACCGGAAGGGCGGAAATGGTGAAGGCCGATTGGGTGAAGCCCGGCGCGACGGTTATCGATGTCGGCATCACCCGCATACCCGCACCCGAGCGCGGCGAGGGCAAGACCCGCCTGATCGGCGATGTCGACTATGCCGCCGTCGAACCTCTCGCCGGCGCCATCACGCCGGTGCCCGGCGGCGTTGGCCCGATGACCATCACCATGCTGATGGCCAATACCGTGATCGCCGCCTGCCGCGACAATGGCGTGTCCGTTCCCGATTTCTGAGGCGAACCGCGGCCACCGGCCGTTTCCGCCCCGTTAAGTCGGAAAGGCTTTAGCTGAACGCCTTGAACGTCACCAGGGTGAAGGTGTCCTTCACGCCTTCAATCGTCTGCAGGTTGCTGGTGACGAAATGGCCGATATCGGCATCCTTGGCCAGATAGAACTTCGCAAGCAGATCGTAATCGCCGGAGGTCGAATAGATTTCGGAGGTTTCCTCAAGCGTGCGCACCACCAGATCGGCGACGTCATACGCCTGTCCGGGATGGCATTTGAACTGAACGAAAATCGTCTGCATCGGCTTTATCTACCCTCTTTGCGCATCATCATGGCATCGCCGCTTCGTGTATAGCACCAGCCGGCAGAGGGAGGCCAGATGGTTCGATGCGAGAGATTGACTATCACAAAAATAAAACTTAATTCCATTATACGTTATTTATTCTCTCAGGACCCACAGAGCGCTTCCGGGAAAGATGATGTGGTTTTGTCGCCGGCGGCATGAGAACCGATGGGAGACGACACATTTCCGGCACACGTAACCTGAGCGGAGATAATCTTCGGAACCGGCGCGCCAGAATTTAGTTTGGCGAATGAAACGGCCGGTCTATATGCATTGTAAGCGTCGACCGCGGCCTTTCAGTCACGGGCCGGCAGACGAAGGAAACAGGGAGTATACATCATGGCCATCGCAAAAGCGTTATCGGACAAACTCAAGAAGGCGGACCTCGCCGAGCCGCGCGCCTATATCGCCGGCGAATGGCGCGACACGGTGGACAGCGGCAAGACCTTCGATGTCGTGAACCCGGCCAACGGCGAGGTCATCGCCACGCTGCCCGACTGCGGCAAGGAAGAGGTCGAGGAGGCCGTCGCCGCCGCCTATGAGGCACAGAAGGTCTGGGCAAAGAAGACCGGCAAGGAACGCGCCCAGATCCTGCGCAAGCTCTACGACCTGATGGTCGAGAATGCCGATGATCTCGCCGTGATCCTGACTGCGGAAATGGGCAAGCCGCTTGCCGAGGCGCGCGGCGAAATCCTTTACGGCGCGGCCTATATCGAATGGTTCGGCGAGGAAGCCAAGCGCGCCTATGGCGACATCATTCCCGGCCATCAGGCCGACAAGCGGATCATGGTGATCCGCCAGCCGGTGGGCGTCGTCGGCGCGATCACGCCGTGGAACTTCCCGAACGCGATGCTGGCCCGCAAGATGGCCCCGGCGCTCGCCGCCGGCTGCTCGATCGTTTCCAAGCCCGCCCAGCAGACGCCGCTTTCGGCGCTGTCCATGGCGCTGCTTGCCGAGCGCGCCGGCCTGCCGAAGGGCCTGCTGTCGGTCGTCACCTCGACAAGTTCGTCCACCGTCGGCAAGGTCTTCAGCGAGGATGACCGGGTGCGCAAGATCACCTTCACCGGCTCCACCGAGGTCGGCCGCATCCTGATGCGCCAGGGCGCCGACCAGATCAAGAAGATGGGCCTCGAGCTCGGCGGCAATGCGCCGTTCATCGTCTTCGACGACGCCGATCTCGATGCGGCGGTCGAAGGCGCGATCGCGTCGAAGTTCCGCAATGCCGGCCAGACCTGTGTGTGCGCCAACCGACTTTACGTGCAGGCCGGCGTCTATGACGCATTCGCCGAAAAGCTTTCCAAACGCGTTGCCAGCCTCAAGGTCGGTTCCGGCATGGAGGACGGCGTCGAAATCGGTCCGATGATCGAAAAGGCGGCGGTCGAGAAGGTCGAGGATCACATTTCCGACGCAACCGCCAAGGGCGCCTCGGTCAAGCTCGGCGGCAAACCACATGAGCGCGGCGGCCTGTTCTTCGAGCCGACGGTGCTCACCGGCGTGACGCCGGAGATGAAGTGCGCGCGCGAGGAGACCTTCGGACCGGTGGCGCCGTTGTTCAAGTTCGAGACCGAGGACGATGTCGTCGCCATGGCCAACGACACGGAATTCGGCCTCGCCTCCTATTTCTTCTCGCGCGATGTGGCCAAGATCTTCCGGGTCGCCGAAGCGCTGGAATACGGCATTGTCGGCGTCAACACCGGCCTGATCTCCACCGAGGTTGCCCCGTTCGGCGGCGTCAAGCAGTCCGGCCTCGGCCGCGAAGGCTCCAAATACGGCCTCGATGACTATACCGAGCTGAAATATATCTGCCTCGGCGGCATCGCCTGAGGGCGGGCAACGCTCTGGTCGGGAGGTGACGAAGCCTCCCGCCTTCCCAGGCGTCATGCTCGTGCTTGACACGAGCATCCATGCCACGCGGAAAACGCCGCCTGGACCCTCGGGTCAAGCCCGAGGGTGACCCCGATTGGGGTTTGATCTCTTTAACAACCAAGGCCCCTTTCTACTTCTTGTCGCCCCTCACACCGGCGTCGCAATCGACCGGATTGCCGCTTCGACCCGCTCGCGCTCGGCCAGAAGCCGCGCCTCGGCCTCGTCCTGGCTGATGCGAACGAAGTGGAAGGGCTTGCCGGCCGGCATCTGCGCAAGGCGCGGCAGGTCGGCGGAAATCACCGTGGCGATCTTCGGATAGCCGCCGGTCGTCTGCCGTTCCGCCGTCAGCACCGTGGCAATGCCCGAGCCCGGCACCTGGATCGAACCGGCGGGCGTTGCATCGGAAATGATATCGTGGCCGCCGATGGCGCGCAGCAGCGGCCCGTCGAGCAGGCTCGCCATCCGGTCGCGCCGGCTGGAGACGGAGAACGGCTCGGTGAGAAGCAGCGCCCAGGCGTGGCCATCGAAGCGATCGTCCTGTGGCCCGGCAACGATCCGGATCGGACCTTGCGGGTAATGGAAGATCTCCGTCAGCCTTTGCGGCGGAGCTGGTTGGCTTTCGCCGAGCGGCAGCAGGTCGCCCTCGGCAAGCACCCTGCCCTCAAACCCGCCCATCGCGTTCCGGACATGGGTGGCGCGCGAGCCGAGAAGCTCCGGCACCGCAATGCCGCCCGAAAAGGCGATATAGCCCCAGATCGCCCCCCTCATCGGGCCGATCTCCAGCGTTTCGCCCGGCCGCAGCGCATGGCTTTCCCAAAGCGGCATGGCGCGCCCGTTGATCGTCAACTGCGCGGCGCCTCCGGTGACGGCCACCATGCAGGGCGCGGTGACGCGATAGCTACCGCCGAACTGAGCAAACTCCAGCGCCGCCGCGCCATCCTCATTGCCGACAAGCGCCTGCGCAATCCGAAAGGCCGCCTCGTCCATCGGCCCCGAAGGCGAGACGCCGGCGGCGAGATAGCCGGTGCGCGGCCGCGCCTGCACGGAAACCATGAGCCCGGCCCTGACGACCTCCAGCCTGTTCATGCCGCCTCCGGTTCTACAATGGCCTCGCCCGCAGCCGCGCGACGTTCCAGCGCCGCCATCTCGTCGACGCCGATCTCATAAAAGCGGATCGTGTCGCCGGCGCGGAAGAAGGAGGGGGCTGCGCGCTCCGGGTCGAAGAGGCGCAGCGGCGTGCGACCGATATAGCGCCAGCCGCTGGGCCCGGAAACCGAGTTGATCGCCGCCTGCGCGCCGCCAATGCCGACCGCGCCCGCCGCCACCTTCTGGCGCGGTACGGCGAGGCGCGGCGTATGTAGCGCCTCAGGCAGGCCGCCGAGATAGGTGAAGCCGGGCGCGAACCCGATCATGTAGACCCGGTAGTCAGCCCCGGTGTGAAGCGCGATCAGCTCTTCAGGACTGATATTCTTGATTTCGGCAAGGTCTGCGAGATCAAACGCGTCATCGCCCCGATAGCAGACCGGCACCCGGAAATGGCGCGCGGCGTTTTCCCCGCCTTCGGTGAGATGCTCCACCTGCTCGTGAAGCAGCGGCATCAGCTGTGCGCCGCGAATGCGGCCGGGATCGTAATAGACGAGCAGCGAACGATAGGTCGGCACGGTCTCGACAATGCCCTCCACCGGCCGCGCCTTCAAAGCGTCGGCGAGCGCGATCACGCGGGCATTGACGGCCGCGTCGATCCTGTCGTCGAATTCCACGGTCAAGGCCTGATCGCCGGCCGGCTTGATCGTCACCACTGTCCACTGCTCCAAGCGGCACCCGTTCGCCGGGCGCGCGCTCAGGCTATCAGCTTTCCACGGTTTCGCGAAAGACCTCGATCGTTCGCCGCGTCCCTTCCACAAGCGAGATGGCCGGCCAGTCGCCGAGAAAGGCGCGCAGCGGGGCGTTGTCCATGGTTTCCGGCACAGGCCGCGGATTATCCGCCACGGTGATCGCGGCGCCGGGCACGACCGCGCGGATTGCGTCGGCGACGTCGTGCATGGTCTCGATCTCGGTCGTCAGGTCGCTGACGACGGGCTCGCTTGCCGGCTTGTCGAGGCAGCGCAGGAATATCTCGGTCACCTCATCCACATGCTGGAAGCACATCTTGCCGGAAAACGGCAGCTCATAAGCCTCGCCCCGTGCCGCGGCCTGCATGGCAAGCGTGATCGCGGCAGTCTCGCCGCTGGTGCGGCCGGGACCATAGACGACATTCGGCCTCAGCCCGACCGAGCCGAGCCCGTGATCGAGGAAATAAACCTTCGATATCTCCTCGCAGCAATGCTTGAACACGCCATAGAGGTTCGCCGGCGAGGCCAGCGGGCCACGCGGGCGGGCGGCGAGCGAACTGGCATAGACCACGCGGTCTATCCCCGCCTTGACCGCCGCTTCGAGAATATTGATATGGCCGATGACATTGACCTTGGCGCCGAGCACCGGATTGGAGCGGCAGGCCGGGATGACGAGGGCCGCCAGATGGAGGATGGCGTCGACCCCGAAACGGGCGATCACCGCCTCGATCGCGCTCGACCGGGTGATGTCGCCTTCCACATAGGTGACGCCCGGCAAACGCGCCTCTTCCGGCGGCAGGTTGAGATCGAACACGATCACCGTGTCGCCGCGCTCAGCCAGCGCATCGGCAAGCGACTGCCCCAGAAAACCCGATCCGCCCGTGACCAGCACCGTCAGCGGCATGCGCTTTTCGTTGTGCCCGCTCATGATGCCATCCCCTGCCCGCCATTGACGTCCATCAACTGGCCGGTGATGAAGCCGGCCTCATCGGCAGCGAAGAAGGCGACGGCGGCGGCGACATCCTCAACCCTTCCGTTGCGGCGCACGGGAATGGCCTCCACCGCCTTTTGCCGCTCCTCCGGCGACATCCGCTCGCTCAAAAGCCGCTCGACCCGCGGCGTCAGGATCGCGCCGGGGCAGACCGCGTTGCATGTGACGCCATGGGGGCCGAATTCCTGCGCCATCTGCAAGGTCATCGACTGGATCGCGCCCTTGGCGGCGACATAATTCGCGCCGGTGAACAGGCTGCCATAGCGCCCGGCCTTGGAGCCGAGATTAATCACCCGGCCGAAGCCTGCCCTGACCATGCCCGGCAGGACATGGCGGCTGACGCGCACGGCCGCCGTGACGTTGAGCGCCATCACCCGCTCCCAGTCGTCATCGCTTTCCTCCAGAAAGGCCTTGGGCGTGTGCAGCGATCCGCCGGCATTATTGACCAGGATATCGAATGTCATGCCCTTGTCGGCAAACTCCGCCATCATCCGGGCGATGTCATCGCCATCAGTCAGGTCGCCGGCAATGAAGGCGGCGTCGCGCAGTTCGGGGGATTGGCGCGCCTTGTCGATCGCGTCCGGGCTGCGGTCTATGATGCCGACCCGCGCGCCCTCGGCGGCGAGCCTTGCCGCGATCGCCGCACCCAGCCCGTCCGCAGCACCCGTCACCAGCGCGGTTCTGCCTTTCACCCGTTCCATATATCCTCCCTTTGGCCATCCCTTTTGAATGAGGGATTGACCCGTATTAAAAATGGTACATAATACCACTATGCAGAACTTTTGGCATTCTGCCAACGGTTTTTGCGAGAGCTCCTGGCGGAGCGCGTGAATATTTGGGAGGAGATTCATGATGAAATCAGCCAAGGGGGGCGCTGGCCGCCTCGCATCCGTAATGGCAGTGGCCGCGACATTTGTCGCCTTCACCGGCGGCGCCGAGGCCCAGTCCAACCGACCTGTCACCGTTGTCGTTCCGTTTGCCGCCGGCGGCGGCACCGACATCACCACCCGCGCCATGCAGGAAGGCATGTCGGAATCGCTCGGCGTCAACGTCGCGGTGAAGAACACCGCAGGCGCCGGCGGCACGATCGGCGTTGGCGAGGTTGCCCGCGCAAGGGCGGACGGCACTACGCTCGGCATGGCCCCGGTCGGCCCGCTGACCACCCAGCCGCATCTGCGCAAGCTGCCCTATGACGTCGACAGCTTCGACTATATCTGCCTCGCCTATTCGGCGCCGACGGTGATCGCGGTCGGAAAGGATGCCCCCTTCGACAACCTCGAAGACCTCGTCAAATATGCCAAGGAAAACCCGGAAGGGGTAACCTTCGCCGTGCAGGCGATCGGCTCGATCCCGCATATCGCCGGTCTGGCGCTTGAAGATGCCGCCGGCATCAAGATGACCTATCTGCCGGTCGACGGCGATGGTCCCGCGCTGAAGGCGCTGCTTGACGGGACCGCCGACGTGTTCATCCCCCACGTGTCCTTCTACACCAGCAATGCGGACCAGCTGAAATCGCTGGCGCTGCTTGCCAAGGACAAGCTTGCCGAACAGCCGAATCTGGTCACGGCCGCCGAGCAGGGCTACAATCTCGACTTCCCGATCTGGGGCGGTCTGGTCGCGCCGAAAGGGCTTGAAGCCGCCGACATCACCAGGCTGGAAACCTCCTGCAAGGCAGCGATCGATTCCGCGCCCTTCCAGGAGCGGATGGAGGCGGTCAAGCAGCCGATCGCCTACATGAATTCGGCCGATTTCGACGCTTTCGTTCACGAAAAATACGAAACCAACCGCAAGCTGCTCGAAAAGGCCGGGCTTCTGGCAAACTGATCGGCTGACGGCTGCCGCGGTTTGCGGCAGCCGTCCCGGAAAGACCGCAGTTTCTGAAGACGACGAAAATACGGTATCTATCGTTTTGCGGTTCCGGCAGGCCAGCGCCCGCCGGCGCCATCTTTGTCACGTCGAGACAGGCTTGGAGGAAGCATGGACGACCGGCAGATCAGCGACGGCAAGGTGTCACGGGCAGCGCGCCTCAGCGAGGCCGCGATCATCGGCGCGCTTGCGCTCCTTGTCCTCGTGTTCTTCATCCAGACCTTCGAGGAAATCAGCGCCTTTGCCCGCGCGAGCCAGGGTCGGGGCCCGTTTTTCTTTCCGCGCTTCGTGCTTGGCGTCATGGCGCTGCTGATCGCGCTTTTGATCCTGCTGTTGCCGGGCGCGCGCCATCGCGGTTCGGAACTGCCGGCGCTCAAGCCATCGCTGCGCATGCTGGCGCTGATGGCGGCAACGGCGGGCTATTGCGCCGCGATGCCGGTGATCGGGTTTCTCGCATCCAGCATCGTCTTCGCGATCGTGGTTCCCGCCATTTTGGGGCGGCGCGATATTCTTGTGCTCGCCGCCGTCGCGGTCAGCTATTCGCTCGCCGTCTGGTTCCTGTTCGAGCGGGTGTTCCTGATTCTTCTGCCCGGCTTTTCATGGCCGTGGTGACCTCGTCAAACCGTTAGCCAGGGACGTTTCATGGACCTCATAGTTTCGGCCGCAACCCAGATCGCGACACCGCTCACGCTTCTGGCCATCATCGCGGGAACGCTGGTGGGCGTGATTGTCGGCGTCCTGCCGGGGCTCGGCTCGGTGATCGGCCTTACCATGGTGCTGCCCTTCACCTTCTCCATGCCGCAGATACCGGCGATCGCGCTGATGCTCGGCGTCTATTGCGGCTCGGTCTATGGCGGCTCGATTACCGCGATCGTGCTCAACACCCCCGGCACCCCGCAATCTGCGGCGACCGCGCTCGAGGGGTTTCCGATGGCCCAGCGCGGCGAGGCCGATCTGGCGATCGGCTGGGTCACGACCGCCTCCACCATTGGCGGGCTGTTCTCGGTGCTGGTGTTCGTGCTGGCGGGCCCCTCGCTTGCGGCCTTTTCCCTGCAGTTCACGCCGATCGAGTATTTCGCGCTCGGCCTGTTCGCGATGACCTGCATCGCCGGCGTCTCCTCCGGTAACCTCTTGAAGGGGCTCGCCGCGGGCGCGCTTGGCGTGCTGCTTGCCACCGTCGGCAATGATCCGGTCACCGGCGATTTGCGCTTCACCTTCGACAGTTTCCAGCTTTCCGCCGGCATCGGCCTCATTCCGGTCATCGTCGGCCTGTTCGCCTTTTCGGAAATGTTCATGCGGGTGCTGACCATCGATCGCGACGGGCCGCCGCCCGAGCAGATGCGGGTCGGCTTCCGCATGCCGCCGCTTGCCGCCTGGAAGGGCCGTCTCGGCATGCTGCTGCGCGGCTCGCTGATCGGCTCCTTCGTCGGCGCGCTGCCGGGCACGGGCGCCGCCACCTCCGCCTTCATCGCCTATTCGGAGGCCCGGCGCGCTTCCAAACGCAAGGACAACTTCGGCAAGGGCGAACCCGATGGGTTGATTGCCTGCGAAAGCGCCAACAATGCCGTCACCGGCTCGGCGCTGGTGCCAACGCTCTCGCTTGGCATTCCCGGCGATCCGGTGACCGCCGTCATGCTCGGCGCGCTGGTGGTTCAGGGCATTGCGCCGGGCCCCCAGCTTTTCGCCAATCATCTCGACCTGATCTATGCAATCTTCTTCTGCCTGATCATCGTCAATCTGGCGATGTTTGCGATCGGCGCGCTCGGCGCATCGCTGTTCACCCGCGTGCTGCGCATTCCCGAACCGATCCTGATCGGCCTGATCCTGATCATCGCCACCGTCGGCGCCTATGGCGTCAACGGCAATCCGTTCGACGTCTGGGTGGCGTTCATCGCCGGTGTCGTCGGCGTGGTGCTGCGGCATTTCCGCTTCCCCGTCGCCCCGATCGTGATCGGCATGGTGCTGCAGCCGACCATCGAACTATCCCTGCGCCAGGGCCTGATCCTGACTCACGGCAATTTCTGGGCGTTCTTCGAGCGCCCGATCGCCGCTATCCTGTTCGTCATCACCGCGCTGACGCTCTGCTGGCCGCTGCTGCGCAAGGGGTATGCCCGGGTCAAGCGCTAAGACCTATTACGCCGGCCTTCTCTTCACCGTTGCAGGGCACTGCAATCCGGCAGGCGCTCGATGCCGCGGGCGGCCAGCAGCGCGCCAAACTTCGCGTTCTTCAACAGCGGAACCGCCGGCTCGCCGGGCCGGAGCGTGAGCGCGACATCCACGGCCATATCGGAAAGATCCGCGCCGCCACCAACACAGCGTGCCGTGAAGGAAACGGAAAACGCGCCCTTGCCTTCAACGCCGACCTCTCTGTCCTTCCTGATCTCAGACAACAGCGTCGACATGCGTTCTGCCTCATCGGGCGCAAGCACGAGCTCGACCGTATCGCGGTCGGGCGCAGCGAAGAGGCGGCGGGCGACCCGCAGGCCCGCCTGCTCCTCCAGCGCCGCCCGCCCCGGAACGGCCCAACTGAGCGAAAGGGCGAGATCGCCATCTTCCACCCGCAAGGCCTTCGGCTTGGTCAATGCGACGACAAGCGCATCGGGATCGGCATCGAGCGGGGAAGCGGCCTCAAGCGCTCCCGGCGCAACGCCGCCCATGGTGGAACACGCAGCCGGAAGCGCCAGGATTGCGCAACAGAAGGCGCGAAGCAAAAAATGTCGAACCATGAAACCCCTCTCGATTGACAGACATTTATTATTGTTTTACGAGAATTTTATATCGTCAATCAAGAGGCATCACGATGAACAATCAAAATTCTCCCACCATGATCCGGCTATGCAAGCGGATGAAGCTCCTGACGCGGGCTCTTCAGGCCATGCTTGCAGCCGGCCTGATCTACGTGGCCTGGACGGCGCTTTTCCGGACTGACGGGCTTGCAGCATGGCTGGCGGACGCTCTTGACCTGAACGTCGCCGTGACCATCACCCCAGCGATCGGGCTTGCCTTCGTCGCCATCGCGGCGATCCTGGCGGGGCTGGTGCTAACGGGATTGCAAACCGTCTGGCAGCTTTTCGACCGGCTTCAGCGCGAGCGCCCATTTTCCTATGAGGCGGCCGCCCTTTTGCGCCGCGCGGGTCTGATCGCGCTTACCGGCGCGATTGCGGGCATGGTTCTGCGCCCGGTCGTCACGCTGCTCGCAACGCTTGCCAACCCGCCTGGCGCGCGGGCGATATCCATCGGTGTCGGCAGCGACCAGCTGATGCTGTTCCTGCTTGCCGGATTCCTGTTCGTGATGGGCCATGTGATGGTTCTCGCCACCGCGATCAACGAAGACTACGAGCGTTTCGTCTGACCCATGCCGATCATTGTCAACCTCGATGTCATGCTCGCCCGCCGCAAGATGCGGGCGAAGGTCCTCTCCGAACATGTCGGCATCACCGAGCAGAATATTTCGCTGCTGCGCTCGGGCAAGGTGAAGGGCGTGCGCTTTGAAACGCTCGAAAGGATCTGCGCCGCGCTCGACTGCCAGCCCGGCGATATCCTCGAATACCAGCCGGAAGAGAGCGGCTGAGGACGAGCCCTAAAAATTGCTGGCTGAAAGCGCCGAGATTTCCTGCGCGGCCTTCATCAGCATCGGCAGATGGACCGATTTCAGCTTTTCCGGCGGCAGGTTGCGGGCATTGCCGCCGACGCTGAGCGTATAGATATCACCTGTCATCGGCGCGCGCAGGACAACGCCGATGGCGTTATGTCCCTCCTTCCATTCGCCGAAGGAATCCGAATAGCCATTGCCCGCCATGCGCGACAATGCCTCTTCAAGCGCGGGCCGTTTCTTGGCGTCCCATTCATCGCCGTGAATATCGGCCAGCAGCGCAAACGCCTCGGCGCGTTCCTCCTCGCCCATGGCGAACAGATAGGCCCTTCCGGGCGCGCTTTCGGCGAGCGGAATGCGCGAGCCGACATTGAGGTTGAGCGCCACCGCCGTCGGCCGACGCACCAGTTCCACGAACATCATGTCCGGCCCGTCACGCACCGACAGCGCCACCGCGCAATCACCCACTGCCGCGATCTGGTCCATGTGGGAGCGCACCAGTTCGCCGAAGCCGAACCGGCCGATCGCCGCATAACCGAGGGTGAGCACCTGGTTGGAGACGGCATATTTGCCGTATTCGGGCATATAGCGCAGATAGCCGAGCTTGGTCAGCGTGCCGAGCAGCCGCGAGACCGTGGTCTTGTGCAGGCCGGTGCGTTCGGCCAGCGCCTGGGTGCCCAGCACCTTGTCGTCCGCCCTGAAGGCGCGCAGAATCGAAAGACCGCGCGCCAGCGAACTGACGAACGGCCGCTCCTCGTTCAGGGCTGCGGCCCCGATATCCTGCCGCGGGCGACCGCGCCGCCTGACAGGTTGATCATTTGTTTGATTGTCCTCGCTCATGACCCCTGTTTAGCCCATCCAGCGCCCGTTTGTCATTGGATTTGACGGGCGCGGGAAGGACAAAATTCCTATTTTAGCGCGGACGGGTCCGGCAGGTCGTCGTAATCCGAGCAATCGCGGTGGCTTGCCGCCGGATCGACCTTGACGTCGACCACGACCGGACCGCCGCGGCCATGGGCCTCGCGCAGCGCATCGCCGATCTGGTCGGCCTCGGTCACCGTGATCCCGGAGCCGCCAAGCCCCTCGGCCACCTTGGCGAAGTCATGATCGCCGAAGTCGACGCCGATCGCCTTGTTGCCGAGATTATCGCGCACCATGCCGAGGCCGGCATTGTTGGCGACCACATAGACAACGTCGAGATTGTGCTCGGCCGCCGTGGCAATCGCATCCATGGTCATGACGAAGCCGCCATCGCCGATCACGCCGGTGACGCGCTTTTCCGGGCAGGTCACCTTGGCGCCGGTTGCCGCCGGCGTCGACCATCCCATGCCGCCAATGCCGCCGGGGGCGACAAGCTGATGCGGCGTTCTGAGCGGCAGCGACGATGTCGCCCAGATCCGGTTGGTGCCGGCATCGAGCGTCAGCAGGTCGTTTGGCGTCAGGAAGCCGTCGAGCCCGCGCATGATATCGGCATAATGGACCGTGCCAGGGCGGGTCTTGTAATGCGGCAGGTCGCCATAGCGGTTTTCGGCCTTGATCCTGCCGATGAAATCGCTGCGCCTCGCCGCCTGCGCGGCGTCGACGCCGATGGCATCGAGCAGGTAGCGGATCACGTCGGCGGCATCCGCCGTCACCGCCATGTCGACCGGCACGACCCAGCCGGCATTCAGCGGATCTAGATCGACCTGGATGATCGTCTGCTCGCCCGGCCGCATCATTTTCTCGTCGCGGAAGCGGGTATATTCCGGGCCGAGGCTGCAACCGAGCACGAGGATGACATCGGCAGCCTGAACCATGCGGTTGGCCGATTTCGCCGCCCAGTTGCCCATCATGCCGACGGCGACCGGCGTGGTTTCATCGATGACGCCCTTGCCGTGATAGCTGGAGGCGACCGCGATCCCCTCGCGGTTGGCGAACCGCGACAGCATCTCGCCCGAACGGCTCATATAGACGCCATTGCCGGCGATGATGACGGGGCGTTCCGCCGCCTTCAGGGTCTCGGCAATCTTGTGCAGCGCATCGCCATCGGGCTTCATCGGCGTCGAACGCAGATATCCCTCGGTCGGATAGAGTTTGGCGCGCGGATGATCGGGCACCTCCTCCTTGATGATGTTGGTGCGCATCACCACCGCCGCCGGCCCCTGGCGCGGGGTCATGGCGTGCTTGACCGCAAGCTGGGTGCCGTAGATCGCTTCCGCCGGCGTGGTGGCGTAGGTGGCGTATTTGGTCATGGTCTTCATCACCGCGAACGCATCGCCCGCGCCGTAATCGCCGGTCATCGTCTGGTAGACGCCGTATTGGGCGAAGCCGTCATAGCAGGACGTGTCGGTGAGCACGACCATCGGGGTCGAGGAGAAATAGGCCTCCAGAATGCCGAAGGCGCCGGTGGAGCTCGCAAACGGCCCCTGCGCCATCAACAGGCCCGGGCGGCCGGTCAGCTTGCCGGCGACCTGCGCCATAACCGAGGCCGACTGTTCCGAGCGCGCCAGCACCAGCTCGAACTCGTCCTTGCGATCGAAAAATGCCGGCAGCGACCATGTGATGCCCAAACCTGGCAGCGTGAAGCCGCGCGTGATGCCGGCCTCGATAAACGTCCTGATGACGCCCTCATTGGTTTTCATCGATTTCCTCCATTTTGAAAGGAGGATAATCAATCGCATTAATTCTGCCAAGCGCAATTTTGTAGTGATATGTGGATTTAAGTGCGAGAAATCTAGCCGCCGCTTAGCACGTACGGTCTCCTTATCCTCGGCGTCATTGGGCTTCGCCGCCCATCACCGGTTTATTTTGTAGGTAAAGCTGGAGCGTTCGGCGGCTTCCACGGATCATCACGGTGGAAGCCGCCGTTCAGGCTATCTTCCAGAAAACTTTAGATTTTCGCTCAGGCCGCGGCGACCTTCGCCAGTGTTTCCAGGGCTTCCACGCAGGCAGCCGCCGCCTCGCGGCCCTTATTGTGCTCGTCGTCGCCCGAGCGGTCGAAGGCCTGGAAGGCGGTATAGGTGGTGAGGATGCCAAAGGTGACGGGGATTTCGGTTTCAAGCGAGACCTGCATCAGCCCGTGGGCGGCGGCTTCCGAGATATATTCGAAGTGGGCCGTCTCGCCCTTGATCACCGCGCCGATGCAGACAACGCCGGCGAATTTGCCCGTTTGGGCAAGCTTCTTGGCGACCAGCGGAATTTCGAAGGCGCCCGGCACGTCGAAGATATCGGCGTCGGCGACCGGCGCACCGCGCTCAGAGAGTTCGGCCTTTGCGCCGTTCAGAAGGCCGGTGGTGACCTTTTCGTTAAAGCGGGAAATGACGATGGCGATGCGATGGGACACGCTGTTTCCTTTCAGTGTCAAGATGCGCCGGAACAGGCAGCCAGGGTTCAGATCGGCAGAGTGTGACCGAACTTTTCGCGCTTGGCGGCAAGATAATTTTCGTTGTGAGGATTGGTGGCGATGATCAGCGGCAGGCGCTTTTCGACCGTCAATCCGCAGCGCGTGAGCGCCTCGGGCTTTTCCGGATTATTGGACAGAAGCTGGAGCCTTGAAACGCCGAGACTCTTGAGGATGTGGGCGGCGGTATAATATTGCCTTGCATCCGCAGGCAGGCCGAGCGCCAGATTGGCAGCATGGGTGTCGAGCCCCTGTTCCTGCAGGCCATAGGCGCGGATCTTGTTGGCAAGGCCGATGCCCCTGCCCTCCTGCCCGCGCAGATAAACCACGACCCCGCCCTTCTCGCCGATCAGCGCCATGCTCTCGGCAAGCTGATCGCCGCAATCGCAGCGCAGCGAACCGAAGACGTCGCCGGTCAGGCATTCCGAATGCACCCGCACCAGCGGGTTCGCCGAAAGCGGCCCCTTGACCAGCGCCAGATGCTCCACGCCGTCGATCTTGCTCGTAAAGGCGTGGACCTCGAACGTGCCCTGCGCGACCGGCAGGTTGGCCGCCGCGACCTCATCGACAAGGATTTCGGTGCGCATGCGGTATTCGGCAAGGTCGGCGATGGTCAGGAACGGCATGTCATGCTCTTTGGCAAACGCCATCAGGTCATCGCGGCGGGCCATTTCGCCATCATCGCGCATCACCTCGCAGATCACCGCCGCCGGGTTGAGGCCTGCAAGCCGCGCCAGATCGACCGCCCCTTCGGTGTGGCCGTCGCGGGCAAGGACGCCGCCTTCAACGGCGCGCAGGGGAAACATGTGGCCGGGCGAGACGACGTCGCCGGGCTTCGCCTCCGGATTGGCGGCTGCCGCCACCGTCAGGGCGCGCTCGGCCGCCGAAATGCCGGTGGTGATCCCCTCCGCCGCCTCGATCGACACGGTGAACGCGGTGGTATGGCGGGCCCGGTTGTCGGCCACCATTGGGGTCAGGCCGAGACGGTCGACCTGGGCGCCCGTCAGCGTCAGGCAGATCAGCCCGCGCGCATGCTTGGCCATGAAATTGACGGCGGCGGCATCGGCGAACTCGGCGGCGACCACGACATCGCCCTCGTTTTCGCGGGCCTCGTCATCGACCAGCAGCACCATGCCGCCGGCGCGCAAGGCGTCCAGCGCACGCTCCACCGGCTCCATCGAAAAATCGCGTTCCATCTTCATTGGTCTTCTCCAGGGCCCTTCACGGCATCAAATTCGGGATTGGCGTGGGTGATCGCGATATGGTCGGGATTCCCCTTGGTGATCAGCACATGTTCGTCGGCAAGGCCAGCCTCGAGCACGGCGGCGGTCAGCAACGGTCCAGCCTCGACCAGCACTTCCAGCACGCCCCGCGCGCCCAGCATGGCGAGCGCCTCGTCAAGGCCGGCGGGATTGAGCACGGCGAAGCCGCGCGCGCGGGCCGCTTCGAGATAGCCCGGCGGCACCTGCCCCCGGCGGTCCAGCAGCGCCAGAAACCGGCGCTTTCCCGGAAAGTCAGGCACATGGCGCACCGTGAATGCCGGATCGTCGGCCAGCACCGTGCCCGATCCGGTGAGGATCGCATCGGCGCGGCGGCGTAGCCGGTGGGCAAAGACCAGCGAGGATTTCGAGGTGAATGTCTTGCGACCGGCCGGCGGGACCATGCCGCCGGTCTCGTCCACCGCCTGCTTGACGGTGACCCAGGGCTTTCCCGTCCGGGCATGTTTGGCGAATGGCGCGATCAGCCGTCTGGCGGCAGTGCTCTGGCTACGGAGTTCCGGCTCATCGGTGATGAAGACGACATCGAGCCCCGCCGCCTTCAGCCGCGCGCCGCCGCCACCCTTGACCGACGGGTTGGGATCGGCCGCGCCGATCACTACGCGCCGCGCGGGGGTGGTAAGGATCGCGTCCGAACAGGGCGGGGTGCGGCCATGGTGATTGCAGGGTTCGAGCGTGACCACCACGGTGTGAATGCGACCGAAAACCCCAAGCGCGCGGGCGCTGGCAATCGCCGCCGCCTCGGCATGGGCCTCGCCGGCCTTCATGTGGTAGCCTTCGGCCAGCACCGCGCCATCTTCATCAAGCAACACGCAACCGACCGGCGGATTTGGGGAGGTGGCGCCGGCAAAGCGCGCGGCACCCTCAAGCGCCCGCCGCAAGGCGGCGTTCTCGGTGGATGAAATCGTTATGTCCGGGGCTGAGATCATGCCCTTCGCCTCGTTGTTGCAACAAGACGCACGCAGGGCAAAAGCGAGAATGACGGCGTAAAATACCCTCGTCAAAGGGTAGATTCCGCGCGTCGATACGCTTCGTTCTCTTCCATCCGGACTCTAACCGTCGGCTCCGGAGTTACACCGGATCTGCTGACCCTTCTTCGTTTTGGCGAAAAAGGCGCTCGCGGGCTGATGCTCGATTTGAGCAATTACCGCCGGTGGGGAATTTCACCCCGCCCTGAGAACGTCACCGGCCCAACCGGACCGGCGAGGTAAACTTAGGGGTGCAATCTGAAAATGACAAGCCCGATTCTGCCTTCACAGGCGTAGCGGGGCGAGACACAGTGTCAACGCGGCGTTTATGCGTCGAGTTCGAACACCGGCACGAAGCCGCCAAAGATCATGCGCTTGCCATCGAACGGCATTTTCATCTCGCCCATTTCGGGGTCATCGAACATTTTCTGCCAGGCCGCGTCGCGAACCGCCTTGTCCGGCCAAACCACCCAGGAAAACACGACGACTTCGTTCTCTTCACGTTTCACAGCCATGGGAAAAGAGGTCACCTTGCCCTCGGGCACGTCGTCGCCCCAGCATTCGACATAGTCGAGCGCGCCCCATTCCCGGAACTTTTTTGCCGCCTGTGCGCATAAATCCACATAGGCCTTCTTGTTTTCAGCGGGAACAGGGACCAAAAACCCGTCTACATACGCCATGAAATCCTCCGATATCTTGACTTTGTCCGTTGCGGAACATACGTTGATATCAACATAAAGGCACGGATATGCGCGAAAGTCTACCCCTGTCAGTCACCGTTGAAGTACGGGACCGGTGTATCTGCCTTCACCTCCAGCGCGCCGCGCGGGCCGTGGGCCGGTATTTTGACGAGGTACTGCGGCCGCTGGGGCTGACCAACGGTCAGTATTCGCTGCTGGTCTCGCTCAACCGGCCGGAGCCGCCGCGCGTGGCCGAGGTCGCCCATGTGCTGGCGATGGACCGCACCACGCTGACGGCCAGCATCAAGCCGCTGGAGCGCCGCGGTCTGATGACCTCGTTCCAGGACGAGAAGGACAGGCGCGTGCGCCGGTTGAAACTGACGGATGAAGGCCTCAACCTGCTTGAAAAAGCCGTGCCGATCTGGCGGCAGACCCATGACCGGATCGACAAGGTCGTGGGCGCTGATATCGACCGGCTTCGCGACAACCTTCTGGCGATGACCTTCGCCCTGCCCGATGCCGAGGACGAGATCAGCGATCCAGAGCCTTGAGGATGCCGCGCAGTTCCGCAAGCCCCTTCAGCCGGCCGATCGCTGGATAGCCGGGCTGGGCCCTGCGCTTCTGGTCATCGAGAATGTCGAGGCCGTGATCGGGCCGGAAGGGAATGTTCCAGTCGGCGCGGCCCGCCGCCTTGCGCCGCCGCTCCTCGGCGATCGCCGCCGCCATCAGCGCCACCATATCGGTATCGCCGCCGAGATGTTCGGATTCATAGAACGAGCCTGCAATGTTGGCGCTCTCGCGATGGACATTGCGCAGGTGCAGGAAATGCACCCGGTCGCCGAGCCGCTCCATCATCCCCGGCAGATCATTGTCGGGCCGCACGCCCAGCGAACCGGAGCAGAGCGTGATGCCGTTGGCGGGGCTATCGACAGCCTCCATCATCGTCCTGTAATCGGCTTCCGTCGACATCACCCGCGGCAGGCCCAGAAGGCCGAAGGGCGGATCATCGGGGTGGCAGCAAAGCCTGAGCCCAAGCTCTTCGGCAACCGGCGTCACCTCTTCCAGGAAATCAATGAAATGGGCCCTCAGACCCTCGGCCGGGATCGATGTATATTCGGCGAGATGCCGGCGCACATCCTCAAGCGTGAAACTCTCGGCAGCGCCGGGAAGACCGAAGACGATGTTCTTTGCAAGTTCAGCCTTGCGCGTTTCATCCATCTCTGCAAACCGACGTCCGGCCTCGGCGCGCACGTCCTCGGCGAAATCCTCATGCGCGCCGGGGCGCTCAAGGATATGGATATCGAAGGCGGCGAAATCGGCGTAGTCGAAACGCATGCAGGTCGCGCCGGTCTTCAGGCGGTAGGCGAGATCGGTGCGGGTCCAGTCCAGCACCGGCATGAAATTATAGCAGATGGTCTCGATTCCGGCCTCGGCGAGATTTGCCATGCTGATCTTGTAATTGTCGATATGGCGGCGCCAGTTGCCCTTCTGCTTCTTGATATCCTCCGAAACCGGCAGGCTTTCCACCACTTCCCATTTCAGCCCGGACGGCGCGCCGTCGCTCATCAGTGACAGCTCGGTCTGCCGCCGTTCGATTTCGGCCGGCGTCCACACCTCGCCTGTCGGCAGATGATGCAGCGCGGTGACAACGCCTTCAACGCCAGCCTGCAGCATATCGTCGATCGATACGCGATCCAAAGGTCCAAACCAGCGCCATGTCTGCCGCATACTCTCTCTCCCGAAACATTCTTCATCTCATTAGAGCATTTCCGATGAAAACCGAATCCCCGGAAATACCCTATCCATTTGTTTTTACGCGTGTCCGGTCAGCAAACGGTATCCACTTTTCCTGGGCGCGCTCTTGTGGTCAGTCCCGGGCGCGTAAGCACCCGGATGGTCACGTCGCAGACTTAGCATCGAAATGTCCTGTTGACTAGTATGGAAGTATGGTGCAACCTGAAACGATAGGGAGGAACGCAATGCTGCCAGAGACAGTGCAAACGACAATTGCTCCGGGCGCGCCGGTTGGCGCCCAGCTGCATGGCATTCTGCGTGACCTTATCCTTCACAACGATCTGCCGCCCGGCTCCAGGCTTTCCGAGTCGGAGCTGGCTGCCCGCTTTTCCGTCAGCCGCCAGCCGGTGCGCGAAGCTTTCATCAAGCTTTCGGAGGAAGGCCTGCTGGAGGTTCGCCCCCAGCGCGGCACATTCGTGCGCCGGATATCGCAGGCCGCGGTCATGGATGCGCGCTTCGTGCGCGAGGCGATCGAGGCCGATATCGTCAAGCTTCTGGCCGCAAGACCCGACGCGGGGCTGGTGGAGGAGTTACGGCTCCAGCTGCAGGAACAGCGCGAAGCGGCCCGCACCGACGCCACGCGCTTCATCAAGCTCGACGAACTGTTTCACAAGACGCTGGCCGACGCCGCCGGAAAGGCGCGCGCCTGGGCCCTGATCGAGGGGCTGAAGGTGCAGATGGACCGCGTGCGCTATCTCAGCCTGCTGCGCTTCCCGATGGTCAAGCTCACCGACCAGCATGAAGCCATTGTCAACGCGATCGGCGATGGCGACCAGCAAGCGGCGGAGGCCGCAGCGCGCGGGCACTTGCGCGAAATCCTGAGCGACCTGCCCGCGATATTCGAGGAAAAGCCTGAGTTTTTCGAGGAGCCGGGACGCTAGGCCCCGGACATTGCCACCGGGGCAATGCCCCGCCGTCTGAATGGGAGGACGATATGAACTACATCGCCAATATCAAAAGCATCGCGCTCGCCGGCCTTGCCGCAAGCCTGATGGCAGGCACAGCGCTTGCCGCCGACTACACGCTGAGCGTCAACACGGCGCTCGCCACCACGGACCCGCTCTACAAGGGCCTTGAGGCATTCCGCGACAATGTTGCCCAGGCCTCCGACGGCGCGCTCGAAGTGCGCCTGTTCCCGAATTCGCAGCTTGGTCCCGATGAGGACGTGCTGGAACAGGCGCGCGCCGGCGCGCCGGTTGCGGTCGTGGTCGATGGCGGACGCCTCGCCGTCTTCGTCAACGAATTCGGCGTGCTGGGCGCGCCCTATCTCGCCAATGGCTATGACGGCATCCGCAAGGTCGTCACCTCCGACATGTTCGATGAATGGGCGACGACGCTTCACGACGAGGCCGGCCTTGACGTTCTGAGCTTCAACTGGTGGCAGGGCGAACGCCATCTCCTGACCAAGAAGCCGATCAACGGGCCGGATGACCTTTCCGGCGTGCGTATGCGCACGCCCGGCGCGCCTGTGTGGACCGGCACGATCGAGGCCATGGGCGCAACGCCGACGCCGATGCCCTGGGGCGAGGTCTATTCCGCGATCTCCTCCAATGTCATCGACGGAGCCGAAGCGCAGCTACCCGCCGTCGTCGGCGCCAAGCTCGACGAGGTCATCACCAACATCACGCTGACCGGCCACATCAACCTGATCACCGGCCTGATCACCTCCGCCGCATGGGTCGATTCGCTGCCGGAAAACCTGCAGACGATCCTGCACGAGGAAGCGCTGAAGGCCGGCGACATTGCCTCCTACGGCACCCGCGACGCGCTGGCGAGCCTGGAACAGCAGTTGAAGGATGGCGGCGTCACGGTCGAGGCAATCGACGTCACCCCGTTCAAGGAGCGGACCGCCGTGGTCTATGACAATCTCGGTTATGGCGACCTGCGCGACAAGCTGCAGGCCATCGCCGCGCAGTAAGCCCGCGGGCCCTGCCGAAAGCCGGTCGCGCCCTGCTCCAGAGGCGCGGCCGGAAACAACATTCGGCTTCCGCCGCGGAAGCCCGGGAAAAACACGCCGGGGAGCTGTCGCTCCTCGCGCCATATCGGGAGGGGCCACCATGCCCGGTTTCCTCGCAAAGATCGAATATGTTGCAGGCGCGACCCTGCTTGCGGTCATCACCTTTCTTGTGTTCATCGCCGCGACCATGCGCTTCTTTGGCCATCCGCTGATCTGGTCCGTCGATCTCGCTCAGCTTCTGTTCATCTGGCTTTGCTTCATCGGCGCGACGCGGGCCATGCGCGAGCGCGGCCATCTCGGCGTCGATTTCCTGGTCCGCCCGTTCCCGCACCGTTACCGGCTGGCGCTGGAGACGGCGCTTGCAGCGCTGTTCCTCGCCTTTCTCATGCTGCTTGCCTATGAGGGCTACAAGCTCACCATGCTCAACAAGGAACGCCAGTTCGGCGACTCCGGCCTCTCCTATGCCTGGGTGACGATTGCCGTGCCTGCCGGCTGCGTGATGCTGTCGATCTCGATCCTCGGCAATCTCTGGCAGGCCTGGCGCAATGCGAAGGACAGGATGCTGATCTTCACCCGCACCACAGTCCCCGAACAGCCTGTGATCCACACCGGGCCGGCGGAGTAAGCCCATGGCCCTGATCGGTATCGTCTTCTTCGCCCTGATGCTGCTTGGCGCGCCCATCGCGTTCGCGATCGGCATTTCGGGCTTCACCTTCTTTCTGACCTCCGACATCATGCCGGTCTCGATCGGCGTGCAGAAAATCGCCACCGTTTCGCAAAGCTTTCCGCTGCTGGCCGTACCCTTTTTCGTGCTCGCCGGACATCTGATGAACGAAAGCGGCATCACCGACCGGCTATTCACCTTCTCCAAGGTCGCCGTCGGCTGGATGGCGGGCGGTCTCGCGCAGGTTTCGATCATCCTGTCGACGCTGATGGGCGGCGTATCCGGCTCGGCCGTCGCCGATGCCGCCATGGAAGCGCGCGTGCTCGGTCCGCAGATGATCTCCAACGGCTATTCGAAGGGCTATTCCTCCGCCGTGATCGCGATGTCCTCGCTGATCACCGCGACCATTCCGCCGTCGATCGGCCTGATCCTCTATGGCTATGTCGGCCAGGTCTCGATCGGTCGGCTGTTCATGGCGGGCATCGTGCCCGGCGTGCTGATGATGGTATTCCTGATGATCGCCGCCTGGCTCGTCGCCCGCAAGCGCAACTACGTCATGAGCGACATGCGGAAGCCGACCGCCGGCGAACTCGGCCGCGCCGCCTGGGGCGCCAAATGGGCGCTGCTGTTTCCCGTGCTTCTGATCGGCTCGATCCGCGGCGGTCTGTTCACGCCGTCGGAAGTCGGCGCGTTTGCGGTGGTCTACGCGATCCTCGTCGGCGTCTTCGCCCACCGGGTGATGACCTTCGAGACGATCAAGCGGGCCTTCGGCCACGCGCTGTCGGATATCGGCCTGATCATGCTGATCATCCTGATGTCGGGCATGATCGGCTTCGCGATCATCTTCCTTCAGGTGCCGCAGAGCGTGGCGGGCTTCATGCTGGAAAGCCTCGCGAATCCGGTTCTGATCGTCACCGTCATCCTGATCGGCCTGTTCATCGCCGGCCTGTTTTTCGAAAGCACGATCCTGGTGCTGCTGCTGACGCCGATCCTCGTTCCGGTTGTGGTCAAGGCCGGCGTCGACCCGGTGCATTTCGGCATCCTGATGATGACCATCGTCACCTTCGGCGGCATGACGCCGCCGGTCGGCGTCGCGATGTTCACGGTCTGCAGCCTGCTGGACACCAAGATCGAGGACTACGTGAAAGAATCCTGGCCGTTCATCGCCGCCATCATGGCGCTGGTGGCGCTGCTTCTGTTCGTACCTGGCATCGTGCTGTTTCTGCCGAACCTGATGTACGGGTAGCAGCGTCACACAGGCTTTCGCCCCAAGCCCATGCCCTTCGAGGAGCCGCGTTATCGTCCGCCGAAAGCGATGCGCGTGCTCGAGGCGGCTTACGGTCCGGGCTCAAATGACAACTTGCAGATAGTTGAACCCGACCCCTTGTTCGGTTTAGTGCAACACCACCGAAACACACCGAAAAAGCGAACAACGGCATGATGCCGCGGGGGATATTGTTGGATGGACAAATCGGGTGATCCCGGCCTGTTTGGCCGCTGGTTCCGCGGGCTTTCTCTCAGGGCCTGGCTGATCGTCGGATTCATGATGGCGCTGCTGCCGGTCGCGGCCCTTTCCGCCTTCTGGTACATCGACTATCGCGATCAGCTCCGAGAACCCTTCCGGCAGGTCCTGCACACCCAGCACAAGGTATCGCTGGCGCTGGAGCGGATCCAGGGCAACCTCTGGGACATCGCCACGGACGTCACTGATTTCGCGATGACCGGCGACGAAAGCTACCGCAATCACTTCGAAGCGGCCGAGCGCGATATCGCCGCCAATCTGCGCGATCTGGAAATGATAACCGATGACTACCCCTCGTTTGAACCAGTGCTTGAAGGCGTGAGCCAGCAATGGGCACTGTTACTGCAGGCCGCGTCGGACGTTGCCCCTTTGCCCGGCGGCGCCGATCAGCGACTGATGCGGTTTGAAAGCGTCATCGGCGAAACCGGCAAGCGCGTGGAAAGCATTGCCGAGAGCATGCGCCTGCTGAACGAGGAGAGCCACCGACAAGCGCTCGAAACAATGGAGCGGCTCGACCGCTTTGCCGCGATTGCGGGCGTTCTGGCGCTGGTGTTTTCCGGGATCGGCATATTCATCATCGACCAGGCGCTGATCCGCAGCACCGACAAACTGGTGGAAGGCGCGATGCTGGTCGCGGGCGGCACGCGCAACCGCGAAATCGAGGTGCAGGTCCCGCCGGAACTCGCCTCCGTGGCGCAGGCCTTCAACACCATGCTCAAGCAGATCAACCGGCAGGAAGATGCCCTGGCCGCAGCCGCGCGCGCCGATGGCCTGACCGGCCTTTACAACCGTCGCGAGTTCGACCGCGCGATCGACGAGGCGATCGCCGTATCGAAAGAGAGCGGCGAGCCGTTCTCCCTGCTGATGATCGACGTCGACCATTTCAAGCAGTTCAACGACACCTATGGACACCTAGCGGGGGATGACGCGCTCCGGCAGGTTGCGGATACGATTGAACTGACCGCGCGCGAAAATGACCTGGCCTACCGCTATGGCGGCGAGGAATTCGCGATGATCCTGCCGGGGCTTCGCACCTATGAGGCGACAGCGATCGCGGAGCGCCTGTGCAACACCATCGCCGGGCAAACGTTCATCCTCCCCGACGGACAGAAGCAGACGCTGACGGTCAGCATCGGCATATCCGTCTTCAGCCCGCGGGTTTCGCCGCCCAACATCATCGAGCTCGCCGACCGCGCGCTCTATGCCGCCAAGATGGAGGGCCGCAATCAGGTGAAGGTCACCGGCTGAACGGCCGGTCTCGGGCGCAGCTCAGCCCTGCGCTACCGCCTCGATTGTGTCCATCCCACCGACGACGGGTGCGAAATCGCTCCACACGCCCCGCGCCCCGGCGCGCCAGGCCTCCATCTCCTCCGGCTCAAGGAACGTGGCGCCATTCGCCTTGGCAAGCGCCACGGACTGCGTCTCGTCCTCAACGATCAGCCTGTTGAAATAAAGCGCGGCCTCGGCCGAGATCGCGCCGAGCACGGCCTGTGTTTCGGGATCGAGACTGTTCCAGAAGCCGGCGGAAAAATAGAGCACCCCGGCGGCGCGGATGTGCCCGGTTTCGGTCATGAACGGCACCACCTCATAGAGCTTGAACCCTGCATAGGCCGATTTCGTCAGGTCCATGGCATCCGCTACCCCGGTGGCGAGCGCGTTGTAGGTTTCGGTGATCGGGATGCCGACCGGCGTCGCGCCATAGGCGCTCCACAGGCGCGTGTGGAGTGGGGTGTTGATGACGCGGATGGTCTTGCCTTCCATCTGCCCGGGCCGCGTGATTGCCTCCTTGGCCAGCAGGTTGCGAGCTCCGTAATCGATGAAACCACCGACGATGAACTGCTCTTGCGCAAGCCGGGCCGAGAGGTCGTCGCCGATCGGACCATTCACGACATCACTGAGGTGAGCGGCATCGCGAAACAGGAACGGCAGGTCGAGCAGCTGCAAGTGCGGCGTCCAGGCCGAAAGCGCCGAAACGGTGGAAAGGCTCGCCTGCACCGATCCGAGGCGAATATTCTCCGCCACCTGCTTTTCGCCGCCGAGCGCGCCATTGGTCACGATCCGGAAACGGAACCGGCCCGGAAGCCGCTGTTCGACCTCGTCGGCGAAGAAGCGCCAGACCATGGTTTCCGGCTTATCCTCGCCGAGAAGCGAGGCGATGACGACATCGCGCGCGGCGGCGCTGGCGGTTCGCAGATAGGCGGGCGCAACAAGCATTGCGGCGGCGGCAGCGCCTGTTTTCAGAAGATGGCGACGGTTGAGCGTGGTCATGGCAGACAAACCTTTCATACGGGAACGGCAAAGAGGGTGAGAACGAACAGGGCTGTGAGAAGCGCCAGAAGAAAGGGACGCATCGCCCTGAACAGGCTTTCCGGCGAAAGGCCGGTGACGCCGCCGACCACGAAGGCCAGCATCCCGACCGGCGGGGTGAGCCCGCCGATCATCAGGTTGACGACGAGGACGACGCCAAAGCGGATCGGATCGATCCCGGCGGCAACGACAACCGGCAGAAGCACAGGACCCAGCAGCAGGATCGCCGCCCCGATATCCATCACCAGGCCCGCAATCAGCAGGATCCCATTGGCGAGCAGGAGAACGGCGACGGCGCTACCCCCGAACAGGCCGGCGAGGTGGCGCACCAGACCGGCGATATCGTCGATCGCGAGCAGGAAGGCGACGGGGGCCGCCGCGCCGATCAGGAGACCGATCGCCGCCGCCTCGACCGCCGACTGGCGGAAGGCGGCGACAATGCTGGAACCGGAGCGGCGGGACGTTGCCGCCAGGATCAGTGTGTAGAGGGCGGCAAGACCCGCCGCCTCCGTGGTCGTGACAATGCCCAGGCGAATGCCGAACACCACGATCAGGCCGAGGCCGAAGGCCGGCAGAGCCGCGATCCCGGCCTGCCTGCGCGTTTCAGCCGAAGCCGGCGGCGCGCCGCTCGCGGCCCCCATCGCAAGCCTTATGGCGACGGCGAGAAAAGCCGCCATCAACAGGCCGGCGAACAGCCCGCCGACAAGCAGCGCGCCGACGGAAAGATTGGTCGCCGTCGCCAGGATTAGAAAGGCGATCGACGGCGGGATAACGTTGTCGAGAACGGAGGAGGCCGCGACAAGCGCGCCGGCGCGGGCGGGCGGATAACCGTGCCGCACCAGTTCGGGATGGAAGGTCGAGGCGGCAAAGGCCGCATTGGCGACGGAGGAACCGGACGCGCCGGAAAACAGAACGCCGGTCAAAAGCGTCGTCTGCGCCAGCCCGCCGCGATAATGGCCGACGAGCGAGACCGCGAACTGAACGAGTTTTTCGGCCGCCCCGGACAGTTTCAGAAACGCGCCCGCGAGCAGAAAGAACGGGATCGCCAGCAGCAGGAATTTCGACATGCCGGCCACGGTATTGGCGATGATCGCCTGCTCCGTCTGCAGCGCGCCGAAGGCGATCGCGCCGTAGGACGATGCCAGAAACACATGGGCGAGCGGCGCACCGGCGATGAGGCCGAGCGCGGCTGCAAGCGCGAGCGACAGGCTGGCCGGCAGGGCGACATCGATCGCGAACCGACCGACGGCCCAGTAAAGAAACCCGCCGAGCGCGAAGCCGAAGATCAGCCGTGCGCCGCTCGACCGCTCCAAGCGGCGCAGGCAGAGCAGCGCGAGCAGTCCCAGCCCGCCCGCTGCGGGAAAGGCGAAGCGGACCCATTCCGGAACCCCGAGCGTCGGCGACATTCCGCCAAGCAAGGCGATCGCCTCACGGCCACCAAGGCACAGGATCAGCCCCGCGACGACGCTGAAGCCGTCGGCCACGACAGCGAGCACGCCGGACGCCCGATCGGGCAGCAGCCGTGCAAGACCATCGAGCCGCATCGACAGCGGGCCCGAAAGGGTGAGCGGCAGGCCGGCCGAGATCAGCGCGATATTCAGCCACACGCCCAGATCCTCCATGCCGACGACCCCGGTGTGAAAGACGTAGCGCAGCACGACGCCCGCCACGACAAGGGCGAGCATCGCCATCAGAATGACGGCGGCGAGCAGACCGAGCGCCGTTTCCAGCGCGTCCGCAAACCGTCCAGCCGCGCGATGAATCGCCGTCATACGCATGGACGATGTCGTTCGCGGGCGACGCCTGTCTCAAAACAGCCGTTCGGAGGGCTGAACCATTGGCGGCCCGCGCATGGTATTGGAAGGCAAGGCTTCATGATGCGATCCCCAGCATGTTGCAATCACGGAGACCGGCGGAGAAGAGAAAGGTTATGGCAGAGCGGCCAGATTTTCCGTTCCTACGCCGGTATGACCCGGATCAGGTTCAAGGGTCCGGCTCACCGCCGTCTCAGCATCGCAGGATGCACCCCTCGGAATAGTCAGGTTTTGTCCGGCTTTTAGGGCGCTGTCAATGGCATGCCGGAAACGTGGCGTCTGGCGGCAACGCAAGACAACTTGCCAACGGGTTTTACCGAAGCCTTTGCAGCAGAGCCATGGACGGTTCGCCCGTGACATTCAGCCCGTTCTGCCGCTGATAGGCCGTGATCGCGGCGCGGGTCTGGTCGCCGAACACGCCGTCGATGGTGCCGGCATCGTAGCCCGCCGCAGAAAGCCGCGATTGCAATTCCTTGCGCTGGTCGGCGCTGAAGCCGTAATTGTCATCGGGAAAACTGCCCCTGAGCGGGCCGGCGCCCGCGATCCGGTCGGCGAGATACCCCACGCCCAGCGCATAATTGGTGGAGTTGTTGTAGCGCTTGATGACGTTGAAATTGTGCCCGACGACGAAGACCGGACCGCCCGCCTGCGGCTGTATCCTGGTGCCATCGACGGCAGCGCCCGGCGAGCCCTCCTCGCCGCCCCAGGGCTGACCTTTCCGCCAGCCCGAGCGAGCAAGATAGTTCGCGGTGCTCGCAAGCGCATCGGTCGGGTCGGCGTCCCAGATATCGCGCCGGCCGTCGCCGTTGAAATCGACGGCATAGCCGAGATAGGAGGTCGGGATGAACTGGGTATGGCCCATGGCGCCGGCCCAGCTTCCGGTCATCCGCTCGGGCGTGATATCGCCGTTCTGCAGGATCCGCATCGCCCCGACCAACTGGCTTTCGAAGAAAGCACCGCGCCGCCCCTCGACGGCCAGCGTCGAAAGCGACGACACAACCGGAATGCTGCCGCGCCGTTCGCCGTACATGCTTTCCAGGCCCCAGATGGCGACAATCACATTGGCGTCGACGCCATAGGTCGCCTCGATCCGCTCCAGAACATCGCGGTAGCGGGCATAATTGGCGCGCCCCTTGGCGATCCGCTCATCGGAGCCGGCAATGGCCAGATAGTCTTCCAGCGTGCGCTTGAATTCCGTCTGGTTGCGGTCCTGCTCAATGACCCCCGGCGTGTATCCGGCATTGGCGAAGGCCGCCGTCAGCGTGTCGTTGGAAATCCCGCGCGCCGCCGCGCGCTGCTTGAACCCGGCCACCCACGCGTTCCACTCAGAATTGGCCACCGGCCGCATCGCCGGATCGGCGACGGAAGAAAAACTGCCAACCGAACTGTTCGTGCACGCTGAAAGCGTCGCGGCAATCACCCCGAAAGAAAACACGCGTCGCGTCAGATACATAGCGATAACCCCGCTCCATTCGTGCGCAAACCTAGCGCATCGGCCTCCTGACCGAAAGAGCACGCGCTTGCGTCTATTTTATGGAGATGCGAAAGCACAGCGGCGAAAAAGTAAGACCCGGTTTTTCGATAACCCGATGCGTCAAAACAGGGAACTACCTTGCCGATATCGAGAACGCGAAAAGGCGACACCGACTCTTTCCCGTAAAGCCCAGGTCCATCGTGACTTTCTTTTTTGAAGGCCCCTACTCGACAAGGCCTGTCGTGCAACTGTAATCAATTCGTCTCAATAATAAAAGCGATCCGTCAACTGCCAGAAGAGTGAACATTTTCCCATGAAAATCGCAATGATCGGCACCGGCTATGTGGGACTCGTTTCCGGTGTCTGCTTTTCCGACTTCGGCCATGAGGTGGTTTGCGTCGACAAGGACCCAGCCAAGCTAGACATGCTCAGAGCCGGTCAGGTGCCGATCTATGAGCCGGGTCTCCAGGAGCTTATGGCGAGAAACATGGAGTCCGGCCGGCTGCATTTCAGCAGTGATCTGCCCGCCGCGGTGTCGGAAGCCGATGCGGTCTTCATCGCGGTGGGCACGCCGGCGCGCCGGGGCGACGGACATGCCGACCTGACCTATGTGTTCGCCGCGGCCGAGGAGATCGCCCAAGCCATCGACGACTATACGGTCGTGGTGACAAAATCGACGGTACCGGTCGGAACCAACCGGCAGGTGCAGGAAATCATTGCAAGGGCCAATCCCCAGGCTGATTTCGATGTCGCCTCCAACCCGGAATTCCTGCGTGAGGGTGCGGCGATCGACGATTTCATGCGCCCGGACCGGGTGGTTGTGGGGGTTCAACATGAACGCGCGGCCGAGGTGATGGGCGAGATCTATCGTCCCCTCTTTCTGCGCGACTTTCCAATCGTTACGACCGACCTGGAGTCGGCCGAAATGATCAAATACGCGGCCAACGCATTTCTCGCTACCAAGATCACCTTCATCAACGAGATCGCGACGCTCTGCGAACGCGTAGGGGCCGATGTCAAACTCGTATCCAAGGGCATCGGCCTCGACAATCGGATCGGCAACAAGTTCCTGCATGCAGGCCCGGGCTTCGGCGGCTCGTGCTTTCCCAAGGACACCAAGGCGCTTGCCCGGATCGGTCAGGAGCACGGCGTCTCGATGCAGATCACCGAGACGGTCATCAAGCTCAATGACGACATCAAACGCAGAATGGTCGAGAAGGTCACGGACCTGTGTGGCGGCTCGGTAAACGGCAAGACGATCGCTGTTCTCGGCGTGACCTTCAAACCCAACACCGACGACATGCGCGACTCGCCATCGCTGACAATCGTGCCGGCGTTGGTGGGCGGGGGTGCGCATGTGAGAGTGGTGGATCCTCACGGCCGTCGTGAGGGCGAGGCCCTGCTGCCGGGCGTCCAATGGCTGGAAAACGCCTATGAAGCAGCAAAGGACGCCGATGCTGCCGTGATCCTCACCGAATGGAACGAATTCCGTGCGCTCGACCTGTCCCGGCTGGCGGGCGTAATGGCGACGGCGAGGCTCGCCGATCTGAGGAATATATATAACAGAGGCGACGCCGAGGCGGCGGGGTTTATCGCCTATGTGGGTGTAGGGCGTCAGTAGTCATCTACGGTCCGCCGAGACACCCGCGGATCGGAGCCAGGATGGCCCGATCCGGATGGAAGCGCATTGCGGTTCCTGCTCCGTGTTTCACGGTGTTGTCGCAGGCGCCGATCCATCGGTTGCGCGCGAAATACCCTAATCGCTCGCGGTGTCGTAATATTTATCGCCATAGTGGGCGGCATAGCCATAGCCATAGCCATAATTATAGCCATACCGCTTGAACCCGTTCGGATCGATCTGATTGAGAACCAGTCCCTCGATCTTGCCTTCCTCGAACGAGCGGATCGCTTCTTCGACCTGACGCTGATGGGTCGAATCCCATTTGACGATGAAGAGGATGGCATCGACAAACTGGCTCAGCACGCGGGCATCGGGCACGATCAGCACCGGCGGCGCGTCGATGATGACGAAATCATATTTGGACCGGGCTTCGCGAAGAAGCTCATCCATCTTCCGCGAGGAGAGAACGTCGGCCGCATTTTTCGTCGAGCGCTCTCCAAACAGAATGTCGATATCGAGTTCTTCATGATGGAAAACGGTTTCCTCAAGCGACGTTTTCCCCGAGAGCACGGAAATAAGGCCGGCAGCGCCTTGCGAATTGTCAAAATACTGATTGAAGGTCAGTCGACGCAGGTCGCCCTCGATCAGAAGAACTCTCTTGCCCATGCTGGCGAAATTGAGCGCGAGACCAATGCTGCTCGACGTCTTGCCTTCGCCAGGTATTGAAGACGTAAGCAGGATCACCTGCGGAGGGTTATCGAGATGGGCAAGCAGGACCGACGTTCTGAGATTGCGCACAGCCTCGGCAAACGGCGATGTCGGGTGACTTTGCAGATAGTGGAAGAAATCATTCCGGTGTTTTGCCGGAACGAGAGGCAGCATGCCGACCACGGGCAAGCCGGCCAGTTCCTCCAGTTCCTGCGACGTGCGGAAAGTCTTGTTCCGCATTTCGAGAAGCATGCTGAGCGCACAACCGAAAATAAGGCCCACAAACCCGGAAAGCAGAACGATCCGCTTCTTCGACGGTGCGCTCGCGGACCCGGGAACGACTGCATAGGACAGGATGACGCTGTCCGCCTGCTGCACGCCCTGCTGGGCGGAAGTCTCCTTGAGGCGCGCCAGGAAATACTCGTAGAGCGTTCGATTGGCCTCCGCTTCCCTCGTCAACTGCTCAAGTTCAAGGTAGGCGGAGCTCTCCTTCTGAATTTTTTGCTCAAGCGTCGCTTCTGCGGATTCCAATGAGGCGAGCTGACTTTTACTCTCGGCTGCATCCCTGCGGCGCTCGGCGAGCAGTGTTTCCACCCTCGCATTGAAGCGCGATGCAGCGCTTCTGCTGCGAGACGCGGTCGCCGACAGATCGATGAGCGTTGCATCGCCGAGGAGAACGGCCTTGTCCTCATAGCTCGTCGCCTGCTCGAATGCGGCAAAGAAATCGTCAGAGGCCGCGACCCTCTGACGGGTCTCGCCGATACGATCGCGGATCGACTTCAACTGCCGCTCCAGTCCGCTTAGCACTTCAGGGGTTGTCAGCGGCGTATCGGTCTTGAACTGCTTGACCGCATTTTCGGAATTCTGTAGCGCGACCTTGAGTTCAGCCACGCGGTCGCTGAGCCAGTCGATCGCATCGACCGTGGCGCCGCGCTTGACGTCGATCTGACGCTGGACATACTGTTCGGCAATCGTATCTGCTATCAGCGCTGCCTTTTCAGGATCCTCGGACTGCACGGTTATTCTGAAGGTCGTGGTGCCTGGGACCACGTTCGCCGTGAAATGCGCAAGAAGAGCGCTTACCACCCGTTCGCGCGTCCGTCCCGGATCAACCCGACCGGTGGTAGGTTTGGAACTCGTTGGCAACAGGCCTTTGATGCTGGAGATCAGTTGCGAAAACGCCGTCGGTTCCCTGAGAGCTCCATTGAACTCAGGATCCGAGGTCAGATCCAGCATATCAACGACTTTTCCGATCAGTATGCGCGACCTGATCACCTCGATTTCGGATTTCAGCGCGACATCATCTGTTCCAAGCTGCGCCAGAACGCTCGGCAGATCGATGACTGTCTCCGCCTGGTTGCGCACCATCGTGACCGAGGATGCCTCGTAGATCGGCGTCGTCATCTTGAAGGCGTAATACCCGCCCGCCAGAACGAAGGCGATGCATATCAGCGCAATCAGGAGTTTACGCCGCCAGAAAATGAAGAATATTTTCTGAAGATCGATTTCGTCGTTTTCAGCATCGTTTTTGTTAATTGACATGTTGCTCAAAAACTCAGGCCGTTTCTGTAAATCGTGTTGGTCCTGCCGTCGGTCGATCTCACGTTTTTCTGGACGAAAAACTTCCAGGATGAGCCGACCGGGCGATAGACTATGCGACCGAACCAGTCAAGTTGCCGAGAGGGAAGGCCCGATCGTGCGGACTTTTTTGCGCGTGTCGGCCAATTGCGCATGGCGTCGAATGGCGCCAAAAGGCTTGCCCTGCACAATCCAGGCATGCACCCGAAATAAAGTGCATTCGTGACATGCTGAGGGAACGAGAACGCCCACATTATGAGCAACGTCTCAAACACGAGAGACTGCAAAGAGATCGTGATGCGGGCTGCGCAAGTTTGACCAAAATCATTTCCCGTCAAAATCAGATTTCATTGTCATTGAAAACTCCCAGAAGAGCAAGCAGGACCCGTAACACATGAGCGTCAGTTGAAATCATGCGAGCCGGTGCACCTGAACTGAAAGCAGCCCGACGTTGAGTAAGGCTGCTCCGCCCCAGGGTTATCCGTCTTTTCGGTGCGAAAGCCTCTTCGGATGGAGCGTCCAATTGAAATGCACCTTGTGCCCGGCCTGAAGGCGAAGGCAGGCGGCAAACCGGGCGCCGAATTGATAAGTCGCCACGAATAAAGCGGCAAAGAAAGCAAGAGCGAGCGCGGCCGCTGCCGGATTGTGCCAGAATATCACGCCGGCAATGGCCGGCGCCGTGAACATCGGGGCCAGGATAACCGTCGTCATTGGATTGCTGATATGTCGCGCGTTGCGGCCGAGGACGCCAATCTCGAGCGCGCGCATGACCAGCTGATGAAAATGCAGCCTGTCCGGCTGATCAGCTGGCCGACCGGCGATCCGGCGACGGAATATGGCAAGCAACGTATCGGCGATCGGCCAGAAGAATATCAGCAACAGCGCCCACGGCGTGAGGTTCGGGATGAAGTTCAGTATCAGGAAGGCGAGCCAGGCGAGAATATGGCCGATGCCATAAGCGCCCGCATCACCTAGGAAAATCTTTCCCAACGGAAAGTTGAAAACAAGAAATCCGAGCAGCGCTCCGATAGCCACGGCGCACCAGGCACTGACTTCAAACAAACCGTTCTGCGCAGCAATAGCCGCCAGAGCAGCAGCAACGACAACGGCGATCAGGCTGGAAAGTCCGTTCACGCCATCAACCAGGTTGAAGGCGTTGCAAATGCCGGCTCCGCCAAAAATGGTCACGGCGATCGCGAACGGCGAGAACGCTATGATTGTGCCGATCAGCGGAATGTCGGCGCGCGGAATCCAAAGCTTGAACAGAACGACGGCGAGCAACGAAGAGACCGCAGCGGCGATCAGACGGCGACGCGGAGACACGTGAAACCCGAGATCCTCTGCAAGGCCGGCAAGGAAGACCGGCATCAGCGAGGGCAGCAGCAGCCACAGATGATGACCGGTCGTATCAGGTATAAACATGCCGAGCGAGACAAGCGCGACCAGGATAGCCACGCCGCCAATTCTCGGCGTCGGCACTCGATGCGCACTCTGAACAGCTTTGGTGTCCTTGCGACGATCAGAAAATCTGAGATGAAACTTTCGCGTCGATACAATCAGCGCGCATATCGCAGCGGAAACAAAAAATGCGCACACCAGCGCCTGGAAAAAATACCCACTCATGAAAGGTGGCACCCCTGCGTGAAATCACGGCTGACCAGGCCGCCCAGCTAAATTCATCGATCAAAATTGAATAAAATTACAAATAAACGTTTGACCTGCCTCAAACATCACAACTAAAAAATGTAACCTACAAAAGATAAAATTTTAATCATCCTGCTATGGGCTGCAAATTAGCAGATATTGAAACCTCGTCAACCGAGAACTGAAAGACTTATTTGCTTGTGATGCCGCGATTCTCTAAAAAGATGCGGATTCTCATACATTCAATTTTAAAGTGTATTAGCCGCTAACTTCCTTGCCGAGGGGACATGCAAATTCGCAACAGCCAAGGCTGTCTTTTTGGCTTCAGATCAATGCCGATGCCAATCGCTGCGATATAGGCACGACAAGCGATGGAAGCAGAGTGTCTGCCCGCGACCGAGAGAGGCCGAAGAGCCACCTTGTATGAAGCGGGTACGCTCCGCAGCGCCGCCGTTTAGTCTTCCGCCACAGATTTCTTGAAGTTTACCGACGTGAGACTGGATGGGCCCATCCGATAAAGGGCGGATTGGCAAAGTCGCTGTCCTCAGCCTGCCGCGTCTTGCCATATACAAAAATCGTATTGTTCGCGCACTCCGTCGTGCCACCGGCGGCGCGCAGGATGGCATCGCCGGCGGCGGTATCCCATTCCATGGTGCGTCCGAAACGGGGATAGACATCGGCAGCGCCTTCCGCCAGAAGGCAGAATTTCAGCGATGAGCCTACCGAGGTGAAATCGGACACGCCGATTTTCCGCATGAAATCCTCGGTCTCCGGACTGTTGTGCGATCGGCTGGCAACCGCGGTCAGAACCTCGCCCCTGGGCCGGCATCTTATCGCTTCGGATCGCGCGACGACGCCATCGGTCACGATCAGCTTCTCCGCGCCGCCGGCGATGGTGCGGTAGGCCACGCCCTTGGCCGGCGCATAGACGATGCCCGCAACCGGCACGCCGTTTTCAACAAGCGCGATATTGACGGTGAAATCCTCGCGCCTGTTGATGAATTCCTTTGTACCGTCGAGCGGGTCGACAAGGAAGAAGGCTTTGCCGGTGATATCCGGCACCACGCCGGCCGCAACGCTCTCCTCGGCAATCACCGGAATGTCTGGAAATGAACGCGCGAGATGGGCGAGGATGATCGCCTCGGCCTGTTCATCGGCCGCCGTCACCGGCGAGTGATCCGCCTTGTAGGTCACGTCTATGCCGTTCTCGTAGATCGACATGATCGCCCTGCCCGCTTCAAGCGCCGCATCGAGAAAGACCTGCTGCATATCGGCCATGGCGCTCACTCCCCTTTTTCCCGGCTCGCGAGGAAATCCTCGATCCGGCTCGCAAGTTCAAATGGCTCATGGCCGACGGTGTGGAGGTGAAGCTCGGCGTTTTCCGGCGGCTCATAGGGCGAGGAAATGCCGGTGAAATTGGCGATCTCGCCGGCCTGCGCCTTCTTGTAGAGACCCTTGGGGTCACGCTCGGCGCAGACCTCGATCGGGGTATCGATGAAAATCTCGATGAACTCGCCGTCTTCCATCATCTCACGCGCCAGCCGCCGTTCGGAGCGGAAGGGCGAGATGAACGACACCAGCACGATCAGCCCGGCATCTGCCATGAGCCGGGCCACCTCGGCCACGCGGCGGATATTCTCGACCCGGTCTTCCGCGGTGAAACCGAGATCGCGGTTGAGGCCGTGGCGGATATTGTCGCCGTCAAGAAGATAGGTGTGCTTGCCCTTGGCGTGGAGGATCTTTTCCAGCGCGTTGGCGACCGTCGACTTGCCCGAGCCAGAAAGCCCGGTGAACCACAGCACCGCCGGCGTCTGCGCCTTCAGATCGGCATGCGCCTTCTTGTTGACCTCGACCGCCTGCCAGTGGACATTCTGCGCCCGGCGCAGCGCAAAATCGATCATGCCGGCGCCAACGGTCTTGTTGGATATCCGATCGATGATGACGAAATTGCCGGTGGTGCGGTTGTCCCCATAGGCATCGAACACGATCGGCGCCTGGGTCGAGATGTTGCACACCCCGACCTCGTTCATGTGGAGCGCTTTGGCCGCCTCATGGGCGAAACTGTTGATATTCACCTGATATTTGAGGGCGGTGATCGTCGCCGGCGTCTGGTCGGCCTCGGTGCGCAGAATATAGGAACGGCCCGGGATCATCGCATCCGCATCGAACCAGATGATCTTCGCCTGAAACTGATCGGCAACGTTCGGCCGCTCACCGGGCGCCACCAGAATATTGCCGCGCGAGACCTCGATCTCGTCCTCCAGGGCGAGCGTGACCGCCTGCCCCGCCTCGGCGCTCTCAAGATCGCCGTCCATGGTGACGATCTGGCGGATCGTCGAGCTCTTCCCGGACTTGGCGACCGTAACCCGATCTCCCACAGCCACCCGGCCGGATGCGATCTGCCCGGCAAACCCGCGGAAATTGAGGTTCGGGCGGGTCACGAGCTGCACCGGCATCCGGAACGGCTTGTCCGCGAGATCGGATTCGACCGGGACCGTTTCGAGATGGTCCAGAAGGGCCGGCCCCATGTACCATGGCATGTTCACTGACGGCAGAGTGACGTTGTCGCCGTAGCGCGCGGAGATCGGGATCGGCACGATCGTCTCGAAGCCGAGATCTTTTGCGAATTCCAGATAGTCGGCGACGATCCGGTCATAGACCTCCTGGGAATAGTCCATGAGGTCGATCTTGTTGATCGCGACCACGATATGGCGAATGCCTAGCAGCGAGGCAATGAAGGAATGCCGGCGGGTCTGCGGCAGAATGCCCTGACGGCTGTCGACCAGCACGATGGCGAGATCGGCGGTCGAGGCGCCGGTGGCCATATTGCGGGTATATTCCTCGTGGCCGGGGGTATCGGCGACGATGAACTTGCGCTTGGCGGTCGCGAAGAAACGATAGGCCACATCGATGGTGATGCCCTGCTCGCGCTCGGATTCCAGCCCGTCGACCAGAAGCGCGAAGTCGATGTCCTCGCCGGTCGTGCCGTGGCGGGCGCTGTCGCGTTCAAGCGAGGCAAGCTGGTCCTCGAAGATCAGCTTGGTGTCGTAGAGCAGGCGACCGATCAGGGTCGACTTGCCGTCATCGACGGAGCCGCAGGTCAGAAAGCGCAACAGGGATTTCTGTTCCTGATCAGCCAGATAGGCAATCATGTCGCCGGAAACATCCTCGACCATCAGAAATACCCCTCGCGCTTCTTCTTTTCCATCGACCCGGCTTCGTCCTTGTCGATCATCCGTCCCTGACGCTCCGAGGTTCTGGCGGTCAGCATCTCGCGCACGATCGCCTGCAGGTCGCTGGCGTCGGATTCGACCGCGCCCGTCAGCGGGTAGCAACCGAGCGTGCGGAAACGCACCATCTTCTCCGTCACGGCCTCATCCGGGCCGATCGGCATGCGATCATCATCGACCATGATCAGCGCGCCGTCACGCTCCACCACCGGTCGTTTGGCGGCAAAATACAGCGGCACGATCGGGATATTCTCCTTCATGATATACTGCCAGATGTCGAGCTCGGTCCAGTTCGACAGCGGAAAGACGCGGATCGATTCGCCCTTGCCGACGCGGGTATTGTAGGTCTTCCACATTTCCGGGCGCTGGTTCTTGGGGTCCCAGGCATGCTGCGCATTGCGGAACGAGAAGATCCGTTCCTTGGCCCGCGACTTCTCCTCGTCGCGCCGCGCGCCGCCAAAGGCGGCGTCGAAGCCGTATTTGTCGAGCGCCTGCCTCAGCCCCACCGTCTTCCAGATATGGGTATGGGTATTGGAACCATGATCGAAAGGGTTGATGCCTTCCTCAACGCCTTCCGGGTTGACGTGAACGAGCAGGTCTATGCCGAGATCGTCGGCCATCTTCTGCCGGAAATCGTACATCGCCTGGAACTTCCAGGTGGTGTCGACATGGAGAAACGGAAAGGGCGGCTTTGCCGGATAGAACGCCTTCATCGCCAGATGCATCATCACCGACGAATCCTTGCCGATCGAATAGAGCATCACCGGTCTGGAGAAACTTGCCGCGACCTCGCGGAAGATATGAATCGATTCCGCCTCCAGTCTCTGCAAATGGGTAAGGGCCATTGAATTTTCCCTATAATATGAATGAAGCTGAATTTGCTAAATTTGGCCTATGGATAAAGATTCAGTGGCATAAGTAAATGTCAATTTGACCCTTGATCCCGGGGTTTTTGGAAAAATATCCTACACATCGGCCCTCCGGAAACGCGGCTACGGGACCTTCCCTGGCCTCAGGCAGAAATCCCGGCCACTCCAGCTGGCTTGCCTCCGGGCCGATAATCAGGCGGCTTGCACAAGGGACCGGCGATGAGGCTTGAGAAACAGAAAACGAACAGGCTTCCGTCAATCCAATTCCCGTTTGCCTGAGCCGGCTTAGTGGCGCAGCGCGCCCGCAGGAGAAAAGGTCCGGTCCGCCAGTTTCGGCAGCGTCAGCCGGAAGAAGACCGAGCGCGCGCCCTGAAACAGCAGCATCGCGACCCATAGACCGTGATTGCCGAACAGCGGCTGCAGCACGACCCAGGCCGCGAAGTAGAAGGCCAGCGACGCCAACATCAGCGTGCGCATCTCGCGCGACCATGTGGCGCCGATGAACACGCCGTCCATCTGGAACGCGATGACGCCGACGAGCGGCATGATCGCGGCATAGGGCAGGTAGGTGTGGGCGAGCGCCTGCGTCTCGGGGATCGGCGCGATCAGCGCCACAACCATTGGGCCGGTGAGGAAGAAGACGGTCGATACCGCCAGCGCCATCGCCACGCCCCAGAGCGTGGTGAGCCTGATGACGCGATCGAAGGCCGGGCGATAGAACGCGCCAACCGCGCGGCCGGCGAGCTGTTCCGCAGCGGTGGCGAATCCGTCCAGGAAGGCGACGCCGAGGAAATAGTAACGCAGCAGCACTGTATTGGCGGCCAGGATATCGGTGCCCAGCACGCCCGACTGGCGGGTGAAGAAGGAAAGCCCGATCAGCAGCGCAAAGGAGCGGATCATCATGTCGCGGTTGACCGAGAACATCCGCTTAAGAGCGAAAAGGTCAGGCCATTCCCAAAGCTTTCGGTCGGTGCGCCTCAGGATCAGGATCGCGCCGATCACGGCCGTCATACCCTCGGCGATCAGGCTTGCGGCTCCCGCGCCCGCCAGCCCGTAGCCAAGCCACAACACGAAGGCGAAGGCCAGAAACAGGTTCAGCGCGTTCAACACCACCTGCAGAAGCAGCGCCGTCATCGCCTCGCCGCGGCCGATCACCCAGCCGAACACCACGAAATTGAACAGCGCGAACGGCGCCGACCACACCCGCCAGGCATAATAGGTCCAGGCCGCGTCGCCCACCGCGCCGTCGGCATCGAGCGCAGCCAGGCCCAGATGGCCGATCGGCACGTGCAGTAGGAGAATGAGCAGGCCTGCCGAAAGCGCGATCAGGATGCCGCCGAGCAGCATGCGTTGTTCCTGGCGACGGTCGTCCGCGCCAACGGCCTGCGCGGTGAAGCCCGTCGTCGCGCCGCGGAGAAAGTTGAAGGTCGTAAACAGGACATCGAAGATGACGGCCGCCAGCGCCACGCCGCCGATCAGCACCTCGTCACGCAACTGGCCGACCACGCCGGTCGCGGCAAGGCTCACCAGCGGCGTCGAGAAATGCGCGATCATCATCGGCAGCGCGATCGTGAGGACCTGCCGGTGCGTGACCTGAAAGGGGCGCGAAACCCGACCGGCGGTAGTCTCCACAATAAGCTGTCCCTGAAACATGAGGCGCCGGCTGGTCCGGCGTGAAAGATGTGTCCCTGGATTAGGGCGAGAATCTCCAGCGCGTCAAGAGCGATAGCCGTCGGCCGGTTTCTGTCGATAGTGACAGTCAAGATCAGGCAAGCCACGAGCCCCGGCCGAAGGAAACATGTCCATGAACGCCGCTATGTCACGGCGCGCAGACCTATCACCTCCTCCTCCGCACCCATCGAGAAAGGCGCGACTCATGCTTCGCGCAATTCTCCGCTATCGAGGAAGCGTTCGAGCTGGTCGACATAGGGCGCGATATCGAGGCCGTTTTCCTTTAGCCAGTCGGGGTTGTAATAGGTATCGGCATAGCGCGCCCCACTGTCGCAGATCAGGGTGACGAGCGAGCCTTCGCGCTGTTCGTGCATCATCTGCGCCGCGATGCGGCAGAGGCCGAAGAAATTGGTGCCCGTCGAGCCGCCGACCTGGCGGAAGATGCGTTTCGAGAGAACATGCATGGCTGCCAGCGATGCGGCGTCGGGAACCCGGATCATATGGTCGATCACCGTCGGCAGGAAGGAGGGTTCGACGCGCGGCCTGCCGATGCCCTCGATCCTGGAGCCGTCATCGCGGCTGACGGTGCGGTCGCCGCTGACATAGCTGTCGTAGAACACCGAGTTCTCGACATCGACCACGCAGAGCCGCGTCGGCAAATTGCGGTAGCGGATATAGCGGCCGATCGTGGCAGAGGTGCCGCCGGTGCCCGCGCTCATCACCACCCACTCGGGCGTTGGATGCTCCTCGTTTTCCATCTGCGCGAAAATGCTCTCGGCGATATTGTTGTTGCCGCGCCAGTCGGTGGCGCGCTCGGCGAAGGTGAACTGGTCGAGATAGTGGCCGCCGGTTTCGTTCGCGATCTTCTGCGCCGCCTCATAGACCTCGCCGGAGCGCTCGACCAGATGGCACTGGCCGCCGAAGCGCTCGATCGCCTCGATCTTCTGGCGCGACGTCGTGCGCGGCATCACCGCGATGAAGGGCAGATGCAAGATGCGGGCGAAATAGGCTTCCGACACCGCCGTCGAGCCTGAGGATGCCTCGACCAGCGTGGTGCCCTCGCGGATATGGCCGTTGCAGATGCCGTAAAGCACCAGCGAGCGGGCGAGGCGGTGTTTCAGGCTGCCGGTCGGGTGCGTGCTTTCATCCTTCAGATAGACCGAAAGCCCTGTGAGGCCGGGAAAGACCGGCTTGATCAGATGGGTGTCGGCGGAGCGGCGGGCGTCGCCCTGCAAAAGCCCGATGGCGCGGCGCGCCCAGGCGCGCTCGGCACAGGCCGGCAGCGCGACGTCCAGACCGTCGGTCAGAAGGCTCTCGCCGCTCATAGCGCGATCACCGCCTCAACTTCGACCATCGCCCCCTTGGGAAGGGCCGAGACTTCGTAGCAGGCGCGCGCCGGGAACGGCTCGGCAAAGGCCTTGCCGTATTCTTCATTGACGTCGGCGAAACCGGAAAGGTCGGTCAGAAGCACGGTGGTCTTGATCGTTTTCGAAAGGTCGGCGCCGGCTTCCGCGGCGATCGCCGCGATATTCTTCAGGCATTGCCGCATCTGCTCCACCGCGCCGCCTTCCACGAAGGCGCCGGTTGCCGGATCAATCGGAAGCTGGCCGGATACGAACAAAAGATCGCCATGGCGCACGGCCTGGCTGTAGGGGCCGATGGCGGCAGGCGCCTTGTCGGTGGCGATGGCTTTCATGGCGACGTCCTCTTTTCTTCATTATCCGAATGGCCGAGCGGGTGCATCAGCCGGTTGGCCCAACCGAATATAGCAATTGCATGAATGAGGTCGATGATCTCGAACGGTTCGAGCCCTGCGGCCTTCAGCGCCGCGATATGGCTTTTGTCAGCGCTGGGCGGTGTCGCCGTCAGCGCTTCGGCAAAATCGACAATTGCGGCGTCGCGGGCGGAGAGCGCCTCGCGGTCTTCCCTCCACAGCGCGGCGATCACGGCAGAGCTGCCGGAGAGGCGAATATGCTGACGCGCGTGGACATTGGCGCAGTAGCGGCAGCCATTGACCTGGGATGCGGCCAGCGCCCCGAGTTCGCGGTCGGCGCGGGGCAACCCGCCTTCGGCATACATGATCGCGTTGAACAGCGTGGTGCGCGCGACATAGCTTTCCGGATCATGGGCGAGCGTGCGCACATAGGGCGAAACCTTCTTCGCCGATGGCGTCACCTTCATCGCCTCCAGTTGCTCGGGCGTGGCGTCCTCGATCTCGACCGGCGGCAGATGCGGATGCCAGGTGAGCGGCTTGATGCGGATGGAACCCAGAGCGCTCATGCGGTCGTCTCCAGAAGATGCAGACCGTGGGCGACCCTGATCTGGAAGCAGACAAAGGCCAGAAGCTCGGACAGCGCGATCACCTGCGGCACGGTCAGCCCGGCCTCAAGCAGCGCATCGAGGCTTTCGCGCGTGCTTGCGCCCGGATTGGCGGCGATCATGTCGGCATGAACGGCGATGGCGGCAAGGCGGCCGTCTTCCGGCATCTCGCCGCGGGAAAGCGTGGCCAGGGTCTCATCTTCCGGCACCGGATATTCGGCGAGCAGCTTTTCATTGTCCGCGGTCAACGCCACCCGCCGGGCGATCGCCGCACGCAGCGCCGGCGACAGGCCGAGATCGTTTTCGGGCGCGAGAACGGCCGCTCGGCAGTCTTCCGCGCCGTTCAGGAATTCGGGGCGAAGCGCGCGAAGATCGAAGATCTCGCCGCCCTCGGCAAGGCCGCCAGCGCGGTCGAGCGCGTCGGGCCGGGCATGGTGTATGGTCATTGCGGTCCCATGATGAGATTGGGGAGCCAGAGCGTGATTTCCGGCACGGATGCGAGCAGGATCAGCACGACGATCGGCGGGATCAGCAGTGGCAGGATAGAAATCGCCAGCTTCTCGAAGCGTACGCCCGAAACAGCCGACATCAGATAGAGCCCGACGCCGAGAGGCGGCGTGGCGATGCCCAACAGCAGGGCAAGGGTGATCACCATGCCGAACTGCACCCGGTCGATGCCGAAGGCATCGGCGGCCGGCAGAAGCAGGGGCAGGAGAATGATCTTGGCCGGCGTCGCCTCCATGAAACAGCCGATGATGACCAACAGCACGATGGTGAAGGCCATGAACACCCAGGGTTGGCTGATAGACTCCAGAATGCCGGAGGCAAAGGCCTGCGGCACCTGTTCGAAGGCAAACAGCCAGCCCATGATCTGGGAGACGCCGATGATCATCATGATCAGCGAGGAAAGCACCGCGCTTTCGGTGAGCGCGTCGCGCACGCCCTTCCAGGTGACCGTGCGATAGAACAGGCCGATCAGCAGCGAATAACCGCAGGCGATCACGCCGGCTTCGGTGGCCGTGGCAAAGCCGAAGATGATGGCGCTCAAGATGATGGCGGGCGCGATCAACGCCGGAAGTCCCTCGAGCGTGGCGCGGCGGATATCGCGCATGCTGGCGCGTTTCTCACGCGGCATCGGCGTCCAGATCGAAACCACGCGGATATAGAGGATGAATGAAATCGCGACGAGGATGCCGGGAATGATGCCGGCGAGAAACAGCCGCGCCACCGACTGGTTGGCAAGCCAGGCATAGACGATCAGGCTGATCGAGGGCGGCACGATTGGCCCGACAAGCGAGGTGGCGACGGTCAGCGCCGCGGAGAATTGGGGCGAGTAGCCGCGCTCGCGCATCGCCTTGACCTCAAGCTGACCGAGGCCGGCAATATCCGCCGTCGCAGCGCCCGAGACGCCTGCGAACAGAAGCGAGGCGACGACGTTGACATAGGCGAGACCCGCGCGGAAATGGCCGATCAGCGCGAGGCAGAAATTGAAAATGCGGTCGGTCAGGCCAATGGTGTTCATCAGATTGCCGGCCAGCACGAAGAACGGGATCGCGAGCAGCGCCGGCTTTGCCGCGCCGTCGAGAATCTGCTGGGGGACAACGATGCCCATATCGCCGAACCCGGCCCAGTAAAGCCCGACGATGGCGCCAGCGCCGATGGCGACGGTCACCGGAACGCCGATAAGCATCAACAGCACGAAACCGCCGATGACGATGATGCCGAGGATCATTCGACGGCTCCTTTTTCGACCGGCTCGATGTCGCGCGGAAAGGCTTCGCTCCGGCCGGTGGCGATTTCAATGAAGGACAGCAGGAAATGCAGGAATACCAGCAAGGCGGAGACGAACAGCGGCAGCGACTGGGTCCAGATCGGCAGGCCGGTGCCATCCATCGGCGCGCGCTGCAGCGAGATCAGCGCCGGTGCGCCGCGCAGGATCGCAGCCATCACGGCCATGCCGACGAAGCAGGCGAACATGCCGCCGACCCGCCGGCCGACCGGCGGCAGGCGTGACATGAAGATATCGACAACCACGTCGCGGCGGTTGCGCATATAGACGAAGAAGCCAAGCAGCAGCATCCAGATGAACAACAGCAGCGTCCACGAGAATATCCAGCCGAAGGCATGATCGAACACCGCGCGAAAAGCGACATTGAAGAGGTTCAGCGCCACCATGACGGCGAGACAGAGTGTCACCAGCCCCTTGAAGAGGCTGGCAATGGCGTCAAGAATGCCGTCAAGCGCGCGCATCGGGCTTACTCTTGCTTTGCGGCCTGAACGGCGTCCAGCAGGCCTTCGGGCAGTTCACCGTTTTCGGCGCGCTGCTGATAGAAGGCCGCCATTTTGTCGCTGAACTGCGTGGTGTCGAAGTCAAAGTTGACGCTCACGCCATCCTTGGCTTCCAGATCGCTCTTCAGCGTCGCCGCCTGTTCTTCCAGAAGCTCGCGGGCATAGGCGGATGCTTCGCTGTGGGCGCGCTCAAGGGCGTCCTGCTGCTCAGGCGTCAGCTTGTCCCAGGCCTTGGCGTTCATCATCCAGGCAACCGCCTGCGGGTATTCGTCGGTGCGGATGATGTTAGGCGCGACCTCATAAAAACGGGTGGACTCGATCAGCTCCGCCGGGGAGGTCACGGCGTCGACGATGCCGCGATTGATGCCGTCATAGACTTCGCCCCAGGGCAGGACACGCACTTCCGCGCCGAGATAGGTCCAGGCGTCGATCACGAGCTGATCCTGGAACTGGCGCATCTTCAGGCCCTTGATATCGTCAACGGACTCGACCGGCTTGGTCGAAAGAAGCGTGCGGAACGTGCCACGCGGCATTTCCGGAATGCTGCCGAGCACGGTGATATTGGCCTTTTCCTCGACTTCGCCGAGCCAGGACTGGAACAGGTCGCCGTCGATGAAGGCCGACCACTGATCGTAATTGTCGAACAGGAAGGGCGCGGAGGCATAGCGGATGCTGTCCTCCCAGCGCGACATGAAGGACAGGCTCGACGGCGCAAGCTGGATGATGCCCTGGCTGAGCTGCTCGATGACGGAATCCATCGAGCCGATCTGCTCGTTGGGATAGATCTTCACCTCGATCTCGCCATCGGTGTATTCCGACACCAGGTCGGCGAACTTCTGGTAGGCCTTACCTTCGAAACTGTCGGGCGTCATCATCGAGCTCAGGCGCCAGACATCGGCCGCCATTGCCGGCTGTGTCAGGATTACGGTTCCGATCGCAATCGTCGCGGCGCCCGCGATGCGTGTTATCAAAGACATGCTGCTATTCCTCTGTTTTTATCGTTCCGTTTTCCGGTCTCGCCATCGCGGCGTGCGGCCCGTGGCGCATGAATGGCTGAATCTGCACTTGCCAATATCTTCTATATGGATAATGATGAGCTCAATATGTCAATATCGAATGATAAAATTTCCGATGTGAAAGCGCTCGAAGCCTTCCAGGCCGCCATGGCCTGCGGCTCGATGACGGCGGCTGCCCGTGAGCTGGGCATTGGCCAGCCTGCCGTAACACGCCAGATCAAGGAACTCGAAGAGTCTGTCGGTTTTCCCCTGTTTCATCGCAACGGGCCGCGCATATCGCCGACGGAGCGCGGGCTTCAGTTCTATGGCGAGGTACAGCGGCTGATGTCGGGCCTCCATCAGATCCGCGAACGCGCCGCCGCCATTCGCGAAGGCCGGATCGCGGCCATCGATGTCGCCGCCACGCCGACCATGGCCGGCGGGCTCTTGAGCCCCACGCTGGCGCGCATGGGCGAGGACCTGCCGGGCGTGGTCAATATCGAGACCATGAATGCCGAGCATGTGGCGCGCGCGGTCACCAGCCGCACCGCGGATTTCGGCATTTCCGCCCTGCCGCTGGAACATGCCACGCTTGAGGCCAAGGTGGTCTGCGAATCCCGGCTGGTCGCCGCCATTGCCGAAGGCGGCCCCTTTGATGTGGACGGGCCGCTTGCGCTCGAAGCGCTTTCCGCCGCGCGGCTGTTGACCGTCGGCAATGCCTATCGCATTCGCGGGAAAATCAACGGCGCGCTGGCGCGCCAAAACATCACGCCTGCCGGCGAGATCGTCACCAATTCCTCGCTCAACGCGATGATGGCCGCGCGGGCCGGGCTCGGCATCGCCATTATCGACCCGGTCACGGCGTTCGGCATCCCCGTAAAGGGTGTGACGATCCGGCCGCTTTCGGTCAGCCTGCCCTATATCTGGGGGCTGTTCAGCGCCGCCGGCCGGGTGCTTCCCGGCGAGCTTCTCTCTTTCGCGGCAGGATTCGAGGCTGCCTGCAAGACGACCATCCCGGACTGCGTGTTCCACGATCCCGCGGACGTGCGGACGCTGGAACGGTCCAGTCTGTAATGCAAGGAACTGAAACCCCATGACCCACCCTTCTGGCCTTGCGGCTCTCGAAGCCGAACTTGAACGCCAACGCACCCTCTTGAACCTGCCGCCCAAGGCGTGGATGCCGGCGACCGGCGGTCCGGACAGCGCCGAGGTTCTGGATGTGGCGATCATCGGCGCAGGTCTCTGCGGTCTTGCCGCCAATCTCGCCTTGCGGATGGAGGGTATTTTCAAGGTTCGCCTGTTCGACCGCGCGCCGAAGGGGCGGGAGGGGCCATGGGTCACCTATGCGCGCATGGAAACGCTGCGCACCGTCAAGGAAGCGGCCGGGCCCGCCATGGGCATTCCCGCGCTCACGTTCCGCGCCTGGTTCGAGGCGCAGTGGGGCGAAGAGGCCTGGGAGCGCATGGAGCTTGCGCCGCGCACCCTATGGATGGATTACATGAACTGGTTTTCGCGGGTGACCGAGGCCGATATCGTCAACGACTGCGACGTTTCCGGGATCGAGCCCGAGGGCCAACTGCTCCGGCTGACAACCACGCAAGGCGCGGTTCTCGCCCGCCGGGTAGTGATCGCGACCGGGCTCGACGCCATGGGCGCGCCGCGCCTTCCCGCTGTCGCGCGGCACATCCCCAAAGGCAAGGTCTATCATTCCGCCGACGTCTTCGACACGAAGACGTTGAAGGACAAGCGCGTGATCGTCGTCGGCGCCGGCGCTTCGGCGATGGACAATGCTGCGACCGCGCTGGAAGAGGGCTGCGCCCGGCTTGATCTGCTGGTCCGGCGTCCCGCCATTCCCGTCATCGACAAGTTCACGGGCACCGGCTCGCGCGGCATGACATCGGGCTATCTCGGCCTGCCCGATGCCATCAAATGGGAGATCATGAACGAGGGCGACCGCTTTCCCGTGCCGCCGCCGAAGCATTCGGTCGAGCGCGTCGCGCGCCACGAAAACGCCTTCCTCCATGTCGGCGCGCCGGTGACCGGGGTAGAGGAAACCGCGAACGGCATCCGTGTCGTCACGCCGAAGGGCGCACTTGAGGCCGATGTCGCGATCTTCGCCACCGGCTTCGGCATCGATCTTGGCGAACGGCCGGAGCTTGCCGCCTTCGCCCCCCATATCCGGACCTGGGGCGATGTGATGGGCGCGGAGAAGGCGGCGGAAAACCCGGGCCTCGCCGCCCATCCCTATCTCGCGCCCGATTTCTCCTTTCGCGAAAATCGCGAAGGCGCATGCCCGGCGCTTTCGAAGCTTACCTGCTTTGCCTACCCCTCGGTTCCGAGCCACGGCAAGGTGACCTCCGGCATACCGGCCTCGAGCGAGGGCGCGCGCCGGCTGGCCTCCGGTCTGGTGCGCTCCTTCATGGCCGAGGATGCCGACCTCCATCTCGCCCGGTTCCGTGACTATGACCGCCCCGACATGACCGGCGAGGAATGGCTTCCAAGCGACCTCGCCGTCAGCGCCTGAATTTTAGGAAAACCTGCCATGAACGAACCCTATATCCACGCCTCCTCGATCGTCATCGACGCGCTGCAATGTTCGGATTTCAATCGCGAAATCCTGCTGGAAGCCCAGGCCGGCGGCGTGACCGCCATTAGCGCGTCCTCCGTGCTGTGGGAGAATTTCCGCGGCGGGATCGAATATGTGATCATGTGGAAGCAGAAGCTTGCCGAAAACGCCGATATCGCCATGCCTGTCAGGACGCTGGACGATATCCGCCGCGCCAAGGCGGCGGGCAAGGTCGGCATCATCTTCGGCTGGCAGAACACCTCGCCGGTCGAGGACCGGCTGGATTATTTCGGCATTTTCAAGGACCTCGGCGTCAACATCATGCAGTTGACCTACAATACCCAGACCCTCTTCGGCGCCGGCTATCTGGAGGAAAAGGACAGTGGCCTGACCGGCTTCGGCCGCGAGGCCGTCGACGAAATGGCACGATGCGGCATTCTGATCGACCTGTCCCATGTCGGCATCCAGACCTCGCTCGACACCATCGCCTATTCCGAAAAACCGGTCGCCATTACCCACTGCCTGCCGCGCGGGCTCAAGGACGTGCCGCGCAACAAGCCGGACGAGGTCTTCAAGGCCTGCGCCGAAAAGGGCGGCGTCATCGGCACCTCGCTGTTTTCACCCGGCCTTGCGAAAGGCAATGACGCGACGGTGGCCGATGTGATCGACGCCATGGAGTATACGATGGACCTTGTCGGCGAAGACCATGTCGCGATCGGAACCGATTTCAACCATAACCGGCCGCGTCCGGGGCCGTGGCTGCTCTGGGCCAACAAGGACAAGGGCACCGGCCGCACACTGACCGAGTTCGGCTCGGCCAAGATCACCAAGCCCGAAGGCATCCGCCGCAACGACGAATTCCCGAACCTCACCGCGGAAATGCAGCGCCGCGGCTGGTCGCAAACCCGCATCGAGAAAATCCTCGGCGGCAACTGGATGCGGCTCTTCGGCACGGTCTGGGGCTGACGCGACTTGGTTCAGAAGGGCTCCCGCGAGGAGCGGGGGCCGCGCCAAGCCGGAACAGGGAAACGTCGCTGCAAAAAATCAGACGATGGCTTTGGTGCCGAGCGATGGTTGGTCAACCAAACCGGCAAGCAAGGTGAGCCCCTCCTCCAGCACGTCCCGGTCCGGCGCCACGCCGAGCGAAATCCGCACCGCCTCTACGGGATGCGCAACGGTTGCGAAGGCTGTGGCGGGCACGATGGAAACCCCTGCCCGGTCGGCATTTTCGGCAAAATCCGATGCCCGCCAGCGCTTCGGCAGGCGAAGCCAGAGATGATGCCCGTGCGGATCGGCGGCAATGGGCAGATTTGCGAGGACTGCCGCGGCAATTTTCTGGCGCGCTATATTTTCCGCACGGATCGATCGGGTGATTTCGTCCAGCACGCCGCTTGCGATCCAGCGGCTTGCCAGCGCCGACATCAGCGGCGGCGCCATCAGCATTGTCGCGCGCAGGACACTCGCGAGACGACGCGCTGCATGATCGGAGGGCGCTGCGACATAGGCGACGCGCAGCGCCGGCGTGGCGCATTTGGAAAGCGTGGCGATGTGCCATGTGATATCCGGAGCGAACGCAGAAATCGGCGGCGGCGGAGCAGGCAGCAGGGCAGCATAGGGGTCGTCCTCCACAATAACGACGTCGTGGCGGCGCGCAATCTCTGCCAGCGATCGCCTGCGTTCCTCCGGCAGCGTTGCCGTCGTCGGATTGTCGATGCTGGGAATGACATAAAGCAGCCTGACCTTGCGATCCCTGCAGGCCTTTTCGAAGGCGTCGGGCAGGATGCCGTTGTCGTCCATGGCCAGCGGCGCTATCGAAACCCCCTTTTGAATCGCAACCGCCTTAAGGCCGGGATAGGTCATGGCGCCTGCTGCGACGACGTCGCCCTGCTTGAGCAGCAGGTCGCAGATGGCATAGAGTGCGCCCTGGGCGCCGGCACTGACGATGATCCGATCGGGCGTCAGTCCGCCGGCCCGTGCGCCGAGCCAGCGAGCCGCGGCAGCCCTGTCCGGCTCCACGCCGGTGCTTTCCTGATAATGCAGATGCAGGAAGCCGGTCGGGCTACTCATTATCTGCCTCAGCATGTCCGGGATCAGACGACAGAAGTCGACATCGGACGGCTGCGGCGGAATGTTCATGCTGAGATCGATCAGGGGACTAACGTCCGCCGCCGGCGCGCCGCGCTGCATTTCTGAAATGAAAGTGCCGCGACCGGCCTGCGCCGACACAAGGCCCCGCCGGCGCGCCTCGTTGAAGGCGCGCGTCACCGTGGTCAGATCGACGCCGAGCGTTTCCGCTATGGCGCGCTGCGCGGGCAGGCGATCACCAAGCGCAACCCGCCCTGAGCGAATATCAGCCTCTAGCGCGTCGACAATGCCGAGATATTTCGTCCGGGCGCCGTCTATCAGTCGGGGTGTCCACATCGCGCGTCAAGAAACTCCGTAAGCCATACAAATATCCATACAATGTACGGGCAAGTCTGTAAACCAACCGCCCTGCCGGAGCCGATCCATTGCGAGAGATTGCTTGATATACGGGCCTATCGAAACGGTTTGGGGCCTATATGACAAGTCTCCCTGATTGCGTATGGCGCCAAAACTGTTGCACTAAGCGCATACAAATATTACGTCCATGAGTGAATGTATGGCTCGATTGAGTCCACGACAGCATCACGGCGGCGCAGCTCAGGTGATGCGCCAGGATGGATGACCGTGACAGAATCAAAGAAGAACAGCATGACCAACGACAATGACGAGTGGCCCAGACTTGAGCCCTGGCGGGTGGGAATCCGCGGCAGGTGTCCGCGGTGCGGCAAGGGCAGGCTTTTTTCAGGCTTCCTCAAGCTTGCGCCCGGCTGCGAGGCTTGCGGGCTCAGCTACGATTTTGCCGAACCGGCCGACGGCCCCGCCTTTTTCGTGATCTGCTTCGGCTGCGTGCCCTCGGTGTTCTTCGCCGTATGGGCCGAGGTCACCTTTCAGCCCTCGATGTGGTTTCACGTCCTGGTATCGGTGCCACTTGTGTTCCTGTCCTGCGTACCGTTGCTGAGACCACTGAAAGGATGGCTGGTCGCAAGCCAGTTTCATCACAAGGCCGAAGAAGGCAAGCTGGTTGGACGAGAGGACTGAGTCGATTGCCGTCCCGCATGGGTAGCTCAAACGAAAAGCGTGGATTGTATTGCTCAGCTATCGGCAGCTTGCCCAGGTATTCTCACATATCATAGTGAATTAAAGAAAACTCCAGCGCTTTTTCTCGCCTAACCTCCGATGCCGTATAGCAAGGACGCCGCTCCAGCGAAACCTGGATCGCGCAGTTACACGCGAAAGATGCATTTCACAGCAGCGCAGCGTTTTCCGAAACACAAGCCCAAGCCATCAATTTTTCTTGTCGCATTTTCGCACAGCATGAGCGCCCTTATGTCGGAAAAATCCCAAATACTTAAATTTTGTAAAATTATCAGCATATTAAAGAGTCATCGCCGCAGTCAGAATGGATGCCAATTCTGATTTCCTCTCGAAATTCCCCACTTTCGGACGCCCGCTCCGATCTAAATTTGAGTTGATCTGTTACTCGAAATATGCAATTTTAACGAGCATTAAAGGTGCCGACAACATTCATCAGTCAGCTTTCTTGGAAATCATTGTGACAACGCCGAAGCGGGAAGGAGAACCTACATGGCAATGCAGATCAGACATGACGCGGTGACGAACTGGAGCAATCCGTCGCGAGTCGGCTCGGATACAACCTCATCCGGGCCGCGGTGCACCCGACAAAAAAACGGAGCCAACTGGGCCACGTGGCGTGAAGCATCGGACAATACAGTCAGGTCCAGCACCGAGTCTGCAACCTCTACCGACAGCTGGAGCAGCCCGACAATAATAAACCGATCAACAGCAGCATCGTCGCCGGCCATCGCCCCACTAAACAACGGCGTTTTCTTGGTTTGGCGAAACACCGACAATGTTCTTTACAACTGCTATTATAGCGGCACCGATTGGTCACCCGTGGGACGTACAAATTGGGCAACCACAAACTACGGCCCCGCTCTCGCCATGTACAACGGTCTGATCTACCTCGCGTGGTCGGGTTTAGACAATCGAATCTACTATATGACTTACGACCCTTCCACATGGATCTGGGGCCAAGCAACAAAAGTCTCGGACACATACAACATTAGCGGCAGCCCTGCTCTGGCGGTAAGCGGCAACGCTCTTCAACTGGCGTGGTATGATGGTTATCAAAACAGTATTTTTCATTGCTCATACTCTAATAGCCAGTGGTCGCCGGCCAAGGCTGTGAATGGCCCAGATACCCAGAACGGACCTGCTTTGGCGAGCTACAACGGTGGATTGGCTTTGGCATGGAGGAATCGCAGCAACAACAGCGTCTACTACGCGACATGTCCCGATAACGCCGACGACTGGAGTGCGCCTACGGCCGTACCCGGCACGCAGACGTATGATTCCCCCGGAATGTATGGTGACGACACCGGCCTCCAGCTGGTATGGCGCAACTCCTCCGACAATGGCGTATGGACATCTGCCTTGCCCGCCGGAGGGAACCCGAACCCGCCGCCGAGCACGACCCGGCCATATCCGCCCTCCGTCGACGGCTTTCTGTCCGACCAGTGCTGGGGCACCGCCCAATTGAACACCTTTATCAGCGGCACCCTTACGCAGCCGGACGGGACGACGTCGCAGCTTGGGCCCGTATCGACTAACGGGAAAGGCGATTGGACACTCGATCTCAATCCGCAGCCGAAGCAGAAAGCAACTCTGTCGTTAACCGCGAGCTACGGGAGGAACGGTACACCTTCGGACCCGTTCGTACGTGTCTTCGGGCAGACATATTCTACGCCAGTCGTGCTCAGCAGCGTCGGCATGTACTCCGTCTCCGGCAGCGCAGATGCGGGACGGAAAATCCTTGGTTGGCGGAGCAGCGACGGGGCCAAGTTGGTCGACCTTTCGCTTTCGACCAATCAGACAAGCTTTAACACAGCCTACTACAAGAACCAGACCTTGCAGGTTAACGATCAGCTCAATGTTGTATCGGCGGACCCCGATACCGGGGCTATGACGCCTTACACCAGCGCGCCCGAAGGCTTTCCTCCGTGATGAGAAACAGCAACCGCTCAGGCAGCCGCCGAACCTGAACTGGAAACATTGATGTGGCGGAGGGCCTACACGGCGCTCCGCCTTTTCGTCCGTCCATAGAAAGAATGGTCGCGATCGCGGACTTCGAAAAGACTGACGGCATTCGCAGAAAAGACGTTCACGAGAAAAATTGCAGACACATGCCAGGCAGCGATCTGCACGTCTCCCCGCCGGTTCATATTGGAACCTTTCCGGCCACCGTTCCCACGCGAGCAGTTTTCTTGCTATTGAGGCTTGAACCGGCTCAGGCGTGACCGAATTGATAGCAGCACTCTCTTATGTGCTGGACAGCAGAACGGATAGTTATGATCGAGTTCATCGGCGTTTCCCCAGCCATTGTGGCACTGGTGCTTCTGGCGCTTTTGTTTGTCGCTTTCACGCTCGAAAAGTACCCGCCGGACGTCACGGCCGTCATTGGCGCCGCAGTGTTCATTGTCCTTGGACTGGTGCCGGCGGATGATGTGATGGGCGTGTTTTCCAGCTCGGCCCCGATCACGATCGGCGCGATGTTCGTGGTCTCCGGGGCCCTGTTGCGCACCGGCGTACTGGACGCGCTTGCCGATTTCATCGTGGAGCGCGCCAAATCCCACCCCGTTCTTGCGATTGTGATCTTTATCTTCATTGCCGCCGCTGCCTCCGCCTTCATGAACAGCACGCCGGTTGTTCTCGTTCTCATTCCGGTTGTGGTTCGTCTTGCAGCGAGCCTGAGCATGGCGCCGACCCGGTTGCTGATCCCGCTTTCCTACACGGCCATTCTCGGAGGAACCTGTACATTGATCGGTACCTCCACCAATCTTCTGGTGGCAGGCGTTGCGCAACAGAACGGTCTGGAAGCGTTCTCGATCTTCGAGATCGCGCCCGTCGGCATCATCTCCGCGATCGTGGGCGGCGTTTCTGTCTTCGTGCTCGGCAAGTTCCTTCTCCCGCAACGCGATAGCGATGAGAATGTCCTTGATGAGGAGACGCCGTTTCTGTCCGAGATCACGATTCTGTCCAAGTATGCCGGCATCGGAAAAACCCTCTCCGAAGCCAGCGATTTTCAGCGTTCAGGCATTCGCGTGACAGGCATAAAGCGCGGGAGCGAGATCGAACGCGGCGACTTGTCCGAACACGTCCTTCAACAGGCAGACACGGTGATCGTCATTGCGCCGACATCCGAACTCCTGACCCTTGAAGAGCAGGACGGATTGCAGGTGGGGCTGAGCCGGTCGGTTCTGCTGGACCCGGATGCCGAGACACGCGTGGCCGAAGTTATCGTGTCGCCATCGCGCAGAAGCTCGGGCACCAGCATAGCGGGCCTTGCGCTCGGGCGGCGCGCCGGCATGCGTGTGCTTGGCGCCTCCCGCGCCAACCACGTGGCCGGCCCCGACCTGGTGAATGTTCAATTGCGGCCGGCGGACAAACTGCTTCTCGAAGGCACGTCCGAAGGTTTCAATGATTTGTCCAGGGTCGGCGACGTTGTTTCCGTTACGGAACCAGGCGGGCGCGCCTTTCGGCGTCGCCAGGCCCCGATTGCCGTCCTGACCCTGATCGGCATCGTCACGCTTGCCGCCTTCAATGTTCTGCCGATCGGCATCCTTGCCCTGCTGGGCGTTGCCGTCATTCTCGCGCTGCGCTGTATCGACAGCGACGAGGCCTGGAAGACCATAGACGGATCCATTCTTATTTTGATCTTCGCGATGCTGATCGTCGGCGCCGGGCTGGAAAACAGCGGTGCCGTGGAGCTTGTCGTGGGCATGCTGAAACCGTGGCTGCAAAACCTGTCGCCGATGCTGATGCTGCTGGCGGTCTATTTCGTGGGCTCCATCCTGACGGAAACCGTTACCAACAATGCCGTGGCTGTGGTCTATACGCCCGTCGTCATAGCCCTTGCGAACCAACTCGGTCTTGATCCCCGTCCGTTCGTCGTCGCGGTTATGTTCTCTGCCAGCGCAAGTTTTGCGACGCCGATCGGTTACCAGACGAACACGCTCGTCTATGGCGCCGGCAATTACCGCTTCAGCGACTTCCTGAAAATGGGGATTCCGATGAACATCATCGTCGGCATTACATCCGTCATCGCGATCGGCATTTTCTTCCCGATGTAAGCCCCGGCGCCATGTCGCAGTTTGCTCTTTGGGCGACGACCGCCTGGCGTTTGAAGCCGCCCCGCACACGTGCTAAAGCCAGACGAACGTTCTCGGGGACAGATTCGATGAAGCCGGAAAGCCGTATAGTGTCAGCCATTTATGCGGCTTTTTTGCTGGTCGTCGCAAGTCTCGCCATCGGTTGCACGGAGGCGTCCGACCGCTCGCTCGATCCGCCCCGGGGGCCCTCGGGCGAGGCTTATCTCGAGGCGGTCGAGGGCAAGGGCCTGCAGACCGGCATAAGCTACAGTTCCGGCGAAAAGGAAGTTCCGGAGCTTCCCGACAGGCCGGAGAATGGCGATTTCGACATCGGCAAGTCGGCCGGCTGGGCGCTGATCGCGTTACTGGTGCTGGCTTTGGCGGTTCTTGCCTTCCGCTCCCGCAATGTGTTTGCGGAACTTGCCGGCGCCAACGGACGACGCGCGTTTTCCGCCGCGCCGCGCCGCGCGCAAACTACGCAGTCCGCGATCGATCATGATCTCATCGAGCGGTTGCGCGGCGAACCGGATCATCGCGAAGGCCTGCGCGCCGTGCTTCAGCGTTTTCTGGTTCTCGCGGCTGAGGAAAACAGTATTTCGGTCAAGCGCAGTCTCACCACGCGGGAAATCATGCAGCGCCTGCCCGGCGGGTTCGCCCAGCGCGACGCGCTGGAGACGCTGGCCTCGGAGGTCGAGCGCGTCGTTTTCGGCGGCCACGCCATCGATCCCGCGCAGTATCAGCATTGTCTCGACCTCGCGGCCCCGTTCCTCAGGAGGGCCAAAACATGAGCGCGCGATCGCAGGACAACGCGTCCGGCAATTCCTTTCCTCTCATGATTCTGGCCGTGGTTGTGATTGCCGGGCTTGCGCTGATGTATTTTTCCTCCTCTTCGAGCCGCATCGAGCGCAGCGCCATCGGCACGGACGGGCTCGCGATCTGGCTGCAGGACCAGGGCATTGCGGTTGAAAAGACGGCGCCCGAGGAGATCGTCGGGCAAAAGACGCCGATCCTGCGGATCCTGCCGCTCTACGACACCGATCTGACGGTCGGCCCCCGCGAAACCGAGGAGCTCGAGCAAGGAAGCCCGCGCGCGACGCTGCGCAACCTCTCGCTCGAAGCATTCCGGTCCAAGATCGCAAGCGCGGATACGCTTGTGATCCTGCCCAAATGGCGCAGCGACATGATCACCAGCGCAACCGCCGATCCCGATGTGCTTATTCCGCCGGGACAGATGACGATCTTCGGCCTCTGGCGCGGCCCCACGGTCGCGGCCGCCGGCGATGGTTTCGTGCAAGCGCCCGTTACCAAGGATCTGACCGACGAAACGCTTGCGGGCGAGGCGGCGCTGTATGCGCCGCGGGTGCTCAGCGATATCGTCGACGATGCCTGCATGCCGATCCTTTCGCTTTCCGGCAGGGGTACGCTGCTTGCCCGCTGCGATGATCTCTGGGGCGATGGCAGCAGCTTCTACCTGCTATCCGACCCCGATCTGGTGGACAATCACGGGCTTGCCAATGGCGACAATGCGGATATCGCAACGGCGATGATCGCCCCGCTTGCCGCGGGCCGTCCGGTCTATATCGACACCACCACTTACGCCAATATCACCGACACAAGCGGCCAGGACCCGCGGACGCGCTCGCTCGCCGATCTCGGCCGGTTCTTCGAATACCCGTTCTCGCAGTTCTGGATCGGCCTTGTCATCGCCTCCGGGCTCGCGCTTTGGCGCGGTAGCCGCCGGTTCGGCGCGCCGGTCGGTGAAGTCAATGCCCTCGACATGGCCTCCAAGGCGCGCACCATCACGGCGTCGGCGCGGCTGTTGCGGCTTGCGGGCAGCGAGCGCGATCTCGTTTCGGCCTATATCCGGGCGCGGATGGAGACGCTTGACGGCATCGTGCTTGGCGCGGCGCGCCGGCCGATGGCCGCGGACGCGGTCGCCTCCGAGATCATCCGCCGCGTCAACCATCGCGTTCCCGAAACCGGCAAGCGTCTGGCGGAGGCCTATGACCAGCTCGCCGGAGACGGCCCCGACACCCATCAGCGCCTTGCGGCGCTCATTCCCTTTGAAGAAGCATTTCAGGAGACCCTCGATGCATTTGGATACGCTGCGCGACCTTCGCGACCGGCTGACCGGTGAGATTGAAAAGGCGGTTCAGGGGCAGGAGGCGATTGTCGAGCTCCTGCTGATCTCGCTGTTCGCACGCGGCCACTGCCTGCTGGAGGGGCCGCCCGGAACGGCCAAGACCCTGCTGGCGCGCAGCCTCGCCGCATCGCTGACCCTCGATTTCAAGCGCATCCAGTTCACGCCGGATCTGATGCCGGGCGATGTGACGGGCTCGAACATCTTCGACTTCGATGCCCGCCGCTTCGAACTCATCAAGGGGCCGATCTTCACCGATATCCTGCTGACCGACGAGATCAACCGCGCGCCGCCGAAAACCCAGGCCGCCCTCCTGCAGGTGATGAGTGAACGTCAGGCGACCATCGACGGGGTGGATCATTCCGTCGGCGATGTATTCTTCGTGATCGCAACCCAGAACCCGATCGAGCAGCAGGGCACCTATCCCCTGCCGGAAGCGCAACTCGACCGGTTCCTGTTCAAGCTGGTCATCGATCATCCGGAGGAAGCGGCGGAGTTCGAAATCCTCAAGCGCCACGCCAATCAGGGGCTCGACGCCCATGCGCGACAGGCGGCGATTGCGCCTGTTGCCAGTCTCGAGGAAATCCGCGCCGGGCAGGCACTGATCGACGATATCCGTCTGGACGAGACGATATTGCGCTATGTTCTGGCGCTGGCGCGGGCAACGCGCGAGGATGGCGATATCGCCTATGGCGTTTCCACGCGCGCCGCCGATGCCCTGTGCGGCGCCGTGCGCGCCCGCGCGGCGCTCGACGGTCGCGACTATGCGCTGCCCGATGACGTCAAGGGTCTGTTCGTTCCGGTGATGCGCCATCGCATCGTTCTGGGACCGGCGGCCGAGATCGAGGGCCGCACGCCGCGGGCAGTGCTGGAGGGCATTCTCGACAGAACCGAAGCGCCCCGCTGATGCGTCCCTCCGTCCTTCTCCTCGCTCTGGCCTGCGCTCTGGCGATCCTGACGGTCGCGGTTCTGGCCGTGCCAGCGGTTCCGGTCGAAATCGTGGCCGGCGCGTGGCTGCTGCTCGGCGCGGCGGTGATCGCCGACTGGGCAGTCAGCCCCGGCGCGCGTCATTTCACCCTGGAAATCGACGCGCCCGCCGAGATCTTTGCGGGCGAGGACGGGATTGTTGCGCTGCGACTGAAGGACAAGGCGGGCCACCGCGCTGTGGCGCCGGCCGCCGGCCGGTTGCGCTGGCCGGAGGGGCTGGCCGGGCCAGGTGACTTCAGGCTGATGCCCACGGGTGCGCATATCGCCGCCGCCGATCTTCCCGCACGCGCGTTGAAACGGGGCAAATGGCGGATCGCCTCCGTCTCGACGCTGCGCAGAAGCCGTCTCGGCCTTCTCGATCTTATCGCCAACCATCCGCTCGACCGCGAGATCGCCGTGGTTCCGAGCATCCGCGCGATCACCTCGGGCGCGATCGACACGCAGCTCGCCACGACGGAGTTCGGCGCGAAGGCCGCCAGCATTCACGGCGAGGGCTCGGAGTTTCATCAGCTCCGGGAATTCGTGGCCGGGATGGACACCCGGATGATCGACTACAAAAGGAGCGCGCGCCATGGCGGGCTGGTGGCGCGCCAGATGCAGGCCGAGCGCAACCACGCGATCGTGCTGGCGCTCGACAACGGGCATCTGATGCGCGAGCCGATCGACGGGCTCGCCAAGATCGACCACATGATCAACGCCTCGCTGGCGCTGGCCTGGGCCGGCATCCAGAGCGGCGACAGGGTCGGACTGTTCGCCTTTGACGCACGGCCGCGCCTGTTCGTCCCGCCGATGGAGGGCCGGCGCGCCTTCGCCCAGCTGCGCTCGCACACGGCGGCGCTGGACTACCGGCTGGTGGAGACCAACCACACGCTGGCGCTCAGCCATCTGCACCAGCGCCTGTCCCGGCGCAGCCTCGTCGTCGTGTTCTCCGACTTCGTCGATACCACGACGGCGGAGCTGCTGATTGAAAACGTGCAGATGCTGAACCGCCATCACGTGGTGGTGTTCGTCAGCCTGCGCGATCCGCTGCTTGCGGCCTATCACCACAAGTCGGTGAACAGCCTCGCCATGGTCTCCGAGGTGGCGGCCGCCGCCGATCTCGAGCGCGAGCGCCGGCGGGTGCTGAACAGTCTTTCCCAGCTTGGTGTGTTCGTCATCGAAACCGCGCCGGGCGGGCTGAGACCGGAGCTGATCTCGACCTACCTCTCCATCCGCTCCCGGGAGCTGATATGAAAACATCCGGCGAAATCATCCGTTCAAGCCGTTTTCGCCTGGAACGCGAAAGCGACTGGCTCAGGCTGCAGACCATTCTCGACCAGGCGGAACGGCGCGGCGTGAAAAGCCTCGCCTTTGAGGACGCACGCGATCTGGTGACGCTGTACAGGCAGGCGGTCAACGCGCTTTCGGTGGCGCGTGAAATCTCGCTCGACAGCGCGATTGTCGCCTATCTGGAGAGCCTGTGCGCACGGGCCTATCTGGTGGTCTACGCGCCGCGCGCCAGCATTCGCGGCATCGTGTCCCGCTTCTTTCGCCAGGGCGCGCCGCTGGCCTTTCGCCGTTCGGGCATCGAGCTTGTCATCGCCTTTGTCCTTATGGTTCTGGGCGGGGTGGCCGCATTCGCGCTGACGCGAACGGACCCGACCTGGTTTTATGCCTTCGTCCCGGAAGGGCTGGCGGCAGGGCGTGGACCGCAGGCCAGCGCCGATGCGCTGCGTCGGGTGATCTACGACAGCGAACCGGGCGCGCTCGACCAGCTCGGAGCCTTCGCGACCTATCTGTTTTCGCACAATACAAGGGTCGCCATTTTCTCCTTCGTCCTTGGAATCCTGGCCTGCGTGCCGAGTGGGCTGCTGATGCTCTACAATGGCAGCGTCATCGGTGCGCTCGGCGCGATCTATGCCGACAAGGGCCTGGGACTGGACCTGTTCGCCTGGCTTTCGATCCATGGCGTCACCGAGCTTTCGGCCATCGCCATCGCCACGGCGGGCGGTTTCCGGCTGGGACGCGCGGTTCTGTTTCCCGGCGAGAAAACGCGCAAGGCGGCGCTTTCCGATGCCGCGCATGATGCGGTCAAGCTGGCTGTGCTGGCCGCCCTGATGCTGGTGGCCGCCGGGCTGCTGGAAGGCTTCGCCCGCCAGCTCGTGACCGCGCCGATGTGGCGGATCGCGATCGGCTGGAGCATCGGCGCGCTCTGGTTCTGCTGGCTGCTCGGCACCGGGCGGCAGGCCGGCAACATCCGTCCTGTTACCACGGAGGCGACGTCATGAGCGCCGAAACAGCCACGATAAAGCCCGGAGCCGCCAACGCCAGACGCAGCGGCGGGAAGGCGAAAGCGGGCGGGCGGCTGCTGACGATCATCCCGCCCGAAGGCGTGCCGTTCGATCTCAGGATCGCCAGCCTGTTCGCCCGCGCCGGCGCGCAAATCATCGACATCATCATCACGGTAGGCGCCAGCCTGCTGTTGCTGGTGGCGGTGGGGCTGATCGGGTCGGTGGATTTTGCGACCGCAACGGCAATCGCCTCGCTGATCTTCCTGTTCATCGGGACGCCCTATTATATCCTCGCCGAGCTGCTCGCCAACGGTCGCACGCCGGGCAAGCGGATGCTTGGCATCCGCGCGGTCTCCGTTAAGGGCGGCGGATTGTCGGTGCATCAGATCGTGGTGCGCAATCTGCTCAAGGAAATCGAGATCTTCACGCCGATCCTTCTATTGTTCGGCGCAACGCCCGATAACCTTCTGATCCCCCTGATCGCGCTGGCGTGGCTGATTGTTGTGATCGCCTTTCCCGCGTTCAACGCGCAAAGCCAGCGCATCGGCGACCTGATCGCCGGCACGGCCGTGATTGCAACGCCCGCTGCGGCGCTTCTGCCCGACCTGGCCAGCGCCCCCGCAACGCCATCGGCGGAGCGCTTCGTCTTCACGCCGGCGCAGATGGACCTTTACGGGGCCTATGAGTTGCAGGTTCTGGAAAAACTGCTGCGCGGCGAGCGAAACGAAATCAGCCGTCCGCGGCTTTCCGATGCCGCCATGCGCATTCGCCGCAAGATCGGCTATGAAGAGACCGTTGCGCCGCATGAGGATGAAGCATTCCTGCAGGCCTTCTACACCGCCCAGCGGGGCTATCTCGAACAGAAGAAACTGTTCGGCGACGCGCGCGCCGACAAGCACTATGGAGGCGCCCAATCAGGTACTGAGTAAGGGCACCTGCCATTGAAACTATGGACTTTTTCGACACATCGGTTAGTCAGCGACAGGTTTCGACGAATCTGAAGGAGCAAGCCAAACATGACATCCACCGACCCCACGGCCGCCAAGCCCGCCTTTGGCGTGAACGAGCGGATCGGAGAAACATTCTCCGTGCTGCGCCAGCGTTTCATGACCTTTGTCATCCTGTCCGCCGTCCCCGGAATTCTCGTCGAGCTCGCCTCCTATGCCACGGGTCTGGGCACCGGGCTGGAGGCCGACCCGTTCGCGCCGGGTCAGGCAACGCCATCTGTCTTCATGATCATACTCGTTTCGGCGATACTGCCGATGCTGCTCTATTCGATCATGACCGGTATGATGGTTCTGGCCGCCTACGACACCAAATCGGGCCGTCCGGTTCGGCTTGATGCCTATCTGAAGGCCGTGATCCGCCGGCTGCCCGCCCTCATCTTGGTCACGCTTGTTGCGTCCTTCGGCGTCGCCATTGCCTTTGTACTGTTCCTCGTTCCGGGGCTTTGGCTCGCCGGCGTCTGGGCCGTCTGCGTCCCCGTCGTGATGATCGAGGGCATGGGTTTCGGCGCCCTTGCGCGCAGCCGCCAGCTGACGAAGGAATACCGCTGGCCGATCATCGGCTTCATCGTGGTCGCCTACATCATCATCTTCGTGATCACCTTCCTGGTCGCGCTCGCGGCAGGCCTGCTGCCGATCCCGACGCTCATCGTCGCGATCGTGCTCGGCCTCATCAACGGCGTCGCCACAGCCCTGATTTCGATCGCGGTTTCGGTGACCTATGCACGCCTGCGCGACATCAAGGAAGGCATCGGCTACGCCGACCTCGCCGAGGTGTTTGACTAGAGCGGTCCCCGACTGGTCAAAGCTGTCGGGCTTTGCCAGTTGAGGGTAGGTTTGTCAGTAAATTTAAGGCCAGCACCAACGCGCTGGCCTTTTTTATGCATATCGCAGCTTGTTAGCGGCCGGGTTGCGTTTTCCGAACAGAACCACAAAAGCGCAAACGCATGCCCCCTTTCGGATTTACCGAACAGATTCAATTTAAACCTGAAGTGCTCCAGTCACAACGATGACGAAAGGACGATGTCTTTCAAAGGCAAAGCATCGCATTGCAGAAAACGCAGGCCAAGGCTGACGGGGCCGGATCATCAGCATGCCGCCATCTGAATCTCGCCGCTAGAAATAGCGCTTGAGTTCCAATTTATTTTATACCTATAATAATATCCGCCGCGTCCGGACAGGGTGCGCAAAAAGGGTCGCTACCTCGGCGTCAAGATCGGGGAACGACCGGACGGAGTGTGCAGTACACATGACCACGCGCTGAAGTAGCTGCAGCCGGCTCGCCGGACGTGGAAACATCGCGGTTACAAAACTCCGGTTCTCATATCGAGAGCCAAAAATGGAAAAAGGGGAACTTATATGCGTCGCTTATTGCTTGCCGGCTTGTCCGCAGTCGGTCTGGCCTTGTCCTTTTCAGCAGCCACGGCCGAGGAAGTTACGCTCAAGGCCGGCGTCTTCATTCCGCCCAACGCCTCCTTCGGCGTGCCCATGAGCATTTTCGTCGATCACGTAAACGAAGTCGGCAAGGGCGTTCTGCAGATTCGGCTTTTGGGGCCGGAAGCCATTCCCGGCGCCGAGCAGCCCAACGCCGTGATCTCCGGCGTGCTCGATATGGCCGCGGTTCCGCCGCCCTACTACAAGGGCATGTTCGTGGAAGCCGATGCCGTATCGCTGACCAACCACACGCTGGCCGAACTGCGCGAATCGGGCGCTTATCAAATGATAAGCGACATGGCCGAAGAGAAGATGGGCGTCGTTTACCTGACCACCTATGGCGGCGGCATCACCTTCCACGTCTACCTCAACAAGGACGCAAACAGCCTGGACGACGTCCGCGGCAGCCGGCTGCGCAGCCAGACGATCTACAAGCAGATTTACGATCAACTGGGTGTCGAGGGGACCAACATTCCGACCCCTGACGTCTTCACGGCGCTCGAACGCGGCGTGGTTGAGGGCTATGGTTGGCCGCTCAACGGCATCGGCGAGATGGGCTGGGCCCCCGAGACCAAGGTCCGGATCGATCCGGGTTTCTATAACGTCGACGTGACCGTGATCATGAACGAGAAGAGCCTTGAAAAGCTCGACGAGGAACAGCGCAAGGTGCTCTTCGACTCGGTGGCGTGGTTCGATGACTACATGGTCGAGTGGACCGAGAAAGCGCTTCAGGACGAAATCGAGTTCCAGAAAAACGCAGGCATCAAGACCATCGATATCGGCCACGAATATGTCGATCTCGCATTGGAGCAGTATTGGGCCGACCTCGAAAAGCAGAGCCCGGAGACCATCCCGGCCATCCGCAAGGCACTGATGAAATAGTTGCCTTGCTCAGCCAGTTGACCGGGGCACCGCCCCGGTCCTTTCTGGCGCCAATCCCAACGGCAATCCGGTTGCATTTGAGTGCACATGTTCCCCGGCCGGCAGACCTGCCGGCGTCATGCGCCACAGCTCTGTCATCGATGCGGGGACACATGTGTGAAGACAGAGCGTCCGGAGCCGATCGATTGACGTCAAGGCTGAACTTCCAACGCCCTTCCAAGCGCCAGACACCAGCCCAGGACACCCTGACATGACATTTCTCGTTAGGATTTATCTACTCATCATAAATTTCCTCGCCGCCATCGCGATTGCGATGCTTGCGGTGCTCGTGCTCCTGATCGGCGGAGAAGCGATCACGCGCACGCTGCATCTGCCGTTCTTCCCGGGCGTCGTGGAACTGTCGGAATACGCGCTGTTCATGATGGCGATGCTTGCCGCGCCCTGGCTGCTGCACCACAACGGTCACCTCGCAGTCAACGTGGTCGTTGACCTTCTGCCGCAAAAATTGCGCTCGGCCACCGCGTTGCTGACCTGGGTGCTGGGCCTCGGCGCCACCAGCGTGACCTTCTGGATCGGCGTTCGGCTCTTCATGCAATCCTACACATCGGGCCAGCTGATCTTTCGCGATCTCATCATTCAGGACTGGCTGCTTCAGTGGCAAGTGCCCCTGGTGATGGCCCTGATAAGCATCGAGTTTCTCGGCCGGATCGTCTCGGCGGCCTTCCCCTCCTCCGACTCCGCTCAGCAGAAGGCGCAATGATCATGCAGGAATGGACTTTCGCACTATTGCTGATGTTTGGCGGCGTGGTGGCCATGCTGCTGATCGGCCTGCCGATCGTGTTTGCCTTTCTGGTGGTCAACATTGTTGGCGCCGTCATCTTTCTCGGCGGGGAAATCGGGCTGACCCAATTGGTAAGAAACATGGGCCCCGCCGTCGCCAACTATTCGCTCGCGCCAGTGCCGCTGTTCGTCCTTATGGGCGAAATCATGTTGCAAACCGGAATGGCATCGCGATCGATCGATGCGATTGACCGGCTGATCGCCCGCGTGCCTGGGCGTCTTTCCATCGTTGCCGTTCTGAGCGGCACGGTATTTTCCTCGCTTTCGGGATCGACCATCGCCAATGTCGCCGTGGTAGGGCGCACGCTTTATCCGCAAATGCACGATCGCGGCTATCACCCGGTCATGGCGGTAGGCCCGGTCCTTGCCGTTGGCGGCATCGCCATGCTCATTCCGCCATCGAGCCTCGGCGTGCTCTTGGGCAGTCTGGCACAGATCTCCATCAACGACCTGCTGCTCACCGCGATCGTTCCCGGCATCCTGATGGCTATCCTGTTTCTGGGATTCATTATCGTAAGCTGCATCATCCGACCCGATATTGCCCCGGTATTCGATGTCAAGGCGCTGACCTGGAAGCAGCGACTGATGCCGGTGGCAACCCATGTGCTGCCGCTCATGCTGATCTTCGTGGCGGTCGTGGGCAGCATGTTCACCGGCGTTGCCACGCCGACCGAGGCATCGGCGATCGGCGTGCTTGCGACCATTGTCGCGGCAGCGGGCTACCGGGCGCTGTCGATCGAAAACCTGCGCAAATCGCTGGTCGAAACCACGAAGTTCAGCGGCATGCTGCTGATCATTATCTGTACTTCGGGCACCTTTTCGCAGATCCTCGCCTTCAGCGGTGCGACCCAGAGCCTTGCCGAAATGGTGACATCCTCCGGCCTGACACCGATTCTTCTGGTACTCGGCATGCTCGCCGTGCTGGTGTTCCTCGGCTGTTTCATGGATCAGCTGTCGATGATGATGCTGACCCTGCCGATCTTCATGCCGATCGTAGCCGGCCTCGGGATCGACCAGCTCTGGTTCGGCGTGCTGGTGCTGATCGTGCTCGAGATCAGCCTGATCACGCCGCCATTCGGCCTGCTGCTGTTCGTGATGCAGGGCGTCGTCGGAAAGCAGCTGAAGGTCACGACCATCTATGCCGCGGTCGCGCCATTCATCCTGCTCGAATTCGTCATTCTGGCGCTCATGATCGTCTTCCCGCAGTTGACATCCTGGCTTCCCAGCATGCTGAATTAGGAAAGGCCGAAGGCATCCAGGATGAAGAATATGGGGCGCAACCAGCATACACCATGCTGGTCGCGCCCTTTTTGCTTGTCATGAAGAGGTTTCTATTTCGAAAGCCTGCTGAAGCGGTAGGGCGCCGGGTCGACGATCGGCGCTGCGTTCGACACCAGATCGGCAGCCAGTTGGCCTGCGGCGGGCGACGTGCCGAACCCATGTCCCGAAAATCCGGTGGCCAAGGTCAGACCGGGAACCCGATCAAGGCCTGAAATAACCGGCAGCGAATCCGGCGTGACGTCGATCATTCCAGCCCAGGCCTCCCTGATCTCGGCTTTCTCGAAAACCGGGAATGCCTTGACCGTATTTGCGATGGCTTCGGCGATCAGGCCCGGGTCGACCAAGGGGTCCTTGGTGCGCACCCGCTCGAATGGCGAAGGACCGGTATCATTCCAACGTCTCGGCAGGCCGAGATCGCCAAGGAACTCGCGTCCCAGCGACAAACGCAAATACTTCCAGTTCTCCCGGAGGGTCGGCAGATATTTCAGGCCGATCAACAGGTTGTCAATCGTCAACGGATGGCAGAGCGCACCGCGCTGCGTTACGGTGTATCCGCCGTCCAGCCGCTTTCGAAACGAGAAATCCGAAGCCCCGAACGCGATGTCGGATGGCCCGTCCATGGGTGCCGTGCGAATGACGGAGGCAACCATCGGAAGCGTGGGCAAGGAGATGCCCATATTGCCCAGAAAGCGACGCGACCACAGCCCGGCGGCGAGCAGCACCTGATCGCATTTGATTTCGCCGCGCTCGGTGTGGACGCCGGCCACCCGGCCGCCCGCAAGGGAAAGCGAAAACGCGGCGCAATTCTCGATGATGACCGCGCCCTTCTGCTGCGCCGCAGCGGCAATGGCGCTCGAAGCCAGCGTCGGCTCGGCATAACCGTCCGAAGGCGTATAGATGCCGCCCACCCACTTCTCGGCCGTGCCGGGCAGCAGATCGTCGATTTCGCGCGGCGTCACGAGGCGGGAATCGAGCCCAAGGTCAGAGACGGCCTGTAGCCATTTCCTGTGAGGCTCCATTTCGGCTTCGATGCGCGCGGCATACATGATGCCGGCGCGCCTGTATCCCGCGTCAAAGCCCGTGCGCTGGGGCATCTGCGTCCAGAGCAGGTCGGAGGCCACGGCGAGGGCCACATCCTCGGGGTGGCGGTTCAGCTTCCGCACCCAGCCGAGATTCCGGGATGACTGCTCCGCGCCGATCCACCCCTTTTCCAGAATGGTGACCGGAATGCCCCGCTCGGCAAGCGTAAGACCAGCCGTCAGCCCGATGATCCCGCCGCCGAGAATGACGACAGTGGTCTGCTTCGGCAGGTCGGATGTGGTCTGTACGGGTCTGATAAGCGGCGCCATGAGAATGGTCCTGAACGCGGTGCGTGTTCCTTAGGGGTGAATGAGTCAGGACGCCGACAGATTGATCAGCTTAGCCTCAGCCTTGCCCGCGCCGCGATAGGCCGTCACGTCGATCTCCACGCGGTAGATCTTGGAACCCAATGCCGGGCACACCATCGTCGTCGCCGGATCGATGCCGCGAAACGCCTTGCCCAGAACCTCGCCGACGGCATCGCCGTCGGCCGGATCCTGAACATAGACCCGCGATGAAACCACATCCTCGAGGCTGGAATCCACTGCGCGAAGCGCGCGTTCGATATTGGCCAGAACCTGCTCGGCTTGCGCGGTAATGTCCTCCGGGATTTCCTTGGTTTCTGGATTCCGGCCTGCGGTGTTGGACACGAAAATCAGATTGTCCACAGCGACCACGCGCGAATAGCTGGCCCAGTCCTCGAACTTGTTGCCGGTTTTTACCTTGATCACGTCAACCATTTTTGGTCTCCAGTTTATGGGGAAGTCTAGCGAAGAACCGGTTCGTCCCAGAGGTTGAGCTTCACGCCAATCCCCTTCTCGATCGCGTTGCGATAGAGCATGGTTCCCCATGCCACGTCCTCGACCGGCATGCCGCCCACCGACATCATGATGATTTCGTCGTCGTTTTGCCGGCCAGGCGCCTCGCCGGCGACGATACGGCTCAGATCCTCAAGGTCATCCATGCGTAACCGGCCCTCGTCGACCAGGTCCATGAAGCGCATCCCAACCGCGGGAATATAATTATGCGTCGGCTTCGGGGTTTCGTGGTGCCAGGCCTCATAGAGCGGCGTGAATTCCAGCACCTTGCGCACATCGGAACCTTCGACGCCCCGGTCGAAATTTCCAAGAGCCGGCATGGCGAAGAACGTGCCGGGGCTGATCCACTCACGCTTCACATGCGGATAGGTGGACGGATCGCCGGTCGGTCCGGAAGAGCAGTAGGCCACCACATCGGACCCGCGCACCAGCTCCTCGTCGCTTCCGACTTCCTCGATATGTTTGACCTGCGGATAGGTGCTTCTGACCCATTCCGCGAACGCGTCGAGATTCTTTCTGCCACGTCCCTTCACCTTGACGGTGTCGATGCCGGGGCAGGCGGCGATGAAAGCGCTGAGCGAAGTCTTGCCCATCACGCCCGGACCGAGGATACCGGCAACCCTGGAGTCCTTTCTCGCAAGATGTCTGGCGCCCACGCCCGGCACCGCGCCGGTGCGATAGGCGGAGAGAAGATTGGCCGACATCAGCGCGAGCGGCGCGCCTGTATCGGTGTCATTCAGGATGAACATCAGGATCGAACGCGGCAGGCCCCTCTCCCGGTTCGCGATGTTGGAACCGTACCATTTCACGCCGGTCGTGCCGAACTGGCCGCCAAGATAGGCCGGCATCGCCATGAAGCGACGATCCGCCGTGGGCTTCGGCATGTTTGGAAACGGCGAATTTTCCGGAAACAGGATCAGCGAGCCGTGTGAGCTGTTGTTGGCGCCGGCCATGCGGTAGTCGCCGCTGGCAAGCAGCCCGAACATCTCTTCCATGGCATCGACACAGGCGGGCATGTCGGTTACGCCGGCGCGCACCATGTCCGGCTCGGACAGATAGATGAAATCGATCTTGGTGGAAGTGGTCATTCTGTCATCCTCGTTGTCACCTGCGGTTCGCCAACCGCGGCCGTCTGTTGCGAGCCACTGAACGAGCGGCATGGCGCTCCAGCCGAACCGATGCGCGCGTCTCCTCTCCCGCGGCATACCTACCTATCCGACGGCCCAGGGCATGTCCGGGTAGTCGCGGGCCGTCAGCCAACTCCCGGCGAACGGTTTTCGAGTGGTACTGCATGAGCAGACCCCGATGAATTGCGCTTGCGGTCATTTACGTTACAATTCCGGCCACGCGCCGTGGAGACGGTCGCGGTTCTCCGGACCGTTGCGCGCAGCCGAAACCGGCGGCGTTTTCGTCTCAAGGATGGGATGACTGTCTGCGAACAGCCTTGCGCGCAGCACTGGGCGATACGCCGGTCAGACTGCGAAAGGCGCGCGAGAATGCCGCCTGGTTTCCATAGCCGAGATGCTCGGCCATCTGCTCGATGGTGATCGTTCCGCCACTCATCAGATTCCGGGCTTTTTTCAAGCGTTCGTCATTCACGATTTTTCTGAAGCTCGTGTCGTGCGCGCTGAGTTGGCGACGGATGGTGCGGGGACTGACGGCAAGTTCGTCGCATACGGATTTGAGATCGATCGCCTCACGCCCCAGCCGCCGCGCAACGATCAGCGCAACGCGCTCGGGAAGCGAGCAATGAGGCTCTTCCGGGGCGCCGAGCAGATCGAACAGATGGCTCTCGACAATCTGGCGGGCCGCCTCGTTGAAGCGCAACCAATTGCTCAAGGGGCGCTCCAGATCGGCTTCGAGGAGCACCATGCCATTGGCGGACGCATTACTCCTTATCCTGCATTTGAAGAAGCGACGCAGGACCTCTTCGCGGTCGGAAACGTCGTGCTCGAACCTCACTTCCACGGGGTTCCAGCGATCGGACAGCAATTGCCGCACCATGCCGCACAGGCCCGCTATGGCGTATTCCGCGTCCTGACGCCTCGGCCATACGCTCAGATCGTCGATCATGTAGATATAGACGCTTTGCTCTTCCTGCCTCTTGCAGGCCATGGTGGTATGGCTTTGCCATAGCCTCTGAAACCGCGCGAACACATCCAGCGCGCCTCTCAGCGTCTGGGCCGTCGCAAGCAGGGAATAGACCGGACCGATCTCCCAGGCCCGAAACGCCTGGCCCATTTCGAGACCGAGATAGGGCCGCTCCAGCAGGTTGGCCGCATCCTCGAAGAAACCGACATAGGAGCGCAAGGGGATCATCGCGTATGGACTTAATGCCGGACCATCCGTCAGGCCATGCCGGTACAAGAGCTCCGTCACATCTTTGCCGTCTCCCGTCAGTTCCCTGACAATGGCGTCGACGAACAAGCGCCGCACGACCGGTAGGGCTTCGTTGCGAGTGGCAACCTCATAGCCTCCCGTTCCAGCGGCATGTCTAGCGTTGGTCTGCATGGCCTACTCCAATACGGTAGGCGGCGGCGACCGCCGTCCCCAAATTTTATTTTAGTTACGAAACAATAGCGCGATTATGGCCGCTAATGCAAAATATTCGGTCACAAAGTGCATGGATCGCGGGTTTTGGTGTCCTCTACACTCACATGAGTTCGTTCGACCGTCCACCCGTCAAACTGGCTCCGCTGTACCAAGACTGCGATGAACAGACCGGACCTGAATATATCATGTTCAACGCTTGTTGGTTTGCAGTGTCGGCCGCGGACTTTCCGCGCGCGTCGAAAGGTCGGGCTTTCATTCAGCGGACCGGAACGGTCTGCAATGCGGCATTCGTGTCCTCAGCCAAGTAAGGAGAATACCGATGAACAAGATCGACAGGCGACTGTTCCTAAAGCTCGCAGCGGCCGCCGGCGGGGCGCTGGTGGCCCGCCCGGGTCTCGCCCTCGCCGAGGACGGCGAAATCGAGAACGTATCGATTGCCTGGACCTCCGATCCGGTCACCTGGGATCCCAATCAGCGGCTTGCGCCCGACCCGCAATCGATCCTCAAGACGATTTTCGACCAGCCGATCGACCAGCTTCAGAATCTCGAGCTGGCGCCCAACGTGCTGACAGACTGGGAACTGGCTGACGACGCGATGAGCATGCATGTCTGGATGCGCGACGACATCACGTTCTCCGACGGTTCTCCGATGACCATGGAGGACTTCCGCTACACCTTCTTCGAACGCATTCAACAAGGCGATGAAATCGATCTCGTCGTCGGTTTCGGCGTGGTATCCGATATTGAGATCATCTCGCCGACCGAGGGCATCATGCGGTTTTCGCAGCCCTTCGCCACCCCGGCGCAGTGGCTGAGTTTCAGCGCGAGCTTCGTGATTTCGAAGGCCTATGCCGAAAAGGTGGGCGTCGAGGGCCTGCAGACCAAGCCAATGGGCTCCGGACCCTATGAACTCGTGGAATACGAGCGCGACAGCCGGATCGTGCTGAAGCGGCGCGACGATTACTGGGGCGAGCTGCCGGCCATCAAGCAGCTCACCTTCGAAATCATTCCCGACGCCACGGCCCGTCTTGCGGCGCTCGAATCCGGCAATGTCGACTTCGCCGTCGAGCTGTCGATCCGCGACGTGAAGCGCCTGCAGCAATCCGACCGTTTCAAGGCCATCGCCAACCCGATCGCCCGGATCATCTATGTCACCGTGCGCGCCGACGGCACCTTCGAGGACAAGAATATCCGTCTTGCCGCCCACTACGCCATCAACAAGGAATTGCTTTCCAAGGCCTTCTTCGGCGGAGACGCAGTGGCGATCGATGCGCCGTCCATCCCGGGCATGCCCGGCTATCCCGAGGATTTCGAGTTTCCCTACGATCCCGAGAAGGCCAAGGAGCTGCTGGCGCAATCCGGCTATGGCCCGGACAATCCAGTCACCATTGGGTTTGCAACCACCAACGGCAACTTCACCGGCGACTACGATATTGCGCGCGCCATCGTCACGATGTGGGAAAAGGTCGGCATCAAGACGGACCTTCAGGTCATCACCGAAGGACAGTGGTACGATCTCAACGCCACCGGCAAGCTTCCCGATGCCTCGCTGTTCGTCTGGGAGAACGGCACCGGCGACCCGGAAATCTTCACCGGCAACATGTTCAACGCCGACCTGCCGTTCGCCACCTTCCGGCGTCCCGACATCACAGCCGAGATCAAGCCGCTGTTCGATATCGCCGACTATGACGAGCGCATCCGCAAATATGATGAGCTGAACCGCTGGCTCATCGAGGAAGGGGCGATCATTCCGTTGCTGCAGGCGATCCAGACCATCGGCTTCAGCAGCCAGTTCGACTTCCAGCCCTGGACCAATGGCTGGATTCTGCCCAGCGCCATCACCAAGGCCTGAGTGGGTCCTTCGACCTCTCTTGACCGCCGCCGCGCGGCGGTCGGCAATTCTCTTTCAGGGACCGAGATAGTTGATCAAATCACTGCTGTTGATCTTCGCACGACGCCTCGCCTCGCTCTTGCCGGTGTTCGTCATCGTTTCGATGCTGGTGTTCGTGGCCTTGAGAGCTCTGCCGGTCAATCCCGCGCAAATGGCGCTGCCGCCGCAGGCGACCCTTGAGCAGGTCGAGGCGAAGCGCCTGGAAATGGGTCTCGACAAGCCCATTTGGCAACAATATGCCCACTGGGTGGGACAGGCCGTCCGGGGCGATTTCGGCGATTCCGCCCAGTACCGAATGCCGACCAGCGAGGTCATACTGTCCCGCCTGCCCGCCACGGTCGAACTGGCGCTCGGCGCGCTGGTGTTTGCGGTGGTCGTCGGCGTGGCGGGAGGTCTGTCGCTGTTTGCGGTTCGCGGCACGCCGCTTGAGGGCGTGGCCGTTTTCGGAACGTCGGTGCTGATGGCGCTGCCGGATTTCCTGCTGTCCCTGCTCTTCATCCTGCTTTTCGGCGTGATCATTCAAATCTTCCCCGTCAATGGCCGCCTCAGTCCGGGAATGATCGTGCCCGACCAGACCGGCTTCCTGGTCATCGACGCCTTCCTATCCGGCGACCCGACGCTGATCGGCAGCGTTCTCTCCCATATGGCGCTGCCGATCATGGCGCTCGGCCTCGCCTTCGCCCCGCTGATCATCCGGGTGCTGCATTCAAGCCTGATCTCGATCTATGAGGAAAGCTATATCCGTCAGGCCAGGATGCGCGGCCTGAGCGAAACCCAGATCCTGTTCGGGCAGGCGCTGAAAAATGCCATGCTGCCCGTCATCATCCTCGTCGGCACCCAGTTCGGCCTGCTGTTTGGCGGAACGCTGCTGGTCGAGATGATCTTTTCCTATCCCGGCATCGGCAATCTGATGCTGCGGTCGATGCAGTCCAGCGACCTCGAGGTCATCCAGACGGTCGCCCTGATCTACTGCGCGACCACGCTGCTGTTCAACTCATTGGCCGACGCCCTCGCCTACATGATTAATCCAAGGTTGCGTTCCTCATGAGCCGACTTCCGACCAGATTGCTCGACACGCGGTTCATCATCGGCTCGATATTGGCGTCGACCGTTCTCTTCGCCGCGATCTTCGCCCCCTGGCTCGCGCCCTACCCTCCCAACGATCAGGATCTCCTGAACATGCTGATGCCGCCGGTGTGGGTCCAGGGCGGCTCGATGGAGCACGTTCTGGGCACCGACAGCCTCGGGCGGGACACGCTTTCCCGGCTGCTCTACGGGGCGCGGATTGCCATGTATGTCGCCTTCTTCGCCTCGACCGGGGCGATGCTGCTTGGCGCGGTGCTTGCCAATCTGGCGGGCTATTTCGGCGGCTGGGTCGACTGGCTCATCAGCCGTCTCGTCGAAGTCTGGCTGTCGTTTCCGCCCGTGGTACTGTCCATGCTGCTGATCATCGGGCTCGGCATCGGTATCGACAAGGTGATCCTCGCCATCGTTCTGGTGGACTGGACGCGGTTCTGTCGTGTCTTGCGGAGCGATGTTCAGGTGACGCGACGCAAGGATTATGTCTCCTTTGCCCGGCTCATCGGATTTTCGCACCTGCGCATCATGACGCGCGAAATCCTGCCCGCGACCATGCCGATGCTGATCACGCTGTTCAGCCTGCAGATGGGCATTTCCGTCGTCGTGGAAGCCATCCTGTCCTTCGTCTCGATGGGCGTTCCGCCCAATGAACCGGGCTGGGGCCAGATGATCGCCGATGCCCGCATGGACGTCTATTCGGCGCCTTGGGGACTGCTTCTGCCCATCGCCGCCATCTTCCTCACCGTGCTCGGTTTCAATCTGCTCGGCGACGGATTGCGGCGCGTTCTCGACCCCCGTCAATAACGAATTGGATCAATCTGCCATGGCCTCGGTACCTATCCTGCGCATATCCGGCCTGGAGGCGGGCCTGCCCGCGGCGAAAGCGCGCGTCCTGAGCGATATTTCGCTGACGATCGAACCGGGAAGAATCCTTGGCGTGATCGGTGAATCCGGCGCCGGCAAGTCGATGCTCGGAAACGCCATCGCCGACACGCTCGCCCCGGGGATCGAGGTTACCAACGGCCGGATAAGCTTCGACGGACGCGAACTGACGACCATGTCGCGAGGCAAGCGGCGGCAGATTCTCGGCCGCGAGATCGGCTTCATCCCGCAAGAGCCGATGACCGCGCTCAATCCCAGCCTGACGGTGGGGCAGCAATTCGTGCGCCACCTCAAGCGCATCGGTATCGAGCAGAAATCCAGCCGGATGGCGCGCGCGATCGAGCTTCTGGACGAGGTCGGGCTGCACAATCCCTCGCAACTTCTGCATTCCTATCCCCACCAGCTCTCCGGCGGCATGCTGCAGCGGGTGCTGATCGCCATGGCGTTCGCCTCCAATCCCAGGCTGGTCATCGCCGACGAGCCGACCACGGCGCTCGACGTGACCATGCAGGCGCTCGTCATGGACCTGATCAAGAGGATGCGCGACGCGCACCGGACGTCGGTGCTGCTGATCACGCATGATCTGAGGCTCGCCGCCGATGTGTGCGACGACGTGAGCGTTCTCTACGCCGGCCGCATCGTGGAGGACGGGCCGGCCGAAAGCATCCTCAACGACCCCAGACATCCCTACTCGCGGTGCCTGAACCTCGCGAGCCCCAGCATGGAGGCCGCGAACCGGACCCTGCTTATTCTGCCGAAGGCGATGGCCACTATCGCCGAGCGCAACGAGCTCCCCGGCTGCGAATTCGCGCCCCGATGTCCGCTTGCCGTCGAGCACTGCAACCAGCAACGTCCGCCGCTGGAAACCAAGATTGCCGGCCACCGGAGCGCCTGTTTCCGATCGGATCTCACAGCAACGATCGAAACGCCACCAGCGGCGATGGACGCACCGCAGGATTTCTCCTCGCAAAAGATCGTTCTCAAGGCCTCCAATCTTCGCAAGAACTATGTGTTGCGGGACATGTTTGGCAGGGAGCGCCACATCGAAGCGCTCAAGGGCCTCAATTTCGAGGTACGCGAGGGCGAGTTCGTCGGCGTGGTCGGGGAAAGCGGCTCTGGGAAATCCACGCTCACGAAGCTCATCGTCGGTCTCGAAGATGTCAGTGAAGGAGAATTGAGGGTTGCCGAGCTTGACGGCGCCGACCATTCCAGCGCGAACCGGCGCAGAATTCTCGATCAGGTGCAACTGGTGTTCCAGGATCCGGAATCGGCCCTCAACCCGCGCCGGACCGTCGGGAGCCTGACGACCCAACCCGTGGAGGCCAAGGGGCTTCCGCCATCGGCGGAAAGCCGGGACGCGCTGGCGCGCCAATTGCTGGAATATGTGAAGCTGACGCCGGACATGATATCGCGTTTCCCAAAGCAGCTTTCCGGCGGCCAAAAGCAGCGCGTCAACATTGCGCGCGCGCTCTGTTCGAACCCGCGCCTGCTGGTGGCCGACGAGATCGTGTCCGGTCTCGATGTTTCGGTGCAGGCGCAGATTCTGGAGTTGCTGCGCGAACTGCGCAAGAAGACGCCGTTTTCGCTGTTGCTCATCTCCCACGATCTGTCGGTGGTCCGCCACCTCTGCGACAGGGCGCTCGTCATGTACAAGGGCGAGATCGTCGAGCAGGGGCCGGTCAATGAGGTCTTCGGCAATCCCCGGCACGATTATACGCGCACCCTGGTGGCCGCAGCGATCGGCAAGCCGCCCCACGAGATAGACATCGCCTAGCAACAGAATTTCCCAGCCCTACACAGCATGGAGACAGCAATGAACAAGCTCGACAACGACCTCGGCAGACTGGGCGCCGCCGCGCGCGCCTTCCTCGATCGCGATCACGGACTGCACATCGACGGCAAGTCGAGCGCCGGCGGTTCGCGATACGAGATCATCGACCCGACGAGCGGCAAGCCGGTTGCGACCGCGACCGAGGCGAGCGTGGCGGATGTCGATGCCGCCGTCGCCGCGGCGCGGCGCGCCCTCAAGGGCCCGTGGGGCCGCATGCGCCCCAATGAGCGCCAGAACTGCCTGTTGCGCATGGCGGCGCTGCTTCAGCAGAATGGTGAGGAGATATCGGAGATCGGCGCCGTGGAATCGGGACGGCTGCTGGCCAATACGCGCGGCATCGATGTCGACTACTCGAACCATTTCCTCACCTACATGGCCGGCTGGGCGACGAAAATACAAGGCAGCACGATGCCGCTGTCGATGCCCTACATTCCCGACGGCGATTTCGATGGCTTCACGCTGCGCGAGCCCATCGGCGTTGTCGCCGCGATTGTTCCGTGGAACGTCGCTCTGGGCATCGCCGTCTGGAAGATCGCGCCTGCGCTGGCAGCGGGCTGCACAATGGTGCTCAAGCCCGCGCCGCAGACCCCGCTGACCGCGTTGCGGTTCGCCGAGATCGCCCTTGAAGCCGGCGTTCCCGAAGGCGTGTTGAACATCATCACCGGCAGCGCCCCTGAACTGGGCTCGGCCCTCGTCCGGCATCCCGATGTCGACAAGATCACCTTTACCGGCTCCACCGAGACCGGGCGGCTGATCGCGCAGGCGACCGCCGGTTCCTTCAAAAGCTTGAGCATGGAGCTGGGCGGCAAGTCCCCGTTCATTATCATGGAGGACGCCAATCTCGATCGCGCCATTCCGGCCGCCGCCTGGGGCATATTCGGCAATCACGGGCAGAATTGCTGCGCCGGGTCCCGCCTCTATGTCCATAAGCGCCATTATGAGGCGGTTCTCGAAGGCGTTGCGAAAATCGCAAGGGACATTCAGCTCGGCTCGCCGCTGCTTCCGGAAACGCAGATGGGGCCGCTCGCCAACCACAGGCAACGCGAACGGGTGCTCGGCTATATCGAGGCCGGGCGCAGCCAGGGCGCGCGTGTCGTCACAGGCGGCGGCGTGCCCGTTCATGGCGGCGCCTATATCGAGCCGACGGTTCTGGCGGATGTGACCGCCGACATGACCCCGGTGCGCGAGGAAATTTTCGGTCCGGTTCTGGTGGCGGCGTCCTTCGAGACGGACGAGGAGGCGCTGCGCCTCGCAAACGACACCGAATACGGGTTAGGCGCCAGCATCTGGTCGCAGGACCTTGACCGCGTCCGGGCCATGACCCGGGGCCTTCAGGCCGGGTCGGTCTGGGTGAATGTCCATAACGCGCTGGATATGGCCCTGCCTTTCGGCGGCTGGAAGAATTCCGGCCAGGGCTTCGATCTCGGCAAGGAGTCGGTTCTGGGACATACCAGGCTGAAGGCCGTGGTTCACCACTACCAGTAGCCTGCAAGAGGCACCCGGAGTCGATCGCGACCCCGGGTGCTGTGCCTAGCGCATATAAATGCCGCCGTTGACGTCGAAGCAGGCTCCGTTCACGAAGCCGGATTCCGGGCCCGCCATCAGAGCGATCAGTTTGGCGACGAATTTCGGATCCCCCAGATGCCCGACCGGGATACCGGCCAGGGCGGCGGGAAGCTTGTCGTCTGTCAGCACCGAACGCACCATCGGTGTGTCGTGCGGGCCGGGCGCGATGGCGTTGGTCGTCACCCCGAAAGCGGCGAGATCGCGCGCGAACACCTTCGTCAACGTCAGGATAGCGCCCTTGGAGGCGGCATAATGTGCGCCGGTCGCCGTGCCGCCATTCTGTCCGGCGATCGAAGCGAGATTGATAATCCGCCCGTAGCCGTTCTGCTTGAAGTGGCAACCGAATATCTGGCTGCCGGCAAAACAGCCGCCGGCATTTGTCGCAAGGATGCTGTTGAAGTCCGCGGGATCGATGTCGAGCAGCGGCTTGACCTCTGTGCGGGCAGCGTTGTTGACCAGAACATGGGCCTTGCCCCAGCGATCGACGATCATATCGAGCGCGGACTGGAAATCGCCCGGTTGCGAGACATCAATTTTAGCCGCCACCGCCGTCCGGCCGGTTCCGTCGAGCCGGGCCGCCAGGTCTTCGGCGGCCGTCATGTCGACATCCGACACGACGACGCGAAAACCCGCTTCGTGCAAGGCGCGGCTGATGTCCGCGCCGAGCCCGTTGCCGCCGCCGGTGACCACGGCGGTCTGCATTCCGTCAACCTCAGGCGCCGCCATCACGATGCGCCCTCAATGTAAGCGGCAGCCCGCAAATCGCGAGCGCGGGAGAATGCGTGCATATCAGTCTTCCTTTCCGGTTGTCTCATGCTACTTCGACAGGTGACATCGTCGCGTTTCGAACCTGCGGCCTCACGGATAGCCGGGCAAGCCCGGCTGATCGAGCATGACCGCGCCGGCCGCCGTCCAGGTTCCCATGCCCATGAAGGCATGCTGGCCGACAGCGGCGGCGTCCATCATGCACCGGTTCAGCGTGTGCCCGCGAATGATGGCGGGGGTGCCCCCGAGCTCGAAAGCCCGCCTTGAAACATCCGCCCCGGCCCGTGCCGCCTCGGTGGAAGCGAGGCGAAGATTGAGATGCACATCAGGCGAAACCGCATCCCCCGCAAGAATCTGCTCCCAGGCCTTGTCGGTGACATCGTAGAAGAACGCGCGCGCACCCGCTAGCGCGGCTTCCGCCTTGGCGAGTTCCTGCTGCATATATGGTTTGGCACCGGCCGCGGGACCGCCGGTGATCGATTTTCGCCCCGCGCTTTCGCGCAGGAAGTCGAGGGCCTCGCGCGCCGCGCCAAGCCCGACCACAGCAAGAACCTGCGCCGCAAGCGCCATAGCCGGGTATTGGAAGATCGGCTCGCTCCGCTCTGCCTTCGAACCCCGGATGAAGGTCCAGTCTGCCGATACCAGAACATCCTTCGCGACGACGTCGTGACTGCCGGTCGCACATAACCCCACCGTATCCCAGACCTCCTCGATCTGCACCTTGTCGGCCGGCATGACCGCCATGCGCGGCAAGGGGCTTTCATTGGTATCATCGATGATGCCGCCGCCGATCAGATCGGCCCCCATGCAGCCCGAGGCGTAGGGCCACCGGCCGCTGACCAGAAAGCCCTTGTCGGTCTTCTTGACCTTTTGCGGGGGAAAGATCGATCCGGCAAAGGTCAGGTCCGGGTTCTGGCCGTAAATGTGCTCGAACGTGTCCCTGGGCAGCGCGGCAAGGTAGGTGGAACTGACGCCGAAGCTGGCGACCCAGCCCGTCGACGCATCGGCGCGCGACAGTTCCTCGATGAGGTGCAGGAACTGGGCGGGCGTCAATTCATCGCCGCCGAGAGACCTGGGCACGAAGGCGCGATAGACGCCAATCTTCTTCAGCTTCTTCACGATATCGCCGGGAACATGCCGCAGCGTTTCGAATTCTTGCCGACGCGACCGAATCTCCTGCTTGAGGCTTTCCAGTTCGCTTTTTTGCTCGACCGCTTCAAGGACTTGGTCGCTCATGATCGTCTCCCTTTTTCCGGGGCATTTCCGGCGAAAACCGAAATTGCGCCACCTGTCTGTCTTTTCGCGCTTCAGGCGTCAGGATTTCGGCTATCTGGCTTCCCGTTCGCGCTTACGAATTTGAGAATTCCGCGGCTCAGCAGTTCCGCGTCGCGCTGATGCGCGCGCCGCGGCCAGCGATGGATGGAATTGAGCATGCCGATGATGGCGTTGGCGGCCATGTCCGGATCATCGACATCGAACTCGCCGCTTTCCTTTCCGCGCTTCAACAGTGCGCGCAGCTTGTCTTCGACATTCCGCTTGCGCTCGTTCACTCCTTGCAGTTCGTCGGCGGCTGCAAAATTCTCGTGGGAATAGAACTCACGCAGCAGATCCACCTTGGGGGCGTTCAGGTCGATAAAGACCCGCGCGAAATCCCCGAGTTGGTCTGTGGGGGAATCCGATGCCTTCATGGTCCTGTCGAGCGCCCGGTCGACCTCGCCGACGACCGCTTCATAAGCCGCGATCTGCTCGCTCTTGGCGCGGACGAGGCTCGCCCAGGTGCCGTTCATGAAGAGCAGCGGCTGTTCGTCCGGTAGCACCGACACCGCTTCGACAAGCCCCACGAACAGCGTGTGCGTGGAAAACTCGATCGTCTGCGCCAGGCTGCATTCAAAGCTCGCGGCGCTGTCGGACAGTACCGGCGCGCCGCGCCCCGAGGTGCGCCAATTGCCATATGCAAACCGCTCTTCGCCCTTTGCCCCTTTGCCGCCGGCAAAGACGCTGGCGATCTCGTGCTGGTCGCGCCGCAGGACATTGACCACGAAGCCGTTGCCGGCGGTGATCGCCGCGTGGGAGGCATTGGAGCGATTGACCGCGACGCCCAGTTGCGGCGGCTCAGCGGTCAGCGACATCACCGCGGTTGCCGTCATGCCTGCGCGCGCGCCTGGGGCGCCGGCCGTGATCACATTCACCGCGGCAGCCAATTGCCGCATGCCCGTTCGGAAGTCGTCCTGCGAAACCGTCATCTCTACGCTCCTCCGCAATTTTGTCTACTATGAGAATATTCACTCGAAATGTCTAATATTTTTTGACAAAAAGCAGAACCACCGCTTCGAAATGTAAAACGCCACATAGGTTGAACAGGTTGGAGAGGCTTTGACCGTTTCGATCGCTCGGCCTGAACTTTTGCGTGTTTGAAACCACGGAGCGAGTTCAGGCTCTGATGTCCTGCAAGAGGAGCCGTTTTGCTGCCGTGGAATTAATCAAATGATTAATTGCGACGCTGGTACATTTATGGTCTATGGCGGCCGTAAATAACTGATTCAGAAAGGATGATTGCCCGATGAAAATCTCTGGTTTCAAGTCGCTGGCGATTTGTTTGACCGTTTCGGGAATGGCGACCTCGTCCGCTTTTGCGTTGGATCTCGGCGACGTGAGAGGCGTCTACACCAATGCGGATGCGGAACTTGTTTCCAGCTTCGGCTTTTGCGGCAATGGAGAGGGGGCGGCCGGAAGCGACGGTTTCATGGTCAACAGGACCTATACCGTAGAAGGCGATCTGGTGAAAATGAACGCTAATGGTCAGTTCGTGTTTACGCTGAGCGCGGATAAAAAAGAGCTTATCCCGGCCGATGACTTCACCAGAGAGTGGGGTGCTGCGGAACCTTATGTCCTCGATGCTGAAGCGAAGATCGACTGCTGACTTTCTTGAGCGGGCCCACGAATGCGCGTTCGTGGGCTCGCTTGGCAACTTCGGGCTTCATAATACGGAGTTTCCGAGCCATGAGAGACAACGAAGCTCCATCAGACGGCGATCGTCGTTTCGATATGTCAGGATTTACAAAAAGCACAAATCGGGTAACTCTTGACACGAAGCCAAGCCTAAAAAACGGCTCGTGCCGGTCAGGATTGATCGCCTACGGGCAAAAGGTCTCCTGAAGAAACAACCAGCCCGGTCGCTTCCCCTCGCCCCGGTCCACCAGCACCGCCGCCGCCCAGCGATCATTGGCCCCGGTGTCCTGAATCTGGCGCTCCTTGTAGCGGACAAGTGCAGTCTTGCCCTCGATATGACGGATTTCTACGTCGCTGATTTCCATGATCAGCGTCGGTCGGCTGCCGCGCTGCTTGGGGAAGCCGACATGCATCGCCTCAATGCTCACGACATTGCCTGCTGCGCCGACCATCTGGTAGCCGGGTTCGAAGCACTGGAGGACTGCCTCGGCGTCCTCGGTCCCTTCCGCCCTGAACCAGGCCTGCAACTGCCGATGCAGCGCGTCCGGCTCCTTTTCCGCCATAGCCGTGAATGATGCTCGTTCTGGATCCGCCATACTATTCTCCCTCGAAACCGTTTGCCGGCGGTCATCCCGGCCCGAGACCAGACCTGTTATTCTGGTCTTTTCACGCGGGCCGCCTCAGCCGCTCATTTGTTGACAGGCATCAAGGAAGTAGCATATTTGATGGAATATTCAAACGAATTTGGCCTTACATAGCGGGCTTGCAGCGGCGGTCGCCGCAAAAAGCGCCTTGCTCGCGGCCCTCCATATGATGTTTAAGACGTATTCAAGCAGCGCTCGCGCCGATCGGAAAGACACGGTCGACGACACCACGGGACGCTGAGGATGGAGAAGTCAGTTCAAATGAGCAAGACGACCGAGCCCAAGGTCAGCCTCGACCCGACGAAAGACGATTTCGATTATCAGACGTCTCCCTTCTACAATCTTGCCCGGGTCCTCTCCCTTTATCATCAGCGCCTCGATGCGGCTCTCAAGCCGGTGGGCATGGATGTGGCCCGCTGGCGTATCCTGACCATTCTCGAGAAACGCGAGCCCGCCACCGTCACCAAGCTCTCGACAGAGACGATGATCCGGATTTCCACCATCGCCAAGCTGGTTCAACGCATGACGGCGGAGGGCCTTGTCGAGACAAGGCCGTCGACCGAGGACGCCCGTTCCACGGACGTGTTCCTGACCGAGCTTGGACGGGAGAAGATGGCGGTGGTTTTCCAGAAGGCCCGCGCGATCGCCATTCAGGCCTGTCACGATATCGGGACTGACGACCTCCACGCTGTCAATGTGATTACCCGGAAGATATTCTCCAATCTCAATCCTTGAACCAAGGCCTTGAGCCGAGGCCTTGAACACGGGCCTTGAATGCCAGCCGAAGCGATTTGGGGCCCGATCGCACGCCCAGCAAGCAGATGCGCTGACAAAGCGCGACCGATGGCGGATCATGCGCATTGACAAATTACCATTTTCATGTGAATTTTCTCCTAAATAAGAAGATTGATCGAGGCCAACGTGCCCGATCACGAGAGGGGACTGATGGTATACGGAGCAATGCCCGGAGGGAGACCGGGTCATCCGATGTCGTGCTCGCTACGCCTTTTGCGTGACGTTCAGCGAACGCTCGCGCCGATACACGCCGACAACTAAGCACCAAAAATCTGCAGCGAGAACAGTTCAACGCCTCCCCTTGAACAGAAGAACGTTACAAAATTTTATATGTAAACGACTGAAAAGGAGACGTCACAGATGAAGTATATCGGAAAGCTCGCGGCTGCATCCGCTCTGTTCTTGATGCAGGCCTCCAACGCGGTATGGGCCGAGACCACGATGCGGTTCTCGATCTGGCTGCCGCCTGCCCACCCGCTGGTGGCGGATGTCCTTGTCCCCTACGCCGAGGACATCGAGAAGGTCACCGAGAACCGGGTGAAAGTCGAAATACTCCCCGCTCCGCTGGGCGCGCCTCCGGCGCATTACGACCTCGTCAAGAATGGCGTCGTCGATCTGGCGCAGGGCAACCAGGCCTATACACCGGGCCGGTTCAAGACGATGGTTATCGGCGAACTGCCGTTCCTCGGCGACACCGCCGAAGCGACCTCGGTCGCCTACTGGCGCACCTGGGACGCCATGCTGAAAGATGCCGGCGAATACGATGACGTGCACGTGCTGAGCGTCTTTACACACGGCCCGGGCGCGGCCTTCTTCAAGAATCCCGACATCGACAGCATCGGGCAGATCGATGGCCAGAAGATGCGCGTCGGCGGCGGCGTTGCGCATGAAGTCGCCACCACGCTCGGCGCCGTCCCGGTCGAGGGTCCGTCGTCCAAGGCCTACGAACTTTTGTCGCAGGGCGTTGCGGACGGCATTCTCTTCCCTCTCGAATCCGTTAAATACTTCAATCTCGACGGCCTGCTGTCGAAGGGACTGATGGTGCCCGGCGGTCTCTATAACACCTCCTTCTTCATGATCATGGGCAAGAACACCTGGGAAAGCCTCTCCGAAGAAGATCAGGCCGCCATCGACAAGATCAGCGGCGAGGCGCTGGCGCGCAGGGCCGGCCAGATGTGGGACCGGATCGACGGCGAAGCCCGCGAGGCCATGGCCGGCACCGTTGAAATCCAGGAGATTTCCGACGCGGATATGGCAGCGCTCAAGGAGAAGCTCCAGCCGGTCATCGAAAAGGGCATCGAGGAAGTCTCCTCCACGGGGGTCGACGGCCAGGCCGCTTATGAGATGATGAAGGCCGAAGTGGCCAAGGTATCGGCCGAATAGACAAACGCTTGACGGGGGAGGGTCACGGGCATGCGTTCCAAACCAATGAAGACCGCCGTTCTGGGTCTCAAGATCTTATGCGGCGTGATGCTGATCTCCATGATGATGCTCACCATCGTGGATGTCGTCGGACGCTACCTGATGAACCGCCCCCTTATCGGCGCAACCGAAATGACCGAATTGCTGCTGGCAGCCATCATCTTTGTGGGGCTGCCGGCAGCGAGCCTTGACGACGAACACATCACCGTGGACTTCATCTCGGCCAGAACGCCGCGGTCCGTCGAGCCGTTTCGGCGGGCGCTGATCGCCATTATCTCCGCGGGGGTTCTGGGCGTGGTGTGCTGGCGGCTGTGGCTCGTGGGCGACAATCTGGCCGGTTACGGCGCGGTGACCGACAGTCTGGACATTCCCGTCGCCCCGGTTGCCTACCTCACCTCGGTCCTCACCGGGATCGCTCTGCTCATAACCCTGCTGGTTGGCTTTGCCCCGCTCCGCCCTCCAAAACACGTTCAAGACCAGGATAAGACCATATGAGTAGCTGGGAAGTCGGCATCGCCCTGCTCTTTATCATGCTCGGGGCAGGCGTCCCGATCTCGTTCGCCCTTACGCTTGTCGGCACCGTGGGAACAGCCTCGATCATCGGCTGGCAGGCCTCTTTTTCCCTGCTCGGACAGACATTCTTTGACAACAGCCACGCCTACTCGCTGTCGATCCTGCCGCTGTTCCTGATGATGGGCAATTTCGTCGTGCAGTCCGGCGTCGCGAAGGAGATGTACGAGGCCGCCTATGCGTGGCTGCGTCATCGCCGCGGCGGACTGGCGCTGGCGACGGTCGTGGCCTGCGGCGGCTTTTCCTCGGTCTGCGGATCGTCTCTTGCGACCGCAGCGACCATGTCGAAGATCGCCATGCCATCAATGCGCCAGTTCGGCTATCCCGATACCCTCTCCACCGCCTCGATCGCGGCAGGCGGCACTCTAGGGATCCTGATCCCGCCCTCGGTCATCCTGGTCATCTACGGCATCATGACGCAGCAGGATATCGGCAAGCTGTTCATCGCGGGCATCGCGCCCGGCATCATCGGCATCCTCGGATACGCGATCGCGGTCGTCTATTCGGTGCGTCGGCGCGGCGTAAACCTGCCCGAGGAGCCCAAGCTGCCGCTGATGCAGCGCATCTATGCCTTGCGCGGCGTTTCCGGCGCGCTGCTGATCTTCACCTTCATCATGGGCGGCATCTATTTCGGCGTCTTCACCCCGACCGAGAGCGCCGGCATGGGCGCGGGAGGCGCGCTGCTGCTGCTGATCGCCAAGCGCCGGTTCAAGTGGCGGGAAACCCTCGACACGCTGTTCGACACCGCCAAGACCACGGCGATGATGTTCTTCATTCTGTTCGGCGCGCTGACTTTCGCCAATTACGTCAACCTCTCCGGCATGACGTCGGACATGCAGTCGCTGCTCGGCGCCTTCGGCGATAACCCTTACGTGACCATGATCCTGATCGTGCTCATCTATATCGTGCTTGGCTGTATGCTCGAGGCGCTTTCGGTGATCACCCTCACGATCCCGATCTTTGTGCCGATCGTCGCAGCGCAGGGCTTCGACCTGATCTGGTTCGGGATCTTTGTCGTGGTCGTCTCGGAAATCAGCTACATCACGCCACCGGTCGGATTGAACGCCTTCGTGCTGCGCTCCGTCGTCCGTGACGTTTCGCTCGCCACGATCTTTAAAGGTCTGGTGCCGTTTCTGGTTATCGACATCCTGCGGGTCGCGCTTCTTTTGCTTTTCCCGGCGCTGGTCCTGTTCCTGCCGTCCCACATGTAACCGTGCCGCCTCGGCCGGCTTCCTGCCGCATACCAATAAGGAGTGAAACGAAGATGATCATCACCGTCCTGGGTGGAGGAAACGGGTCGTTTGCCGCCGCGGCAGACCTCACGCTCGCCGGTCACGAGGTCCGCCTGTGGCGGCGGAATGAGGAGCAGGCGTCCGCTCACCGCGCGGTGGGCGGCACGATCAAGCTGATCGAGGGCCGCAAGGAGGCCGTTGCGACGCTGCATACCATCACAAGCTCCATCGCCGAGGCGCTGGCGGGCGCCGAACTCATCCTCTGCCCTTTGCCGGCGTTTGCGCAAGACTCGATCGCGCGATTGGCCGCGCCGCATCTGGAAGACGGTCAGGTGGTTTTTCTGCCGCCGGGCACCTTCGGCAGCTATGTTTTCGCCAAGGCGGTCAAGGACGCCGGCGGATCGGCGGACGTCGCCTTTGCCGAGACCGGCACGCTGCCATGGCTTGCGCGCAAGAAAAGCGCCTATGAGGTTCGTTTGTCGGGTCGCGGCGTGCGGCTGCCCACAGGCGTATTCCCGCAAGCCAAGTCTGCCCATGCGCTGGCGGTGATCGGGCGCGCTTTCCCGGGCGTGATCGAGGATTGCGGCGATGCGCTTTCCGCGGCCCTGATGAATGCCGGCCCGATCATCCACCCGCCCCTGATTGTCATGAACGCGGCGGCGATCGAGCATTTCGACACCTGGGACATCCATACCGAAGGCACCCAGCCGGCGGTTCGCCGGGTCACCGACGCGCTGGACAGGGAGCGCATCGCCGTGCGGGAGGCCTTCGGCTATGGCGCGCCGCACTTCCCCCTCGCCAACCACTACAACAAGACCGGCGAATTGTGGATGTACGGCCGCGAAGACCATGACACCATCAGCGAAACCCGCGACTGGAACGAGAGCCTGGATCTGACCGCGCATCGCTATATGCTCGAGGATACGCGCATGGGCCTGTCGCTGCTGTCCTCGTTCGGCGCGCTGGCCGGGGTGGCGACGCCGCTCGTCAATGGGTTCATGGCCATCGGCGGCGCGATCGTCGGCGAGGATTTCATGAAGACCGGACGCAGCCGTTCGGCGCTGGGCCTCGACCATCTTGATCGGGACGAACTGCGCAACCTGCTGGTCGAGGGCTTCAGATGAGAGAGAAGATCGCCTGCCTCGGCGCGGGCCGTATGGGGCGCGGCATCGCCGTCGTGTTCGCCTATGCCGGCCACCCTGTCGACATCATCGACTTCAAGGACCGCGACGCGGACGGCTTCGACCGTCTCGTCGCGGAGGTTCGCGACGAGATCGCCTCGACGCTGGCGAAGCTGGCCCGGATCGGCCTGATGCAGGACCAGCATATCGACATGATCGTCGACCGCGTGCGGGTGGTTTCCAAGGGCGATGCGCAAGTCGCCCTTGACGATTCCAGCGTCGTTTTCGAAGGACTTCCGGAAATCCTCGATCTCAAGCGCGAGGCGTTCGCCGAGATCTCCGCCATGGCCGGGCGGGAGGTCATCATCGCATCCACCACGTCGACCATTCTTGTCGACGACCTGTCGGGTTCGGTCGTCCATCCGAAGCGCTTTTTGAACGCGCACTGGCTCAATCCGGCCTTCCTCGTGCCTCTGGTGGAGGTCTCGCCGGGTGCCAATACCGATGACGCGACCACCAAAAAGCTGATCGCCCTGCTTGAGAGTGTGGGCAAGGTGCCGGTGGTTTGCGCGGCGCGCCCCGGCTATATCGTGCCGCGAATCCAGACATTGGCGATGAACGAGGCTGCCCGCATGGTCGGCGAGGGTGTGGCGAGCGCGGAGGATATCGACAAGGCGATCATCCACGGTTTCGGCTTTCGCTTCGCGATCCTGGGATTGCTGGAGTTCATCGATTGGGGCGGCGGCGACATCCTGCACTATGCCTCGCGCTATCTCGTCGGCGCGCTCGGTAACGAGCGCTATGCCGCGCCTCCCATCATTGCCGAGAATATGGAGGCCGGCCGTATCGGCCTCAAATCCGGCGAGGGCTTCTACAATTTCAAGGACATCGATCCCGAGGCCTACAGGGAAAAACGCCTGGGCGACTTTGCGGCCGCACTCAGGAATATGGGATTGGTCCGCTCACCCGTACTCGACGGCTGAGCGCGTCGGTCCATTCGCCAGCGAAGAAGAGCCCCTCTCCCGGGGCGAAACGGGCGTCTTCCCATAATTTATTTTATATATATAATATTATCTCGGCGTTTGAACCCTTGCTGTCCTCGCCGTGTGACGCTTGTTTTCCGGGGGAGGCACGCCATTGGCGCAGACGAACAATCCAAATCCTCTGATCATCATCGCCACCCTCGGTCTGTCGGCTGGCCTCGGCCCCGCAAGCATGACGCTCGTTACCCCCTCGCTGCCGGCCATCGAGACGGCGCTGGGCGTGTCCTCGTTTCTTATTGCCGTCGCGCAATCGATGTTCCTGTTCGGCCTCGCCGTGCCGCAACTGGTGTTCGGCGCATTTTCCGACCGTTTCGGCCACCGGCCTCCTCTGATCGTGGGCATGATCCTGTTCGCTCTGGGAAGCCTGATCTGCATGGTGACGCCGAACTTCGCATGGCTGGTTGCGGGACGGATACTCCAGGCGGTCGGAGCGTCGTCGGGCATGGTGACCTCGCGGGCGCTCATGCGCGAGCTCTACCCGACGGAGCGCGCCGCCGCCATGCTCGGTTACATGACGGTGGGCATCATGGTGATCCCGATGCTTGCGCCGGTGGCGGGCGGATACATTCAGTCGAGCATCGGCTGGCGCGGAAACTTCGCGCTGCTGTCGGCCATATCGATACTGCTCGTGGTGACGGTAAGCGCCATGGTGCCCAACGTTGTCTCAAGGCGGCCGCCGCGGCCCCGTTCGACAGTCGAGATCTATGGCCGTTTGCTGCAATCGAAAGCGTTCCGCTATTTCACCTGGCAGGTCATCCTGCCGAGCTTTCTGGCGCAAACCTTCTTTGCAGCTGCGCCCTTCGTGCTCGAACAGCATTACCGCCTGAGCCCCAACTCCTATGGCGCGCTCTTTGCCATCCCGGCGGTTGGCTTCATGCTGGGAAATCTTACCTCCGGCCGGCTTGCCGAGCGGTGGGGCGTCAACAAAATGATGGGGCTCGGCACAGCGATCGCCTGTGCACTATCGCTGCCACTCGCCGTGATCTATCTGTCCGGATCGCTCTCGGTGTTCTGGATGTTCCTGCTTATCGGCACTTTGACCTTCGGTCACGGGCTGGTGGTGCCAAGCGCGACTGCCAGCGCCACCAGCGCGCTTGACACCTCGTTCGGCAGCGCCGCCGGCATGCTGGGCTTCCTGCAATTCGCTCTGTCGGGTCTAGGCGTTCTCGTGCTCGTGCCGGCCGCAAGCTTCGGGCCGGCCTCGATCGTCTGGTCCTATGTGCTGGTAAGCGTGGTAACCTTCGGCATGTATCTGACGCGCACCCTCGCCCGTGACGCCTGAAACCATGGCGCGCCCCGCCGGCGCAGGTCCGGCGGGTTGAGAGTATCAGACCTTGTCGGCCTTCTCGCGATCCCAGATGCCCTCCACAAGCCCCTGGTCGCGGAAGACGGTTTTCTTGATCTTGCCGTTTTCGGTATGCGGCATCTCGTCGACGAAGCGGATGAAGCGCGGCACCGCGAATTTCGCGAGCCGCGTCTGCGCATAAGCAACCAGTTCTTCCGGCGCCAGTTCCTTGCCCGCCTTGATCTTGACCGCGACGGCGACCTCGTCCTCTCCGAGTTCCGACGGCAGCGGAAACACCGCGCAGGTGTCGACCGCGGGATGCTTGTGCAGTTCCTGCTCGACTTCCCAGGAAGAAATGTTTTCTCCGCGACGACGGATGGCGTCCTTCATCCGGTCGATGAACTTGAAGCTGCCATCCGGCTCTCGCAACACCCGGTCGCCCGAGTGGAACCAGAAATTCCGCCACGCCTCGACGGTCTTGTCGGGCATGCCGAAATAGCCGGTGGCGAACGAATAGGGCTGGGTCGGCCGCAGCAGCAGTTCGCCGGCCTCGCCATCCGGCACCTCGCTGTCGAATTCATCCACGATGATGGCCTCGGCGCCGCTGCTCAGATAGCCCATGCCGCCGGGGCGATCGGAAGGAATGCGGCTCCAGAACACGAAATTGGTCTCGGTGGAGGCATAGCCGTCCACCAGCGGCACATTGAAGCGTTCGCGGAAGGGCGCGTGCAGCGGACCGGGAACGCCGCCGCCAAGCGCCACGCGAATGCTGTGGCTTTTCTCTTCGGGGCGCTCGGGCTGGGCCATCAGAATGGCCGCCATGGCGCCAAGCAGATAGGTGACGGTGGCCTTGCGCTCCTTGCAGATCCGCCAGAAACCGGACGCGGTGAACTTCGGCTCGAGCACATATTCGCAGCCATTGATCAGCGCCTGGTAGAAACAGTTCAGCGCATTGGTGTGGAAGACCGGCAGCATGGTCATCAGCACATCGCCTTCGCGCACGCCGAGCGCCTCGGCGGAATAGACGCCCCACCAGAACATCTGGGCCTGCGGGCAGCACACGCCCTTGGATGGGCCGGTCGTGCCGGAGGTATAAAGGATTACGGCGGTGTCGCTGACCTTCACCGGCGGCGGCGTCATGTCCGCCACGGTTTCGGGCGCGGTGATCAACGCGTCATCGGGCCCGTGAATGCCGTCCTTGCGGATCGTCCATATCTGTGGCGGGACCGCCGTCCCCTTCTCCAGCCCGTCCAGAACGTCGAGATTATCCTCCTCGATCACAAGAATCCTGGCGGTGGAATTGTTCATGACGCCTTCGAGCTGCGCGCCTCGGAACGCCGTATTGATCGGGGTGGCAATGGCGCCGAGCCACGCGCAGCCGAGATAGATCTGCATGAATTCGGGACGATTGTTGCAGTGGATCGCAACCCGTTCTCCGGCGACGATGCCCGCCTCGGCAAGGCGCTGCGCCCAGCCGGCGGCAACGACCGGGGTCTCGGCAAAGGTCCAGCGCGTGTCACCAAAGGTGAACAATATCCTGTCGCCGTATTTTTCAGCCTGACGCAGCAATATGGTCGAGAGAATTCGATCTGACGGCGGGAACGCGGCCAAGGCCCGGTCATACGCGCTATCCTGCGACTGGACGGCATTTTCATGAGTTTTTGGCATGGTCGGATCCCGGAAATTTCAAGCGAAGCTGCAATTATTTTAGATGTATAATACTCTCATGCCGACGTCAAACCGAACATGCCGCGTTGCCACCCCTTTGCCGCCCGACCGCTTCGCGGGGAACGTTCCAGCGGGCGGAGATACCGTTGGATTCGGCGAACGAAAATCGCGCCGTCCGCAAATTACCGTTGCGGACGACTAAATTTCTTTATACATAAAATAAATACGGGTGGAGTTGGTTCGATCCAGGATCGGCATCCTGAGCATTTCCGGTGAAAACCGGATCGCCGGAAATGCGCTATTTTTTGTTGCTCGCGCTTTCCGGACGGAAAACCGGTGTCCACTTTCACCGGAAGCGCTCTATAAGCTGAGACTGTCATGCCGCGCATATTCCGGCGGGGCGTCGTCGATACGGAGATCGGGAAGATGACGGACAAACCTGGCTATGGGGCGAAAGGCATATCCACTGACGGATATGGCGGCAGCGCTTCCGATGTCTCCGGCGGCAAGGCCCAGCCCAATCTTTGGCAGCCCGAACCTGGCCGGACGCACGTAAGACAGATCGTCGAGGACGCGCAAACGCGTTGCCCGTTCTCCAACGCAACCAGGAGCAATGTCGTTCTTGCTCTGAACCCCGTCTGAACCGCATTATGAAGCATTCCACAAGCAATCGACGTCCCTATGAAAACGTGGTGATCACCACGCCCGTGACGATCCCCTATGAACGGTTTTCCAACAGAACCGCCCATTGGTGGATCGGTCGGGCAGTGCGGGCACTGCTGGACGATTCCGGCATCGACAAGGCCGATATCGACGGCTTCTGCCTGTCGAGTTTCACCCTCGGCTCCGATGCCGCGATCGGGCTCACCGAGCATCTGGGCCTGTCCGTTCGCTGGCTGGATCACATTCCGCTTGGCGGCGCCAGCGGCATCAGCGCCATCCGCCGCGCGGCAAGAGCGGTGGAAGCGCGCGACTGCGACGTGGTCGTCTGCGTTGCCGGCGACACCAACCACACCGACAGCTTTCGCCAGACCCTGTCGAACTTTTCGCGGTTTTCCCAGGACGCGGCCTACCCTTACGGCGCGGGCGGCGCCAATGCCAGCTTCGCCATGATCGCGCGCCACTACATGAAGACCTTCGGCGTCAAACGCGAGGATCTCGGACAGATCGCGGTATCGCAGCGCCAGAACGCCCTGCGCAATCCCAATGCGCTGATGAAGAAGCCTCTGACGCTCGAGCAGTATATGAATGCCCGGCCCATCTCGGACCCGATCCACCTGTTCGACTGCGTGATGCCCTGCGCCGGCGCGGAAGCGTTTCTGATCATGCGCGAGGAGACGGCGGCTGCGAGCGGAATAGCGGGCGCGAAAATCCTCGGCACCATCGAGCGACACAATGTGCGCACCGACGACGTGGTGCAGAGCCATGGCGGCTGGGTTGCCGATATCGACGATCTCTATGCCATGGCCGGCCTGAAGCCGGATGACATGGATTTCGTGCAGACCTATGACGACTATCCCTTCATTGTGATGATGCAGTTCGAGGATCTCGGCTTCTGCAAGAAGGGCGAAGGCGCCGAGTTCGTTCGCAGCCACGACCTCACGATCGATGGCGACTTTCCGCACAACACCACCGGCGGCCAGCTCTCGTCCGGACAGGCGGGTGCGGGCGGGGCCTATATCGGATTGACCGAGGCCGTGCGGCAAGTGCTCGGCACCGCCGGACCGACGCAGGTCAAGGGCGCGAAGGTCGGCCTCGCATCCGGTTTCGGCATGATCAACTACGCGAGGGGCCTGTCCTCCGGCGCGGTCATCCTCACGGGAGACAGGTGATGGTAGAGCCGCTCAAGCCCCCGAAACGCAAGAACCCGCTCGCGCGGACACGGCAGCAGACGCTGCCGCCCGCCGCCCGTAGCCGTTCGGCGCAATTGCTGACCCAGGCTGCGGCCGAGGGGCGATTCGCGCTGCAGCGCTGCGCGGAATGCCGGAACTATATCTACCCTCCCCGCGAAGTTTGCCCCAATTGCCTGTCTGTCGATCTGGCGCTGACCGATGCCCCCGATGGCGGCGTCATCGTCTCCGAGACCACCACCCATGTAACCTCGGACAGCTATTTCCGCGAGCGGATGCCCTGGCGGATCGGCATGGTGAAGCTCGACTGCGGCCCGATCGCCGTTGCGCACCTACATGGCGACTGCCAGGATGGCGATCGCGTGCGGGCGACATTGCAGCTCGACAAATCCGGGCAGGCCGTCTTTTTTGCGATACCCTCTGAACCCACCCCGAATATGGACCAAGACAGGCAGTGGTACGAAATGGTTGCGAAACCCCAATTCCGCCGCGTGCTGGTGACCAACGGCCGCTCCGCCATCGGTCAGGCCGTGGCAAGCGCCCTGGCCGAAACCGGCGCCACCGTCTATGTCGGCATTGCCGAGCCGTGGAAGCCGTTTGAAGGCGAGGAAAGGCTGCGCAAGGCCCCTTACCAGATCGTGCCGTTTGATGCCCCGGACGAACGTTCCGTTCGCGAGCTGGCGGCCGATATCGGCGGCAAGATCGACATTCTGGTCAATACGTCGGAATTCATCCGCCCGGGCGGTCTTCTGGACCGGGGTCGCACCACCGTCATCCGCGATGAAATGGAGCAACTCTATCTGGGCTTCGTGAACCTTGCCCAGGCCTTCGGCCCGGCCATGCTGGGGCGCGGCGCGGACCAGATCAACAGTGCCGCGGCCTGGGTGAACATCTTTTCCGTTCATGCGCTTGCCAACTGGTCGGCGTTCGGCACCCACAGCGCCGCGGAGGCAGCCTGCCTTTCGCTCTCGCATTGCCTGCGCGGCGAACTGCGCGGCGGCGGGGTGCGCGTGGTCAACCTGTTCACCGGGCCAACCGAGACGGAATGGTTCCAGACCCTGCCGCCGCCAAAGGTCGCGCCCAAGGCGCTTGCCAGCGCCGTGGTCAGAGCTCTCAACGAGGGCGTCGAGGAGATGTTCGTTGGCGATGTCGCCAAGGAGATACAGCAGAATCTCGTCGACAATCCGAAGAGCGTTGAGCGCGAATTCACCAATCGGCACACCTGAGTGGAACATCGACAATGGCATTGACCGACCCGACCGAAATTGCAGTTGCGATCGCCTCCGGCGCCCTGCGGCTCGTTGATCTCACCTTCACGCTGTCGCCGGACTTTCCCGTTCTGGTGCTGCCGCCGGAACTCGGCCAGGCCGCGCCGGTGCGCATCCGCACCATTTCGCGCTATGACGATGCCGGCCCCGGCTGGTACTGGAACGAGATTTCGCTGAGCGAGCACACCGGCACCCATTTCGACGCGCCGATCCACTGGCACACCGGCAAGGACGTGCCCAATGGCTCCGTCGACACCTTGCCGGTCAAGCATATGATCGCCCCCGCCTGCGTGATCGACTGCTCGGCGGAAGCCGCGGCCGACGAGGATTTCCTGCTGACCCGCGATCATGTGATCGCGTGGGAGAAGCAACACGGCAAGATCGAGCCGGGTGAGTGGGTTCTGCTGCGCACCGACTGGTCGAAGCGCGATTTCCGCGACTACGCCAATCTGAAGGAAGACGGCGCGCATACCCCCGGCCCGGACGCCGATGTGATGAAATGGCTGGTGGAAGAACGCGGCATTCTCGGTTTCGGCACTGAGACCATCGGAACGGACTGGGGACAGGCCAACCATCTCAACCCGCCGCACCCGGCGCATCATTACCTGCACGGCGCTGGCCGCTACGGGCTGCAATGCCTCTGCAATCTCGATCAGTTGCCGCCAAGAGGCGCAATCGTCTTCGCCGCGCCGCTGAAAATTCTCAATGGCTCGGGAAGCCCGCTGCGGGTTCTCGCGGTCGCCCCCGGCCAGTAGAGGGCGACCGACCGTAAAAAACGCCCTACGGCAAAAACTCCTGCGTTGTCAGAGGGTAATGCGCGTTGCCGCCGCTGAAGGGCGGGAACGCGACGAAATCGGCGCGCATCTCCTCGCGCACCGGCGAGTTCAGCGCGGCCACCAGATCCTCGGCGCTGTCGAACACCACCTTGTTTCGTTGCATGTAATCGACCCTGGGCCATGGCAGGAAGCCCAACCAGTCCATACGCGAGCAAACCTCCGCCTCCCGCACTTTCGGGAACTTCGCCATGATCGGCGGGTGTTCGCGCACATAATGATCGAGCCAGGCATTCAGGTCCTCGGCGGGGCCCGGATAATGTACGAGATATGTGCAAAACGGGTCGCTCGCCGGCCGGCCGCGCACCGGCTCGGGCACCGCGAAGCGCCGCACGATCATGGCCTGCTGCTGGGCCTCGGCGGCGGCGAGATCCGGCAGGGTCTGCGGCAAGGCCAGTTGCTGGAGATGGCCTTCGCGCGCGACCGCGTTCTCCAGGTGTGCGATTTCGTCGAAATAGAGCTGCAGCGCCAGTTGGGGCGGCGCGTCGCCGCCGGGATAATGCTGCCCCGCGCTCTGATCGGCGTGAAACACCAGCCCGCGCCTCAGGTTCGGCGTCAAGCGCACGATCTCGCCAACCCGGTCCAGGGTTGCGCGCTCCACTTCCCTTGCGGGCTCGTTGCGGTCGAAGAAAGACAGAAAGTAGGTAAAGCGCATCAATTTCTCCCGGCGGACCAAGTTGACAGGCCGCACAATGTGCGACACATATTATTTTATTCCTAAAACATATCCTCGGTGAACCATGCGCGCAATAAGATATGACTCCTATGGCGATCCGAGCGTGCTGAAGGTGGCCGAAGTCGCCGATCCCCGGCCAGGCCCCGGCGAGGTGCTGGTGGGCCTGAAGGCCGCGAGCGTCATTCCCGCCGACTGGAAAGTGCGCGCGGGCATGCTGCAAAGCATGCTCCCCGTCAGCCTGCCGAAGATACCCGGCCGCGATGGCGCCGGCATCGTGCTCGCGCTCGGGGAAGGCGTGGACTACGCAAGCGTCGGCGATGCGGTGTGCGTTGTCGCGCAACATGCCGAAGACGGCACCTATGCCGAAAAGATCGTGCGCAACCGGGACACCATCGTCGCCATGCCCGAAACGCTGGAGTTCGGGGAAGCTGCCTCGCTGATGCATGCGGGCATCTGCGCCTGGATAGGCCTTGTGGAAACCGCGGATCTGCAAGCCGGCGCGCGCATTCTGGTGCATGCCGGCGCCGGGGCGATCGGAGGTCTCGCCATTCAGCTCGCCCATCATCTCGGTTGCCACGTGACCACCACCTGCCGCGCGGCCAACGCAAACTATGTCACCGCCATGGGAGCCGATGAGGTGATTGCCTACGACAGGGAGGACTTCACCGCGATCGAGGAGCCCTTCGACGTCGTCCTTGACCTGATCGGCGGCGATGTGCACCGCCGTTCATACGAAGTTCTGAAGCCTGGCGGTCACATGGTGTGCCTGCGCGCCGAGCCTTTCGAGGACCAATCCGAGCGCTATGGCGTCCAGCTCAGCATACCCCACATCCACGACAGCAAATATGCGCTTGAGGCGGTGGCGAAGCTGGCGCGCGACGGCGTATTTCGTCCGCAGGTCGCCCATCGCCTGCCCCTTGCGCAGGCGAGCGAGGCGCATCGGATGATGGAAGCGGGCAAGGTTTCGCGCGGCCGCATCGTTCTCGACATCGCCTGATCGCCTTGGTCTTTCGTCCGGTGACGCGTGCTCACCGGACGCTCTCTAGAGCCTTTCCGCGTTTAACGGAAACGCGGAAAGGCTCTATCTCTTTGTTTTTACGCAATTCCGGACGGTGAACCGGTGTCCACTTCACCTGGAATTGCTCTAGCTGTATTTACCCGAAAGCAGCGCGCCTGCGTTCGGCACCCGGGCCTCAAGGCCAAGGCTCTTGAGCATCTGGTGCGTTGTGGCGACCGATGCGGAAAGAACCGGAATACCGCACTCGTCCTCGACCTTCTGTATCGCGGCCAGAGACGGCATCTGCACGCAGGCGGAAAGCACCAGCGCATCGATATTCTTCAGATTGACCCTCTTGTAGATGTCGAGAAGGTTGTCGGTGTTCTGTCTCGACACTTCGAGATTGTCCGGAATCTCAAGCGCGACATAGTCGCTGACCTCGATATCCTCATTCTCGATATAATCGGCCACCATCTGGGTGAGCGGCTTCATGTAGGGCGCGACGATCGAAATGCGCTTCGCCCCCATCAGGTGCAGCGCATCGACAAGCGCGCCCGCCGAGCTGACCACCGGCGCGGGATGCCCGTTCTCGACGGTCAGCTTGCGCAGGCGGTCCTGGCTTTCACGGTGATAGCCCTTGCCCATCGCCATGATGGCCACAAGACAGGCATATCCCATCACATCCACGGCAGCGTCGGACAGCTCCAGGGCGCACCTGTCGCTGTCGCAGTCCATCGCCTTCAGCTCTTCGGCCGTCACCTTCTTCATGCGCATGCGCGATGAATGGAAGGAAAAGCGCTCCGGCAATATCGTTTCGCGCGCGCGCAGCATTGCCGGAATCTCGCGTTCCATCGTCAGGTTCGATGAGGGAACGATCTGACCGATCTTGATGGTGTCGTTGAGGTTCTCCATGACGTTCAACCGATCCTGACGACAGGGTTGCGCAGAACGCCGATGCCATCCACGCCGCACTCGATGACGTCGCCGGGCCACATCCATTCCTGCGGATCGCGGCCGGCGCCGACGCCGGACGGCGTGCCGGTGGCGATGATATCACCGGGCTCGAGCGTGATGCCGCTCGAAATGTCGGAGATCAGCGTTGGAATATCGAACAGCAGGTGCCTTGTATTGGAGCGCTGCTTTTCCTCGCCGTTCTTCTTCAGCCAGAGATCGAGATTATGTGGATCGGCGATATCGTCTGCCGTCACGATCATCGGTCCGAACGGGCAAAAAGTGTCCTGACCCTTGGAAAAGATCCACTGACCGGCGCGGCGGTTGTCGCGGGCGGACACGTCATTGATGACCGAATAGCCGAAGACATGGCTCATCGCGTCGTCCTTGGCGATCCGGGTCGCGCGCTTGCCGATGATCACCGCCAGTTCGACTTCCCAGTCGAGCTGCTGGGTCATCGCAGCATTGTGCTGGATCGCCTCGCCATCAGCGATGACGGCGGTCGGCGGCTTGGAGAAAACCACGGGCTGCTTGGGAAGATCTTTCGACGTGTCCAGCGACTTCGCGGACTCCGCCACATGCTCGACGTAGTTGAGGCCGATGCCGAAGATGTTCTTGCGCGGGCGCGGGATCGGCGCCAGCAGCCTGACGTTTTCCAGCGGCACCGCGATTCCGGGCGGGCGGGCGCCGTCGGTCTCCTTCAGGGCGGACCGGAGCGCGGCCAGGGCGTCGGGTCCCTGGTCGATCAGCTCCAGCATCGAGCCGGCGAAAATCTCGCCGACCGCCTCGCCGAGGCCTTCAACGTCGATCACGAGGCCATTCTGGACGACGCCCAGGCGGCCCTCCGCGGACACGTGTCCGCGATAGGTTACCAATTTCATAATGCAGTCCTTGATCTAGTTCGTTTTGACGATCTGGTGACCGTCATTTTCGTTCAGGCCCTGCTCGGCATAGAAGCCCAGCTTGGTTATGGTCGGCAGGTCGTTGAACTGGAAAAGGCAGGCATCGTCGCCGGACGATGTATTGCAGTGTTCGTGCCACATCCAGGCAGGGACGCAGAAGATATCCTTTTCCTTCCAGTCGAAGCGCTGACCATTGATGACCGAATAGCCCTCGCCCTTGGCGACCTGGTAGATGGCGTTGCCGGTGTGGCGGTGCGCCTTGGTGTGTTCGGAGGGGCGCAGAAGCTGCATCGCAGCACCCATGGTAAGCATCGGGTCGCCGCCTGTGATCGGGTTGGTATAGCGCATGATGATGCCGTCGTAGGGCGAGCCGTCGGAGACCTTGGCATAGTTGGTGAGCGCTTCGTATGTCGGCTCCCAGCGATACTGCATCAGGGGCGAATAGGGTTTGTCCCACTTGTCCATGAGCGGCAGCAGCCCGGGACCGCCATAGGTCAGCGGGCTGTCATTCAGCGGCAGGTTGGTGGTCTGGTAATCGTCCGGGTGAACCGCGTAGAAATTGGCCTCCAGCGCGTTGGTCAGCGGAATGTCCAGCCCGTCCTGCCACATGCTGGTTTCGCCGTCCTCGGCAATGCCGTGCTCGTGCCAGGTGCCATTCGGGGTGATGACGAAATCGCGCGCGCCGAGATTGATCTTGTGACCATCCACGATCGTGTAGGCGCCGGCGCCCTCCATGATGAAGCGCAGCGCCGAGGCGGCGTGCTTGTGCGCCCCTGCCCGCTCGCCCGGCCGCATGACCTGAATGCCGGAGAACAGCCAGCCGCAGGCCGCACTGACTTCGGTGCGCTTGGGGTTGCGCAGATAGACGACGCGCCGACCGGCATCTTCCGGGCGAACCAGATCGAGCGCGCGCAGAACCTGATCGCGCAATTCGGAATTCTTCCAGAGAACCGGCGCCGAAGCCGGCGTCGGTTGCCAGGGTTCGATCGAATTGGCGACGGTCCACAGGGCGCCCGTATCGAGCTTGGCCAGGTCGTTGTAATAGGCCTCGAGCTCCGCATTGTCCTTGACGCGGGCGCGGCCCAGAATGTCATCGCTTTGCGCTGTGTCAGTCATGGTTTCAACCTCCTCATTTTTGAATCTTGATGGGTTCCAAGTCTTCAGGCGTCGTATCGCCCCGTTCCGCCTCGTCGGCGGATGCGTGGAGCGTCTCGATAGGATTTCGAACCGTCTGGTTCACATTGAGCTGGAAAACATCGAACCGGTTATAGTGGCCGATGATGTCGTGCATCTGCTTGGGCTGAATGCACTTGCCGAGGTCGATCTCGGCATAGACAATCCCCTCGTCGTCGATCAGGCCATCCCCGATCACGCGGCCGTCCGGGCCGATGACGCCCGAAAACGCGCTGGACTTGCGCTCCAGCAATGCCCGCGCGTCAGGCCGGATCTTTTCCATTTCGGTGATGATCTCATCCGAAATGGTCGAGGTGGATATGATTGTGAATACCTTGCCCTCGAAACTGTGCGACTGACCGCGCAGCTTGATCGCCTCCGCCATATCGTAATCCGGCGGCGCGACGGGTAGCGAAATGTAGCTTGCGGCATGCACCAGCTCGCCCTGCGCAAGCAGGGTAAAGCGCGCCAGCGTATTGGTGTTTTCACCGCAGGCGAGACCGCCGAGTGGACCGATCTCGGTGGCGTAAACCTTGAGGCTGGATCCATCGCCGCCGGTCCAGGTCAGCTTTTCCGCCCAGGTCGGCACCAGCTTGCGGTGCTTGCCGATGATCGCCCCGTCGGGACCGATGAACACCAGCGTGTTGTAGAGCGCGCCAAGCGATACCGGGCTGCGCTCGTTCACGCCCAGGATGACATAGACCCCATGGGAACGGGCCGCAGCACGCACCGTGTCGATTTCCGGTCCCGGCACGAAAACCGATGCGCGCACCAGTTTGTCGAACCAGGCGCTGCCGGTTACCGGATCGGTGATCCAGTTCCAGTACGGATAGCCGGGAACGAACACCTCCGGAAACACGATCAGGCGCGCGCCGTTGCCGGCGGCCTCCGCGATCAGATCCGCAGCCTTCTCCACCGTCGCGGCGGCGTCGAGATAGACCGGGCTTGCCTGCACGGCGGCTGCCTTGAATTTGGGAAAATCATGTATTGGAAGCATTCAACCGTTCCCTTGCATGCCAAGAATTTGCATCTGAGATGCGTCTGAGCGCCGAGCTTGCCACGAAGGCCTGCCATGGCAGGCAACTCCTTTACCAAGCCAGGACCGGCATCGACCTATATCATTGATATCGCTTTACTTATTCAGGACATCGCAACCCGGAAAAGCGATAGGTCTCGCCACAAATTCATCTCTTATGACAAGGTATTTTACATATAAAATTAAATTTGGCTACCCTTTTATTTCCTGAAAACCGCGCTGGGCGTTGGGTTATCGGAACACGCCTGTCGCTTCCGTGGTCATGCCGAAGCGGCTGCATTCGCGACCATGCAAAGGGCACCGCTGGCGAGCTACAGGCAAAAACCCGTTGACATATTTTACATATAAAATTATTTTCGGCGCACACTTTTTGGAGACTTTGATGGCCGAACGCTCATTTGCGAAAGAAGTACAGGACCTCAAGCTTGGAGAGGGCGACGTTTTCCGCGGCGAAGGCATTCTGGCGATTACGAAGGCCCTTCTGCAGTCCGGCATTTCCTATGTCGGCGGCTATCCTGGCTCGCCGATCTCTCACCTTATGGACGTTCTGGCCGACGCCGACGAAATCCTCGAGGAACTGGGCGTCAACTTCCAGAGCATGGCCAACGAGGCGACTGCAGCGGCGATGCTTTCCGCATCGGTGATGTATCCGTTGCGCGGCGCGGTGGCTTGGAAGTCGACGGTCGGCACCAATGTCGCATCGGACGCGCTTGCCAACCTCGCCTCGGGCGGCGTTACCGGCGGTGCGATGGTTATCGTCGGCGAGGATTATGGCGAAGGTTCCTCGATCATGCAGGAGCGCACCCACGCCTTTGCGATGAAATCGCAGATGTGGCTGCTCGACCCGCGCCCGGACCAGGAATGCATCGTCAACCTGATCGAAAAAGGCTTCGAACTCTCCGAGGAGTCCAACACGCCGGTTCTGCTGCAGGTGCGCGTGCGCTCCTGTCACATGCATGGCAGCTTCGTGTGCAAGGACAATGTGCGCCCGGAATTCACGCTTGCCGACGCGATGAACAACCCGAAGCGCGATCTCGACCGGATCGTTCTGCCGCCGGCGGCATATGAGCACGAGCAGGAGAAGATCAAGCGCCGGATGCCCGCCGCGATCGAGTTCATCGAAAAGCACAAACTCAATGAATTCTTCGGCGACAAGGCCGACAGCAAGACCGGCATCATCGTTCAGGGCGGCACCTATAACAGCACGATCCGCGCCCTGCAGTTCCTCGGCCTCGCCGACGCTTACGGCGACACCAGGGTCCCGATCTACGTGATGAACGTCGCCTACCCCACCATCGTTTCGGAAGTCGAAAGATTCTGCGAGGGGCTTGAGTCCGTTCTGGTGATCGAGGAAGGCCAGCCGGAATATATCGAGCAGTCGATTTCCACCACCCTCGCCCGCGTGCGCTCGACGACCACGGTGCACGGCAAGGATTACCTGCCGATGGGCGGGGACTATACCGCGCAGGTGCTTACCGACGGGCTGCAACGCTATTTCGAGGATCATGAGTCCACTCGCCTCGGCAACCGCCCGCCTGTGCCAAGCGCCGAGCCGACGCTTGCCCTGCCGGAAGTGGCGAAGCTCAAGGAAGTGGTGCCGTCGCGTCCGCCCGGTCTTTGCACCGGCTGTCCCGAGCGGCCGATCTTCACGGCGATGAAGCTGGTTCACGAGGAAATCGGCGAGCATCACGTCTCGGCCGATATCGGCTGTCACCTGTTCTCGATCCTGCCGCCTTTCAACCTTGGCGCCACAACGATGGGCTACGGCCTCGGCGGGGCCTCGTCAGCGGCCTTCAACGTCAAGGGCGCAAAGCGCTCAATCTCGATCATGGGCGACGGCGGTTTCTGGCACAACGGCTTGACTAGCGGCATCGGCAATGCCGTCTTCAACAAGCATGACGGCGTCTTTCTGATCATCGACAATTTCTATTCTTCCGCCACGGGCGGGCAGGACATCCTGTCGTCGCGCGCCTTCAACAAGCGGCGCAACACCAACAACAGCATCGTCAAGGCGGTCAAGGGCATCGGCGTGGAATGGGTGCGTGAGATCGATCGCACCTATGACGTCAACAAGATGCGCGATGTCCTCAAGGAGGCGCTGACAACATCGTTCGAGGGGCCGAAGGTGATCGTCGCCTCGTCCGAGTGCATGCTCAACAAGCAGCGCCGCGTGAAGCCTCAGGTCAGGAAGGCCATCAGCGACGGCAAGCGAACGGTTACGGCGCGGTTCGGCGTCGATGAGGACGTGTGCACCGGCGATCACGCCTGCATCCGGCTTTCGGGCTGTCCGTCGCTCTCGGTGAAACAGCTCGACGACCCGCTGCGCGACGATCCGGTGGCCGCGATCGACAACACCTGCGTCGCCTGCGGCAATTGCGGCGAAGTGGCGGATGCGGCCGTTCTCTGTCCGAGCTTCTACCGCGCGGACGTCATCAACAACCCATCGAAGTGGGACCGGTTTTCCAACAGGATTTCGATGAGCATCATCGGCTTCCTGCAGAACACCCGCGAACGTTTCGCCGTTAGCTTCGAGGCCTGACACCGACATGAGAGACGACACTGTAAAACTGAGCCTTGCTCCCGCGGGCGAGGCCACCGAACGGCCTATATCCATCGCAATCGTGGCAATGGGCGGCCAGGGCGGCGGCGTGCTGACGGGCTGGATCGTCGAGCTGGCGGAAAGCCAGGGCTGGATCGGTCAGTCCACGTCGGTGCCGGGCGTGGCCCAGCGGACCGGCGCGACGATCTACTATGTCGAGATGATGAAGGCACGGGAAAACGGCCGGCACCCGATCCTGGCGCAGATGCCGACGCCGGGCGATGTCGATGTGGTGATCGCATCCGAGTTCATGGAGGCCGGACGCTCGATCCTGCGCGGCCTGGTGACGCCCGACCGCACCACCTTGATCGCGTCGAGCCATCGCGCGCTGGCGGTGACCGAGAAGATGCCGCCCGGCATGGGCGTCGCGAACAGCAGTTCGGTCGACGAGGCCGTCGGCGTCACCGCCAGACAGAAGATCATTTTCGACATGAATGAACTGGCGGTGCGCAACGGCAGCGTCATCTCCGCATCGATGTTCGGCAGCCTTGCCGCATCGGGCGCCCTGCCCTTCGCGCGGGAGGCCTATCACGAGGTCATTCGCAAGGGCGGCAAGGGCGTGGAGGCAAGCATCAGGGCGTTCGACGCCGCCTATGACCGCACCCTCAAGGGACGGGACCCGGTTGAAGAATCCACGGGAGACAGCACGCCGGCGCCGGTTCCCGCCAAACTGGCATCGCGCAAGGCCAACCGTCTTCTGCAGCGGCTCAGGTCCGAACTGCCCGAAGCCGCCCACGCAATGGCGTTCGCCGGTCTCCAGAAGGTAGTGGCATTCCAGGATGTCGCCTATGGCGACGAGTATCTCGATCTGCTGGCGGATATTTACACGGCAGACCGGCAGGTGGGCGGGGACGGCCATGACTGGCTGTTCACCAGCGAAGCCGCCAAATATCTCGCCAACGCCATGGCCTATGACGATCTGATGCGGGTGGCGGACCTGAAGACCCGCAAGGCGCGCAAGGCCAGGATCGCCAGCGAACTCAGGGTCAAGGACAATCAGATTCTCAAGACGACCGAATTCATGCATCCGCGCATGGAAGAGGTCTCGTCCGCGCTGCCGGCCGGCTTTGCCCGCTGGCTCAGGTCGCGCAAGGGATTTTACGCCTGGCTCGACCGGCGCGTCGACAAGGGCCGGCATGTGAATACCTACTCCCTGCGCTGGTTTGTCGCGCTCTACATCGTGGCGCGCTGGAAGCGCATGCGGCGGGTCTCGTTGCGACACGCTACAGAGGTGGCGCATCGCGACGAATGGCTGACCAACGCAAAGCGCGGCCTGACTGCGAATTACGATCTCGGGGTTGAAATGCTGCGCTTCCGCCGGCTGATCAAGGGATATTCCGACACGCATGTGCGTGGACACGCCAAGTTCGACAAGGTTATGAACACCACACTACGGCTGCTCGATCGCGACGATGCGGCTCAGTGGGCGCGCCTGCTATTGCTTGCCGCTGTCAAGGATCCCGAACAAAAATCTCTCAATGAGACCATACAAACGATTGAAACACATCTATGAATGACCAGAACACAGCGCGCCAGCAAGGCTTTCCCTCCCCCATCAACGCCGAGGCGATACCGCCGTCGTGCTGGTCGTTCAAGGTAACGATCCGGCATGGCCACTGCGATCCCGCAGGCATCGTCTACACGCCCAAATTCTTCGATTTATTCAATCACGCCATCGAAGGCTGGTTCATCGAGGTTCTGGGAATCGACTATTACCATGTCATAGGCGAGCGCCGGACGGGCCTCGGCTATGTGACCGCATCGGCCGATTTCTTCACGCCCTGCATGATGGGCGACAAGATCGAGATTTTCGTGCGCGTCGTTCGGGTGGGCAGCAAATCCTACACATTGATGCTGCATGCGATGAAAGACGGCCATGAAGCGTTGCGCGGACATTTCACCACCGTCACGACTTCGCTCGATCACCACAAGTCCATCGTTATTCCGGCGGATATCAAGGCGGCAATAGTTGCCTATTCTGGAAAATGGTGTCAGTAGATGCTTCCTCTATCGGTGCGATCGAGGGAGGCTTGCGACGATGATTGATGGTCTGGAACACGAGAGCAATACATCCCCGGAAGCAAATCTCTCCCGTCGGCAAAAGGCGGAGACCCGATTCTGGCTTCAGATCCTTAATGTCCATCACCTCATCTATAATGACTTGAACGCGCGCCTGATCAACGAGGCGGGATTGAGCATCGCCAAGTTCGATGTGATGGCGCAACTCTATCGCTACCCCGAGGGAATTTCGATGGGCGCGCTTTCCAAAAAGCTGAAGGTGACGAACGGAAACGTCTCCGGCCTCGTCACCCGGCTGGAAGCGGACGGCTATGTCAGGCGTTCGGTCGAACCCAACGATCGGCGTTCCTTCAGAGCTTCGATCACGCCCGAGGGCAAAACGGTATTCGAAAACGCGGTGGCAAAACACCAGACCGAGATCAGCAAGAAGCTCTCCGGCATCGATCTGCATGCTATTGAGGAAATGACCGTAAGCCTGAAACAGATTACTGATCAAATGAGAAGCGCCGGAGACGCGGACACGTCCGGCTGAAGCTCCAGAAGCCACGCCAGGAGAGGCCCGTCCGCCCGGGGGCCGGCTGCTTTTGCCGGCTCGCGGCCACATCCCACTAGACAGCACCAGTAAGCATCACATCCAGCTCACGTCATCCCTCCGCTTTTTCACCCCATCGTGACTTTCGATTGATGTGCGTTGGCGCTAGATTGCCTTCCAGTTCAGCGGGCGCTGTCCCCGACGATCAAGGTTTTGAGCGGTGTTTAAACAGACTATCATATTGAGTGCCTGCCTTGCCGCTTTCTCGCTTGCGGGTGCTGAGGCGGGCGAAATCAAAAGCCCGCTTGGCGTGGTGGAACTGTTCACCTCGCAGGGCTGCTCGTCCTGCCCGCCCGCCGACAAGGCCGCGGCGGCGCTTGCCGACGAGGGCGATGTGATCGTGCTCAGCTACCATGTCGATTACTGGAACTATCTCGGCTGGACCGATACGATGAGCAGTCCGGAAAACACCAAGCGGCAGTATGATTACAGCGCCGCGATGGGCCGTTCCGGGGTCTACACGCCGCAGGCCGTGGTCAACGGCCGGGCCGAGATGGTCGGAACCAGCTTGGACAAGCTGCGCGGAACGATTGCCGATCTCAAATCCGATGACAAGGGCCTGACGGTGCCCGTCAGCCTGCGCAAATCCGGCGATGAGGTGATCATCGATATCGGCAGCGGCAAGGGCAAGGCCGATGTGCTGGTGGTCTATTTCAAGAGCCGCGAACAGGTCGCGATCAAGGACGGTGAGAACGAGGGCCGGACCATCGATTACCGCAATATCGTTACCGACGTTCAGACGGTAGGCATGTGGCACGGCGAGGCCACCAAGGTGACGCTGCCGGCGCGCGTGCTGGAACCGCGCGAGAGCGATGGCTGCGCGATCCTGCTGCAGGCCACCGACGCAGACGGCAACCCCGGCGCAATTTTCGGCGCGACGATGGTGACCGCGGACTGAGCAGCCCTCCGTCCCAAAAGCCGGAAAAGCCGCCGCTCCAGCACTTTCCGCCCGCTTCAGTGCGAAAAATTAACAACTTCTTTACCATGTTGCGCGAATCCTTGTCCCAGGATTTTTGATGCGGTTCTGCGCGCCGGGGGATGTGCGCGCAGCCGCCAACATTTCGGGGCAGCGGTATGGCGCAAGCGCGGATGGCACAGGAGAGGGTAGAGGCAAGACCCGGTCTCAACGCGCTCAGCCAGACGATCGAAGGCCTCGAGGCTCGTCTTTCCGAAATGATGGAAGCCCGCGCCGCCGGCCTCTCGCCCCGCGGTCCGGCCAGGTCGCCGGATTATCGCGACCGCGCGCCGCGCGAGCGCCGCCTGCCGGCAGAACCCGCCAATGCCCGTCTTGATGCGGAACTGCGCGACATCTCCCGCACGCTCAAGGACCTGCGCCAGTCCGTGCGCGACGATTTCACCGCGAGCCTCAGGGACGAGCTCGCCGGCCTTCACACCATGCTCTCCCAGATCGAGCGCCAGACCGATACCCGCGATATCGATGACGACACCCGCAGCGAGCTGCTCCGGATTTCCGAGGGCGTCGACTGGCTGTTGAGCAACGCGGCCGCCGATGACGACAGCCGGCTGATGGCCGAGTTCGATCATCTGCAATCGCTGCTGCGCGGCCTTGCCGATGCCAAGAGCGTGGCCCGGCTGGAAAGCCGTTTCGACAATCTCGAACGCCAGATCGCGCCCTTCGATCCGGCCAGGCTCGATCTCGAACTGACGGCGCTGGCGCGCGGACTGGACGATGTGCGACGCTTTCTCGAAAACGATGATAGCGGCCACAGTCTTCAGGAAATCGAAGCCCGGATGGCGGGGCTTGCCGAAGCCATGGAGGTGCTGTGCGCGCGCATTCCCGCTTCTAGCGACCGGCTTGACGGCCAGATGCATGCAATCGAGCGCCGGATCGACGATATCGACCGCAATCTTGAGCGGATCGGCCGCCGCCAGAGCGAAACCACGCGCGACCCGGCGGTGGAGCGGCTGGAATCCCGTCTTGGCGATCTTTCAAACGCCGTTGCCGCCGTCGACTGGCAGATGCGCGACCAGAGCACCAAGCAGGCGACGCTTCTGGAAAACCTCGACGCGGTTGCCCGCCGCATTGAAAGCCATAACAGCGCCGATGCCCATACCAGGCTCGAGGCCCGCATCGAAGCGCTCGCGGGCTCGGTCGAGCGGATCGGCAACGAGCGCAATACGCTCGGCAAGGTGGTCGCCACGCTTTCCGACAAGGTTGGCGAGATCGACCTCACAAGCGTTGAGCGCCGGCTGGCCGCGAAGCTGGACGGCGTTGGCGCGGGCGGACTGAGCGAGGCCGATCGCCGCGAGATCAAGGACCAGATCGGCCATCTGGCGAGCCTGATCGAGACCCGCGATCCCCGCGCGATCGAGGATGCGGTCAACCGGCTCAACGACAATATCGCCGGGCTCGACCTCAAGGGCGCCGAACGCCGCCTGGCGCAGAAGATCGAAACCGCCGGCTCGGATGGGTTCAGCGCCCATGACCGGCGCGAGCTGAAGAGCCAGCTTTCAAACCTTGCAACGCTGATCGAGAACAGGCGCGGCATCGAGCCGGCGGCCCTCGAAGACGCCGTCTCGCGCATCAACGGCAAGATCGGCCAGATCGACTTTTCCGCCGCCGAGCGCCGGCTCGCAGCCCAGATTTCCGCCATGCCGGTCGCAGGCGCGGACCCCGAGCTGCGCCAGAAGATCGAGGCCAATCTTGTGGCCGAAAGCCGGGTGGCCGAGCGTCTTGACGCCCTCGACATCGCCGGCCTTGAGGAACGGTTGTCGCGCAAGATCGCCGCCGTGGAGCAGAACAGCGCGGAAAGCCGCCTCTCGGCACAACTGACGGCGCTTGCCAACCGGCTGGAAGAAAGCCGCCGCGACAAGAGCGGTCCCGAACTGCAGAAGCTCGAGCGCCAGATCGCAGAACTCACCACGCTGATGAACCGGCCGGAACCGAAACTGCCGATCGGCGAGCTTGAGGAGCGGATCGGCGCGCGCATCGAGGCGCTTTCGGCCAGCAATGACGATCTGGTGATCGAGGCCGCCCAGCATGCGGCGGAAGAAGCGCTGAAGAATTTCGAGGCCGGCCGCAAGGGCGAGACCGACGAACATATCGAAATCATCAAGGGTCTCGCCTCCGATCTGAAGGCGCTCCGGGTCCCGGCGAACGCCGATCAGGACAAGGCGAGCGCCGGTCTTCATGACACATTGAAGACGATCGCGAGCCGGCTCGATGCCATGCCCGGCGTCAAATCCCCCGAGGCCCCGGAGACTGCTGAAGCGCCGGCAACGCGCGAGAAGCCGCAACCGCGAGTTCAGCCGTCTTCGCCGCTTGGCCCGCCGCCGTTCGAAACCCGTTTCAATGCCGGTTCTTCCGCCGCGAAACCGGAGGAGAACGGTAGTCAGGACGTTCTGGATATCCTTTCGCGGGTGCGCGCGGGACAGAAGAAGGACGCGATGCCGAGTCTCGGCCCCGTGCTGCCGGTGCATGAACGCCCGGCGGCGGAAAGCCGGAAAGGCGCGCGCTCCAAGCCCGCCGGCGTCATCAGCGAAGGTCTCGGCCCGCGCCCGCCGCGCGCCGACCTGATCGCCGCGGCACGCCGCGCGGTCCACACGGCGGCCGAGGAAACCGGCGAAACGGAACAGACCGAGGCGGCCGAGCCGCCGAAGGACAGGTTCTCCCGCCGCCCGGTCTATCTCGCGGGCGGCGCAATCCTGCTCGCGATCATGGCCTATCCGCTGTTGACCGGCATGGGCCGCGACCGCGACGCCATCCTCCAGGCGGCGCAGTCGCTCGACGCCGCCACGATCAGGCGGGAAGCGCCGGCGCCCGCGCCGGTCAAGGTCAGCAACGCCGCCCCGGCCACGATCGATCTCACCATGACGCCGGTGGTGAAGAACAACTTCGCCGCCGAAGCGCCCGATGAGGTCGCAAGCCCGCCGGTGCGCGCCTTCAGCATGATCGAAACCGACAATGTGGTGACCGGCAGCATCGAGCCCGATACGGCTGCGGACGCCGCCACCTCGTCACCCGTGGCGGCAAAGCTCAAGAAGGCGGCTGCCGCGCTTGAAGACAAGACGGAAGAAGCGGTGGAGACCGCTGCCGTCACCACACGCGATGTACTCGACGTTCTGAACGCGCCGGCAAAGGCTGCGCCGAAAACCGCCGAAGCGGAAACGCCGATTGCCAGCGCGCCCCCGGCAGAAGCCCCGACCCGGCAGGCCGAAGCCGCAGCAAAGGCCGATGACACCGGTTTCCGGCCGATCACGGCTGACCTGCCGGCCGGCCTCGAGACCAAGCTTCTCGCTGACGCGGCCAAGGCCGGCGATCCGGCAGCGCTCTACGAGATCGGCCTGCGCTACCTCGACGGTCTCGGCTTCAAGCAGGATCTTTCAAAAGCCGCCTTCTGGTTCGAACTGGCGGCCGAGCGCGGCTCCGCGCCCGCCGCATTTCAGCTCGGCAGCCTCTACGAGAAGGGCACCGGGGTTGACGAGAACGCCGGCAAGGCCGTGTCGCTTTATCGCGAAGCCGCCGAGAAGGGCAATGTCAGCGCCATGCACAACCTCGCCGTCATGCTCGCCAATGGCGCGGACGGCGGCAAGCCCGATTTTGCCGAAGCCGCCGAATGGTTCCAGAAGGCCGCCGATCACGGCGTCGCCGACAGCCAGTTCAATCTCGCCATCCTGCATGCCCGCGGCGCCGGCGCCGATGCCGATCTGGTACAGTCCTACAAATGGTTCGCCGTCGCCGCCAGGGAAGGCGATGCCGAGGCCGCCAAACGCCGCGATGAAGTGGCCGAAGCGCTCGGCGACGCCGATCTCAGCCGTGCGAAGCAGCTTGCCGAGGCGTGGAAGGCCGAACCGCTCGATGAATCCGCCAATCGCCTGACAAGCCCGAAGGAATGGACCCCGGCCGATCTCGTCGCCGCCAGCGCGCCCGTCGACAAGGAGACCGTGGTGCGCGATATCCAGACCATCCTCAACAAGAATGGCTACGATGCCGGCCCCGCTGACGGCGTGCTCGGCGCGAAGACCGATGCCGCGATCAAGGCATTCCAGAAGGCAAATGGCTTTGCCGCCGACGGTGCGATCACGCCCGAACTGGTAAAGGCATTGCTGGCCCGCAACAGCGCCTGAAAAGAATTGCAATATCACGGCTTTGCGAATTGACTTGCAGGGCTTTGAGTCGCAGAAAGAAAGCATACTTAAGAAGGCTGGATTCAACATCCGGCCCAAATGCTATTGGGGACACGCGTGTCGATCTACCTGCCGATTGCCGAACTTTCGGTCAATATTTTCGTGATACTCGGCATGGGCGCGGCAGTGGGTTTCTTATCGGGCATGTTCGGCGTCGGCGGCGGGTTTCTGATCACGCCGCTTTTGATTTTCTACCAGATCCCTCCCGTGGTGGCGGTCGCGACCGGCGCAAGCCAGGTGGTGGCCTCCTCGGTCTCCGGCACGCTCACCCATTTCCGGCGCGGCACGCTGGACATGAAGCTCGGCACGGTGCTGCTGACGGGCGGTATTGTCGGCGCGACCGTCGGTATCTGGCTGTTCTCGCTGTTGCGCGATCTCGGCCAGCTCGATCTGGTGATCTCGCTGCTCTACGTCGTGCTGCTGTCATCGATCGGCGGGCTGATGCTGGTGGAAAGCATCCGCGCCATCCGCCGCAGCGCCAAACAGCAATCCGTCTCCCTGCGCAAGCCCGGCCAGCACAACTGGGTCCACCGCCTGCCGTTCAAGATGCGCTTCAAGAAATCGAAGCTCTATCTCAGCGTCATTCCGGTGTTCACGCTTGGCGGCATGATCGGCGTGCTCACCTCATCGCTCGGCATCGGCGGCGGCTTCATCATGGTGCCGGCGATGATCTATCTCCTGCGCATTCCGACCAATATCGTGGTCGGCACGTCGCTGTTCCAGATCATCTTCGTCTCCGCCTACACCACCGTGATACAGGCAACCACCAACTATTCGGTCGACATCGTGCTCGCCACCATCCTGATGCTGTCGAGCGTCATCGGCGCGCAATATGGCGTGCGCGTCGGCCAGAAGCTCAAGGGGGAGCAGTTGCGCGCGCTGCTGGCGATCCTGATCCTTGCCGTCGGCGTCCGCCTTGCCTTCGGTCTGGTCGTCACGCCAAGCGATGTGTTCTCGGTCGTCTTCGAGGGAGCGCCGCAATGATCCGCAACCTCCTCCTCGCCGTGCTTCTGTTTCCCGCCGCAGCCCTTGCCCAGGTGCCGCAGCAGGAGACGCTCGAAATCGGCACCTCGACCAACCAGATCGCGATCACCTCCGATTTCTCCGGCGCCGACCTGACAGTGTTCGGCGCGATCAACGATGCCGATCCGATCCTGCTCTCCAAGGGCGCCTACGACATCGTGGTGATCCTGGAAGGCCCCAAGGCCGAGGCCGATGTGCGCCGCAAGGAACGCGTCTTCGGCATCTGGGTCAACCGCGAGACGGTGACCTTCGAGCATGTGCCGCGCTCCTACTCGATTTCGAGCACGCGCCCGCTGGATGAGGTCACCACGCCGCAGGCGCTGAATTCGGCCGGCATCGGCGTTTCGCATCTGCGGATCTCGCCCGTCGGCTATTTCGGCGATGCCAGCGACGTCGCCACCTTCCGCGAGGCAATGCTGCGGCTGAACGCCACGGACGCGCTTTACGACAGCGAGCCGGACGGGGTGTCCTTCGTGTCGAACAGCCTTTTCCGGGCAAGCCTCAGGCTTTCGGTGAACATTCCCCAGGGCACCCACACGGTGCGCGCCTACCTGTTCAAGAACGGCCGCCAGATCGCCACAGAAACCCTGCCGCTGAAGGTCGTGAAGACCGGGCTCGAGGCCCGGCTCACAGTCGCCGCGCATGAGTATCCGCTGTTCTACGGCCTCGGCGCGGTGGCCATCGCGCTGTTTTCGGGCTGGTTCGCCAGCGTTATCTTCCGCAAGAGCTGAGCTCAGCAATCATCCAGAAGGCGGGCGAGCGTGCTGCGGCCGAGCGCCGCCATGCCGGGATTGCTCGCCTCGTAATACCAGACGAGCCCGATCGCCTGCGCAAACGCCCAGGCGGCGCCCCTTTGCCATTCCGGTTCGTCCGAGCCGAGGCTCTGCCTGATCTGGGCCCGGCGCGGAGCATCGAAGAGATGCCAGCAGGCCACCAGATCGAGCGACGGATCGGCCGGTCCGAAGGCGCCGCCATCCAGCACGCCGGCAAGCCGATCCCCCTTCACCAGCAGGTTGCCCGGGATCAGGTCGCGATGGCTCATCACGTCGGGGCCGCCCGGCGGCAGCAGCCGCAATCTTTCCCACAAGGCCGAAAGCCGCGCGACATCGAGGAGGCCGCGGCTGTTTTCAAGGCAGGTCGAAATCCAGGCATCGTGATCCGTCAGGCGGCCGCCCCGCCCGCGCCCGTCAAAACGCCGCTCTTTCGTATCCGCCTGCCTGAGCGCTGCGATCAATCGCGCAATATCATCGGCAAATCCGTCGGACCCGGCCAGCCCCGCGGGCGTCGCGATTTCGCCCGGCAGAAATGTCTGCAGCGTCCAGTACATCGGATAGGCATCGCCCGGCCGGCCGAGGCCGAGCGGCTCCGGGCAGGGCACCGGACAACAGGCAGCCAGTTCGGCAAGCGCGCGCGCTTCGGCCTCAAGCCGGATGCGGCACGCTTCGGCGTCCTCCCGCCGCCTGGGAAAGCGCGCCGCGATGTTTTGCCCGACGCGAAAGATCGCATGGTCCGTCCCGCCCGCAAGCGGGCTCACCGGCAGATCGCAATATTGGGGAAACTGTGCGGAGATCAGCGCGCGCGCCGCCGGGAGGCTGACGGGCGCTTCATCGGCGTGCATCAGCAGCCAAGCGCTGCAAAGGGCAGCGAATAGACCCTGTCCGGGCCCAGCATGTGCACGTTGAGCAGCTTTCGATTGAACAATCCGGCAAAGGCGCGATGGCGCAGGTCAAGCCCGCCGCGCGTGGTGGCAAAGGCCGGCAGCATCAGCCGCGTCTCGTCGGCGGCGAAGCAGGGACGGCGGACGGATTTGCCCGGTCGATGAAGTACGGCAGAGGGGTGGAGATGACCGCAGATTTCCGCGCCGGCGTTGCGGCCCGGTTCATGGCAGAAAGTCAGTCCCTCGAATTCCCAGACATCGAACACCCGACCCGGAAGACCCCCGACGCCGTCGGGATCGTGGTTGCCGTTGATCCACACCCAGTCGCAGCTTTCCGCAAGAGCCGAAAGCTTTTCGCGCGTCTCCGCCGGCATTTCGCGCGCGCCGACACGGTCGTGGAAATTGTCGCCGAGCGAGACCACGCGGGCGGGGCGATAGCGGGCGATCACGGCTGAAAGGGCGGCAAGCGTGCGTCCGGTATCATAGGGCGGCAGGAAGAAGCCGCGGCGCGCATGGGCGGCCCCGCGCTCCAGATGGAGGTCGGAGACGACGAGGAGGCCGAGTTCGGGGAAGAAGGCTGCTCCGGACGCATCGAATTGAACGGCATGGCCCGAAAACCGGCGCGCGCGGCCGGCCTGCCCTTCCCGTTCAATCGACGCCTGTACGTTCATTCGCCTGCCTCTTCATGCATCATTTCGGCGGCCTCAAGCGCTGCCGCAAGTTCGTCGGCGGCTTCCTGAAGCACGGCGTCGCCGGCGCCGCCATTGACGCTCTCGCGGCCGATTTCCAAGAGCACCGGCACCGCCAGCGGCGAAACCCGCTCCAGCCGGTAGTGGACGAGATGGCCCTTGATTCGCTCCAGCATTGTGCCAAGGCGGGCGATGTCCAGCAAGCCAGCTGCCGCATCCGCGCGGGTGGCCTGCAGCAGGATATGGTCGGGTTCGTGGCTTCGAAGCACGTCATAGATCAGATCGGCGGAGACCGTCATCTGCCTTCCGGTCTTTTCCTTGCCCGGATAACGCCGCTCGATCAGGCCGGCGATTGTGGCGCAGGCGCGGAAGGTGCGCTTCAGCATGTAGCTCTCGTCAAGCCATGCCTCGAGATCGTCGCCGAGCATGTCCTCGTCGAACAGCTCACGAAGGTCGAGCGCGCCATCGGCCAGCATCGCGCCGATATCCTTCAGCCCCCAGATCGCTAGCGAATAGTCTGTCGAGACGAAGCCGGTGGGTGACGCGCCCATGCGCTCCAGCCGCCGGGTCAGGAGCATGCCGAGCGTCTGGTGCGCAAGCCGGCCCTCGAAGGGGTAGGCCACCATGTAGAACCGGTTTTCGAGTGGAAAGGTCTCCACCAGCAATTCGCCGCGGCCCGGCAGGTGCGAGTGCTGCTGTTGCAGCGAAAGCCACTCGCGCACCGGCCCCGGCAGCGCCTTGCGGCGCTCCGGATCGGCGAGCATCGCCCTGACGCCATCGGCGAGATAGGTCGACAGCGGAAACTTGCCGCCGGCATAGGCGGGGATCTTGGGGTCAGTATCGAAGGCGACCGAGGCCAGGCATTCATTCTCGCGAATGCCCTCGAAGCGCAGCACCTTGCCGGAAAACAGGAAGGTGTCGCCGGGTCTGAGCATCTCGATGAAATACTCTTCCACTTCCCCCAGCGTCGGCCCGCCCCGAAGCGGCCCGCCGCGCTTGCCCGCGCGCACAAGCCTGATCTTCAGCATCGGCATCTCGACGATGGTGCCGAGGTTCAGGCGATACTGACGGGCGACATCGGGATGGGAGATCCGCCACGTGCCGTCCGCCGTCTCGCGGATCTTGGCGTAGCGCTCATAGCTGCGCAGCGCATAGCCGCCGGTGGCGACGAAATCGACGACGCGGACGAAGGTTTCACGATCGAGGCCGGTATAGGGCAGCGCCGTGCGGACCTCGTCAAAGAGTGCGTCGATCTCGAAGGGCTCGGCGCAGGCCATGCCGAGCACGTGCTGGGCCAGCACATCGAGGGCGCCCTCGCCGATTGGCGGGCTATCCTGCGCGCCGACATAATTGGCGTCGAGCGCCGCCTGACATTCCATCACCTCGAACCGGTTGGCCGGCAGCAGAATGGCGCGGCTCGGCTCGTCCATGCGGTGGTTGGAGCGGCCGATCCGCTGGGCGAGCCGGCTCGCCCCCTTGGGCGCGCCGATATGCATCACGAGGTCGATATCGCCCCAGTCGATGCCGAGATCGAGCGTGGAAGTGGCGACGACCGCGCGCAGTTTTCCCGCCGCCATCGCCGCTTCCACCTTGCGGCGCTGACCGACATCGAGCGAGCCGTGATGCAGCGCGATCGGCAGGTTGTCGTCATTGATGCTCCAAAGCTCCTGGAACACGATCTCCGCCTGCGACCGAGTATTGACGAAGATCAGCGTCATCCGCCGCTGTTTCAGCTCCTCGTAGATATCGGGCGCGGCATAGCGCGCCGAATGGCCGGACCAGGGAATGCGCGCGGACGCCTTCAGGATGGTGATTTCCGGCCGCGCGCCGCCTTTCACCGTGATCAGCCCGGCATGGGGCGGATCGACCTCGCCGGTCTGCGCCACCAGCCAGCGCTGCAGCTCCATCGGGTCGGAGACGGTGGCGGAGAGGCCGATGGCGGTGAGCTCGGGCCGCAGCCTTCTGAGGCGCGCGAGCCCGAGCGAGAGCAGATGGCCGCGTTTCGAGGTGACCAGCGAGTGCAGCTCGTCGAAGATCACATAGCGCAAATCCTCGAAGAACCGGTCGGCATCCTTGCCGGCGAGCAGCAGGGCCAGCTGTTCCGGCGTCGTCAGCAGGATATCCGGCGGCTTCAGGCGCTGGCGCTGGCGCTTGGCCTGGGGCGTATCGCCGGTGCGGGTCTCCATCGTGATGGGAAGTCCGGTCTCGACCACCGGCCGCTCAAGATTGCGCGCGATATCGACGGCCAGCGCCTTCAAGGGAGAGATGTAAAGCGTGTGGACGCCGCGCGGCCTCAGCCCCGGCTTTTGCGGCCCGCGCCGGTCAAGATCGGAAAGGGAGGGCAGAAAGCCGGCAAGCGTCTTGCCCGCGCCGGTGGGTGCGATCAGCAGCATGTCCTCGCCAACGCCAGCGCGCGCCAGCAGTTCAAGCTGATGCGCGCGCGGCTGCCAGCCGTTCTCGGCGAACCAGCGGCGGAAGCGCTCCGGCAATGTTTCCGTTTCGTTCATGAGCGCAAAATGGCAATTATTGGCGAGGATGGCCAGCGGTTATTTTGCCGGCTCACATCGCGATATAGCGATCGCGGCGATGGTTGATGGCAAGAACCAGATTGATGACCACGGCGCCGGCGACCGAGCAGGCGATGATGAAAGGCGTCGCCACAAAGAAGGACAACAGCAGCACGCAGCCATCCAGCATCAGTTGCACATAGCCCGCCTTCCAGCCGAACCGGTCCTGCAGGTAAAGCGCCAGAATGCCGAAACCGCCAAGACTTGCCGAATGGCGAAACAGGATCAGCAGCGCCGCGCCCACCAGAACGCCGCCGAACAGCGCGCCGACCAGCGGATCGGTCTCGCCGATCGTGATGAAATCGGGTACCGCCGCCGTCAGGACCGAAGTCAGCGCCACGGCGAGAAAGGTCTTGAGGGTGAATTTCAGCCCGAGCCGCTTCCAGGCGAAATAATAGAACGGAAGATTGACGATGAAGAAGGCAAGGCCGAAATCGAGCGCCGTCGCATAGGTGAGCAGGAAAGCAAGACCTGCCGTGCCGCCGGTCAGCAGACCGCCGGCCTTCAGCACCATCACGCCGAGACAAGCAAGGATCGAGCCGGCAATGATGCCCTGCGCATCCTCAAGCGCCGAATGGCTTTCGGAGGTTGAACTGACGATACCGGCGAGAAAGCGGTTTTCGGACATGCGAGGCTCCGCACATGAAAAATCGGGGCCGGACCGGCCCCGATATTTCAATCGCGCAATTCGACGCGCGCGTCAAACGGAAGCAAACGACTATCCGATTACACCACGTCATCCTGATTGACGCGACCGCCCTCGCCTTCCCAATTCAGGATGCGTCGCGTTTCGCTGCCGGTGAATTTCAGGCGGATGCCGACCCCGCCCTCCTTCTCCTCCGGCAGGAAGATAACGCCGAGCGCCTCGAGCGTCGTCTTCAGTTTCTCGGCCGAATTGTCGCCCATTTCGGCCCTGCCATTCTCGAATTCCTCGATCCTGTCTTCCGCAATCCCGCTTTCTGCGGCAAGCGTCGGGCGGTCGATCCGGGCGAGAATGCGCGCGGCGTGGCAAAGTTCAGGCGTGAAGGTCATGGTCAGCCTCCTTTCGGTCTGTTGGACACGTTTTGTAGATAAACGCGCAGCACCGCACGGGGGTTCCTCCCGACGCGATATCGCCCCGTCAGGGAAGCTGCTTGACCGCCAGAAACAGGATGCCGGGAACCGGTTCGCCCGCATCCTTGCGCAGGGCCGCCCGCTCATGGCGCTTCAACTCGAAACCGGCGCCCGAAAGCAAGCGCTCGACATAGGCGAAGGCGTGGGCGTAACGCAGCGATGGCAGTAGGGTATAGGCCTCGGCATCCCCGCCATCCTCCACCGAAAACAGGAACAGGCCGCCGGGCGCGATCAGCGCCGCGACATTTTCCATCAGGCTTTCAAGCGCGCCGAGATACATCAGCACATCGGCGGCCACGACAAGATCGGCGCGGTGGCGCGCAAGCGCCGGCGAAAACAGCCCACTTTCCTCCGGCGCAAGCAGGAGATCGGCCTGGGCGAGATGCTGGTAGACCGCCTTCTCCTCCGCCTTGGCCAGCATATTGGCCGAAAGGTCGAAGCCTTCGAGACGATCGACACGCGCGCAAAAGGCAGCACCCGAAAGCCCGGTTCCGCAGCCGAGATCGGCGCAGAGCCTGAAGCGGCGCGCTTCTCCCTCGCTCTTTTCCAGAAGCGCGGCAAGCCTTTCCGGCGCATTGTAATCGAGCCGCTCGGTCAGCGCCGCGTCAAAATGATCGGCGTAGGAATCGAAAAGCGCCTCGACATAGCGGCCCGGCGGATGGGCAGGCGGTTCGGCGGCGCCGAGAACGGCAAGCTTCAGGCTGGCGGCGAACAGGTCGTCGTCATCCTCGCCCTCAAGCTTTTCCAGCGTTGCGATCGCCGCCGCGACATCGCCGGCATGCTCGCGATAGGCGGCAAGCAGCGCGAGGCCCGCCGGCCAGTCCGGCACAAGCGCCATCGCCTGCTCCATCACTTCCGCCGCAGCTTCGTGATCGCCGGCCTCGTCCAGCATGCGGGCATAGTCTGCGCGGCGATCGGCAATCAGATCGCCCGAGGAAAGGGAAAGAACGCTCATGTTTCGAAAACCGGTAGGGAACTGAGCGCCAATGTCGCTTTTCGGAACGAAAAGCAAGCGGAATCGCTTCACCGCTTTTTATCTTGAATGCGCCGCAAAGCCTCTTTATCTAGCCGGGAAAAGGAGAGCGGCATGAGCAACGGCATAAACAGGTTTCTCGGCGGCAGCGTGGTCGGCACCATCGTCAAGCTGCTTGTGGTCTCGCTGATCGTCGGCTTCATCCTGTCGGCGCTCGGTATCCATCCGCTCGACATCTATTACGGCATCATCGATTTCCTGCGCAACATCTGGAATCGCGGCTTTGCCGCCCTTGGCGAGGTCGGCCATTATTTCGTGCTGGGCGCGATCATCGTCGTGCCGGTCTTCCTGATCATCCGCATTCTGAGCTATCGCCGTTGACACAGATCGCCACCACCCGCCGCGTCCTGCTTTTGGGCGCGCTCGCCGCCGGCGTTTCGGCCTGCAGCCCGTTTTTCGGCAGCGACCTTCCGCGCGGCGATGTCGACAGCCAGGCGATGACGTCCACCTTCCTGCCCTGGGTCAACGATCTGCGCAAAAGCCGTGGGCTTTCGGCGCTCTCCTATTCGCGCGCCTGCGAACAGGCGGCGATAGATCAGGCGAGCCGGATGGCGCTTGCCGACAAGATGAACCACATCACCGGCGGCGAAAGCGTGCTGGCCCGGTTCAAGCGTATGGGCCTGCCCCTGCCGGCGGCTGAAAACATCGCCATGCAGCAGCGCACGCCGGAACGCGCCTTCCAGGCCTGGGTCAATTCGCCGGGGCATCTGAAGAACATGTTGGGAAATTATTCCCATATCGGCGTCGCCCGCGCCGTGAGCCCGAATTCCGGCAACCAGCCCTTCTGGGCGATGTGCCTCAGCCAGTAAACGGTTTTGCCGCCCATTCCGCAACGCCGCTGTCGCGCAACTGGCGCGGCGAACTGACACCGGCCTCGCGCATGGCGGCGATGATGGCCGTCAGGCTGTCCTCGATCAGCTGCGGCCCCTCATAGGTCATGCCGGAATAGATCTGCACCAGATCGGCCCCGGCGCGGATCTTCTCCACCGCCCGCGCGCCGGAATTGACGCCGCCGACGCCGACGAGCGCAAGGTCGGGCCCGAGCCGCTGGCGCATGCGGGCGAGAAGTGCTGTCGAGCGATCAAACAGCGGCGAGCCGGAAAGCCCGCCGGCCTCGCCCGCCAGTTTCTCCTCGCGCAGACCCGCGCGCGACAGCGTGGTGTTGGAAACGATGACGCCGTCAAGCGCGCTGTCCAGCACTTCGGCGACGATATCATCGAGGCCTTCCTCGGTCAGGTCTGGCGCGATTTTCAGGAACACCGGCACCTTGCGCGCCGCTTTTTCCCGCGCCTCGGCGACCCTGCCGAGAAGCCGCGCGAGCTCCGCGCGGGCCTGCAGATCGCGCAGGCCCGGCGTGTTGGGCGAGGAAATATTGACGGTGAGATAGTCGGCAAGCCCTGAAAACCGCGTAATGCCGGCGACATAGTCGGCAATCCGGTCTTCAGACGTCTTGTTGGCCCCGATATTGACGCCGACGACGCCCGGACCCGTCGACCTGTTGCGGCGCTCGAGCCGGGCTGCAAGCGCGTCGTGGCCGTCATTGTTGAAGCCCATACGGTTGATGACCGCCTCGTCCTGGACCAACCGGAACAGCCGCGGCTTCGGGTTGCCGGATTGCGGACGCGGCGTGACTGTGCCCGCCTCGGCATGGCCGAAGCCGAGCTTCAGCAATCCGTCGAGCGCCTCGCCATTCTTGTCGAGGCCGGCGGCAACGCCCAACGGGTTTTTGAAGGCAAGGCCGGCCACCGTGGAGGCAAGGCTCTTGTTGTCCGCATGGCGGGCACCGGGCAGGAAGCCGGTGCGGATCGCCTTCAGCGTCAGGCCGTGGGCAAGCTCGGGATCGAGCGCGAAGGCGGCGCGACGGCCGCCGCAACGGTAGAGGTCGATCATCAAAGCAATCCCGAAAAATCGTGCCGGCCGTCGCCCCGGATGGGCAGCGGCTTGTCCCAGAGAACGGCGTCGAAAGGCAGATCGCCGTAGAGATGGGGAAACAGCGCGCCGCCGCGCGACGGCTCGTATTTCAGCGCGTCACCCAGCGCCGCGGGGTCGACGGCGACCAGCAGAAGACCCGCCTGACCGGCGAAATGTCGCGCGGCGGTCTCTTCCACCTGACCGGCGGTCGAGAAGTGGATGAAACCATCCGCGAGATCGACCGCCGCGCCCCTGAAGACGCCGGCGGACCGGGCCGCCTGCCATTCGTCCTCGGAAACGATCTTGTAAATCGGTTGCTGGTTCATATCCGTCCCGTCGCTTTGCTGTCCGGCACCGGGTTTGGCAAAGAGTGGCGCAAATGTCCATCGCCACGCGGCTTCACGGGCCGAAAGCAAGGGGAAATCGCGTATTTGACGGCATTATGCGCTTTTTTGGGTTGCTAATGCGGCGTGGCGGCGATCATAAATAGCAGGACCGCCATTGTTGTGCCGTCAAACAGTTGCAGCAGCGCGAGGTCGAATGTTAAGGGTTGTGAAACTGCCTTTGGGAGGAGGCCAGGAATGACCGGACAAACCATTCTGATCGCGGACGATCACCCGCTTTTCCGCAGCGCGCTGAAACAGGCGATCGGCGGCATGGCGACGCCCTATGCGGTGGTCGAGGCGGGCGATTTCGAAAGCGCCCAGCAGGCCGCGCGCGACAACCCGGAAGCCGAACTGCTTCTGCTCGATCTCGCCATGCCGGGGGTGAGCGGCCTCTCCGGCCTGATCACGCTGCGCTCCGAGTTTTCCAGCCTTCCGATCGTGGTGATCTCCGGCAGCGATGATGACGACACCATTCGCCGCTCGCTCGCGCTCGGGGCCTCCGGCTTCATCTCGAAGTCGGTCGGGATCGACGAATTGCGCAACGGCATCCGCAAGGTGCTTGCAGGCGAGGTCTACACCCCGGAAAACTATGGCGGCGGCGAGGAAAGCGATCCCGATATCGCCGACATGCTGCAGCGGTTGCAGACGCTGACGCCCCAGCAGTCGCGGGTGCTCAGAATGCTGTGCGAGGGGCTGTTGAACAAGCAGATCGCCTATGAGCTCGGCGTCTCGGAGGCAACCGTCAAGGCGCATGTCTCGGCGATCCTGCTGAAGCTCAACGTCGACAGCCGGACCCAGGCCGTCATCCAGCTCGGCAAGGTCAATATGGCGATGGTTGCGTGATGACATGTAAAAGACAGGATTTTATTCCTGTCCGGCTTTACGCTGCGATATCCGTTAAGCTATAGGTTAAGTGGATATCAACCGACCCGACGGCGATGTTTGAAAAGCTCACCCATAGCGAGATCTGGAGCGCGATCGACCGGCTTGCCGCGCGCCACAAGCTGACCCCGTCGGGCCTCGCGCGCAAGGCCGGGCTCGATCCGACCACCTTCAACAAGTCGAAGCGACGCGCGCCGGACGGCCGGGAACGCTGGCCGTCAATGGAATCCTTCGCCAAGATTCTTGCCGCAACCAACACATCGATGACGGAGTTCGTCAACGACAGCCCGGCGGCTGCCGGCGGCGTGCCGGGACCGATCGGCAGCTTCCCGCCGCAGCCTTCGACAATACCGCTTCTCGGCCTGGCGCGCGCCGGCGCAGGCGGTTTCTTCGATGATGGCGGATATCCGGTCGGCCAGGGCTGGGACGAGGTCGACTTTCCGGTTCCCTCCCGCAGCGCCCAGGGGATCTACGCCCTTGAGGTGCAGGGCGACAGCATGATGCCGCTCTACCGCGACGGCGATGTACTGATCGTCGAGGCCAATGCCGAAACCCGCAAGGGCGACCGCGTGGTGGTGCGCACCCGCGAGGGCGAGGTTCTGGCCAAGGTTCTGGTGCGCCGCACCGCCCGCCAGATCGAACTGATGTCGATCAACCCGGCCCACGCCAATATCGTCTTCGACCTTTCAGACATAGAATGGATCGCCCGCATTCTTTGGGCCAGCCAGTAATTTTCCAAGACCGAGAGAGACCTCATGTCCCGATCCGAGCTTACCCATTATGACGCGCTGATCTATGTGATGGTGATGGCATCCGCCGTCGACAGCGCGATGAGCGACACGGAAATGGCGCGGATCGGACATATCACCCGCTCGCTGCCGGTGTTCGAAGGGTTCGATGAAAACGACCTCACCCGCATCGCCCATGACTGCGCCGGGATCGTTTCCGGGCCGGAGGGCATGGATATCGCGCTGGAGATCATCCGCGACACGCTGCCCAAGCGGCTCTACGACACGGCCTATGCGCTGGCCGTCGAGATCATGTCGGTCGATCAGGTTATCCGCGCCGAGGAAATCCGCCTGCTGCAGCTTCTGCGTGACAGGCTGCACCTCGACAAGCTGACCTGCGCCGCCATCGAACGCGGCGCGATCGCCCGCTACCGCACTGTTTGAGGCGGCTTTCGCCGGTTTTAATTATCAACTTCGCTTGATTAGATATACCTAAAGTATTTCGTGGACCTATACTCTTGAAAAGCGTCGGACACATGGATGAAAGACGCATTCCGACGGGATGACAAAGCAAAATTTCCAGCTTGTCTTTTCCGTTACCTTGAGTCTTTACTAGTAAGAAAAAAATAAAAAGGGCGCGCGGTAAAGAGGGGTATCATGTCCGTGTTCAGGCAGGCCGTTATCCGCACGCCGGATCGCGCCTCTGCTGCCCTGCGTTCGCTCCCGAAAGCGATCTGGAAGGAGCGCCAGATGTTGCGTCGCCTCGGCTTTGACGAAACCGTCATCGAGGATGGGATCAAGGCCGCGCTCGCCAACAACACCACGATCGAAAAGGAGCTTCTTTTCAGCGGCGCGGTCGCTTCGGGCGACTATTACAGGAGGCTCGCCCGCTATCTCGTGCTGCCGTTTGAAAGCCGCATCGATCCGGATTGTGTCACGGACCGCCCCGGGATCGACCGCCTCCTGGCCGATCCGCGCGGCCTCAGGCTCGACAGCGGAGAGGCCGAGCGCCGCTTCGCCGTGGTGCCCACCGCCGGCGATCTTGCCGACCTCCATCTCCGTCTGGCGTCGCGGCCCGAAATCAGGCGCTGCGTCATCATCACAACGCCGGAAGCCGTGCGCGCGGCGGTGTGGAAGACCGGCGAAGGCCGGCGGCTCACCAACGCCGTCAACGACCTCATGGTCTGGGAGCCGCGCTTTTCCGCGCGGATCGTGTTCTGGGGCAAACAGGGTTTCCTGCTCGGCGGCGGCGCGGCGACGCTGGTCGCCGGTCTGCTGTTCTTTCCCGCAGAGACCCTGCTGCTTGCCCATATCGCGTTCACGACGCTCTATCTGTTCGCCCTGCTCGTCCGCATTGCCGCCACGCGGGCAAGGCCCCGCCAGCGCACCCTTAATCCTGAAAGCGAACCGCCGGACCTGCCGGTCTATACAATCCTGATCCCGCTCTACCGCGAGGCCGGGATGATCGGGCAATTGTCGGAGAGTATGCAACGCATCAACTGGCCGACCTCCAAGCTCGATATCAAGCTGGTCTGCGAGGCGGATGACGCGGAAACCATCAAAGCCATCGCGCGGGCACGTCTACCGGCGCAATTCGAGCTGGTGGTCGTGCCCGCCGGCGGCCCCCGGACCAAACCGAATGCGCTCAACTACGCGCTCTGCGGCGCCAGGGGCAGGTTCGTGGTGATCTATGATGCCGAAGACCGGCCGCATTCCGACCAGCTGCGCGAAGCCTGGAACACCTTCCGGCAATCGCCGCGTGAGCTTGCCTGCCTTCAGGCGCCGCTGACGATCTCCAATGTCGGAAGAAACTGGATCACGGGGCTTTACGCCTGCGAATATGCCGGTCTTTTCCGCGGCATCCTGCCGTTTCTCGCTCTTCACCGGTTTCCGATACCGCTCGGCGGCACCTCCAACCATTTTCGCATTCAGGCGCTGCGGGCCTGCCGCGGCTGGGATCCCTACAATGTCGCGGAGGACGCCGATCTCGGCCTTCGGATGCACCGGCTCGGCTATTATTGCGGGGCGATCACCGCAGAAACGCTGGAGGACGCGCCCACGGCGATCCGGCCCTGGATTGCCCAGCGATCGCGCTGGCTCAAGGGCTGGCTGCAGACGGCGCTGGTGGCGCTGAGGGAGCCCGGACGGCTGCGCGACGAACTCGGCCTGCTCGGCTTTGCCGTTTTCCTGGCCAATACGGGCGGGATGATCCTGTCATCGCTGCTGCACCCGCTGCTGTTCCTGTCGGTGCTGACGACGGGATGGCTGCTGCTGCAACCGACCCCCAATCCGGGGCCGCTGCAGCAGATCCTGACCGGCATAGACCTGATCAACATTATCGCCAGCTACTGGATATTCCTGCGGCTGGGCGTGTCGAAAATGCGCAAGGGAGAAATGCTCAGCATGCGCGCAAGCGTCCTTTGGCTGCCGCTCTACTGGCTGATGCTGTCGTTTTCGGCCTGGAAGGCATTCGTGGAACTCTACCACGCGCCCTATCTGTGGCGCAAAACCGAGCACAAGCCAGCGGAAACGTGAAGAGACCCTGGAGCGGGTAGCGGGAATCGAACCCGCGCGTTCAGCTTGGGAAGCTGACAGGCTACCATTACATCATACCCGCCCGTCCGACCGCGTCGGAAGCCGTTCCATACCACTGCCTGCGCATCGGCGGCAAGCGCTAAAAACGAGGTTCAGCGCGCTGGCGCGACCCCGCCCGCAAGCGTGGGCAATAGCTCCGAAACCGTCGGATGGATGGGCACCGCCCATTGCAGGTCTTTGGCCGTGGCACCCATATTGATCAGGTTCAGGACGGCGTGGATCGCCTCATCCCCGCCGGGGCCGAGAATGGCGCCGCCGAGAAGCTTGCCGCTATCGGCATCGGCGACGAGCTTCATCAGCCCCGCCGTCTCGCCCTTTTCCTTCGCGCGGGAGACGTTGGTCATCGGCCGGCTGCTGACGGCGACGTTATAGCCGGCCTTCTTCGCTTCCGTCTCGCTCATCCCGGCGCGGCCGAGCGGCGGATCGGTGTAAAGCGCATAGCCCGGGATCCGGTCATCGACCGAGCGCCTTTCGCCATCGAAAAGATTGGCGGCGACGATCTCGTAGTCATTATAGGACGTGTGGGTGAAGGCGCCGCGGCCATTACAATCGCCGAGCGCGAAAATGCCGGGCTGGCTGGTCTCAAGACCGGGACCGACGGTCACAAAGCCGCGCTCGTCGGTGGCGACGCCCGCCTCGTCGAGACCGAGATCGTCGGTATTGGGCTTGCGGCCGAGCGCCACCAGCAGGTCCGATCCTGCGGCCGTCCGGGTCTCGCCGTCGCAATCGGCATGCATGACGATGCCGTCGCCGCGCCGCTCGACGCGGATACACTCCGCGCCGGTCATCACCGTGACGCCTTCATCCTCAAGAAAGCCGCGTACGGCGTCGCTGACTTCCGGATCCTCGCGGCCGATCAGATGCGCGCTGCGCTCCACCACCGTCACCTTCGAGCCGAACCGGGCGAACATCTGGGCGAATTCCAGGCCGATATAACTGCCGCCGAGCACCAGAAGATGCTCCGGCAGACGGTCGAAGCCGACCATATCGCTATTGGTGAGATAGGGGACATCGGAAAGCCCCTCGATATCCGGTATCGCGGCCCGGCCGCCGACATTGATGAAAATCTTCGGTGCGGTCAGCACCGCGTCGCCGAGCGCAACACGATCGGGACCTGTGAACCGGGCATGGCCGCGCAACAGCGTGACATTGTCGAGACCGGAAAGCCAGCTCTCAAGGCCGGAGCGCGATGCCCCGGCAATCTCGGCCGTGCGCGCCTGGACCCGCTTCATGTCGACGCTGATGCCGCCGGCGATATCCACGCCGAAATCGGCAGCCCTCCGCGCCACATGGGCAGCGCGAGCGCTGGCAACCATCGTCTTGGTCGGCGTGCAGCCGGTGTTGACGCAGGTGCCCCCGACCTGATGACGCTCGATCAGCACGACCTTTTGACCCTCGGCGGCAAAACGCGCGGCAAGCGGCGGCCCCGCCTGCCCTGCTCCGATAATGATCGCATCGAATGTCCTCATAGGCTCCACACGATACCCAATGCGGCAAGGATGGCAACCGCGTCCTCGATGAGGGCAGCCGGTAGATCGCGGCCGAACCGGGCCGCAAGCCGCTGCCGCACGGCGGCGCCGCCAAGCGTGCCGACCACCGCGCCGGCAATGCCGAGCACGAGACCCGCGATCCAGACGCCCGAGACCGATCCGATTGCCGCGCCGCAGACCGCGCCCATGACGATGCGCGCGCCGAATTGCGGCGGCACTTTGCGGCTTGGCGTGGAGGGAAGCTGGTCGGTGACGAGTTCGACGAGCGCCAGCACGCTCAATATGCCGACGGCCCAGGGAGAGGCCAGAAAGGAGAGCCATGAACCCGAAAGATCAAGGATGCCCAGCCAGGCGGCCCAGCTGATAGCAGCCGGCGCCGTCATCGCCCTTAGTCCCGCAACAATACCGATGAACAACGCCAGAAGATAAAGCATGCCGCCAACTCCCAACCCGGTTGTGATTTGTCAATCTATCACGGCGCGGTCGGGCCGCAATGTGAAAAGCGAGGGCAACGCGGCACTTGACGTCAGCGATTTTGCGGCTAAGTCTGGTGCAGTCCGGCGCATCCTGGAGGAGCCGCGACGAACCCGGTGCCGGGCCCCTCTGGCGAGAGTTTGACGGCGCTCTCGTGATGTCGGTACCGCCCGCAAATTAGCCGGCGGACATGGTTACCATGCTTCACATTGCGACGTTTTGGCCGCGCGTGCGAGAGTTTCGCATGCGCGCTTTCCCCTTTGCCCTCGACCGGAACACGGTCTTCCGCCCGATCGGGGAGGCCCGCCCATGAGAGCCTCCACGATTTCCTATTTCAAATGGGCATTCATCGTCACCATAGCCGGGCTCGCGGCAAGCACGCTTTACGGCTATTTCAGCTTCGGCATGAGCGGCGCGCTCGCCTTCCTGTTCATCACCGCCGTGCTGGCGGTACTGGAAATCTCGCTGTCCTTCGACAATGCCGTCGTCAACGCCAACAAGCTCAAGACCATGAGCCATGTCTGGCAGCGGCGCTTCCTCACCTGGGGCATCCTCATCGCCGTGTTCGGCATGCGGCTGGTGTTTCCACTCGTGATCGTGGTGCTTGCCGCCAAGATCGGGCCGCTTGCCGCCATTCATCTCGCCTTTGCCGAGCCGAAGGCCTATGCCGCGATCATGCATGATGCCCACCTGTCGATCGCGGCCTTCGGCGGCACCTTTCTGCTGATGGTCGGGCTGTCCTACTTCTTCGACCACGAAAAGGACGTGCACTGGTTCGCGCCGCTCGAAAAGCCGATGGCGAGGCTCGCCGCGGTCAAGGGCATCGAAACCGGGATTGCGCTGGTGCTGGTCCTCATCTTCTCCACGCTGGTGGAGGATGCACGGGCGCAGGAATTCTTCTACGCCGCGATCTATGGCCTTTTGACCTATCTCGCGATCGAGGTCTTCAGCGGCCTGATCGACGCGACCCAGACGCAGACCGCAAAGGCGGCGGCCCAGGGCGGCCTCGGCGCCTTCATCTATCTCGAAGTGCTCGATGCCAGCTTCTCCTTCGACGGCGTTATCGGCGCCTTCGCGCTGACCAAGAACCTGCTGGTGATCGCGATCGGGCTCGGCATCGGCGCGATGTATGTGCGCTCGCTCACCATCATGCTGGTCGACCGCCAGACGCTGTCGCATTTCCGCTTCCTGGAGCATGGCGCGTTCTACGCCATTCTGGTGCTGGCGGTGATCATGTATGCCCAGACGCTGCTGCACATTCCCGAGGCGATCACCGGGCTTGTGGGCGCGGGCCTGATCGCGCTTTCGCTGTGGTCATCGATCCGGTGGCGCAAGCTGCAGGAACTCGCCGAGACGCTTTGACGGCCGGACCGCCGGGCTATTCGGCGGCGGCCTTGTGGAAGATCGCGATCTGGTTGAGGAAGGCGCGCACCAGCGCAGGCTTGAGCGGCTTGTGCTGAACGGCGATGTCCTCTTCCTCGGCAAGATCGCGCACCTCCTGGGTGCGGTCGGCGGTGATCAGCAGCGCCGGGATATGGCGCTGGTAGTGCTCGCGCAGGATCGTCACTGCATCGACGCCGCTTGCGCCATTGTCGAGATGATAGTCGGCAATGATCACATCGGGAACGATATCGAGCGCGCGGGCTTCCCGCTGGCCTCTCGCCACATGAACGTCGGCGCCCCAGCCGCCGAGCAGCACCCGCATGCCCTCCAGGATCGCCTCCTCATTGTCGATGCACAGCACCTTGAGCCCGGCGATCGCGTGGCCGGGCAGCTTGCCGGCCGGTTTGGCCGCGGGCTGGCCGCTTTCGACGCCGGCCTCGGCCAGCGGAACTGAGAGGCGGAATACCGTCCCCTCGCCCGGCGCCGACGCCATCGTCACCGGATGTTCGAGCATGCGCGCTAGCCGGTCGACGATCGACAGGCCGAGCCCCAGCCCCTGCGCCGCCCGCGCGCCCTCGTCCAGCCGCGTGAATTCCTTGAACACGCTTTCGGCCTTTTCGGCGGGAATACCGATGCCGGTGTCATGCACCTCGATCACCGCATGATCGCCCCGGCGCCTGACGCCGACAAGAACCTTGCCGCTGATCGTGTACTTGATCGCGTTGGACACCAGGTTCTGCACCAGACGTCGGAGCGCCTGCGCATCGGAGCGCGCCTTCAGCGAGGACGGCACCACAACCAGTTCTAGCCCCTTCTCATCGGCAAGGGGCCTGAAATCGGTTTCGACCCGCTTCAGCGTATCGCCGAGATTGACGGTGGTAAAATGCGGCTTCATCGCGCCGGCATCGAGCCGCGAGATGTCCAGCACCGCGCCGAGGATGTCCTCGACCGATTGCAAGGCGGAATCAATCTTGTCGGAAAAGCCGCGCACCTCGCTTTCGGCCGGCAGCCGTTCGCCGAGCGCGGTGGCATAGAGGCGGGCGGCGTTGAGCGGCTGGAGAATGTCGTGGCCGGCGGCGGAGAAGAACCGGGTCTTGCCGATATTGGCCTCGTCGGCCGCCGCCCGCGCCAGCCGCAGCGCCTTGTTGACCTCGGTAAGCTCGGCGGTGCGGGCCGCAACGCGCTGCTCCAGCGTTTCGTTGGCCTGTTTGAGCGCCAGATCCGCCTCAACGCGGCGGGTGATGTCGGTGAACGTGACCACCATGCCGGCATCCGGCATGGCGCGCGACTGCACCTCGATGATCCGTTTGCCGCTTTCCAGCACCAGCGGAAAAGCGGTTTCGTGGGCGCGCAGCTTGCGCAAGGCCTCTTTCGCCTCGTCGCCGGTCAGATCGCCGCGCGAGGACAGTCGTCCGATGATGTTGATCAGCGGATAGCCGACCTGCCCCACTTCCTCAGGCAGGTCGAGAAGCGCGCGGAACCGCTTGTTCCAGACGGTGAGCCGGTTGGCGGCGTCGAAGACGGCGATCCCCTCATCCATCTGCGACAACGCGGTCTGCAGCAGGCCCTGATTATACTGCAGCGCCTCGCTCGCCTGATCGAGCAGGAAGGCGGCGTCACCCGAGGCGGCCTCCGCGCGCTGCAGCACCAGCGACAGCACCAGCCGCGCGGACGACGAGCCGATGGCGGTGCCCAGCAATTGCTCGGAGAAATGGATGAGCGCCATATCGGCCTGCTCGTCATCGGCCATCCTGCGCCCGGCATTGCGTTCGAACGTGGCAAAGGATCGCGCCGTTCTTTCCGCGCCTAGATAGCCCTTCAGCGTTTCACGCAGCACGCCGACGGAGACGCCGGTGCCAATGCCGCGCGCGGTCGACTGCCAGCGCGCCTGACGCTTGACGAAAATGCCGGACTGGATGCGCTCCAGCGGCCGCGCCGGGCGGCTGAGCGAGCCGATCACCAAACCCGCGATATTGACCAGCAGCGACAGGCAGGTGACGTTGAGCAGGATATCGGCATCCGGCCCGGTAAAGAGGTGGGTGCCGGGGATCAGGAAATTCATCACCATGCCGGCGACGGCGGATTGATCCGGCCCGCCGAGGCTCGGCACGAACAGCAGATAGACCCAGGTGACGAAGCCGAGCGACAGGCCAACGATCGCGCCGCGGGCATTGGCGTTGCGCCAGACCAGCCCGATGAACAGCGCTGGCGCCACCTGGGCGATCGCCGCGAATGCCAGAAGCCCGATCGAAAACAGGCCGCGATCACTGTCGATATGGCGATAATAGGCATAGCCAAGCAGCATGACGCCGAGGATCGAGGCGCGGCGGACATTGAGCAGCAGCGCGTAGAAATCATGCCGCCGGCCCTCGCCCGACATCATCCGACGTCTGAGGAAGATCGGGTTGACGATATCGTTCGACAGCATGATCGCCAGCGCCACGGAGGCAACGATGACCATGGCGGTGGCGGCCGAGAAGCCGCCCAGGAACGCGATCAGCGAGATCAGCCGCTGACCGGCGGCGATAGGCAGTTGCAGCACGTAGAGATCGGGGTCGGCGCCGGGGCCAAGCGTCATTGCCCCGCCGATCGCGACCGGCAACACCAGCAGGTTGATCGCAATCAGATAGAGCGGAAACAGGAAGCGGGCGAGGTTCAGCTCGCCTTCCGAGCGGTTTTCGACGACGGTCACATGAAACTGGCGCGGTAGAAGCAGGATGGCGCAGGCCGAAAGTCCGGTCAGCAAGATCCAGCGGCTGATCGGCGTCTCATAGCTGAGCGCGGCAGCCGTCACCGCGTTTTCGCGCGCCTGGGTCAGAAGATCGGCGGGTCCATCGAACAGCACGAACAGCGCGAACAGGCCCACCGAGGCGAAGGCCACCAGCTTGATCACGGATTCCATCGCGATCGCCAGGATCAACCCGTCCTGATGCTCCGTGGCATCGGTGTGGCGGGTGCCGAACACGATGGCGAAGCTTGCCAGCGCCAGCGTGACGGCGAGCGGCAGGCCGACGCCATAGGCAGCGCCCGCCGAGAGAAACCCGGTTTCGCCGCCGACCATGACCGAGACGGAATCCGAGACAGCCTTCAATTGCAGCGCGATATAGGGAATGGCGGCGGCAAGCGAAATGATCGCCACGAGGGCGGCGACGATCGGGTTCTTGCCGTAGCGGGCGGCCAGGAAATCGGCGACTGAGGTCAACTTCTCGGCCTTCGCCAGCGCCACGATCCGCCGCACCACCGGCATGCCAACGGTGAACACCAGAATGGGACCGATATAGATTCCGAGAAATTCCAGCCCGCGCGTTGACGCCAAACCGACGCCGCCGAAATAGGTCCAGGAGGTGCAGTAGACCGCGAGCGAGAGCGCATAGACCATATTGCGCCCGTCGCGCGGCCGCATCTGCCGCTTGGCCTGCCGATCGCCGAAACTGGCGACGGCAAACAGCAGCAGGATGTAAAGCAGCGCCGACAACAATATCAGCCAGCCGGGCAACATCCGCGCATTCTCCCGTTTCTCGATGCGGCACTCCCGGCCGCAGGCCCTCACGATATGCCAAGGCCCGAGATTTTCAAATGCGACTGTCGCAGCACACCCATCAAAAGAATCAATTGATCAAAGCGTAAAATTCATGGCATTTCCCACCTGCGCCATTTTAAGACTGGTGCGACAGGAGACCCCGCATGCGCCTTACCGAAAACCTCAGCCGCCGCGCCCACGAAGCCCCGGAAAGCGGCATCGTCGAGATCATCAATCATGCCCGCGGCCGCGACAACCTGCTGCCGCTGTGGGCCGGCGAAGGCGACCTGCCCACGCCCGCCTTCATCAGCGACGCCACTAAAACCGCGCTCGACAATGGCGAGACCTTCTACACCTATCAGCGCGGCATTCCCGAACTTCGAAGCGCAATCGCCGATTATTACGCCCGCCATTTCAAGGCCCGGCTCTCGCCGGAGCATATCTATGTCACCGGCTCGGGGATGCACGCGATCAAGCTGATGGTCGAGGCGCTAACGGATGTCGGCGACGAGGCGATCTATTTCACGCCGTGCTGGCCCAATATCGCGGCAGCACTCGGCGTTTCCGGCGCCCGCAAGGTCGGCGTGCCGCTGACCTTTGCCGATGGCCGGTGGTCGCTCGATATCGAAGAGGTGGAGCGAGCGATCACGCCGAAGACCACGATGATCTTCGTCAACACGCCCGCCAATCCCACCGGGTGGACGGCAAGCCTCGACGACCTCAAGGCGCTTCTCGACCTGTCGCGCCGCCACGGCATCTGGATCCTGGCCGACGAGATCTACGCGCTCTATCACTATGCCGGCGGCCGGGCTCCTTCCTTCCTCGACATCATCGAAGAGGGCGACCGGGTGGTGTTCGCCAATTCCTTCTCCAAGAACTGGTCGATGACCGGCTGGCGCGTCGGTTGGGTGGTGGCACCGCCCGAACTCGGCGATGCGATCGAGAACCTCGTGCAGTATACGACCTCGGGCGTCGCCCAGTTCATGCAGCGCGGCGCCGTTGCGGCGGTGAGCGAGGGGGATGATTTCGTCGCCGAGAACATCGCGCGGGCAACGGCCGGCCGCGACATCTTCTGCGACCGCCTGCTTGCGACCAATCGGGTCGAGACCCTGAAGCCCGCCGGCGCGATCTATGCCTATCTGAAGATCGACGGCATCACCGACAGCCGCAAGGCCGCGCTCGATATCGTCGACAAAACCGGCGTCGGCCTCGCCCCGGGCTCCGCCTTCGGCGACGCAAGCGACCCGTTCCTGCGCGCCTGCTTCCTGCGCAATGGCGGGCAGTTGGCCGAGGCAGCCGACCGGCTTGCGGATTATATCACGCGGCTTTGAGGGGGCTTTTGAAAGCGCATGCCATTTATTACGGGTCATGCTCGGGCTTGACCCGAGCATCCAGGCCGCACGGAGAACTTTGCCTGGACCCTCGGGTCAAGCCCGAGGGTGACGCCTGAGAGGGTGGAGGTGTCGGTAAGCCGCGTGCGAGATCCCTACCGAGCCTCATCGAACGCCCTCGCGATTTGAAACGCTGTACCACCCTCACTGCCCCTGTCGGGGCATCTCTCCCGCTAGCGGGAGAGAATATTGGGGGGCTATGCGGCGAGGTCCGAGGCTGTCGCTTTACACGCGAGAACGAAAAACAGGGGGACCTCCCCCTACAGTTTCACCCGCCCCTTCACCAGTTGATCCTCCCACGCCAGCGCGTGTTTCACGATCGTGTCGAGGTCGTCATATTGCGGTTCCCAGCCGAGGATTTCGCGCACGCGGGCTGAATCGGCGACCAGCGCCGGCGGGTCGCCGGGGCGGCGGTCGGACATGTCCACGCGGAAATCGACGCCGGAGACGCGCTTAATCGCGTCGACCACCTGCAACACCGAGAAGCCGTGGCCGTAGCCGCAATTGGCGACGAAGTTCTCGCCGCCGTTCAGCAGGTGCATCAGCGCCTTCACATGGGCGTCGATCAGGTCGGTGACGTGGATGTAATCACGCAGGCACGTGCCGTCCGGCGTTGGGTAATCCGTGCCGAACACCTCCATGCGGTTGCGCCGGCCGGTTGCCGCCTGGGCGGCGATCTCGATCAGATGGGTGGCGTGTTCGCGGGTCTCCCCGGTGCGGCCCTCAGGATCGGCGCCGGCGACGTTGAAATAGCGCAGTGCCGCATATTTGAGGCCGTAGGCGGCGGCGCTATCGCGCAGCATCACCTCGGTCATCAGCTTCGACCAGCCATAGGGCGAGACCGGCTGCAGGTTCTGCTCCTCGTCCAGCAGGTCCGCGCCTGGCTCGCCGTAGACGGCGGCGGTGGAGGAGAACAGGAAGGCCTCGACCTTGGCGGCGACCGCCGTTTCGATCAGAGCACGGGATTTGACGGTATTGTTTTCGTAATAGGTCAGCGGGTCGGCGACCGAATCTGACACCACGATCGAGCCGGCGAAATGAGCGATCGCGTTGATGCCCTCATCGGCGATCAGCTTGCTTACAAGTTTCCGGTCGGCGATATCGCCCTTGACGAGCTTCGCCGCCTCCGGCACCAGTTCGCCGTGGCCGGTGGACAAATCGTCCAGCACCACCACCTTCTCGCCGCGATCGACCAGCGCATAGGCCATGTGGGATCCGACATAACCGGCGCCGCCGGTAACGAGAATGGTCATTTTTGTTCTCCCTTGCCCGCCGACGCTCCGGCAGTTTGCTTCATGGCACGGCTCAGCCGGCGAGATAGTGGATATCGGACAGGCCGCGCAAGCGGTCGGCCGCCTGTTCCGGGGTCAGGTCGCGCTGCGGCGTGCCCAACAGCTCAAACCCGACCATGAACTTCTTCACCGTCGCCGAACGCAACAGCGGCGGATAGAAATGGGCGTGCATCACCCATTCGTCATGGGCCTCACCATCGGTCGGTCGCTGGTGAAAGCCCATAGAATAGGGAAACGAGGTGGCAAACAGATTGTCGTAGCGGATCGTGACCTTGGACAGCGCCTCGGCAAGCTGCACCCGCTCGTCCGCCTCCATCTCCTCCATCGAGCGGATATGGCGCTTCGGCAGCACCATGGTCTCGAACGGCCAGACCGCCCAATAGGGCACCAGCACGACGAAGCCGTCATTTTCGAAAAGGATACGCTCGCCGAGCGCCAGTTCCTGCGCGAGATAGGCCATCAGCAGCGGCGTGCCGTGCTGATCGTAATAGGCGCGCTGGGTTTCGGTCTCTTTCTCGGCGGCATTCGGCAGATTGCGGCTTGCCCAAATCTGGCCGTGCGGGTGGGGGTTGGAACAGCCCATCATCGCGCCCCGGTTCTCGAAGATCTGAACGTGACCGATATCCGGCCGCGCGCCGAGCTCGACATACTGCTCGACCCAGGCATCGACGACCCGTGCGATATCATCAACGGCCATGCGGGCAAGCGTCAGGTCGTGGCGGGGCGAAAAGCAGATCACCCGGCAGATGCCGCTCTCGCCCTCCGCCATCAGTAACCCGTCGCGAAAGCTCTCGTCCGGCGCATCTTCGGTCAGCGCGGCGAAATCGTTGTCGAACACGAAGGTGTGCTTGTAGTCGGGGTTTTTCGCGCCGTTGACGCGGGTATTGCCGGCGCAGAGATAGCAGTCCGGATCATGCGCCGGCATATCCGGCACCTCCGCGTCCTCCACCTGCCCCTGCCAGGGACGTTTGGACCGATGCGGCGATACCAGCACCCACTCGCCGGCAAGCGGATTGTAGCGACGATGCGGATGATCGGTGAATGTGCTCATGTCTACGCTCAATCCGTAAGGGGCCCGACGCCATTTTTCGGCGCACAGGCAAAGATTTCCGATTTGTGCCCGGTGGCATTCTCATAGGCGGCGCGGACATTGGCGATGAAGCTTTCCACCGCGCCGCTTTCCACCAGCGCCACCACCGAGCCGCCGAAGCCGCCGCCGGTCATGCGCGCGCCATAGACGCCCTTCTGCGCCTGGGCGATATCGACGAGGCTATCGACCTCCGCGCAGGAGATTTCGTAATCGTCGCGCATCGAAACATGCGAGGCGTTCATCAGCCGTCCGAAGGTGTCGAGATCGGCATTCTGCAAGGCATCGGCCGCCTGCAGAACGCGTTCGTTCTCGGTGACGATATGGCGGCAGCGGCGATAGGTGAGGTCCGGCAGGAAATCGCGGTTCTCCTCGAGATCCTCGAAACTGACGTCCCTCAGCGCCCGGATTTCGCCGAGCGCCGGACGGAGCAGCCTTACCCCCTCCTCGCAGGACTGGCGGCGCTTGTTGTACTCGCCGTCGGCCAGCGCGTGGTGAACCATGGAATTGGCGACCACGATCCGCGCCCTCGGATCGATCGGAACGGGCCGGCTCGCAAGCGAGCGGCAATCGATCATCAGCGCGTGATCGACCACGCCATTGCAGGAGATGAACTGATCCATGATGCCGCAGCGCATGCCGACGAACTCGTTTTCCGCCTTCTGGCAAATCTTCGCAAGCTCGACGGTGTCGACCTCGCGACCAGAAAGCGAAAGCAGGGCATAGCCCACCACCACTTCGAGCGCCGCTGAGGACGAGAGCCCCGCGCCGACCGGCACCGAGGAGGAAACCACGATATCGGCGCCCGGGAGCCTCACCCCCGCCGCTTCCAGCATGACCGCGACGCCAAAGGCATAATCCGTCCAGTCGCCGCGCGGTTCGGGTTTCGCGCCGTCGAGTTCGATTTCGGCGGTCTTGCCATTGTTGAGGGAATGAATGCGGATCACCCGGTCGGGCCGGGCAGCCGCCGCGGCCTGCGCCTCGTATTCAAGCGCCGCCGGCATCACGAAGCCGTCATTGTAATCGGTATGCTCGCCGATCAGATTGACTCGCCCCGGCGCGCGAAAGAACTGCGGCTCGCCATCAAAATATTCAAGAAACCGCGCGCGCAGCAAGTCAACCGCAGGCATTCCAAATCCTCCCAATTCATGCCGCGTGCATTTGGGGTAGAAAACCCGGCCGCGTCAAGATGCGGTGCGTTCGCGGAGATCAGAGCCGTTTGCGGCGATGTGCAGGCAACTTCCCGGTGGTTGCATTCTGGCGGCCGGGACGCTTTGCACGACCGAGTGGATCAGTCTGCTCACAAACGTCTCCCACATTTAGAGTCATCCTCGGGCTCGACCCGAGGATCCAGAACGCCTGGCAAGGAGACGCTGTAAATATTCCGCCTGGATGCTCGGATCAAGTCCGAGCATGCCCCAAGAACGAGGTGCGGATGGCACATGATGGTCAATGCTTGGTGCTTTGTCAGCAGTCTGGTGAAAGAATCTTTTTGCGAATGATTTGCAATAGCGTTTGACACGTAAATCCAACATTGCCATATTAGTTGCAAATAATTCTTAACTGCATTCAAGGGATCGATAGATGCGCTTTGCCAGCACGGTCGCCATGGTGACGATCGCCATGATCGGAACCTCCGCGCTTGCCGCCGACAAGCCGAAAGTGGTTACCACCTTCACCGTGATCGCCGACATGGCGGAGAATGTCGCGGGCGAGCATGCCGAGGTGGTTTCGATCACCAAACCGGGCGCGGAAATCCACGGCTATGCCCCGACGCCGCGCGACATATTGAATGCCCGCGATGGCGACATCATTCTTTCTAACGGGCTCAATCTCGAGCGCTGGTTCGAGAAGTTCCTGCAGAATCTGGGCGATGTGCCGAATGTCGTTGTCTCCGAAGGCATCGATCCCATCGATATTGCCGGCGGCGAATATGACGGCAAGCCCAACCCCCATGCCTGGATGTCGCCCGACAGCGCCGAAATCTATGTCATGAATATCCGCGACGCACTGATCGGGATCGACCCCGACAATGCCGAGGCCTATACGGAAAATGCCCAGGCCTATGCCGATGAAATCGCTGCCCGGCTTCAGCCGATGCGCGCCATGCTTGCCGATGTGCCGGAGGAAAAGCGCTGGCTGGTGACGAGCGAGGGCGCATTTTCCTATCTTGCCCGCGACCTTGACCTGAAGGAACTCTATCTCTGGCCGGTCAACGCCGACCAGCAGGGCACGCCCCAGCAGATCCGCGAAGTAATCGACACCATGCGGGCGAACGATATCGGCGTGATCTTTTCCGAAAGCACGGTCTCCGACAAACCCGCCCGCCAGATCGCCCGCGAAACCGGGGCGGATTATGGCGGCGTGCTCTATGTCGACAGTCTGAGCGAGCCGGACGGGCCGGTGCCCACCTATCTCGACCTGTTGTCGGTCACTACCGAAACCGTGGCGAAAGGCCTCAGCGAATGACAAAAGCAGAGCCCGGCCTTGCGGTTCGCGAAGCGACCGTGACCTATCGCAACGGCCACACCGCGCTCGCCAATGCCAGTTTCGAAATCCCGCGCGGCACGATCACGGCGCTGGTCGGCGTCAACGGCGCGGGAAAATCAACGCTGTTCAAGGCGATCATGGGTTTCGTACCGCTGGCGCGCGGCACAGTCGAAATCCTCGGCCAGCCGGCGCGCGCGGCGCTGAAACAGAACCTCGTCGCCTATGTTCCGCAATCCGAGGAGGTCGACTGGAACTTTCCGGTGCTGGTCGAGGATGTGGTGATGATGGGGCGCTACGGCCATATGGGCTTTCTGCGCCACCCTTCGCGCACCGACCATGAGATGGTCGCCGCCGCGCTCGAGCGGGTCAACATGACGGCGTTTTCCAAACGCCAGATCGGCGAGCTTTCGGGCGGCCAGCGCAAGCGCGTGTTTCTGGCCCGCGCGCTGGCGCAGGAAGGCCAGGTGATCCTGCTCGATGAGCCCTTCACCGGCGTCGACGTGAAGACCGAGGAGCAGATCATCAAGCTTCTCGGCGAATTGCGCGACGAGGGGCGGATCATGCTGGTCTCGACCCATAATCTCGGCTCGGTGCCCGAATTCTGCGACCGGGCGGTGTTCGTCAAGGGCACGGTGCTGGCCTATGGCCCGACCGAAACCACCTTCACCCAGGCCAATCTGGAACAGGCCTTTGGCGGCGTGCTGCGGCATTTCGTGCTGGAGGGCGCTGCCCTTCACGACGACGAGGACACCCGACGGATAAAGGTGATCACCGATGACGAGCGACCGTTCGTGATCTATGGCGAGCGCGGCACCGATACCGCCGTTGCGACAAGCCGGCGGAAAGACGGCGATGCTTGACCGTTTGCTGGAACCGCTCACCTATGGCTATATGCTGAACGCGATCTGGGTCAGTGCGCTGGTGGGCTGCGTTTGCGGCTTTCTCTCCGCCTATCTGATGCTGAAGGGCTGGTCGCTGATCGGCGACGCGCTGTCCCACTCGATCGTGCCCGGCGTCGCCGGCGCCTATATGCTCGGCCTGCCGTTCTCGCTTGGGGCCTTTGCGGCCGGTGGCCTTGCGGCGGGCGCGATGCTGTTCTTCAACAACAAGACCAGGCTGAAGGAAGACGCGATCATCGGCCTGATCTTCACCGGCTTTTTCGGTCTCGGCCTGTTCATGGTGTCGATCTCGCCGGTTCCGATCGACATCCAGACCATCATCATGGGCAATGTGCTGGCGATCACGCGTTCCGACACGATCCAGCTTGCAATCATCGGCGGCGTGACGCTGGCCCTGCTGGCGGTAAAGTGGAAGGACCTGATGGTGGTATTCTTCGACGAGAACCACGCCCGTTCGATCGGCATCAACCCCGACGCCATGAAGCTGCTGTTCTTCACGCTGCTCGCCGCCTCCACCGTGGCAGCGCTGCAGACGGTCGGCGCGTTTCTGGTAATCGCGCTTGTCGTCACCCCCGGCGCGACCGCCTATCTTCTGACCGACCGCTTCCCGCGCCTCATCGCGCTGGCCGCCCTGATCGGAGCGGTGACCTCCGCGCTCGGAGCCTATGTCTCCTATTTCCTCGACGGCGCGACCGGCGGCGTGATCATCGTGATGCAGACGGCGCTGTTCCTGATCGCTTTCGCCTTTGCGCCCAAGCACGGGCTGCTTGCCGCGAAGCGGCGCGCGCGGCTTGCGCTGAAGGAGGCCAAGCCATGAGCGATTTCTGGATGATGGCCACCTTTCCCTTCCAGCTCGATTTCATGCTCAAGGCGTTCGCGATCACGCTCATGGTCGCCGCGCCGATGGCGCTCTTATCCTGCCTTCTGGTGCTCAAGGGCTGGTCGCTGATGGGCGATGCGGTTTCCCATGCGGTGCTGCCGGGCGTGGTGCTTGCCTATATGATCGGCCTGCCGCTCGGCCTCGGCGCCTTCGTCGCCGGCATGGTCTGCGCGCTCTCGACCGGGTTTCTTGCCGAAAACAGCCGGGTGAAGGAGGACACCGTTCTCGGCATCGTTTTCTCAGGCATGTTCGGGCTGGGTCTGGTGCTTTACGTGAAGGTCCACTCCGCCGTGCATCTCGACCACATCCTGTTCGGCGACATGCTCGGCATCACCATGCGCGACCTTATCGAGGCCGGGCTGATCGCGCTGGCCGCCACCGCCTTTCTGGTGCTGAAGCGCAAGGATCTGCTGGTCCATGCCTTTGACGAACAGCATGCCCGCGCCATCGGCCTGCCGACGAAGCTCCTGCATTACGGTCTGCTGATCGTGCTGTCGCTGACGGTGGTTGCAGCGTTGAAGGCTGTCGGCATCATCCTGTCGGTCGCGCTGCTGGTCGCGCCGGGGGCGATCGCGTTTTTGTGGACGCGGCGGTTTTCCGCGATGCTGCTGGTGGCGCTCGCCGTGGCGCTCGGCTCGACGCTCACCGGCATCTATGCCAGCTTTTACATCGACAGCGCCCCGGCCCCGACAATCGTGCTGGTGATGACGCTCGCCTTCATCGCGAGTTTTCTGCGGACCATGCTGGTCGCCGGACGCCGCGCGCGTCAGGCGGTCTCCACATCCCAGTAAAGCGGGAATTTCGGATCGAAGACGGTGACCGGGCCAGCCCCGGTCTCCCGCTTTTCCGGATATTGCACCGGCTCGTCGCGCTTGACCAGCGTGATCGTCTCTTCGTTCGGCTTCAGCCCGTACCAGGCCGGACCGTTGAGCGAGGCGAAGGCCTCGAGCTTGTCGAGCGCGTCCTCGTTTTCGAAAACATGGGCAAGGCAGCTCATCGTGTTGGGCGCGGTGTAGATGCCGGCGCAGCCGCAGCCGCATTCCTTGGCGGGATCGACATGGGGCGCGGAATCCGTGCCGAGGAAAAAACGCTTGTCGCCCGAGGTCGCGGCCGCCACCAGCGCCTTGCGGTGTTCCTCGCGCTTGGCGACTGGCAGGCAGTAATAGTGCGGGCGGATGCCGCCGACGAGGATATCGTTGCGGTTGATGATCAGGTGATGGGTGGTCAGCGAGCCGGCAAGGTTCTTGCGCGCGTCCCTGATGTAATCGATGCCATCCCTGGTCGTGACGTGCTCCATGGTGATCTTCAGCTCCGGCAGCCGCCACCTGATCTTGTCCAGCACGGTTTCGATGAACACCGCCTCGCGGTCGAAAATGTCGACATCCTTGTCGGTGACCTCGCCATGGACGCAGAGATTGAGGCCGATCTCGGCCATCTTTTCCAGCACCGGCATGGCATTGTCGATATTGCGCACGCCGCTGGCGGAATTGGTGGTGGCACCGGCGGGATAGAGCTTGACCGCCTTGATCAGGCCCTCGCTGAAGGCGGATGCAACATCGGCGGGCTCGGTGGTCTCGGTCAGGTAGAGCGTCATCAGCGGCGTGAAGCGCGCGCCGGCCGGAAGGGCCGCGACGATGCGGTCGCGATAGGCCGCGGCATCAACGGCAGTTACCACCGGCGGCACCAGATTGGGCATGATGATCGCGCGGCCGAAATGGCGCGCGGTATCGCCGATCACGCCCTCCATCATCGCGCCATCGCGCAAATGCAGGTGCCAGTCATCGGGGCGGCGGATCGTCAGGCTGTTCATCGCATATCTCCAGGGCGCTCTCGTTGAGGGCATAATGCCTCCGCGCAAAAATTGGAAGCCTCGGCCGACCACCAGCCCTTGCCGCGAAATTCTGACGGTTTGAAGGAAAGGCGTTGTCTCACCGCGCGGCGGGATTTAAACATGTCGCATCAACCGACCCGGGAGATACCCATATGACAGCACCGCGCATCGACATCAATTGCGACATGGGCGAGAGCTTCGGCGCATGGGACAAGGGTGACGATGCCGAGATGCTGAAGATCGTCTCCTCGGCCAATGTCGCCTGCGGCTTCCATGCCGGCGATCCCGATACGATGGCGAAAACCTTCGTGCTGGCGCGCGACCGCAATGTCGCCGTCGGCGCCCATCCGGGCTTTCCCGATCTCATGGGCTTCGGGCGCAGGCGCATCCCCTATTCCGCGACCGAGATCGAGCGGCTGGTCGCCTATCAGATCGGCGCGGCGCAGGCGATGGCGCAATATGTCGGCCACCCCATCACCCATGTGAAGCCCCATGGCGCGCTTGGAAATCTCGCGCAGGAAAACAAGGAGGTCGCCCGGGCGATCTGCAATGCCATCAAGGCGGTCGACCCCGCCCTGATCTGCCTCACGATCGCCCACGGCGAGCAGCAGCGCGCGGCCACGGAAATGGGATTGACGGTGGTGTCGGAAGTTTTCGCCGACCGCGCTTACGGTGACGATGGCCTGCTGGTCTCGCGCGGCCTGCAGGGCGCGGTGGTCCACGACCCGGAAGAGGCCGCGCGCCGCGTCGGCGAAATGGTGCGCGAAGGCGCGATCATCACCCTTTCCGGCAAACGAATCCCCACAGCCATCGATTCGATCTGCGTCCATGGCGATACGCCCGGAGCCATTCCGATAGCGGCTGCCGTGCGCGCGGGCCTGGAAAAACAGGGCTACGCCATCACCAATTTCATCCACTGATTGCCGCGCATATATCCTGCAGCGCGAAAACCGTTTCCGATTTTCGCGCTAATGCGCTAGGCACGAACCGGCCCTTCCGCTTGCCAAAGGCGGGGCATGACAAGGCCGGAGACGCCCGATGACCGACAGCAATGCCTTCCGCAACATCAATATCCTGACAATGGGACAGGCCATCGGCGGCGCCGCGCCGCCGATCGTGATTTCGCTTGGCGGGATTGTCGGCACGGCGCTGGCGCCGGACCCGGCCTTCGCGACCTTTCCGGTCAGCCTCTACAATGTGGGGGTCGCCGTCGGCACGCTGCCGGCGGCATGGATCATGCGCCGCTTCGGCCGGCGCGAGGGCTATATTTTCGGCGCGATGATCGGCATCCTGGGCGGGCTTCTGGCCGCAACGGCAATCACCGCCGGCCTGTTTCTGCTGTTTTGCCTCGCGATCATGACCGTCGGGCTTTACGGCTCCTATATCCAGAGCTTCCGTTTCGCCGCCGCCGACACCGCCGATGGCGACATGAAGGCGAAGGCGATTTCGCGGGTCATGATCGGCGGGCTCGCCGCCGCGATCATCGGCCCGCAGGTGGCGATCTGGACGGTCGATGCCGTGCCCGGCCACCCCTATGTCGCAAGCTTCATCGGGCTGTCCGCGCTGGCGTTGATCACGCTGCTGCTGGTCTCGCGGCTGAATATTCCGCGCCCCGTTGCCGTCACGATCTCCGGCGGACGGCCGCTTTCCGAGATCGCCCGCTCGCCCCGTTTCATCATGGCGGCCGCCACCGGCGTCGTTTCATACGCGCTAATGGCCTTCATCATGACGGCGACGCCGCTCGCCATGGTCGCCTGCGGCCATTCCGTCGGCCAGGCGACGCTCGGCATTCAGTGGCATGTGCTGGCGATGTTCGGTCCGAGCTTCGTCACCGGCCGGCTGATCGCCCGCTTCGGCAAGGAAACGATCGCCGCGACCGGTCTGGCGCTGATTGCCGCCTGCTCGGCGATCGCGCTTTCCGGCCTCGGGCTGACGCATTTCTGGCTGGCGCTGATCCTGCTCGGCGTCGGCTGGAATTTCGGCTTTATTGGCGCCACCGCGATGATCACCGACTGCCACACCCCGGAGGAGCGCGGCAAGGTGCAGGGCCTCAACGATTTCCTCGTCTTCGGCTCCACCGCCACCGCCTCCTTCCTCGCCGGCGCGCTGGTGCATATCGACAATGGCTGGAGCATGATGAACTGGCTGGTGTTCCCGGCCGTGGGACTGGTTCTGGTGCCGCTGATGTTCAGCCGCCGGCTTTTTGCGCGGGCGGGCTGATAACCTCAGCTTGCCGCGCCCCGGTTACGGCATGCTCATCGAGGCCATATGGCGCGCCGTCCATTCGGCAGCCGCCGCCGCCCATTCCGCCATGTCGGATTGCCCGGCGGCGCGGGCCTTTGCCGCCAGCGCGTTCTGGCGAACCACCGCATACGACAGGATAGCCTCGGCCGGACATGCCGCCAGCCCGTAGCCATAAGCAAAAACGGCAAGTCGCCGCAACTGCTCGGCACCGGAATAATCGTCATTGCCGAGATCAAGCCAGGTAAAGGCGGAATAACCCAGGTCCCAAAGCCTTGTTCCGGGGGCGAGCGTATCGAAATCAATCAACGCAATGGGCAGGCCATCTCGGAAAACGGCGTTGGTTGGCGAGAAGTCGTTGTGGCAGACGACTTCGGCAGAGGCTTCGACGACAACCGGAAATTCCGCCGTGGCATCATGAAACCGTCGTAGCAAACCCGCAGCGGCAGCCAGGGCAGCATCGTCGAAATGGCCAAGTTCGGAGGGCACACTACCCTCGATATAGGTCAGAATCGCCCTACTCTTGTCATCGCGCCCAAGAAAGCGCGGCGCGTCGGAAAAGCCCGCCGCCTCCAGGTAGCCGAGCAAGGACTCGGCAAGGCCCTCGCGCAAAGGCCGGCGCACCGTGTCACCGAGCCGCACCACCCCGGGAGTAAAGCGGCCGCCGGAAAGGGGAATTTCCTTTTCGCGCATGCCGCTCTCCCGAAAACTCAATCCCTGTGGCGCCGCGCCGGGAACAGGATGACGTCGCGGATTGAGGGGCCGTTGGTCAGGAGCATGATCAGGCGGTCGATGCCGATGCCCAGCCCGCCGGCCGGCGGCATGCCGTGATCCATGGCGTTGAGGAAATCCTCATCGAGACGCTTCTCGGTCTCGCCGCGCGCGTGAGACTGTTCAAGCTGTTCCACCATGCGGCGGCGCTGTTCGACCGGGTCGTTGAGCTCGGAAAACGCATTGCCGAGTTCCCAGCCGTTGACATAGGTCTCGAAGCGCTCGACCAGGCGCGGTTCGCCCGGCACTTCCTTGGCGAAGGGCGAGATGTCCTTCGGGAAATGGGTCACGTGAGCGGGCTGGATCAGCGTGTCCTCGACCTTCTCCTCGAAGATGAAGGCGAGGCATTCGCCCCAGGTCCAGTCGTCCTCGATCTCGAAGCCGGCGGCCTTGGCGGCGGCGCGGGCCTCTTCATCGGTCGCGATCGCGCGGAAATCGATGCCGGTTGCTTCCTTCACAGCATCGGGCATCGGAACGCGCTTGAACGGGCCCTTGAAGTCGAGTTCGATATCGCCGAAGGGCAGCTTCGTCTGGCCGTGCAGCTTGAGCGCCAGCGCTTCGAACATGCGCTCCACGAGGCCCATCATGTCCTCGTAGTCGGCATAGGCCCAGTAGCACTCCATCATGGTGAATTCTGGATTGTGCCGGGTCGACACGCCTTCATTGCGGAAGTTGCGGTTGACCTCGAACACCTTGTCGGTCAGCCCCGACACCAGAATGCGCTTCAGATAGAGCTCCGGCGCGATGCGGAGATACATATCCATGTCGAGCGCATTGTGATGGGTCTTGAACGGATCGGCCGTCGCGCCGCCATAGATCGACTGCAGCATCGGCGTCTCGACTTCCATGAAGCCCTCGTCCTCGAGGAAGCGGCGGACGCCCGACAGCACCTTGGAGCGCTGGATGAAGCGCAGCTTGGAATCCTCGTTGCTCATGATGTCGAGATAGCGCTGGCGATAGCGCGTCTCGATATCGGCAAGCCCGTGATATTTCTCGGGCATCGGCTTCAGCGCCTTGGTGAGAATTGTGAGCTCCTGGGCGTTGATCGTCAGCTCGCCGCGCTTGGTGCGGCGCACGACGCCGGTGACGCCGACAATATCGGCGAGATCCACCAGCGACCAGAGTTCGCGCACATCCTCGGGCGTCGTGTCCTTGTGCGAGAAGATCTGGATCTTGCCGGAGGCATCGCGCAGATCGACGAACATGCCGGAATTGCGCATCGAATAGACGCGACCGGCGACGGTGACGACATCCTCGGTCGTCACGTCATCGGGCAAGTCGGCGTATTTTTCGGCAAGCTCCGCATTGGTCATCGTGCGGTGGAAATGCGCCGGATAGACGTCGCCGATCTTCTCGCGCAGGATTTCAAGCTTCTGGGCGCGGACTTCCGTTGCGTCGGAGGAGAGTTCTTCGGTCTTCTTGTTCATCTTACTTCTTTGCCTCTTCTGCGACCATGCCCGCGACGACGCCCTCGGCCGTCTTCAGCCGCTGGCGAACGACCGCGCGGCCGAGAATGGCCATACTGTCAAACAGCGGCAGCGAGCGCGACGAGCCGGACATGGCGACGAACAGCGGCGCAACAACGGTGCGCAGCTTCTTGTCCATGTCCTCGGCAAGCTGGCGCAACGCTTCTTCCACCGTCGCGGCGTTCCACTCGACCAGCTTTTCCAGCACCGGCTGCACGGCCTTGAGGATTTCCAGGATTTCCTCCGGATTGGTCTTCTTGATCTTCGCGAAGGCTTCGGCCTCCGGAACCATGTCGGACTGCAGCAGGAAGCCCATCAGCGCCGGCAGTTCGCCAAGCTTGGTGATCCGGCTCTGGGAGAGTTTCAGCCCTTCCTTCAGCCGCGCGTTCTCCGACGCCCAGGCGGCAACGCGGAGGATGAAATCCTCCTCCGACAACGTCTCGCGGAGGAACCTTCCGTTCAGCCATTCGAGCTTCTGCGTATCGAAGACGGCGCCCGACTTGTTGAGATTGTCGGCATCGAACTTCTCGATCAGCGTCGGCATATCCATCAGTTCCTCGCCTTCGGCGATCTGGATGAAGAACAGGCCGAGGAAATTCATCAGCGCTTCCGGCAGGTAGCCGAGCGCCGAGTAATAGGAAATCGAGGTCGGGTTCTTGCGCTTCGACAGTTTCGACTTGTCGGGATTGCGCATCAGCGGCAGATGGAAGAACTGCGGCGGCTCCAGACCCAGATAGGTGTAAAGCAGGATATGCTTCGGCACCGAGGCCAGCCACTCCTCACCACGCGCCACATGGGTGATCTTCATCATGTGGTCGTCGACGACGTTCGCCATGTGGTAGGTCGGCATGCCGTCGGCCTTCAGCAGCACCTGCATGTCGACCGCATCCCACGGGATTTCGACATCGCCGTAAACGCCGTCGGTGAACTTGCAGGACCCTTCGGTCGGGATCTTCATGCGCACGACATTGGGCTCGCCGGCCTCGATGCGGGCCTTCACCTCCTCCGCCTTCAGATGCATGCAGAGCCCGTCATATTTCGGCGCCTTGCCTTCGGCGCGCTGGCCGGCGCGCATCCGCTCCAGCCGCTCCGGCGTGCAGAAGCAATGGAAAGCATGGCCTTCCTCGACCAGACGGTCGACATAGGGCTTGTAGAGATCCTTCCGGTCCGACTGACGATAGGGGCCGTAAGGGCCGCCGACGTCCGGACCTTCGGCCCATTCGAGCCCGCACCATTTCAGCGCGTCGAGCACGTTCTTCTCGAATTCCGGCGTCGAGCGCGTGGCGTCGGTATCCTCGATGCGCAGAATGAAGGTGCCGCCCATCTTCTTGGCGTAGAGATAATTGAACAGCGCGGTATAGGCGGTGCCGACATGCGGCTCGCCGGTCGGGGATGGCGCGATGCGAAGGCGCGGGCCGGTTGTGCTCATTGTTCTTGTCCGTAGCGCCGGGCAGGCCGGCAGCTTCCCTGAAAATGCTGAATGTGCTGGCCGCGAAAGGTCTTGAAGGACGGCGGCCCGTTCAGGCCAGCCTTAGGCCATATTCAACCCTTTCCGTCAAGCCATCGGCCCGGCCATCGGCCTTCTCCGGCAGGTTCAGTGAACCGTCGATGCGCTCGCTGTACTTTCGCCGCCCATGGCACGATCCTTCATCCGTTTGCGCCGCGCCAGCATGTTGAGCGCCTCGACAAGCCCCGAGAACGCCATCGCCGCATAGATATAGCCCTTCGGTACGTGGAAGCCGAGGCCATCGGCAATCAGCGTCATGCCGATCATCAGCAGGAAGGCGAGCGCGAGCATCACGATGGTCGGATTGGCCTCGATGAAGCGGGCAAGCGGACCGGCGGCGATCAGCATCAGCGTGACGGCGACCACCACGGCGATGATCATGATCGGCAGATGATCGGTCATGCCGACGGCGGTGATGATGCTGTCGACCGAAAACACGAGATCGAGCAGCAGTATCTGGAAAATCGCGGCGGCAAAGCCGGTCTTCACAGCGCCGCCGACAATCTCGCCGGCCTCTTCTTCCGGATCGACATTGTGATGAATTTCCTTGGTGGCCTTCCAGACAAGGAACAGACCGCCCGCGATCAGGATGATGTCCTTCCACGAAAACCCGTGCCCGAATGCGGTGAACACCGGTTCGGTGAGCTGCACGATCCAGGCGACCGCGCCGAGCAGGACAAGTCGCAGAACCAGCGCAAGTCCCAGACCGATGCGCCGCGCGCTCTGCCGGCGCGCCTCGGGCAATTTATTGGTCAAGATCGAGATGAACACGAGATTGTCGATCCCGAGCACCACCTCCATCACGATCAGGGTCACGAGCGCGGCCCATGCTTCGGGCTGGGCGGCCAACACAAGAATATCGTTCAAGTCAGTCTCCTTCAAAACCCGGCATGCGGTTGTTGCGGTCGGTATCCCGGAACCGGCGCGGAAGCGTCGGCGTTCTATAACGCGAAATCCATTTCTTCACTATCAACGTAATTGACATTCAGCAGTTCCCGCCGGTCCACCGCTTGACAGTCAACGCCGCGAGGCGCATTACGACGTCAACAAATCGAACCGACGAGTTCGAATTCGCTCTCTCCGTGCTGAACCCTCCTCCCTTCAGCGCCAGAAAGGCATTTTTCAACATGACGAACGAGACAGATGTGCACCCCGAACCGCGCCCGGCCGAGAAGAAACGCGGCGGCGGGGTCCGCAAGATCATTTTCTCGCTGATCGGCATCGCGCTGATCGCCGGCGGCGCCTGGTTCGGCTATCATTGGTGGACCGAAGGCCGCTTCATCGTATCCACGGACGACGCCTACATCGAAGGCGACATCGCTATGATCGCGCCCAAGGTGTCCGGCTACGTCGAAAGCGTCGCGGTTTCAAACAACCAGCAGGTCAAGAAGGGCGACCTTCTGGTCAAGATCGACGATGGCGACTACCAGAACGCGGTTGCCCAGGCCGAGGCGCAACTCCACGCCCAGAACGTGGCGCTGGAGGCGACCAAGGCGCAGATCGCCGGCGCCAAGGCCTCGCTTGCCCAGGCCAAGGCCAATCGCGAGGCGCTCGATCCGCAGATCGACAACGCCAAGACCGTGCTGCAGCGCGCCGATACGCTGCGCGAGAAGGGCGCGGCCACCGTCGCATCCTATGATGACGCGCGCGCGGCGCTCGACCAGTTGAAGGCCAAGTTGCAGGCCGCCGATGCGGCGGTCGAAGTGGCGAAATCCAACATCACCACCGCCGAGGCCCAGCTTGCCCAGCAGCAGGCTGCTCTGCAGGAGCGCAAGCTTGCGATCGACATGGCCAAGCGCAATCTCGGCTTTACCGAAATCCGCGCGCCCTTCGACGGCGTCTTCGGCAACAAGAATGTTCAGGTCGGCGATCTCGTTTCCTCCGGCACCCGTCTCGGCGCGCTGGTGCCGACGGATGATCTCTACATCGTCGCCAATTTCAAGGAGACCGATCTAGATCGCCTCGGAATAGGGGCGAAGGTTCACGTCTCGATCGACGCCTTCGAAAAGGACGACTTCACCGGCACCGTGGAATCCTTCTCGCCGGCCTCCGGCGCCGTGTTCGCGCTGCTGCCGCCGCAAAACGCGACGGGCAATTTCACCAAGATCGTCCAGCGCCTGCCGGTGAGGATTTCGATCCCCAAGGACGTGCTTGACGGGCAGTACCTGAAAGCCGGGCTTTCCGTTACCGCCGAAGTCGACAGCCGCACCGCGCCCGATGGCACGATCGGCGAAACGGTCGCCGCCAACCGCTGACACCTTTGTTTTTGCGCAATTCCGGACGGTGAACCGGTGTCCACTTCACCTGGAATTGCTATGAGCGGGCGTCTGACGCCCGCATCCCACGGATGCTTCGATGACAGACACAGCCGAAAACGCGCCGGTAGCGACTGAGGCGGGGGCACCGCCCTCCGACCATGTTTCCGCGCGCACATGGATCGCCTTCATCGTCATGGCGTTCGGCATGTTCATGGCGATCCTCGATATCCAGATCGTCGCCTCGGCGCTCACCGACATTCAGGCCGGCATCTCGGCAAGCGCCGACGAGATCGCCTGGGTGCAGACCTCCTATCTGATCGCCGAAGTGATCATGATCCCGCTTTCCGGCATTCTGGCGCGGATCTTCTCGACGCGCGTCGTGTTCAGCGTTTCCGCAGCGGCCTTTACCGCCTGCAGCGCGCTTTGCGCCACGGCGACCAGCATCGACCAGATGATTATCTACCGCGCGCTGCAGGGTTTCATGTCGGGCGGCATGGTGCCGGCGGTTTTCGCGGTGTCGTTCACCGCCTTTCCGCCCTCCAAGCGCTCCACCGTAATCCCCGTGGTCGGTCTCGTGGCGACGCTCGCGCCGACGATCGGCCCGACGGTTGGCGGCTATCTCGTCGATGCGCTGTCATGGCACTGGCTGTTCCTCATCAACGTCATCCCGGGCATTCTCGTCGCCATCAGCGCCTGGCTGCTGATTGACTTCGACAAGCCCGACCTTTCGATCATGCGCCATTTCGACTGGATCGGCCTCGCCGCCATGGCGACCTTCCTCGGAACGCTCGAATATTTTCTGGAAGAGGGCAATATCAAGGGCTGGTTCTCCGACGAGGTCATCCGCGTCGTCTTCGTGGTGATGATCGTCGGCGGCATCGCCTTCTTCTACCGCTCCTTCACCAGCCGCTATCCGGTCGTCGATCTGCGCGCATTCGGCAACTTCAACTTCGCGGTCGGCTCGATCTTCTCGTTCTCGCTCGGCATCGGGCTTTATGGTCTCGTCTACCTGTTTCCGCTCTATATGGCCCGCATCCGCGGCTACGACGCGCTGATGATCGGCGAGACGATGTTCGTCACCGGCGCGTTCATGATGGCGACCGCCCCGGTGGCCGGCATGCTGCAGAACAAGCTCGATCCACGCGTGATGATGGGCGCTGGACTGGCGCTCTTCGCGCTCTGCACCTGGCAGATGACCCATATCACCGCCGAATGGGATTACTGGGAGCTGTTCTGGCCGCAGGCCGGCCGCGGCGTGGCGCTGATGATCTCGATGATCCCGGTCTCCAACATCGCGCTCGGCACGCTGCCACCGCAGGATATCAAGAACGCGTCGGGTCTCTTCAACCTGACTCGCAATCTCGGCGGCGCGGTCGGCCTTGCCGTGATCAACACGCTGCTCAGCCGCCGCACCGATTTTCATTTCGACCGGCTGGCGGAAACGGTGAACGCAGCCAGCGCGACGACACAGGAATGGGTAAACGGGCTCGCCGGGCTCTACAACAGCCACGGCGTCGACGGCGAAAAGGCCGCAGTGCTGCAGCTCGACCGGATCGTCAACCAGCAGGCCTGGCTGATGGCGTTCATCGATATCTTCACGATCCTGACGGTTCTGTTCGTATTCCTGAGCCTCTGCATCGTGGTCGTGCGCAAACCCAAGGCGGGCGCCGGCGGCGGCGGGCATTAGAGCACTTCAGTGTTGACATCCCGGCGGCGGCGGGCCTCTCGCCGTCTCCGGCGCGTTCTCAAAAGTTGGCGCTCGGACGCATATACACCATCGCGATACCGCCCGTGCGAAGCCGGTTCCGGCTTTGGCGCAAGGGAGCCCATTCCCTCCCTGCATTAAAATATTATGACATGTGCTATTTTTTAATTTACACTATCGGAATGTGCTTAAGTAAAAACACGACCATAAGTAAAACATCATTGAACGCGGATGGCGCATAAAGGGGCTTCACACATCCGAAAATATTTCCGCCTCCCGGCGGAATTTGACGCGCGCCTCACCTTAGTACTTTTTCTCGTATCACTTGCAGCCACATTATGTTTTTGGGGTATATATGATCAATTCGATCGCCGGCTTGCCATCGAGCAAAACAAGCTGCGGGCGGAGAGCGCCCTAAGGCAAGCGGAAATCTGGGTTGGCGCCTTTTTGGCGAATTATGCGCAGTCGCTCACGATCATTTCGGAGAGCGCGGCTTTTGAGCAAGCGATCAATCAGCCCTCCATCGGCTCAGCGATCTCGCAGGACTTCCAGGCTTGGCTGAAAGCCAAACCCACAATCGCTCAGTTGCGCTATATCGATCGCGAAGGAGCTGAAGTGATCCGCGCCGAGCGTGTTGACGGAAAGATCGCACTGTTTGATGACAGTCACCTCCAGGACAAATCGTCCCGCTACTATTTTCAGACGACCGTCAGTCTTCCCCGCGACACGCTTTATCTCTCGCCAATCGACCTGAACGTGGAATTCAATCGCATCGAAACGCCATGGCGGCCCATGGTGCGCATGGCGATGCCAATCTATCGGTCAAATGCCGAAGTCGTTGGAATCCTGATCGCGAACGTGAACGCCGGCAGCTTTTTGCAGGCGATCGAAACGCTCGGCGCGCCCCTCGGTCATTCAATCCAGATCCTGAACTCTGAAGGCTATTGGCTTGCAGGCGCGCCGCCCGAAAAGCGCTGGGGATTCATGTTTGACAACGACATGACGCTCGCCAGCGCAGATCCCGACCTGTGGTCTAGGCTTCAAGCCACACCTTCGGGCGTGGTCATGAGCGATGAAACGCAAACCGTATATTCCAGCCTTTCCTTGCCGTCCCTTCTGGAAAACCGCTCCACTTTCGAAAGCATTGTTGCAGGCGACCCGGAACTGCATCTGCTTATCCGCTACCCTGTCCCGCCTGGCTTCTTCTCGAAAGAAAACCTGCCTGGCTTTGCTGCGCTGATCGCCATATGCGGGCTGTTCTCGGTTTTCACCGGAACAATGCTCACTGCAAGAAAATCCGCTGAAGAAAAAGCCAGAGCTGCCGAGGAGCAGGTTGTGCGGCTTGATCGCCTGGCCGGCCTCGGCGCCCTTGTCGCAGGCGTTTCGCACGAGCTCAACACGCCGATCGGCAACGCGCTGATAGCGGCAACAACGGTCGACCATCGCGTCCAGTCGCTGGAACAGTCGATAAAGGAGGGGCGGATCGGGCGAAACGCGCTTTCCACCCAGCTTGCCAATATACGCGACGGCGTTTCCATCATGAACGGATCGCTGTTAAGGGCATCCGAGATCATAAAGAATTTCAAGCAGTTCGCGGTCGACCAGACAAGCGATCGCCGCCGTAAATTCGTCCTTGACGCGTATCTGCGCGAGACCCTGCACCTTCTCCAGCCGCAGTTTTCAAATTCCGGTATCACGCTGAAGGCCGGGCATCTGGACCGCATAGAGATGGACAGTTTCCCGGGCCCCCTGGGACAGGTCGTCACCAACCTCCTCACCAATGCGAGGATCCACGCCTTCAAGGGCAGGTCGCATGGAACCGTTGTCGTGTCAGCGGAATCGGTCGATCCCGATCATGTGACAATCACCGTCAGCGACGATGGTAGCGGTATCGCGCCCGAAGAACTGCAGCAGGTTCTCGTGCCTTTTTTCTCGACCGCTTTCGGCGAAGGAGGAAGCGGTTTGGGCCTGACCATCGTCGATAGTATCGTAACCGGCGTTCTGGGCGGCAAGCTGTCGATCGACAGCAAGCCGGGAGAAGGAACCCGGATTTCCCTGCTGATCCCGGTTGTCGCGCCGGAGTACGCAGCTCGTTTCGCGTATGATCCAGGAGAGTCCCATGCAAAACGACAGTGACATCGAACTTTGGGATGACTCCTCAGAGTTTACGAATACGCCGCCAGCCGGGCAGCGCTGGAAAATCCTGATCGTGGATGACGATCCGGAAGTCCACAAGGCGACGGCCTATACGTTGCAGGACGTCCGAATTTTCGACCGGGGGCTCGATCTGATATTCGCCTCCAGCCTCGACGAGGCGATCGCCAAGAGCGTGGAGACAGAGGAGATCGCAGTTGCCATTATCGACGTGGTCATGGAAACGGCTGACGCCGGGCTGAACCTCGTCAAAGCTCTCAGGCAGAATGAACGCCTTGAAACCCGGCTTATCCTTCGCACCGGCTTTCCCGGCTATGCCCCGGAGTTGAGCGTGGTCAACGACTATGAAATCGACGGCTATTTCACCAAGGAAGAGCTGACCCGAACGCGCCTCATATCTCTGCTGACGACGTCGATCCGAGCCTTTGAAAACATACGTATGATGTCGCGAAGCCGGGAAGGTCTGGAACTGATCGTCGCCAGCGCCCGACAGCTCTTCAAGCGAAACGATCTCGAAATGTTCGCGGAGGGCGTACTGAAACAGGTGACGGCGTTGCTGCGGGGCTCAACGAGCGGTCTTGTCAGCGGGCGCAATGCCGATGGCGGCGACATGCATATCATCACCGGAATCGGAAACTTCGCCGGTCAGCAGGGTAAAACGCTGGCCGAAGTCGACGGGGACCTCAGCGCGCTGTGCGAAGCCGAGGTCGACGCGAACGAGCTTTTTCGTGAGGGCGATTATCTGGGGATGCGCTTTGAAACCGACGAGGGGGCCATGCTTCTCACCGCCATCGAAGCGGATCGAGACGTTGGCCAACCGGAGCTGGATCTCCTCAGGCTCTTTGCCACAAACATCAATATCGGCTTTCAGAATCTCTCCCTTCTTGAAGCTCTCAATGTGCGCGCCTTCACCGATCCGCGCCTGGACCTGCCCAATCTCAACGCTTTTGAAGACGCTCTGCGCGAGACGCTGGAAAAGAACCGGTCGGGCTATGTCGTCAAGGTCTATGTCTGCGACTATCAGGCCCATGTGGCGACCTATGGCAACGGCGTCGCCAAGAAACTCATGCAGGCAGCCTTTCAACGACTGAAGGCGTTGACGGAAAACAAATGCATCGTTGCCGTGGTGGCGGAAGGCACCTTCGGCGTTATCGATCGCGAAAAACTGCTCTCGCCGGAAAAACTTTGCGGGGCCATGAAGGAAACCTATGTCATTGACGGCATAGAACTGGCCCCGAACCCGACCTCCGTCATCACGGAAATCGGCGACCTGCCCGATTCCGAAGCCGAGGCCGTGACAGCCGTGACCGCGGCGCTCGTTCATGTCAGGAGCTCCAACGACGGAACGCATGTCATATACGGCAGTCCTGAACGCGAGGCTTGGAAGCGGCGCAACACCCTGCAACAGGCTTTGAAAGCAGATTCCCAATCCTTTGACGGACTGATGACCCACCTTCAGCCCCAAGTGGACCTGACCACGGGAGAGACTGTTGGCGCAGAGGCGTTGCTGCGCTGGGAACACGAAGGCGAGGCCATCTCCCCCGTGGAATTCATTCCTATTGCCGAGGCGTCTGGCCTTACCCGCGCGTTAACGGGCTTCGTCCTGCGCGAGGCGGCGCACTGGACGCGTTCATATCGCCGGTCGGACGGTCGTCCGCTCCCGATCGCGGTCAACCTCTCGATGGCGGACCTGAATGTGCCGGGCTTCGGAATCTGGCTTCTGCGCCAGCTTAAGGAACTGGAACTTCAGCCGGATCAGATCGCGTTCGAGATCACCGAGGCCATCGCGATGTCCGGCAAGGTGGCGATCAGGCAGATCAACGAACTCTCCCGACATGGCTACAGCATCTCCCTGGATGATTTCGGAACGGGCTATTCCTCCCTCGGTCAACTGGAGCGGCTGCCCTTCAAAGCTCTCAAGATCGATCGCAGTTTCGTCCGCCGCCTGACGCCGGAGACAGCGTCCAGCAGCCTGTGTTCGATGATCGTCGGCATGTCCGATCTGCTCGGCATGGATTGCATTGCGGAAGGCATCGAAACGGAGGAAGAGCGCGAAGCGATTTGCCGTATGGGTTGCCGGCATGGCCAGGGTTTCCTGTTTGGAAGGCCCATGCCGATGGCGGATTTCTCGCAAAATATCGGCCTGGTCGCCAGCAAAACCTGAGTTTGCTTCAGAGTGAACCCGTGGGCTCTGTCAGCGGCTTTGGACGTAAACTGTCAGGATGAACGCACCCGCACCGCCTCAGCGCCATAGCTGTTCATGAAGGTGCTGACGCCGCGTTCGGCCATAAGCTGGATATCGGCGGGCGGCGGCGGCCCGTCCATCAGCCCGAACAGCCGCATTTTCCACATATGGCCGGTACAGAGATCCAGAAGCTGCTGGGCGGCGACGCGCGGTTCGTCGGCGACCAGTTCGCCCGTCTCGCAGCGCGCTACGACAAAGGCGGTCAGGGTTTCGATCAGGTTGTCGGGGTGATCGCCGAAGAAGGTGCGCACCAGTTCGGGAAAGCGCTCGGCAACGCCAATGGCGATCCGCATCGCCCTGATCGTTTCCTCGCAGGTCAGGCCCGTGGCAAGCTGCGCGCCAAACCGCGTCAGCACGTTTTCAACCGCATCATCCTCGGCAAGAGTCTGGCGCAGATCCTCGAAGATGCGCTGCTTGGCCTCCAGGATGATGGTCTGAAACAGCTCGCCCTTGTTTTCAAAATAGACGTAGATCGTGCCCTTGGAGACGCCGGCGGCGCGGGTGATGTCGTTCATGCTGGCGGCATCGAAGCCGACATTCATGAACACCTGGCGCGCGCCTTCCAGTATCTGCGCGCGCTTGGCCGGATCCTCGCCGGCGGCATGCCGGCCGATACCGCGGAATACGCAGCGATCCGTATCATCCTTCGGTCGACAGAAGCCGCCCCTGGCTTTTCCAAATCCCAAATTCGCCTCACTCGCCAGCGCGATCTCAAACCGCGCCGTCAGCCCTGAATGCTCCGGCAGTCCGGCGACACGCCGGGTTTTTATATTGACCTATGCGGAACACATCTACGCATACGATGCGGGGCCGCTCAATTCAATGGTTAATTGAACTGAGCGGTTCGATGGCGTTCAGTCCTGGCGAAACTCCTCCGGCGCATATTCATACGCCGTCGAGCAGAATTCGCAGGTCACCGTGATCTTGCCATCTTCCGTGCTTTGCTCGATTTCCTCGGCCGTGAAGCCGCCGAGCACGTCGCGGATCTTCTCGCGCGAGCACGAGCAGCGGTCATAGACGCCGTGAGCGGGATAGACCGTGACGCCGCGTTCGTGAAACAGCCGGTAGAGCAGCCGTTCCGCGCCGACTTCCGGATCGGTCATCTCGTCGAGATCGATGGTTTCCACCATGGCCCGGGCTTCCGACCAGGCATCGTCCGGATCGTGCGACAGCACGCCGTCATCGCCGTCGCCGCCGTGAAGGTCAGGCTGGCGCATGCGTTCGGGCTCCTGCGGCAGGAACTGGGCCACCAGCCCGCCGGCACGCCAGCTTTCGCGCGGCTGGCCATCCTCATCGCGCGAAAACAGTTTCGCGACGCCGAGGCGCACAGCCGTCGGGATCTGCTCCGACTGGCGGAAATAGGCCATGGCGATTTCCTCAAGCGAGCGACCGTCAAGCTCGACGATCCCCTGATAGGGCTGCATGAAGCCGCCCTGATCGATGGTGAAGGCGAGCACGCCGCGGCCAAGCAGCGCTTCCGGCTCGGTCTTGCCCGCCTCGATCGCGGCATCGAGCGCTTCCTGATCAAAGCGGGCATAGCCGCGCAGCGCATCCGGCGTCGAGAAATCGGCGACCAGAAGGTCGACCGGGCCGTCGCCCTTGGTCTGCACGGTGAACTTGCCCTCGAATTTCAGCGAGGTGCCGATCAGCGCCGTCAGCACCACCGCTTCGGCCAGCAGCCGGGCGACGGGCTCGGGATAAGCGTGACGCGCCAGCATGGTGTCCAGCAGCGGGCCGAGCTGGACCGTGCGGCCGCGCACATCGAGCGCATCCACCTGGAAGGGCACAACCATGTCATCACCGGCGAAACCGAGTTCGCCGAGTTGCGTTTCAAGATTTTGCATTGTTCATCTCCTTGCCTGGCAAGGCGGCGCTTCAGTCGAAGACGCCGAGGCACCAGGCCAGAACGGATTTCTGGGCATGAAGCCGGTTCTCGGCCTCGTCAAAGACGACCGATTGCGGACCGTCCATCACCTCGTCAGTCACCTCCTCGCCGCGATGGGCGGGCAGGCAGTGCATGAATATGGCGTTGCTGTTCGCCTTTTTCATCAGGTCCGCATTCACCTGATAGGGCTGGAACACATTGTGGCCGCGCGCCTTGTGCTCCTGGTTCATCGAAACCCAGGTATCGGTGACCACGCAATCGGCGCCCGCGACGGCTTCGGCGGCGGTATCGAAGAAGTTGACCTCCGCCCCTTCCGCGCGCGCCCAGTCCACAAACCGCATCTCCGGTTCCGAGCCTTTCGGCACGGCAATGTTCATCCGGTAGGAAAACCGCCCGGCGCCCTCAAGGAACGAGTGCAGCACATTATTGCCGTCGCCGGTCCAGGCAATGGTCTTGCCGGCGACCGGGCCGTTATGCTCCTCGAAGGTCTGCAGATCGGCCATGATCTGGCAGGGATGGGTCGCATCCGTCAGCCCGTTGATCACCGGCACGGTGGCAGTTTCGGCGAGCTCCAGCAGCCGCTCATGATCAGTGGTGCGGATCATGATGGCATCAACATAGCGCGACAGCACCTTGGCCGTGTCGCCGATCGTCTCGGCGCGGCCGAGCTGCATGTCCTTGCCGGAAAGCACCAGCGTGTCGCCGCCAAGCTGGCGCATGCCGACATCGAAGGAGACGCGGGTGCGCGTCGACGGCTTCTCGAAGATCATGGCCAGCACCTTGCCGGCAAGAGGCTTGTCCGCGGTGCCTGCCTTCTGGGCGGTCTTTCGGCTCGCCGCGTCATCGAGAATGCCGCGGAGCGCGGCTTTCGAAACGGCGGAGAGATCGAGAAAATGCCTCGGATTGGACATGGAACTACTCTTTCACAGATAGAACTTCGTTTTGCGCGCGCTCAAGCGGCGGAAAGCTTTTCGGCGGCGCGACCGAGCCGGGCAAGGCCTTCGCGCGCTTCCTCGGCCGTGACGGTCAAGGGCGGCAGAAGCCGGATGACATTGTCGCCGGCAGGCACGGAAAGCAGCTTTTCCCCGCGCATGGCGGCAGCGAGATCGCCGGCGGGCACATTGGCCTTGATGCCCAGCATCAGGCCTTCGCCGCGGATTTCGCCGATCACGCCCGGGTAGCGGTCCTTCAGCTCTGCAAGACCCTGCTTGAACACCAGTCCCACCTCCCTGACATGCTCCAGGAAGCCGTCTTCCAGCACCACGTCGAGCACCGCATTGCCGACGGCCATGGCCAGCGGATTGCCGCCGAAGGTGGTGCCGTGCACGCCCGGCACCATGCCGGATGCGGCCTCTTCCGTGGCAAGGCACGCGGCGACGGGAAAACCGCCGCCAATGCCCTTGGCGATCGCCATGATATCCGGAGCAACGCCGGTCTGCTCATAGGCGAACAGCGTGCCGGTGCGTCCGACGCCGGTCTGCACCTCGTCGAAGATCAGCAGCAGGCCATGCTCGTCACAGAGCGCCCGCATGGCCTGAAGGAAGGCCTTGTCGACGGTGCGCACGCCGCCCTCGCCCTGGATCGGCTCGATCATCAGCGCGGCCGTCGTATCGGAAATCGTTTCCTTCAGCAGATCGAGATCGCCTGCCGGAATCTGGACGAAGCCCGGCGCCTTCGGGCCGAAGCCTTCCATGTATTTCGCCTGACCGCCGGCCGCGATCGTTGCCAGCGTCCGCCCATGGAAGGCGCCTTCGAAGGTGATGATGTCGATCTTCTCCGGATGACCCTTGGCATAATGATAGCGCCGCGCGGTCTTGATTGCCGTTTCCAGCGCCTCCGCGCCGGAATTGGAGAAGAAAGCCTTGTCAGCGAATGTCGCCGCGGTCAGCCGCTCCGCCAGCCTTTCCTGACCCGCGACCTGATAAAGGTTCGAGACATGCCACAGCTTCTCGGCCTGATCCTTCAGCGCCGCGACCAGGTGCGGATGCGCATGGCCAAGCGAATTGACGGCAACGCCGGCGGCAAAGTCGAGATATCGCTCGCCCTTGTCCGTGATCAGCCAAACGCCTTCGCCGCGCTCGAAAGTGAGCGGTATTCTGGCGAACGTATTATAAAGAGGCGATACACCGGACATGGCGGTAAAACTCCGACAAGATGACAAGGGCGATTTTCAACGCCCGCAGAAATTAAAAATGCCGCCTTGAGGCGGCGGCAGGCCTTATATTGTCATGTCCGCCTCCAATGTCAACAAACGCGGTGGCGGCAAGGCATTTGGGCGAATCCGCCGCCGTTTTCGCCCCCGCCAGCACAAAAATCACCAAGTTGGGGAAAACCGCGAAAAACGATTCGCGCGATTCCCCGTAACCTTGCCACGCCCCGGCCATGGGCCTACCTTACGAGCCAACAGAGTACTGCAAGCGGCGGATCTGATTACCCGGATTGGCGAGTTCTTCCTGTTTCGGACATGTTTCGGAGCACGACGCCGGATTCCGCCCGCAATAGCCGGAGACGACATATGAGCTGGACAGACGAACGCGTCGAAAAACTCAAACAACTCTGGTCGGAGGGCCTGAGCGCCAGCCAGATCGCGACCCAACTCGGCGGCGTCAGCCGCAATGCCGTGATCGGCAAGGTGCATCGCCTTTCGCTGCCCGGCCGCACCAAGAGCGGCGGCGCGCCGGCGCAGGCAGCGCCCCGGGCGACCGCGCGCAACACGGCACCGCCGCGCGCGCCGAACTTCGCCTCGCGCGTTGCCGGCCGCCGCCCGGCCGCCCCGCCGCAGAGCACGCCATCCGCGCCGCGCACCGCCGGCGCCACCGCGCTCAAGCAGGAGGTCGAGGCCGATAGCGTTCCGGCCGCGCGCCCGCGCTCGACCCCCGACAATGTCGTGCCGATCATGAAGAAGGTGGCGCTCACCGAGCTTACCGAAATGACCTGCAAATGGCCGGTGGGCGACCCGACCCAGGACGATTTCTATTTCTGCGGCTGCGATGCGAAGGAGAATTCCCCCTATTGCAGCTACCACGCCAAGCTCGCCTACCAACCCGTCAGCGACCGCCGCCGGGCGGGGTAAGCGAAAGACCTAGCTTTTGACAAGCTGCCGCACAGGACAGCTTGTCAGCGATAATTCAAATCTCCTCCGGACTTCGCGACTTTCAATCTCTCCCCTTGAGGGGGAGATGTCGCGAAAGCGACGGAGAGGGGTATCGGGCAGAAGCCGCGGACTCCGAATCTCGGAAAGGGTTCACCCCTCTCTGCCCCTGTCGGGCCATCTTTCCCTCAAGGGGAGATTATGGCCGCGGGGCCGCGGCTCCTAAAACAGGCTACCCTGCGTCGGCGGTTTGGGCGGAGCTTTCGGCTTCTTCTTGGGCTTCGGCGCAGGCTCCGGGGGTGTTGCGCCCTCGCCCGTCACCGCCCTGACCCTGCCATCCGCAAATTCGATCTCGATCGCCGCCCCGTGCTGAAGCCCGGCGGCGCGGGAGATCGGGCGGTTGTCCTGGTCGCGGATCACCGCGAAACCGCGCGCCAGCACATTGCGGTAGGAAAGCGAGTTCAGCACCCGCTGCTGGCCGGCGATGGCGGCGCGGTGGGTCTTGAGGCCAGCATCGATTGCGGTTGCCGCCCGGCGCGAGAGCACGGACACCTGTTCTCGGTCGCGCGCAATCATCATCGACAGGCGCTGGGGCGTTGCCGAAAGTCCTGAGGCACTGCGTTCAAACGTGCGGCGCTTGTTGATAGTGTTGAGCTCCAGCGCGCGGGTGTTTCGGAGCGCCGCCTCGTCAAAGCGCCGCCGCGGCAGCGCGAGTAACTGATCGAGCGAGGGCAGGCCGCGCGAAAGTCCGGTCAGCGTCTGTCGGCGGAAATCCATCAGCCGGGTCGCGGCACTTGCAAGCCGTGCGGCAAGCCGGGCCTGATCGGCGACAAGCTCGGCCCTGACCGGCACGGCGCGTTCGGCGGCCCCCGTCGGCGTCGGCGCACGATAGTCGGCGGCGTGGTCGATCAGCGTCCAGTCGGTCTCGTGGCCGACGGCGGAGATCAGCGGGATCTGGCTTTCATAGGCCGCCCGCACCACCGCCTCGTCATTGAAGCTCCAGAGGTCTTCCAGCGAGCCGCCGCCGCGCGCGACGATCAGCACATCGGGACGGCGCACGGGCCCATCGGGGCCGAGCGCGTTGAAGCCCCTGATGGCGGCGGCGACCGCATCGCCCGACCCCTCGCCCTGAACCTTGACCGGCCAGACCACGACATGAACCGGGAAGCGGTCGGTGATCCGGTGGAGGATATCGCGGATGACCGCGCCGGTCGGCGAGGTTATCACGCCGACCACGCGCGGCATGAACGGCAGCGTCTTCTTCGCCGCCTCGTCGAACAGGCCTTCGGCGGCCAGTTTCTTGCGGCGTTCTTCCAGAAGCGCCATCAGCGCGCCGGCGCCGGCGGGCTCCAGCGCCTCCACCACAATCTGGTATTTAGAAGCGCCCGGGAAAGTGGTGACCTTGCCGGTGGCGATCACCTCCATGCCCTCTTCCGGCTTGATCTTCAGGCCGGAGAATACGCCCCGCCAGATGACAGCGTCGATCCGGGCGCGCTCGTCCTTGATCGAAAAATAGGCGTGACCCGAGGAATGTGGTCCGCGGTAGCCGGAGATTTCACCGCGCAGGCGAATGCGATCGAACCGGTCCTCGACCGTACGCTTGATCGATCCGGAAAGCTCCGAAACCGTAAATTCCGTCAGGTTTGTCGCCGATTCGGCGTCGAAGAGATTGCTCATGGCTGTAGTTTAACCGATCCGCGTTTACCTTGCACAATCGATCCTGTTTTCTCCCCGCAAATCCCCGCTTGCCGCGCAGCCGCCAGAATTGTCTCGACCCAGCGCCCAGCTCCAACGAACAGAGAGAAACCGACGCAGAGAGCTCTCCGTGTCCTGTGGTGAAAGCCAGGCCCAGATTATACGTCGATATCCGGTTCGCCAGCGGCGCAGCGCCAGCGTTCTGGAGCATCTGGCGATTAATTGGCATCGCCCGATGCTCTAGATTCTTTTTTTGCCGCGTCGGGTTAACGAAAAACCGGATACACTTTTTCGCCCGACGCTATAGACTTCAGACCGTCGTCCAGCCGCCATCGGCGTTGCCGGCCCGGTAGATGGCGTCGATGAAGCGCTGGTTGCGTACCGAATCCTCAAGCGTGAAGACTTCCTGCTCCGCGCCCGACGCCGCCCTTGCGAAGGCCTCAACCTCACGCACATATTGCCGGCTGTCCTGAAAGCGGAAGGCCTGGGTTTCGCTGTGATTGCGGTTGGAGAGCAGCACGGTCTCCTCGCCCCAGCGGTCGGCATTGAACGGCGAGACCACCTCGATCAGCCCCTCCGTTCCGTGAAACGCCATGAACTGGCGGCTGGCAAGCTGGGTGGAGACGTAGAAGCTCAGCTCGAAGCCCGGAAATTCCGCCCGCACCGAGGCATAGATATCCGTGCCGAAATTCTCATCATAGCGCACCGTGGCCTGAACGCGCTCGGGCTCTTTGCCGGTGGCAAAGCGCGTGGTGACGGTCGGGTAGACGCCGATATCGGGCAGGCCGCCGCCGCCCAGTTCGGGGATATTGCGCATATTGTTCTCATCGCGCAGGAAATAGGTGAACGCGCCCTGCACGTGGACGAGATCGCCGATCGCGCCTTCGGAAAGCAGCGCCCGAACCTTGCGCCAGACCGGCGTATAGGTGACCATATAGGCTTCGCTGACCAGCACATTGTTGCGGTCGCGCGCGGCGATGACCGGCGCGATGTCGTCGGCCTTCAGCGCCAGCGGCTTTTCCACCAGCACATGCTTGCCCGCATCCGCCGCCTTGATCGCCCATTCGACATGTTGGGAGGTCGGCAACGGGATATAGACGGCGTCGATCTCGTCGCTTGCCAGCATCTCCTCATAGGAGCCGAAGGCGTGGGGGGCGCCGAAGCGCTCGGCCATGGCCCGCGCGCGACCGATGTCGCGGCTTGCAACCGCTGCCAGCACGCAGTTTTCCGCATCGACAATGGCCGGCACGACAAGCTCGCGGCCGATCTTGGCCGTCGACATAATTCCAAAACGCAGCATTAGATCTCCTCACCTTTTCGGCGGCCACCATAAAAACCGCAGCGCGCAAGCGCAAGCATTGCCTCGCACCGTTTGCATTGCATACACTGGGCGCTATCTAAAACGCTGGATTGCGATCTCAAACCGCCGGAGGAAATCATGCATAGAAGAATTCTGGGCCGCACCGATATCGCCATCGCGCCGGTCGTGTTCGGCGGCAACGTCTTCGGATGGACGGCGGACGAGAAGACCTCGTTCGCCCTGCTCGACCGCTTTGTCGACGCCGGCTTCAACGCCATCGACACGGCCGACGTCTACTCGAAATGGGTGGATGGCAACAAGGGCGGGGAGTCCGAAACCATTATCGGCAACTGGCTGAAGCGCGGCGACGTCAAGCGCGAGGATGTGGTTATCATCACCAAGGTCGGCTCCGAAATGGCGCCGGATAAGAAGGGCCTCGGCGAGGCCTGGATCGCCGAGGCCGTGGAAGACTCGCTGAAGCGACTGCAGACCGACTATATCGACGTCTACCTCGCCCACTGGCCGGATGAGAACACGTCCTATGACGAGACCATCGGCGCGTTCAGCCGGCTGCGGGAACAGGGCAAGGTGCGCGCCATCGGGGCTTCCAATCTCAATGCCGAACAGCTTGGCGAGGCGCTGAAAGTGGCCGAACATACCGGGCGCGCGCGTTACGACGTGCTGCAGCCGGAGTATAATCTCTACGAACGCGCGTCCTTCGAGGGCGCGCTGGCCGATCTTTGCGTCGAGCACGATATCGGCGTCATCACCTATTTCAGCCTTGCCTCCGGCTTCCTGACGGGCAAGTACAAATCCGCCGATGACACCGCGGGCAGCGCCCGGGGCGGCGGGGTCGCCAAATATTTCGACGAGCGCGGTCGCCGGATTCTGAAGGCGCTGGAACAGGTGAGCGCGGAGACCGGCGAGCACCCGGCCGCAATCGCGCTCGCCTGGCTGATGACCCGGCGCGGCGTCACCGCGCCGATCGCCAGCGCGTCGAAACTGGAGCAGATGGACAGCCTGATCCGCGCGCCGCAAATCGAACTTTCTGGCGAGCATCTGCAGATCCTTCAGGAGGCCGGCGAATGAGCGCCCCTGTGATCCGCGATGCCAGGCCTGCGGACAAAGAGGCCTGGCTGACGCTCTGGCAGGGCTATCTGGCGTTTTACGGCGCCGCGCTGGATGAAGCCGTGACCGCGATGACCTGGAACCGGATCATCGATCCGGTGAGCTCCGTGTTCACCCGGCTTGCGCTGGTGGACGGCGCGGTTGCCGGCTTTGCGACCTGCATCCTGCACCCGCGCACCTGGGCGGTGGAGCCCGCCTGCTATCTGGAAGACCTTTTCGTCGATCCCGCGAGGCGCGGCAGCGGCATCGGGCGCGCGCTGATCGACGATCTGATCGCGATCGGCCGTCGCGATGGCTGGACCAATCTCTACTGGCACACCAAGGCCGACAATGAGAGGGCGCGCAGGCTCTATGACAGCTACGACAAGGCCGACGGCTTTGTCCGCTACCGGCTGCCACTTGGGAAATAGCGGCTACTTTGTGCCATACATCCGGTCGCCGGCGTCGCCGAGACCGGGGACGATATAGCCCTTCTCGTTGAGGTGGCTGTCGATCGCGGCGGTGTAGACCGGAACGTCGGGATGGGCCTTGAGGAAATTCTCGATGCCCTCGGGCGCTGCCAAGAGGCACAGGAAGCGGATATTGGTGACGCCGCGCTCCTTCAGCCGGTCGACGGCCGCGATCGAGGAATTGCCAGTCGCCAGCATCGGGTCGACAACGATCACCAGACGCTCGCCGATATCCTCCGGCGCCTTGAAGAAATACTCGATCGCCTCCAGCGTATCGTGATCGCGATAGACGCCGATATGGGAAACGCGGGCGGACGGCACCAGGTCGAGCATGCCTTCGAGCAACCCGTTGCCGGCGCGCAGGATCGAGGCGAACACCAGCTTCTTGCCTTCCAGCACCGGCGCTTCCATGGTCGTCATCGGCGTTTCGATGGTTTCCATGGTCAGTTCGAGGTCGCGGGTCACCTCATAGCAGAGCAGCGTGGAAATCTCCCTGAGCAGACGCCGGAAGCCGGCCGTCGAGGTTTCCTTCTGCCGCATCTTGGTCAGCTTGTGCTGAACCAGGGGGTGGTTGATGACCGTTACGCCGTCCATGGTGTTTTCCCGTCTTTTACGCACTCACGTTGTTTATGGCGCAAAAGCCTTGCGGACGGCAAGCATCGTGCCGGGTAAAGCGATCAGTTTGCACTGTTTCAGCCGGCAAGCCGCGAAAGCAGCCGCGCCCGCGTCGGCCCATCCACAAAGGCGGCCTCGATCGCGGTCCGCGTCATCGCGTCGATTTCATCCGGCGCAAAGCCCATCTCGTCGCGGGCCGCTTCGTATTCGCGGGCAAGCGATGTGTGGAAGAATGGCGGATCGTCGGAATTCAGCGTGACCTTCACCCCGGCATCGAACAGGCGGCGCAGGGGATGGGCGGCGAGATCCGGATAGACCGACAGCGCGATATTGGAGCCGGGGCAGACTTCCAGCACCACGCCCCCGTCCACAAGCCGGCGCACCAGATCGGGCTCCTCGATCGCTCTTACGCCATGACCGATCCTGTCGGGCCTGACGCAATCGAGCGCATCGCGCACCGAGAAAGCGCCGCAAACCTCGCCGGCATGGATGGTGATGCCGAGCCCTCCATCGCGGGCAATATCGAAGGCGCGGGCGAAATCGGCGACCCGGCCCATGCGCTCGTCGCCGGCCATGTTGAACCCGGTGAGCAGCGGGAAGTCACAGGAAACGGCATAGCGCGCCGCGCCTTCCACCTGCTCCGGGCCCATATGGCGCTCGCCGATCATCACCATGCGCGCCTCGATGCCGGTCTTGTCGCGCGCGGCCTCGATGCCGGCGGTGATCGCCCGCATGTAGCCATCCTTCGACAGGCCAGCGGCAAGGCCTTGTTCGGGCGACACGAAGAGTTCGGCATAGATTGTGTCGGCTGCGGCCAGCTCGCTCAGATAGGCTTCCGCCAGGGCCGCGAAATCCTCCTCCGAGCGGAAGACATTGGCGATCGCGGCATAGCAGGCGATGAAACTTGAAAAATCGTTCCAGAGATAGCGCCCGTCCGCTAGGTAGCGGGACAAATCGATGCCGTATTTTTCGGCAAGGCGCGCCGCCAGCACCGGCGGCGTGGCGCCTTCGATATGGCAGTGAAGCTCGGCCTTGATCACAGAAACGACCTCCCCTGTTTGCCGGGCGCAAGGCCCAGATGCGCGGCGATGCTTTCGCCGATATCGGCATAGCTGTCGCGGACGCCGAACGATCCCGGCCGCAGCCCCGGCCCGAAGACCAGCACCGGCACGCGCTCGCGGGTATGGTCGGACCCGCGCCAGGTGGGGTCGCAGCCGTGATCGGCGGTCAGCACCACAATATCGCCGGGCTTCAGCGCCTCGGCGATGTCGTGAATGCGGGCATCGAAGGCCTCGAGCGCTGCCGCATAACCCGGCACGTCCCGGCGATGACCGTAGAGCATGTCGAAATCGACGAGATTGGTGAAGACGAGATCGCCGTCACCCGCCTGCGCGATCGCCTTCAGGCTGGCATCGACAAGCGCCTCATTGCCATCGGCCTTGAAGAGCTGCGTGACGCCCTTGCCGGCGAAGATGTCGGAGATCTTGCCGACCGCCAGCACATTTCGCCCCGCCTCGCTCACCCGGTCGAGCAGCGTCTTTTCCGGCGGCGCGATCGAGAAATCGCGGCGGTTGCCGGTGCGCTTGAAGGTCTCGGCGGTCTCGCCCGTAAACGGGCGGGCGATGACCCGCCCGATATTGTAATCATAGGTCAGTTCGCGCACGACTTCACAGAGCTTCATCAGCCGGTCGAGCCCGAAGTGATACTCATGGGCGGCAATCTGGAACACGCTGTCGGTGGAGGTGTAGAAGATCGGGCGGCGTGTCCAGACATGCTCCTGGCCGAAGCGCTTGATGATTTCCGTGCCGGAGGCGTGGCAATTGCCGAGACTGCCGGAAATGCCGGCCTCGGCGTAGATCGCCTCCAGCAGTTCGCGCGGGAAGCAATCAGGCCCCTCCGGAAAATACCCCCAGTCGAACATCACCGGCGTGCCGGCGATCTCCCAGTGGCCGGACGGCGTATCCTTGCCGCGCGAGACCTCGCTTGCCGCGCCGTAGCGGCCGAGAAACCGCTCCGGCCGCGCCATGCCCGCCGGATAATTGCCGCTTGCAAGCTTCGCCGATTCGATGAGGCCAAGTGCGGCCATATTGGGAAGCTTCAGCGGGCCGGAGCGCAGCCCGTCGCGATCGCCGAGCCCTGCCGCGCAGAATTCGGCGATATGGCCGAGGGTATCGGCGCCGAGATCGCCATAGGCCTTGGCATCCGGCGCGCCGCCGATGCCGAAGGAATCAAGAACGTAGAGAAAGGCGCGGGCCATGCGGTCCATTCCATGAGATTCGATCAGGCATATCTAGCGCCTGCCTCCCGGCTTGGCAAACCGCCGATCAGGTGCTTTGCGGGCGGCTGGCGAGCACAAAGGGAACAGGCCCCGGCCGAATTGCGTTTCATCAATCAGTAACCATGTCTTTTAACGCTGCGGGAAGGCAAGCGAGCCATGATGACAGTCACCGAAACAGCCAAAGCCAGACCTGTCATGCCGCAACGATCTCAACGCCGTTCCACCGCCTTCGGCCACAGCGCGGAATTCGCCCTGATCGCCGGCGTCGTTCTGGCGGCGATCATCGCAGTCGGCTTCGCGGCCTTTCAGTTCTACGCGGTGAGTTGAAGGCGCAACCTTTCCGCCCATTCGTCATTGACCCGGTCGGCGATCTTCTTCACACCGGGCGAAACCGCGTCCGCCACCTTTCCATTAAGTCCGAGCGCCAGCAGCACCGTCTGCAGCGTTTCGCGCGGGGATCGCGACAACGTGTCGTAATCGAGCCTCAACGGCGCGATGCCCTCGCGCGAAAACCAGATTTCCCATTCGCGCTCGAAGCCTGTCATCGTCTCATGCCACTTCATCAGCGCGGGTCCGTCATAAACCGGCTCGCGAGGCGGCGCGGTGCGCTCCAGTTCAGAACCGTCCGGCGCCACATGCCACAGCCCCGTCTGCTCCGCCTTCACGCAGGAAACCGCCTGGGCGACCTTGTCGGCGCGGGACAGGTAGATGAACAGCGTCCGACCGAACGCTGCTTCAATGCGCGCCTTGTCACTGGTGTCGCCGGGGTGGAGGACGGCGAGTTTTTCCATGAAATAATCGGCGCTGCCGCGCTGCATGCGGAGGCCGAACATGCCTGTGTCGCTGCTGCCCTTGGCGATTGCAGCTGCAAACACGCGGGCCAGCTCAGAACGCTCATCCTCGCCATCGATTTCCCCCACGCCATGGCTTTTCCGCCATGCGTCGAGCGACGGGCGGTGAAAATGGGAATCGGGATTGCCATTGACGCCGGTTGCGGCAAGCAGCTTGCAAAGCAGCGTACTGCCGCTGCGCGGCGAGGTGCAGATGATGTAGCTATCATAGCGGGCGATCATGGCGTCTGTTTCTCGACACGTTTAAAAGCTGGTCCGGGACAACGGAAAGCTCCCGGTTTCCGGTCCACATACCACGCCTGACACTTGCAACAAACGCCTCATCGGTGACGGCTGTTCAGCCTTCGCTGACCCGCATCAACGCGGCTAGCATCAGCTCCGCGCCCTTTTCGATATCCGCCCAGTCGGAATGTTCTTCCGGCGCGTGGGATATGCCGTTGCGGCTCGGCACGAAGATCATTGCGGAGGGACAGAGCGCCGTCATCGTCTGCGCGTCATGGCCGGCGCCCGAGATCATCCGCCGCGCCGGAAGACCGAGACGGCGCGCCTCGGCCTCCAGCATGTCGATCAGGCCGGCGTCAAAGGCGACCGGTGCTATGAAGCTGTTTTCCTCGATTGAAAGCGTCAGCCCGTGTTTGCGGGCGACCGCGCCGGCGACTTCCCCGAAGCGGGCCTGAAGGCCGCGCATGACGTCTTCACGGGCATCGCGGATGATTAGGGTGAACACCGCCTCCCCCGGTATCGTATGCGGATGGTTGGGGGAAAGCTCGACCTTGCCGATGGTGATGCGGGCGTCCTTCGAGCCCGACGCCGCGATCAGCGCCGGGATCTGGACCGCAATTTCCGCAAGCCCGGCGAAGGCATCGGCGCGCATATCCATCGGCGTCGTGCCGGAATGGTTTGCGATGCCGGAAAGCCGGACATGCAGGTTGACGATGCCGGTGGCGCCCTCCGGAAGACCGATGGCAATCGCTTCCCGCTCCAGCACGGGCCCCTGCTCGATATGCAGTTCGAGAAACGCTTCGATAGAGCCTTTCGGCCGCGCCGAAGAAAGGATCGCGGACGGCTCCAGCCCCTGAGCACGCATGGCGTCGGTCAGCAACAGGCCATCGGCATCGGCAGCGCTTTCGAGCCAGTCCCGCGTCACCAGACCGGCGATCGTCTGCGAGCCGAGCATGCCGCCGAAACGGCCCTCTTCCTCAGACGTGGCCACCACCTCGATGGGGCGGGCGGGGACAAAGCCGGCCTCCTTCATGGCCCGCACGCATTCAAGCGCGACGGCTGCGCCCAGCGCGCCATCGAAGGCGCCGCCGCTCGCCACGGTATCGAGATGGGAGCCGACCATGATCGCAGGCGCATTCGCCCCGCCATAGCGCCCGAACACCGAATTGGCGCCGTCGCGGGTAACTGTAAGGCCATCAGCCTCCATCTCGCGGGCGAACCGGTCGCGCACCGCCATATCGGCATCGGAAAAGCCAATGCGGTTAAACCCGCCGCCCTCGGCGCGGCCGAAGGCATTGATGCCGTCGAGCAGGGTTTTCAGTCGCTCGCTGTTGATCTCTGGTCGCATACCGCCTCCCTCTTCGATCAATTCATTATGATAAATTCAGCAAGATCGCAAATTTTTCATGATAAATAAGATTGCATAGCTCCGTTGGCGACGGAGGCGGCCCGCCGCATCGGAACCCTAAATTCCGTCCCGCCGAGGACTTTTCGGCGGGGCGAAGCCTAAGCAATCTAGAATGCGAGGTCGGTATGCGCGGTGTGGAGCATATCGAGATGGGAGGCGATCAGCGGCACCAGAACGGTGGCAACCGTCTTTTGAACGCCCTGACGTGACGCGTCATCCACCTCGCGCTTCTGCACCTTGAGAAGCGACTTGTGATTATCGATCTGGTGCTCGATATAGGCCAGATCGAAGGCAGGTCCCGGATCCATCCTCTTCAGCGTCTCCACCGATTGCGACAGCGCGTCCGGGCGCTGCGGCGTGGAGGCGCCGGCCTTCAACAGCAAGCCGGCAATCGCCTGAGCCTCCTCCGATTCCAGTTCGGCGAACTTGTAGACCACCGGATGGACCGCCTTCTTGGCGGCCAGCTCGCTGATATCGCAGGAAAACAGATCGAGTTTCAGCGTCTGTTCGGCGTAATCTTCCGGAGGCTCATCCGCCAATGCCGAGGCCGAAACCGAGGCCAGTGCGGTCATCGCCGCCGTCACGGCTCCGCCGATGAAAATACTGCGGCGGCACAACGCGATCGAAGTCATGTTCATTGCCTTTCATCATCGTCCATCAGCTTTCATGTGAGGCCCGCTCACAGTCACGATCAGAGTGGTTCCGTAGTTGGCAATTTGAAGGCGCAATGCCTTTGTCATGGAATTCCGGATGGGTGCCACCGCCTGTCAGTCCGACCGGGTCATCGAGTTAAGGCATTGAAAAATCTGGATTTAGGTTGAACGCGCCGCTGCGCCCTCAGGAATTATCATAATAAATCCTTGTCAATTACCAATTTTTCATAATTAATTAAGAAAACCACCAACAGAGGAGAACCGATCGATGAAACGCCTTCTCGCAGCCGCGCTGGCTGCCGCGTCGCTCGCCATCGGCGCGCCGGCGATTGCCCAGACACCGCCCAATGTTCTGGTTGTCGGCCAGATCGCCGAACCGAAATCGCTCGACCCGGCCACCGACACCGCCGTCAACGACTTCCGCATTCTCGTGAACATGTATGACGGGCTGGTGCGCTACAAGGACGGCACGCTCGAGGTCGAGCCCGCGCTTGCGACCGACTGGGACATTTCCGAGGACGGGAAGACTTATACGTTCAAGCTGCGCGAGGGCGTCAAGTTCCACGACGGTTCGGATTTCAACGCCGAGGCGGTGAAGTTCAACTTCGACCGGATGCTGAACGAGGACAACGAGTATTACGACACCGGTCCGTTCCCGCTGGCCTTCTTCTTCTCCTCGATCGACACCGTCGAGGTTGTCGACGACATGACGGTGAAGTTCACGCTGACGGAGCCCTATGCGCCGTTCCTCTCCAACCTCGCCTATCCGACCGGCCTGATCGTCTCGCCGGAAGCGGTGAAGGAACACGGCAAGGATTTCGGCCGCAACCCCTCCGGCACCGGCGCATTCAAATTCGAGGAATGGGACCCGAACGCCAAGGTGGTCGTGTCCAGGAACGAAGATTATTGGGATGGCGCGCCGCCGCTTGAGGCCGTCGTCTTCCGCCCGGTCACCGACGCCAATACCCGCGTCGCCGAGATGCTTTCGGGCGGTCTCGACGTGATGGTCGAGGTGCCGCCGGATGCGCTGCAGCAGTTCTCAGGCAACGACAATTACAAGGTCTACGAGCAGGCCGGCCCGCATCTCTGGTTCCTGATCCTGAACATGAAGGACGGCGTCTTCGCCGACAAGAAGGTCCGTCAGGCCGTCAATTACGCGATCAACAAGGAAGCGATCGTCAACGACATCCTGCAGGGCACGGCCGAAGTCGCCGCCGGCCCGACGCCGCCGGCCTTCGCCTGGGCCTATGACGACAGCCTGTCGCCCTACCCCTATGATCCGGAAAAGGCCAAATCGCTTCTGGAAGAGGCCGGCTATGACGGCTCGGAACTGACCTTCTACGTGACCGAAGGCGGTTCGGGCATGCTGGAGCCGCAGGCGATGGCAACCCAGATCCAGGCCGATCTCGAAGCCGTCGGCATGCCGGTCGCAATCGAGACCTATGAGTGGAACACCTTCCTCGGCAAGGTAAACCCCGGTCTGGAAGGCGAAGCCGATATGGCCGAAATGGCATGGATGACCAACGACCCGGACACGCTCCCCTATCTGGCGCTGCGCTCGGAAGCCTTCCCGGACCAGGGCGGTTTCAATTCCGGCTACTATTCCAACCCGGAAGTCGACAAGCTGCTGGAACAGGCCCGCACGTCCACCGATCAGGCCGAACGCGCGAAGCTCTACAAGGAGATGCAGGCGATCGTCCACGACGACGCGCCCTGGGCCTTCATCGCCAACTGGAAGCAGAACGCTGTGACCAAGGCGAGCGTCGAAAACTTCAAGCTCCAGCCGTCCTTCTTCTTGCTGCTGCAGAAGGTGGCGAAGCCGAATTGATCGGTCGCGCCGCATAGCCCCAAAAAATCTCCCCCCTTGAGGGGGAGATGCCCCGACAGGGGCAGAGAGGGGTGAAACCTCTCCGAGAGCACAGTGTTTGCGGTTTTTAGGGCTTACGCCCTTTACCCCTCTCTGTCGCTTTCGCGACATCTCCCCCTCAAGGGGGGAGATTGAAAACAGGCGGCGAGTCGAAGCCCACCGCCACCGTGCCGCTCGCTGATTTGCCGCACGGACTCCCGTCCCACGGAGAACACGCCATGGCACACTACATCCTCAGGCGGCTACTGGCTGTCATTCCGGTGCTTCTGGGCCTTACCGTGATCGTGTTCGCGATCATGGCGATGATCCCCGGCGATCCGGCGACCGCCATTCTCGGCTCCTACGCCACGCCGGAAAATGTCGACCGCATCAATCGTGCACTCGGGCTCGACAAGCCGCTGGTGCAGCAATATTTCATCTGGCTCGGCAATATTCTCCAGGGCGATTTCGGCCGCTCCTATACCCAGAACCGCCCGGTGATCGACATCATCACCGAGCGCTTCGGCAATACGCTGATCCTTGCCGGCACCTCGCTGGTGCTCTGTTCCATCCTCGGCCTTCTGGCCGGGATCGTCTCTGCCGTGCGCCAGTATGGCTTTACCGACAAGCTGGTGACGCTGTTCGTGCTGATCGGCATTTCGGTGCCCTCGTTCTGGCTCGGCCTGCTCCTGATCCTGGTCTTCGCCGTCAAGCTGCAATGGCTGCCGGCGAGCGGCATGTATGCGATCTATGGCGGCGGCGGACCGCTCGATCTCATCAGGCATCTGATCCTGCCGGCCTTCACGCTCTCGGTCGTGGCAACCGGCGTAGTTGCGCGGCTGACGCGCACCTCGATGCTGGAAGTGCTGCGCCAGGATTATATCCGCACCGCCCGCGCCAAGGGGCTGAAGGAGCGCCGCGTGATCATGCGCCACGCCTTCAAGGCGGCGCTGGTTTCCGTCATTCCGGTGCTCGGCATCCAGGCCGGTTTCGTCCTCGGCGGCGCGGTCTATATCGAGACCGTGTTCCAGTGGCCGGGCATCGGCTCGATGCTGGTGACCGCGATTTCCACCCGCGACCTTCTCACCGTCCAGGGCGGCGTGCTGGTGGTAGCGGCGGCCTATGTGCTGTTCAACCTCGCCGCCGACGTCGTCCAGACCATGCTTGATCCGAGGTTGCGCTGATGACCGACGCCGCGATTTCCACACCCGCGAAGCAGAAGAAGAAGGGCGGCCGCCCGAGCGCGGTCAAACTGCTGCTCAACAACACGCTCGCCACCACCGGGCTGATCGTGCTGACGCTGATCGTGCTGGTGGCGCTGGCCGCGCCGATCCTGCCCCTGCAGCCGCCGAACGTCACCGATCCCTCCGTCCGCCTGCTGCCGCCCTTTTCCGAGGGCCATCTTCTCGGCACGGATGCGCTCGGCCGCGATCTCTTGTCGCGGCTGATCTGGGGCACGCGGGTGAGCCTCGCCGTCGGCGTCTCCGCCACGCTGATCGCCGCCTTCTTCGGCTCGCTGATCGGTCTTGTCGCCGGCTATGCGGGCGGGCGAACCGACAATATCCTGATGCGCGGCATCGATATGGTCATGGCCTTCCCGTATATCCTGCTGGCGCTGGCGATCGTCGCCGTTCTCGGCCCCGGTCTCCTGAACGCGCTCTATGCCATCGCCGTGGTCAATATCCCGTTCTTCGCCCGTAACATTCGCGGCATGACGCTCGGTCTTTCGAGACGAGAATTCGTCGATGCGGCGCGGCTTTCCGGCAAATCGCATTTTTCGATCCTGTTCGGCGAGGTGCTGCCCAATGTGCTGCCGGTAATCATCATCACCATGTCGACCACGATCGGCTGGATGATCCTGGAAACCGCCGGGCTCTCCTTCCTCGGCCTCGGCGCCCAACCACCGCAGGCCGATCTCGGCTCGATGCTGGGCGACGGCCGCAAGGTGCTGTTCACCGACGCCCATGTCTCGATGGTGCCGGGCCTGATGATCTTCGCCCTCGTCATGAGCATCAACCTGCTCGGCGACGGCATCCGCGATGTGCTCGACCCGCGGCTCAAATCCGGCGCGCTCGCCCGCCCCGGCGCGCGCACGGCCGTCAAGCGCGATGCCGCGCCCGACGAGAAGCCGCGCGAAAACGCCGTTCTCGACGTCCAGCAGATGCGCACCGAATTCCATGTCGGCGGCAGCATCTACAAGGCCGTGGGCGGCGTCGATCTGCATATCCGCGAAGGCGAATGTCTCGGGCTGGTGGGCGAATCCGGCTCCGGCAAGTCGGTGACCGCGATGTCGCTGATGGGCCTTGTGCCGACCCCGCCCGGACGCATTGCCGGAGGTGCCGCGTGGTTTTCCGGCGAAGACCTGTTCGCCGCAAGCGACGAGCGCATTCGCCAGCTTCGCGGCGGCGCGGTATCCCACGTGTTCCAGGACCCGCTGTCGACGCTGCATCCGCTGTTTACCGTCGGCGATCAGTTGATCGAGGCGATCCAGGCCCACCAGCCGCTGTCGAAATCCGAGGCGCGCCGGAAGGCCACCGACCTGCTGCAATCGGTGCGCATCCCCAATGCGGCCGAACGGCTGAATGCCTTTCCGCATGAGCTTTCGGGCGGCATGCGCCAGCGGATTTCAATCGCCATGGCGCTTGCAAACGACGCGCAACTGATCATCGCTGACGAGCCCACCACCGCGCTTGACGTGACGGTGCAGGCACAGATCCTCGAACTGATGAACGGGCTGCGTAAGGAGCGCGATACCGCGATCCTGTTCATCACCCATGATTTCGGCGTGGTCTCGGCGATCTGCGACCGGGTGGCGGTGATGTATGCGGGCCGGATCGTCGAAACCGGCACGACCGAGGAAATCCTCGCCAACCCGGCCCATCCCTACACCGCCAAGCTGATCGACTGCGTGCCGGTTCTGGGCGAGCCCGAGCGCCGGCTCGACGCGATCCAGGGCCGCCCGCCGGTGGTCAACGACCTGCCGGACGGCTGCGCCTTCGCCGACCGCTGTCCCTATGTGCAAGACGACTGCCGCAAGGGCGACATTCCGATGCTCTCCTTCGGCGATGAGCGCGGCGCGCGCTGCATCCATCCGCTCAACCGGGAGACCGCCGATGCCTGAGGCCAATGAAACGCTGATCGCGATCGATCGGGCCGAGCGCATCTTCGGCGGCGGCAAGACGCTGTTCGGCAAGGCGCTTCCCGCCGTCCATGCCGTGCAGGACGTCACCCTCGATGTGAAGAAGGGCGAGACGCTGGGCATTGTCGGCGAGAGCGGCTGCGGCAAGTCGACGCTCGCGCGCCTGCTTTCCGGCCTCGACCTGCCGACCGGCGGCAAGATCACCTTCGAGGGCCGCGATCTGGCGCGGGAAGCAAAGAAGAACCCGCGCGCGCTGGCCCGCCAGGTGCAATATGTGTTTCAGGACCCGGTCTCCTCGCTCAATCCGCGCAAGAAGATCCGCACCATTCTGGAAGCCCCGCTGATCCATCTTCTGAAGATGAACAAGGCCGAGCGCGAGAAGCGGCTGGAAGAGCTGATGGACGCCGTCAATCTCGCGCCCGAATTCCTGGAGCGCTACCCGCATGAATTTTCCGGCGGGCAGGCCCAGCGCATCGGCATCGCCCGCGCGCTTGCCGCCGATCCGGAAGTGATCGTGCTCGACGAGCCGGTCTCCGCGCTCGATGTCTCGGTGCAGGCGCAGGTGCTCAACATTCTCGACGACCTGAAGAGCCGGTTCGGGCTCACCTACCTGTTCATCAGCCATGACCTGTCGGTGGTGAAATCGATCTCGGACCGGGTGGCGGTGATGTATTTCGGGCGGATCGTGGAGCTTGGCAGCCGTGACGCGGTGTTTGCCGAGCCGCTCCATCCCTACACCCATCTGCTGCTCAATTCCGCCCCCGCGCCGGGCCGCAAGGCGGTTTCCGGCGGCGACAGCGAGGCGGAGCTGCCGGACCCCTACAATCCGCCCAAGGGCTGCGCCTTTTTCGCCCGATGTCCCAACGGAACGGAGCATTGCCAGACGCATGTTCCGCCGATAGACGAAGCGCAAGGGGGGCCCGGCCACGAAGCCGCCTGCTTCCATCCGATGGTGAAAAGGACGGCATGACCAGACCCAGCCTCGAAAGCCGCCAGGCCTTTGCCCCGCCGTTTGCGGCGAAGAAGCGCAAGCGGCCGGATATCATCGCCGACATGCTGCGCGAGCGGATGATCGAGGCCGGGCTTCGACCCGGCGACCGGCTGCCGGCGGAATGGCTGGATCCGGAGCAACTTCCCGCTTCGCGGGGCACGGTGCGCGAGGCCCTGAAAATCCTCGAATTCCAGGGCATGATCGCCAGCAAGACCGGCCCCGGCGGCGGCATTTTCGCCCGTGCCGTCGCGCCTGACGAGGCGATCCAGACCGTCACCAACCTGTTCCTGCGCGCGCCGCCCTCGATCTCCGACATTTACGCGCTGCGCAAGCAGCTTGAGCCGGAACTGGCGGCGGACGCTGCCCTTCACCTGCCCGACGACGCAATCGACGCCCTGCAGGCCACGATCCGGCTTTACGAGGCGGAGCCAAAATCGGCCGACGAGGAATATGTCCAGCGGCTGGCCGAACTCGACTTCCACGCCGAGCTCTCGCGCCATGCGAAAAACCCGGTGCTCGGCTTTGCCTGCGGCCTGCTCTTGAACCTGCTGCGCGACCTGCCGGAATGCCGGGAAATCTACCAGACGCCCAATCCGGGCCTGCGCGAGACCGGCGTCTTCTACCAGATCGAGCTGATCAAGGCGATCCGCAGCCGCAACCCGGACCGGGCCCGCAAGATCATGGCGGAACATATGGCCGAGGCCGAGGCTTATATGCTGGAGCGGGCGCGGTTGAACCTGGAGGCCGCAGGAAAGGAGAGCAGGACATGATCCGCACCATCCATTCCCACGAATGCCATCTCGGCTGGGACCGGTCGATCAAGCCGGTCCATTTCGCAAGGTCGGGCGAAACCATCGCCTTTGCCTGCCGCGATGCCGGCAATGGCCATTATCATCATGACAGCACCGCCGCCGATATCCTCACCGCCAATCCGGAGAACGTCAATCCGCTGACAGGGCCGGTTTATGTCGAAGGGGCCGCGCCCGGCGACGCGCTGAAGGTGACGATCCACGAATTCACGCCATCGGGCTTCGGCTGGAGCGCGATCATTCCGGGTTTCGGCCTGCTTTCCGATCAGTTCGATCAGCCGAAGCTGAAGCTCTGGGATTATGACACAGCGGCGCGAAAACCCGCCGTCTTCAACGATATCGCCTCCGTGCCGCTGCGCCCCTTCATCGGCACGATCGGAGTGGCCATGGCCGAAGCCGGCAACCACTCGGTGATCCCGCCGCGCCGCGTCGGCGGCAATATGGATATCCGCGATATCGCAGCGGGCACGACGCTCTACCTGCCGGTGGAGGTCGAGGGCGCGCTGCTGTCGCTCGGCGACACACACGCCGCGCAGGGCGATGGCGAGGTGTGCGGCACGGCGATCGAAAGCGCGATGGATGTCGCGATCACAATCGAGGTGGTGAAGGGCGCCGCGCCGAAGACCCCGCATTTCTCCACCCCCGGCCCGATCGCCCGCCATCTCGATGCCGCCGGCTACGAGGTGACGACCGGCATCGGCCCCGATCTGATGACGGCCGCCCGCGACGCCGTTTCGGCAATGATCGACCACCTGTCGCGCACCCGCAAGCTTGCGCCCGAGGACGCCTACATGCTGTGCTCGGTCGCCGGCGACCTGAAGATCAGCGAGATCGTCGACGCCCCGAACTGGGTGGTGTCGTTCTATTTTCCACGCATCGTGTTCGGATAGAGCGACGGACCAAACCACATAGCCCCCAATCTTCTCGCCCCGGGGGAGAGTATCGGACGCAAGAGGCTAAGCCGATATCCAATCGCCACCCTCAGGCATGCCCCGCATGGTGCGGATGCGCCGGGTCGTCGATGGTTTCGCTTTCGACGTCGGCGGAAAGGTCCTGCTTGGCCTTGCCGGTCGGCTGGCGGGTGAAGCCGGTCATCGGGCCGGACTGCTGGAAGTCGCGCTTGATCTCGACATCGGAGGTCAGATAGGCGGTGATCATTTCCGCGATCGACCGCAGCGCATGCATGTGAATGCGTTCATAGCCGTGCGAGGCATCGACGCCGAAAGCAACCAGCGCTGTGCGCACATCCGCGCCCGCTTCCACGGCGCTTGCCGAATCGGAACGGTAGTAACGGAACACGTCCTTCTGGTAGCGGATATCGTTGGCCTTGCAGACATCGACCAGCTTCTTGGTGAGATGCCAGTCGAACGGGCCGGTCTGGTCGGCCATGGCAATGGTCACGCCGAATTCGGAGGAGTTCTGGCCCGGGGCCGAGGTGCCGTTGTCGATCGAGACCAGCGAGGCGACATCGGGCGCGACGATGGAGGATGCGCCGACGCCGACTTCCTCGGCAATGGTGAACAGCCAGTGGCTGGCGACCGGGGTCTCGACATTTTCATCCTGCATCGCCTTCAGCGCGGCGAGCATCAGCGCCACGCCGGCCTTGTTGTCGAGATGGCGCGAGACGATGAAGCCGTTGTCCAGGAATTCGGGCTGCGGGTCGATCGCGACGATATCGCCAATCTCGATGCCGAGCCGATCGAGGTCCGCCTCGTCGCGGGTCAGCGCGTCTACGCGCAGCTCGACATATTGCCAGCCGACGGGCAGCTCGTCGATTTCATTGTTGAAGGTGTGCCCGGAGGCCTTCAGCGGCAGGATGGTGCCGCGATAGGAGCCCTTTTCGGTGAAGATCGTAGCGCGCGCGCCTTCTGCGAACCGCGCCGACCATGTGCCGATCGGCACCAGCTCCAGCCTGCCGTTCGATTTCAGATATTTCACCTGCGCGCCGAGCGTATCCACATGCGAGACCACGGCGCGCGCGCCGCGGCTGTCGACGCCGCGCCGGACGGCGCGGATCGCGCCGCGCCGGGTGAGTTCCGCGGACAGGCCGAGTTTTTCCAGTTCTCCGGTCACGAAACGCACGATGGGGTCGGTGTAGCCTGTCGGCGAGGGGATCGCGAGGAGCGATTTGAGAATGTCGGACAGATAATCGGCGTCAATCGTCAGTCGTTTCATCGGCTACTCGTTCTTGTGGGCCTCGCGCACCGAGTGGCGTACGCTGGCCGGCATTGAAAGCGGGAACAGCAGGTCGACAAACCGTTCGGCCGTCGGCTGCGGCTCGTGATTGGCTAGCCCCGGCCGCTCATTGGCCTCGATAAAGGCATAGTCCGGGTTTTGCGGGGACTTGATCATCAGGTCAATCCCCACCACCGGAATATTGATCGCGCGGGCCGCCGAAATCGCCGCGTCCACCAGCTTCGGATGGACGATATCGGTGACATCGTGAATGGTGCCGCCGGTATGCAGGTTCGCCGTCCGGCGCACGCGGATTTCGGTGCCCGCCTCCGGCACATCGGCGAAGGTGTAGCCGGCATCGCGGACCGTGCGCTCGGTCTCGGCATCGAGCGGGATCGAGGATTCGCCGCCGGTTGCCGCACTGCGCCGCTCGCTCTGGCTCGCGATCAACTGCTCGATCGTGGATTTGCCATCGGCCACGATATGGGCCGGGCGGCGCATGGCGGCGGCCACGAGCCGGTAATTGATAACGATCAGGCGCAAATCCTCGCCTTCCACCATCTCCTCGATCAGCACCGTGTCGCAATAGGTCTTCGCCGCCTTCACGGCCTCCTCGAGGTCCTCATAGGTGGTGATGCCGACGGAAATGCCCCTGCCCTGCTCGCCGCGCGCGGGCTTGACCACGAGATGGCCGGCATCTTCCAGAAAGCCGCGGATCGCATCCTCGCCGGCATCCGAGGTCATCTGGCGCGGCACCTTCACACCTGCCTCCTCGACGAAACGGCGGGTCACGGATTTATCGTCGCAGATCGACATTGCCACCGATGTCGTCAGTTCCGACAGGCTTTCGCGGCAATGGATCGAGCGCCCGCCATAGGAGAGCCGGAAGAAGCCGCCCCTTGCATCGGTAATCTCGGCCGAAATTCCCCTGCGCCGCGCCTCGGTCACGATCAGCCGGGCATAGGGGTTCAGTTCCTCGTAGTCATCCGCCTCAGGCCCGGTGAAAAGCTTCTCGTTGATCTGGTTCTTGCGCTTGACCGTGAAGAACGGCACCCGTTTGAAGCCGAGCTTCTCGTAGAGCCGGATCGCCGGATCATTGTCGTGCAGCACGGAGAGATCGAGATAGGAAGCGCCGCGCGCGAGAAAATGCTCGGCAAGCCGGCGCACCAGAGCCTCGCCGATGCCGCGCTGGCGGGCCTGAGGGTCGCTCGCCAGGCACCAGAGCGACGAGCCTTTTTCCGGATCGTTGAAGACGCGGGAATGGTCGATGCCGGTCACCGTGCCGAGAATATTGCCGGTGTGCTCCTCTTCGGCGACGAAATAGGAAATCGAGCGGGCATCGCGCTGGCGCCAGAAGAAATCCGGCCGGACCACCACCATGCCGCGCGCGGCATAGATCCGGTTGATCGCCTGGGCATCGATCTCCGATGTCAGCCGGCGGATGAAAAAGCCCTGCGGCGGCTTGGGGGCCGGGCGGTAGGTGGAAAGTTCCAGCCGAAAGGTGTGCGAGGGATCGAGAAACACCTCCTGCGGCGCGTTCGCCAGCACCACATGCGGATCGCGGACATAGATCGCGATATCGCGGTGGTCGGGCACCTCGGCGCGCAGCGTCTCGATCAGAAGCTTGGTGTCGGAAAACGTCTGGCCGAACACCACCCGCCCCCAGCCGCAGTCGATCGAGGCATCGGGCGTCATGCCGCCGTGCTCCTCGCCGCCGGGGATCGGCGGTTTCATCCCGTGCGAGCGCATCCGTTTGAGGCGATGGGCATAGGCCTCGCGCCCGCGATGATCGTCCCTGGAGCCTTTGTCCGAACTCATCGGCTTTTCCTCAGATGTCGTGCGACTGCAACCACATTTCCAGAAGCGCGACCTGCCACAATTCCGACCCGCGCAGCGGCGTGATGTGGCCGATCGGATCGAGGAACAGGTCGTCCAGATAGCTTTTCCTGAACAGCCCGCGCTCGCTGGAGACCTGGCTGGTCAGCACGTCGCGCACCATGTCCAGATACTCGCCCGAGATGTATTTGAGCTGGGGCACGGGGAAATAACCCTTCTTGCGGTCGATCACCTCGTGAGGAACCACCAGCCTCGCGGCGTCCTTCAGCACGCCCTTGCCGCCGTCATTGAGCTTGAACTCCGGCGGGATCGTGGCCGCGAGCTCGGCGAGCTCATGGTCGAGGAACGGCACGCGCGCCTCCAGCCCCCAGGCCATGGTCATATTGTCCACCCGCTTGACCGGGTCGTCAACCAGCATGACCTGGCTGTCGAGCCTGAGCGCCCGGTCGACCGGGCCCTCGGCGCCCGCCGCCATCAGATGGCTTTCGACGAAGGCGCGGCTGACATCCTCCTCGGCCAGCCATTCGGCCGAGAGGTGGCGCGAGAGCTTGGCATGGTCGCGGTCGAAGAAGCCCTTGGCGTAATCGCCGACGACATCGTTGGAATTTTCCAGCGGCGGATACCAGTGATAGCCGGCGAAGATCTCGTCGGCTCCCTGGCCAGACTGGACCACCTTGATATGCTTGGAGACCTCGCGCGACAGCAGGAAGAAGCCGATATTGTCGTAGGAGACCATCGGCTCCGACATCGCGTTGATGGTGTCCGGCAGCGCGCTCATCAGTTCGGAAGACGGCACGAAGATCTTGTGATGATCGGTGCCGAAACGTTCGGCGATCAGGTCGGAATAGGTGAATTCGTCGCCCTTTTCGCCATTTGCCTCCTCGAAGCCGATCGAGAAGGTCATCAGGTCCTTCTGGCCTTCTTCTGCCAGGAGACCGGTGATGATCGAGGAATCGACGCCGCCCGACAAGAGCACGCCAACGGGAACGTCGGAGACCATGCGGCGCTTGACGGCGGTGCGGAGCGCATCGAGCACCCGGTCGCGCCATTCCTCGCGGGTGAGCTTGGCCGTCGCCGCATCGCGCTCGTGTTTCGGCGACCAGTAGCGGATATCCTCATAGGAGCCATCCGGCTCGAAGCAGCGGGTGGTGGCCGGCGGCAGCTTGCGCACGCCCTTGACGATGGTGTGCGGCGGCGGCACCACGGCGTGGAACGACATGTAGTGATGCAGCGCCACCGGATCGACGGTCTTGTCGATGCCGCCGCCCTTCAACAGCGCCGGCAGCGTCGAGGCGAAGCGGATATTGCGGCCGCTCGTCGCATAATAGAACGGCTTGATACCGAACCGGTCGCGCGCGATCATCGCCCTGCCGCTGTCGCGCTCGACGATGGCGAAGGCGAACATTCCGTGGAAGCGCTTGACGCAATCGCGGCCCCAGGCGTGATAGGCCTTCATGATCACTTCGGTGTCGCCGGTGGAGAAGAAGCGGTAGCCCTTGTCTTCCAGTTCGCGCCGGAGTTCCGGATAATTATAGATGCAGCCGTTGAAGACGATGGTCAGACCGAGCTCGGGATCGGTCATCGGCTGGGCGGCCTTTTCGGAAAGGTCGATGATCTTCAGGCGGCGGTGGCCGAAGGCGAAACGCCCCTGGGCGAAGATGCCGCTGCCGTCCGGCCCGCGCGGCGCAAGCGCTGCTGTAATGCGGGCCACGGCCTCGGAATCTGCAAGGGTTCCATCGAATCTGATCTCTCCGGCAATACCACACATGGTCTGGTCGGTCGCTCCTATCAACTGGCTGCCCGGCTCAGCCGGGCGCATAAGGCAAAACGCCGGCGCGGACACCGCGCGGCGCAGACTGTTTTTATTGGCGCGGGCGAAAAGCCCGCATCTCGGGTTCGGTTTTAGTTACAACAGAAATCATTTGAGTTCAAATGATTTCTGTTGTAACTACTTTTCGCGATGATGGACAACGAACCTGATATAACGGTGAAGAACGCCGACGCGGTGATGAAGGCGATCCGCCGGATCGCGCATGCGATCGATATCCGCTCGAAGCGCATAGGCCGCGAAACGGGGCTGACGATCCCGCAAATTGTCGTGCTGAAGGCGGTAAGCGACCAGGGCGCGCTGACAACGGCGGCGATTTCGAAACAGGCGGACCTCAGCCCGGCCACCACCGTCACCATTCTCGACAAGCTCGAGGCCAAGGGATTGATCACCCGGATCCGCTCCACGAGCGACCGTCGCACCGTGCAGGCCAAACTGACCGAGGCCGGTGCGCACACGCTAGAGGCGGCGCCATCGCTGTTCGCCGACGGGTTTGCCGCCGACTTCGCCACTTTCACCGGCAAAGAGCAGGCCGACATCGTCACGGCCTTCAAGATGGTGGCTGACCTTCTGGATCGCAAAGACGCGAAGAACCCCGAGGACATGGCGCGGTGACCCTTGTTCAGTGGTTTCGAAGCGCCTTGATCAGCTCTTTCTTGCTCATTTTCGACCGGCCGTCGATGCCGATCTCGCGGGCGCGATCATAAAGATCGTCGCGCGTCCAATCCTCATAGGGCTGCGCTTCGCCGCCCTTCTTGGAGGGCTTCATGCTGTCATTGGCCTTAGCATTGGCAATGCGCGCGGCCTTTTCCTTCGAGGCTCCGTCTCGACGCAAAGCCTCATAGGTATCTTCGTCCTTGACCCTGGATCCGTTTTTCGCGGCTGCCATATCAACACTCTCCATTCGAACTGTTCACGGAACGAGGGAGAGCGGCTTTTGGTTCCGGCCGCTACCGGTTGGCGCGCGCTTCCGCGCCGTCGACGATCGTGCGGATCGTTTCGGCAACCCGGTATTGGAAGGCAAAGGCCTCGTCAGGCTCGAAGCCCGGATCCTCTTCCTGACCCTTGACCGTCAGCAGCCCGTCAAGCGCGCGGCGGAACACCGAATAGTCCTTGCCTTCCGCAAGCGCCGCGGCCAGCGCGATCAGCACCTCCTGATGCGCCGCCATCTGCGCTTCCAAACGTTCCAAACGTTGTTCCGACATGGTTTCCTCGCTTTGTTGTGTTGGAAAGAAGAGGTACACAGGGCGTTGCGAATTGCAATGCCCAACGCCGCCTGCCGGAACCAAGCGCGGAAAGCGGCGTTTCGCTCACATCGCCCACTCGTCGAGGAGGCTGGCTTGCCGACCGCATCGGAATCCGAACGCGAATTCCACTCGCTGACGGAGATTGTCGAACGCACAATGGAAGAGGCAGGGGACGGCCACGTTTCGGTGGACCGGCTCATGGTCTCCTTCGGCCATGCCTCGTTCGTGCCGCTTCTGATCTTGCCCGCGCTGGTGCTGATCACGCCGCTGAGCGGCGTGCCGGGGCTTTCGACGCTGTGCGGCCTGATCATCATGATGATCGCCGCCCAGCAGCTCGTCGGCCACAGTCAGATATGGCTCCCCGGCTGGATCCGCAAAAGGCAGATCGCCTCCGACAAGTTTCGACCAGCCATGAAGAAGGTTCTGCCGCTGACGCGCATGATCGACAGGGCCGCGCGCGAACGCCTGACCTTCCTGTTCAAGCGCCCTCTGAAGTGGCTGCTGCCGCTGGCCTGCGTGATCTTCGGCGCGATCATGCCGCTGATGGAGTTTATCCCGTTCTCCTCCTCCCTCATCGGCGTCGCCGTGACCCTGATCGCCTTCTCGATCCTCACCCGCGACGGCATCTTCGCCCTGCTGGCGCTCGTGCCGCTGGGCGCCGTGGCCTGGGGCGTGACAAGCGTGCTGTCGTCGCTGTGAGGCAAGATAACTGCCGCACCCACCCGGGAAAGGCGCCACGGCAAAGAACTGAGAGAGGAATGTCTGGCAGGGAGCCTGTATTCTCGCCGACACATTGTTGCCTTATGTGAACCTGGGTTGTCACACCAAATCCAAGGCCGGTCCGCCCGATCTCAGTCTTTCGCCGCGGTTGCGTGACGCCGCACATCGGTGAGTTCACTTTTACACAGCGCCGGGATAAAAGACCGAAACCTATCTTGCACGTATCGAGGAGCGCCCCTTGCACATCCTGATGACGGTGAACGCCGCCTGGAATATCTGGAATTTTCGGCGCCCTCTCGTCGAGGCGCTCCAGGCTGACGGGCATCGCATCACAGTCCTGGCGCCGCCCGACGGATCGGTAGACGACCTTGAGCGGATCGGCTGTCGGTTTCTCCCGCTCAAGATGAGCGTCAAGGGCCTCAATCCAGTCCGCGACCTGGAACTGCAATACAGGTTGAAGCGGATATTTCAGGAAGAGCGCCTCGACGCCATCCTCAGCTTCACGATCAAGAACAATATTTTCGGGGCCCGGGCGGCGCGCGCCGCCAGCGTGCCCTTTATTCCGAATGTCACAGGGCTTGGAACAGCCTTTCTCTCAGGTGGACTGTTGCAGACCATAGCCGAGCAGCTATATCGAGGGGCGTTTGCCCGATTGCCGACCGTCTTCTTCCAAAACGAGGACGACCGAACCCTGTTTCTCAACCGGAGGCTTGTGCGGGCTGATCAGACACGGTTGTTGCCCGGCTCCGGCATTGATCTGGTACGCTTTGCTCAAACCGAGATGCCTGCAGCAAATGCACCGCCTGCGTTTTTGATGATTGCCCGGCTTCTGCGCGACAAGGGCGTGATTGAATTCGTTGAGGCCGCTCGGCAGATCAAGACGCGCCACCCGCAGGCGCGGTTCCGGTTGTTGGGGGCGACCGGTTCGGAAAACCGCTCCGCCATCGACGCTGCGACCGTCGAAGCCTGGGTCGCCGAGGGCGTTGTGGAATATCTCGGGACAACCGGCGACGTGCGCCCGGCGATTGCCGCAGCCTCCTGCGTCGTGCTGCCATCCTATCGCGAAGGTGCGCCGCGAACATTGATCGAGGCGGCCGCAATGGCCCGGCCGCTCATCGGGACTGACGTGCCCGGTTGTCGTGCCGTGATCGATGACAACGCTTCAGGTTTTCTTTGTGAGGTGCGGAATGCAGACAGCCTGGCCACGGCAATGGAACGGTTTCTCGCGCTGTCGCCGGAAGCCCGCGCCGAGATGGGGCAAGCCGGGCGCGCAAAGATGGAACGCGAGTTCGATCAGGCACTGGTCGTCGAAGCCTATCGCAATGCCCTGACGACCGTTATCGGCAACCGGCAAAGTTAGCCCCAATGGATACCGTCTTCTTCATAGCATCAAAGCTGGTGGGCGCGCTCCTGCGGCCTGACACCTGGATCATCATTGCCTTGGCGTGCATCGTGCTTGCCTTGCTGCTGCGGCGCAGACGTATCGCTTTATGGATCAGCGGCATCAGTCTGGGACTGCTCGTCGCGCTCAGCATTCTACCCCTTGGCGACCTTCTCCTGCAGCCCATCGAACGGCGCTACCCGGCTGACCCTAGCCTTGCCAATATCGGCGGCATCATAGTGCTCGGCGGCGGCGAAGATGCACGGGCCAGCGCTTTTTGGGGCCAGCCGCAACTCAACGAAGGCGCGGAGCGCTACACGGCCGCGCTCGCGCTCGCGCGGCGCTTTCCCGACGCCAAAATTCTCTTTACGGGTGGCAGCGGCGCGCTCCGCGACGCCGCAGGCGCCACGACCTCGGAGGCCGAGATTGCCGAGCAGTTCTTTCTCGCACAGGGGTTGGCGCCCGAGCGCCTCTTACTGGAAGACCAATCACGCAATACAGCCGAGAACGCCCGTCTCAGCCTGGCGCTTGCCAACCCCAAGCGCGGAGAAAACTGGATTCTGATCACCAGCGCCTTCCACCTGCCGCGCGCCATGCGCAGTTTCGAAACCGCCGGCTGGGAAAACCTGGTGGCCTTCCCCGTCGATTATCGCACGTCGGCCTTTGGCGACGGCATCGGCTGGAACCTGACGCGGAACCTGGCCGTGCTGAACACCGCGATCCGCGAAAATGTGGGACAGCTGGCCTATTGGCTGAGCGGGCGTTGACCCCGTGTTTCGCTACACCGCCCGAAGTTGGTCGGGCTGCACGGCAACCCGGGTCTGCCCGCCCATAATGTCCAGAAGCACCCAGACGCGGCGGTCCGGCGTCACGGATTCGATTGTGGCAATCAGATCCGCGAACGGCCCCTTGGCCATCTTGACCCGATCACCCTTTTTCAAGAGCTTCGACGGCAGCACCACACCCTGCTCATTGCAACGCATCATCAACTGGTCAACGAGACCGGCCGGGACTGGCGTCGGCTCTTTTCCAAGGCTGACAAGTCTCGTGATACCATAGGTTGAGTTGACCGCGCGCCACCGACCCTGCAGCGTATCAAGGGCCACAAAAAGATAACCCGGAAACAGCGGCCGCGTTTGGACGGTGAACCTGCTCCCGCTGCGCGTGGCCTCTTCATGCAATGGCAAAAAGGTCTGGAAGCCCTGCCGGGCCAGATTGCGCTCGGCAATCCTGTAGCTATTGGGCTTGAGCTGCGCCAGAAACCAGACCCTGTCGTGATCGCTCATCCATGCCCCCCGTTCAATTTGCGCGAACCATGCCCCCAAAACAGTCCACATTCAACCAGGAACTTTCCAGAGACCCGACGCCGATGTATGAGGCACGCGATCCGAAACAAAATGGACCGGCGTCTAGCTCGGCTGTGTGCGACACCGCGACGATCAGTTAACGTTGCGCAGGCTTATTGTCACAAAACTCGGCTATCATTTTTGCAGTTCGGGCTTTTCTAAAATAGCGGGCCGTGATACCGTTCAAACTTGAACGACCATGTTTGGATCAAGTCAACACATTCGTAGCAAAGAAACCCCGGGGAAAGCCAAGGGCGCTTCTCGTGCGGTAGCCTGCAAAGAGAACGCGATCTGATGGCCGGTCAGCGCAGCAAAACGCAAGAGGATGTGCGTTTCCGCGTCCTGCGCCTCCTTCAGGAAAATCCCGAGATGTCCCAGCGCGATATCGCCGATGCCGTCGGCATCAGTGTCGGCGGGGTGCACTATTGCCTGAATGCGCTGATTGAAAAGGGAATGGTGAAACTGGGGAACTTCTCCGCCGCGCAAGACAAGCGCCGCTATGCCTATATCCTGACGCCAAAGGGCCTCTCGGAAAAAGCGGCCCTCACATCCCGGTTTCTCAAGCGCAAGATGGAAGAATACGAGGCGCTCAAGGAAGAGATTGATGCGCTTCAAAGCGAGATCGAACTGGGGGCCGGGAAGGCCCCTCCCCCACGTAAGTAACCGCAGACACGGAAAGAGCATTCATTGAAACGCGTTCTCATCACCGGCACGGCTGGCTTTATCGGCTTCCACCTTGCAAAGCTGCTGCTTGCCGAAGGCTTCACCATCCACGGCTTTGACGGGATGACCGACTACTATGATGTGACGCTGAAGCAGCGGCGTCACCAGATGCTTCTGCAAAACCCTAATTTCGCGGCGAGCGAGGGCATGCTTGAGGATCAGGTTTTGTTCGACCGCGTCGCGGATGAGTTCGCGCCCGATGTGATCGTTCACCTCGCCGCCCAGGCCGGCGTGCGCTACAGCCTTGAAAACCCGCGGGCCTACCTCGACAGCAATGTCATCGGGACGTTCAACGTCATGGAGGCTGCGCGCCGCCTCGAGGTGCAGCACCTGCTGATGGCCTCGACCTCTTCGGTCTACGGTGCCAATACCGAGATGCCGTTTATCGAGACCGAAAAAGCCGACACCCAGCTGACAATCTATGCGGCGACGAAGAAGGCCAATGAGAGCATGGCGCATGCCTATGCGCATATTCATGACCTGCCGACCACGATGTTCCGGTTCTTCACCGTTTATGGACCGTGGGGCCGGCCGGATCTTGCGCTTTACAAATTCGTGGACGCGATCCTCGATGGACGTCCGATCGATATCTACAATCACGGCGACATGTATCGCGACTTCACTTATGTCGATGACCTGGTCCGCGCCATCCGGCTGCTGATCGACGCCGCGCCGGTGCGCCCCGAAGACGGCATCGTGCCGGAAGGCGACAGCCTTTCGCCCGTGGCCCCTTACCGCGTGGTGAATATCGGCAACTCCGACAAGGTGCGCCTTCTGGACTTCGTCGATGCAATCGAGGACTGCCTCGGGAAAAAGGCCGAGCGGAATTACATGGGCATGCAGACCGGCGATGTGCCGGCAACCTGGGCAAACGCTGAACTCTTGAAGACGCTGACAGGCTACCGGCCAAAGACTGACTTCCGGGATGGTATTGCGCGGTTTGTCGAATGGTACAGGGATTATTCGGGAAAATGACATCAGAGCTCAAAACGATCGCCATTATCGGCCTCGGCTATGTCGGCCTGCCGCTCGCTGTCGAGTTTGGCAAGCGCCGCCCGGTGATTGGCTTCGACATCAATCAGGGTCGCATCGATGCGTTGCGCGCGGGCCGCGACAGCACGCTGGAAGTATCGGAAGACGAACTTGGCGAAGCCTCGCACCTGTCGTTCACGGCCGACCCCGCCGATCTCGCCGCGGCAAGCGTCTATATCGTCACCGTGCCGACCCCGATTGACGCGCACAAGCGCCCGGACCTGACCCCGCTGATCAAGGCGTCCGAGACGCTCGGCAAGGTTCTCAAACGCGGCGATATCGTGATCTACGAATCCACCGTGTATCCCGGCGCGACGGAAGAAGACTGCGTGCCGGTGCTGGAACGCATCTCCGGCCTGACCTTCAACAAGGACTTCTTCGCCGGATATTCTCCGGAGCGGATCAATCCCGGGGACAAGACCCACCGCCTGCCCGATATTCGCAAGGTGACATCCGGCTCGACGCCGGAGATCGCCGAAGAGGTCGATCAGCTCTACGCCAGCATCATCACGGCGGGCACCTACAAGGCGGAGAGCATTCGCGTCGCCGAAGCCGCCAAGGTGATCGAGAACACGCAGCGCGACCTGAACATCGCGCTGATCAACGAACTGGCCATCATCTTCAACAAGATGGGCATCGACACCGAAGCCGTGCTGAAGGCGGCCGGCACCAAATGGAACTTCCTGCCCTTCCGGCCGGGCCTGGTCGGCGGCCACTGCATCGGCGTCGATCCATATTACCTGACCCACAAGGCCGAAGAGATCGGCTACCACCCACAGGTGATCCTCGCCGGCCGACGCATCAATGACGGCATGGGCGCTTACGTCGCCGGGCAACTGGTCAAGGCCATGCTGAAGCGCCGCATTCAGGTGGATGGCGCGCGGGTGCTGGTCCTCGGCCTGACATTCAAGGAAAACTGCCCGGATCTCAGGAATACCCGCGTGGTCGATGTCGTGCGCGAATTGCAGGATTACGGCATCGAGGTCGACACGCATGACCCCTGGACGGACGCGGATGAGGTGCGTCATGAATACGGGCTGGACCTCGTTATGACGCCGCAGGAATGCAGCTATGACGGCATCGTTCTGGCCGTTGCGCATGACCAGTTCAAGGCAATGGGAGCGGATGCCATGCGCGGCTTCGGAAAGCCGGACCACGTGCTTTATGACCTGAAGAATGTTCTTGATGCGCAACAAAGCGACCTGAGGCTGTGATGCTGGCAGCCTTGTCCCGTATCGACGGAATCCAGCTTTCTATCCGGCTCATCCAGCCGGACGATGCCGCCTATGTTCACGGTCTGCGCATGGACCCGACCTACAATACCCACCTTTCCGCGACCACAGGTACCGCGGAAGATCAGCGCGTCTGGATTGAAGCTTACAAAGAGCGCGAGGCGGCCGGCTCGGAATACTATTTCGTGATCGAACGCAAAGACGGCGTGCGCTGCGGCCTCGTGCGCCTGTACGACATCACAGGCGCCCAATTCACATGGGGCAGTTGGATTCTCGACCATAACAAGCCAAGAAAAGCTGCATTGGAGAGCGCGCTACTTTCGTTCGGCGTCGGCTTTGAGATGCTCAAACTTGATGTGGCGAATGTCGACGTGCGGAAACAGAACACCCACGCCGAAGCCTTCTACCGACGCCTTGGGATGACCGAGACGCACCGGACCGAGCAGGATATTTTCTTTGTTTATCCGCGTGCTCAGTTTGATGCAGACAAGCCGAAACTCATGGATATTCTGCAATCAGGAAATCACAATGTTTGAGCAAGGATCACTTTCAACCGGCCAGGCATATCTGATTGATCTGCCCGTAGTAACAGACCCGCGTGGCGACCTGACGTTCATCGAAGGCGAACGCCATGTCCCATTTCCCATCCGGCGCGTCTATTATCTCTACAACGTGCCGGTGGATGCAGAACGCGGCGGCCATGCGCACCGGGATCTGGAACAGGTTGTTTTTGCCTTGTCCGGCAGCTTCCGCATGAAGATCGACGATGGAAAGACAAAGTCTGAATACTGGCTGCGCGACCCACGCAGAGGCCTATACATCAATCGAATGATCTGGCGTGAAATGGACAGTTTCAGCCAAGGCGCCGTCTGCATGGTTCTAGCCTCACGCCCTTACGACGAAGCGGACTATTTCCGTGATTATAGTGATTTCATTGCAGCAGTGGGCCAAAGCGAAAAATGAAAATACCTTTTCTTGATCTCGGTGCGTCCTACCGCGAATTGAAACTTGAAATCGACACTGCGGTCTCACGGGTGCTGGACAGCGGCTGGTACATTCTGGGGCCGGAAGTCGAAGCGTTCGAAGCGGAGTGGGCGGAATATTGCGAGGCCCAACATGCCGTCGGGCTGGCGAACGGACTGGATGCGCTGACCCTCGCCCTCCGGGCGCTCGACATCGGTCCGGGCGACGAGGTGATCGTGCCGTCCAACACGTATATCGCAACATGGCTGGCCGTTTCCGCAGTGGGCGCGACGCCGGTCCCGGTGGAACCCGATCCCGCCACCCACAACATCGATACCAGCCGGATTTCCGAAGCGATAACGCCGCGGACCAAGGCTCTCCTGCCTGTCCATCTGTATGGCCAGCCCGCCGACCTTGACCCGATCCTGACCCTCGCGCGGCGGCACGGCATCGCAGTGGTCGAAGACGCGGCGCAGGCCCATGGCGCACGATACAAGGACCGCCGCATCGGCGCGCATGGCGACATCGCCTGCTGGAGCTTTTATCCGGGCAAGAACCTTGGCGCGTTGGGCGACGGCGGAGCGATTACGACCAATCGCCCTGAACTGGCTGAGAAAATCCGAATGTTGCGCAACTATGGTTCGAGCCAGAAATACGTCAACGAGATTCCCGGCGTGAATTCGCGCCTCGATCCGATACAGGCAGCCGTACTGCGCGTTAAGCTTGCCCACCTTGAAGAATGGACAAAAAGGCGACAGGCCATCGCCGCCGCTTACGGGGATGCCTTGCAGAATTCAGATTTGATTTTGCCGCATGTTCCAGACTGGGCTGATCCTGTCTGGCACCTTTATGTGGTCCGGACCGCAGATCGCGCCGGGCTTCAGAAAAGGTTGAGCGCAGCCGGAATAGGATCCCTGATCCATTACCCGATCCCGCCGCACATGCAGCAAGCCTATCAAAGCCTGAACATTCCCGCTCAAGCGCTTCCGATTGCGCAAAGACTTGCCGATGAAGTCCTGAGCCTGCCGATGGGGCCGCAGCTATCAACCAGCCAGGTTCGGGAAATTACGCGGACTCTTAAATGATGACCAATAAGTATTTATGTAACCTCCTGATCCCCGGAGCCGCCAAGAGCGGCACAAGTTCTTTACACCAGCTGCTTGGAAGGCATCCAAGAATTTGCCCATCTTCCCCCAAGGAGCCGCAATTTTTTTCCTTCTCAGACAGGTACGATCTCGGCCCGGATGAGCATAATAAAATATTTACAGACGAAGCGAATTACAAATACTGGATGGAAGGATCTCAATGTTATTTCACTCATCAACACGCGATTGAACGGATAAAGGAATCCCTTCACAATCCGAGAATTATTTTAGTTTTAAGAGACCCGATAGAACGCTTATTATCGCAGTATGCGTGGAACTATCGTCGGGGGACTGAAGTTGACAGCCTCGAAAAGGCAATCCGATCGCGTGGAGATGATACATCGTATGTATTCGATCCAAGAATCAATACATACCGAGAACTGGGGGGATATGTCGCCTTTTCGCGTTATACCCGCTGGGTCCCCCAGTGGCAGGAGAAGTTTGGGAAGGAAAATGTTCTCATTCTAAAGTTTGAAGATATGAGAGCCAACCAGCAGGCGACACTGAAGGCATGTTACGACTTTCTCGAATTGGAGCCTATCGCATCAACCATTCAGCCTCCGAGTAATTCAACCGCCAAAACGACGACAAAAATACTTCCAAAATATATAATCTCAGCATCATCACTTATTCCGAGCGGTATTAAAAATAACGATTTATACAAATATGTAAAGGCGTCTATAAGGACGACCTTCACAAAGAAACCTAATTTAGTAATTAGTGATAATCTTAATAATTATCTACATAGCGAATTAAGTCATGACATTGTAATGCATTCAGAGTTGAATTTATGAGAGGTAGCGAGAACGCTTCATACGGGTTGATAAAATCAATGACGATAATTGCGACTACGCAATTATTCAGTATTTCTTTATCAATTATACGTCAAAAGTGCTTGGCACTACTCCTCGGCCCGTCCGGCATCGGGCTTTTGAGCATTTTCAATAACTTGCAGAGTATGGCGAGTCAGGCCGCCGGCCTCGGAATGGGCAATAGTGGCGTGCGCGAAATAGCTGCAGCACGCGAAAACTATGAAACGTTAGGCCGCGTCCGGCGCGTACTGTTTGCCGCGCATTTTGTGCAGGGGTTGGTGGCGCTTGTCAGCATTTGGCTACTAAGAGAGAAAATAGCCCAATGGCTGTTCGATGATCCACATTTTGCCACAGAGGTGGGACTTGTCGGAATTGCGGTTCTAGTCACACTGCTCACCACAGCACAGACCGCACTTCTTCGCGGCGTTCGACGGATCAGTGATCTCGGCCGGGTAACAGTCCTTGGCGCAATGGGCGGAACCATTGTCGGACTTGCTGCCGTTTGGGCCTTCGGCGAAACCGGTCTGATCTGGTTTGTTCTGGCTCAGCCCGTATGCAACCTGCTTGCGGCCAGATGGTTTACCAGGCGCCTGCCAAGAGCTGAAGGCAAGCCTCCGCGGCTGCGAGAAATTCCAGCCATCTGGCTGCCTATGGTCAAGCTTGGCGCGGCCTTCATGGTAGGCGGACTAGCGACTGCTATTACGCTTTTACTTGTTCGGGGGCACATATCCGGAACGCTGGGACTTGAGGCCGCAGGTCTATTCGCTGCCGCATGGGGAATCAGCATGACCTATGTCGGGTTCCTCCTGAGTGCGATGGGAGCTGACTATTTCCCACGACTGACCGAGGTAATAAATGACCAACACAAAGCGACGGAACTGATAAATGACCAGACACAGCTGGGTCTGGCGATTGGCGGACCAATACTTTTAATATTAATTGGCTGGTCTCCTTGGATCATTTCAGCTCTATACTCTAAAGAATTTTCATCAGCCTCAGATATACTCCAGTGGCAGTCTGCCGGAAATATATTTAAATTGGCGAGCTGGCCGCTCAGTTATGCCCTTTTAGCCCGTTCGCGCGCAAAACTCTACCTGTTAACTCAATTTATATTTAATGTAATATTCATCTCTGTTATGTTCACTTGCCTTGGTAAATTTGGTATATTTGTGTCTGGACCCGCCTTTCTATTTTCTTATCTAATTTATTTCTTTTCCTTGATTGTCATTAGTTTTAAGATTTTCGAATTTCGCTTGTTGAAAATTAATATACTATTATTGCTTGTTCATACCATGCTGTCTTTCGGACTTATCTGCGCAGCATATTTCTCGCCGACGGTAGCGTTCTTATCTGCGCCTGCGCTCGCAATTGCTACAGGAATCTTCGGTCTCCGCATCACGCTCGCCAAAATCGGGCCGCATGGTCGAATCCCCAAACGCCTTACCAAGCTATTTGACAAAATTGGCTGGCCCATCAGGAAATTCTCATGACTCAGAAAAGGGGGGCAGACCGCCCGCTCGTCACCTTTGCGCTGTTTGCCTACAATCAGGAGGAATATATACGCGAGGCGGTCGAGGGCGCATTTTCCCAGACCTACGAACCGCTGGAGATCATTCTCTCGGATGATTGTTCAAGCGACCGCACTTTCCAGATCATGAAGGAAATGGCGACTGCATATGACGGACCACATGAGGTTCGCGCTGTCCGTACCGACCACAACATGGGCGTGGCGCAACACGTATTTTCTCGGGGAAGGGAAGCCAAAGGGGAAATCGTCGTTGTGGCTGCGGGAGATGACATTTCCAAGCCGGAACGATGTGAAAGGCATATCGAGATTTATCAAGATAAAACCGTAATGGGCGTTTCCAGCGCATTCGACCTCATAAACGCGTCCGGGAAGATGCTTTCGGCAAATTGCAACCAGCCAATCGCAACCTCTGCTTATGAAAGACAGCGTCGCTTGTTCTTGGAACTGGCGCACCCATATGTGGTTATTCAAGGATCGACGGCCTCCTACCGCCGCGACGTTTTTGATTTTGAGCTACCCGAATGGAGGATTGAATTCTCCGAGGACAATCTTCTTAATTTTGTTATATACGCCAAGGGCTTTCGCGTTGCGCAGAGCAACGAATCCTTGATCAAGTATAGGCAACACAGCGAAGCTTTGAGCAACCGCGCCTCATTAAAAAAAGATCCTATCCAGCACGAAAGAAATTCATTTCAAAGTGCATTTAAAGAAATCAACAAGATGAACAGTTTTTTTTGGATAGCCCGAAGATATGATAAAGCTGGGTGTGTCAATTTTCCGGAGATCAAGGCGAGAAAAAACTCATCTATTGCAATAAAGCAATGGCCGGAGCTAGCGTTTCTGCAGCGCACATCTTCGATCATGCAGAGTGCGAAGGAAGCTGAATTTGATGTTCTGAAATGGAAGGCAGCGAGATTGTTTGGCCGTTTTCCTCAATATCAACCCAAAACCTTAGTCCATAAGCTCTTGCGCAGAGGACGATTCTAAATGGCTACCATCTCTGTCGCTCTCGCAACCTATAATGGAGACAGGTTCCTCAGAGAGCAGCTCGAAAGCTTGGTCGGACAAACGCTTCTCCCCGCCGAGCTTGTCGTGGGTGATGACGGGTCCACGGATGGAACTGTCGAGATTCTGGAGGATTTCCGCCAGCGTGCGCCTTTTCCAGTCCGCATCTATCGCAACGAAACCAATCTCGGATATGCCCGAAACTTTCTCACAACGGCACAGCGCTGCAATGGCGATTGGATCGCCTTTTGCGATCAGGATGATGTTTGGTTACCGAACAAACTGGCCGATGCCACTGAAGTAATCATGCGCACACCGGACTGCTGCATGGTGCTTCAAAACGCTTGGATTTGCGACGATGCGCTCTCATCGAGCAACCGCAAGTTTCCCGACAAGCTTCGCCCTGGATTGTATGGCGCGAGGGAGCAATACGGGTTCTGGGTTTGGCTTGGCTTTTTACAAACCGTGGAGAGTCGCTTCTTCAAATTATGGGATAATAAAGACCTTCCGCGGAATTACTTTCCGAATAAAAACGAAGTGTCCCACGATAAATGGACTTGCATCATCGCCAACGCAATCGGCGGCATCGTCGTGCTGGGAGAGCCGGCAGCGCTCTACAGACGACACGCAGCCGCATTAACTGGGGACTATAACCAGCTGTCGCTCGTTGACCGAGCAAAGAAGGCGCGTTCCGTAACGGCCGATCACTACGATTTTCTGGCAGACGTTGCAGCGGACTGCGCCCGTTACGTCGAGCGCCTGTCCCGAAAGGCGGAAAACCCTAAGTGGGCGTCCGCATTGCATAAGAACGCCCACGATTTCCTGAAGCTGCAAAAATGCCAACGGCTGCGGTCGCAGCTTTATTCTGGCCGCCGGTTCGTGGACCGGCTTGCGCCCTTTATCGGTATCTTACGGCAAGGTGGTTATTTCGGCGCGCCGTTTACGGCGATGGGATCGCGCAGCGCAGCCAAGGACGCCTTGCGTCTTGTTTTGGGGAAAACATGAAAATTTCCATTCTCCTCCCCGACCTGCGCGGCGGTGGTGTCGAACGTATTCGAATCGTCCTAGCAGATGAATTCGCGGCCCAGGGTCACAGTGTGGAATTCGTTCTCATGCAGGGCCGGGGCGACCTGCTTGCTGAGGCGCAATCGCGACATTCTGTCGTCGATCTACACTGCCGCCGCGCCCGGAGCCTTCCGCGCGCCCTCGCCCGCTATCTGCGCGAGGCTCGTCCCGACGCACTGCTCGCCGCGATGTGGCCCCTGACGGTAATGGCCCCCTTGGCGCAGCGCCTTTCCGGTCATCGCTGCGCGGTGGTGGTGTCGGAGCACAATACGCTCTCCGTTCAGTATGGAAATTGGGGCTGGTTTCATCGGGCAGCTCTGCGTGCATCCATGGCCGCGGGCTACAGGCTCGCGGATCGTCGCGTTGGCGTATCGTCCGGGGTCGTGGAGGATATTGCCAGGCTTTCGGGCCTGCGGATTGACGCGTTCGATGTCATACATAACCCCGTGCGGCCCCGTCCTTCTCCGTCACCTGCCGCCTTGCAAAAAGCAGAGGCGTTATGGGCCGGACCGGCCGGCGCGCGGATTGTCACCGTCGGAAGCATGAAAGCGCAGAAAAACCACCCCCTCCTCCTGCGCGCCTTCGCGCGGATTGATCGACCGGATGCGCGCCTGATGTTTGTCGGTGACGGGGCCGGTCGCGAGGCGCTCGTCTCTCTTGCGCAGGAACTCGGCATCGCCGAACGGGTGATCTTCGCGGGCTTTCATCTCGATCCGACCCCATTCTATAAAACCGCCGATCTTTTCGTGCTCTCATCCGATTATGAAGGGTTCGGCAATGTGATCGTCGAGGCATTGGCCTCAGGAACGCCGGTCGTATCGACCGATTGCCCCTCTGGCCCGGCAGAGATTCTTGAGAACGGAAAATACGGTCGTCTTGTCCCGGTGCGCGACGAGCAGGCCCTTGCTGCCGCCATGCAAGAGGCACTGGCGGCGGCCCCCGATACTGCCTTCCTTAAACAGCGCGCAAGCGACTTCGCCCCTGCAATTGCCGCCAAGCGTTATCTGGAATTGCTATGCCCTTGACGCCCACTCTCTATCTCACCCGCAATGGCCTGCTGGAACCGCTTGGTCAAAGCCAGGTCATGGCCTATCTACGCGGGCTTTCACGCGATCATGCGATTACGCTGATCACCTACGAGAAGTCCGAGGACCTTGCCGATACCGCAGCGATGGAGCGCGCGCGCGCGGATTGCGCCGCGCACGGAATCCGCTGGCTGCCGCAGCGGTTTCGCTCCCGCCCCAAGGTCATCTCGCCCGCCTACAGCATGTTGCGGATGATATGGCTGGTCCGGCGCGAAGTGCGCCGGGAGAATATCCGGCTGATCCACGCCAGGGCCTATATTCCCGCAGCGGTCGCTCTGGGCGTCAGCCGGATGACGCGTGTTCCATTCGTCTTCGACATGCGGGCGCTTTGGCCCGAGGAATTGATCACCGCCGGACGGTTGCGCCGGGATTCACTGATCCATCGGGCCATCAAAGCCGCAGAGCGGGCCTGTTTGGCAAGGGCGGCCGCGGTGATATCGCTCACGCAAGCGGCGGTGGCGCATCTCAAGGCAGCCTATCCGGCTGAACTGAAGAACCAGCGTCTTGTGGTCATCCCCACCTGCGCCGATCTGCACCGTTTCACCCCCGCGGCAGACAAGCCGGCGGGCCCCACGGTGCATGGCTGCATTGGCACCGTTCTCTCCGGCTGGTTCCGCACGGACTGGCTGGCGAGCTGGATACGCGTCGCCGCCGCGCGCGATCCCGAGGCCCGTTTCGAGATCGTGTCGCGCGATGATGCCGGGCGCGTGCGCGCGGCGCTCGACCCGGAGAACGACCTGGCCGACCGCCTCAGCATCGGCCCGCGCCCTCCCCAGCAGATGCCGGATGCCGTGCGCAATCATAACCTCTCAGTAATGTTCTATGCGGGCGGAGAGACATCCGAGCTCGGCCGGTCCCCAACGCGAATGGCCGAGGTGCTGGGTTGCGGGCTTCCTGTCGTGGCCAATGAAGGCGTTGGCGACGTGGCAGAGATTATCCGCGAAAATAATGTCGGCGTGATCGTGGAGGGAGCAAGCGCCGCGCAGATGGAAACGGCATTCGAAGCACTCGGCGCCCTGATGCAGGACCCCGATCTGCCTGCGCGATGCCGTGCCACGGCGGAAGCCATCTTCTCGCTCGAAGCGGGCACCGAGGCCTACCGCGAAGTCTATGCCTCGATCCTAAACAAGAAAGACGCCTGATGTGCGGCCCAACAGGACTTCTTTGCTTCCCATCCGGTGGCATTATCATTTCGCCGGATATCGGGGTGATCGGTCGACTTCGCCACCGAAGCCTTGATGATGAAGGAGGATGGGCAGAGAACGACGCCGGCCTTGGCTATGGGCAACTGATGATCCTCGATTTGAGCGCTACAGGTGCGCAATCAATGCACTTGGATAAAGGGCGAAATTTGCCGGCATGCAGTGCGACACGGGTGCCCGCATGAAAATCCTTCTTCTGTCCAAGTACACACGCATGGGCGCTTCCAGCCGTTTGCGTACGATGCAATATATGCCCGCCTTGGCGCGCGAAGGCATCAGCGTTCAGGTCGCCCCTTTTTTCGATGATGCCTATCTGAATAGTCTCTACACAGGGATGAACAGACGCGGATCAACTATGGCATATATGCTGAAACGGATCAGACAGATGCAGGCGACGCCAGCCCCAGACCTTATCTGGCTTGAGAAAGAGGCTTTGCCATGGATCCCGTGGCTGATCGAGCGCCGTGTCTATCCGCGGGGAATACCTGTTGTCAGCGATTATGACGATGCGGTCTTCCACCGATATGACCAGCACAGGCTAGGAGCCGTCCGGACTCTTCTCGGCAATAAGATCGATCATGTAATGGCAAATTCGGTCCTCGTTATGGCCGGAAATCCATACCTGAGGGACCATGCGCGGCGTTCGGGCGCCAGGCGGGTTGAGACAGTGCCAACCGTCGTCGATCTTGATGCCTATCAGGTGCGTCCGGCTGAGGCCGATGGAAGCGCTCTGCGCGTAGGCTGGATCGGCACCCCGCAGACATGGAACTCTTTCGCCAATCCGATTCATAAGGTTCTTGACCCGTTGCTCAGGAAACAGGGCGCGTTGTTTCGTGCCGTTGGAGCGGGTATGCATGGTGAAACGAACGGGACGCTAGAGACAATCCCCTGGAGTGAAGACACAGAGGACTCCTTGATACAGAGTATGAGCGTTGGTGTCATGCCGCTACCGGACACGCCTTGGACTCGCGGCAAGTGCGGTTACAAACTGATCCAGTATATGGCTTGCGGGGTGCCGGTCGTGGCATCGCCTGTCGGGGTAAACGGCGACATCGTTGAGCACGGTGTTAACGGCTTTCTAGCAAGAACTGACGAAGAATGGCGCACGGCTGTAGAAACCTTGCTGACCGATCCGGTTCTGCGTCGCCAGATGGGAGCAGCAGGCCGCAAAAAGATCGAGAAGCAATACTCACTGCAAGTCTGGGGTCCGCAGGTGGCACGAATGTTGCGCAGTGTTATGGAAGGTGGGCCGCAGGGCTAATGCTATATTTCGGAGTTGCAAATCTACTCTTCTTAACACGCTACGCTCTGGCAAGTGCGAGCCGCGCACGTCGCCAATTTTACTATATAATTCTTTTATCTCTATTTTTATTCTCCGCCTTTCGATTTCAGGTCGGCTGTGATTGGTCGGGATATTATTATCAGTATCTGGCCGCCCGAGAATTTAACTGGTCGATGTTTGTGGGCGGTCGCGATCCAATTTGGTGGGCGACCCTGAGCGGGATCAAAGCCCTTGGTCTGCCCTACCCGGTCGCGAACATCATCTCCAGCGCGGTGTTCTTCCTAGGCATCAATGTATTGGCCCGCCGGCAACCCGATCCGCTGGGCTTTCTTGTGCTGTTGTTTCCGATCTTGATTATCAACATGCCGATGTCCTCAGTCCGGCAGGGGGCGGCCATCGGCCTGGTTTGCGTCGCCTTCGCGGCCTTTATTGATCGCCGCCCGATCCGCTTTGGGATTTGGGTTGTCCTTGCTGCAGGTTTTCATTCCAGCGCCCTCATCTTTTTACTGCTTTTACCTGTTGCAACCGGTCGCTACACAAGGCAGCGATTGGTCATGGCGGGACTGCTCGCGATACCGGGATTAGTCCTGCTTGCCAGCGGAGAAAGCGCCGAAATTGCTAGCACGCGGTATATCGGTACAGATCGAGACGCTTTTGGTGCGGTGTTCCGCCTGTCTATACTTTTTTTATCATCTATATACTTCTTCTTGTTTGTCAGCAAAAAATGGAAACGTACATTCCCCGGGGATTACAGTCTGGCAAGCGTGGGTGCGACCGGCATGGTTCTGGCGATGCTTTTGCTGCCTGTTTCCAGCGTCATCGGCGACAGATTCGGCTATTATCTGATCCCTATACAGGCCATGATCTTCGCCCGTTTGCCTTTCTTGCCATTCAAATCCAACAAGGCTCTGCACTCAGCGCTACCCTATATGGGTTTGCTCGCGGTCTTCCTCGTCTGGACACAGCTTTCCTACCACTTCCGGGTTTGTTACATTCCCTATGATAATTGGCTTTTTGGGCTACCTGCTGGTAGCATGCTAAAGGGTTTACACTGATCTCAAAACGACTTTCAGCTAGGGCTTAAGAGTGCTGCGGCTTGCATTCGTTTGCTGGAGCGGAAAACGCACCAATGCGCCAATAGCGGTGATGATCAGCGCAAATTACCTCGCCGAATCAGGAAAACGGTTGCCTTCTCTCAGGATCGTACTGAAACCCGGATATCTAAATTTGTCTTCGGCTTTCGACTGCTAAGCCAAGGACGTGTGAAAATGTGCTGGAGTCTCGCAATGTCAGGTCAATTTGTGATTTCGCTCGACTTCGAACTCCTTTGGGGAGTGCGGGATCATTCCGACAAGCAGACCTACGGTCAGAATATATTGGGAGCCCGCGAGGCGGTGCCGCGGATGCTTGAACTCTTCGAGGCCCACAGCATCGCGGCCACCTGGGCAACGGTTGGCTTCCTGTTTTGCGGATCCAGGGATGAGTTGATAGCCGCTCTTCCAGAAGAGCGACCAGCCTATACCAACCCCCGTCTTTCTAACTACAGCTATCTGGATGAGGTCGGGAAAGACGAACGTAGTGACCCTTATTACTTCGCCCCCTCCCTGGTTGATGCAATTTCCAAGACACCGGGCCAGACAATCGGTACGCACACGATGTCGCACTATTATTGCCTTGAGGATGGCCAATCGCTGACAGCCTTTGAAGCAGACCTCGTCGCCGCCCGAAAGATTGCCAATGCACGGGGCGTTTCTCTCAAATCAATAGTATTTCCGCGCAATCAGTTCACCCCGGCGCATCTCGATGTTTGCTCTCGACAAGGAATTACCCACTATAGGGGCAATCCTGCAGGCTGGGCTTATCGACCCGCCAAAGGCGCCGAACAGACGCCTGCTCGGCGCGCCTTGCGCCTGTTTGATGCGTATTCTGGCGTGTTGGGATCGCAGACGTTCAAGGTGAGAAACGCGCGGTCTAAGGACGTTCCCGCGAGTCGCTTCCTCCGGCCAAACGCAGGCCGTCTCGCGCCGTTTCATCCACTTCATATCGCCACGATCAAGCGCGGAATGACGGCCGCCGCCAGGAACGAAGCTGGCTATCATCTATGGTGGCACCCCCATAATTTCGGACGCAACCTTCAGGAAAACTTGGATGGTTTACACGACGTTATCAAACACTTTGTAGTTCTCCGCGATCGCTTTGGCATGCAGTCATTAGCGATGGAGAGTGTTCAATGAAAATTGCAATGCTTCTTCGACGCGGGGCCTCGTCTGCAATACTCGCAAATGCGGTTCGCGCCTGGCACCCCAATGCCGAGCTGTTGCTGATTGTTGAGCGCCCAGCGAATAAACGTGCGATGCTACGTTTCAGGCGACGACGTTTGGGAATGAGGGTCGTAACCGGCCAGCTTTTGTTTCAAGTACTCATTGCGCCATTGGTTCGATTTAGCTCGAAGTCGCGCCTTCAACAGATTATGGCCGACTACAATTTAAACGCGAACCGCCATATCTTGAACGATTCTCTTGAAGTCGCCAGTGTTAACGAGCCAGATGTACCCGAGGCGCTGACAAGATTCATGCCCGATGTCGTGCTGGTTAATGGAACCCGAATTATCAAACCAAACGTGCTGGGCTGTGTGGGCGCGCCATTCATTAATATGCATGCCGGCATTACGCCAATGTATCGCGGCGTACATGGGGGCTACTGGGCTATGTGGAACGGTGATCCGGGCAACTTTGGATCAACAATTCATCTGGTCGACCCGGGCGTAGATACAGGGCGGCCTTTACGACAAGTTCGGATACGTCCATCGCAAGACGATACCTTCGCCACCTATCCGCTCCTCCAACAGGCTGCGGCCCTTAATGAGATCAGGGATATGATTGCCGATCTATCCGTTGCCTTGGATAGGATGCCCCCCACTACCTCAAGCCATATCAGCCGGCAGTGGTTTCATCCAACTATTGGACAGTATCTCGCCGGACGTTTGCGGGGGGTCAAATAATCTCGCGACGATACGAACTGAACTGATGCGGTGGATGCCCCACCCAGCGGCATCGGGTATACCTAGCCGTGTGTGGATGCCCCCTGTTTGGCAAGCTTTATCTTCGATTTTTCGGCGGGGTCTTCGATCGGACGTGTGTCAGTCCTCAGATTGTGGCCTTCGATGACGCCACGGGCCGGTATGCTGTTCGGAAAGCTGGGTTCACATCGGTTCAGAGAGTTGCAAGCGCTCGAGCCCCGGGTCTGAATTTCCCTTCGTTGAACTTCGAAGTCCGTGTCGCGTACTCCTCGTCGATAGCTCGCCCTGGCCTTGCGGCCATGTCGTGCCTTTTCCCTTCTTGGTTTCAGGTCACGCCATTCGATAATCCTCTTGCTTGGTCAACATGGCCCAGATCAAGATCGACGTGCGGGGCAATCTCGCTGGAATCCTTACGCTTTCGGTCCAAACGACAAAACCCGCAGCGGCTGCTACGGGTTTGTTTGTCTCGTTGGTTGCGGGGGCAGGATTTGAACCTGCGGCCTTCAGGTTATGAGCCTGACGAG
>NZ_JBAKFP010000001.1:756559-873984 GCF_053484265.1 Martelella sp. FOR1707 | reverse complement strand
GAAAATGGCCGCGTGAATTCTACCGCTGAACCCCGTTAAAACGGGGAGGATTACCCTAGGGCGTCTTTAAGATTTTGGATTTGAGTAATGGGCCTCTCTTAAATATTAAAACTAATATCACGAACGGCATAAAAATTCTTTTCGCAATTACCACAAAAAAATATACAAGATAACAAATGTTAAAAATTAGGCGTGACAAAATATTAATATTAAATAATTTAAGCAAGCTAAAGGAACTTTCCATTTGCCATTTCTAGAGCAAAAATACGCTCAGGATCATCTGGCTCTAAATACGTTGCCCTGTAGCGATAGTAGTCTTTCCAAAACTCAAATGAGCTACATCCTGCATTTTTAGCCTTATCCAGAAGCCTTAGTTTGCACTCGATCGGCAAATACCAACTCTGGGTTTCTAAAATCGCACTTTCAAGATTACGTCCTACATTCTCGGTATCGAGCGCCTCATTAAAGCTCTGAATTGCATCAGCCCATACCTTTTCATCGGTGACATGCTTTTTTTCAAGCTCAGCAAATTTTGCAATACAAGCATTAAGCATATCCATACTCTCACGGGTTAGGGGGATAATAATTGCCTAGCACCGGACCAATAGGTGTATCCGACAACTCATAAATAACAGTCTGACCATTTACTTGAATCGTATACTTATTTCCTGTTCCAATAAGTCCATTCAGCCTAGAGTTTGAAGAAATATCATTCAAAATGGCTATTTCGATATCATCCATCGACCCAATTTGCGAAACATCACCACCAGAATGTGTTCTGTTATATGCATGCCCACTGTTTACTCGAATATCAATACCATCAACTGACGCGTTTCGCGTCAAATGAGTCCCGCTGCCACTTGTTGAGAACTCGAATGTCCTATTCGGGACACCGCCTACACCCTTCTTGTCGGGCAGCACACGACTGATCTTGGTTGCCGTTCCTGCCGGAATAACGAAAGACGCGACAGTCGTACCGCCCTTGATAGTTCAAAGAACGCAGCCGCCGTTTGCGGATCGCGCACAAAACCGGCTTCGCCGCGCCAGTAGACCAGCCCCATGCGATTGAGCGCGGGCGCAAACGACGCCTCGGAAGTCTTTTGGTAAAGCGCAAGCGCGGCCTTTTCATCCACTGGCCCCCCAGCCCACCTTCCAGCATGCGTGCCAGAAGGAAACCGGCTTCGGCATTGCCGTCCTCGAAAGCTTCCGAAAAATGGCCGCGCGCGGCGGGATGATCGCCTGTGGCAAAGGCCCGGCGTCCGTCATCCAGCGCATCGGCCATGGCCAATGGCGCGCCCATCAGGGCCAGGAACCCGACAACAAGGACAACAAGCCGGCTCATCCGGTCACCTTCGCGCGATATTCGGAATAGGCTGCGGAGAAGCCGCGGAGAGACATTTCGAAATCGACGGCCCGGTCCTTTGCCGTCCAGACCCGGAAACCGGCGTCGAGCCCCTTGCGGAAGGCCGAGAGGACAGCGCCGGAGAGCCGGAAACCCGCATGGCAGCTCTCCCGGTCGCAAACTTCATAAAGAACCTTGAAGGGATGCCCGCCGTCGACGCGGATTTCGATGCCGTTGGCCAGATAGACGCCCAGCGGAGCGCTGGCCACCGCATAGTCGGTCGCTCCGTCTGCCGCCGGAGCGACGCTCAGCAGGAAAACCGGAGCCCCCTCGCCGGCAGCCGCGCTCTGCGCCATCTGGCAATTGCGGTCGCCCGCCTCGGCCGTGCTGCAAATCAGCTCCCAGTCGCCAAAGGCCTCAACCTGTGGAATGCCATTATCCTTCGACAAAACAACTCTAGGGAGTAGAGACAGACACACTGCGCCTGTCACCAAGAAAAAGCGCTGCATCGTGCTTATCCCGCTGAACCGATAGGAACAGCTTTCCACGTGCGGGAAAAGGCCTGCGCTGTTTCAAGAGACTGCGGGTCCATGCGCGTTTCCAGCCTATCGCGCAGTAACCGCGCTTCATCAAGCCCGCGAACAGCGGCCAGATTGGCATAGGCATAGGCCATGGCGATATCCGGCTCGACGCCGGCGCCGGCTTCATAGGCCTGCGCGACCTCCAGCAGGCCGAGCGGATTGCCCGCCGCGGCCGTTATCGAAAACTGCCGGAACGCTTCTTCCGGGTCGGCAGCCACGCCCTCGCCATCGCGATAGGCCATCGCCAGATAGTTGATCGCTGCCACATGGTCCGCCATCGCAGCCTCACGCCAGTAGCCAACGGCCTTTTCGGGGTCCTGGCCGACGCCCCTGCCTTCGGCGTAAAGCAATCCACAATTGAAGAACCCATTGGGGTTTCCGCTTTCAGCCGACTGGCAGATAAGTTGCGCAGCGCGCACATAATCCTGCAGGACAAAGGTACCGTTCAGATGCATCAGGCCGAGCCGATTCTGTGCGTTGGCACTTCCCTTGTCAGCGGCAACGGCATATAGCGCGGCGGCGCGGCGCATATCCTGATCCGTACCAAGCCCCATCTCGAAGAGCCGTCCAAGATAGAATGCACCATCCGGGTCCCCCGATTCGTAAGCATTTTCAAAGGCCTCTACAGCGCCTTGAATATCGCCGGCCTCAAGCTTCTCTATTCCGCCATCGGTATCAGCATGGGCTATTTCCACAATCCCGCAAACCAGACCCACCGCAACAAGGTAACGCATCAGCATCATCAATAATAACTCTCATAGGATGTCTTGATGCATTTATACAAGCAAATCTCCGGTCGTAAACCTCAATCTAAACGAGAATTACAGCTTTTTTATCTCGCTCTTGGCGTTTCGTTCACTGCGCGTTCATAAATCTAGGGTTGTTTCATTATATGCTCAAAAGCCGGTGCGGGTCGTCACCGGTTACAACATCCAACACAGGAGCCCGCTTGAACCGTATCCCCGCAAAGGGAGCCTTCCGGTGGGCGCTGGAGCATGACAAGAACCCGATTTTCGCGCCTATCGAAGACAGCTGGCCGAAACTGTTGAAGAAAGGTAACACCATGGGGCATGAAACAATTCTGGCAATCATTCGCGCGCTGGGGCAGCCGATAAGAAACGCCGCTGCGCAAATTCCAACTGCGGTCATCGCAACCATGGTCGGCGTTCATTTTGCGTCACTGCCCTACCGTTTCGACCACTCCTCTATGCCCTATCTCGACGCGGGCATCCTAGTTGTCGGCTCGCCGCGAACAGCCCGACTAAGTTAATGTTGATCTGTTTTCGGAAATCCGCCACCGACTGGACAAACAAAGGATCGGGGAATGAGCTGCCGGCGTTGTTGACGAGGCCGAGCAGGTTTGCACCGCCCAGTTCCGATCGCACTATTTCCGCGGAGGTGGCGATTGCCTCTTCATCCTCCAGGTCGAAGAGGAGCGGAGTGAAGGCGTCGCCGAATGTCTGTTGAAGCTTTTCGCCGTCCTCTTTTGCGGCGAACACTTCCGAACACCCTCCAGCCTTCTTGAATCAGAATTTCGACTATTCCCCTTCCAACCCCTGTATAGACCCCAGTCACCACAACATTACGCATCGAACGAGCGGCGAGGCAGTCGCCGAAACAGGGCCTATTGCGAGGGCCGAGCGCTTGCTGCGCGCGGCCGAAGCGTCACCCTCCGACAACTCACGCGCGGAAATTCGCGGCGGGATGCTGGCTATGGTCGCCTTGATCCTGGCGTCAGAAGATATCGGGTTCGCCCGCAGTCTTGCCGAAGCCGCGCTCGAGATAGTCGAAATCGCAGCCCTTGTCGGCCTGGGTCACATGCTTCGAGAACATGTAGCCCCAGCCGCGTTGAAAGCGTTGTTCGGGCGGCGACCAGGCGGCGCGTCGGCGCGCGAGTTCCGCTTCGTCCACCAGCATGTTAAGGCTGCGGTTCGGCAGGTCCATGCGCACGATGTCGCCGGTCTTCAGCAGCGCCAGCGGTCCGCCGACGAAGCTTTCCGGGGCCACATGCAGCACGCAGGCGCCGTAGGACGTGCCCGACATGCGCGCGTCGGAAATGCGCAGCATGTCGCGGTAACCCTGCTTGATCAGCGCCTTGGGGATCGGCAGCATGCCCCATTCCGGCATACCCGGCCCGCCCTTCGGCCCGGCATTGCGCAGCACCAGCACCGTGTCGGGGGTGACGTTGAGATCCTCGTCGTCGACCGCTGCCTTCATCTCGGGATAGCTGTCGAACACAAGCGCCGGCCCCTCGTGCACATGGAACTTCGGATCGCAGGCGGCGGGTTTGATCACCGCGCCGTCGGGGCAGAGATTGCCGCGCAGCAGCGCCAGAGAGCCCTGGTGATAGACCGGATTCGACAGCGGCCGGATCACGTCGTCATTGTAGACCTCGGCGGTTGCCAGCGCAGCCGAAAGCGGCTTGCCGGTGACGCCGGTGACCGTGGTGTCGAGCCGTTCCTCGATCTGCTTCATCAGCGCCAGCAGGCCGCCGGCGTAGTAGAAGTCCTCCATCAGGTAATCCTTGCCGGAAGGCCGCACATTGGCGATGAGCGGCGTGACGCGCCCCAGCGCGTCGAGATCGTCAAGCGTCAGTTCCACGCCGGCGCGGCGGGCCATGGCGATCAGGTGGACCACCGCATTGGTCGAACAGCCGGTGGCCATGGCGACGATGGCGGCGTTCCGCACGGCGACCTCGGTGATGATCTTCTCGGGCGTCAGGTTTTCCCAGACCATCTCGACGATGCGCCGTCCGCAGACAGAGCCCATGCGCTTGTGCCCGCTGTCGGCGGCGGGGATCGAGGAGGCGCCGGGCAGCGTCAGGCCCAGGGCGTCGGCGATGGCGGTCATGGTCGAGGCGGTGCCCATGGTCATGCAGGTGCCGACCGAGCGCGCGATGCCGCCCTGGATGCCCAGCCACTCCTCGTCGGTGACATTGCCGGCGCGGCGCTCGTCCCAGTATTTCCAGCCGTCCGAGCCGCTGCCCAGGATGCGACCCTTGTAATGCCCGCGCAACATCGGGCCGGCGGGCAGAAAGATCATCGGCACGCCGGCGGTGGTCGCTCCCATCACGAGGCCGGGCGTGGTCTTGTCGCAGCCGCCCATCAGCACCACGCCGTCGAGCGGGTGGGACCGGATCATCTCCTCGGTCTCCATCGCCAGCATGTTGCGGTAGAGCATCGAGGTCGGCTTGGTGAAGCTCTCGTCCACCGACAGCGCCGGCATCTCGACCGGGAAACCGCCCGCCGCGAGCACGCCGCGCTTCACGTCCTGCACCCGTTCGGGGAAGTGGCCGTGGCAGGTGTTGAGCTCGGACCAGGTGTTGAGGATGCCGATCACCGGCTTGCCGCGGAAATCCTCCTCGGCGTAGCCGAGCTGCATCATCCGCGAGCGATGGCCGAAGCTGCGCAGGTCGTCGGGCGCGAACCAGCGCGAGGAACGCAGGGTTTCGGGTGTCTTCTCGGTCGTCATGGGTTTGTCCTGGCTTGCTGACCGCGCAGACGGCTGACCGTCATACGCGTGGAAATCTGCTCGGGGTCGGTCATCAACTCGATGACCGTTGGGCCGTCATGCTCGAAAGCGCGCAAAAGGGCGGGCCTGAACTCAGGCGTCTCGGTGATCCGCTCATGCGCGGCGCCGAGCCCGCGCGCGATCATCCCGATGTCGGAAGGGGCGATGTCCGTGCCCGAGACGCGGGCGGGGTGTTCGCGCTCCTGATGCATGCGGATCGTGCCGTAAGTGCCGTTGTTGAAAACCAGCACGATGGGCCGTCCGCCATGCTGCACGGCCGTGGCGATCTCCATTCCCGACATCATGAAACCGCCGTCGCCGACAAACGCGATGGCCTGCCGCTGCGGGTCGGCAAGCGAGGCCGCCACGGCGGATGGCACGGCATAGCCCATCGAACCGCAGGTCGAACCGATCTGCCGCCCGGGTCGGCCATAGCGCAGGAAACGCTGTGCCCAGCCGGTGTGGTTACCGGCATCGAGCGTGATAACGGCGTCCGCCGGGATCAGATCGCGCACGTCCGCCATCGCCTGGCCCATGTCGAGCGGGTAGTCGTGCGGCGGCGGCTCGCTGTCGGCCAGATACTCGGCCCGCAGCCTGGCGCACCAGCCCTCGGGCGCTGCGGCGGCCGGCTGGGCGGCCAGCGCCGCCAGAGCGGCATCGGGTCCCGACACCGCCGAGACGGCGGGCGAATAGACCCGGCCGATCTCGTCGGCGTCGACATGAATGTGCACCAGGGTCTGCGCCGGCGTCGGCACGGACAGCGTGGAATAGGTCTTCGTCGTGATCTCGCCTAGACGCGCGCCGATGACCAACAGCAGGTCAGCCTCGGCCAGCCGCTTGACGAGGTTTGGCGCGACGCCGGTCCCGAAGTCCCCGACATAGACGTCGGAGCGGTTGTCGATAAGATCTTGCCGGCGAAAGCTTGTGGCAACCGGCAGGCGCTTGTCGGCGGCAAACCGCAGCAACGCCCCGCAGCCTTCATCGCTCCAGCCGGGCCCGCCGGCCAGCAGCAGCGGCCGCTCGGCCTTCGACAGGGCAGCCATCACGGCGGCGGCGTCACCGGAGCTCAGCGCCGGGATGCTGGGTGCGTAGGGCATCGCGTCTGCGACCTCGACAACGTCGCTCAGCATGTCCTCGGGTAGCGCCAGCACCACGGGGCCGGGCCGGCCCGAGGTCGCCACGCGGAACGCCCGGGCCATGTATTCGGGGATGCGCGCGGCGCTGTCGATCTGCGCGGCCCACTTGGCCACAGGGGCAAACATCCGGCGGTAGTCGATTTCCTGAAAGCTCTCCCGATCCATGGTTTCGCGGCCGACCTGCCCCACAAGCAGGATCATCGGGGTTGAATCCTGATAAGCGATGTGCACGCCCACCGCGGCATGACAGGCGCCGGGCCCGCGTGTGACCAAGCAGATGCCGGGTCTGCCCGTCAGCTTGCCATAGGCCTCGGCCATGTCGGCGGCGCCGGCCTCGTGCCGCGCATTGTAGAGCGTAAACCGGTCGCGCACGTCGTAGAGAGCGTCGAGCACCTCGAGATAGCTCTCGCCCGGCACGCAATAGGCACAGTCGGCGCCGTGGATCAGAAGCTGGTCGACCAGCACCTGCCCGCCGGTGCGCTTGACGGTCTCGGACATGTATTCTCCCTCCCATGATTGTGGAACGTTGTTGCCCTCAGGGCAGCACGATGCAGTCCGGGTCGATGGCCCCGCCTTCGGCATGCGCGCGGATATTGCCCGCCCAGTGCCGCACCATGCGGTCGAAATTGTCAAGCGTGCGCCCCGCCACATGCGGCAGCGTCACCGTGTTCGGCATGTCCAGCAGCGGATTGGGCCCGGTCACCGGCTCGGTCTCGAATACGTCGAGCCCCGCAGCCCCGATCTGTCCCGAGCGCAGCCCTTCGATCAGCGCCGCCTCGTCGACCAGCCCGCCGCGCGACGTGTTGATGAGCACTGCGCCAGGTTTCATAGCCGCAATGGCGTCTCTACCGATCAGGTGCTTAGACCCGGCCGTCAGCGGCAGGTGCAGCGAAATCACATCGGCCCAGCCGATCATCTCGTCGAAGGCCATGAATGAGGCGTCAACCGAAGCGTCCGGCCCGGAGCGCCTGGTATAGGCGATGTCGCAGCCAAATCCCGAGAGGCGTTTCAGCACCTCCCTGCCGATCGCGCCCATACCCACGAGACAGACCCGGCAGCAGCCGAGATCGCGCGCCCTGCGCCAGAGGTCCGGCTGGTTCCAGGCGCCGTTCCGGAAGCTCTGCTGCACCTGCGGCAAGCGCCTCAGCGTCGCCAGCATCAGCGCCAGCGTCGCCTCGGCCACCGTTGGCGCGTTCACGCCTGGAGAACGCGCGACGGTGATGCCGCGCTTGCGGGCGACGTCCAGCGGAATGCCGTCAACGCCGGTTCCCCACTGGTGCACCATCTTCAACGCCTCGGCACCGGCCAGAAGCTCGGCCGGAAAGCGCAATCCACGCGTCACGGCGTAGGTCGCGCCCTCAAGCGCACTTCGCATTTCGTCGGTCTCGATGCTGCTGACGAACCGCAGGTCGAAACCGTCACACAGTTCCTCGATGCGGGCGCGCATTTCCACACTGGCGGGTTCGAGAACGGCAACGGGTCCGATGGGCATCAGCCGCGTCCCTTGATCAGGTCGCGCATCATCTCGACCTCTTCGCCGGTCAGGTCGGTGAGCGGCGCGCGCACGTGCCCGGTCTCGAAGCCGCGCAGGGCGACGCCGGCCTTGATCGCCGAGACGGCGTAACCCGGCTTGCGGTCGCGGATCTTCGCGAAGGGGTAGTAGAACTCCTTCAGCAACTGCTCGCACCTCGCGTCGTCACCGGCAAGGAAGGCGCCGTGGAATTCCAGCGCGGTCTCGGGAACGAAATTGAACACCGCCGAGGAGTAGGTCGGCATTCCCGCGCCGCGATAGGCCTGCGCGAAAAGCTCGTGCGTCGGCATGCCGCCGATATAGGCCAGCCGGTCGCCGAGGCGCACGGTCACGCGGCGGACATTGTCGATGTCGCCAGTGCCGTCCTTGAAGCCGATGAGGTTGGGGCATTCGTCGGCAAGGCGCTCGAGCGTCTCGGCCGAGATCCGCGCCTGGCCGCGGTTGTAGACGATGACCGCCATGTTCGTGGCCTTGCAAACTGCGCGGATGCGGTTGGCCACGCCCTCCTGCGGGCCCTCGGTAAGGTAGTGTGGCAAAAGCAGGATGCCGTCGCCGCCGGCCGCCTCGATCTCGCGGGCGAGATCGCAGGCCATGCGCACGCCATAGCCACAGCCCGCGATCACCGGTCCGTCTCCGGCCACTTCGCGCGCGGCGCGCACCACGCTGACGATCTCTTCCGGGGCGAGCGAGAACATCTCGCCAGTGCCGCCCGCGACGATCAGTCCTGCCACCTTGTGGGGCTTGAGCCATTCGAGATGCGCCTGGAACGGCTTCGGCGCGAAACGATCCTCTGTATCAAATGGCGTCACGGGGAAGGACAGAAGCCCGTGGCGGATGATTTCGCGCAGCGCGTCGGGTGCGATCATGGTGTGTATCTCCTCAATTTTGATATCTTGCCCGCCTGACGCGGAGCATGTCCGGTCGAAGCGGGGCTGAATGTTATTGCCAGCCGGCCGGCATTAGCGCGTCCGGCAGGTTCTGGTAGCTCACCGGGCGCTGGAAGCGGCGGATCGCCATGGTGCCGACCGAGGTCGCGCCGAAGTTCGTGGAGGCCGGGTAGGGTCCGCCATGCACCATAGCGTCGGCCACCTCGACTCCCGTGGGGAAACCATTAGCCAGCACCCGGCCGGCCTTGCGTTCAAGCACCGGCATCAACGCGCGGGCGTCGTCGATATCGCCATCGTTCATATGCAGGGTCGCGGTGAGCTGCCCCTCGAATCCCTTCGCAAGCTTCACCATCTGCGCGGTATCGCTGACGCGGATCACCAGGCCGAGCGGTCCGAAGACTTCCTCGCCGAGCGCGTGATCCTGCAGATAGGTCGCGGCGGTGGTCTCATAGAGGTTGGGCTTTGCGGCGCGGCCTTCCTGCTCGGTGGTGAACACCGGCTTGACCGCGTTGCGACCATCGAAGCGGTCCTTGCCGTCACGGTAGGCTTTGGCGATGCCGTCCGTCAGCATGACCTGGGCCGGGACGTCCTTCAGCGCCTCGGCGGCGGCCGAGACGAAAGCGTCGCCCTCCGGGCCCGCGCCGATCACGGCAATGCCGGGATTGGTGCAGAACTGGCCGGCTCCCATGGTGAGCGAGCCCGCCCAGCCCCTGCCGATCTCGGCGCTCCGGGCCTTTGCGGCTTCCGGCAGCACGAACATCGGATTGACGCTGCCCAGTTCGCCGAAGAACGGGATCGGTTCGGGGCGCTGCGCGCAGAGATCAAACAGCGCCCGGCCGCCGCCAAGCGAGCCGGTGAAGCCCACAGCCTTGATCAGCGGGTGCTGCACCAGCGCAGTGCCGACATCCCGCTTGCCGCCCTGCACGAGGCTGAACACCCCGCCCGGAAGGCCGCAGGCCTTGATGGCCGCCCTGATGGCTTCGGCCACGATCTCGCCAGTGCCGGGATGGGCAGAGTGGCCCTTGACCACGACGGGGCAACCCGCCGCCAGAGCCGATGCGGTGTCGCCGCCGGCGGTCGAGAAGGCCAGCGGGAAATTCGAGGCGCCGAACACGGCCACCGGGCCGATCGGGCGCTGCATCAGCTTGAGATCGGGGCGGGGCATCGGCGCGCGGTCGGGCAGCGCTTCGTCGTGGCGGCGGTCGAGACACTCGCCGGCGCGGATGTGACTGGCGAACAGACGCAATTGGCCGACGGTGCGGCCGCGCTCGCCCTGAAGGCGCGCCTCCGGTAGGCCCGTTTCCTGGGTGCCAATTAGGGTGATCGCCTCCGCGCGGGCTTCGATCTCGTCGGCGATGGCTTCAAGGAAACGCGCGCGCGTTTCGACATCGCTATAGCCATAGGTCCAGAATGCCTCTTCCGCGGCCTCGGCCGCCGCGTTCACCAGTTCCGGGGTTCCAACACCGAAATCATGCGCATCGCCATGCGCGGGCTGCGAGCGGAAGGTCGCCTCTGTCGCCACCCAATCGCCCGCGATCAGGTGCTTGCCGTGCGGAACAAAGCCGGACTTGTTGTCATCCATATTCTTAACCCTCCTGCGTCATGCGGCCGGCCACCCGACCGCGCCTGTCTAAGATGCCCCGATCCGGCGCGAATCACGCGTCCATACCGCGAAGCCCTGCGGGCAATGGGGCGGCAACCGCATCGTCGTGGACTTGTCATGCACTAATATTTTAGTTTATCAGTATGGTCAACAGGCGCGAAAATGCGGTTATATGTAGGCCACAACGGCACGGACAAGAATCTCGGCATGCAGACACCACCAATGACACTCGCGTTCGATATGATGCGGCAGGAGACGGCGATGGGACGCCCGATGGCGTCCTCGCGGATCTATAACGATCTGCGACAGCGCATTCTGTCGCTCGACCTCCCCCCGGGCACCGCGCTGACGCGCGCCGACCTCGCACGCGAATACGACGTCAGCCAGACGCCGTTGCGCGACGCGATGCAGCGGCTCGAACAGGACGGGCTGCTCCGCATCTACCCGCAATCCAAGACGCTGGTGACGCGCATCAATCTCGACCAGATCCGCGAGGCGCTTTTCCTGCGCCAGGCGCTTGAAACCGAGGTAGCAATGAAGCTCGCCAGCAACCCTTCTCGGGCGGTCATCGACCGGCTGCGCGAAGTCATCGCCATGCAGCGACTGGTCGCCGCCGACAAGACCAAGCTGCGCCGTTTCCAGGAGCTTGACGAGTACTTCCACTACATCATGTTCGAGGGAGCGGGCCATCCGAACCTGCATGCCCTGCTTCGTTCGCAGACCGGCGACATGGACCGCGTGCGCCGCCTGCAGGCCCACTCCGAAGAACGGCTCGGGCTGATTCTACAGGGTCACGAGCGCATCGTGGACGCGATCGAGTCGGGCGTAGTCGAGGACGCGATCCGCGAAATTCGCTTTCACACCCACAAACCCGACGACTGGGCCGACGAGTATCGCGCCCTGCACGAGGAATACTTCACCTGACGCATCCGGTCCGTCCGGACGTCGCCAAACAGGCCAGAATTACCGAGGAGAGCGCGGTTCAACCCGGTTCGCGCAGGGAGAGATCATGTCCAGAAAACTCGCCGATACCTGCGGCCTTCACGTGGTTGCGCAGACACCGTTTCTCAATGACGGAACGCTCGACCTTGGGAGCATCGACACGCTGTCAGCCTTTTACTACCGCCACGGCGCTGAGGGCCTGACCGTGCTCGGCGTCTCGGGCGAGGCGCAGAAACTGACCGTGGACGAGACCATAGCTGTGGCCGCTCGCTACGTCGCGGCGGCGGACGGCCACCGGATCATCGCCGGCGTGTCGCACCCGAACCTCGCCACGCTGGTCGAGGTCACGGCCCAGGTCATGGCCGAGGGCGCCGACGCGGTGATGATCTGCCCGCCCGCCGGCATCCGCACCGATGAGGACCTGCTGCGTTATTTCGAGGCGGTCTACGCCCGGATCGGCGATGTGCCGACAGTCCTGCAGGATTTCCCCGCCGCCTCCGGCGTCGTGATGTCGGTGCCCGCCATCGATCGGTTGATCAGCGCCTTTCCCCAGATCGGCGTCATCAAGGAAGAAGATTTCCCCTCCCCCATCAAGATCACGCGAATGCGGGCGGAGCTGTCGCGCCCGGTGCGCATCCTGACCGGCAATAACGGCCAATTCCTGGTGCAGGAGATGGAACGCGGCGCCGATGGCCCGATGGCCGGCTTCTCCTACCCGGAGATGCTGTCAGGCGTTTACGATCTGATGACCGCGGGAAAGCGGGCCGAGGCGCACGACCTCTTCAACCGCTTCCTGCCGCTGCTCAAGCACGAGGCACAAGGCCAGTGGGGCATTGCCCTGCGCAAGGAGATGATGCGCCGCCGCGGCGCGCTGACCTCAAGCGCCTTGCGCGGACCGGGGCCGAAGCTGACCGACATCGACCTCGCCGAACTCGACTTCCTCATTAGCCGCATGGATCTGCCGGAAGCGTGACGGATGACAGCCGGCGCCGCCGAGGGCGCATCGGCCCGAAAGCCTGAGTCGATTTTCGGGCCGATACGAAGATCATGGGGTGGATGAATAAGCCGCTCAGCCACGCTTTGGCGTGAAGAACGGAACCGGAGTCAAAATCTGGTTGATCTGCGAGACAAGGTAACCCGCCTCGGCGCTCTTTTTGAGATAGGCCTGCCATTCCGGGTCCGCCGCCAGCGCCGCGCGCCGCGCCGCCCGGTCGGCGGCATCGTCATAGCACCAGATATGCACGTAGGAGTTGACATCGCCGGTCTCGACCGCGCCGTAGACAATGGGCTCACCCAGATGACGACGCTGCACCTCGAACCCATGCTCGCCGTAGAGCGCGAGGTGTTTCCTGATGGTGCCGGGACGGCAGGAATAGGTGCGGTGGTCATAAATCATTCCGATTTTCTCCATTTATTTCAATAACCTGTCTCGATCGCGCGATGGCTGCCCCAAGGAGGCTTGCCAACCAGTCGCAAATTCATATAGTAATGTATTAGTTGGTCGGGGCGCAAGCGCCGCCAGCAAATCCTGCCCCGGGGAGGCCGGGCCCTGCGAAAGGGCAAGTGCCGCGCGCAAGCGCCACTGCGCGGGCGTCAGGACACTGGGAGGACAGGGGAGGCACCTGCCGACCCCCGAAAAGTCTAGGAGGAAACAGATCATGAAACGCAGCTTCATCGGCGCCCTTGCCGCCATCGCCACGGCCCTTGTGCCGGTTGCAGCCCTTGCGGAATACCCCGAGCGTGACGTGCGCATGGTGGTGCCGTGGGGCGCCGGCGGCGGTACCGACGGCATCGTGCGCAAGGTAACCACGCTGGCCGAGGATAATCTTGGCGGCACGATCTATGTCGAGAACATCGAGGGCGGCAATTCGGCCACCGGCGTCGGCCAGGTGATGAGCGCACGTCCCGATGGCTACACCGTCGGCGCGCTGACCTATGACAGCATCGTGACTGTGCCATGGCAGGGTATGCTTCCGAGCTACCAGATGGACAAGCTCGACCTTATCGCCCGCATCACCAGCGAGGCAGACGCCATTATCGTAGACGCCGATTCGAACTACCAGTCGCTGGATGACCTGATCGAGGCGGCCAAGGCCGACCCGGGCAATATACGCGTGGGCGTTCAGAACCTCGGCGGCCGCGTGCACCTCACGCTGCTGCAGCTGCAGCAGCTCACCGGCGCAGAGTTCCGCATCGTTTCCTACCCGGGCGGCGCGGCCCCGCAGAAGGAAGCTCTGCTCTCGGGGGAAGTGGACGTGGTTCTCACCTCGCTGGGCGACTTCGCCAACCTGATCGAGGACGGCACCGCGCGCGGCATCGTCGAATTTTCGGACGCCAAGAACCCGACCTATGACGTGCCTACCGCCGAAGAGGCTGGCGTCGATCTGCTGAACGGCTCCTTCATCGTGCTGGTGGCCCCGGCGGGTACCCCCGAGGACGTGGTGGCCAAGATCGAGGCCGCCTATCAGGAGGCCTATGAAAGTGCCGAGTTCCAGGACTGGCTCGCTACCATCGGCGTGACACCGAACTGGCTGGCGGGCGAAGAGCTCGATATCTGGGCCGAGGACACCGCGCAGGGCCTCTTTGACCAGATGGACGCACTGGTCGAGACCGGCGTACTGTCGAAGTAACCGGCACCCACCGTACCGCAGGCAAGACTGGCGGCGCCAGGCCCGTTCCGGCGCCGCCCCAATCCGGAGACCATGATGGCCGACCGTGCGCCAATTTTCAGGACAGGCGTCCTGCTGCCGCTCTTCTTACTCGTCGTCACAAGCGTCTACCTCGCCGCCGCCTTTGATATCCGCTCGCAGTTTGCGGGTCCCGGCGAGATGAGTCCGCGCTCCGTGCCGATCCTTCTGGCCTGCCTGATGTATGTCGCCCTGGCGGTGGTGTTCGTCATCGAGTTCCGCAAGCCCACGGCTGATGGTCCCGTACGCGAATTGCTGCGTCCGATGCTGGTGATCGTCGCGACGGCGGGTTACATCGCGTTGTTTCGCCCGCTGGGCTACTGGTTGGCAACGCTCGCCTTCACTTGCGTCCTGTTTGCCATCTTCCACTTTCAGATCCGCAAGCCGCACATATTCGCGATCTGCGCCATCGGCGTCACCGCCCTGTTCTACGGGCTTTTCGCAGGTATCTTCGGCGTCCGGCTGCCCACCCTGACCGACGGGTTCTTCTGATGGACATCTTTGTCGACATTCTGAGCGGCATGAGCGCGCTTGCCGATCCCTACGTCCTCGCCTTCATGGTGGGCGGCTTCCTGGTCGGCACCTTCTTTGGCGCCATGCCGGGCCTTACATCGGTGCTGGCCATCGCGCTGCTGCTGCCGATCACCTACACGATCGACGTCGTGCCAGCGCTGGTTATGTGCGCCTCGATCTTCATGGCGGGCATGTATTCGGGCTCGATCACCGCAACGACAATCAATATTCCCGGCGCGCCGTCATCGATGATGACCGCGATCGAAGGCAATGCGCTGATGAAAAAGGGCTTTGGAGCCAATGCTCTCGGCCACGCCGCGCTCGGATCGATGATCGGCGGCGCGATCGGCGCGGTGCTGCTCATGGCCTTCATGCCGATTGCGGCCGAAGTCTCGCTGCTGATCCGCACGCCGGGAAAGTTTTCCCTCGTCCTGTTTGCGCTCGTCGTCATCGTCATTGTCGACAAGGGCAACATCGCCAAGGGCTTTGTCGCGACTCTGCTCGGCATGATGATCGCCACAGTCGGCATCGACGTTCTGCAGCCGATCCCGCGCTTCAACTTCGGCACGGAGACGCTGGTCGAAGGCATCGATCTCATGCCCCTCGTCATAGGCGCCTTTGCGATCTCCGAGGTGCTCATGCAGTCGGAGAACTGGAAGGATAACCTCAGTTCGACCCTAAGGCAGGTCAAGGACCTCAAAATCCGCCGCCGCGACTTCCTGCCGGCAAGCGCGGAGGTTCGCGAAATCGGCCTCTTCACCTATCTGCGCTCATCGCTTGTCGGCTACGGCATCGGCATCCTGCCCGGTGCCGGCGGCTCGATGGCCGCCTTCGTCTCCTACGCCCTGGCGCGCTCGTCCGCAAAAAAGCCGCAGGACTACGGTCACGGCTCGCGCGAAGGCATCGCCGCTGCCGAGGCCGGCAACAACGCGATGTGCGGCGGCGCCTTCGTGCCCATGCTGATGTTCGGCATCCCGGGCGATCCGACCACCGCCATTGTTCTGGGCGTGCTGGTGATCAACGGCCTGCAACCCGGCCCGCGCCTGCTCGAAAACCAGGCTGAATTGCTGGGTCCGATGCTGGGCTCACTGTTCTTTTCCGCGCTGATCCTGATCCCGCTGACGTTGTGGCTCTTCGGGCCGTGGTTCATCAAGATCGTCTCGATCCCCAAGGGTCTGCTCTATACCGGGATCGCAGTCGTGGCGTTGGTTGGCAGTTACGTGGCAACTTACTCGATCTTTCAGATGTCGCTGGCGGTCCTCTTCGGCATTCTCGCCTACTTCATGCGCAAGCAGAACTATTCGACCGTATCGATGCTGCTGGGCTTCATCCTCGGCCCCGATCTTGAGGAATACCTCAGGCGCTCGCTATCGCTGAACGACGGCAACCCGATGGTGTTCCTGATCAGCCTGGACAGCATTTTCTTCCTCGCGCTGACCGCGTTTTTCGCCTGGGCTATCCTGAGGCGCAAGCCCGCTCGCAGGCAGACTAGCGAGGGAAGTGCCGATGCATAGGTCAACACGTTCGAGCATGCGAATGGCATATTTGCCATCCGAAGGCCGAAGCGCAATTACTAGGAACAAATCGGATTTTGGCAACAATTTTAGATATCCCGGAGTTGGTCAAAATCTCAGGCCTCCCGATCTCAACTGCGGCTGGCAGGCTTTGAAGGAAGCCCGTTGATGTCCCGCTCGATTTTCTCCAGTGCCTCGGCATGGCGAGGAAGCATGTAGCTTTCGCTCAATATGCCGAGCACATGACAGGAACGCCTGTCGGCGAAGACCAATAAATGTGAGCGACCCGAGAGATAGGTGACGTTTTGTACCGGACACATTGGTAACACTTTTCGCTTTGCGGGAGGTGTCGATGCCGTGGAGAGAGAGTTCGGTTATGGAAGAACGTCTACGATTTGTTGCCCGCCTTCTGGAAGGAGAAGGCATGAGCGATGTGTGCCGTGATTTCGGGATTTCCCGCAAGACCGGTTACAAGATCTTCAACCGCTACAGGCAAGAAGGTCTGGATGCTCTTTGCGATCGATCGCGGCGTCCGGTGCGCTACGCCAACCAGTTGCCCGACCAGATCGAGCGGTTGATCGTCGAGACCAAGCGCGACAAGCCGCACTGGGGTGCGAGAAAGATCAGCGAGCTTCTGGTGCGCAGGCTGGCTGGCGAGGTTCGCATCCCGGCGAAGTCGACTGTGCATGCGGTTTGTCCGGCTCTTCAAGGATCGCGGCCAGCCATCGGCGATCAGGAGCGACAATGGCTTGCCTTTTGCCAGTCCCAACGGTCTCTACAACCTGTCAAAGCTCTCGGTCTTCTGGCTCAGGCTCGGTATCGCCATCGAGCGCATCAAGCCGGGCAACCCGCAGCAGAACGGACGCCACGAGCGCATGCACCGGACCCTGAAGCAGGAGACGGCCCGCCCGCCCGGCATGAACGCCCTCCAGCAGCAGGCCAGGTTTGACGACTTCATCTGCGAATTCAATGAAGAACGGGCTCACGAGGCGCTCGACATGAGAACCCCGGCCGAACACTATGCGCCTTCCTCAATACCTTATGAGGGCCTGCCGGACGTAGAATACCCCTTCCACGACCGCGATATCATCGTCACGGCATGCGGCCGTATCTGCATGGCGTGAAAAAAAGATCAATATCTCGACCGTGCTCGCCGGCCAGAAGCTCGGCATCAAGGAAGTCGACGACGGCATTTGGCTGATCAGCTTCATCCGCTATGATCTGGGATATATCGATTTGGAACAGAGAACATTGCAGACCATCGACAACCCGTTCGGCACGAGGTTGTCACCCATGTCTTAGGTACATTCTGTTACCTATGTCTTCGGGCTGTACACACATCAGCATCAAAGGTCTTGAAGGGATTGGGATCTTCGACCCCGTCGAAATCACATAGTTCCGCGTCAAAATTCTACTACACGGACAGCAGCTTGGCCCAATTGGTGTGAGAACAATAGGTGATTACGGACCGGGTCTTTTCTTTACGCGATCTGAACAAAGCTGAGTTTTGTCGAGGGGTCGCTACGCGTCACTGCGGCCCGCCAAAGGCAATTTCCCCTGCATCCGAAAGATGTGCTATGAGCGTGTGGCAGAGGGGTGGACGCCAGTGTTTTCCCTAGGGCGAGTTGTTGAAGACCACGCTGATGAATAAGCGTTCGCTACCGCCACTTTGCTAGCTGTCGCGCCACAGCACCCTCACAGCCATGGTCGCGGCCGAAGTGCGCTTGTCGACCATCAGCTTGTTGAAGATCTGCTCCAGGTGCTTGTTGACGGTGCGGGGCGACATGGCGAGGATGTCGGCGATCTCCTTGTTGGTCTTGCCGTGGGCGATCCAGAGCAGCACCTCCGCCTCCCTGAGCGTCACGCCGAAGGCCTTGGCGAGCTGCTCCTCGTCGGTCCCGCGCTGGCGGTCCACCAGCCGCAGCAGAACCTCCTCATTGTCGTCGTCGGAGAGCAGGCGGAACTCCATGTCGTGACCATTGCGGGAAAACCGCGTGCTCTCGTTGCCGACGGCATTCTGCCCCTCGACGCCCGACAGCCACTCGACGATCTCCCAGGGCAGGTAGGCGTTCTGGTCGGCGCGGATGCCGGCGCGCTGCATCAGCTCGGCGGCCTGGGGCGTCGACCAGAAGATCTTGCCGTTGCGGTCGCAGGCCACAATCCAGCGCCCGGTGGAATCGAGCGCCTTGCGGGCGGAGCGGGCGCGTCGTGCATTGCCGAGATGCACCCGCATGCGGGCGAAAAGCTGATCGAGCACAATCGGCTTGCTGATGAAGTCGACGCCGCCCGCCGTCAGCGCCTTCACCACATGTTCGCTCTCGTTGAAGCCGGTCATGAAGATCACCGGCGTGTCCTCGAAACCCTGCTCGGCCTTCAGAATCTGGCAGGTCTCGAACCCGTCCAACCCCGGCATGATCGCATCCATCAGCACGATGTCGGGGGCGGAGCTGTTGGCAAGCGAGATTGCCTGCCGGCCGCTGTTGCAGGTCAGCACATCCATCCCTTCGAGCTTCAGTGCATCCGACAGCATGAACAGGGCGTCGGCGCTGTCATCGACCACCAGAACGCGGCTTGTTTCCGTTTTCTCAGGCATGGGTCACCTCATCAAGGACAGACAGAAAATCCTGCAGCCGATGATCGCTCAGCAGCTGGCGAATATGGCTGCAGAACGGCGCGGTTGCCGGCGTGGAAATCTCGATCTCGCTCAGCATCGCCTCGATCGAGCGAATAAAGCCCATCCGTGCGAGCGTGTGGAGCTGTTTCAGCTTGTTCGCCTCCGGCAGTTCCTCGGGCAGAAACGTCGTGCGGACTTCGAGCAGGTCCGCCTTGCGGTCATCATCCGTCCAGACGAGCGGAATCAGCGTGGAGAAATGCTCGAACAGTTCCTCGAAGCTGAAAGGCTTGACCAGATAGGCGTCGCACAGGCCGGAATATTCCGGGCGCGTGCGTTCATTGCCGGCATCGGCGGAGACCATCAGGATCGGCAGCTCGCGGTCGAAGCGCTTGCGCACCTGCCGCGCCACCTCCCAACCCGTCATGGTCGGCATGGCGACATCGAGAATGACGAGGTCGGGGGCGTAAAGCGCCAGTGCCGAAAGGCATGCAGGTCCATCGGAAACGGTGATCACGCTGAAACCGAGCGGCCGCAGCACGTCCTCCAGCAGCGCGCGCTGGGCCGGATCGTCGTCGGCGACAAGAATGGTGCGCCGCGGGCCTTCATAGCCGCTGATCGCGGAAATCGACGAAGAGTTCTCGACCGGCTCCTTGGCAGAGGACAGCATCAGCCGGATCGCCACGTAAGTGCCCTTGCCGACGGTCGAGCGCACCACCAGCTCCCCGCCCATGATCTCGACCAGAAGCTTGGTGATGGTCAGCCCCAGCCCGGTGCCCGGCGGGCGCGAGGAGTTGGCTGGCTGCTCGGCACGCTCGAACGGCAGGAACACGCGTTCGATATCGGTTTCGGAGATGCCGATCCCGGTATCCTCGATCTCGAATGTCGCCACCTGTCCGCGATAGGAAAGGGTGAGGCGCACCTCGCCGTGATCGGTAAACTTGATGGCATTCGACAGGAGGTTGATTAGCACTTGTCTGAGCCGTTTGTCGTCGGTGAAGACGTAATCCGGCACGTTGGACGTGGCGTTGAATTCGAAGCCAATGCCCTTGGCCTGCGCCTGCAGCGAGAACATGTCGACGATCTGGTCGAGGAAGGGGCGCAGCGCAATCTTGTGGCGGAAGATCTCCAGCCTGCCGGCCTCGATCTTCGAAATGTCCAGCAGGCCCTCGATCATATCGGCGAGATGCTCGCCGCTGCGCTTGATGGTGCGCGCAGCGTTGTGGATATAGACCGGCAGCCCCTTCTGGCGCTCCAGCAATTGCGCATAGCCGAGGATGGCGGAAAGCGGCGTGCGCAGTTCGTGGCTGAGGCCGACGACATATTTGCTCTTCGCCTGATTGGCGGATTCAGCCTGCTCCTTGGCCTTCTGCAAAAGCTTGCCGGTCTCGTCATGGGCGATGATTTCGTCCATCAGCATGCGGGTGTGCTTGCGGGATTCGTCCTCGGCGAAATTGCGGCTCTCCTGCGCGAGCACGAACAGCCAGACGATGATGCCGGAGATGATGAACAGGATGACGAACAGCTTCCACATCACCGCCGCGATATGCTGGGCGGGCAGCGCCGGATCGAAGGTCGACTGGAAATAGATCAGCCAGAACACCGTTCCGATCAGCGCCGTGACGATGGTCTGGACCGCGATATAGCGCGCCAGCCGGCTTTCGACGAAGGCGGCGAGGCTCTGCGGCAGGAAGGCTGTCGCAAACGAACGAACCTGATCCTTCAGCCGCGCGTCGGTCTTGCAGGCATCGCCGCAACGGGCATCGAGCGTGCAGCAGAGCGAGCAGATCGGGCCGGAATAGACGGGGCAGCGCGCCATGTCCTCGCTGTCGAAATGGTGCTCGCACAGGCAGCACTGGATCATTGCCCCGCTTTGCCAGTCGGATGGCGGCTCGCGGGCGATGTAGTAGCGGCTGCTTGTGGCAAGCGCGATGGCGGGTGAGAGCACGAAGGCGGAGATCAGCGCGACGTAGATATAGACATGGGCAAGCGTTTCGCCGAAGAAGCCGAAATAGGCCGCAAGTCCGGCAAGGACCGCCATGCACATCGATCCGAAACCGACAGGATTGATGTCGTAGAGATGGGCGCGCTTGAACTCGATGCCCTTGGGTGAAAGCCCGAGCGGCTTGTTGATGACGAGATCGGCGACGATCGCCGCCATCCAGGCAACCGCGACGATCGAATAGAGCCCGAGCGTCTGTTCGAGCGCCTTGTAGACGCCGAACTCCATCAAAAGCAGGCCGAGCATGACGTTGAAGACCAGCCACACGACGCGGCCGGGATGACTGTGGGTCAGGCGCGAGAAGAAGTTCGACCAGGCGATGGAGCCGGCATAGGAATTGGTGACGTTGATCTTCATCTGGCAGATCACGACGAAGATGCCGGCAAGGCCGAGCGCGAGTTCCGGCGAACCCAGCATTTCGCGAAACACGCTCAGATACATTTGCGTTGGGTCGGAGGCATCGTGAAACAGCACGCCGTGCTGGAAGGCGAAGAAGGCAAGGAAGGAGCCGCCGAGGATCTTCAGCCCTCCGATCACGATCCAGCCCGGGCCCGCCGTCAAAAGTGCGGCCCACCAGCGCAGGTGCTGCCCCTTCTTGCGGCGCGGCAGGAAGCGCAGGAAGTCGACCTGCTCGCCGATTTGCGCCACAAGCGAAAACAGGACAGCAGAAGCGGCGCCGAAATGGACGATGTCCGGGCTGCCGTCCGAATTGCCCCACAGGCCGGAATAGCCGGTCCATTGCCGGACCGCGGTGTGACTTTGGGTGGCGATGAAGATGAAGGGCGCAAGCTGCAGTATCACCCAGAACGGCTGGGTCCATGCCTGGAACCGGCTGATGAAGGTGACGCCGTGAGTCACGAGCGGAATGATCACCAGCGCACTGAGGATATAGCCGATCGAGAGCGGCAGCCCGGTGCAAAGCTGCAATGCTGTCGCGACAATGGCAGCCTCTATGGCGAAGAAGATGAAGGTGAAGGTCGCGTAGATCAGAGATGTGACCGTCGAGCCGATATAGCCGAAGCCCGCGCCGCGCGTCAGAAGGTCGATATCGACGCCGTATTTGGCGGCATTATAGGCAATCGGCACGCCCATCAGGAAGATGATCACGCAGCTCACCACGATCGCGGTCACCGCATTGGCGAAGCCATAATTGAGCGTTATCGCGCCGCCGATCGCCTCCAGCGCCAGAAACGAGATCGCCCCGATCGCCGTATTGGCGATGCGCCAGCTCGAAAACCGCCTGACCTTATAGGCGGTGAAGCGGAGCGCGTAGTCTTCCAGCGTCTGGTTGGCGACCCATTTGTTATAGGTCCGGCGATTGCGCGGTATGCGCTCGGCGGTGGTCAAGCTGCGGTATCCCCCGTCATCAGATCCCCTTCATCGGCACGGCCCACGTCTTTGCGGACGCAAGTTCCGTTCCACATGCTGCCCTGGCGGCAGTCTAAAAAAGTTTGCGGTATCGTTTCGGCGGTCCGGTCATTTGCCCCATCCCGAATATTGCCGCCGCTCCAGGCCGATAATCGCATCCCCTGCTCATCTGGCCTGACGCTACGGGCAAAACGCTCCAGGGCCAATACGTCAAACGCTCCATTGTTGCGCCGCATCATTCCTGGCGACACTTCCCCTCAGTTGGCGATGAGCCAGCGCGAGTTCCGAAACCTAGAGACACGAAGAGGCTCTGCCATGAGGGATGAACTTCACAAACATACGCTATCGATAGCGCGACGGGCCCTGCTCGCCGGGCTTGCGGCGCTGCCGTTGATCGCCACTTCGGCGTTCCCGGTCGCGGCGCAGGAATACCCCACCGCCGAGGTCAACACGACCGGGCTTGCCGTCACCGACGATACCGTCACGGTCGGCATCCTCCATTCCGTCACCGGCACGATGGCGATCAGCGAGACCGGCTCCGTTCAGGCGGAAAAGCTTGCCATCGAACAGATCAACGCATCGGGCGGCGTGCTTGGCCGCCAGATCGAGTACATCCAGGAAGATGGCGCATCAGACTGGCCGACCTTCGCCGAAAAGGCGAAGAAGCTGCTGGTGCAGGACAAGGTTGCCGCCGTGTTCGGCTGCTGGACTTCCGCCTCCCGCAAGGCCGTTCTGCCGGTGTTCGAGCAGTATAACGGCATGCTCTACTACCCGACCTTCTACGAGGGTCTCGAAGAAAGCCCGAACGTGATCTACACCGGTCAGGAAGCGACCCAGCAGATCATCGCCGGCATCGACTGGGTAACAAAGGAAAAGGGCGCCAAGAGCTTCTACCTGCTCGGCTCCGACTATATCTGGCCGCGCACCTCCAACAAGATCGCCCGCAAGCATATAGAAAAGCTCGGTCTGGAAGTCGTCGGCGAGGAATATTATCCGCTCGGCCACACCCAGTTCAACTCGGTCATCAACAAGATCAAGCTGAAGAAGCCTGATGTGATCTACGCGATCGTCGTCGGCGGCTCCAACGTTGCCTTCTACAAGCAGCTGAAAGCCGCAGGCATCGACCTCACCGAAGAAGATCCGCTGCTGCTCACCATCTCGGTGACCGAAGACGAAATCCTCGGCATTGGCGGCGAAAACATCACCGGCGCTTATGCCACGATGAAGTACTTCCAGAGCCTCGACAACGACAACAATGCCGAATTCGTCTCCGCCTTCAAGGAGATGTGGGGCGACGATATCGTCATCGGCGATGTGACCCAGGCCGCCTATCTCGGCCCCTGGCTGTGGAAGGCCGCGGTTGAAAAGGCCGGCTCCTTCGACATCGACAAGATCAAGGAAGCCTCGCCCGGTATCGAACTCACCTCCGCGCCGGAAGGCTATGTGAAGATCCACGACAATCATCACCTGTGGTCCAAGACCCGCGTCGGCCACGCCCTGCCGGACGGTCAGTATGAAGTGGTCTACGAGACCGAAGAGCTGATGGAACCGAACCCGTTCCCCGAAGGCTACCAATAAGCCTTGCCTGCGCTGCCTGGAAAATCGGGCAGCGCCTTTCCTCCGACCTTAAGACCCAAGCTTCCAACCCGTGAGGCCACGATGATTGGCGACTATACGATTGGCGAATTTTCTTCCATCCTGGCCATGCAGGGATTTGCGGGCCTCAGCCTGTTCTCCGTTTTCGTGCTCATGGCGCTGGGCCTTGCCATCATCTTCGGCCAGATGGGCGTCATCAACATGGCCCATGGCGAGTTCATGATCCTTGGCGCCTATGTCACCTATATGTGCTCGCATGTGGTGACGGCTTATGCGCCGGCGCTGTTTCCGATCTACTTCTTCATCGCGATGATCCTCGCCTTCATGGCCACCTTTGCACTCGGCGTGCTGGTGGAATGGGCAATGATCCGCCATCTCTACCGGCGGCCACTCGATACGCTGCTCGCCACCTGGGGCCTGTCGCTGATCCTGCAGCAGATTTACCGCTCCGTCTTCGGCGCACGAGAGGTCGGCGTCACGCTACCCGACTGGATGATGGGCTCGCTGGCGCTCACCGGCATCATCGAAATCCCGATCAACGGGCTGTTCGTCATGGTGCTGACCTTCATCGTCGCCTTTGTCGTCTATTTCATCATGTTCCGCTCGTCCTGGGGCAAGCAGGTGCGCGCCGTTCTGCAGAACCGCGTCATGGCCGGCGCCGTCGGCATCAACACCAAGCGCGCTGACCGCATGACATTCGGCCTTGGCTGCGGCATTGCCGGCATTGCCGGCGCTGCCTTCACCATGATCGGCTCCACCGGGCCAACCGCCGGACAGCTCTATATCGTCGATACCTTCCTCGTGGTCGTCTTCGGCGGCGCGGGCAGCCTGATCGGCACCATCGCTTCCGCCTTCACCATCAGCCAGGCCCAGTCGACGCTCGAATTCTTCCTGTCGGGCTCGATGGCGAAGGTTCTCACCCTGCTCACCGTGGTCTGCATCCTGATGATCCGTCCGCAGGGCCTGTTCACCCTCAAGATCCGCCGCTGAGGAGATAAGCCATGAAAGCCTTTGACGTGTTGTTTTCCAAGCGCGAGTGGGTCGCCTTCTTCATCCTCGCCGCCCTCATCCTCGTGGTGCTGCCAAGCCTGCTCGATGTGTTCCGCCTCAACCTGATCGGCAAGTATCTCACCTATGCCTTCGTCGCGCTCGGCCTTGTGCTCTGCTGGGGCATGGGCGGGATCCTGAGCCTCGGACAGGGCATCTTCTTCGGTCTCGGCGGCTACTGCATGGCGATGTTCCTGAAGCTCGAGGCCTCGACGCCGGAAGCGACCGCGATCCAGTCCACGCCCGGCATCCCGGATTTCATGGACTGGAACCAGATCACGCAACTGCCCTTCTGGTGGCAGCCCTTCCATTCGCTCGCCTTCACCCTCGTCGCGATCGTCGCCGTGCCAATGATCTTCGCCTTCATCATCGGCGCCGCGATGTTCAAGCGGCGCGTCGGCGGGGTTTATTTCGCGATCATCACCCAAGCGATCGCCGCGATCCTGACGATCCTGATCATCGGTCAGCAGGGCTATACCGGCGGCGTCAACGGCATCACCGACCTGCGCACACTGCTCGGTTGGGACATCCGCACCGACGATGCCAAGGTCGTGCTCTATTTCGTCAACGCGTTTCTTCTTCTTGCCTGCCTGATCCTGGCCCAGGGCGTGCGCATCTCGAAATTCGGCCGGCTGCTGGTCGCCATGCGCGACCGGGAGGACCGGGTGCGGTTCTCCGGCTATTCGGTCGCCAACTTCAAGATCTTCATCTTCTGCCTGTCCGCCGGACTTGCGGCCATCGGCGGGGCGATGTTCACGCTTCAGGTCGGCTTCATGTCGCCCTCCTTCGTCGGCATCGTGCCCTCGATCGAAATGGTGATCTTCTGCGCGGTCGGCGGGCGCGTGTCGCTGTTCGGCGCGATCTACGGCGCGCTGATCGTCAACTACGCCAAGACCACCTTTTCCGAAAGCTTCCCGGAACTCTGGCTGTTTGCCATGGGCGGCCTGTTCATCGGCGTCGTCATGGCCTTCCCCAACGGTCTTGCCGGTCTCTTCCACGATCATGTGGAGCCCGCACTCGGCCGCGCCTTCGGCAGGTTCCGCTCCTCCCGTTCCGACGATACCCCCGCCACCGAACCGGCCCAGTGAGGACGACGACCATGAACGCCCCTACAGCGCAGAAAGACTTCCTCCTGAGTGTCGAACGCCTCACCGTCTCCTTTGACGGGTTCAAGGCGGTCAACGACCTCTCCTTCTATGTCGATGAAAGCGAGATCCGTGTGATCATCGGTCCCAACGGCGCCGGCAAGACCACCGTGCTCGACCTGATCTGCGGCCGCACCAGGGCGACCGAGGGCAGCATCAACTTCGACGGCCACGAGCTGACCGGCATGGCCGAGCACCGGATCGTCCACGCCGGCGTCGGCCGCAAATTCCAGAACCCGTCGATCTATGAGGACCTGACGGTGTTCGAGAACCTGGAGCTTTCCTTCCCGCGCGGGCGCAATGTGTTCGGCGCGCTGTTCTTCCGCCGTGACGCTGAAGTGCGCGACCGGGTGGAGGAGGTGGCCGATATGATCTTCCTCAAGGATCACCTCGATACCGAGGCCGCCATCCTCAGCCACGGCCAGAAACAGTGGCTGGAGATCGGCATGCTGCTGATCCAGAGCCCGAAGCTCCTGATGCTCGACGAGCCCGTTGCCGGCATGAGCGTTGCCGAGCGCATCAAGACCGCCGAGCTTTTGAACACCATCATCCAGAACCAGTCGGTGATCGTGATCGAGCACGACATGAAGTTCGTCGAGGACATCGCCCACCGGGTGACGGTCATGCACCAGGGCAAGGTGCTGTCGGAGGGCTCGATGGCGCACGTGAAGAACGACCCCAAGGTCATCGAAGTCTATCTCGGCCACTAGGAGGCACCACAATGCTAGCAATCGAGAACCTGCATGTCGGCTACGGCCAGAGCGAAGTCATCCACGGCATGAATTTCGCGCTCCAGCCCGGCGAAATCGTCGCCATCATGGGCCGCAATGGCATGGGCAAGACCACGCTGATGAAATCGCTGATGGGGGTGGTGCCCTCGTCTTCGGGCGTGATCCGCATCGGCGAGAAGCCGGTGGAGAAGATGGAAAGCTATCAGCGGGTCGCCGCCGGTCTCGCCTACGTGCCACAGGGGCGGATGATCTTCTCGTCGATGACGGTGAAGGAAAACATCGAGACCGGGCTGACCGTGACCGATGAACGCACCGTGCCCGACCATATCTACGAGCTCTTTCCGGTGCTGCTTGAAATGAAGGGCCGGCGCGGCGGCAATCTTTCCGGCGGCCAGCAGCAGCAGCTCGCGATTGCCCGCGCGCTCGCCTCCAAGCCCAAGGTGTTGCTGCTCGACGAGCCAACCGAAGGCATCCAGCCCTCGATCATCAAGGAAATGGCCCGCACGCTCTGCCGCATCCGCGATGAGATGGGCCTCTCCATTCTCGTATCCGAACAGGTGCTGAGCTTCGCCCTCGACATGGCCGACCGCGTGCTCGTCATCGAGAAGGGCGAGATCGTCCACGAAAGCCCGCGCGCAGGCATCGATGAAGCCCGCGTTGCCGGCTTCCTTTCCGTCTGACCCCAACCACTGCCCAAAACATCGAAGGAGTAGCGAACATGACCGATACGCTGATCAAGGTCGATCTCAGCCAATCGCCCCACACCAACGAGCAGATCCACAATCGCTGGCATCCCGATATTCCGATGGCGTGCTGGGTCGAACCCGGCGACGACTTCAAGGTCGAGACCTATGACTGGACCGGCGGCCAGATCAAGAACGACGACGATGCCGCCGACGTGCGCGACGTCGAACTGGAACAGGTCCACTATCTCTCCGGCCCGATCGGCGTCAAAGGCGCTGAGCCCGGCGATCTTCTGGTGGTCGATATTCTCGATATCGGCACCAAGGAAGACATGCTCTGGGGCTTCAACGGCTTCTTCTCCAAGCAGAATGGCGGCGGCTTCCTGACCGAGCATTTCCCCGAAGCGCAGAAGTCGATCTGGGATTTCGAGGGCATGTTCACCAAGTCGCGCCACGTGCCGGGCGTGCGTTATGCCGGACTTATCCATCCGGGCCTCATCGGCTGCCTGCCGGACCGCCCGATGCTGGACATGTGGAATTCCCGCGAAAAGGCGCTGAAGGATACCGACCCGAACCGCGTGCCCGCACTTTGCGAACTGCCGAACACCAAGTCCGCCCATATGGGCAAGCTCAAGGGCGAGGAACGCGACAAGGCGGCAGCCGAGGGCGCGCGCACCGTGCCGCCGCGCGAACATGGCGGCAATTGCGACATCAAGGATCTGTCGCGCGGCTCCAAAATCTACTTCCCCGTTTATGTCGACGGCGCCGGCCTTTCCATGGGCGACCTGCACTTCAGCCAGGGCGATGGCGAGATCACCTTCTGCGGCGCCATCGAAATGGCCGGCTGGCTGCATATCAAGGTCAACCTGATCAAGGGCGGCATGGCGAAATACGGCATCAAGAACCCGATCTTCAAGCCGTCGCCGATCGTGCCGAAATATGACGACTACCTGATTTTCGAGGGCATTTCGGTCGATGAAAGCGGCAAGCAGCATTATCTCGACGTCAATGTCGCCTACCGCCAAGCCTGCCTCAACGCGATCGAATACATGACCAAGTTCGGCTTCAGCCGCGCCCAGGCTTATGCGATCCTCGGAACCGCGCCGGTCCAGGGCCATATCTCCGGCGTCGTCGATATTCCAAACTCCTGCGCCACGCTCTGGCTGCCGCTCGACATCTTCGAATTCGACATGTCGCCGGGCTCCGACGGACCGAAGAAGTTCCTCGATGGCTCGATCGACGTGCCGCTCGCGCCGGATCTCTGATGGGAGGACGGGGGCGGCCACACTGGCTGCCCCCGGTTGTTTTGTCCGTCTGTCATTCGCACGGAAGACGCTGACGGCTGAACAAAAGCGTCGAAGCTTGCACCCAATACTCTCTCCCGCTTGCGGGAGAGATGCCCCGAAAGGGGCAGTGAGGGTGAAGCAGCCTGTCAAGTTGCGAGGGCGTCCGCGGGGATGGACTCCCCCCTCATTGTCGCTGTCGCGACATCTCTCTCCTCCGGGGCGAGAAGATTTGGAGGCTGTGCGGCAAGACCTTCGTCTTCGCAGGATTGCCATGTGGCCTAAACAAAAGCTCAAGGACCAGAAAATGCCGAACTACGATTACAATTGCCCCGATTGCGGGTCCTTCACCGAAACCCGGCCGATGGCGCTTTCGGGTGAGCCCTGCGCCTGCCCGGAATGCGGAACGGCATCGCCGAGGGCCTTCTTCACCACGCCATTCTTTGCGATGATGGACGGCGCAACCCGCGCAGCACTCGCCACCAACGAGCGCTCGGCCAATGCGCCCAAGACCTCGAAATCGCTCGGCCACGGCCCGGGCTGCGGATGCTGCGGGAGCGGCAAGAAGAACGCCAAGACCGTCTACCGGGCAGACGGCTCCAAGTCTTTCCCCTCCACCAGACCATGGATGATCGGACACTGAGCCGACGTCAGACTGAAGACCCTGATGCATCTGTTCGACTTTTCCCGGGACGTCCGCGCACTTGAGCTCCGGGCGGGGTCTGGGTCGGCGCGTTTGGACTGACACTCCGATCTCCTCAGCAGGCACCATCGCCACATAGAGGCCGAGGCCGATCGTCGAACCTGCCTTCTTGAAGAAAATCGCACTGTAGGCAATTAAACCTAGGCGCCGTGCGCGGCGAAACCGGTTCCGATGTTCAGACCAAGGCGCTACGGGCCGTCAGGTGCCGCATCCCCCGGCGGCGGGGTGGCCGTGGCAGAGCCGATCGCGAGCGCGGCTTCGCGCCCGCCATAACCGGCGACAAGCGCGCTTTGATCGGCAAAGGCCTGGGCATCGACCTTTGCCGGGTCGCAAATGCCGCGAAGTGCCTTGTACATGGCCGCCAGCTCACAACCGAAACGAGGGTTCTCCGCCAGATTGTCCGTTTCCTCAGGATCTATATCGAGATTGAAGAGCTCCGGCTTGAAGCCATGATAATGGATCAACTTCCAAGGCCCCTTGCGCACCATGAAGCAGCCCGAGACCGCGCCGACGGCGTGATATTCGCTGAACACGACGCGCTCGGCATCGTCCTTCTCGGCAGCGATCTCATATAGTGAACGCCCGGGGCGGTCGCCCTCCAGACGCGCGCCGAAATGATCGAGGATGGTCTCGGAGACATCGACGAGACTGACCGGCGTCGCGCACACCTTCGCCTCGCCTTGCGGCGGCGCGAGCAAGATCGGCACGGTCACGGATTCCTCGTACATATTCCCCTTGCCCCATAACCCCCGGGCACCGACATTGTCGCCGTGATCGGAGGTGTAGATCACCGTCGTGTTCTCGGAAAACCCGTTGGCTTCGAGCGCCGTTACGATCTTGCCGACATTATCATCGAGCCAGCTGCACAGCGCATAATAGACGCGGCGTGCAAGCTGTCTTTCGCCCTCGTCGCGCATGGCCTCATCCCCGCCGAAGCAGGCAGCCTGCCGGGCCACCCAGGGGTGTTGAACATAGCCGTCGCGCGGATGGAGCTTGATCGGCGGCAACGCGCCTTCCGGATAGAGGTCGAGGAATGCCTGCGGCACGATCAGCGGGAAATGCGGGGCGACGAGCCCGACATAGAGGCACCAGGGGGCTGTTTCGCCAAGCGCGGCTGTTTCGCTCAGCCACGTTTCGGTGCGCTCCACCACAGATGCGTCATAGCGGGTATAGGGACTGTCGCCGGGTCCGATATAGTCGCCGAGCATGCGCTCGTCCTTGACGATACGCTCGTCCTCGCGCCGGATTGATCCCCAGACCATGCCATGTCCGCCGGCGACATGCATGGGAATGTGCTCGACATCAAACCCGGCCAGATCCTCGCTCGAACGGTAATGCAGCTTGCCGATGGACTCGACCCTGACCCCGATCTCCTGAAGCGCATGCCCCCAGCCGCGCGGCGTCCCGGTATAGGGCATGGCGTTGTCCCAGAGGCGGTTCTGATGCACGTATTGACCCGAGGCGAAGGAGGCCCGCGCCGGCACGCAGATGGGGCAAGGCGTATAGGCATGGGAAAAGCGCACTCCGCGTTTGGCGAGCGCGTCCAGATTGGGCGTGTGAACGGTGACATCCGATTGAACGACGCCCAGAGCGGCCGAGGTGTGCTCGTCCGACATGATGATCAGCAGATTACTGGCCTGTCCCATGCTGGTTTCCTCCTTTTTGTTTTTGGTCGTCTGTTCAAGGGTGATGGGCCGCGTGAAGCGCCATGTCGGGCCTGACGCGCGCGATCCAGTCGGGATCGAGCTCCGGCGTCGCATCAACGAGCGATCTGGTATAGGGCTCGCTCGGAGCATCGAGCACCTCATGAACCGGCCCCTTGTTCATGATCCGGCCGTGCCGCATGACGACGACAGTGTCGGCAATCTCGCGCACGGTGGCCACGTCATGGGTGATGAAGATGATTCCAAGCCCCAGTTCCTGCTTCAGCTTCTTGATCGTGCGCAGCACCTCGGCCGCCACAAGCTGATCGAGCGCCGACGTCACCTCGTCGCAAATCAGCAGCTCGGGTCCCGCAGCAAGCGCGCGGGCGATCGCGACGCGTTGTTTTTCGCCGCCCGAAAGCTGATCGGGATAACGGCTGGCATAGGCCGCCGGCAATTCGAGTGTGGCCAGCAGGTCCGCCACCCGTTCGGCCCGGGCCTTGCCCTTCAGGCCATGAAAGAACTGCAGCGGACGCCCGATGATCTTGCCGACCGTATGCGCCCGGTTCAACGCGAGATCGGGAAGTTGATGCACGAGTTGAATCCGGCGCAGCGTTTCCTTGTCGCGCGTGTCGAGATGCGGCAGGAGCTCCTGCCGGTCGAACACCATGGTGCTGAGCGTCGGCGGCAACAGGCCGCAGATCGACCGCGCCAGGGTTGATTTCCCCGAACCGCTTTCACCGACGATCGCCACGGTCTCGCGCCTGCGCACATGAAGGGTGATATCGTCCAGCACCTTCACGTCGCCGCCGTAGCTCGCGCTCAGGCCGTCAATGCTGAGAAGCGGGCGCTCGTTCATGTCGGGGCCCGGCCCCTCGACGCCGCCGCTTGCGAAACCGCGCAGCAATTGCTGCGTATAGGCCATTTTCGGCGCGGCCAGGATCTCGCGCGTCGGCGCGGTTTCGACCACGTTGCCATGGCGCATGACCATGATTCGGTCCACGATCTGCGCGACCAGCGCCAGATCATGGGTGATATAGAGGCCGGCAGTATCAGTGCGGGCGAGCGCGCGTTTGATGCAGGCCAGAACATCGAGCTGCGTCGTCACGTCAAGCGCCGTTGTCGGCTCGTCGAAAATCAGCAGGTCGGGGTCTGTGGCCATCGCCATGGCAATCATCGCCCGCTGCAACTGACCGCCCGACAACTGGTGCGGATAGCGTCGGCCAATCCTGTCCGGGTCCGGCAGGCCGAGTTCGCCGTAAAGCCGCGCTGCCTTGCGGTCGATGTCGGACCGGCGTTCGTTCGACTTCAGGCGCAACACTTCGGCAAACTGGTCGCCGATGGTGTGGGCCGGGTTGAAGTAGCTCGCGGCCGACTGCGCGACATAGGCGACTTTCATGCCGCGCATCTTTTCCAGGGTCGCAATCGAGGCGGACGTCATCTCGACGCCGTCGACAAGGACAGTCCCGCCGGAAAACCGCCCGCCCGGCCGCACGTAACCGAGTGCGGCCATGCCGATGGTGGACTTGCCAGCCCCGCTCTCACCGATCACGCCCAGCATCTCGCCACGCTCGAGCTCCAGCGACACGCCATGCAGGATTTCCGTCCAGACATTGTCCTTTTCGACTTCGATGCGAAGGTTTTCAATTTTGAGAAGCGGCATCGTGTCCATTCATGTCACCCGCGGTCGAAGTGTGAGGTCATCAAGCGTCATCGCAATCACCGTTTCTGCCGCGCTACAAATTCGACGGAAAAATTCGTGGCGATCGCCAGAGCCGAAATGACGAGGGCGGGAAAGAACGGCGCCAGCACGCCGAAACTGATGGCAGCCGCATTCTCGCGGACCATCGAGCCGAGATCGGGCGCCGGCGGCTGAATCCCCAGCCCGAGGAAGCTCAAGGCGGCGATGAACAGGAAAATATAGCAGAAGCGCAGGCCAAACTCGGTGATCAGCGGCATGCGCACATTCGGCAAGATCTCGTGGATCATAAGCCACGGCAGGCGCTCGCCGCGCAACCGGGCGGTTTCGAAATACTCCATCGCCGTGACGTTCATCGCAACGAGGCGCGCGAGACGGTAGACCCGCGCTCCGTCCACCACGGCAATGATCGCGATCAGGATGCCGATCGAGGGACCGACCGCCGCAATCACCAGGAGCGTTGCGATCAGGGTCGGGATCGCGATGATCAGGTCGACGACGCGCGACAGGATCATATCGACCTTGCCGCGGGCGATCGCGGCCAGGAAGCCGAAGGAAATGCCCAGCGCAAACGCCGCCGCCGCCGCAGAAAGCGCGATGATCATCGTGTTTCTGGTCCCGTAGAGCAGGCGCGAGAGCAGATCGCGGCCGAGTTGGTCGGTGCCCAGAAGGTTGCCGGTATGCTCGGAGGTCTGCTGCCAGAAGGCGCCGGTCCACATTGAACCGACGATATCGTTGGGAGGGAATGGAGCAACAAACTCGGCGGCCAGGGAGGCAAGCAGCAAGAGCCCGACCATGACGAAGAAAACCCATCCGACAAGTCTGAAAATGGTGGCCATGATCTCTTTCACCTCGGAAAGCGCAAGCGCGGATTGAAGGCGATCGCCACCACATCGGCGACGGTATTCAGGAACAGGTAGAGCCCGGCGAAGATCAGCCCTCCCGCCTGCACGATCGGCAGGTCGCGCTGGGTCACGCTGTCGATGAGAAGCTGGCCGAGACCCGGATAGACGAAAATCACCTCGACCACGACCACGCCGACGATCAGATAGGCGAGGTTCACCACGATCACGTTGATGATGGGGGCAATCGCGTTGGGCAGCGCATGCCGCAGGATGCGAACCCTGAGCGGCACGCCCTTGAGTTCCGCCATCGCCATATAGGGCTGATCGAGCACGTCGATGATCGCGGCCCTGATCATGCGCATCATATGCGCGACGACCGCGAAGGCCAGCGTGATCGACGGCAGGACCAGGACCCACACGTCCTCAAGGAAGGTGCTGCCGTAACCGAATGTCGAAATGGGCAGGAAAATCGGCCAATGCAGCGCAAACAGGGCCACCAGCGTATAGGCGACGAAGAACTCCGGCATCGAAATGGCGCCGAGCGTCACAAGGCTCGCGATCCGGTCGAAGGCCTTCCCGTGGCGAAGGGCCGCACCGATCCCGAGAAAAAGCGCAATCGGCACGGAAATGAGCGCCGCCATGCCCGCAAGGGCGAGCGTATTCATGAGACGAAAGGAAATGACCTTGGTCACCGGCTCCTGCGTGGTGATGGAGGTTCCGAGGTCGCCCTGAAACACGCCCCAGACCCAGTTGCCGAAGCGGATGACAGAGGGCTGGTCCATGCCCATCTTGACCCGGAAAGCCTCAAGCGCTTCCGTGGAGGCCGAGTTGCCGAGGACGGCCCGCGCGACGTCGCCGGGGAGAAGGTCGACGGCAAAGAAGATCACTGCGGAGATAATCGCCAGCATGAGAATGCCGGCGATGAAGCGCACGAGGATGGTTCTGGCGAGGACGGACAAGATTTATGCTTTCCTATTCGGGCCAACGCGGGCGAACCCGCGTTGACAATTGCCCTGTCTCAGGCGAACCACCAGCGCTCGGGAGCCCGGAAACCGTCCAGATCCCAATTGTTGCCGACCTCGCCATGGGCGACCTTGTCGCTCGTCGCGTCCACGAAGTTGGCGAAGGCGAAGATGTTGGCAGTGCCGCGGGCGTAGATGATCTCCTGCATGTCGTAATACATCTGGCGGCGCTTGGCCTCGTCCACCTCCTTGCGCGCGGCAACGACGAGCTGGTCGAGCTGCTCGTCCCTCATGCCGGTCTCGTTCCAGCCGGCATTCGCCGCGCTAGTGGTGTAGGCGCCGCCGATCATCAGGTCTTCGGTCGGCCGCCCCGACCAGCGCGATGCGCACAGCGGCACCTTGGTCCAGACCTTGTCCCAGTAGCCGTCGTCCGGCACGCGCTTGACGGTGATGTCGATCCCCGCCGGGGCAGCATGCTGCTTATAGAGGACCGCCGCATCGACCGCGCCGGAGAACGGCACTTCCGAGACCTCGAGATCGACCGCGAAACTGTCGAGGCCGGCCTTCTTGAGCAGCGACTTCGCCTTGTCCGGGTCGTATTCGCGCTGCGGCAGATCCGGGTTGAAATAGGTATAGGCCGATGAAATCGGCTGATCGTTGCCCACGGTTCCGTAACCGTTGAGAATCCGCTTGACCATGTCGTCGCGGTTGATCGCGTATTGCATGGCCTTGGCGAGGTCCGGGTTGTCGAACGGCGCCATGGTTTGCATCATCGGAAAGACGTAGTGGGCCTTGGAGGGCAGGGACAGGATTTGGATGCGCGGATTGCGCTTGAGCAGTTCCACGGTTTTCAGGTTGACCTGATTATAGGCGTCGATCTGTCCGCCCATCAGGGCCGAGGTCCGCGCGGAAGGATCTGCGATGGCGATGAGTTCGACACTGTCGAAATGTCCGCGACCTTCCTTCCAGTAGTTCCCGTTCTTGGAAAAGCTTGCCGACACGCCGGGCTGCCAGCGCTCCATCTTGTAGGGTCCGGTGCCATTGCCATCCAGCGGATCGACCGTGCCGTCAGCCAGGATGACGGCGGCCGGGACGGTGAGAATGGCCGGGAGGTTGACGTTGCCCTGCTTGAGCTTGATCGTGACCTCCAGCGGACCGGTGGCGGTGATGCTTTCGACATCTTTCAGGAATGGCTTGATCGCCGAGGTGGAGCCTTCGGCAATGTGCCGCCCGAGCGTGTAGACCACGTCGTCTGCGGTGAAGGCCTTGCCATTGTGGAAGGTGACGCCATCGCGCAGCGTGAACACCCAGGTCTGCGCATCCGCGGAGCTTTCCCAGGATGTGGCAAGCTCCGGAATAAGCTTGCCGCCCGGCGCAACCTCTACGAGACAGTTGCGAACCAGATACTGGGAAATATTGAAGAACTTGGTGTCGTTGGAGGTTGTGTCCAGCGTGTCGGTGGTCTTGAAATCACCGATGCCGACGCGGAAATGGCCGCCGCTCTTGGGCTCGCTGGCGCGCCCAAGCTGAGGGTTGAGGACAAGAGCCGCGCCGGCGGCGCCGAGGCCGGCCAGGAAGCCGCGGCGGTCGAGAGAGCCGTTAAATACCAAAGTTATGTTCCCTTCTTTATCGGTTTTGATTGCCCTTTTGGGCTTTTTATTTTTCAGGCGCCCCACCATGGGACGTCCTCACGCAAGTCTTCGAAAGAAGACGTCTTCCAGGCTTTTATCTACATGCGATCGCCTTGCATTCAGTCCCTGTAGTCCGGGCATTCCGCGTCGAGGGTCCGTTTCATCTCCTCGAAATGCTGGATGCAAAAATCCGGAATCGACTCCCAGTCCTGTGCCGTCTGTTCGGCGGCCTCGGGCGAAAGAAGCTTGAGCGGGCGTCCCGTCGACATTGCCGCGATCACGATCTTGGACGCGCGATCGAATGTGTAGATATCGTCCCAGGCCTCGCCGATCGTCGGGGCAGTGACCATGACGCCGTGATTTCCCATCAGGAGACGGCTCTTGTTACCCATCAAGCCGGCGAGGCGCTGCCCCTCTTCCTCGGAATTGGCCATGCCGCCGTAATGCAGGTCGACGGCGATACGGTTGTAGTAGCGTGCTGAATTCTGGTCGATCGCCGGCATTTCCGGCGGATCGATGCTCGCAAGCGCCGTCGTCATGATCGGGTGCAGATGCATGATGACCCGGGCTGAGGGGCAGAGGCTGTGGACCTGGCCATGGATGACCCGGGCCGTGGTGTCGAGGTCATTGCGTTCGCGCGTCGCGTCCGGATCGTTCATGTCGACCAGGATGAGATCGGAGGCCTTGACGCGCGCGAAATGCACCCATTTCGGGTTGATCAGGAAACGCTTTCCGTCTGCGGACAACGCGATCGAATAATGGTTCGCGACGGCTTCATGCATGTCTGCGCGTGCGGTCATTCTCAACGCGGCCGCAAGATCGATCCTCGCCTGATTTTCGTCGACAACAGAGTGGTCCAAGACAATTTCCTTTTCGATCTTCGCTCTGCCGAACTGCGATATCGGCAAAACGCCAAAGACATGAACAGCGCCGGAAAATCCGGGCGTATCGCCAATCGTGCCGCCTGCCTTTTCCTTCAACAGTCGCCCATTGGCAGATGCAGAGGCCGAAATAGCATTTATCAAAAGTGAGATGTTGCGCTGCAAAAGGTAAATTACAAAAATCCAAGTCAGGACTTAGGCCCAAGCTAATGATACCGCGAGAAGCCAGATACACTCCGGCATGGTGCACTGCCGCGTGCGGTTAGGTCTCTCCTAACAACTATTATCGAAATCGCTCTTTTTGTTTGCCAGGCAGTCAATGTCCGTAAGCTGTTGACGACGCACAAGAATGGCCGAGCTCAGGGCGTTGTTGAAAGGGGACGGATTGAGAGCATGGCTCCTGTTGGTCAGGCGCTGATCTTTTGCGGCCGCTTCATCAGGGCGGCAAGCTGAAAGTCATGCCTGTTCAGTTCCTGCCAGGAAATCGGATCGGCAGAGGGCGTCAGTAGCTTGCGCGCGGCCATGTGTTCCCTGGCTGCGTTTGCGGTCTCGACGCAGACGAGCCGGTCCTCGTCAAAACGATAGACACGATACGCGCTCCCCTCCCCGCGTTTCACGACGTTTCTGCCGTTTTCTGGCGCAAGCCCGGCAATCTGCAGCTTCACGTCGAACTGGTCGCTCCAGAACCAGGGCGTGGCCTCATAGGCAAGCCGGTTTCCGGTCAGCCTCTTCGCGATGGTCTTGGCATGGTCGGTGGCCGCCTGCACGGATTCCAGCCTGATGCGCGCGCCCGTGAAAGGATCCGGAAACGCGGCGCAATCGCCCAGCGCGGAGATCGCCGGGTCGGAGGTCAGAAGAAAGCGATCGACGACGACGCCGTTTTCCGTTTCGAGGCCGGCCGCGGCGGCCAGTTCCTGGTTGGGCCGGACACCGGCAGCCAGCAGAATGAAGTCGCCTTCGAAAACCGCGCCGCCGGCGAGCCTCGCGCAGCAGGACTTTCCGCGCGGGTCGCCTATGACTTCGACGACGGGTTGGCCCAGTCTCAGCACGCTGCCACGCGTCGAATGGATTTCGTGAAAATGCTGCGACATCTCCGGGCTGACCGCGCGTTCCATCAAGCGGCCTGCCGCCTCGAGAACCACCACCTCGCAGCCTGCCGCGCGCGCAACCGCCGCAAACTCAAGCCCTATGAAGCCGCCACCGATGATGATGATGCGCTTGGCGGCGTCCAATGAACGGCCCAGAAGATCGGCGTCGGCCATGGTGCGCAGGCCGAAAACATGATCGTTTCCGATGCCTCTGACGGGCGGGACGGCGTTTCGTGTGCCGGTCGCCAGGATGAGATGGTCATAGCGGAGGACCTGACCCGACGCCGTGGTCACCGTGCGGGCGTGCCTGTCGATCCCGTCAACTCGAGTCCCGTCAATCACATCTATTTCGTTCTGTTCGTAGAAGCCAACAGGGCGAAGCCGCAACCGCTCCGGGTCGGCCCCTTTCAGATAGGCTTTTGACAGCGGCGGGCGTTGGTAGGGAAGTCCGGGCTCTTCGCCGATCATCGTGATACGGCCGCGATAGCCTTCCTGCCGAAGGCTTGCGGCAGCCTGAAAACCGCCCTGACCGGTACCGATGATGATGACGTGATCCAAAGCCATGTACTTTTCCCCTGTCGTTGTGCGCCAGTCGTGGCCGCGACCAGCTGCTGGCCCATTCACTTCGAAAGGGGCATGTCCCCGCGCCTTCGAAATCGGCCGCGAGGCCAGGTAAGACGACGTGCCTCAGAAGCGTTCGAGCATGCGCTCGAAGGGCGTTACCGATCGGGCTGACGCGCAAAAACCGTCGCCGATCCCCCTCGGCGTGCGGAAAACATAGAGGCAGTGATCGCCGGAATAAAAAATCAATTCCGATATTAATGGTTAGGCAGGACCTAATTTGCTCTGGTGGCAATCATCAGTCCGCTGTCGTCGGGCCCTCGATATCAAGCGGGATCTGCATCAGATCCTCTCCCAGGATGATGGTGCCACCGAAGATTTCGTGCATCTCCGCAACCATGCGTTCCTTGACGCCCGGCCGGTCCAGCATCGGCAGGAAGTGGGTGAGCACCAGCGTCTTGACGCCGGCGCGACGCGCCGTTTCGGCATTGTCGAGATGCGAGCCCGACATTTGCCGGTATTCCGGGGTGGCTTCCGTGCCCGACAGGAAATGGTTCATGTGAATGAGGATATCTGCTCCTTCGGCGAAAGCGATGAAGGGCTCGTAGACGCCGCCATTGTCGCCCGAATAGACGAGCGTGCCTTCGGCGGTTTCGATACGATAGCCGAGGCAGTTGAGATCCGGTTGAACATGGCGCACAGGTCCCGCCGTTACGGTCCAGCCATTGCCCTCGATACGCTCGCCCACAGCCACTTCGCGCAGATTTGGCTGAGGTCCGGGCCGGCCCCCCACCCCGCCCCGCGCCTGGTAGACCGCCTGGCTTGCCGGGCTGTTGATGCGGGCCGCGATATCGAGCGCGAACAGCCCGTTTGCTCCCATCACGCGGTCATTGATTTCGGCCAGGGGCGCGGGGCCGTAGACCTTCAGCTGCGGCAGGTCCGCCGCGCCATGGTCCCAGCGCGTCAGGAGCAGCCGCGGATAGTCCATCAGATGGTCGTAGTGATAATGGGTGAAGAAGAAATGCGTCACATCGGTCGCGCTGTAGCCGGCCTCCAGCAGGCGCTGATGAGCGCCGGGACCGTGATCGAAGACCAGCAGGTCGTTGCCGATCTCGACGGCATAGCCCGAGCTTTGACGCTTGATCGATGGCGCAGGCGTGCCGGTTCCAAGCAAGGTGATTTTCATTCTGTTCTGGCTCCGGAAGATTTCAGGAAGGAGGTAACGACGATCGCCACGGCGATGAGCAGGAACGCGCAGGCAAGCGGCGATTTGAGAAGAAACAGGGGATCGGCGCCGGAGGCGGAAAAGCCCCCGCGCAGCAATTGCTCCAGATTGGGCGACAGGATGAAGCCGATGATGAAGGGCAGGAGCGGAACATGCAGCCGCATCATCACATAGCCGATGACGCCGAAGACGAAGGCCGTAGCGACGGCGATGACGCCGCCATCCTGGGCGTAGGCCGCCGTCAGGGTCAACAGCACCACCGCCGGCGCGACCATGGCCGCGGGTATCCGGCTCAGCACGCCGAGAAACACCATGATCCGCCCGCCGACCAGCCAGTTCACGAGGTTTGCGATCGACATCAGGGTGAAGATCGAGAATGCGATAACCAGGGAGGCGTTCAGGATCGTGCCGTAGCCCGCGACCTCCTTGATTTCGGTGAAACGGAAAACCTGTGGGCCAAAGGTGAAGTCCCCCACGGAATCGACCGCCAGGATAATGAACACCGCGGCGAGGTTTCCGGGGATGCCGAGGCTCATCACAGGAATAAGATTTGCGCCCGACACCGCGGAGTTCGCGGCCTCGCAGGAGGCCAGCCCCCGCGGGTCGCCCTTGCCGAAATTTTCCTTGTTCTCTGCCCGCGCCCTGCTGGCTTCATAGGCAAGCGTGGCGGCAAGAGTTGTGCCGATGCCCGGCAGCGAACCTATTGCCGTGCCGATCGCGGCCGAACGCAGGATCACCCAGCGCAACAGCCTTTTGCCTGAGCGCGTCATGCGGGTGTGCTCACCCGTAACGGTTCGCTCGCCGGCCGGCCCGTCCGCGCGGCGGCGCCAGAGGCTCTCCAGCTGGGCGAAGGCTTCCGATAGGATCAACATGCCCATGATCGCCGCAGTCGCCGGAATGCCCGGTTTGAGTTCGGCAAGCCCCAGCGTCATCCGGGGACCGTAACCCGAAACGGAGGAACCGATCAGCGCCAGCAGCATGCCAAGAACGCCGGCCATCAGCCCCTTGAGCACGGCGCTGCCCGAAACCGCGGCCATGAAGGACAGCGAGAGGAGGATGATCGCCGCCTTTTCGGGCAGATCGAGCACCCGCTCGACCAGAACGGCGAGCGTCGGCGCCGCGACGAACAAAACCATGTCGGAGAACGTGTCGCCGCGAACGGAGGCGTAATGTGCCGTCTGCAGAGCCTCTCCAGCGCGGCCCTGTTGCGCCATGGGGTAGCCGTCACGCGTTGTCATCAGCGCATCGGGCGTGCCCGGCGTATTGAACAGCACAGCCGGCACGGCGCCGCCGAGCGTCGATCCCTTCATCACGCCAATCAGAAAGGCCAGAACCGGCAGGAGGGCATCATTGCCCGTGCCGAAGGAGGAAATAAGGACCGGCAGGGCGATGGCCATGGCGAAGGGGCCGTTGAGCCCCGGAACCGCGCCCACGACGATGCCGCCGATCAAGCCCGAAACGACCATGACGAGGGTCATCCAGGCGACAGCGCCATCGGGGGTGAAGAGCGCCGCGTGTATGCCGCGCAGAACGTAGTCGAGAACGAGTTCCATTGATCAATACTCGGCGTTGGGCGGCAGGAATGTGTCGGGCAGCGCAATGCCGAAAACGACCAGCAGAATGGCAACAAATCCCCCGACGAATAGTACGCCCCTGAGGCTCACGCGATGCTCGCTCAGAGCCACCATCGGCCAGATCAGCGCTGGCGCCGCGAGAACGAAGCCGAGAAATTTCCAGGGCGCGGTATCGCGCAGCAGGCGATAGGCGCGCCCGCCGTTCAAGGTCTCCGCGAGCCATGGCGCGAGCCCGTAGCAAAGCAGCCCCGAAAGCCCGAGCAGTGCGCAGAGCACAACGAGAAAGCGCAGGTTTTCAAACGAGAGCCCGACTGCGGACCTGTCGCCGGTCCGGCGCAGGCTGGCAAGCATCTGGATCGCGCCGAGCAAGCCAAGGATCGCCGCGAGGACAGTGGGATAGAAGGCATCACCGGGCTGTATGCGCCCGGTGAGCGTTTTCTGCATGAAGCTGCCTGCGATGTCGTACGGAAACCACACGGTGACCGCGACTATGGCGAGCGCCAAGCCAAACCCACCGATCATGAATTCCCATGGACGGTTCATCGTGCGCGCAGCCTGCTCAGTTGGCCTTGAACTTTGCCTGCAAGGCTTCGAAGGATTTGCGGTCCGCGCTCAGTTGGTCTTCAAGCGCGGCCCCCGAAACCACGACCGGCGCCGGCGGGTACTGCCGCTGGATGAACTGGGCGGTCTCAGACTGGGGATCGTCGAGAATTTCGGCGACCGCCTCTGTTATGGCCTTGCGGGCCTCCTCCGGCAGGGAGGCCGGCGCGGCGAGCACGAATTTGAAGCCGAAATTATAGTCCATGCCCAGATCCTTCAGGGTCGGCTGTTCCGGCGCCTGCGCCAGCGGCGCCCCCTCGGCGGAGGCGAGAATCTGCAACACGCCGGCTTCCACCAGCGCCTGCTGGGCGCCGCCGCCCCAGGCGACATTGGCATCCTGCGCGACCAGGGAATCCACGCCGGACCGGCCGCCCGACCCCATGACATTGTTGACCTGGATGCCGTAATGATCGGCGATGACGTCCGATGCAAGCTGGGTCAGCGGGTCGTAATTCGTCCAGACGATCCGTGTGCCGTTCTTGGCCGCGTCAACCATGTCCTGGAGCGAGGTCCAGCCGGAATCGGTGCGCGCCAGAACGCCGGTCTGCGAGGCCGCCGTCGTCGTCAGAAAGGTGAAGTCGTCGAGGCCGAAGCCGGCATTCGACTGGGTGGGAAAGGTAAAGGTCGTGTTGAGCGCAAGCCCCAGCGTCAGACCATCGGCCGGTTCGTCCTTCAACTGCGCGGCCATGACCGCGCCGCCCGCGCCCGGCACGTTCTGCGGAACGATGTCCCAGCCTTCGTTCTCGGAAAGCTCGCTCGCCAGCGCGCGCGCCTGCGTGTCGGTTCCCCCGCCGGCGCCAAAGCCGATGAGCAACCGGATCGGCCCCTCCGGTTGCCATTCATCTGCGAAGGCCGGCGCTGCGACTAGGCTCAGTCCGCACAGCAGGGCAAGTGATTTACAAAAAGATGGCATGTCGTTCTCCTTTGGAAGTCGGAAAGCGCATCAGATTCTTGCCGATCTGTTGGCGCCGAGATTGGTTTCTATGTCGAATTCGACCGGCCGGTGGTTGGCCGGAAGCTGGATGCGCTGAAATGTCACCGGAGAGCCGTCGGAACTGAAGGTCACGATGTCCCAGATCAGGCCCACCGTTTCCTCGTCGAGCATCAGGTGGCGGCAGGCCGCCCGTGAGAGCGGCGCCATATGGACGAACTGGCGGCTGCGCAGGATCGGCGCGCCGGTCTTTTCCTCGATCTGCCGGTGCAGCGAACTGCCGTTCAACTGCTCGGGAGGCATATCGAGCAGGTCCTCGGCGAAGGCCCGCGGCGCGAAGACTTCGGAATAGACCGGCGGCTCCATATCGATGCGCAGCAGGCGCTCGAAACGCACCGCCTGCTCGACGCCGAGAGGATCGCGCCATGGTCCCGGGCCGTCATCCGCGGTGATGCCCAGCATCCGCACCTGCGGGCGGATCAGTTCACCGGTCCTCGCATCGCGAAAGCGGAAAATGTAGATCACGTCGCTGGCCACCTGCGAGGCATCGACTACGGTCCCGCGCCGCGGCGCGCGCGAAACGAAACCCTCCGCCTCAAGCCGAACAAGCGCTTTCTGAACGGTGCCCAGGCTCACGCCGAGCTCGGCGGCCATGACATTATCAGGCGGGAACCGTGTGCCATTGGGCAGCGCATCAGCCGAAATGAGCTGAATGATCACATCCAGCAAACGCTGATATTTCGGCTTGCCGTCGCTGGCCGCGAAAGGCTCCAGTATGAGGGGAATGACATCTACCATGCCATCATTGGTAATAATATATATTATATCTGTCAATAAGTCGCATTATTTTGCGACCTAAAATTTGAGCGGTGCCGCGAGAATAGGCACCCAGCGCGAAATGAAATGTCCTGAAGATGAGCAAACCTGGCTGCCGGCTTTGATAGGCATCAACGTGGGAAATTGTCACTGCCGAGACATGGGATGCCGATGATCAGCTGCAAACAGGCGGCAGCCGCGAAACGAGACCCAACCCTCCAGCCTCAGGCCGGAATCCATGCTCCGTGGAGCCCTTGCGGCACGCGCTGCGGCAAGCGCAGGCGAAGGACCGGCCCATCCTCGATGCCTTTGGCGTCGAGCAGGACGAATTCACTGCTTTCGGTTTCAGGATCATAGAGATAGGTGGCGAGCCAGCCCGATATCTCGCTTTCGCCCCTGGGAATGAAAACCGCTTCGCCCGCAATACGATTGCCGAAATCATGGCTGGTCACGTCGCCGGTCTCGGTGTCGATCCTCAGAAGACAGTTGAATGTGCCGGAAGCGCCATTACCGCCCGTCAGCGCTTCCGTCAGCGTCGGCGCATAGACATAGCGCGACGCAAGGGCCGTGCGGCGATCATCAATACGAGGAAACTCCGCAACCTTGTCGAACCATGCCTGACCGCGTACGCGGCCGGAGGCGGTGTCGAGCACGAGCCGCCGCAGCGTCGGCGGCTTAGTGTTGCGCTTTCCATAGCCGACATAAAGCTTCTCATGCTGAACATAGTCGATCACGATGTCGCTGCCGCGCTCGAAACCATTGGCGAAGTGAAACACGAAGAAGGGTTCTGCCTCGAACCATTTCACGCTGCCGCCGTCGAGCGGCATCACCGCAATGCGTGTGCCGAGCTGCTCGCGCCATTGCAGGAAGGACTTGCCCTGCATCATCGCCTCCATATCGAACACAGCGGGTCCGATCAAAAGCACGATATGACGTTCGGTCAGCACAAAATCGTGGATCATGCTGGGCGCGGCCAGTGCGATATCAAAACTACGGCGAAGAATGCCATCCGGTCCGATATGGTGAATCCTCACCGTCGGGGAGATCAGATCGTAGCTGAGCGCGAACATATCGCCGGTGACCGGATGGACACGGTTATGGGCGCCAAGCGTAATAGGCTCGTCCGTGCCGGCGGTCCATGGGCCGAGTGTTTCCAGATTAGGCCCGATCTCCCACGCCGGTTCGACTTCGCCAAGCGCCAGAAGGTGATCGCCATGCTGCATCACGCCGATAAAGGCGGAGGCCTTGAAAGGGTTATCCGGATCGTCATGCGGGCCCAACAGACCAGGTTCGATCGGGCGCGGCGTCATGATCCCGCCGTAAACGCCATGCCCTGCCTTGTCTTCGATCTCGAAGCTGCGTGTGCGCACATAACGGTTTTGATAGCTTGCCCGCCCGCCCGAAAACCGGACCGCATGCAGCATGCCATCGCCCTCGAGCGGATAGTTGTATGACACAGGCTCGTAACGCGGATTGGGCCCGTTGCGTATGTAAGCGCCGGAAAGCTCTTCAGGTATCCGCCCCTCGATCACCTCCAGCGCGCTTGCGTCGATCTCCCGGCCGACCGGCGCGAAATTGCCGCTGAGATGAGGGTTGTCCGACTGCCATGCAATTGTCTCTTCAATACGATCGACAGGCATGCGCAACTCCCCTCCTTTTCGCGGTATAGCTCGTCGCGTCTCCGGTATTTTAGCAAGTCTGCGTGTTTCAAACGAATTTGACAAGATCGGACATGGGCGTCTTCATTCGGCGCAACACCGAGCCTCCTTATGCTGGCTGAGGAAGACGCGACCGCTGAGGCGTACGGGAAGTTGAGTATATCTGAGCCGATTCAAGGCTTCCCAAGACCGGCTACAAGATTTTCAACCGCTCCAAGGAAGAAAGTCTGGATGCTCTTTGCGATCGCTCGCGGCGTCCGGTGCGCTACGCCAACCAGTTGCCCGACCAGGTCGAACAGCTGATCGCCGAAACCAAGCGCGATTCACTCAGTTAAGCTGCCCGGGCATTTACCGCGGCGGGAAACCGATGGTTATGCGATCGCTTTCGATGCGCCAGTTTAAAATATCGGTGATCAGCTGGTCGCGGATGACACGATAGTCAGAATCGCCCCATAGGTTCATGGCTTCGCATGGGTCCTCGCCAAGGTCGAAAAGCTGACCATCGGGGCAATCGACGAAATGGACCAGTTTCCAGCGATCCTTGCGGATCATGATCATGAAGGCCGTCCCCTCCTTCGCACGATGGAATACTGAAACCAGGGAGGCAGCTTCGGTCATCGACGACCCTCTTGCACATATGTGCAATTTGTCTCTAATATTATTTTTATCTATCAAAATTTGATTTAAAAATCAATAATTTACACTATTACAAGCAATGCACTCAAGTGCCGAATCTATCATTTTCCTCTTTGACATCCCCAATTAATGATGCAAATGTGAGGCTCAGATTGTCGGGCGGCAGCCGCGTGATCTTCATGGATGCAAGGGAGTGCATCGAATTGGAGCGTACAAATGGCCTGCTAGATCCGTCATGCTTGGGAGGAAACAGATGAATCAAAACCTTTCGCCGCGCACACTTGCGCATGCGAGGCCAGCCCGATGACCCATGCCGCAGAGCCCGCAAGCCGGCCGGCCGGTTCGAGCTGGACCACACGATTGAAGTACCGCACCCGGATCGCGATGCGGGAGCCGACCACGGTGATCGGCTTACTGATGGCGGCCCTGTTCACCTATCTGATCGTCGTTCCGATCATCTCGATCCTGCTCGACGCTGTGCAGACCCAGTTCGGCGATTCACGGCGCACCGGCTCTGCCGTCGGTGAGTGGACCTCCTACTACCTGCACAGAACCTTCTTCTCCCCGGTCGCCCGCGACATGTTCTGGGAGCCGTTGCGCAACACGCTCAGCGTCGCCTTCGGCGCGATCATCGTATCGGTTATCGTTGGCGGCATTCTCGCCTGGCTGATCAGCCGCACCGACATGTTTGCAAGGCGCTGGTTCGCCACCGCGCTGATCGTGCCCTACATGCTGCCGGCCTGGACCTTCGCGCTCGCCTGGACCACGCTTTTCAAGAACCGCACGGTCGGCGGCCAGCAGGGCTGGGTCGAGGCGATGGGTTTCTCGCCGCCGGATTGGCTCGCCTATGGTCAGGTGCCGATCACCATCATCCTGGCGCTGCATTATACCCCCTTCATCATCCTGCTGTTCGGCAGCGCGCTCCGCCGCTTCGACAGCCAGCTCGAGGACAGCGCCCGGATGCTGGGCGCCAGCCGCGGCCGGATCGCGTGGTCGATCGTGCTGCCGCTGATGAAGCCGGCGCTGATCTCGGCGATCGTGCTGATCTTCGCAAAATGCCTCGGCGAATTCGGCGTGGCCTATGTACTGGGCCTGCCGGTGAAGTTCGATGTGCTCGCTACCTCGCTCTACCGCAATCTCGGCTCGCGCCAGACCGGCGTTGCCGGCGTGCTCGCCGCCTCGATCATGCTGCTTGGCATCATGACGCTCCTGATCGACGCCTATCTGATCCGCGAGGCTCGCAGGTTCGTCACCGTCGGCTCCAAGGGTTCGATGAACCGGCTGAGCCGGCTGCGCGGCCTGCGCCTGCCGGCGACCGGTTTCGCCGCCTTCATCTTCCTGATCAGCGTCGGCCTGCCGGTTCTGACCCTGTTCCTTTCAACCGTCATGCACGTTCCCGCGCGCTTCACCTGGGACAATTTCACGCTCGATTACTGGCTGGGCACCAATCTGGACACGGTCGCGCTGCAGCAGGGCATCCTGCTGACGCCGGAACTGTGGAGCGCGGCGTGGAACACGCTGTGGATCGTCGGCTCGGCCTCGGTCGTCTCGGGGCTCCTCGGTCTGCTTGTCGGCTACGCCGTGGTGCGCACGCCGCTGCGCCCGCTCGGCACTTTCCTCCGGCAGGTGACGTTCTTCCCCTATCTCGTGCCGGGCATCGCCTTTGCCGCCGCCTATCTGTCGCTGTTTGCCGTGCAACGCGGCCCGATACCGGCGCTTTACGGCACGATGGCGATCCTGATCCTGGCGCTGATCGCCGACCAGATGCCCTATGCCTCGCGCGCCGGCATCTCGGCGATGATGCAGCTCGGCAAGGAGCCGGAGGAGGCCGCCCAGGTCGCGGGTTCGAGCTGGTTCCACCGGATGACCCGCATCGTCGTGCCGATCCAGAAGGGATCGCTGGTGACCGGCGTGCTGCTGCCGTTCATCTCGGGCATCAAGGGCCTCAGCCTGTTCGTGGTGCTGGCCGTGCCTTCCACCGACGTGCTGACGACCTATTCGCTGCGGCTCGTCGACTACAACTACACCCAGGCCGCCAATGCGGTGGTCCTGATCGTCGCCGGGCTCGCCTATTTCGGCACGCTCGCGGCACAAAAACTCACCAAGACAAATCTCGCCGAAGGCCTGGGAGGATAAGCCATGCCGGGAATTACGCTGAAGAACATCAAGAAGAGCTACGGCGCCTATGAGGCGATCCACAAGCTGGACCTTTCGGTCGCCGACGGGGAGTTCCTCTGCCTGCTGGGCCCATCCGGCTGCGGCAAGACCACGACGCTGCGAATGATCGCCGGGCTGGAGAACCTCTCCAGCGGCGAACTGAAAGTGGGCGACCGCGTGGTCGATTGCCCCGAGACCGCCACCTTCATAGCACCCGAAAAGCGCGGCATGGGCCTGGTGTTCCAGAGCTACGCGCTGTGGCCGCATCTGACGATCGAGCAGAATGTCGAATTCGGTCTGAAGCTGCGCAAGGTCGCCAAGGCCGAGCGCCAGAAGCGCACCGCCGAGGTGATGGAGGCGCTCGGCATCGGCAAATACGGCAAACGCTACCCCTCGCAGCTTTCGGGCGGCCAGCAGCAACGCGTGGCGCTTGCCCGCATGCTGGCGGTGAACCCGAGCGTCCTGCTGCTCGACGAGCCGCTGTCGAACCTCGACGCCCGCCTGCGTCTTGAAATGCGCGCCGAACTGAAGCGCATCCACAACCAGTTCTCGACCACCATCGTGTTCGTCACCCACGACCAGTGGGAAGCGATGACGCTTGCCGACACGATCGCGGTGATGAACGAGGGCACGCTGCAGCAACTCGGCACGCCCGACGACATCTATGAGCGGCCCGCCAACCGCTTCGTGGCGGAATTCGTGGGCTCGCCGCCGATCAACATCCTCGATTTCGACAGCAAGGACGAGCTGGTCCAGAACGTGATGCGCTTCCTTGGCCGGCGTCACCCGGAGATTTCCGGCATCGGCTCCGTCGGCATAAGACCCGAGGCGATTTCGCTGGTCGCCGGCAAGGACGACCTCGCCGACAGCGATTTCGGCGCGCCGGCGCGCGTGGCCGCAATCCTGCCCACCGGCGGAAGCTGGATCATCGAGCTCGAGACCGGCGACGAGGTGATCTTCATGAACACGCATGTAGCGCCCACCGTGCGCGAGGGCGACCGGATGTATTTCCGCGTTCCGGCCCGCGCGCTCAACGTCTTCGACGCCAAGGGCGACCGCATCCGCGCGGCGGACGAGGTTCTGGCCGCGGCCGCCTAAATCACTGTTTCAAAGGGAGGAGAAACACTTGACCATCAAACTCAAACCCGCCACCGCGCTCACCACGCTTGCGATAGGAATCGCGCTGGGAGGCGCAGCGCAGGCCCAGGAAAGCGATTTCAACCTCGACGCGCTCATCGAGGCCGCGCGGGCCGAACCGCCGATCACCGTCTATGCCGTCACCGGCAAGATCGTGCGCACCGCCGAGGCCTTTACCGCGGCCTACGGCGTCGAGGCCACCGGCAAGAAGGTGAACGAGGCCGACCAGATCGACCTGATGATCCGCGAATACCAGGCCGGCAACATCGTCGGCGATCTGAGCGTTGCCGCCGATGTCGGCTCGATCATGGCGCAGTTGATTCCGGAAGGCATCGTCATAAGCTGGCTGCCGCCGGACCTTGCGGGCGACATTCCCGAAGGTCAGCAGGACCCGCTGGTCGTGGTCTCGGACCCGCATGTCTGGGCCTATTCAACGGAGGCTTATGACACCTGCCCGGTCGACAATATCTGGGCGCTGACCGAGCCGGAATGGCACGGCAAGGTCGCCATGCTCGACCCGCTGGTGAAGCCCAACTACGCCGACTGGTTCAACCAGCTCGAAACCCATCACGACGACGCCATGGCCGAAGCCTACGAGGCCCATTTCGGCAAGGCGATCGACCGCTCCGAGGAAAGCGCGACCCAGCAATGGGTGCGGATGTATGGCGAGAACGCGCCACTTCTCGGCGACAGCACATCGGTCGCCGAGGCCGTGGGCGCGGTCGGGCAGGAGGAACCGTTCTTCGGCATCATGTCCACCGCCAAGTTCCGCTCCAATGAGAGCGGCGAAACCGCGCTCGGCATTTGCGGCGGCATGCAGCCCTTTGCCGGCTGGCTCTATCCGGGCCTTGCCGTGATGGCGACCGGAACGGAAAGCCCCAACGCGGCGAAGTTGTTCGTCCACTATTTGCTCAGCGAAGAGGGTATCGCCCCGATGTCGGTCGACGGCAAGGTCTCGTCCAACGGCGCCGTGCCGGCCAATCCGGAGGAAGTATCGGGCGTCGCGGACTACATGGACGAGTTGATGATCTACGACACCGCCACCGCTGCGGAAGACTTCGACAAACGCCAGGACTGGCAGGATTTCTGGCGCATTCACTACAGCCGATAAATTGCCGGCCCGCCGGAGGAGCGGGCCGCAACCATTTCAACGGGAGGAGAGGAAAGACATGAGACTGATGATGTTGAAAGCCACCGGCGCGATCGCCCTTTGCCTGACGGCGATGGGCGCTCAGGCCGAGGAATTCGATCTCGACGTGCTGATCGAGGCGGCGAAGGGAGAGCCGCAACTGACAGTGTTCGACAGCACCGGCAAGATCGTGACCATGGCGGAGAATTTTTCCGCGAAATACGGCGTCGACGCGGTGGGCCAGAAGGTTAAGGCCCATGCCCAGCTCGAGATGATGGCGCGCGAGGCGATGGCCGGAAACGTGCAGGGCGACGTCTCGATCATTTCGGATGCGCCGGCTGCGATCGCCGAGCTTCTGCCGAACGATTTCGCCGTGAGCTGGGTGCCGCCGGATCTCGCAGACGTGATCGAGGCGCGCTATCAGGACCCGCTGGTCGTGGTCACCATGGCCAATGTCTGGACCTACAATACCGAGCTCTATGATAGCTGCCCGGTCTCCAACGTCTGGGAACTGACCCAGCCGGAATGGCGGGGCAAGGTTGCCATGCAGGACCCCTTGAACAAGTCGGTCTACACCGACTGGTTCAACCAGATGGAATCCCACGGCGATGACGCGCTCGCCGCCGCCTATGAGGACTTCTTCGGCAAGCCGATTGACACCTCCGAACAAAGCGCGACAGAACAGTGGGTCGCCATGCTTGCGGCCAATGCACCGCTTCTGGGCGGTTCCGACAGCAATGCGGCCGAGGCCGTGGGCGCACCGGGCCAGAAGGAAGGCTTCATGGGGCTGATGAGCTCGGCCAAGTACCGCGACAATGCGGATTCCGATTACAAGCTCGGGCTTTGCGAGGGCATTCAGCCCTGGCTCGGCTTCACCAATGCCGGCGTCGGCCTGATTGCGACCGGCACCGACAGCCCGAACGCGGCGAAGCTTTTCATCCACTACGTGATGACCGCTGAAGGCATCGCGCCGCAGGCCGATGACGGCAAGAAATCCGCCAATACCGAAGTTGGCCTGCCTGACGACGAACCCTCCGGCATCGGCGCCGCCTGGGACCAGTTGCTGACCTACGACCTTTCCACCGCCGCCGAGGACTATGACACGCGGCAGGACTGGCAGGATTTTTGGCGCCTGAACTACGAGCGGTGACCGTTTCGGCCGGGCGGGCCAACCGCCCGGCCATCTCAAGGGGAGGAGACCCGAAATGAAGAGAATGACGCAGATGCAAACGAGCATGACAGCCCTGGCCCTCGTCGCGGCGCTCACAACGCCGGCGCTGGCACAGGATTCCAGCCTCGATGCGCTTGTCGAGTCGGCAAAGGGCGAACCGCAGCTCACCGTCTATGACAGCACCGGCAAGATCGTCGAGATGGTCGAAGCCTTCTCGGACAAATACGGCATCGATGCCATCGGCCAGAAGGTCAGCGCGACCTCGCAGCTTGAAATGGTGATCCGGGAATCGCAGGCAGGCAATGTGCAGGGCGATGTGCTGATGATCACCGACGCGCCGGCAGCACTTGCTCAGCTTATTCCCGAGGACTTCGTCTACAGCTACCTGCCGCCGGACATGGCCGACGTGATCCCGGAAAGCTACCAGGACCCGCTGACCGCGACCACGAACGCCAACGTCTTCGCCTATAACACCGAAGTCTATGACGCCTGCCCGGTGGACAATATCTGGGCGCTGACGGACCCGGAATGGAACCGTCGCTTCGCCATGATCGACCCGCTTTCCAAGTCGAGCTACACCGACTGGTTCAGCCAGATGGAAAGCCACCACGACGACGAGGTTCGCGCCGCCTATGAGGCGCATTACGGCAAGCCGCTGGAAACCGAGTTCGACAGCGCCACGAAGGCCTGGGTCGCGGCGATCGGGGCAAACGCGCCGCTGGTGACCGAAGGCGACGACAACACCTCCGCCGCCGTCGGCGCGCCCGGCCAGGAGAAACCTTTCATCGGACTGATGTCGTCGGCCAAGTTCCGCGATGTCGAGGACAAGGGCCACGCTATGGCGATCTGCGACACGCTGGAGCCGTGGGTGGGCTGGACCTATTCCAAGCTGGCGCTGATCGCGACCGGCACCGACAGCCCGAACGCGGCCAAGCTGTTCGTCCATTACGTCCTGACGGAAGAAGGCATCGCGCCGCAGATGGTTGACGGCAAGGTGCCGACCAACACCACGATCGCCATGCCCGCCGACGAGCCATCCGGCATTGTCGATCTCTGGGACAATTTGCAGGCCTATGATTCCACGACCGGCCTGGAAGACTGGGACACCCGCCAGGACTGGCAGGATTTCTGGCGCATCCACTACAGCCGCTGATCTCCCAAGCCGCGAAACCCCGGGCCCTTGCTGGGCCCGGGGACAGGACAATGAAGGACAAGCCCCAATGACCGCCATCGCCGATACCGCGATCCCCTCGCCCGCCCGTCTGCGCGCAGTCGCCGAAACTGTGGCCCGCGCTGCGGGAGCTCCGCTGACCTCCGTTTTCCGCGTCGACATGACCGTGGATTACAAGGTCGACCTGCACGATCCGGTAACGGTGCACGACAAGCGGACCGAGGCGATCATTCGCGAGCAATTGCTGGCCGAGGTGCCTAACTCCGCGATTGTCGGCGAGGAAGGCGGCGAGATCGGCAATGGCCCGGTCAAATGGTTCGTCGATCCGATCGACGGCACCTCGAACTTCGCCGCTGGACTTGCCTTCTGGTGCGTCTCGATCGGGGCCGTGGTCGACGGGAAGATCGTCGCCGGCGCTGTCTATGACCCGATGTCCGACACCATGTTTTCCGCAGACAGCGATGGCGCCTTTGTCAACGGCGCGCCGCTCAGCTGCCCCGAAGCCCGCGAAGAGGCGCGCGCGACACTGATCACCGGCTATCCGGTGCAGCGCGACTTCCGCCTCGAAGGCCGCGAGGCCGCACTTGCCGGACTTGGCGACCTGATTTCCGCCTTCTCGTGCCTGCGCCGCCCCGGCAGCGCGGCGCTCAGCCTCTGCCATGTCGCGGCCGGCTGGGCGGATGCGGCCGCCGGCTTCGGCGTCAATGCCTGGGACGTCACCGCCGCGATCCTGATTCTGGAGCGCGCCGGCGGCAGCTATCGCCCGCTGACGCTCGGCAGAGAGCACGACGGCGCGCCGGCGCATCATTGCCCGGGCTATGTCGCGCACGGCCGCGGCGGCCATTTTCCGACGCTCAACCGGGTTGCAGACGCCATCGATTTCCGCCGCCGCGCAAGCGCGCTTGCCCCCGCCCTGTGACGGTCCGGCACATACCAACACACCGGCGCCCGCGCGCCATCTCTTGAATGGAGTTACTCCTGCATGAACCAAGCAGTCAAACCCGCAGACCAGCAAATTCTCGATCGCGCCGAGTTGTGCCTTTCCATTGCCCAAAGCGCCGGCCGGATCGCGCTCGACGGTTTTCGCCGCCGCGAAACCGAGGAGATCGCGATGAAGGGATCGCAGGATTTCCTGACCGAGACCGACGCCGCCGTTGAAGCCCATCTGAAACAGCGGCTCGCGGAAGCGTTGCCGGCAGACGAATTCCTTGGCGAAGAGACCGGCGGCGCGGTCTCCGGACGCTCGGTCTGGGTCGTCGATCCGATCGACGGCACCGCCAATTTTGCCCGCGGCATCCCGCATTTCTGCATTTCGATCGCCTATGTGCGCGACGGCATCACCGAGATTGGCGCGATCTACGCCCCGGCGACGAAAGAACTCTGGTTTGCCCGGCGCGGCGCGGGCGCGACCTGCAACGACCGGCCGATCCATGTTGCCGGAACCCGCAGCTTCTCCGCCGCATGCCTGGAGCTCGGCTGGAGCAACCGCCGGCCGCAGAAGGATTATCTGACGGTGATGAACCGGCTGCTCGATCATGGCGCGAATATCCGCCGGGGCGCATCGGGGGCGCTGGGGCTTGCCTATGTTGCCGATGGCCGCTCGGATGGTTATGCCGAGCTGCACATGAATGCCTGGGATTGCCTTGCCGGCCTGCTTCTGGTCGAAGAGGCCGGCGGGCGGGTCAGCGATCTGCCGGAGGATGGCCTCGGCCAGGGCGGCCCGGTGCTGGCCGTCGTGCCGGCGCTCGCCTCGGAAGTCAGCGCCGCGACCGGCATCAAGCTGGCATCGCTCTCGAACGAAACAGACCGTGCAAGGATGATCGCATGAACCACGCCAGCCCGATGCCCAAATCGCCCCGCTATGACCGCCCCGAAATCAGCCTGATCGAGGAGCGGCTGGAGCCCTATGGCATCGCCGTCTATGTCGGCGGCCGCGAAGGCATGTCGAACCTGCCGCTGCTGCGCGAACACAACATCACCACCGTGGTGAACTGCGCCGTTAATCTCGACATCAACGTCGTCGACGCGCCCGATCCGGCGGTGGAAGAAGGTCATCTGATCTATGGTCATGGCGCCTATCGCTATTACAAGCTCGGCCTTGTCGATGGCGCCGGCAATGCCGAAACCATGATCCTTGCCGGCTATTACCAGTTGCTCGGCGCTCTGTCGCAGATCCTGCCGAACCGGGCCTCCTATCCGCTGCGCGAACGCGGCAACCTCCTGGTGAACTGCCGCGGCGGGCGCAGCCGCTCCGTGGCGCTGGTGGCGCTGCTCTTGCACAAGCAGATGCCCGATCGCTACCCGACGTTGGAGGCGGCGCTCGACCATGTCCGAACGCGGCGCGAACTGCGACCGGACGAATGGTTCGAGGCGCCGAAGCCGATGCTGGTCGAGGCCACCCGCATGGCATCCGACTGGATCGACAGGATCGACCACCGCGACCCCGAAGAGGCGGACAGGGAGCCGCAATGATCCGCATTGCCGTCCTCGCCGATCCGCATCTGCATGACGTCCACTTCGGCAGCGCGACCGCCGAGGCGCCTTTCGTGCGCTCGCTTGCCGACAGCCTGCATTCGACCCGCATCTTCAACGAAAGCGAGGCGGCGTTTCGCGCGGCGCTCGATGCCGTCGCGGCGGAGGGAATCAAGCTCTGCATCATCGCCGGCGATCTGACGGATGACGGCCAGCCCGCGAACTGGCAGGCCGTCTCGGATTTGCTTTCGGACTATAGCCGCCGGCATGGCATCCGCTTCTTCGCCACGCCCGGCAACCACGACCAGTGGTCGATGACCGGCAAGCCGCTGGCGAAGAATTTCGTGGACCCGGACGGTCATGTTCAGCGTCAGGCGGGCGAGGGTTTGGCGCGCGCCAACGGAGCGCAGCTCTGTCTCGGGATGCGCATGGTCGGTTATGATGAAACGCTGCCTTATGCCGCCCGGTTCGGTTACTGCCCGCAGCCCTCCGACCTCCACTTTGAAACCCCTTTCGGCACATCGCCCGAGATGGCGGAACGCAGGGCGCGGATCACCGTTGAAGGAGGCGAGAGCGCCCTCGTCAGCGACATGTCCTATCTGGTCGAGCCGGTCGAGGGGCTGTGGCTGCTTTCGATCGACGCCAATGTCTATCTGCCGAATGCGGATGGCGGCTATGAAGACTGCAGCAAGGAAGGCTGGAATGCGGCAATCCGGCACAAGCCCTATCTGCTCGACTGGATGCGCGATGTCGCTCGCCGAGCCCAGGCCGCAAACAAGCGGCTCGTCGCCTTTTCGCACTACCCCGTCGCCGATATCTTTCGCGGGCTGACGGCGGCGCTCAAGACCCTGCCCGGCTCGCGCGCCGGCGCGCGGCGGATGCCGACGCCGGATGTCGTCACCGCCATCGCCGCCACCGGCATTCCGCTCCATTTCAGCGGCCACTGGCATGTGGACGCCACCGCCGCCGAAGCCGGGCTTGTGAACGTCTCCGTTCCCTCTACGGTTGCCTATCCGGCCGGCTGGAAGTGCCTTGAGATCGGCTCCGAAGGCATGGAGATATCGGACCGCACCGTTTCCGATGCCCCCGGTTTCGATGCCTGGTTCGCCCGCTATGCCGCCGAGGCCGACCGCACGGGGCAGAGCGGCTCAATCCTTTCCGTCGCGGATTACCGCGCGTTTCTCGACAATCACTTCCGCGCAATCGTTCTTGAACGCCGCCTGCCCGAGGATTGGCCGCCGCGCATGCAGGCCATGGTCGAGACGGCGCGCCTGCCCGTGATCGCCGACCTTCTGTCGCTGCCGCAAGCCGGGCTTCCCGACATTCCCCTCGCCGATATCTTCGTCGACTGGTACCGCCTGCGCGAGGCCGGCGGAGGTGCTGCGGCCGGCATATCGAAGGAGCGCCGCGCGCTTTACGCGGGGCTTGCGCGAGACTGCGCCAGCAGGGAGGACCCGCCAGGCTCCGACGCCGCCATTCTGGCGGTGTTCCTGCGCACGCTCGGCCTTCTGCTGAACGGGAATGACGCGAAACGCACGGCCCTCGACCGGCTGAAGGAGGCCTTTGTGCCGTGCTAGAGCAGCTTCAGGAAAAGCCGATACCGGTCTTCCGTCCCAGGTTGCGTAAAATCGGAGAGACAGCGCGCAGACGCTTTTCTGAACTTCGACACAAGCGTCCCCGGATGCCGGCTCAAGGCCGGCATGACGGAGGCTACGGAAAGCGGAGGTCGTCAGCAGCCTCAGAGCCCGCACACGCGCTATCCCATGCGCACGGTCTTGCGCCAGACCGGCAGCGCCTCGAAGGCGGAATCGCTGCCGCTGGTATCGGACGTCAGGATCTCGGCGATGCGCGCCACCATCTCGTCCATGGGCTGGCGGAACGTGGTGAGCTCATAGCCCGACCAGCGCGCCTGCGGCACGTCGTCGAAGCCGATCACGCAGAGATCGCGCGGGATTTCGACGCCAAATATAGTGCGCGCGGCATCGATGAAGCCGAAGGCCAGAAGGTCGGTCACGCAGAACACGCCGTCCGGCGGGTTCGACCGCCCGAGCAGGACGCGCGCAGCCTCCTGCCCCGTCTCATAGCTGGTGGGACCGACCCGGACGACATCGATCTCGACCCCGACCTCGGCGGCGGCGGCGGCAAAGGCGCTTTCGCGCGTGGTCATGGACGAGGTGCGCGCCTGCGACGACACGCAGGCCAACCGTGTGCAGCCCGCCCGCCTGAGCAGCGCCAGCGCCTCGCGACAGGCCGAGCGATTGTCGATGCGGATGCGCGCGGCGCCCTCGGCATCGTCGTCGCGGTTGACCAGCACCACGCGCTGGCCGTTCGAAAGACAGCTCTGCACCAGTTTCGCCGGCGGCGAGCCGCTCAGCACCACCGAAGCCTCTGCACGGAAGTGCAAACTCTGCCGCAACGCCTGGCTGACGCTGTCATCGTCGCCGGCGGTATTGATCATCATCGCCACCTTGCCGTGGAGCTGAAGCTGGCGCGTCACCTTGTCGATCATCGCGCTATGATAGGGTTGGCCGACATCGGCGGCGATCAGGCACACGATCCGCGACGGCTCGCCGACCAGCCCGCGCGCGAGGAGATTGGCGTGATAGCCCAATTCCTCGGCCGCTTTCAGCACTTTGCGCCGCGTGGCGGGCGCCACGCTGCCCGCGCCGGAAAACGTACGCGATACTGCCGACCGGGACACGCCCGCGCGTTCGGCCACCTCATTGGCGCTGACATAAGACACCCTTTCGCTGCGGGGCGCGCTCGATCCGGTCATGCAAAGCCTTTGCAAATGAGTGCAAAAATGTACACTGGCCACGGTAAAGCCTTGCTCGTCGCGGCTCAAGCAAAAGGTGACAAGGCAAACGGCGGGAAGGAGCCGCATGAACTCGACCATCCAGCTCATTGATCTGCTCGGCGCAGGCGCGCTGGTTCTCTGGGCGCTGCGCATGATCAAGTCCGGCGTGCTTTCCGGCTTCGGCGCTTCGCTGCGGCAGGGCATTGCGAAGGGCACCGGCAACCGCGTGTTCGCTGCGATCTCCGGCATGTTCGTCACCATCGCCGTGCAATCCTCGACCGCCACTGCCGTGATCGCGGGCTCTTTCGTGTCGCGCAACATCATCGCCCCGCGCATGGCGCAGGCGGTTCTTCTGGGCGCCAATCTCGGCACCGCGCTCACCGCTGCCATCCTGGTGCGCGACCTGCACTGGCTGGCGCCCGCGCTCATCCTTTGCGGCGTCATTACCCATGGCCGCAGCCGGCTGGCGCGCGGGCGCGGCATCGGCAAGGCGCTGATCGGGCTGGGGCTGATGCTGCTGGCGCTCGAACTCCTCGGCGCGGCGACGGCCCCGCTGCGGGCGGCGGAGGTGACCGGCGCGATCCTTTCGGCGCTCGATCAGGGCCTGATCTTCGGCCTGCTGCTTGCCGCAGTGCTTGCCTTCGCGTCGTCCTCAAGCCTCGCCGTCGTGCTGTTCATTTCGATGCTCGCCCAGAGCGGCGCGGTCACGCCGGCGCTGGTGCTGGTGCTGGTGGCCGGCGCCAATCTCGGCGGCGCTGTGCCGCCCTGCCTGGCGGTTGCCGGCGATGGACCCAAGGCGCGGCGTCTCGTGCGCGGCAACCTGGCCGTGCGCGGCATCGGCGCGCTGCTGGTGCTGGCAACCGCCGGCATCGCCGGACCCTATCTCGCTGGCCTGATGCCGCCCGATGCCCGGCTCGCCATCGCCGCGCACCTGGCCTTCAACGCCATACTTCTCGCGCTGTTCCTGCCACTGCTCGGCCCGCTCGACCGTCTCTGCCGCCTGCTCTGGCCCGACCCCGCCACGGAGCGGGGCGAGACCTCCTATCTGGATGACGCGGCGCTCGAGACCCCCGCCCTTGCGATTGGTGGTGCTGCGCGCGAGGCGCTGCGCATCGGCGACAAGGTGGCGTTGATGATGGAGCTGAACCTGCGCTCGCTGCTGGTCGACGATCCTGATGCCGCGCGCGATATCTCCAAGCTCGACGACCGCGTGGACGCCGCGCTCACCGATCTGAAGCTCTATTTCGCCCGTCTCGGCCGCACGGACCTCAGCAAGGACGAGAACGCGCGCATGCGCGAGGTCCTGTCCTACGCCATCAATCTGGAGCATATCGGCGATATCATCGACCGCGACCTTTCGGAAATGGCGCGCAAGAAAACCGACCGGCAGGTGAAGTTCTCGACCGCCGGCGAGGAGGAGATCGGCGAGCTCTACCGCCAGACGCTGCTGAACCTCGAACTGGCGCAATCGGTGTTTCTCAGCCGCGACGTCAACCTCGCCCGCCGCCTGACCGCCGAAAAGGTGCATGTCCGCCAGATCGAGGAACGCTCGCAGAAGAAACATATCGAGCGCCTGCAGGACGGAAGGCCTGAAACGCTCGGCTCCTCCACGCTCCATCTCGACATCCTGCGCGACCTGAAGCGCATCAACGCCCATATCGCCGCAGTCTCCTATCCGATCCTGTCGGAGGCGGGCGAACTGTCCGAAAGTCGGGTCATCTCGCTGCAGAATGCGAGCTAGCCCCTTCAGACTGACGACTGCGAAAATACATCAAAGAAAATAGACAGAGCGGCTCCGCCTTTCGCGGCCGCGCGAAGCCGTTCTGTTTTAGTGCTTCCTGGCAATTGTAGGAAGTGAGCCGGTATCCGTCGCGCCTGGAATGTCTTTACGTCCCGATGAAGGTCTCTACCAGCCAGTCGTGGATCACGATCTGGCCTGCGAACACCGCGCCTTCATGCGCGGGCCCTCCCTTGCCATTGCTGACGCATGCACCGCTCTCCAGGGCAAAAAGCTTTCCCGCTGCCAAATCGTAATAGCTCAGGCCATCCTCGAAAAAGCCGTCGAGGCGGCCAGCACCGACATTGGCGAGATCCAGCGCCGCGGAACCCAGCCGGCGAATACCGGCCGAACCGTCCATGACCGTCTGGAGCCCCCGCAGAAACGCGTCCTGGCCGATGATCTTCAACTGGCCGGGTACAGGCATCGAGATCGAAACCATGGCTTCTGTGGGCGCCTTTTCTGCAAGCGGCACAGCGCGCGCGCCGTTCAACCAGGCGCCACCGCCACGAAGCGCGGAAAACATTTCGTTTCGTACCGGATCGAAGACCACGCCCAGAATTTCACCCTCCTGATCACAAAGCGCGATGCTCACGGCAAAATAGGGTATGCCCCAGACGAAATTGCTGGTGCCGTCCAGCGGATCGACCACCCACATTTCCGGCCGTCTGCCCTCACTCAACCCCGTTTCCTCGCCGAGAAAGCCGAAGCCATTCCGATCGCGCGCAAGGACATCGGCAATCGCTCGCTCGGCCTCCATGTCGGCGCTCGATACATAATCGGCCTGCCCCTTCTTCTGGACCTCGCGGCTCGAAAGCGCCCTGAACGAGCGCATCAGCGCATCGCCACCCGCCCTTGCCGCCGCTTCGGCAAGGCGGAGCAGATCATTGGTGTCCAGCTCCGGCATCACTTGTCCCTCAGCACAGTTGCCGCCTCGAAGCCGAGGCCGAACATGTGGCCCACCTCAAGCCGGGTGGGCGCATCGGCCCAGACATGCATGCCATCGCCGAAGGTCAGCTTGTGCACCCAGGAGCGCCCGACATAGCGCGTGTCGGAGACGGCGGCATCGATTTCTCCCTGACCGGGGTCTGTCAACCGCACGCGCTCCGGACGGATGAACAACGTAGCGGGTCCCGCCTCACCGGGATTCGTCACCGTCAACCGGCGGCCGTCGGCAAGCCGGAAGCCACCGCTTTCAATGTGACCTTCGAGGAAATTTGCGTCGCCCACGAATTCGGCGACGAACCGCGTCTGCGGGTAGGCATAGATGTGCTCCGGCACGGAAAGCTGCTCGACCACGCCGCCGTTCATCACCGCGATCCGGTCGGAAAGCTCAAGCGCCTCCTCCTGATCGTGGGTGACGTAAATGGCGGTGACCCCGATGCGCTGCTGGAGATCGCGCAGTTCCTGACGCAGCGATACCCGCAAACGCGCGTCGAGATTGGACATTGGTTCGTCGAGCAACAGCAGCGGCGGATCGATGACGAGGGCGCGTGCCATGGCGATGCGCTGCTGCATGCCGCCGCTCATTTCGGACGGGTAACGATCCTCGACATTCTTGAGCTGAACCTGTTCCAGAACGTTACGCACCCGCCTGCCGATATCGGCCTTCGGTATTTTCCTGAGCTTCAGGCCATAGGCGACATTGTCGAAAATTGTCTTGTTCGGCCATAGAGCATAATTCTGGAACACGAAGCCGATATTGCGTTCCCAAGGCGGAAGACGCGAAATATCCGCCCCATCGAAGGTGATGCGGCCGCTATTGATCGGATGGAAACCGGCGACCGCGCGCAACAGCGTGGTCTTGCCACAGCCGGAGGGCCCGAGCAGCGTGAAGAACTCCCCCGGCTTGATCGTCATGTTCACGTCGCGCAGAACGGTGACGTCGCCATAGGCCTTCGACACCGCCTCGATGGCAACCTCCGAGCCGTGATGACGGGCGGAATTAGTCTCGGTTTCAGGCATGTTCGATCCTTCTCGACTGACCGTAACGCACGACCAGGTAAAGCGGTATGTAGATGATCATCATCAACAGGATGGTCTGGGCGGCGGAGACGCCGAAATCCGCGTCGACGAGCGTGTTTTCGAAGATCACCGCCGTCATCGGCTTCCATGGGGGACGGTAGAGCACGATGGTGGACGACAGTTCAGTCACGATGTGCAGGAAGGTCAGCGTCGCGCCGGTCACGGCGCCCGCCAGCATCAACGGCGCAGTGATGGTCAGGAACACTCGCATCGGCTTCGCGCCGAGGCTGATCGCCGCCTCGTCAAGCGCCGGATGCACCTGCCTGAGCGCCGCCTCCGAGGCCTTCACGGTGAAGGGGAGATTACGGATCACATAAGCAAGCGCCAGAATGAACCAGGTTCCGGTCAAAAGCAGCGGCGCCTCGTTGAACATCATGATCAGACCGATACCGAGAACGGTACCGGGGATGACATAGGGCATCATCACGGTGACCGACAGCACCGGGGCAAGAACCCGGTAGCGCTTGCGCACCAGCACAAAAGCGATGCCGAGACCGGCCGCAAAGGCGATCGCTGTACCGGCGATGCCGAGCGAAAGCGTGACCCAGGCCGGCCCCAGCCCGCTCTTCAACATGGTGACATAGTTGGAAAGCGTGAACGAAAGCCGCGGCAGGCCGACGCGCCATTCCATGAAGCTCGTCACCAGCACGGTCATATGCGGCACGAAGGCGAAGAACAGGATGATGCTTACGAAACCGAGCGCGCAGGCCTTGCCGGTCCGGCTCAGCGGCCGGCGCGCCAGCGCGCGCGAGGACACGACGGAAAAACCGCGCTTTGCCAGATAAAGCTGCTGGGCCATCAGAAACAGGCTCGAAATCGCAACAAGGACAACCGAACCGGTTGCCGCAAGGGCTGGGTTGCGCCCCGCTTCGCTGAGGAAGGAGGTGTAGATCAGAACTGGCAGGACATTGATGTCGAGGCCGATGATCCGCGGCGTTCCGAAATCGGAGAGCGCCGCCATGGTGGCGAGATAGAGGCCGGTGATGATGCCAGGCATGGCAAGCGGGATCTCGATCGAGAACCGGGCCTTCGCCGGATTGGCGCCGAGACTTTCGGCGGCTTCGACATGAGATGCGTCGAGCCCCCGAAAGGCGCTGTAACTCAGAAGAAAGATCACTGGAAAGACCAGCCAGGCGATGACCCAGATCACCCCGTGCAGCCCGACGATCGAAAAATCGATGCCGAGCGCATTGGTGATCACCCCGTTGCGGCCGAGCAGCAGCCGCCAAGAATACGCCCCGAGGAAGGGCGGCGAGACCGAAGCCATGGTCGTCAGGAAAACGATCTCATTGGTGAAGGGCACGTCGAGGCGGGCCATGACATAGGCGAGCGAGACACCGATCAGGGCGGCAATCGCAGTCGCTGTGAGCGAGATGAACAGGCTGTTGACCGTGGCCTTGACCGTGTCGTTGCCGGTGAAGAAAGCAAGATAATTGGCAAGCGTGAAGCGTCGGGTGGTATCGTCGAAAGTCAGATAGGCATTGGCGGCATGGTTCAGGATCACGCTGCCATCCTCGGCGGCTGTCGCCGTTAGCGGAGCCGGCGCCGTCCGATTGAACAGCCCGCGTGGCGCCTGCTGGCTGACAACCAGAACCTGCTTACCGACCGTGAGCGAGAGCTTGCCATCCCTGCCGCCTGTCGGGACGATCGGCTCGGCTGCAGTGATCTGGACCGCGAGTTTGTCGACTTCGGTCATTTCCAGCGCGAATCCGCCGGCGCGGCTGAAGCTGAGCGCCTTGCCCGGCTCGACGGTTTCGGTGGCGAACTGCTCCGACATTTCGGGCACGGGCTCAAGGCCCGCGCCGCGATGCACCACCGAGAAGCGACCGCCATCACCGATGACGGAAGCGCTCAGAAGGCGAAGCTGCGGCAGCAGGATCGTCGCGATGCATAATAGCAGCGCGACAATCGTGAACAGCAGCCAATTATCGCGCCAAATTCTCATTTATTCAGGGTTTCCTGAAAGCGGGCGACCACCACGGGGCGCGGATCGACCGGCGACACGATGGTGAGCGTGCCGATATCGGGAAGAACCGACGGCGGGGTGACGTCCATGCGCGCCGAGCGGCGGATGGTGGCGTCGCGCACGATTTCGTGGGAAGCCTTGGAGCCGAGGAAATCGATAAAGGCCTTGGCTTCGTCGACATGAGGCGCGCCGGCGACGATCGCCTGGGCATCGACCTGACCGGTTACGGCGTCGGTCGGATAGATCACCTCGATCGGCAGGCCCTCGGCCTTCCACTTGGCGCCCAGATCCTCGTTGATCCAGCCAACCGCCACCTCGCCATCGCGAACAGCATTGAAGGCGTCGTCGGAACCTGGCGCGATGCGGGCGCCCGCCGAAAGCTCGGCGATAAAATCCCAGCCCTTGTCACCGGCAAGCGCCGACAGGATGGTATAACCGGTTCCGGATTTGGACGGGTCCGGAATGATCAGTCCGCCAATGCCCTGCCAGGTGTCGGAGACGAGGTCATCCTGGGTTTTCGGCATATCCTCGGCCGAAACGCGCTTGGTGCTGACGATGATCGGCTGCAGCAGCACGGTGTAGGGATGCCAGATGTGGCTGGGATCGAGCGTGACCATGTCGGCGTCCGTGGCGCTCTCATATGGCTGGAACAGCGACGCATTCTCTTCAAATGTCTGCGTCGGGCCGCCCCACAGAATGTCGGCCGTCGGATTGCCGGATTCGGCGCGCAGGCGCTCCACCACTTCGCCCGTGCCGCCGCGAACGATGGTAACGTCGATATCGGGATGCGCCTCCTTGAAGGCGTCGAGGATCGGGCCGGACGTCGTCTCGCCATGGGAGGTGTAGACCACGAGGTTGGCTGCGGCGGCGCTAGTCGCGACCATGATGGCCACTGCGGCCGCTGTCGCTGCGATATATCTGTTCATTGTTGTTCCCTTGTCTGATGCAGAATAATAAATCTATTAAATGGGAAAAATATCGCCGTGTAAACCGAGATTCGACCGCTGAAGCAGACAGGAACGTTGAATGTGGTTGACTAGCCCATATGTTTAGGGTGTTATTAATTACATTAAATTGATTAAATCGGAGCTTCGGTGTCAGTCACGGGAAACAATCACGCCTATTCGGGGCGCTACAATCGGCGCCTCGTCTTCGATCTCATCCGCACAAGGGGAGAGACGAGCCGCGGCGAGCTGGTTTCGCTGACCGGGTTGCAATCGCAGACGATCTCCAACATCACACGTGAATTGCAGGAGCGTGGCCTGCTGCGCGAGGAGAGCCGCCCCGATGGCAGCCGCGGCGCGCCGCAGAAAATTCTGGCAATCGCAAGTCATGCCGGATGTTCGATAGGCCTTCACCTCGACCGGGACGAACTGATCGGCGTTGCCTGCGATCTGTCCGCACGGGAAGTGGCCCGCGCCTCCACCCGGCTCAACTGGCGCGATCCTGATGCCAGCGTGAAAGGCATGGCCACTCTGGTCTCGCAATTGACCGGCGAATGCCCCGATGTTCCGGCCTGGGGTGTGGGCATAGCCATGCCAACACTGCAGGAAGCCGATTACGAACAATATGTCGGCTCGCCTGGTTGGCAGGAATGGAGTCATATCGATGTTGCAGATGCGCTGGAAGCCGCCTGCGGCCTTCCGGTGATTGTCGAGAATGATGCGACCGCCGCCGCGATTGCCGAGTTGCAGGCGGGCGATGCATCGGCACTGTCCCATTTCGTGTATGTCTTCGTCGGCCATGGGCTCGGCGCCGGCATCATTATCGACGGGCTACCCTTTCAGGGCGCCTTCAGCAATGCCGGCGAGATTGGACTGTTGAGCTGGCCCGCCGATCTCAAACCACCGGAAACGGCCTCCGCTACGCCGTTCTCGGTGGACGAACTGGCGATCATGATCGGGTGTGACACGGCAGCGCTGGAACAGCCCGACGCGCTGGAGCGGCTCTATCATGAACGCGATGGCGGACTGATGCGCTGGCTGGAACTCAACAGCCAGCGACTTCGCCAGCTTGTCGCGATGATCGAGAACATGTTCGATCCGCAGGCGATCTTCGTCGGCGGCAGTTTCCCGACATCGCTACTATTGTCGCTGGTCGATCGCTGTTACCCGCTATTGCCGTCTGTTGCCGCCCGCAAGAACCGCGAGGGACCGCGCCTCAGACTCGCAAGCCTGGGCGCAAGCGCCTCGGCCGTGGGCGCGGCCATGCTGCCGATCATTGCCCACGGCAGTCCCGACTTCCGACGCCTGTCTTTGATGCGCGGCCGCAAGGACGCCGTCGACCCCGAAATCCGCTTCGACCGCGTCGCGGGATGAGTTTTTGCCGGGATGCTGCCCCTGCGCCCGGTTACAAAGGTATTTTTCATGAAAGTTGCTGTTGCCGGCCTTGGCTACCGAATGGCCAATGTCCTGAAATCCTTCCTGAAGGCCAATCCCGACCTCGCGATCGTTGGGCTTGTTGACCCCGCCCCTGCCGGGCTTCACGAGGTCGAACAGGCCGGGCTCCCCACAGGCCAGCGTTTTGAAACCATCGATGAGATGATGAAGGCCGTCACGCCCGACCTGTTGATGGTCGGCTCTCCCAATGCCTTCCATCTCGACCATATCCATTCCGGTCTTCGCCACGGGGTAAAGGTGTTCACCGAAAAGCCGGTGGTCATTGACGAGCAGCAGACATTCGACATGGCTTCTCTTCTAGGCGAATATGGCGCGGACCGGGTTCTGGTCGGTCTGGTGCTGCGCTATTCGGACCTCTACCGCGATCTGAGACAGGCACAGTCGGACGGGCGGATCGGCAATGTTGTGTCGATCGAGGCCTCGGAGCATATCGCGCCCTATCACGGCGCCTTCTTCATGCGCGACTGGCGGCGCTACCGGCGCTATGCCGGTCCCTATATTCTGGAAAAGTGCTGCCACGACATCGATCTCTATGCGAGTGTGGTCGGAGCAAGGCCGTCAGCCGTTTCGAGCTTCGGCGGCCGTAAATCCTTCGTGCCCGACAATGCACCGGCGGTGATGTCGAATGCGGAGCGCGAACAATATTACCGCAAGCCGAGCGGCTGGAATGCCACCGAGCGCGTCTTCGACAGCGATGCCGACATAGTCGACTACCAGACTGCGCTGATCGAGTATGAGAATGGAGCGACGATGGCGTTTCACGCCAATCTCAACGTCCCCAACCAGTTCCGCCGGTTCTGCGTGATCGGCTCGAAAGGCATGGCGGAAGGCGATTTCGTGCGCAACAATTTCGCTGTTCACGATGCAGCATCCGGCGAATTGCTGGTCGAAAAACGCTATTCGGGGGTGGAAGAGGATCACTACGGCGCCGACGATCAGATGGCCGCCGATATTACCCGCAACCTGCGCGAAGGCGAACCGCTGCCGGTCGGCATCATCGATGCGCTCGAGGCCGGCCTCACGGCCATCAAGATCGACGAGGCCCGCCGCGAGCGAAAACTTATAGAGCTGGCAGACAGCTGGACGCGTTTCGACGCTGCACTGCGCATGCCCGCTTCCAGCCGATGAACGCCACATCATGAGCGATTTTGCTATCAGAAAGGCGCGTCCGGAAGACCGGGATGCGATCATCGACATTTGCGTCCGGACAGCTGACAAGGGTGCGGACGGGAGGCATCGCTTCAGCCGAGCAGACTATCCGGCCCTGCTCTGGGCCCTGCCCTATTTCACGCTTGAGGCCGAGCATGCTCTTGTTCTGACAAAGAAGAAGAAAGTGGTGGGATACGCCGTTGGAACAGCGGACACGGCCGCTTTCGCCCGCAAGCTGGAGCATCACTGGTGGCCGCAGGTCCGCGAGGATTTGTCTGCCAACCAACCGGTCACGGCGGATGACCGCTACGTTTTCGGTTATATCGAGAAGCCTGAACGCGTGCCTGCCGAGATAGCCAAGCATTATCCAGCGCACCTGCATATCAACCTCCTGCCCGAGGCGCAGGGCGGCGGGCTCGGGTCGCAGCTTCTCAATTCTCTGCTCGCACTGCTTTCAAAAGCCGGCGCCACCGGCGTGCACCTGGGCGTCAACCATGAAAACGAGGCGGTAACCGCATTCTACCGAAAGCTGGGCTTTGAAGAGATCGCCCGCCTGCCCTCCATCATCATGGCGAAACCTCTGAAAGCCTGACTATCCCTTGCATATCTATGCTCATCGCGACCTGCGAACACAGCGCGACGTTGGCCGTGACCATTCAGTTCAAGGATATAAACATAGTGAAGGGCGCGATTGTTAGCTACACGCGGGCCTTGGCGCTGGAACTGCTCGACCGGGAATCTGTGTCAATCAGGTGGCGCCGGGTCCGGTCGCCACGAAATTCCAGCTTGAATTCAAGAACTTCGATGAAGACATGCTGAAGAACATGGCCTCGCCCATGGGGGCGTCTCGGCTAGCCGCAGGAACGCGGCCCAGGAGTCAAGTCTGGATATTTGGCGAGACCGAAATCTGAGAAACACAGCCGTCCGTCCAAGGCCAGGAGGTTCTGCGGTTTTATTTCGCGGTGCGCATATTTCTTTGCGTGAAGCACCGCAAGGGTCTCACCTAGACGCACAAGTTCGGCGACGATCGACTTTGCATCGGCGTTTCTGGAAATACCACGCTGGTTTCGGCCACCGGCATGGCATACCAGGGACGAGAACCTTTTCCTTCCGGGAATTCGGAATCCAAAATCAGGATGATCCCTTCCAGGTTACCAAGTTCCCGCAGAGCCGTGATCTCGTTGCGGAATCTGGAAAGGGGCTCCTTCCAAAGATCATGGAGTATCTTTATCGCCGCGACGGCTCGACTTTCAGGGTCACGAACGATCCACACGTCGGCGTTCCCTCCGCCATCGATATGTTTCATCAATCTCCACTTACCGTATTGACCGCCCGGTTGCGGTTGCCCCGACTTCAAACTCATTTTTTCTTCTTAAGATCCTCAGAGGGTTGGACATAGCAGAGGTCAGTTGGTCATTCGCAATGTGGACTGCAATTCTTCCCGGTTTTTGATCGGAACGCTCTTTCATAGCCCCCCTGCCCGAAACCTCCCCCTCCCCGTCATCTCGCGCAGACCGAGCCCCAAGCCGCGCCGCCTACGGCGTCATGTCGAGGCTTTTCGCCACCATCCCGGCCGACACCAGCAGTTTTGCCATCACCAGCTCGACCAGCTCCGGCAGTTTCGAACAGTAGAGATATCTCGGACAGCCTATTCGGACGAAGTTGACCCCCATGCCACGCACCTTTGCCTATGCACTCGACCACCGGCTAGACCACCGAAAACCAGATTCAGGAAATCCAGGCGGCCGGGTTTCAGGTCGAGCCGCGCCGGATCGTCACTGAGACTGTTTCCGGCAGCACTGCCATTGCGTAGCTTTTCCAAACTCATGGACCATGTGGAATCGGGCGACATTCTCTCTGTCACCGAACTCGATCGGCTCGGCCGTGATGCGATCGACGTCAGCACCACCGTCCAGACGCTCTCGAAAATGGGCGTGAAGGTCTACTGTCTCGCCCTGGGTGGTGCCGATCTCACAAGTTCCTCCGGCACGATGACCACGCAGGTCCTCAACGCCGTTGCGCAATTCGAACGCGATCTGCTTATCGAACACATCCAATCCGGCCTCAGGCGCGCAAAATCCGAAGGCAAGTCCCTCGGAAGGCACTCGATATTCAGCGAGGAACAGAAGCAGGTTGTGCGGGAGGATCTGGCAAACGAACTGAGCGTTTCCGCCATCGCCCGGCAATTCGGGACCTTTTGTCAGACCATAATGAGAGTCCGGGACGATAGTTCACGCTCCGTTCGGCCTTAGCGTACGGTTTCGCGCTGATCTTGTTCCGACCCCGTGAACATCGAGCTGACCAAGAGGGATTCGATAGGACTCTCCCTCACTTGTATACCATTCGCCAAAAAATCGGTTGCAATATTATAACTTATGCCTATCATAGGTTGTATTCGAGTAAGTTTAAACAATTGAGGATAGTGTCGTGGAAGATTATATAGAGTTTGGAAGCGAAATTGCCGACGCAAGTGAAGACGAGCTTCTGGAAATTCTAGAAGAAATTCTAGAAGAAATCGGTCTGGACATGATAGACTTCGAATTATTGAAAGTAAATTACTGCGACGCATGGGTTGTTGCCCGTAGTGTTTTGCAGGGATTGCTTGCAATCACGAAGAGACCTTTAAGGAAACTTGCGATTAAGGCCGCCATCTGGCTGGGAAATAAAATAGCAAAAGCAAAAGGGTGTCAGGTATAATTACTTAATAATTTAAGTAAAATGAATTCTATATTATATAAATCCATACATTTTTAGTTTGCTATATTAATAATAAACTAAAAAGCGAACAGGAGTAGGTCATGATTGGAAAACACCAAGAATTTTCTTTGCATCCACATTTTCGGCGGGCGTTAACCAGTGCCGTCGCTGCTCTGGCTCTGACAGGCGGCCTTGCGGCATCCGATGCACTGGCGGCTGGCTGCGGGCTTGAGCAGGAGAACATTCAAACGACGGATGCGGAGTCCATCTACTGGAATGGTACGGACGAAAAGCCAAACACTGGGGGATATCCGAAAGGCGGAGATGGCACGTGGAACACCCAGCTGACCAACTGGACCAACCACTGCTCCACCTTGGTAAGCCAATGGGATGAAACCAAGAGTTGGGCGCATTTCGGTACAACCGGAGGCAATGTCACCCTGGCCGAACCTATTACTTTCAAAAACCTGTCGTTCGACGTCTCCGACTACGTCATCGTTGGCCCCACCGCCGAAAACAGTGGCAACCCGGCCCTGTCCACAAGAGCGAGGGGCTCTACATCCACCATCGCCGTGAATCCGACGCAGGCTGCACAGATCAACGTCGATATCGAGAGTTTTCGAGCTGGCCCCTATTTCAATCCCGCTACCCTTCTCGTTACCGGTGGCGGGACTCTGATTTTCAACAACGACAAGACGTATCTCGGCGACACCTCTATTGCTGAAGGGACCGGTCTGGTTCTCGGTGGTGCCGGATACAGCTCCACGCTCCAGTCAAGGCATATACATTTGAAGAAGGATGCCTCCCTTCAGATCAATGCTCCTGGCGCGAAGTCGCTCAACTTTACCCAAATAGTCACAAGCGACGACGAAACGGCGAATGTCACTTTCGGCGGCAGAGGCAGCTACGTCGTCACCGGGGATCTCTCGGGATTCCAAGGCGTGACAGCGATCGATGCCGATCTCAGCCTGACGAGTCAAATCGCAGGCGAAATCGAGATCGGTAAGAAGTTGAGCGGGCTGTCAGGTCAGCAGGTCGGGGCTACCGTGTCAGGTACAGGCATGCTCGGCGGATTTGAAAGGAATGTGTATGTCAACGAAGGGGTTCTTTCTCCAGGCAATGACACCGAGCAGGCAGGGCCGGACTTCGGCACCATGCAGATTCGGGGCAATCTCGTATTATCCCCGGATTCAACCCTATTGTTCGGGATAACGCGGCCAGATTCAGCCGACAACGACAAGATCCTGGTGCATGGCGGGATCAACTCGCTGGCAACCAAGATCCGCATCGCCTCGTTGGGCCAGCCTGACAAAGGGGACTATGTCATCATGCAATACACTGGTCCAGATCCCGATACGACACATACTGATGTCGAGCCGACCAACTTTCAGAACGACACCAACTACTACACCGTCGACGCAAAGGACGGCGTGGTGACGCTTCATGCAAAATAAAACGTCTGGTCCCGGGACCGGCGGCAGGTAGCCATTTCGCCCACGGGCGAAGCTGCCGGTACGGGATCGGACTGACCTGCATTGAAACGACAAATCTCTTTCAATGGCGCATCCGCCGAGAAGCGGTTGTCTGGAGTGCCTGTAGAATTGGGAGAACGACCAATGAATATCAGCGCCGCAACTGAAGCTTGCCCTTGCCACTCAACTCCAAGCGAAACGGAGAACGGCTCGCCGTCTGCAACGGCATCGAGACAGATGGGCAGAGCGTCTTCGCGGCTCGCAGGAAGGCGAAATAGCCCTGCTCGTTCGCTCAAGATCGGTCTGATCGGGGCTCTCTCCGTTCTCGCCGCCGCTTCCTACGGTGCAGCCGCCGAGCCGCAGAGTGTGGCCAGCCCACTGGATTCTCATGAGGCGCCGACAATGGAGGTATCGTTGCAGCCCTTCTACTGGAATGGCACGGCTAACAACCCGGCAGGCCCTCTCTGGAGGGGAGGACCTGGGGTATGGAATACGACCAGCGTTTCCTGGATGACTTCCCGCGATGGAGGGGCCGCCGTGCCATGGCCGGCGCATGGCGCGGTCGCCGTCTTCGGCGGCAACTATTACAGCCAGATGCGGATTGATGGCACCATTGTCGTGTCAGGCATCACCATCGAAAGGCCGACCTTGGGCGGGGCTCCAGGTAGCTCGTCGAGTGAAGGCACCTCTTTTACAATGAACACACCCGGAGGGGGGCGTATCGAACTCCCGAGCAAAATGGGAACCCCCTTCAATGTAATGATCACGAGCAGAGACCAAAACGCCGTACGCATTCCTTTCTTCGCTGTCGACATCGCGGACCAGCCTTTCAACCGCCCCTCCAACGGGCCCGCTACTCTGTCGATATCGGGACCTGTTAATTTTGTCGGGCAAAAGAGCTACGTTGGTCGCACTACAATCAATGCCTTCGCCACCCTTTGGCTCACTCCGGATGACCAGTTGGGCATCTTGCCAACTCTGATTGGCGGCGTGAAAGTGGAACCCAATGGAACGCTGTATGTAACTTTCGATGACAGCAAGGGTGACTTTTCCTTTCCCTATACATTTCAGACCCGCGTTTTCGGTGACGCTGCGGATGGCACGAGCGCTCCAACAGTCAACATGGGCTGCACATCGCGCAATGTCGACATGGAAGAGGTCCTTCCTGCGGGGAGGCTCTCGGAGTTTTACGGCTCCTTGAAAATCAAAGCATGCAATCTCGTCTTGAACGGCGACACGGTGTCCGCCTCAATCAGGTTTGTCGCCAACCAACAAGGTAGTGTCGACGAGGAGGGGCCCACTCTCAGCGGAACCGGTACGTTCGGAACAGCGACGTCGAGTCACGATCTTTATCACGCGACCATCAGCCCCGGGGTGCCGACATCCAGCATAGATCCAGCTGCGGTTCCCGCCGTTCCGGGCTATCTGATTTTCAATGGCAACGCTGGCGTCGATAAGGACACGCTGCTGGTATTCGACGTCGGAACGACAGGCCCCGGCAATGGTCTTCCGGGCAATGATCCGCTGATGACAGCAAATAACGATGTTATCGTTTTCAACGATGATTTGGATGTAATTGAGGACAAACTGCAACTCACGATATATGGAGACCAGGTTGGTGACTATACGCTGATAAAGGCAGGTTCGATCTCAACAGTCAATTTTGTCGATAATCCGTTTAGCGTACATGGAAACAATGACGATATGGATTATACAGTAACAACATCTCAAACTGGCGGATATACATACGCAAAACTTAATATTTCTCCGAAGACGTAAATGAATCAATATCTTTATATTCAATAATTCGATAGTCATGGCTGCGTAATCCGGGGCAGGAGTTGTGTTCCGAGCAGCAATACAGGGGTTATTATGCAACCATAGGATGTAAAAATGATGAAAACTCGGCTTTTGCTGGCAGCCGCAACAAATCCTGTAGACGCGGCGTACGATATTGAACGCGGAACTGGACGACATAAAACGAAAGAGGCCGCGTCGCCATGTAGCCAGGCGTTGAGAAGTGCCGGTCGGTCGCCTTGGCGGGGCGCGGGTTATGCCCTTGCCACGGTTGCGGCGATGCAGGGTGCGGCGCTCGCCGCTGATCAGCCGAACCAACTTGTGGAAGAGGCATCACTCCAGCGCTATTACTGGAATGGATATTCTCCGAATCCGGCGGGCGGAAAATGGCAAGGCGGACCTGGCGACTGGGATCTGGTCAGCCCGGATTGGGCAACCAGTGACACCGCTGCGTCTGCCGGAACGTGGCCGCAGAACGGTGCATTTGCTGTTTTCGGCGGATATTACTACAGCCCGATGACGGTCAAAACCGGCATCACACTCTCTGGTCTTGAGATTCAGCAGCCTTCGGCTGGTCCTGCACCAGACAGCCCCTCGACGGCCAGCACATCATTTACGGCGATCAAGCCCGGTCTCGGCTATTTCGTGCTGCCAAGGCAATCGAGCCTGCTCAGCGCGGTCACGATCAACAACACCGATGCGTCGACAAGCCATATACCAACCTTTTCTCTCGATATTCAGGATGAAAGGCCGTCGGGTTTCTTTCCTGCTTTGCCATCCAGGCTGGAAATCACCGGAAACGCCATTTTCGCCGGTCACAAGAGCTATACGGGGGAAACGGTGCTGCACCCGCTCGGCAGGCTTCAACTGATTTCGGATAAGACAACGGGAGAGTTTCCCGTCCTCGCCGGCGGCGTAAGGATCGAGAGCCTCGGGGCTCTGGGCCTTCAACTTGATGACAGCTATGGCGGATTTTCCTATCCCTTCCCCTTCATGACCTCGGTTGTCGCAGATACTGCCGGAACCGCGACAAGAAGAGCTGCCGTCTCGATCAGTTGCGCCTCAAAGACGGTCGGCAATGCCCAGGTCAATATCGAGGACCAACTGTCGAAGTTTGGCGGCATTCTTTACCTCCAGAACTGCCTGATCAATCTTGAAGGCGACACCCTGCTTTCGACCGTCCAGTCCTATAACACACCCCAATCTGACGGCGTCCCGCTATTCACGCTTGCCGGCAGCGGTACCATCGGAATGTCGAACTCAACCCATCAGGCCGCGAAGGCAACGATCAGTCCCGGCCTTCCGGTCCCAGCTGAATATCCGGACCTGACCCCGGGCCTGCTCGGCTATCTGGTTTTCAACGGAGACGTCGGGGTCGACAGCAACTCCGCCCTAGTGTTCGACGTCGGCACGGCGGCAGCAAGCAATGGCTATCCGAATACTGATCCGCTGGTCACGACCAACAATGACTTCATCATGTTCAACGACAGCCTGTCGATCTATGGCACAGCGACAGTCAAAATCAAAGGTGACATCCTAGGAGACTATACGCTTATGAAGGCAAAGAAAATTACGCCTTCCGGCTCACTCGACAACAGTTTCATAGCAAACGGAAGTAATGGAACACTGAACTACACGATAAAAACGTCCGTTTCGGGTGATTATACATATGTGAATCTTAATATTTCAGCGAAGTCGCCTTGAACATGCACGCCGACGCACATCTGTCGTTTCGTGCGGACGGCAAAACCGGGGCATACCAGAAAACGCCCTGCGTCAACCAACCGTGGGAGTTGACGATGCCAAAGAGTAAATTTTCGGAGCAATGCAGGATGGTTTTTCGTCGCCACAACAACAAGGCGTCCGGGGGTATTGCGACCCAAGCCGGTGTGAGATCCGCGGCCGCGGACATGCGGGCTCAAAAAGATGAAATGCCCGTGCTCTGTCGCGAGGGGCATGCGCGCTTCGGTTGGAGCGCATGCCATGGAAACTTGCCGACCCTTACCACCGTGGCGGCATTGTTCGCATGTGGCCTTGCAATGCTGCCGGAGGTTGGACATGCCCAGACGGCACAGCCGGAAACGCTGGCAACGACATGGTCACGGTATTACTGGAACGGCGCCTCAAGCAATCCGGCCACGAGCCCCTGGGTCGGCGGCTCGGGCAGCTGGGACCTGACGCGCCTCCTGTGGGCGAATTCGCCTGACCCCACGGCGGCGCGGGCTTGGCCGTCGAACGGCGCCATCGCCGTCTTCGGCGGCCAATATTATAGCAGAATGACGCTGGCAACCGATATTCATGTCTCCGGTTTCGAGATCCAGCTCCCGTCGCTTGGCTGGCCGGAGGGAAATCCAGCAGGAGATTTTGACGGCACCACCTTCGCCCCGGCCACTTCCACAAGCGGTGGGTCTTTCATAATCCCGCGCGGGAGTAACTTGGTAATAGACAGCACGAATGAGCATCCGAGAGAAACCGTTTTCAGCGTGGATATCGCGGATGCCGCCATGGAAGGCTTCTTTCCGCCAGCGCCATCAACCGTGGAAATCAAGCGCGGCGAGGTCAGGTTTCAAGGGCGAAAGAGCTATCTCGGTCATACCGTGGTCGATCCAGGCGCCCTTCTTACTCTGGTTCCGGACGCCACGAGCGGGACCTTTCCGGCCTTGGCTGGAGGCGTGACACTGAAGGGCAGATCCGCGCTCCTGATCCAGTTCCTGGAGTCGGAGCAGGGCTATCCCTATCCATTCACGCTACCGATTTCGGTCGTCGGGGAAGATCCGCCGGGAGACGACGACGAGGCGCAGGCCGCGTTCGTCTGTGCCGCAGGATCACTTCTGCTGCCTGTAGTCAACATTGTCGACAACCTCAAACAATACCTTGGCGAATTAACAGTCAATAAGTGCGTCCTCAATCTGCAGGGTACAGCAACGGTGCCAGCGACCATTGTCGCCGCGCAGGAAGCCGGCGGCCCGCGGTCCGCGATTTTCACACTGGCCGGCACGGGCACTGTCGGGCTGGATGCGTCACGTCACAATCTGGCGCAGTCGATTCTGAGTCCAGGCCCGCCCAGCCCGGCTAACACCTCACTCTTTAACCAAGGAGAGCCTGGCTACCTTCTCTTCAACGGCGATCTTCTTCTGGATGATGGCTCACTGATCAACATCGATATCGCTCCCCCCGGGACGTCAAACGGTTTCATGGATGGAATGAACTTCGATTATGTCGCCATCGACAATGCAATTAATATAAAAAACGATAATGGACCCGTAAAAATAAGTGTAAATGGAGCTTATGTCGGAACTTATGCCATAATGCAGTCAGAATATATTAATATAAACGACCAGAGTAAGCCTGCATTCTTGGTACAAGGTTCAGACTCACGCTATAGATATACAACTTTCGTAGACGACAGCGGTCCCAATAAGGTGGTTAAGATTACTATTACTCAAAACTAGATTGCCGAAGACGAATCCGGCGGAGGGAGCAAGCCATGGAAGTTCAGTGCCATACAGCGAATGCGCTGACGGATGACGCGCCGGACAGTCGACATGGTCGGAGAGCGCGCAGGCCGAGTGAAAGGCTGCATATGCAGGTTAGTCAGACGACGGCGCCCGACGGCGCAGTCGCGGCGCGACCGCTCTCAGCCGAATTTCGGGCAATGGAGCATCTCAACATAGTGAAGGGTCGTTTTTTTGCACAACCCCGGAAAAAGAGCGGGCGGCCTCATCGTCGGCGCCGAAATGAAGCGCCGGGGCGCTCCGACGGGCGCGTGTTGGACGGAAAGCGCGAAGCGGTTCCAGCCTTGGCGGTCCTGATGGCCTGCGGCCTTGCAATGCTGCCGGAGACTGGTCATGCCCAGTCGGCAGAGCCCGATACGCTGACAACGACATGGTCGAAGTATTACTGGAACGGCGCTTCGAACAACCCGGCCACGAGTCCTTGGGTCGGAGGTTCGGGCAGCTGGGACCTGACGCGCCCTCTGTGGGCGAATTCATCGAACCCTACGGCGGCGCGGGCTTGGCCGTCGAACGGCGCCGTCGCCGTCTTCGGCGGCCAATATTACAGCAGAATGACCCTCAACACCGACATTCATGTTAGCGGATTTGAAATCCAACTGCCGTCGCTCGGCTGGCCGGTGGGGAGTCCGGCAAATGATGGCACCACCTTCGCCGTTCCTCCCGGATCCGATGGTGGAGGATCCTTTTTGATCCCGCGCGGTGGTAACATCGTGATCGACAGCAGGAATGATGAAACAGAGTACACCGTCTTCGTAGTGGACATCAAGGATGCCCCGAACGGTTTCTTTGCGAGAGACCCTTCAACCGTGGAAATCAAAAGTGGCTACGTCAGATTCGACGGGCAGAAGAGCTATCGCGGCCCAACCGTGGTCGACTCCGGTGCTGGGCTCGCCCTGAATACAGATGAAACAACCGGCATCTTTCCGGCCATGGCCGGAGGCATGATATTGGAAAGCGAGAGTAAGCTGGCGATGACCATCACGCAAACGGAAAACGGCGACCCTTTTCCCTTCACGCCGATGACGATTGCGACGGCGAATTTGCCGGCAGGCCCGTCGCCGGAGATCATTCTGGCTTGCTTTTCTAACCCACAAACGCTGCCCCTTGTTAACGTCGGCGACCAGTTCGAGCGAAATAGCGGCTCTTTGTTCGTTGATGATTGCGCACTCAACATGCAAAACAATGCGACTGTACCCGCCACAATCAGCGTTCGTCCGCCAGGCGAAGAGGGCGAGTATTCGTTTCAGCTCAGCGGTACGGGTACGGTCGGGACTGATGTATCGCGTCACAATCTGGCCAATTCTATTCTGAGTCCTGGTGCGCCTACGGACCAGTTGTCGCTGGGTTATGTCGCTTTCAACGGCAATCTGCATCTGGACAATGATTCAAATATCTTCATCGATATTGGAGCGCGAGGGACGTCTAACGGATTCATGGACGGAATGAACTACGACTATGTCCTTGTCGATAATGCTCTATACATAAATAACGATGACGGTCCTGTTGAGATTAGTGTATATGGAAATACTGTTGGTACATATTTAATAATTAAATCTTACTATATTTATATCGAAGGTGATGAATACGGAGCATTCACGGTTGTCGGGAACGATAATTCAAAAGATTATAATGTATCTATCGACACCAGCGGACCCGCATCTCTCGTTAAATTAACGATATCGGAAAAGATGGTTCCGCCAGCCGACCTCGGAGGCGAAGACAGCGAATGAATCGTGACACGCGCCCGACCGACGATACGAGGGACAACCGGTACTACTGGAGCGGTCCGCCAACCCGGACGGCTGCGGGTGGAGGCCTGCGAGGCGGACCGGGAACCTGGGATACGACCACCCCAGCCTGGTCACCCAGTCCCGATGAGACAACCTTGGCGCCCTGGCGCCAATATGGTGTCGCCGTCTTTGGGGGGGCCTACTACAGTCCGATGGCTGTCAAGGGCACGGTCAAAATTGGCGGCCTCGACATTCAGCAACCGACCACCAACGGCTGGCCGCCCGGTACGCCGGCTGGCCAGCAGCACTTCACCTCATTTACGGCTGATGGCGGTGTCTTGCAGATACCGAGTAGCAAGGCCTCGTCCATCAAGTTCAAGAACACGATGCAGGCTTTTGCCGAGTTTCGCGTGAACATAGCAACCCCCAACAATCTGGCCACCAATGTCGAGCTCACGGGAGATTTCGCATTCTTTGTTCCGATGACCTATCCAGGAACAACAAGCATAACCGGAGAGAGCTTCTTCACCCTGTCTGTGTCTGATGCCTCCGGGTTCGCCAGTTTGAACAGCACGGTGCGATTGCAAGACAGCGCGACGCTGAATTTCGACCTAGACAGGACGAAAGGCCCGTTACCCGACCATTTTACCATACCCATGGACATCGAAAGCAGTCCGGCCACAAACCCGAGAAACACGTCGGTGCATCTGGTCTATACCGGTAACGGTAACGACACATTGACTGTCTCCATCGGGGATCATCTTGCAAAATATGCAGGCACACTCCGCGCATGGGGGGTCAATATTTTCGTAAATGGTGCCGCAACGCGGGCAACGCTCGCTCCTCAAACGCCTCCCGCAAACCGTGTTTGCGACTACAGCATTTCAGGGCGCGGGCAGTTCGGAACGCTCGGATCAAGCGGTCTTCCAATGTCGCAGCACGACCTTGTCGGCGCGCGACTTATTCCCGGGATCCCAGGCAGCGAAGGCACGCCTGCAACCGCTGGTGTTCTGCACTTCTCAGGCAATGCCGAAGTGAGAGGCGCGGCGGAGTGGGTTTTCGATCTGGGAAACGGCGCCGACAAAACCTCTAGCATGATTTCTTTCGGAGGCGTGGTGAGGACCTCCGTCCCAATCAAGCTCACGGTCACGGGAGGGCTGGTCGGCCAATATACTGTAGCTCAGGTGGTGTTGTTCCAGTCTGCAATGCTTCCGGCAGATCAACTTTTCACGGTGAGCGGAGACCGGGGGGATCTCAGCTATACGTGGCAATCTGTCGGTGAGGGCGATGTCATCAATATTATCGTCACGATCGCCCCCAAAGCCCAGCCACCCACCGGCAACAGAAAATCAACTGTCACAGAAAGCCCCGCTACAGAGGAGAGGGACAATGGGAGATGATGAGAACACTGCATCGGGTATGCCGATGGACGACGCAAGCAACCGGTACTACTGGGCCGGTTTGCAAAACCGGACAACAGGGGGCGGAGCCGTCCAGGGCGGGCCTGGTGCTTGGAATACCTATACCCCCGCCTGGTCGAGCAGAGTCGATGCTCTCGACTTGAGGGTGTGGCAAGACTATGGTGACGCGTTTTTTCAAGGGCTTTACTACAGCCCGATGGCTGTCGAGGGAACGATCAAGGTTTCCAGTTTTTACATTCAACAGCCGAGCACCAACAGCTGGCCACCCGGCACGCCTGCGGACCAACAATTGCCCACTTCATTTCGAGCCGGGCCAAACGGCGGCGCCTTCCTTCTCCGGAGAGGCAACGCAGTGAGGCTCTCGAACGCGATGAACGAGCACCTAACGTATGAGGTGGATATACAGGACTCGCCGGACGACCCCACCGAAGTCCAGATTTTGGGTAAGGTAACCTTCGCTTTTCCAATGACCTATAAAGGACACACGGTCGTCCGTGGAGAAAGTGAACTCGTTCTTTCTTCGTCCGCGTCGGGTTTCGCCGCTTTGCGAGGAGGCGTGATTGTGGAAGATAACGGAGTATTGACACTTAATCTTGACAGGACGAAAGGTCCGTTACCTGACCAGTTCACCATCCCGATGGATATTGTCAATGGCAATGTCGATGCCGGAGAACCGAACCAACGGGCGGTGAATATACTCTACAACGACATCGACAACGGGACGTTGCGAGTGTTCGCCGAGGACAAGCTTTTAGCATATGACGGCACTCTCCGCGCGTTCAGAGCCAACATCACCTTCATGAACTTCGGTACGAAAGCAACGATTGCCCCTTATCAAGTGAGGGATGACGCCAATTGCAATTTCGGCATTTCAGGGATTGCGACAATCGGCTTGGCTACGATCGAGGGACAGGCAGGATCGACACACTATCTTGGCGGCGCGCAAGTCATGCCTGGGATCAACAGCGGCGTTGGGCAACCGATTGCACAGGGGGCCTTGTTCTTCGGAGGATCTGTAGTGATATCGAGTTACTCTGAATTCATATTCAATCTGGGAACGAGTGCGCCTAACGAACACAGCATGGTCGCGATCCAGGAAACACTCACTACCTATGTCTCGATAGCACTGACGATCAAGGGAGGACTGCCAGGCGAGCAGTATTTGGTCATGACTGCACAACGCTTCACGTCACCAAATATGGTGGCTGGCGCTTATTTCACGGTGAGTGGTGATCAGGAAAACTGCGACTATACGTGGGAATCCTCCAGCCAAGGTGATCGGGAGGGCATTTCTGTCACCATTACGCCGAGGTCGTAAGTCGACCGTATGCTGCCGGCCAGGATGAGAGATCGGCCGCGCCAGTTTGGAGCACCGGACGCTGAGCGAGCATCGTCCGGTGTTCGCGTGTTCAATGCGTCTCGGAATTTGCCCCCCTGACACCGCGTTTTGTTCGGCACTCAGCCTCTCGGCTTTTTACTGGATATCCCCGCACCGCCTCGCCTCGATGCAGCCTCAGGTAAGCGTTCCACTGCTTGACCTGTATCCACTCGCAGCAGGTGTCTGCGCGATAGGCGTTGCGCCACAGGAGTATCGTTCCACGCTGTGCGTTTGCGTGACTGATAGACGCGGGAAATTCTACAAGGGCACAAGTCTTCTGCTGCGAGATGTGGCCGGATTTCTATTGCAACTGTCTTCAAAATACTATACAACTTAAAATTGTATTCGGCAGCAAGATAATACATCCGGGCTGGCAACCCGATACCGGTTCTGCGGGCATTTTGCGGGAAAAATCCAGATCTTCCGCACTGCAATGACGGTGGGGGAAGCGGTGACGTACTGCGCCGTCGCCCTCCTTTGAAGCGACTGCCTCTCCGGCTCCCGGCAAACGGTAACGGCGCCCAATACGCAGCCGAAGATCAAACTGCTTCAAAAGCGGACGTGAGAGACAGCATACAGTATCAACATGTGGAACGAAGGAAGAGATCATGACAGTTACACCAACATCCATTCCGCCCTATAGCATCGTCGCTTTTTGCGGGACCGCGGTTCCCGCCGGCTGGTTTATTTGCGACGGCACCAATGGAACGCCGGACCTGCGCAACCGGTTTATTCTTGGTGCATCCACGCTCGACGATGTGAGCGTCAAATCCCAGAACCCGGCCAGCGGCTCCGGATCTGCGCAGCGCTCCTGCCAGGCAACCACATCGCCTGATTCTTCGGCCATAACGGTCGATGTGAACGGGACCACGCTCACTTCAGACCAGTTGCCGCCCCTGTCAGGAAACCTGACGGGCAGCTCCAGCCTTTATATGACCACGAACAAGAGAGCAAAGGTCAAGGATGCCTCTGGCGACGCCTACCTGCTGTTCACCAGCTACAACAATACGCAGCCCACCGGAGAAAGCGACTGGGATATCCAAGCTACCAACATCCTAACTGACGGCGGTGGCAAGGCCCATACTCACACAGCCACGGCGACGGCTCAGGACCACACCCACACCGTCGATACAATCGGGCCATATTATATCCTCTTCTTCATCATGAAAGCTCCTATCGAGGGCGATAACTAACCCGTCTGGCGGATTTGAAGTCAGACTTCTTCAACCGCGTGCTAGAGCATTTCCCGATCAAATAGGTTCATAGCCTGCCGCTTCGAAGTAATTCTGGCATTCAGTCGGGGAGAAAGCCTGGATTGCTTCGCCGATCTTGTCCCAAGGTCGGCGGCGGTCCGGCAGGCAGAGGCATTGAGGGTAGCCTCGAGCTTCGAAAAGGCCATCTCGATCGGGTTGAAGTCAGGGCTGTAGGACGGCACAAAAAGCAGACGCGCTCCGGCCGCCTAGATGACCTCACGCACGAAGGCGACTTTGTGGACCGGCAGATTGTCCATGACGACGATATTGCCGGCCGCCAATCTCGGGGTCAGGACAAGATTTGTTCCCACAGACACGTTAAGGCCGAACGGAATGTGAAATCATGCGGCTTGGTGGATTTTTCCGGAAAGTCTGCACCCCTACCGAAGACAGGTTGCGAATGATGAGCGACTGGCTTTACGAAAACCTCGCCGGGCGTTAAACCCGGCCTGCTGTCTTGTCCGTCCTCGAATGGTTTTGAACTGCTCTTGTTCCGACCCCTTTCGGGCGTATTCGAGTTTAGCTTGGGCGGCGCAGGTGATGCCGTTCGCAGGTCACATACGAACCCCTTCCCTGCCCGCCCTTTTTTGAAGGCTGAGAAAGGGCCGGCCCCTATTCTTCGCTGAAACGCTCTGGGCGGAAAGCTGCGAGCATCGGATGCTCCCGTCCGGTTGCAATTTCATAGGAGAGCAATTCGCCCGCGACCAGGCCAATCGTTGCGCCGCTGTGGCTAAAGGCCGCATAGCAGCCGGGAACCGCCTTCATCGCGCCGATCACGGGTTCACCGTCGCCGGGGATCGGCTTGCCGCCGACGCCGATAGAGGCGGCTTCGAGCTTCGGGTTGCCCGCCATCACGCTGGAGGCTTCCGCCAGAAGAGCATCCACGACGGCTGGCGCTATTTCATAGGTTCCATCTTCGCGAACGGTAACGCCCTCATCTGCGGCCCAGTCGGCATCCAGCGAAATCGTGCCGCCGGGCGCAGGGCGAAGGGCGACGCGCGGCGTGTTGAGCACGGCGCGCAATGGATGTTCCAGCGGCTTCGTCTGGATGAGCAGTGCCACCGGCGTGCCGTCGTCAATGGTCTGTCCGGCTTCAGCCGCCATTGCCGGCACGGCAGGACCCGTGGCCAGAACGACGGCGTCGGCCTCGAAACGCTTGCCCGAGACGGTGACGGCGCCGGTCGCGCGTCCATTTTCCACGAGGACTTTGGCAGCGCCCTCATCCGTAACGAGCGTGCCGCCAAGCGCTGCGAACTCTTCCAGCAGAACGCCGATCAGGATCGGCAGGTCGACCCAGCCTTCGCCGGGGTTGAAAATCGCGCCCTGTTTTGCAATTGCCCCCGCGTCGATACCGGGTGTTACGGCGGCCACCGCATCGGGGGTCAGCAATCTGGCATCGTAGCCGATCGAGACCTCATACTGATAGACATCCTCGATCGCATTGTCCGGCCCGTCTTCATCCCAGGTCAGGCCGCCGTCAAAACGAAGCCAGTCGACGTCAGGCAGGCGGGCGGCAAGCGTTCTGTAACGATCCACACCCGCCATGCGCAGCCGGTGATAGGGTTGGGAGCGCATGCGCGACGAATTCAGCCAGGAGAGCGAGCGTCCCGATGCGCCATTGGCGGCAGGGCCGTCGTTGACGATGGTGACGCGAACGCCGCGACGGGCCAGCTCCAAGCCGGTGGAAACCCCCAAAATGCCTGCGCCAATGATGACGGTGGAAGAAACGGCAGTCTTTTTCATGATCGTTCGTCTTTCAGTTTTCGAAGGATTGTGTGTCGCGTCACGGCGTTTCCCAATGACCGCTCTCGGCAGAGCGGAAGAGAGCGTCGATAGCCTTCATATTGGCGACCGCATCAGCCAGTCCGGTTTCCAGCGGCGTGCCGGAAAGCACCGCTTTGGCAAAAGCGTCGGTTTGAAGTCCGTATTGATCGACAGGTTCAAACGAGAGCGTCTCCGCACCGCCGCCGGTCAGATCGCGTCCGTCGTCGATGACAAGGCTGGCGGCCATGTCAGGTGGCGCATTGAACGGCACGGGCATTTCGATGCGGCCGCGCGTTCCAAGCACAGTCACCTTCTGGGTCAGCGCAAGCTGGGTGGAACAGGTAAAGGCGAGTTGTCGTCCGCCGGGAAACTCGAGAAGACCGCTTGTCAGCCGGTCAGTGCCGAATTTCGGGTCCTTGTCGACAAGCGCGATGACTCGAAGGGGTTCCGCGCCGAACAGATAGCGGGCCGTGTTGATGGCATAGCAACCGACATCGAGCAGACCACCGCCGCCGATATCGCGCTGGTTGCGGACATTGCCGGGATCGTCGAGGAAATACGAAAATATGGTCTGAATGGCGCGCGGCTCGCCGATGCGGCCGTCCTTTGCCAGCGCCAGCGCGGCGTTCCATTGCGGATGGTGCCGCACCATGAAAGCTTCGGCGACCGGGAGACCTGATTTCCTCTGCGCTGAAAGCAGCATCGCGGCTCCATCAGCGCCGAGCGCCACCGGCTTTTCGCACAGAACGGGCTTTCCGTGTTCCAGAGCCTTCAGCGTCATCGGGACATGCAGATGATTGGGCAGTGGATTGTAGATGGCGTCGATATCGGGATCTGCCATCAAGGCCTCGTAATCCCCGTAGACCTTGGCAATGTTGAATCGTGCGGCCGCGGCCTCCGCCCTTGCCAGCGACCGCGAGGCAATAGCTGTAACACGACCGGTCTTGCCGGCCTCAATGGCGGGAATGACACTCTTGATCGCGATATTCGCGCAGCCGAGAATACCCCAGCGAAGGGTTCTGTCCGTCATTCTGGCTTCTCCTGTTTCAAAGGACTTCGGCGAGGAAGCGCTGCAGGCGCGGGTTTTGCGGATTGTCGAAGATGGCTTCCGGCGAACCGGCTTCCACCACCTTTCCTTCATCCATAAACACAACCTGATCGGCGACGCGGCGGGCGAAGCCCATTTCATGGGTCACCACGACCATGGTCATGCCCTGTTCGGCGAGACTGGCCATGAGGTTCAGGACGCCCTTCACCAGTTCCGGATCGAGCGCGCTCGTCACCTCGTCGAACAGGATGACTTCCGGCTCCATGGCAAGCGCGCGGGCAATGGCGACGCGCTGCTGCTGACCGCCGGAAAGCCCGTTGGGGCGGTGATGCTGACGCGCGGCAAGGCCGACATCGGCCAGACGAGTCCTGGCAATCTGCTCGGCGTCCGCCTTTGCCAAACCCTTGATCTTGGTAAGCGCCAGCATGACGTTTTCAAGTGCGGAGTGGTCGGGAAACAGATTGAAATGCTGGAACACCATGCCGATACGTCTGCGAAGCTGCTCAGGCTTCATTGCCAGCGTGCTTTCTCCATCCAGAAGGACGTCGCCGCTCTTGATTTCGACCAGACGGTTCAGGCAACGAAGCAGGGTCGATTTGCCTGAACCCGACGGGCCGATGACGCAGGTAACGCTGCCGGGCGAAACGGTGAGGTTGACGCCCTTCAGCACCGCAAAATCGCCATAAGCCATATCGAGATCGCGCACCTCAAGGCTGCCGCCATCAAAGCGCGTGCGGCTTGCGGTCTCATTTGCGCTGTCCAGTTCGCTGACCTCCTGCAAACCACTTGTCGCGGCTGAAGGACGTTTTTTGCCGGTGCGCAGGCGTACGTCGATATAGTTGACCGTGTGGGTGAGCGGCACTGTGATTATCAGATAAAACGCGCCGGCCAGAAGCAGCGGCGACAGATTTCCGGTAACCACGGCTTGATCCTGACCGACACGAAAAATCTCGCGCTCGGAGGCCAGGAGACCGAGAAAATAGACAAGACTGGAGTCTTTCACATTGCCGATGAACTGATTGACCAGGGCTGGCAGAACCCTGCGGACACCCTGTGGGATCACGATAAGACGCATGCCCTGGCGATAGCTCATGCTGAGCGCCCGGCAGGCTTCCATCTGTCCCTGCTCGACGCTTTGAATGCCGGAGCGAAAGATCTCGCCGATATAGGCGCCGGCGATCAGGCTGAGAGCCAGAATGCCCAATGGATAGGGCGATGGCCCGAAAATCTCGCGTCCGATACGGGCAAAGCCCTGGCCGATCAGCAGAATGGTGACGATGGCCGGCAGGCCGCGGAAGATGTCGGTGTAAATGCGGGCGGGAATGCGCAGCCAGCGCGAGCGCGAAATCCCCATAACGGCAAGCACCATGCCCAGGATGACGCCCAGCACCGTGGAGGCCGCGGCCAGAATGAGGGTGTTCTTCAACCCGACTGTTATCATTATCGGCAGCACTTCGGCCATGGCATGCCAGTCGAGAAAACTGCGACGCATGTTTTCAAGCCAATCCATCAGGCAGTTCCTTTTTCGAAGGAAAATTGGTCAGGTCCGGCGGATAGCGCCGCCGGACCGTTATTGCTTTCAGGGCTTGGGCAGGTATTCTTCCGGCATCGGAGAGCCGGGAAACCACTTCTCATAAAGCGTTTTCCATGTGCCGTCCTGCATGGCGGCGTGCAGGCCTTCGTTCAGCGCTTCGAGCAATGCGGTGTTGCCCTTGCGAACCACAAAGCCCGCCGGTGCATCGAAGCTCGGGATATTGACCGTGACCTTCAGGTCCGGATAGCGGGTCGTGTAATCCTTGGCGGCTTCGTAATCGAGAAAATGCGCATCAACCGTGCCGTTGTTCAGACCAGCGACTGCGGAATTGTTGTCGGGAAATTTCACAAGATCGGTATCGGTGAAATTCTTCTGGGCGTAAATTTCCTGAAGCGTGCCCTGCACGACGCCAAGGCGCTTGCCCTTCAGCCCCGCAGCATCGGTAATATCGGCCTCGGGAGTGAGGATGGAAAGGTAGCCTGCGAGATAGCCATCGGAGAAATCAACGGTCTCCTTGCGTTTGTCCGTGGTGCCGATGGCGGCGACGGCCAAATCGAAGCGACCGTTGGCCACGGACGGCATGAGCGCCGAAAAATCCTGACCGGTGAAGATCACCTGATCCTTCGCAAAGCCCATCCGCTCGGCGACATTCGTGAAAAGTTCGATATCGAAGCCCGAAAATTCGCCGCTGGCGGTTGAGAATGCGTACGGCTTGGCATCGCCCATCGTTCCCACGCTGATCGTGGAAGGGTCTATCAGATCATAGGGATTGTCTTCGGCCATAGCCGAACCGGCAAGACCGAGGGCGACAAACGCCGCTGCCGCGCCTAGCCGCACTGCGGGACGAGCAATCGAATGGAAAAGTTTCATGGGGCTGTTCTCCTTCTCTGGTGGTATTTTCATGACTTTCTTCAGGACGCAGAAGCTCACTTGCCGGAGAAGCTCAACTCTACCGACCAGATTGCAACGTCTTGAATAATGAATTCACTATCTTTAAGAGACCGGTCTCTTATCGATTGAGACCGGTCTCTTTGCTTTTTGTCAATTGTTATCTTCTGATTTGCCAGTCGTCAATATCTCTTATAAGGCTAATAATCATGGCCCCAGAACCAAACAGATATTCATCAGTCACCGTCGCCGATGTTGCGCGCAGCGCCGGCGTTTCCAAGGCAACCGCGGCGCGGGTGCTTGGGGGTTACGGCACGGTGAGCGACCGCGTGCGCGACGCCGTCATCGCGGCGGCGAAAAAGCTCGACTATCGGCCCAACGAACTTGCCCGCAGCATGACGACCGGCCGATCAGGCACAATCGGCGTTGTTGTCGGCGATATCGAAAACCCGTTCTTCAGCCAGGCAATGCGCGGCATAACAGATGTGGCCAGACTTGCCGGTTTCACCGTTATCCTGATGAATTCAGGCGAGAACGTTGACGCTGAAAAGGATGCCATTCGCACATTGCTTGCCAAACGGGTGGATGGATTGATCGTTTCTTTGGCGCGGGAAAGCGAAGCCGATCATCTGCAGGAGATATTGCGCTCCGGTCGTCCACTCGCGTTGCTTGACCGTGGCAGCTCGCTTCTCGATGTCGATACGGTGATTGCCAATGATCGGGATACGGCAAGAGACGTGACCAAACGGCTGGTCGCGCTGGGTCACCGCCGCATTGCCTATCTGACGGCCTGCGACACAGCGGATCACACGTTTAACGATCCGGCGGACATCCAGACAGGCTCCGTTCGCAGGCGCATCGAAGGCTATCTCGATGTCTGTCGGGATGCCGAAATTCCTGAAGCGGAAAAATGGGTGCGCGTCGGCGCCATTTCGCCCGAAGCCACAGAGGCCATCGTCTCCGAGCTGCTTCAGGCTCCAGTTCGCCCCAGCGCCATCATCGCATCCGACAGCGTGATCGGGCTCGCCGCTTTCAAGGCCAGCCGTGCGCTCGGCCTGAAGCTTCCCCGGGATCTGTCGCTCATCTCGTTTCATGACGCTGACTGGACCTCCGTCACCTCGCCGCCCGTCACCGTCGTGCGACAACCCGTCTATCAACTGGGCGAAGCAGCGGCCAAATTGATGGTGGAACGGCTGACAGGCGACGCAAAAGGCCCAACGCGTCGCGTCGTCCTGCCGATGTCGCTGATCGAGCGCGACTCGGTCGGCCCGGCGCCGTTGTCAACGCGCAACACCTCCGCCGCCATGTGAAAAGAGGAACTTCCAGGATGCCACGAATTGGCATTGATCAGAATACCAGCCATCTTCTCAACCAAGGTCTTGAAGGGATTCGAACCGATGGCCCGGTGGTTTCTCTTATGTAGCGACATCGATTTGCTAATTTCTCAAAAAAATTGCGCTCCGAAATGACCGGCATTGGGCCGAAGGCGGATTGGCGATGACATTAGGCGTGGCGTGACCTCGCAAACTTCAATACTCCAAGTTTTTAAAGCGCCGCCGGCATTGAACGACTTCGCCGATTTACATCTAAACTTGCCCTGCAATAATTTTTGGACAAGAGAGGCAATAAAAGTAAAACGAAAACAAATATAATGAAACAAATCAGCCCAAAGGGGCCAGCGCTGATGGTCAACAGGCGTACCACGGCCGCACCGACCAAAGGACGATGCCCCGAAACGCAATCTATGAGATCGTCTCCCGCAGAGTGGTGCAGCAGATGGTCATTCAGGACCGCAGCATCGAGGACCCCGAAATCCTCAAGACGCGCAACAAGCATTTGCACCAGCACATCGTGCGCTCCTCGCACAACGTCTATATGATCGATGCGCTGGCGAACCTGCGCATCCATCTCAGCCTGCTTCCCGGCTCGACCTACTCGGTGAAGGGGCGCTTGCTGCAGGCGCAGGACGAACACGAGGCCATTGTTGATGCGGTGGCGAGCCGCGATGGCGAGCGCGCCGAAAACGCCGCGCGCCAGCATGTCCGCTCGGGCTACAGCACCCGCCTCAGCCTGCTGGCCGAAGGCCGCGACTGAGAGGCTCGGTCTGGCGCGACACCACCGGAACTCAACAGCTTTTTGTTTCCCCGCCTTGTCGCAACCGTTCGTTTTGTCTGATCGACCGCAAAAGACGCCGTCCGCGCCGCACCGTCCGCCCTTGCCCGCCGGGACGAATTGCGCTCTTGTAAACACAGGGAAATCGACCCTTTCTTTCGTGAAGCAATTCCGCATTACCACCGGTAGCCGCCACTCCCGGAATTGCGCCAACCGGAGCCTCGCGCGCATGCTGAACTCCTTGAACACCGTCGACCTGAACCTGATCAAGGTTCTGAACGCGATCGCCATCAAGGGGCAGCTGACCGCCGCCGGCGAGATGATCGGCCTGTCGCAGCCCGCCATGAGCCACGCGCTGAAGCGGTTGCGCAGCATTTTCGGAGACGAGCTGTTCCACCGCACCTCCACCGGGCTGCAGATGACCGGCACCTGCCAGCGGATCATGCCGAGCGTGCGCAAGATCATGGCCGAATGCGAACATGTTTTCGTCTCCGGCGGGATTTTCGATCCGGCCGAAAACGCGCAGGTCTTCCGCATCGGCATGAACGATTACTTCTCGGTGGTGCTGCTGCCGCCACTGATCCGGCGCATGCGGGAGCTTGCGCCCAATTCCAGCGTCGAGGTGCTGCACACGCCCCGCACGGCCACCAATCCGCGTTCGCAGAACCGCACATTCGTCCAGGACTATCTCGATGACGGGATCATCGACCTGGCGGTGATGACCGCCGACAAGTTCGCGTCCCGCTTCATCTGCCAACCGCTGTTCAACGAGGAGCGGGTTTGCATCATGGCGGCAGACAACCCCGCCAATGACGCGCCCCTGACGATGGAGCGTCTCCTGAGCATGGGTCATGTCAAGGTCAGTTCCGACCCGAGCCGGCGCGGCTGGTTCGACGAAAAGCTCGATGCACTCGGGGTCGAACGGCAGGTGGTCGCCACCGTTCCGCATTTTTCCTCCGCCGTGTCGATCGTCGCGCAGAGCGATCTCGTTGCGATCATGCCTGCCAGCGTGGCGCGGCTGTTTGAATCCGCCCATGCGCTCGCGCTGCATCGCCCGCCCTTTCTGGTCGAACCGCAATCGACAAGCATGATCTGGCTGCGCAGCAAGCAGGAAGACAGCGCCCAGCTATGGCTGCGCACCCAGATCGAGGAGTGCTTCCGTTCCGACCCGGAGGGAGAACCGCCCGCTGAATAGGGCGGTTCCGCATCTTGGAGCCGGTCTTAATCGGCCCGGGCATCTGCGAAGATGTCGCACACGCTCAGGAAGTCCGGCATGGTGACCGTCGGCAATTCTTCCGTGAAACTGCCCTGATTGCGACCGATCGCCTGTTCGTCGGTGACCGCGCGACGGTTCACGAACACCATGTCGAGCGCCGGAAGCACCAAGATGAACTGGCCGAAATGTCCCGCGGCGACAAAGGCGCCCTGCCACCATGGCTTGCCCTCCGGCACCTGCGGTATCCACCACAGATAGCTGTAGCCGGCAACGCGCGGCTTGGGCCGCGCCATATCGCGGGCCACGACATGCATGCTGGTGCTTTCGCGCACCCAGTCGGCGGGGATCAGCTGTTTGTCGCCCCAGCGCCCGCCGCGACTCATCACCAGACCGAGCCGGGCCATGTCGCGCCCCGACAGGAAGAAATGATAGGCGAGGTATCGCGACTGGTCCCGGTAGCCGAGCATACGCTGGCGCTTCGGATCGAAATCCTCCAGCGCAAGCGGACCGGCGAAGTCTTCCGCGAATGCGACAAACACGGATTTGCCCGTCAGCTGTTCGAAGGCGGCGCCGAGAACGTTGAAATCCCAGTTGTTGTAGTGAAAATAGCTGCCGGGCGTCTTGCTGCCGCGTGCGGGCACGCCGGTCATGTCGCCGCCCGGGCTCCCGGCCGGATAGTAGACGCCCGAGCTGCTGATCAGAAGATCACGCAGCGTTGCCGTTTTCTCGATATCGAGCAGACCCTCCGCCTCGTCGATGCCAAGATCGGCGACCGTCGCCCCGAGATCGATCGTCCCCGCTTCGACATATTTGCCGTAGAGCATGGAAAGAATGCTCTTGCGGGTGGAGGCAAGATAGCTGACCTGGCTGGTATCGCCATATTCGAAAATCTTCTCGCCGCCGGCAATCGCGATGAAGGACGTGGTCTCCAGCGCATCAAGCGCGCTGCGCGCCGCCTGTTCCACGGTCTCCGTCACGCCATAGGACGGTTTGTCTTTGCAGTCGGCCCAGTGAACGCCGGGAAAGCTCTGGGTCGGGGTCTTTGTGATCATGGCATACCTTCAGTCATGCATAGGAAATGCGAATGCGCGCCATCAGAGCGGCGGTCGCAGGGAAGATCGGTCAGTCGTTGAGATGACAGGCGCTGCGATGCCCCGGCGCGACATCGCGCAACTGCGGGACCTCCACGCGGCAACGCTCCATTGCAAATGGACAGCGCGGATGGAAGTGACAACCGCTTGGCGGATTGAGCGGTGACGGGATCTCGCCCTTGATGGCGCCATAGCTGCGCCTTTTGGGAACCAGTTCGGGGATTTCCTCAAGCAGGGCCTGCGTATACGGATGTTTCGGGTTTTCGAAGATCTCCGACGTCGCGGCCTCCTCGACCAGACGGCCGAGATACATCACCGCCACCCTGTCGGAGATGTGTCGAACCACCGAAAGATCGTGGCTGATGAACAGGTAGGTCAGCCCAAGCTGTTCCCGCAGGTCCAGAAACAGGTTCAGGATCTGAGCCTGGATCGAGACATCGAGCGCGGCGACGCTTTCGTCGCAAACCAGCAGATCCGGCTTGACCGCCAGCGCCCGGGCTATGCCGATCCTCTGCCTCTGCCCGCCCGAGAACTGATGGGGAAAACGGTTCTTGACCGAGGCATCAATACCCGCCAGCTCAAGATATTGGTCCACGAGATCGGCAATTTCCCTGCCCTTGGCCATGCCGTGGACGCGCGGCGCCTCTCCGACGATATCGCGCACACGCATGCGCGGATTCAGGCTGGACGACGGGTCCTGAAAGATCATCTGCGTACCAAGCTGCATCGCCCGTCGCTCGCCCGGCGCCGCTGTCGATAGTTCGGCGCCGTTGTGCCTGATCGCGCCGCTGGTCTGCGGCAGCAAGCCGCAAGCAACCCGGCCGAGAGTCGACTTTCCGCAACCCGATTCCCCGACAAGGCCGACGATCTGGCCCTTGCCGACGGTCAAGGTGACATCGTCGAGCGCATGCACGGACGGGCGCGGCTTGGCCAGCCCCGCCTTGACGAAGCCGCGCTCGATCACGCCCGGATGGCTCCTGAACACCTTGCTGACATGGCTGATTTCCAGGCGGGGCGTTGTCATTGCAGGGCTCCTTGCTGGGGGTGAAAGCACCGCAGAACCGTTTCGCCGTGCCGCTCCTGCCGCGGCAGCTCTTCGCAGATATCGGTCGCCGCATAGCAACGCGGGCGGAACGGACAGCCCTTGGGCATGCGCGCCGCCGAAGGCGTGGTGCCCGGAATCTGGCGCAGGCGGCGGCCGTGGCCGGCAGCGCCGGGCAGGCTTCCGATAAGGCCGCGCGTATAGGGATGAAGCGGCTCCTGGAGGATCTGCTCAACCGGACCATGCTCGACGATGCGCCCGGCATACATCACGCCGATCTTATCGGCGAGACCCGCGACCACAGACAGGTCGTGGGTGATCCAGATCAGCCCCATGCCCTTTTGTTCGACAAGGCCCTGCACCACGTTGAGAATCTGCGCCTGAATAGTGACGTCGAGCGCGGTGGTCGGCTCGTCGGCGATGATCAGGTCGGGCTCGTGCAGCAATGCGATGGCGATCGCCACGCGCTGGCGCATGCCGCCGGAGAACTGGTGCGGATAGGCGGCAAGCCGTTCTTCCGGGCTCGGAATGCCCACAAGTCCCAGGGCGTCGCGGGATCGCCTGCGCGCCTCGTCCACCGAGCATTTGCTGTGGGCGCGCACGGTCTCGATCATTTGGGTGCCGACCTTGAGCACCGGGTTCAGGGTCATCATCGGATCCTGAAAGATCATCGCGATCCGGTTGCCGCGCAGATTGCGCATCGACCGCTCGGAAAGACCGCGCAAATCCTGGCCGTCAAACAGAACCGAGCCGCCCGAAATCTCGCCCGGCGGATCGATCAAGCCCATGATCGAGAAGCCGGTGACCGATTTGCCGGACCCCGATTCACCGACCAGACCCATAACCGCGCCGCGCGCCACCGAAAAACTGACATCGTGAACCACGCCGATCCGTCCGTCGGCCGTCTCGAAATCCACACAGAGATTGCGAATATCCAGCATCATGCCTCCTCAGCGCAACGTGGCCTTGGGGTCGAGCACACGGCGCAGCCGGTCTCCGACAAGGTTGATGGAGTAGATGGTGATCAGCAGCGCAATGCCGGGATAGATGCTGATCCAGTAGGCCCCGGACAGCATGAATTCGAAGCCGTTGGCGATCAGCAGGCCGAGCGAGGGTTCGGTGATCGGAACGCCGAGCCCCAGAAAGCTCAGCGTCGCCTCAAGCGCAATCGCGCGCGCGGCCTGCATGGTCAAAAGCACGATCAGCGGCGACATGCAGTTCGGCAGGAGATGGCGCAGGATGATGTTGCGCGGCGGGATCATAAGGGAACGCGCCGCCTCGACATATTCGCGGCGCATGACCGACAGGGCCGAGCCGCGCGCGGTGCGGGCATAGGCCGCCCACTCCACGATCACGATCGCGAGCACGACGTTGGTCACGCCTTTGCCCAGAAAGGCGAGGATCAGCATGGCCGCGAGGATGGTCGGGAACGAAAGCTGCAGGTCGACCAGCCGCATGATCAGCGTTTCGAAACGTCCACCGACATAGGCGGCCAGCAGGCCCGCCAGCGTCCCGATCACGAAGGCCAGACCGGCAGCCCCTAGCCCGACCAGAAGCGAGATGCGAAGACCATAGAGGATGGCCGACAACATGTCGCGTCCCTGGGTATCGGTGCCCAGAAGATAGACCTGGCCCGAGAACGAGCTGCTGCCCGGCGGCAGCCGCCCGTCCATGATGTCCAGGGTCATGAGATCATAGGGATCCTGCGGCGCGATCAGCGGCGCGAACACCGCCGCCAACACCACCGCGATCAGCATCACCAGACCGACGGCTGCGGTGCGGTCGCGCGCGAAATCGCGAAGAAACTGCCCTGCGCGTCTGAGATGCAAGGCTTGTATGGAGGACTGTGTCATTCGCTTTCCGTCAGCCGGATGCGGGGGTCGAGGATCCGGTAGAGGATATCGACAACCATGTTGATGAAGACGAACAGCAGCACGACCAGCATCAGATAGGCCACGATCACCGGCCGATCGAGGGCTGCGATACTGTCGATGACGATCTTGCCGACGCCCGGCCAGGCGAACACCGTTTCCGTCACCACCGAAAAGGCGATGGTGGTGCCGAGATCGAGCCCGACCACTGTGACCACCGGTATCAGCACGTTCTTGAGCACATGCACCAGAAGGATGCGGCGCGGCGAAAGCCCTTTTGCGCGGGCGAACTTCACGTATTCGCTCGATTTCGCCTCGCGCACGCCGGTTTCGGTCATCCGCAGCACCATCGCGATGTTGAACAGCGCGAGGCTCAATGCAGGCAACGCGAGGTGCCGCAGGCCATCGACCGTCAGAAACGACCACTGGATGCCGAACACCGATACCGTTTCGCCCCTGCCCGAGCTTGGAAGCCAGCCGAGCGTCACGCTGAAGATCAGAATCAGCAGGATCGCCACCCAGAACAGCGGTAGGGAGAACCCGAGAATGCTGCCATTCATGATGAATTTTGCAGTGAGGCCATTCGGCCGGTTGCCCGCCAGGAGCCCCAGCGGCAAGCCGATGATGACCGAGAGCACGACGGCGCAGATCGCCAGCTCAAGCGTTGCCGGAAAGCGTGAGACGATCAGCTCGACGGCCGGCTCGTTGAACACATAGCTGTTGCCGAGATTGCCCTCGAACACGCCTTTCACGAAAAAGAAGAACTGTTCGTAGACCGGCCGGTCGAGGCCGAGATCGGCAATGATCTTCGCGCGATCCGCGAAGGTCGCTTCCGGCGGGATAAGGGTCTCGATGGGATCTCCGATGGCATGAAGCCCGAAGAACACGATCAACATCATGGCGAACGCCACGCCGACGGCCTGCACAATCCGCTGGATGATCCAGAGAAACATCTGCTCGTCCTCAATGTCTCATGGGCGGGAACGGCTGCCAGCGAAATCGACCCGCCGGCAGCCTGTGCCTGCTCAGAGGCCGCCCATCATTTCTTGACGACGTCCTTGGCGACCGTGCGCTCGTCGATGCGCGGCTCGTAATCGATGCCGTTGCGCATCGCCCAGGCGTTCGACTGCTGATAGAGCGGGATGATAGCCTGATCGTCCATCGCAAACTCCACCGCTTCGATCAGCTTAGCTTCGCGGGCATCGTCATCGGATATCTGCAGGGCCTCGAGGGTGATCTTGTCGAGATCCGGGTTGCTGTAGTTCGAGCGGTTCGATGCGCCCATGCCGGTTTCCGGGTTGATGGTCCCGAGCGCGTTCACGAGCATAGAGCTGGAATCGAAGGTTGAATTGCCCAGACCGATAAGGTGAATGCCGAACTCGGACCGCTTGCCGGAGAACGTCGCCCAGGGCAAAGCCTCGACCGAAGTGTCGACGCCGATCCGCGTCCACATCTGGGCCACGGCCTGCGCCACGGCGGGCGCGTTGGGATAGCGGTCGGTCGGCACGTAGAGCGTCAGCGCGAAGCCGTCGGGATAACCGCCCTCGGCCAAGAGCGCCTTGGCCGCTTCCAGGTCGGGTGCCGCCACGGCCTGCGACGGCGCATAGGAAAAGGCGGTCTCGGGCAGCCACTGCGCCGAGGCGGTGGCGGTACCTTCCATGATCCGCTCAACGATCGCCTCGCGCTGGATGGCCGTCGAAAGCGCCTTGCGAACCGAAACATTGGTCAGCGGGTTTTCCGAAAGTTCTGCGCCGTCCTTGCCCGATACGCCGGTGACCTCGTCAAGTGACCGGTAGTTGGGCATGAGATAGATGGCGCGCAGTCCGGCAGTCGAGCGCACATGGAGCCCGTCCGTGTCCTCCAGCCGCGGAATATCGACGGCCGGCGGCGTGTCGATGATATCCACATCGCCGGACAGAAGTGCGGCCGTGCGGCCGCCATTGCTGGTCAGCATGCGATAGGTGGCGGTGTCCCAGTCAACGGCATGGCCCCACCAGTCCGGATTGCGTTCCAGCACCACGGAATCGCCCTTGCTGAAGCTCTTGAACTTGAACGCACCCGTGCCGATGGCGGCAACGCCGTCATTGTAGTCGGCGGTGGTCGCGCCCTCGCCGGCGTGACGCGACACGATGGCGATATTGGCGAGGTTGCCGGGCAGGTTCGGCGCCGGCCCGTCTGTGGTGATCACCACCGTTTCGGCATCAGGCGCCGAGGCGGCCTCGACCGACCGCATGAAGCCGCCGAAGCCGCCGGGACTGTTCGGCACGTCACCAGCGCGCGAAAGGGTGAAGATCACGTCGTCGGAGGTAAAGGGCTCGCCGTCATGCCACGTGACGCCGTCGCGAAGGTGAAAGGTCCATTCGCTGTCGCCCGTCGCTTCCCAGCTTTCCGCCAGGCCCGGAACCAGCTTGCCGGCGGCCGTGCGCTCGGTCAGGCGGTCAAAGATCTGCATCGCGATGTTGTTGTTGGGCGAGGCATTGTAGAAATGCGGGTCGATCGAGGTGATGCTGGCGCCGACGCCGATGTTCAGGTCTTCCGCGACCGCGCCGGTTCCGAGGGCCACCGTCAGGGCCGATGCGATGATAAAGGATTTGATTTTCATGGTTCCCCCATTTTTCAAGGATTGACGCACCGCCCCCGGTTCGCCCGTTCATCAAAACAGGGGCCGGCATTTCGGGTCTTGTGCTGTCATAAAGACGTAACAGTTCGCCCGGCTTGACTGAAATGAATATTTCGTATTCGAAACATTCATATGACGAATGTTTACAAACTACGGGGCTGAGGAGGCCAGCGCCGCGTCCCGGTTTCAGACAACCCTTGAATCGCGCCTGTGCGCCTCGAGCGTCAGGGCCGTCATGCGGTAGAAGCCGTGTGCCATCTTGGAATAGGGCGTGAGCAGGAAGAAGGTCAGCACCGTTCCGAGATGCAGCGGCAGAAGCAGGGCGACGGCGCCCGTTCCCGTGGCGGCGTAAAGCGCAAGCCCGGTTGCCGACACAGCGAAAAGCAGCGCCACGAATGCCATTTCGCCGCCCCAGGCGGAAGCCGCGCCGAGGCTACGGTCGGCCTTCAGCTTGAGCGCCGCCATGTAGCCGGCTCCAAGGCACAGCAGGATGCCGCCGGAGACGCCGAGCAGTTTGGGCAGGCTGAAGAAGCCATAGGGCGCCTCCATGGCGAACAGGTAATGCATCACCGTTGCCGATGAGGTGGCCCCGAAGCACAGCAGGAAACCGTAGAGCACGGCCTGGTGCGCATGACGGCGAGCGTTGGAAAACCGGTCGGTATCCTCGAAATTGCAGCCATCGCCGTGGCCGCCCGCGAGATTGCGCATCTTGCCGGCCGAGACGATCGCCGCCCACAGATCCGTCAACGACACGCGCCCGCCCTCCACGGTCCGCCAGTAGCCGCGAAGCGAAACGGCGATGGCGACAAGCGGCAGCAGGAAGGCCGGGAGGAAGATCGCGACCATCAGGCCATGCGACATGTAGGCGTAGAACCCCTCCCCGCTTTCCGGCCGCATCGCCTGCGCCAGAGCGAACAGCAGGGCGAACGCCACCGTCATCAGCGCCGCCATCGCGACCCCGGATCGGTCGAACAGCCGGGCGAAGCCCGCCGGCCAGGCATGCTGTTTCCAGCTTTCCTGCCGCACTTCGGCCAGCGCGCCGGGCAGGTTCAGGTCGAATTCGTGCGGGGCCGTGTACTGGCAGGCGTAGTAACAGCCGCGACAGTTGTGACAGAGGTTCGCCAGTTGGGTGATATCGCCGTCGGAGAATGTCCTGAGGCTGTGCAGCGCCGGAAAGACCGAACAATAGCCCTCACAATAGCGGCAGGCGTTACAGATTTCGGCCTGGCGGCGCGCCTCGCCGATGAAATCAGACTGCATTTGCATAGGCGGAAGCCTCCCTGCCCGCGATCCGTCCGAAGACGGTGCCAATTGTCATGCCGAAACCGGCCAGATATCCCTGCCCGAGAATGGAGCCGGCCATGGTTTCGCCCGCCGCCCAGAGATTTTCGACGGGCCTGCCGCTGAGCGAGCATTGCGCATGATCGTCCACCTTCAGACCGAGATAAGTGAAGGTCACGCCGGTGCGCAGGCTGTAGCCATAGAACGGCGGCTCCATTATCGGGCGGGCCCAATTGGTTTTCGCCGGCGTCAGGCCACTGGTGGCGACGCCGTCGAGCTCGGTCGGATGGAAGTTCGAGGTATCGCCGCAGGCGGCGTTGAACCCGTCGACCGTTTGCCTGAGCCGGTCGGGGAGAAGGCCCATCTTGACGGCGAGTTCCTCGATCGTCTGCGCCTTGATCGGCGGAAACACGGACGGCATGAACAGTTCCAGCGACTTAGCGTCGATGATCACATAGCCGACCTGATCGGGCTGGGCAGCAACAAGCCGGCCCCAGATGGCGTAGCGCTTCGGCCAGACATCCTCGCCTTCGTCGTAGAAGCGTTCGGCATTCTTGTTGACCACGATCGAAAACGGCACGCAATCGAGCCGGGTGACGATGCCGCCGTCGAATTTCGGCGCGCGCCCGTCAATCGCCACGGCATGACACTGGGTCGGGTCGCCGACCTGTTCGACGCCCTGCCCGAGAAGATCCGCCAGAACGACGCCGCAATTATAGGGTGTGCCGCGGATCAGAAAATTCTTCGCCGCCGGCCCCCAGGCCCGGGCCAGCCAGTCGGTATCGGCCTGAAACCCGCCGGAGGCAACGACCACCGCCTTGGGCGCGATCCGGTGTGTCTCGTCGCCTTTCGTGTATTCGAGCCACACGACCTTGCCGCCATCCAGCTCAAGATGGCTGACCGCGGCTTCGTATTCGACCGCTACGCCCAGTTTGGCGGCGGTGCGGTAATAGGCGTTCACGAGGCTCTTGCCGCCACCGAGGAAGAAGGCGTTGGTACGCGCGAGCGACAGGGTTCCCGAAAGGGACGGCTGGAAGCGGACGCCGCGTTCTTCCATCCAGGGAAGACAGTCCTCGGAGGTGCGGATCGCGAGCCGCGCAAGGTGCTCATCGGTCTTGCCGCCCGTCACTTTGATCAGATCGGCGAAATATTCGTCCTCGGAATAGCTTTCAACGAGCGGACCGAGCGGCCCCCGATGCATACAGCGAAAATTGCGGGTGTGGCGGGAATTGCCGCCGCGATAAGGCTTGGGCGCCGTTTCCAGGATCAGCACGCGGGCGCCGGCTTCCGCCGCCGTCATGGCCGCGCACAGCGCCGCATTGCCACCGCCGATGACAACGATATCGACTGTCTTGCTCACAGGAGGTCTCCGTCATAGGTCGTGCGAGCGCGCAGGGACCGGACCCGCACCCGCTGAGCCATTTCGATATGCGCCCGCATCGCCGCCTCGGCGAGTTTTCCGTCGCGGGCGCGCAGGGCCTCGAGAACACCGAAATGCTCCTCGGCAGCTTTTTCCGCGCGATCGGGCTCGGCAAGCGTCGTGGGTCCGAGAATCATCAGCGATTTCTGCAGGCTGTTCACCGACCAGGTGAGAAAGCGGTTCTTCGCCGCATCCAGAAGCGCGGCATGGAACTGGCGGTTCAGGGCGAAGGCCTCCGGCACATTGCCGATCCGCTCCAGCTCGCGGTTCATGTCGAACAGCTCGTCGATTTCGATTTCCGAGGCGGCGCGGGCGGCAAGTCGCGCGGCCGTGCCCTCCAGTACCGCGCGCATCTCGTAAAGCTCCATCACCTCGGCATAGTCGAGCGTGCGGATCGTCGCGCCGAGCCGCGGCACATGCGTGACGATGCCGTCCGTTTCCAGAAGGCGGATCGCCTCGCGCACCGGCGTGCGGCTCACGCCAAGCCGCTCGGCAAGCTCGGTTTCCCGCAACCGATCGCCCGGATTGAGCCGGCCCTCCCGGACTTCGTCCAGAAGCTGCCGATAGACGGCATTGCCCTGCGACGAACCGGGCGCCGCTGCTTCATCACTCATGACTGGACTCGCCTCCGTAATTCTTGTATCCAACTGGATACATAAGGACACAAACTGAGTCAATCCACATTCATGCGCCCAGAACTCAAGAACCCGCACGCGCGCCGCGCCATTACCTTTGTCCTCGCTTCGGTCGGCGTCGGCATCTTCTGGCTGCTTGATCTACCGCTGCCTTTCCTCTTCGGTCCGATGCTGATGTGCCTGTGCGCGGCGCTGACGGGGTTGCCGATCAAGGGCTTCGGTCAGGTCTCGGTCGCAGCCCGCACGATCCTCGGCGTGGCGGTTGGCGCGTCGATCACGCCGCAGCTTTTCACGGAGCTGCCGCGCATGGCGGCCTCCATCGCCATCATCCCGATCTACATTGCGGTCATCGGTCTGCTGGGTGTTCCGTTTTTCCGGAAAATCTGGGGCTTCGACGCCCCGACGGCCTATTACGCGGCCATGCCCGGCGGCCTTCAGGACATGGTGATTTTCGGCACGGAAGCCGGCGGCAATCCGCGCGCGCTGTCCCTGATCCATGCCACGCGGGTTTTGCTGGTGGTGACGCTGGCGCCATTCATCCTGACGCATTTCTACGGCGCGGCTCTTTCAAATCCCATCGGAGCACCGATCAAGAACGTGCCGGTCCAGGAGCTGGGCCTGATGCTTGTGGCGGCGGTTGTCGGCTGGAAAGGCGGGGAGAGGCTCGGCCTGTTCGGCGCCTCGATCCTGGGCCCGATGATCGTGACCGCCGCGCTTTCGCTCTCGGGCCTGATCCATATTCGCCCGCCGGCCGAGGCCATTCTGGCGGCGCAGTTCTTCATCGGCTGCGGCATCGGGGTGCACTTCACCGGCATCACTTGGCAGGAGCTGAGCAGGGTGGTGATCGCCGCCGTCGCCTATGTCTTTCTGCTGGCCGCGCTCGCGGCGCTGGTCGCGCTGATCGTCGCGACGCTTGCGCTCGGCCATCCGACCGAGGCATTTCTGGCCTTCGCGCCCGGCGGCCAGGCGGAAATGACGGTGCTGGCGATCGTCACCGGCGCCGATCTCGGCTTCGTGGTCACCCACCACCTGACCCGCATCGTGCTGGTGATCGTCGGCGCCCCGCTGGCGGCTTCGTTCATCGGCCGGAAGGCCCGGCGGACCACACCTGAGGATTGATCATGTTGATCGGCGCGCCGTCCGCATAGGCGATAATCTGCTCGTAAATCTCGCGGAACTGGGTCTCGAATTCATGTTCGGTGACGAAGCCGATATGGGGCGTCGCGATCAGGCGCGGATGCGACAGCAGCGGATCGTCCGGATCGGTCAGCGGCTCGCGATCGAACACATCCACCGCGGCAAGCCCCGGCCGGCCCGCGTCAAGCGCCGCCTTCAGCACGCCGGGCGCAATCAACCCGGCCCGCGCGGTATTGACCAGAACCGCATAAGGTTTCATCAGCCCCAGATCTTCGGCGGTGATCGCACCCCTGGTTTCGGGCGTCAGGCGCAGATGAAGCGAAACGACGTCGCTCTCGGCAAAGAACGCCGCGCGGCTTTCAGCGACCATCTCCCCATCGCCGCGCGCCTTCTCCCGCCCTTCCGGCGAGGCCCACCACACCACCGTCATGCCGAAGGCGCGGGCATAGTGCGCGACAAGCCGCGCGATCCGCCCATAGCCATAAAGACCAATGGTCAGACCCTTTGCCGTCCGCCCGACACCGGTCTGCCAGAGACCGGCCTTGGCTGAGGCCATCTGTCCGGGCAGGTCGCGAAGGGCTGCGAGCATGAGGGAAAATGTCAGCTCGGCGGCGGCGACATTGGGCTCGCCGCCGCCCTTGCCGGAACAGACAAGCACATTGTGATCGCTGCAGGCGACGATATCGATATGCGGATAGGCGCCGCGCTGGGCGATCAGGCGCAGGGACGGCAGGCGCTCCAGCAGGCTGCGGGTGATCGCCGTGCGCTCGCGAAACAGCACAAGCGCCTCGGCATCCTTCAGCCGCTCCGCCAGCACCGCCTCGTCGTGCGCGTGATCAGTCCAGATCGTCACATCATGTCCGGACAGCAGGCTGAAGCCCGGCAGGCCGGGCAAGGTGTTGAACCAGTCATCGAGGATATGGATACGCATGGCTCCCCCTGTTTCCGCCGCTACCCGGATGCCGATCTCAGTGAGACAGCAGGATCGGTATCGAAATCTCGCGCAGGATCTTCGCGGTGTGTCCGCCCAGAAAGTCATCCCGGAACTTGGAATGCTCATAGGCGCCCATGACCAGCAATGACGGATCATTGCGCTTGCAATAGGACACGATGGATTCCACCAGCGGATGGCCGGCCGGCCATTCCTCGTGGACGGTCTCGATGTCGTGGAGGCTGAGATGCGTCATCAGATCGTCAAGCGAGCCTGCGGGCGGGCCGATGGTGAGCACGCTCACCTTGCCCTGCTGTTCGAGCAGACGCAGACTGTCCGACATCGCCCGCGCCGCAGCCCGGCCGCCATCCCATGCGAGGGCCGCGTGGGAGTGTCGGGCTTCCACGTCATAGCCCTCGGGCACGACGATCACCGGCCGGCCGGCGAGCAGCGCGATCCGGTCGGGATGCAGAACCACATGCTCGTCATCGCCGCGCATCGGCCGTCCGACGATCAGCATGTCGAAGCTGCGCGCCGTATCGGAGAGGACGATATCCACTCTCCCCTTCTGCGTCCTGAGCACCAGATCGTCCCCGAGACCGAGGCTCGGTCGCAACCGTTCGAAATGCGCCACGATTTCCGACACGATGCTCTCCCGGGCATCGGCAAGCAGATTGCGGGCTTCGCGCGGTATCCAGCGCGATGTCGTGTCGAAGGTGTCGTGGACGGAATGAACCAGAAGCGCCGTCAGGTGCGCGCCGCGCTGTTTGGCCAGCGAGGCGGCATAGCGAAGCGCCGCTTCGCTGGCTTCGGTTCCGTTGAATGCCACAAGCAAATTCATGATCGCCATGATCAGCGTCCTCCCCAGACAGAACCCGGAACGTAAACCTTGCCGTCCGCCAGCTTGCGCGCGGTGCGCAACAGTCCGGCCGACTTGAGGGTGAAACCGTCGGCGGCGTCGAACTCGACCAGCACTTCGATCTCACCGGACGGGTGTTCCAGCACCACGTTTGCCGGGCTCTGTTCGGGCCGCTCCAACAGGCCGTCGGCGACCGTTCCCGGCGTGAGCGCGCAGGAAGCAAGGCATTGGGAGCCGGTGACCGCCATGCTGGGATGGGTGTTCCACGGCATGAAATAGCGCGTCGCGATGGTGCCGCCGTCGCGGGCCGGCGCAAGCAGGCCGAATTTCGGGGTGACGGATTTCGTGACATCGCCCATGCCCATGCGCCTGCCGGCCTCGATCCGGACCTTCTCCATGCGGGCGAAGAAATCCCTGTTCGCATCGAGCTCCGCTGCTGTTTCATGGCCGCTGAGCCCGAAATCGGAGGCCCGGGCAATGACGATCGGCATGGCGACGTCCATGCAGGTGACTTCGATCCCGTCGATTTCGTCGCGCAGATTGCCCGTGGGCAGGAAGGCGCCGGTCGACGAGCCGACCACCTCCATGAAGTTCAGCGCGATCGGCGCGGCCGCACCCGGCACGCCGGCAATCGCGGCATCGCCGTCATAGGTCAGCGCGCCGCCCGGCGTCTTCACCCGCGCCAACACTTTCGCACCGGTATTGATCGCCCGGATGCGGACCTCGGTCTCCTCGCCCGCGGGCGCGATCAGGCCCATCTCGATCGCCGCCGGCCCGACGCCGGAAAGGATGTTGCCGCAGGTGGGCTTGAAATCGACCAGCCGGTCCTCGACGGATACCTGGGCAAAGAAATAGTCGATGTCGGCCCATTCATCCTCGGAGCGCGAAAGCATCGCAACCTTGGTGGTCACGGCAGCCCCCCCGCCGATGCCATCGATATTGAGCGGATGCCCCGAACCCACGGCCGCGATGAGCACGGCCGCCAGCGTCTCGCGGTCCTCCGGAAGGTCTTCCCGGCGGAAATAGGGGCCGCGCGAAGTGCCGCCGCGCATGAAAATGAAGGGAATGGCGGTCTGTGTCATAGTCTGTCTCCGATCACTTGAGCGGCCAGGGCAGGTCGACGGCGCTCTGCAGCAGGCCCGGCGGGAAATCACGATTGAGCGCTCCGGCCATGACACACATCAGCGCTATCCCGCAAGCCGTCAGGATCAGCACCTTGGGCCAGCCGGCCCCGGCGCGCACACGCAGGAACGCGATGAGGAAGACCGTGAGGGCGAGGATAAAGCCGACGAGCCAGGACGCCGCGATCAGGAAGGCGAACCACGCCAGCGTCGGCCACAGCCCGTAAGGCGCATCGGCGTCCTCGCCGGCGCGCTCCTTGTCGGCAAAGATCGCGTCCGTTTCCGGCCGCAGCATCATCTGCGCCAGCAAGATCAGGCAGCATCCAAGCGTGATGGCGCAGATCACCAGCGGCACGATCTTGTCGGTCAAGTTGTAGTCCGGGATCATCTGCGCATTGATCAGCGCCGTCACGACATAGGCGGCAATCACCAGCAGGAAGATAAGCGGGGCGCGCTTGGAACCGGCCTGCACCTCGCCCTCGGCCATGATGCTCTTGGCCTGACGAATGCCGAGAACGACCGATACCAGCGTGACGATGATCAGCACGATCACGATCGGCGAGAAGATATAGGTCATTCCCTCCTCGAAGCTGTTGCGAAAGCGGAAGGAGGCGATCTGGACAGCCTGGTTGGAGAATTTCTCGACCGGATTGGAAAGCACGAAGCCGATCAGGAAGGCAGGACGCGACCAGTCGAAGCGGCGCAGGAAGATGCCGATCAGGCCGATGGCGAACAGCGCCAGCAGATCCTCGAAATTCTGCCCCGACTGAAACGCCGCGAAGCTGATCAGCATGAACAGGAAGGGTGCCAGATAGGTAAACCGGATGGTCGTCAGTTTGGCGATGCCGCCGGAGGCTGCGATGCACAGCACCGTGCCGACGACATTGGCGAGCGCCAGCAGCCAGACGATGGAATAGGTAATGTCAAGATTGTCGCGCAGCATCGACGGACCGACCTCGATATCGCCGCTGCCCAGAAGCGCGATGGCGCCGATGAAGATCGCCATCGACCCGGAGCCGGGAATGCCGAACAGCAGCGTGGGAACGAGTCCGCCGCCCTCCTTGGCGTTGTTCGAGCTTTCCGGCCCGATCACGCCGCGGATCTCGCCCTTGCCGAAATTGGACTTGTCGGGGGTGGTCTGGACGGCATGGCCATAGGCGATCCAGTCCACGACCGAACCGCCGAGACCGGGGATCACGCCGACCATGACGCCAATGATGGAACAGCGGACTGAAAGCCATTTGTTGGCCACCCAGTCGCGAACGCCCTCGCCCCATCCCGCGCCGAGATTGGCATCCTTCGCGATCGACCGGTCCTGACGCAGCAGGGAAACGATCTCGGGCACGGCGAAGATGCCGAGGCCGACGATCACCAGCCCGAGCCCGTCGACGAGGTAGGGAATATCATAGGTCGCCATGCGCAGGCTGCCGCCGGCATCGGCCTCGCCGATCGTGCCGATCAGCATGCCGAGACCCGCCGCGGCCAGCCCCTTGAGCGCAACGCGCCCCGCCAGCACCGCAACCATCGACAGGCCGAGGATGGTGATCATCAGCATTTCGGGCAGCCCGAAGGCGAGCACGATGGGACGGGCGAACAGGATGAAGATCGTCAGAAACAGCGCGCCGACGAGTCCGCCGAACAAAGACGAGGTGAACGCGGCCGAAAGCGCGCGGGCCGCTTGGCCTTTTCGGGCGAGCGGAAAGCCGTCGAGAACGGTGGCTTGGCTCGCGGACGACCCCGGAATGCCCATCAGAACCGACGCAAAAGTATCGGAGGTCGGCACCACCGCGACCATACCGATCATCAACGCAAGACCGTAAAGCGGCTCCATGCCGAACATGAACGGCAGCAGCAGCGAAAGTCCGGCGATCCCGCCAAGGCCCGGAAAGACCCCGACGGCAAGGCCCATGACCACGCCCAGCACCAGATAGCCGAGCACCGTCGGCTGAAGGATCATCTGCCAGGCGTCAGACAAGGCCGGCAATGCACTCGCAAACATATCCATTGGAGAAGCCTCTTTCGGATTGCGTTTAGGCCCCTCCCCGCCAATCCGCGCAACAATGCGTCAGGCGATCTTGCAGCCGGGAACGGGCTTGATTTCTGAGACAATTGCGTTCGGACGAACCGGTCGGCGGCCAGCGCGCGACGGCCTCGCCGTCACGATCGCCGCCGCGGTAGCGGCCGTCCTTCCGCGGTCTTCGACCACCGCGGCCGCCGAACGCAAAGCCGGCGGACTGTGAAGGCCGGCCCGTCCCGAAGGAAGCGAGCCGGCCTTTCCGGGGAGGATCTATTTCAGCGAGACGCCATAGGCCTGCTGAAGCCAGTTCTTGACGTATTCCTTCGCCTGGGGCGAGACGGTGGTGCCCGCCTCGGTCGCCTTCTTGGCGTTCGGGCCGACGAAGATCTCGTACTTGCCGATTTCCTTGGCGGAGATGGTGGCGAAGTCATCGCGCTTGCGCACGGCATCGAAGGCATCGGCATAAACCTTTGCCACCTCATCGGGTGTGCCCGCCGGCAGGAAGGCAATCTTCTGCACCGGGAAGCCTGACACGAAGAACGCCTTCCAGGCATCCCACGCATCGCCGCTGGTTTCACAGCCGTCGGTGGCTTCACAGACTTCCTTGAAGGTCGGGATGTCGGGGAAGGTCGGATCGCGCACGATGTTGCCCTCGTCGTCGAGCGCGCCCCAGGTCATCATCGGCACGGCCTTGCCCTGGGCCACCAGATCGGCCGACGCGCCGAGATAGCTCGAGGAGGTCTGATAGTCGATCGTGGCCTCACCGCGCTCGAACATCAGCCGGCCGTCGCCGCGCCCCTTAATGCCGAACACGGGTTCGACATTCATCCCCAGCATCTGCCACGCCAGCAGCGGCACGAGATCAAGCCGGGTCGCGCCCTGCGAACCGTAGATGAAGTTGATGTCTTTCAGCGCATTGGCCGAACCGTCGAACTTCTCGCCATCCTTCGGGTTGATATAGGCAACGCCGCCGGTACCGGACGCCATCACCGGCACCCAGTCGGAATATTCGTAGCGGACCCGCGGATCGTCGAGCAGATAGGGGAACTGGGTCGAGCCGGATGTGCCGAAGAGCAGCGTGCCGTCTTCGTATTCCTGCTCCTGAAACCAGTTGGCGCCCTTGGTCGAGCCGGCACCGGGCATGAACTTGACGACAACCGTGGGGTTGCCGGGCAGTTCTTCGGAGAGCATCGGCGCAAAGAAATTCGCCCATTTTGCCGAGCCGCCGGTTTCGGAGAACGGGATCACCCATTCCACCGTCTTGCCGCTGAGATCCACCTCTGCGGCGGCTGGCGATGCCACCAGAGCTGCCACGGCTACCGAAGTCGCAAATTGCGTAATGGTCATTGGTTCCTCCCTAGGACCTAGTGTGGCGCAGGTAGTACCTGCGCGCATTCGAAAACTTAAATAAGGGAACAAAGTCCCTCCTCCGACGAACGCACGTTGCCAAGCCAAGCTTGCGCAAACCTTGCGCCTCGTGACAAATTCATGTCCATGCGAATCGCGATCGTGGAAGACAACCTGTCTCTGGCCAACGGGATTGCCCACCGATTGCGAAGCCGTGGACATGCCGTTGACCTTCTGCACGATGGCGAGGACGCCTACGCGTTCCTGACGCAGGAAGGGGCCGATCTAATCGTCCTCGACATCGACCTGCCGTCCATGAACGGCATCGATATCCTGCGCGCCCTCAGGCGGCGCGAGGATGGCACGCCCGTCATTTTGCTCACCGCGCACAGCGAAACGAGGGAGCGCGTGGCCGGGCTCGACGCCGGGGCCGACGACTACCTGACCAAACCATTCGACATGGATGAGCTCGAGGCGCGCGTTCGGGCCGTCGCACGCCGTCGCAACCTCGTCTTCTCGGAGCAGGAGACGCTCGGGAAACTCTTGTTCGACCGCGCCAGCCGGCAATTGTCCTTCGAGAACCAGGTGCTGAATGTCCCGCGCAAGGAAATTGCCATCCTGGAATGTCTGCTGGAGCGCCGGGGACGGATCGTGTCGAAATCCCATCTGTTTTCGCACGTCTATGGTACCGGCGCGGATGTCGCCGAAAACGCGATCGAGCCGCATATCTCGCGGCTCCGCCGCCGGATCGAGGAATACGGCATCCATATCAAATCCGCCCGCGGCCTTGGTTACATGCTCGAAGTCGATGCAGCATGAAGAAGTCGCTCTCGCTGCGCACACGGTTGTTCCTTCTCATTCTTGTGCCGCTTCTGTTCGTCTCCTGCCTGCTCGGCCTCTGGCGTTTCGAGGCCGCGAAGAGAACAGCGGAAGAGCTGTTTGACCGCACCCTTCTCGCCGCCGGTCTGGCGATTGCCCGCGACGTCGCTATTTCGGAAGGCGACGCCATATCGCAACGCTCCCGCAGCATCATTTCCGATGCCGGCGGCGGCGAGATATTCTACCACGTGACCGGACCCGGCGGCATCTACGTAACGGGATATGCCTATCCACCTGTGCCGGAAACAAGGCCGACCGATGAGGGGCCGACCTTCTACATGGCCAATTATCGCGGCGAACCGGTGCGGGTATTGCGGATGTCGGAAACCACGACCATCGGCAATCTCACCGGCGAAACGGTCGTGACGATATGGCAGCGGGCAAGTGATCGCCGGGCCTTTGCGATCACCTTGGCCTTGCGCGCCGCCGCGCTGATGGCCGCGCTCATGATCGCGCTGGCGGTCGTGGTCTGGTTCGGCGTGCAGATCGGCCTGAAGCCGCTCAGGGGTCTGCAGGAGGCCATCGCCCTGCGCTCGCCCGAGGATCTCCGCCGCATCCGCAGGCCGGTCCCGGAAGAGGTCGCCGGCATCGTCGCCACCCTGAACAGGCTTCTCGGCCAGGTCGAGCAAAGCATCGAGAACCACCAGGCCTTCATCTCCGATGCGGCCCACCAGCTTCGCAATCCGGCCTCCGCCCTTTTGTCTCTCGCCGAGGCGCTGAGGGACGCCAGGACAGAGGAGGATCGCGTCCAGCTTCAATCCGAACTCGTCATGGCCGCGCGCAAATCCGCGCGTCTGGCGGAACAGCTTCTCTCTCTTGAGCGCCTGCGTTACGACGAACCGGCCCAGATGAACCCGCGCGATCTCAATGTCATCGTCAAGGAAGCGTGCGAGGCTGTGGCACCGGAAATCCTGTCGCGGAACCTGGCTTTCAGTTTCGACGCCGCGCCCGAGGCTCTGGTTGTCCAGTCCGACGAAACCCTCCTGAGCGAGGCCGTGAAAAATCTCGTCGACAATGCGCTGCAGCATGGCGGGGCGCATCTCGGCGCGATCACCGTTCAAACCGAAACGGACGGGGAAAATGCGGTGCTCCGGGTCATGGACGACGGCAAGGGCATCCCCCCGGAACTGGCCGATGTCGCTTTCAGGCGTTTCGGCCAGATCGAACCCGGCTCCGGCAGCGGCCTCGGCCTCGCCATCGTTCAGGATGTCGTTCTGCGTCATGGCGGCACGATCGGAATCGTACCGAATGCAAAGGGCACCGAAGTCAGGATCACCCTGCCGCTCAGCGAGAAGTGAACGCTCCGCGCCGCCTGCGCACGGACATGCGAGGCTAGATCCCTTCCGCTTGCGCAAGCCGTCCCAGTTCCTCCAGAGCCCAGTTCTCGAACACCTGGTAGGCGTCCGTTCCAGGATGTTGCAGCATCATACAATGCGAGGCATCGGGCAGCAGAATGTAGCGATAGCCGTAAAAGGCGGCGAGCGCCCTGTCCTGGCCCGGCGGATGACGGGCCGCGTCTTCCCGTCCCGCCTCGATGACGATGCCGCGCCTTATCCGTGGCTGGACGGAGATCTTCAGACCGTAGCGTTCATTCAACGCGCGCGGGCTCTCGGCAACGAGACGGGGATGCCACTTTTCCGCGACATCGGAACCCGCAAGATAGACGGCACGATAATCGGCCAGCGCCGGCGGCTGTTTCGCCACGTCGGCGGGCACGGGCGGAACCGATGCCACGCCTGGCAAGTTGCCGGCGGGAGAAGGCGCAACGAGGCACAACGCGGCGAAATCGACCTTTTCCGCAGCCTTTGTCAGAACCAGCGCTCCGAGCGAATGCCCGAGCGCCACCACGGGGCCGTCCAACCGAGCTGCCGCCTCCTCGACGGATCGCGCGTAATCCGAGATGCCGCAGCGGGCATAATCCGCGGGCTGCGGCAAACCGCCATGGCCCGGCAGGTCGACCGCCGCCACGCCCACGCCCTTTCCGGCGAGCGCGTGGAGCCATGCGCCGAAACACCATGCGCCGTGATAGGCCCCATGCACGAACAGGATGGAAGGCTGGCCGACGCGAACGTCGCGGCTGCGCCAGAGCCGTCCGCCGCCCGGCAGCGGCTCCTCGCACAGGTCGGCAAAAATGTCCTTCACTTGGCAACCCCTGCATTGTCGCCAATCAGCGATGTGTCGCGGCCGCGCCCGGTCACGAGAATAACGACCCCGACCAGAACCAGCCCCGCCAGGTTTACCGCCAGCGCCGGCCACAACAGCAGCACGCCGGCAATCACAGTCACGACCCTGGCCCACTTGTGGAGCGGCCCGAGCAGCCAGCCGGAGAACCCTGCCGACAGAGCGACAGTTCCCGCGAGACACGCGGTAAGGGTGACCGCGACGTCCAATGGCGTGCCCTGAAGCAGGGTTTCCGGCCGGAAGATGAACAGGAACGGCAGAAGGTATTTGATCACCGCAAACCGCACGGTCTGGAGCGCAGTCGCCCACCACGAGGCATTCGCCAGGCCCGCGGCCACGAAGACGGCGGTGCAGACCGGCGGCGTTATAGCCGAGAGCGTCGCGAAGTAGAACACGAACATGTTCGCGTTGAGAGCCGGCACGCCGAGCATATCAAACGAGGTCAGAATGGTGGAGGCGGCAAGGACGTAGGCCGCGGTGGTGGGCATGCCCATGCCGATCACGATGACCACGACGCCTGCCAGGATCAGGGCCGGGAACAGGTGTCCACCCGCAAGCCCCAGCATCGCATCGCCAAACTTCACGCCGATGCCGACAAAGCCGATCACACCGATGAGGATGCCCGCCGCGGCGCACAGCGCGCCCAGCATGACCAGCGGGCCGGCCGCTTCCACCAAGGCCGAGGCGAGGTCACGCAACCGAGCGACAAAGCCGCGGTTTTCGGGATCGAACACCAGATGCAGCCCCGCGAGAACAACACACGCGGACAGAATCGACAGCGAGACGGAATAGCCCAGCAGCAGCATGGCCAACAGCACGACGAAGGGTGCTGCCAGAGGTAGCCAAACGGAAATGCGACGGAGGCGGACAGCGTCAGGCATTTCCTCTTCCGGAAGGGCGCCGACGCCTTCACGCAAGCTTTCAAAATGAACTGAAGCCAGGACGCCGGCATAAAACAGCAATGCCGGTATCAGCGCGACCGCCATCATGTGGCTGACGGGAAGATTGAGGAACTCGGCCATCAGGAACAGGCCGGCGCCCATGAGCGGGGGCGTGATCTGCCCACCGGACGAAGCAGTGGCCTCGATCGCGCCGGCAACTTCGGGGCGGTAGCCCATCCGCTTCATCATTGGAATGGTGAATGTGCCGGTCATCGCGACATTGGTCACCGACGAACCGGTCATCGACCCGATCATCGCCGAGGAGATCACCGAAATCTTGGCCGGGCCGCCGCGCATGCGGCCGCCGACGAGCTTGGCGATATCCATCATCGTCTCGCCGGCTCCCGTCGCCATCATGAGCGCGGAAAACAGGATGAACAGGATAAGGAAGCTGGCGTAGATGTTGAAGACCTGCCCCCAGATGCCGTCCGTGGAGAGATACAGCATCGAAGTGAGCATCCGCAGGCTGACGCCGCCATGACCGATCCGCCCGGGCAACAGATCCCCGAACAGGGCGTAGGCCGCGAAAATGGCGATCAGTATGGCGAAGGTCCAGCCGATCGCGCGGCGCGAAAGCTCTAGGATCGCCGCGACCAGGGCCAGGCCCAGGATGATCGCCTCGGGCCGCCTGGACACGGGGTTCATCATGATGTCCCAGTAGTTGACATAGACCCAGAGGCTGGCCACGACGATGACGACCAGCATGAGGGCATCAAGACCTCTTGCCGCCCAGCCTCGGCCGGCAGGCGTTACCAGAACCGCCAGTCCCGCGACGAGAGACAGAACGATGGCGCGGTGTTGGAGGTTCGGCAGCTGTCCAAACACCGCGCCCCAGGCGGTAATGCCCACGAGCAGCGAAGACAGGACGAAGATCAGGAGCGTGCGCAGACGCGCTACGCGCCGCCCGGGAGTATCTGATGTCATGACGATGTCCGTATAATGGAGAACCGGGCGCCCTCGCCTGGCGGCGAAGGCGCCTCACGACGACCTATTTCATCTCGGGCGGCAACAGACGATCCGGCACGGTATAGCCAGCTTCGCGATAGGCCTTCACGGCGCCCGCGTGGAGAGGCTGCTCTGCGACATCGAGCGTCTGCTGCGCGATGTCGACATTCGCGATGGCCGGAAGGGCGGACCGCTGCAGCGGCAAGGACTCCAGCATGCCCTTCACAAGACGGTAGGCCGTATCCTCATCCATACGGTCGGTCGCGGTGAAGCCGATCCAGACCGCGTGCACGGTATATGGTTCCGACCCTTCCACCACGCCCGCCGGCATCTCATAAAACCCCATCCATGGCAGGGCCTCGCGGATTTGGGCGATCTGGTCATCCGTATAGCCGAGCGGCTGCAGCGGGCGCGTCAGGTTCAGTTCCGCCGATGCGCTATCGAGCCGCGGCGCCTGGGTGGCCATCATCAGGCCATCGCAGCGGCCGTTCTTGATAGCGTCGATCGCATCGCCGCTGTCGGACATGTAAAGGTCGGGATGAATGTCCAGCACCTTCAGGATACGCATCATGTTCTTCTGCTGCGATGACCCGTTGGTCCCTGGGTGAAAGCATTCTCCGTCGAATTCCGCGACATTTGTTATGCCGCTGGCCTTGGTTGCCATCAGGTTCTGGATCGCGGGAAGGGTCCACCACAGCACGCGAAACCCGTCATAACCCTCGTCCTGGGCATCGGCGATGATGTCGGGCGATATGCCGCCGAAATCGAGATCGCCTTCCTGCAGCAGCACGGAATTCGCGGCGAACCCGCCGGCGCTCACCACGGTGACGTTCAGCGTGTCGTCATTGGCGCTGATCCCGTTCGCAAGAGCACTGTAATAGGGGTAGAATGACGATGTATTGGTGGACCCGCCCATGTTCAGCTGCGTTTCCGCAACCGCTGGTGAAGCCAAGGGCGCGACGAGAAGCACAGCCGTCGCAACGGCCCGAAATCTGGTGAACATATGATCCTCCCTGATGTTCATCTCCGAAGCCATCATCGCCTCAACAATCCGATAAATAAAATTGTTTGATTTTATTCTAGCATATGTTTTTCTTATGTATGCGCGATTTGTCGACCAAGCACCTGAGAGCCTTTGTCACGGTCTGCGACTGCGGATCGATCACCTCCGCCGCCGCCGCGCTGGGCGTGACGCAACCAGCGCTCAGCACGACGATACAGCAGGCGGAAGAACTTGTGGAACTGCGATTGCTGGACCGAAGCGCCAGGCGCGCGCGTCCGACGGCAGCCGGACTTCTGCTCCTGCCGGAGGCCCGCCGGATCTTGGGCGACGTCAAAAGCGCCACGACGCGGCTGCGCGACCTTGCGGCGGGCCGGATGGGCCATATCTCGATCGCAACCCTGCCGTCGGCAGTCGACCACATCCTCGCGCCAACGCTTGCCGCATTCAAGTCGACCTATCCCGATATCAGGATCTCGGTTCGCGACGCGCTCAACGCAGAAGTCGTCGCGCTGGTGCGCACCGGCCAGGCCGATATTGGGATCGGCGCGCATGATGAAACCATGTCGGATATCGAGCAGGTGACTGTCTACGAAGACCGCTTCATCGCCGTCATCCCCGTGAATCATCCTCTGGCGGGCAAGAAGGACCTCACCTGGGACGCGCTGCGCAATGAAGCCTTCATCGGCGGCGCGGCAGGGTCGAACACGCGCGCGATGGTGCAGAAGACCCTGCGCATCGAAGAAAGCGAGAGCATGATCGAATGTTCCTTCGTGCCGACGACGATCGGGATGGTCGGCCATGGGCTGGGGGTGAGCGTGCTGTCGGAACTCGCCTGCCGGCCGTTCCGGAACGATCCGAGGATCGTGCTGCGCGAACTGCACCCGATGACGCCGCGACCTATCGCCATCATCCGCGATCCGAAAAGTGCGGAAACTGCCGCGGCGGGACTCTTCATGTCGTTCTTCCAGAGAGCGAATGTTTCCGCCTCCTAAACGGGACCGCTTGGTTTCGTACCACATCGGGCCCAGTGAATGTTTCGGAGGTTCACTGGACGCTGTTGCAATATTGCTCTGTTGATCTCCGCAGCACATGCTCACTTGGACGCCACAGACGCCCCAGCTCGGGCATGCCTTGCGGGTCTCCCGCCCGGCAATCGCGCCCTGTGCCTCTCGACACCATAAGCGTCGACATCGCCAAAAAGCGCCCAGCGATCGAGCTGTCAAAATATACCAGAGGCTGGTCCAGGAAGGTATCTGCAATTCAATCTGAAATACCTGCCTGAATTTAGACTGACTCAACCGTTTGACTGGTGCCATCAGGCCTTGAAGGGATTGGGACCTTTGACCAACGGTTTTGGCACAGATTGGTTTCAACAAGAACAGCAGCTTAGACCCAAGGGTATTAGAAACAGACTCTCGTACTTCTTGCGGACCGTTTGATTCCGAAACCGTCATTCACACCGCTGAATAGCTTGCAGCTCCGGTGATACTTCCCGCAACGTAAATTCCCCTGATTGCCCCTCGGAGGCGTTTCTCAACGCCGACAAGCTGACCCTTGGTGGCGTTATGGCCAGACTGCCTCCGCAAGCCAAGGTGTCGTCACAGTCGATTGGCCATAGATGACCGATGCCTTCTGCGAGAGAGCAACGAGTTCCTGAGAGAGGCAAGACCGAGCCATTCCATTGAGAGTTTGCGCTGCCGCAGGCGAGCAGATGCTCAAGGCCGGCAAACGCCGCGTCTTGCCGGGCATGTCAAACCCAACAATATCATTAAGTGACGCCATACCAATCGTTGGCGGCGTGTCTTAGCAGGCGGGGTCGGTCGGGCCTCGACCACCACCTCGGTCTGCGGCTTGCCCTGAGCGCCGGCCTCGGCCTGCGTTTGCTGGCGCTCCGCTTCGGCTGGGCAGTCCCAAGTTCGTCTGCAAACACGATCTGCATTGAGTTCAGCACCGATATCTACCGGCCTTCCCCGGCTGAATTCGTTGATCTCGCCTTGGAGCTGACGCACGCACCGCGTCGTATAACTGACGTGATGACGGGCGGCTGAGAGAAAAAGGAAGCTCGGTCAGCCTCGCGAAAGCTGACCGAGCGGCTTTTTTACCGGAACAGTCCGTCGATGGGGTTTTCATTGTCGTAGGCGATAACCTCTTCGCTGGTCATCCCTTCGAACTTTTCCTTGCCTTCCTTGAGGGCTGCGATGACTTCCTCGGCGGAGGGATCGGAGAGGGATGCATTCGCGGCGATAAAATCGTCATACATCGAGGCCAGCAGTTCGTCCATTTTGTCCATGTCGGCCTCGCTCGGCTGCGTGATGACGATGCCCTCTTCCTGCATTTTCGCCAGGCCCGCCTCGTTCAGATCATGATACATCGTCGCCATGTTGATCGCCGCGTTCCGTCCGGCCTCCGCCACCACGGCCTTGAGATCATCGGGAAGCGCGTCGTACATCTCCTGGCGCATGGCTGTCGGGACGAAAACCCGCGCGATGCCTGTGCGATAGACATGGGTTCCGATGTCATCAAGATTATAGGCGACCATGTCGCCGGAGGACAGGAAGATGCCGTCGACGACCCCCTGCTGGAACGCCGAGTAGGCATCGGCGATCGTGATGTTGACGGGGATGGCCCCCAGCTTCTCGGCCACCTTGGTCAGCGTGGGGCGGGGGGGGGGGGGGGGGGGGGGGGGGGGTTGGTCAAGAGAAATTAAAGACCTAATTGCTTTCTCTTATAAAAAAAAAAAAAACAACCACACACACATAAATAT
>NZ_JBAKFP010000001.1:470106-756549 GCF_053484265.1 Martelella sp. FOR1707 | reverse complement strand
ACAGCACCACAACCCAACCCCGCGGCCCCAGAGGCGGGGAGAGGACGCCCCCCCCCGGGCCCCCCCCCCCCCCCCCCCCACGCAGCTTCAGGCCCTTGAGATCGTCAAGAGAATTGACCGGCGTCTTGGTCATGATGTCATAGCTGCCATTGACGCCCGCAAACGCCAGATAAACGCCCATCCGCTCGTATTCGTCGCGGTAGTAATCCGGGTAGAGCTCGCTGACCAGCCGGACCGCGGCATAGTCGTCATCCGGCAGCGCGTGCGGCAACTCGTTGGCATGGATCAGGTTGAAGCTCGACGCCGTATAGATCGGATAGGCGGCGGTGATGTCGGTAATGCCGGACACCAGCGCCTTGAACCCGTCGCCGACCGAATGCAGCACCGAGTTCGGGTAGCGCTCGACCTTGATCCGGTTGTCACTGAGCGTTTCCAGATCCTCGGCATAGACCTCGTAGACCTGCTGCCAGGATGCCGAGGTTTCCGGCTGGTTGTAGGACAGTTTCAGGATCACCTCCTGCGCCAGCGCGCCGGTGGTCAGTGCCATTCCTGTCAACAGTCCGGCAGCGATCGTGATGCCGGTTCTTGAAAGTCTGATCTTCATGCTGGGTCTCCTCCCTTAACAAGCTTTCAATCAGGTTGAGTAGCGGGTGAATGCCACCGTGGTGGCGCGGGCCTTCCAGTCGGTCAGCACGTTGACAACGGCCGAACGGCCTTCCGCTACGGCCGCGCGGGCGCGTTCGAGCGCCGGCCGTATATCGTCCGGCGTCTCGACATATTCGCCGTGGCAGCCAAGCGCCTCGGCCAACTTGTCGTAGCGGGTGTAGCCAAGATCCCGGCCCGGCTTCTCGCGCTCGGGATCGCCGGTCCAGCCGCCGTTGAGGCTGATCACCACCAGAACCGGCAGCTTGTGACGGACGGCCGTGTCCAGCTCCATCGCGTTGAAGCCGAAGGACCCGTCGCCGTGCAGCACGATGACTTCGCTGTCCGGCATGGCCGCCTTGGCGCCAATCCCGAACGGCAGGCCGACGCCCATGGTGCCGTAGGTGCCCGAATTCATCCGGTGCGCGGGCTTGAACGTCGGAATGGACTGGCGGCCGTAATTGAGGATTTCCTGACCGTCGACGCAGAGGATGGTGTCGCGGGTCATGAAATCGCGGACTTCGCGGCAGAGGCGAAGCGGATGGATCGGAATGCCGTTATTGGCGAGCGCCGCCTCGGACTTGGCCGTCTTCTCGGCGTTGACCTCGGCAAGATGCATGCGCCAGGCAGCGAAACGCTCGCTCATGCCCTCAATGCGCGGGGTGAGCTGTTCCAGGGCGGTCCTGAGATCGGCGATCGCGCCCACCGAGAGCCCGCGGCTCATCGCGATCTCTTCGCCGTCGATATCGATGCGGACGACCTTGACGTCCTTGTGGAACCGCGGCGCCGCCACATGGCCGGACACATAGTTCATGCGAGTGCCGAGCACGAGCACCAGATCCGCCTCGCGAAAGGCGGTGGCGCGGGCGGCGAGGTGGCACATCGGGTGGTCGTCGGGAACGATGCCGCGACCCTGCGGCGTGGTGAAGAAGGGAATGCCTCCGGTTTCCACCAAGGATGTCAGGACCTCGCCGGCGCCGGACCAGAGCGCGCCGCCGCCGGTGATGATGATCGGACGCTCGGCCGCGCCGATCAGATCGACAATGCGCTCGACATCCGCCTTTGACAGCGCGGGGCGGGGCCGCTCGGTCGGGTTGTCCCTGGGCCACACGACCTGATCGGGTTCGACGTCCTTCGACAACATGTCGGCGGGCAGATCGAGATAGACCGGTCCCGGCTTGCCGCTGGTTGCGATCTGCAGCGCGCGGGCGATGAGTTCGGGAACACGGTGCGGCTCGGTGACGCGCTCGGCCCATTTGACGCAGGGCCGCATCATATCGAGCTGGTCGACATCTTCCTGGAAAACGCCGTGGCCGGACTGATCGCGCGGGGCGGAGCCGCCCAGCAGCAGAACCGGAACGCAGTCGGCCTTGGCATGGGCGGCGCCGGTGGTGAGGTTGGTCGTGCCCGGCCCGGACGCGGACATGCAGGCGGCCACCTTGCCGGTCAGCCGGCAATAGGCCTGCCCCATCATCACCGCCGCCTGTTCGTGACGCACGTCAATGCCGCGCAGGCCGCGGCGCAGCGCGTCCGCCTCTGCCTGCAGCATCGGGGCGCCCATGATATAGAAGAAGGTATCGATGCCGAAGCGTTCCAGCGCTTCCGCAACCAATAGTCCGCCGTTGGTCGTCATTGTCTTGTCCATTCGTTTCAGATGATGCCCTGGCTGCGCAGATCGGCGATGTCGTTCTCGCCCAGCCCCAGAATTTGCGAGAGCGCCTCGCTGGTGTAATTGCCGAGCTTCGGCGCGGGCGTGGATACGTTCGCAGACGACGACATCAGGACCGGCCAGCCGGGAATCGTGACCCGGCCCCTCGTCTCGTGCTCGAAGCTGACGAACACGCCGCGATCATGCATCGACTGGTCCTGTTCCAGCTCCTCGGTGTCCAGCACAGCTCCCGCGGGTACGCCGGCACCGGCCAGGATGCGCATCGCCTCGTGCTTGTCGTAATCCTTGATCCAGTTGCGCACGAGCTCGTCCACCGCCTCGTGATTGTCGGCGCGGGCCTGGGGTGATGCAAAACGAGGATCTTCCGCCAGATCGGTCCGGCCGATCACCCGCAAAAGCGCCTCCCATTGCAAATTGTTCGCGCGGTTCGAATAGACATAGCAATAGTCGTTCGGCCCGCCGCCCTTGCAGGGATAGGCGTCGCTGGGAGCGGTGGTTCCAAGCAGCATCTGGTTGCCGGCGCGCAACGGCGCCTTGCCGTCACGCGCCTGGGCGGCGAAGGCGACGCGGCAGAAATTGACCATGGCATCCTGCATGGCGACGGAAACGAGCTGCCCCTTGCCCGTCCTCCGGCGCTGCAACAGCGCCGCGAGGATACCAATGGTCAGGTGCAGCCCAGCGCCGGTATCGCCCATGGTCGGACCCGGCTTGATCGGCCGTCCGTCGCGATCGCCAGTGATCGCCATGATGCCGCCGGTGGCCTGGGCGATCATGTCGAAGGCCTTGTAGCTCTCATAGGGGCTGCCGCTGGCGAAGCCCTTGATGCGGCCGTAGACGATGCGCGGGTTCATCTCGTGCACGGCCTCCCAGCCGAAGCCGAGCTTTTCCATGAAACCTGGCGTGAAGTTTTCGATCAGCACGTCACACTTGCCGATCAGGTCGCGCAGGAGCTCTTTGCCCCGTTCGGACTTGAGGTTGATGGTGACGCTCTTCTTGTTGGCGTTGAGAACGAGGAAATAGTAGGAATCCATGCCGGGCTTGTCCGCCGAGGCGTAACGGCCCTGCTCGCCGCCCTTCGGATTTTCGATCTTGAGAATCTCGGCGCCCATCCATCCCATGGCCTGGGTCACCGATGTCCCTGCCTCGAACTGGGTAAGATCCAGCACCCGAATTCCCCTGAGCGCCTGATCTGCGACGTCATCCATTTGAAACCTCTTTTTCTATTGCGACTGTGTCTGATGAAGGGGCGCCGGCGTCGCGATCGGCGAGGATCATCTCGGCCGCCTTTTCGGCAATCGCGACAACCGGCGCATGGGTGTTTGATGACGGGACGGTCGGCATGACCGATGCGTCCACGACCCTCAGCCCCGCCACGCCGTTCACGCGGAGCCTCGGGTCGACAACCGCATGCTGGTCGCGGCCCATGCGGCAACTGCCGACCGGGTGGAAGACGGTGGCGCCCGTCCGCTTCATGTAGTCGACCAGTCCCCCGTCATCGGTGCAGTCCGCGCCGGGGCGCACTTCGGTGGCGTTCGCGCCGAAGGCGCTCTCCAGCAGACGACGGTTCCATCGCATCCCGGCAAGCAGCCGGGCGGTATCGTCCGGGTCGGTCATGAAACCGAGATGGAACTGCGGCGGGATATCGGGATCGGCGGAGACGGTCCTGAGCCGGCCGCGGCTTTTCGGCCGCATCAGCCAGGTGCTGCAGGTGATCCCGGCAAATCTGTCAAGCCGCCCGCCGCCTTCGGGCGAATAGCTCGCCGGCGTGAAGACGAATTGCAGATCGGGCTCGGCTTCCGCCGGCGTGCTCTTGACGAAGCCGGTTCCATTGGCGGCCGAATAGGTGAGGATTCCCCGCCCCGTAAGAAGATATCTGAGCGCATGCGCGGCGACGCGCGGAAACCGGGCCTCGCGGTTCAGGCTGGCCCCCTTCTCGATCCGCGCGATGACCCGGACATTGTAGTGATCATGCAGGTTCGCCCCCACATCGCGCCGGTCGACGCGCGGCGCGATCCCCGCGCTCGCAAGCGCGTCTGCGGGCCCGATGCCGGACCTGTGCAACAGGTGCGGGGAATTGATCGCACCGGCCGAAAGGATCACCTCGCGCCGGGCGCGCACCGTTTCCAGCGTTCCGTCCGCCTTGCGGAGCTCGACGCCGCTGACCCGCAGGCCCTCGAACAGAAGCCGCGTGACAAGGACCTGTTTCTGCAGCCGGACGTTTGCGCGTTTGCGCGCGCGGCGCAGATAACCCGTCGCCGCGGTTTCGCGGAACCGTCCGCGTCTCGTCTGCTGGATCCGCGCCAAACCGCTGCCAGGCGTTGCGTTGTAGTCTTCGATGAAGGGGAGTTGAAGATTCCGGCCTGCCTCGAAGAACCGGGCTGTGAGGCTGTGCACCTCGGAGGTCTCCACCGTGATCGGACCATCCGTGCCCCGGCTTGGATCGCCGCCGGAAAAGGCTTCGGACATGCGGAAATACGGCAGCATCGCCGCGTATGACCAGTCCGATCCCGCAATCTCGGCCCACCTGTCATAGTCCGATGGCAGGCCGCGCGATTGCCAGAGACCGTTGATGGTGCCGGATCCGCCCAGGATCTTGCCGCGCGGATAGGGCAGCCTGCGCCCGTCCAGCCCCGGCTCCGGCGCCGTCTGATAGCCCCAGTCTACGCTCGGGTCGCGCAGCAGGTAGTAGAAGCCGGCCGGTATCCGCGACATCGCCCGGCGATCCGTTCCGCCGGCCTCGAGCACGAGGACGGCGGATTTTAAATCCGCCGACAACCGGTCGGCCAGGACGCATCCTGCCGCCCCGGCGCCGATGATGATATAGTCCGGCTCCAATTCGACCTCCACGGTTTTCGGTTTTCTGACTGGTTTGACGCCGCCGCGGCCTCTAGTGACCGGGCAGCAGGCCCTTTACCGGCTCGGCCTCGTCGAGCGCGATGATTTCCTCGGGCGTCATCGCGGCGTATTTGTCCGAAAGCGTGCGGATTTGATCGACAAGCGCCTGCGCCCGCTCAGGATCGGCGCTGTTGGCGACGAAATCGTCCCAGATCGGCGCGAGGCGGTTTTCGATCTCGGCCATGTCCTCCGGCGAGGGTTCGACCGTCGTCACGCCCGCCTCGTCCATCACGGCAAGCGCGTCCCTGGTCAGATTGTCGTAGTGGATCGCGTTGTTCATCGCCGCCTCGCGCCCGGCGACCGCAAGGACGTCTTTCAGATCGTCGGGCAGCGGATCATAGAAATCCGGGTTCATCGCATTCGGAATCCAGATCAGCGCGCCGTTGAGCCGGTAGTTGTATTTGGCGACTTCGTAGAGCCGATAATCGGCCATGGCCGCGGTGCTGAGGATCACCCCATCGACGACGCCCTGCTGGAATGCTGCGTAGGTGTCGCCGATCGAGATGTTGACGGGCACCGCGCCCAGAAGCTCGAGGATGGTGCTGATCAGCCCGCCGGCGGAGCGGATCTTGAGCCCTTTCAGGTCCTCAACCGAATTGACCGGGGTCTTGGTGATGATGTCGTAGGGCGACGTGACGCTGGTGAAGGCAAGATAGGTGCCCAGCCGCTCGAACTCGTCCCGGAAATATTCGGGATACAGTTCGTTGATCACCCGGGTCGCGACGTAAACATTCGGATAGGCCAGCGGAAGCTCGGTCGCCTTCACGAGGTCGAAGCTCGAGGACATGTAAACGGGGAAAGCGGGCGTGACGTCCGTGATATCCCCGGCGATCGCCTTGAAGCCGTCGGGCGCGCTGTGCAGCGTACCGTCCGGAAAAGTCTCGATCGCGATGCGGCCATCGCTGAGCTCGGCGATCCGATCCGCATAGGGGACGTAAACTTCCGTCCATGCCTTTGAATTGCTGGGCTTATAGGTGGACAGACGCAGGGTGTAATCCTCCTGCGCAGCCGCCTCTCCAACGGCCAGCGCGGCGATCAGCGCTATGGCGCCACTCCTCAACAAACACATCATGATCTCCTCCCAGGTCATGTGATGCACCGGCAGAGTAAAACAAACATTCGTTCGTTTTGCAACTCCCGATCGGGCCTGTATCGGCGAGCCGGCAAAAAATATCATATTTACAAACGGTCGTTTGTATGAGACGCTCGGCATTCCTTGGAGGATCGGCTTCAACGGGAACGGAGCAAGGGAGGAAAGAATGTTTATCAAGAAAATCGCAGCCGGGGCCGCGCTCGCACTTGCGCTGTCCGCCGGACCAAGCCTCGCGCAGGAGTTCGAGGTAAAGGTTTCCTATAACCAGCCCGAGACGTCGCCGGCCTGGCAGGAGGTCTTTCAGGCTTATGCCGACGAGCTCGAAGCGCTCAGCAATGGTCGCATCGAAGCCGAAACCTATCCGGGCGGCGTGCTGCACCCGGTCGGCGATGGTTTCAAGGCGCTGGTCAGCGGCGTCACGGACGCGACGGCGGCCTACCCGATCTACATGGCGTCGAGCTTCAACCTGATCCATGCGAACGAACTGCCGCATGCCCTGCCCGACAGCGACATTGCCGCGACCCGCGTCGTCAACGAGATGTACCCGGACTACTACATGGACGAGTATGAGCGGGTTGGCGTCTATCTCGGCTTCTATGCGGTGACGCCATCCTACGACATCCTGTCGCGCAAGCCGATCACGAGCGTCGAGGACCTGAAGGGCATGAAGATCCGCGCCGCCGGCGGCACCATGTCCGAGATCGTCGAGCGTCTGGGCGCGGTGCCCGTCACCATGACCATCACCGACACCTACTCCGCCTTCCAGCAAGGCGTTCTGGATGCCGTCCTGCTCAGCACCGCGGATCTCGGGGCCTATAATCTGGACGAGATCGGCAAGTACAATTACCGGATCGGCATTGGCCGCGTCGCCATCCCGACCGGGTTCAACAAGGCGCTGTACGATTCCATGCCGGAAGATCTGCAGCAGGTGGTTGCCGAAGCCGGCCGTCATGCGGCGATGAACTACGCCAAAATGTACACCAAGCTGACCAATGATGCGCTGGCCGGCATGGAGGCCGAAGGCGTCGAGATCATCGAGCCGTCGGAAGCGGATCTCGCGAAGATCGACGAGCTCCTGGCCCCGATGTACGACGCCTTCATCGAGAAGAACGCCGCGATGAAGGATCCGACGGCCGAGGAAACCCTGGCCCAGCTTGAGCAGCTCACGGAAAAATACAGCGCCATGAGCGACGAGGACATCCTTGTCCTCGATGAGGAGCAGCCGGTCACCGGCGCCTTCCACTGACAGGAGAACGGGTGGGGTCGGCCAATCGCCGGCCCTGCCCGCGTCACTCATACCCCGGACGACATCATGGTACGTTATCTGCTCGTAAGAGCCTCTTCACTGATGTTCGGCGTCGCAGCCTATGTCTGCTACCCCGCGATCCTCGTCATCATCTCGATCGACGTCGTGCGCCGCTACGTTTTCAATTCTCCATGGACATGGTCGCAGGAATTCGCCTCGCTGATGCTGTTCCTCGCGCTTGCGCTGTCCGCGCCCGCGGCCTGGCTCGCCGGGGTTCACATCCGGGCGGAGTTTGTCCGGGCCAACGTGTCGCCCAAAGCGAAATCACGCATCGAGCGCGTGGTCTGGCTGCTTTTGGTTCTTGCGAGCGTGGCGCTGGCCTACCAGTGCTGGAAAGACGGCAGGATGATGATCCTCTTCAACGAAAACTCGCCTGAGCTGGACCTTCCGCATGTCTGGTTCCGCTTCGCGCTCGGCCTGTCCGCCATCATGACCGGCCTTGTCGGGCTCTGGGGCCTCGTCACGGGCCATGTGGCCGATGCGGACAGTTCCGAGCACGAGGAGATAATCGAATGATCCCGGTGATCCTCAGCTTCGGAGTCCTGCTTGCGCTGATCGCGCTGGGTATCCCGATCGGCCTGGCCATGATCAGCATCGGCCTGGCCGGCCTCTATTTCGTGGGAACGCTGAACAGCGCCCTTGCCCAGATGACGCTGGTCTACTGGTCGGAGGGCACCAGCTTTCTGCTGCTGTCGCTGCCCTTCTACATCCTGATGGGCAATCTCATCCATCACACCGGCATCGCGCGCAGCCTGTATCGCAGCGCGTCGCTCTGGCTGAACTGGCTGCCCGGCGGTCTTGCCATTGCTTCGGTTTTCGCCTGCGCGGGCTTCGGGGCCGTCAGCGGCTCCAGCGCCGCCACCGCCAGGACCATGGGCGGCATCGTCATTCCTGAGATGAAGCGCTACGGCTATGGCATGCGTCTGGGAACCGGCGTGATGTCGGCGTCGGGCACGCTCGGTATCCTCATTCCGCCCAGCATCATCATGGTCTTCTACGGCCTGATGACCGAAACTTCGATCGGCGATCTGTTTGTCGCGGGCATCGTGCCCGGCATCTGCATCTCGATCATTTTCGCGCTGATCGTCCTGGTCACCGCGGCCATCCGGCCGAAAGAGGTAGGCCAGAAGATCGACCCGGCAAGCTTCACCAGGCGCGACATGCTGATATCGCTTTTCGAGGTTCTGCCGGTTCTGGGCATCTTTGCGGTCATCCTCGGCGGCCTCTACCTCGGCGTCTTCACGCCGACCGAGGCCTCGGCCATCGGCGTGGTGGCCGTGCTGCTGTACGGAGCGATTTCGCGCAAGCTGAGCATGGCTGCCGTCCGCAACGCGCTGACGGACAGCGCGCTGACAACCGCGATGCTGTTTCTTATCATCGTGGGCGGATATCTGTTCACCCGGTTTCTCGCGCAAACCGGGCTAATGGGCGCCATCCTCGGTTTCATGAACAGCCTCGACCTGAATTATTGGGAATTCATCATCGCGGTGACGATCCTGTACCTCGTGCTCGGCTGCATTCTCGACCTGTTCGGCATGCTGATCCTGACGGTCCCGATCCTGTTTCCCTTTGCCATGTCGCTTGGCATCGATCCGGTCTGGTTCGGCATCTACATCGTGATCGTCGCCGAGGTCGCGCTGGTGACGCCGCCGATCGGGGTGAATGTCTACATCATCAACGCGGTGGCCAAGGACGTGCCGCTCGGTACGATCTTCCGAGGCTGCATCCCCTTCGTGGCGGGCATGCTACTATTCGTCGCCGCCCTGGCGGTCTGGCCCCAGATCGCACTGTTCGCAATCCGATAGGAGGAACCCGTCTTGATCATCACGGCCATTATCGACCTGCAGGAAAGACTTGTGCCCGCAATGGCGGGGTCCGACGCCATGGTGGCGAATGCCGCGAAACTGGTCGCCGGGTCGAAGGAATTCGCCCGCCCGATCGTTGTGACAGAGCAGAACCCGGACAAGCTGGGCGGAACGGTCGCCGAACTGCAGATCGATCGGGAGACGGCGATCGCGAAGATGTCATTCGACTCCTCCGACCTGATCCTGCCCGCCTCGGGGGCGGTCGAGACGGTGGTGCTGGCGGGTTGCGAGGCGCATATCTGCGTGCGCCAGACAGTGCGCGGGCTCAGGGCCCGCGGCATCGATGTGGTCGTCGCGGTGGATGCGATCGGCTCCCGGAAAGACATCGACTATCGCACCGCTCTTCAGTCGATGCGCGACATGGGCGCACGGCTGGAAACGGTGGAATCCATCCTGTTCGACTGGCTCGGCACCGCCGAGCACGACAGTTTCCGCAAAATCTCACGGCTGATCCGGTAGGTTTGCGGAGCCGAATGAGGACGGGGCCCGGTGACGGGCCCCGTCTTCTCATTTGTCGTTGCGCCAGTCCCATGCCGGCCGGCGTTTTTCGAAGAAGCTCGCCATGCCTTCCGCCGCATCGGCCCAGTCCCACATGTCCGCGACCCGGTCGACGGTATAAATGAAGTTCTCATCATGATTGTGCCGGTCGACATAGCGGATCAGGTTCTTCGCGGCGGCGATCGCCTTGGGCGAGCAGCGCAACGCCAGATCGACCTCGCGTTCCACCGCGGCGTCCAGATCATCGGCCTCGACCGCCATGCTCAAAATGCCGTATCCGACCGCCTCTTCGCCGCTGAACGGCCTGGCGTTCAGGAACAGCCACCTGGCATTCGCCTCGCCCATGCGCTTGACCACATAGGGCGCGATCATCCCGGGCAGCATGCCAATGCGCGATTCCGTGATCGCGAAGGTTTCGCTCTTCAGACCGATCGCGATGTCGCAGGTGGAGACCAGGCCAAGGCCGCCGGCATAGGCCGCGCCATTGATCCGGCCGATCAGCGGCTTGCTCAGGAAATCGAGTTCCCGCAACCAGCTGGCCAGCTTCTGGGCCTCGGCGATGCGTTCCTCGCGCGGCCGGCCGGACTGGCTCTGCTGATATTTGAAATCGCCGCCGGCGCAGAAGGCTTGGCCCTCGCCCGACAGCACCACGACACGGACCTTCGGGTCATTGTCGTAATCGCGCACGACCGTGCGCGCCTCGTCATACATCGTGCCATTCATGGCATTGCGCACCTCCGGTCGCGCCAGCGTCAGGTAGCCCACCCCCCTATCGTCGACATGCGCCTTGATCGTCTGAAATGTCATCCGTCCCTACCTTGTTTCGATTACAGGATTTACAAACAGTCGTCCGTTAGTTTAATGTCGTCAAGAGCGTTGATCAACCATTGATACCGAAATGCGAGACGAAGAGATGCGGAATGAACTCGAAGCAAAGCGCCGCAAGGCGCTGGAAGGCGGCCAGGGCAAGGCCCGCGACAAATACATCAAGTCCGGCAAGCTGCTTGTTCGCGACCGGCTGAAGCTGCTGTTCGATGATGGATTCGCCTTCGAGGACGGCCTTCTCGCGGGCAGCGAACGTGACCTGCCCGGCGACGGCATCGTCACATGCATCGGCAAGGTGAACGGCCAGGATGTCGCCGTCATCGCCAATGACATGACCGTCAAGGCCGGCACCTGGGGCCCGCAGGCGCTGTTGAAGTTCAACCGGATGCAGGATCTCGCGCTCGAGGCCGGGATACCGATCGTCTACCTCGTCGATTCGGCCGGCGCGCGCATCGACGAGCAGAAATCGCTGTTCCTCGGTCGCAATGGCTGGGGCAATATCTGGTACAAGCAGGTTCAGATCTCCGGCCGCGTGCCGCAGGTCTGCGTGCTGTTCGGGCCGTCGCCGGCCGGCGCGGCCTATGTTCCGGGCCTGTGCGATCTGGTGATCATGGTGGACAAGCAGGCCTCGGCCTTCCTCGGCTCGCCGCGCATGGCCAAGATGACCATATCCGAAGACGTCACCGACGAGCAGATGGGCGGCGCACGGCTGCACTGCATGTTCAGCGGCCTTGGCGATGTTCTGGTCAAGGACGATGCCGAGGGCATCACACGGGCCAAGGAATACCTCTCCTACCTTCCCGGCAACTGGGAGGAACCCGCCCCGCTTGCCGCGCCTGTGGCCGCCGAGCCGGCTGCCGCCGCCCGCATCAACGAAGTGGTGCCGAAAAACCAGAACGTCCCCTATGACGTTCACGACCTGATCGACGGGCTTGTCGACGAGGGCACCTTCTTCGAGGTGAAGGCGCTTTACGCCAAGGAAATGACCGTTGGTTTCGCGCGGCTCGGCGGCCGGCCGGTCGGCATTGTGGCCAACAATTCAAAGCACAAGGGCGGGGTGATCTTTTCCGACACCTCCGACAAGGCGGCCCGTTTCATCTGGACCTGCAACGCCTACAACGTGCCGCTGCTGTTCCTTCAGGACGTCAGCGGCTACATGATCGGCAGCTCGGTGGAGAAGGGCGGCATCATCCGCCATGGCGCGAAACTGTTGTCCGCGGTCTGCGAATCCACCGTGCCGCGGATCTGCGTGCTGGTCCGCAAGGCCTATGGCGGCGGGTATCTGGCAATGTCGGGGGCGCCCACGCATCCCGACGCGATGCTGGCCCTGCCAACGGCGATGCCGGCCCTGGTCGGCCCCGAGGCCGCCGTCAATGCGATCTATTACAACAAGATCATGGAACTGCCCGAAGAGGACCGGGCGGAGTTCATCCGCCAGAAACGGGATGAATTTGCGCAGGACATCGACGTCTACAAGGCCGCCGCAGATACGTTCGCGGCGGAGGACGTGCTCGCCGCGGACACGCTTCGCGACGATCTCATCAAGCGTTTCGCAATCTACAGCCGCCGGAAAGCGCAGGTCATCCCGCGCCGCTCCGCCGTTCATCCCGTCTAAGGAGAGTATAAAAAATGGCAAAAACGATCGATTCCATCATGGCCGGAAACGTCTGGAAGATACTGGTCAAGGAAGGCGACAGTTTCGACATCGGCGAGACTGTGGCAATTCTTGAGTCGATGAAAATGGAGATCAACATCGAGGCCGATGATTCCGGCACGGTGGACAAGCTGATGGTTGCCGAAGGCGATACCGTCGATGAAGGCACGTCGCTCTTCAGTTATTCCTGATACGCACAGCCAAGGACGGGAGGATAGTAAAATGATGCGAATGGATGTCGGCTCTCATGTCACCCACAATGCGGGGCGGTTTCCGGACAAGACGGCTCTTATCCAGGACGACCGCAAGGTGACCTATGCCGAGCTGGACCGCGTGTCCAACCGGATCGCCAACGCGATACGCGCAACCGGCGTCAACAGCGGCGATCGCATCGCCATGGTGATGCATTCGACGATAGACTGGGTCGAGGCCTTCGTCGGCATCATCAAATCCGGCTGCGTGGCGGTTCCGCTGAACTACCGGCTGATGGCCCATGAAATCGCGGCGCTCATCGCAGATTCGGGCGCCCGGATCGTGTTCGTGAGTTCTGATCTTGTCGGGCTGACCTCCGAGGTTTCGGGGATCGACAAGCAGGTTATCTTCGATACCGCGGATCGCGCTGCGTTCCTGGCCGATGCATCGTCGGCGCCCTGCGGCGTGGAGGTTGACCGCGCGGGGACCAAGGTCATCATTTACACCGGCGGCACGACCGGCCCCTCCAAGGGCGTCATGCTCTCGCATGAAAACGTGTTCTGGAATACGCTGCACGAAGCCATCGACACCCGGATGCACGAGGACGACAACACCATGTTGCTCACCCCGCTGCATCACGCCGCCGCGCTGAACTGCTGGCTGCTGCCGCATCTCTATCTTGGCGCCACGGCGACGATCGTTCCGAAATACGATCCGGCGCTGGCCATCGCAACCATCGAAAAGCACAAGGTGACGAACGCCTTCACGCCGCCCTCGATGGCGCGCGACATCTTCAACCACTCCGACGCCCAGAAAACGGACCTCAGCTCATTCCAGCGCTGGTATGTCGGCGGCGCCAACCTGTCGCGGCGCGACCGTGACCGGATGCACGCCCTGATCCCCGGCGTGGAAATCTTCTTCCAGTACGGCTTGTCCGAAGCCGGCGTGATCGTGACGGTGCTCAAGGAAAAGGATTATGAACGAGCGCCGCAGGGCTCGATCGGCCGCACCTTCCTGAACTTCGACGTCAAGATCCTCCGCGAGGATCTGAGCGATGCCGAAAGGGGCGAGGTCGGCGAGATCGCCGTACGCGGACCGAGCGTGATGAAGGGCTACCACAACAAGCCCGATGCCACCGCCAAGACCTTTCACGAGGGCTGGCTCCGGACCGGCGACATGGGGTCGATGGACGAAAACGGTTTCGTCCAGTTCCACGACCGCCTGAAGGACATGGTCAAGACCGGCGGGCTGAACGTCTATTCCCAGGAAGTCGAGCAGGCACTGCTTAGGCATCCTTCGGTGCGCGAAGCGGCGATCCTTGGCTTCCCGAGCGAGAAATGGGGCGAGGAAGTGGTCGCGGTCGTCGTATGCCAGGATGGCTGCGCGGAGGATGCGGCCGAACTGATCGCCTTTGCAAAAACCGAACTCGCCGGCTACAAGGTGCCCAAGCGGATCGTTTTCCTCGGCTATGGCGAAATTCCGATCAACGACAGCGGCAAGATCGCCAAGAAGGAGCTCAGGGCCAGGCTGGTCCCCGACAAGGAAGCGGAAGATGTCTGAACAGATGATGCCGACGGACCTCTTGAAGGGGCAGACGATCCTGGTCACGGGCGCGGGACAGGGCAATGGACGCGCGATCGCTCTCGGCATGGCCGCTGCCGGGGCACGCATTCTGTGCGCCGACCTGAACGCCGACACCGCGGCCGATACCGCGCAGGCCTGCGGCGCGGACGCCCGCTCCTTTGCCCTCGACATCTCGGATCGCGACAGCGTGCTTGCCGCGGCGGCGGAAATCGAGTCGTCCTGCGGCCCGATCGACTGCCTGGTCAACAATGCGGGCATCCTGCTCAGGGGCCGCGTCGAGGAAGACCCCGACATCGAGAAGTGGAAGAAGACCTTCGATGTCAATGTGACCGGAACCTATTCGGTCGCCATGGCGTTTCTGGATCAGCTCAAGGCGACCAGGGGTTCGATCATCAATATCGGGTCGATCCAGTCCTTCGTCGCCACCCCGAACTCCACCGCCTACACCGCCTCCAAGGGCGCGGTCCTGCAGATGACGAAATCCCTTTCCGTCGAGCTTGCGCGCTACGATATCCGGGTGAATGGAATCGCCCCCGGTGTGATGCGCACGCCGATGACGGTGGAGACGCTGTCCAACGAGAAGGCGTCGGCCGCGCTGCTGAACCATATTCCCATGGGCCGCGCGGGCGAGCCGGAAGAACTCGCCGGACCTGCGGTGTTTCTGGCTTCGAGATTGGCGAGCTATGTCACGGGTGTTATGCTGCCCGTCGACGGAGGGTATCTGTCTGTTTGATGAATCTGGCGGGAAGTTACATTGAGAACACTGGGATCCAAGGGCGAGGTTACCGAAAAGCTGCTGCGCGAGGCCGGCATACGCCTGATCGCGCGGCACGGCTATGACGCGGTCAGCCTCAGGCATCTTGCAAAGGAAGTCGGAATTCAGGCCGGTTCCCTCTACAACTACATCAGCAACAAGCAGGACTTTCTGCATGCGCTGATGGGCGACATCATCCGCGACCTGAACAGCGACATGGAACAGGCGATGGCGGGTCTGGAAGACCCGCTCGAAATGCTCCGCGCCTTTATCCGGGTGCACATTCTGTTCCACACCAAGCGCAAGGACGAAGTCTTCATCGGCAATATGGAGCTGCGCAGCCTTACCGAAGAAAATCGGGCCGACATCGTGAAGATGCGCGACGAATATGAGGACCGGCTGGACCACATTCTGAAGAAGGGTCAGGAAAGCGGCATCTTCAGATTTTCGAACCGCCGCACCGTCCGGCTCGCCCTGTTCGCCATGCTCACCCAGATCGCCAACTGGTACAGCCCGAAGGGCAAGGAAAGCATCAGTTCCATCACCGAAGAATATATCGACCTCGCCGTCGCCATGCTGCGCGTGCCGGAAGAGCACCTGATGGAAGCGGCATAGGCGCCCGCCGGATCAGCGGACGCCGATAGTCCTGATCAGTTGCGGAAGCGGCTCAGGCTTCCGGCGTGCATGACCTTTCCGGGCAGGGTATGGCCGAACATGGCCTCGGCCATGCGCGCGGTTTCAATCAGCGCGTCGAGGTCCACGCCCGTGCTGATGCCCATCTCCTCACACATGAAGACGATATCTTCGGTGCAGACATTGCCGGCCGCGCCCTTGTGATCGGCAAACGGGCAGCCGCCGAGCCCGGCGGTCGAGCTGTCGAACTGGTCGACGCCCATGCGCAGGGCGGCATAGACGTTCGGCATTCCGGTGCCCCTTGTGTCGTGCAGATGCAGCCCGACCCGCAGATCGGGGTAGCGTTCCCGCAGCGCGCCGACCCTTTCCTCGATATCGCGCGGCGTCGCGAAACCCACCGTATCGGCAAGATAAATGCCCTTGAGCGGCTGCGAATACTCCTTCGCCAGTTCCACGATCCTGGCCGCCATGTCCATCACCCGGTCGATCGGCACATGACCTTCATAGGTGCATCCGAAGGCCGTCATGATGTAACCCCACTCAAGCACGATATCGTGAGCGCGGTAGGTCTCCAGCCATTTGCGCTGCTCGTCGAAGGTCTGTTCGATGTTCTTGTTGGTGTTCTTGATCGAAAAGGTCTCGGATGCCGTGACGCGCAGCGACCCCATGATGTCGAGCGGCAGAGTGAGCGCGCGCTCCAGTCCCTGCTGGTTCAGCCAAAGCCCGGTATAGCGAACGCCGTCGCGCTTGGGGATGGCGCGGGCAACCTCGTCCGCATCGGCCATGCTCGGCACCCGCTTGGGGTTGACGAACGACACGCAGTCGATCTGCTTGAGACCGGTCGCGGCAAGAGAGTCGATCAACTCCACTTTCTGATCCACCGTCAACTGCGCCTTCTCGATCTGGATGCCTTCGCGCGGGCCTTCTTCGTGCAGATGTATGGCCTTCGGAAAGTCGCTCATTGTTTTATGCCCTTGCATCTCGTTTTGTAAACTAACGTATGTTTGTATATAATATTGAGGCGTTTTCTTCAAGCCTTGTTCCCGTCAGGGTGCTAGGATCGAAGGATGGATGGAGGAAGCTTTGGGTATCATCAGTCAAACGCGAGGACCGGTGGCTTGGGTGTCGATCGACAGGCCGGCCAAGCTGAATGCAATCGATCCCGAGACGCATGAGGCGCTGGCCGCGCTCTGGCCAGAACTGGAGGCCGACGATCAGGTGCGGGTCATCGTTCTGACCGGGACGGGAGACCGGTCCTTCTGCGCCGGGGCCGACATCGGAACCTTTCTGCCGTATCTGGCATCGGCGATCGAAGCGGGCAACGACCCGCAACATTTCTGCGGCCTGACCAACCGGCGGCTGGGCAAACCGTTGATTGCCGCGATCAACGGCGACGCCATGGGCGGCGGGCTTGAGCTTGCGCTGGCCGCGGATATTCGGATCGCCTCCGATCATGCGCGGTTCGCGCTTCCCGAAGTGCGGATCGGCGCGATGGCGGGCGCCGGCGGCGTCACCCGGCTGAGACGCATGATCCCGCCCGCCGTCGCCGAACACATGATCCTGACCGGAGAGCCGATCAGCGCCGCGCGCGCCTGCGAGATCGGCCTGGTCTCCGAGATCGTGCCGGGGGCGGAGCTTGCGGCGCGGGTGTCACAGATCGCCCACCGCATCGCCGCCATGCCGCCACAGACAATCCGCGCCTGCCGGGAACTGGCCGACGACCACCACCTGCCGATCGACGCCGCACTTGAGAATGAAAGGGCCGCGTTCCGCACCCTGATGCATTCACAGGTGCTGCGCGACAATCTTGCGCGGTTCTCGCAGGAACGGACCCGCATGTTCAGCGGATCGGAATAATACCAAGGACCGACGATTCCGATGGGCTGCAGCCAAATCTAGATCAGGTCCTTGATGTTTTCTTCGACGAATTTCGTGTGCAGCCGATCCGCTCGGAATTCCGGATGTCGCACGAGATTTCGCAAGAACGCGACATTCGTCCTCAGCCCCTCGAATTCGGTTGCGTCGAGCGCCTCGGTCAGCCGGTCAATCGCCTGATCGCGGTCTTCCCCCCAGGCGATCACCTTCATCAACAGGCTGTCGTAATAGGGCGTGATCGCGTCACCTGCCTCAAACCCCGTATCGACGCGGATATCGGGCAGGTCCGGAAGGCTCAGCCCTTCGATCTTGCCGGGGCTGGGGATGAATTGCTTGTCGGGGCGTTCCGCACAGACCCGCACTTCGATTGCGTGGCCATGGTCGCGGACGGCCTCCTGCGTCAGCTCCCGCGACAGGTCCTCGCCGAGCGCCTGTCTGATCTGCAGCTGCACAAGATCCAGGCCAGTGATCATCTCGGTAACGGGATGTTCGACCTGCAGGCGGGTGTTCATCTCCATGAAGTAGAACGCACCGGTCTCGTCGTCGTAGAGATATTCGACCGTGCCCGCGCCGACATAATTTGTGGCTTTGGCCAGCGCGACGGCCGAATCCAGCATGCCCTGCGCCGCTTTCGACTCGAGACGTCTCGGGCGGGCCTCCTCGAGGATTTTCTGGTAACGCCGCTGGGCGGAGCACTCGCGATGCCAGAGATGCACCGCCCCCTCGCCGCCGAAGCCGAAGACCTGCACCTCGATATGGCGGGCACGGCGAACGAGCTTTTCCAGATAGACGGAAGCGTCCGAAAACGCCCGCTCGGCCTGTGCCGAGGTGGTCTGCACGGCGGCCACCAGCTTGTCGACCGTCTCGACCGGGCGCAGGCCGATCCCGCCCCCTCCCCCGGCCGCCTTGACCAGCACCGGAAAGCCGATCTGTTCGCCTGCGGCGAGAATTCCCTCCGCGTCCGCGGGGTCCAGTTTCGGCGTGCCCTCCAAAACCGGCACGCCGGCGTCGCGGGCCACGGCGCGCGCCTCGTTCTTGTCCCCCATCATCCGGATCGTCTCCGCCGACGGCCCGATAAAGGCGATGCCGGCGCGCTCGCAGGCATCGGAAAAGCCGGTGTTTTCCGACAGGAAACCGTAGCCGGGATGGACGGCGGCGGCGCCGACGCGCTTGGCGACATCCAGTATCCGCCCGGCATCGAGATAGCTTTCCGTCGGCCGCGCGGGGCCGATCTCGTGCGCTTCGTCAGCGAGGCGCACGTGCAGCGCGGTTTTGTCCGCCTCGGAATAGACGGCGACGGCCTCATACCCCATTTTCTGCACGGAACGGATGATGCGGCAGGCGATCTCGCCACGGTTGGCGATGAGAATCTTCTTGGTCATGTTCTACCTCGTGGCGTCAGAACGAGCGGGGGAAACCGAGCCAGCGTTCGGCGATCATGTTCAGCGACATGTTCTGGTTGAGCGGCGCGAAGGAATAGAGCCGGACGTCGCGATAATAGCGCTGAATCGGCAGGTCCATGTCGAAGCCGGCGCCCGCGAAAATCTCCATCCCGGTATCGGTGCAGTCCACGGCGGCACGGGCCGACGCCCATTTCGCCATCGAGCTCAGCACGTCCGTCGCCTCGCCGGCCTCATCGCGGCGGGCGGCTTCCATCACCATTGACCAGGCGGATTCGATGGCGATGCCCGCCACCGCCAACTGGTGCTGGACGGCCTGGAACTGGCCGATCGGCCGCCCGAAGGCCTGACGGTCGGCGGCATAGTCGCGCGTGACCTCGATCGCGCCGCGTCCGATGCCGACGGCCACCGCGGCCGCGTTGATTCTTTCGCCGTTGAGCGTCGCGACCACCTGCGGAAACCCGTTGTCGAGCTGACCGAGGATGGCATCGCCCGGCACGCGGACATTGTCGAGCGACAGCGCATTGGTGTCGTAGCCATTGATCGCCATCGTGCTCAGCTCCGTGGCCGAGACGCCTTCGGCGCACGTGGGAACGAGGAACATGGACAGGCCCCGGCTCCGATGCTCTCCTGTGCGGGCAAGGACGACCATGATGTCGCTGGTCGAAGCGCCGCTGATCCACATCTTGTTGCCGGAAATCAGCCAGTCGTCGCCGTCGCGCACGGCCTTGGTCTTCATCGAGGCTAGAATATCTGTGCCGCCGCCGGCTTCGGTCAGGCAGAAGGAGGCCTTGGTCTGCCCCTTGAGCAGCGGCGCCAGATATTCCGCCTTCTGCGCATCGCTGCCGTTTTCCTTGATGATGCGCGTGATCATGTAATGCACGACCATGAAGACCGCCATCGACGTTGCTTTGCGCCCGAGCACCTCAAGCACGATGGCCTGTTCCACGACACCGCCGCCGCTGCCCTCCATTTCTTCCGGTATGCCGATGCCCATTATGCCCAGTTCGGCGAGGGCGGCATGCAGATCCGTGTCGAAGGTCTTGGCATTGTCGAGCCGCTGAACCTTGGAGACCGGAGAGACGCGATCGATCGTTCCCTCCAGGGCCTCGCGCAGCATTTCCTGTTCGGGTGTGACGTTTATGAGTTGCGGCAGCATTTCGACCTCCTTGGCGCCTATTCTCAGGCATGATTATCTGTTTGACAAAAGAACGGCTGTTTGTTTTTATACGTGAGGAGGAAGCGATGATCAAGATTACATACAGCATATTCGCAAGAAAGGATCTGGCTCCCAATATTGTTCGCTCCAGATGGATGGACGATCACGGGGGCATGGTGCGTCGCTTTTCCCAAAAGCTTCGGCTGGCGCGCTACGTCCAGACCCTGCGAACGCCGCACAGGCTCGTGGGCGTGATGGCCGCCTCCAGAAACCAGCCGGCGCAATACCCGTTCGGCATGGCCGAACTCTACTGGCAAAGCCGGGAAGACCTGGAATGGTCCTTCACCGACGAGGAGGCGCGCGAATGCTACCGCCAGCTTCTGGAGGACGAGAAGCGGTTCGCCGAACGGACGGAGTGGATGCCCTGGATCGGGGCTGAACATGTGGTCATAGACGGAGAGATTACCCATGGATGAACGCGACCTGTTCGGTCCCGTCACAATCGGCGGCATCGAACTGAAGAACCGGATCGCGATGGCGCCGATGACCCGCAGCCGCGCGGATTTCGAGGGAAATGTCAGCCCGCTTGCCGCCGAATATTATGCGCAGCGGGCGTCGGCGGGGCTGGTCATCACCGAGGCCATCGCCATCAGCCCGCAGGCCCATGGCTATCCGTTCACGCCGGGCATCTGGTCGGCCGAGCAGCGTGCGGCATGGCGTGCCGTAACCGATGCGGTCCATGCGGCGGGCGGGCATATCTGCGCGCAGCTCTGGCATGTCGGGCGGGTCTTCTCGAAGCGCAACAACCCGCTCGGTCTGGAAGCGCTCGGGCCGTCAGCGGTGGCGCCGGCCTTCAAGATTTTCACCAAGAGCGGGGTCGAGGATATCGCAACGCCACGGCCGATGACCGCCGTGGACATTGCGCAAACGATCGAGGATTTCGCAACGGCCGCATTCGCAGCACTCGAAGCGGGCTTTGATCTGGTCGAACTGCACTGCGCCAATGGCTACATCATCGAACAATTCCTGTCCGACGAAGCCAATCAGCGCACCGATGCTTATGGCGGCTCGCGGCAAGCCAGGCTCAAGTTCTTCTCCGATATCCTAGACGCCATCCGCGCCAGAGCGGGCGACCTTTCCCGGATCGGCATCCGTCTGTCGCCGTTTGGCGATTTCAACGGCATCCGCCACAGCGACCCCATGGGCGTATTCCGCGATGTGCTGGGGCTGATCGAAAATCAGGGGCTAGCCTATCTCCACATCATCGAGCCTTCGATTTCCGGCGATGGAAGCCGGCGCGTGGCCGGCGAAGCCGAAGCGCCGGACGTCCTCGCCATCGCGCGGGCGGCGTTTTCGGGCCCGATCATCGCCTGCGCCGACTACGACCACGCCCGCGCGCAAGATGCCATCCGCACGAACCGCGCCGACATGATCGCCTTCGGGCGCCCCTATATCTCGAACCCCGACCTTGTCGAACGCCTGAAGGCGGGCGTCGCGCTTGCCGAATACGACCGGTCGACTTTCTACACCCGCGGAGCGAAAGGATATGTCGATTATCCCCGCATGCTTTCCGCGAAAGCAGATGCCAACACCTGACGCAGAGGAGTAATGCGATGGAAAAGGTAGTGCCAATCGTCACGCGGGCTGGAGCCGAGGACAAGAGAACCGCGCAGTCGGATGACTGCGTGCGGGTCTCGGGGGTCAGCCCGCAACACACCCCCGCCACCAAGATCTGGTTCGGCAAGGTTTCCAACGAACCGGGTCACCGCTCGCCGCCGCATCACCACAAGGAGTGCGAGACGGGCGGCTATGTGCTGAAGGGTCATGGCCGGATCTATTTCGGCGAGGACTACAAGGAATATACCGACATGTACGAGGGCGATTTCGTCTTCGTTCCGCCGTTCATGCCTCATGTCGAGGTCAATATGAGCACCACGGAAGAGCTGATCTGGCTGACCTGCCGCACCCCCGACAATCTGGTCGAAAACCTTCCGGATGTGCCGGACGAACAGCTTGAAGGCTACCGCCGGTCCTGACCGCGTCCCTGGAGATCACCATGCAGAACGCCACTCCACTCTCGCAAAGCCTGCCCGGCACGCTCGCCCGATCCTTCGGCGCCGTCGTTCTCGGCTCCATCCTGATGACCCTTGCGGCCAAGTACCAGGTGCCCTTCTACCCGGTGCCCGTGTCGCTTCAGACGCTTGTCGCCATTGGCATCGGCTTTGCCTTCGGCCCGGTTCTCGGGTCGCTCTCGGTCCTCTTCTACCTCGTCGAGGGCGCGTTCGGGCTTCCGGTCTTTGCCAACGCGCCTGAACGCGGGATCGGGCTGGCTTACATGATGGGGCCAACCGGGGGCTATCTCGTCGGCTTCGTGCTGGCGGCGGCGACCGCGGGCCTACTGTCACGAAGGCTCCGCCTCAGGCGCTACTGGTCCGCGCTGGTCGTGGCGCTTGCCGCCGGGGCCATCGTGTATCTTCCCGGCCTTGCCTGGCTGGGCGCGCTTATCGGCTATGACAGAACGCTGCTGGACGCCGGGTTCTACCCGTTCCTGCCAGGCGATCTCATCAAGGCCGGCATCGCGGCGCTGGTCTATGTTCAGGCCATGCGCTTTTACGACCACAGAAAGGCGTGAGCCGCGATGCGACTGCTGAGCTACAAAACGGCTGACGAGGCCCCCGACTTCGGCGTGCTGACCGCCGATGGTCAGGGCGTCGTCAGCCTTTCCTCCCATGCCCCGTCCCTGAAGACCTTTCTGGGACTGGACAATTGGCAGGACATCGCGGCCGGGGCGGAAACCGCCCCGACAACGGCCGCTCTGGCAAATATCGTCTTTCTGCCCGTCATTCCCGATCCGGCCAAGATTTTCTGCGTGGGCGTGAACTACGCCAGCCACCTCAAGGAAACCGGGCGCGCCCTGCCCGAAAAGCCGATGATCTTCACGCGGTTCGCGCAGTCCCAGACGGGACACGACCAGCCGATCATCCGTCCGGTCGTCTCCGAGAAACTGGATTTCGAGGGCGAGCTTGCCGTCATCATCGGGTCGCATCTGCGTTACGCGCCCCCGGAGGCAGCGCTTGCCGCCGTTGCCGGATACAGCTGCTATAATGATGGCAGCATCCGGGACTGGCAGCGCCACACGACGCAGTTCACGCCCGGCAAGAACTTCCCCTCAACCGGCGCCTTCGGCCCCTGGATGGTGACGCGCGAAGCGTTCGGCACCGTCGGCCCGCAGAAGATCGTGACGCGGCTGAATGGCGCGGTGATGCAGGACGGCCAGCTCGACGATCTCATCTTCGACGTCGGCCATCTGGTCTCCTACATGTCATATTTCTGCGCCCTGGAACCGGGAGACGTCATCATCACCGGCACCACCGGCGGGGTCGGCGCCTTCCGCGATCCCCCGGTCTGGATGAAACCCGGCGATATCGTCGAGGTCGAGATCGACGGCATTGGCGTGCTGCGCAATCCGGTGGAGGCCGAAGCGCCCTTGCAGGACGCGGTCTGGTGATGAGCGCGCGCGAAAAGGGAGCCGGACCGCTTCTCGCCGGCAAGGTGATCCTGATCACAGGGGCCGCATCCGGGATCGGCCGGGCCGCCGCGATCCTGGCCGCGCGGGAAGGGGCGCGGGTCTTCATCGCCGACCTTGACCTCGCCGGCGCGCGTGCCGCCCAGGTCGAGATCGAGGCGGAGGGCGGCGCTGCGGAGGCGCTGCGGGTGGACCTTTCGGATGCCTCCACGATTTCCGCGATGATTGCGCATGTGATGGCGGCGGCCGGCCGTCTTGACGGCGCGGTGAACGCCGCCGGCATCGGCGTCGGCGCTGTGGGGTCGGCTGGACAAAAGATCGGCGAAATCGCGCCGGAAGCCTGGAGCCGGATGCTCGACATCAACCTGACGGGCGTGTGGCGTTCGATGCAGGAGGAGCTCAGGGTCATGAAGGCGGGCGGCGCGATCGTCAACATGGCCTCGGTTGCCGGGCTGATGGCCTTTCCCAATGCCGGGGCCTATGTGGCGGCGAAACACGGGGTGATCGGTTTGACCAGGGCCGCGGCGGTCGATTACGGGCCTTCGGGGATAAGGATCAACGCCCTGTGTCCCGGCTATACCGACACGCCCCTCATCGCGCATGTCCCGCCTGCCGCCCGCGCGGCGCTGAGCGCCAGAATTCCGCTGCGCCGGCTGGCAGAACCTGAGGAGATTGCAATTCAGGCGCTGTGGATGCTGTCCGACCGCGCCTCCTATCTGAACGGCGCGGCGCTGGCGGTGGATGGCGGCCACACCGCATGTTGACCGGGTTCCGCTGCCGGACAGGACGGTGATTTCAAGCGCCTCCCGCGGTGGCGAGGTGCCCCATCGATGGCCTTGCCGGCTGGGACGGCGGGCGTTGCAGGCGGGCCGACGCGGATAACGGGTTTCTGACGTGTCAATGAAACTGTGCAGACTGTAGAGGAGACATAAGCACATGATAGGTAAGCTTAAAACGGCAGCGATCGCTTCCGCTATTTTCATGATGTCGGGTCAGGTCATGGCTGAGGAGGTCACGATAAAACTGTCCTACAACAATCCCGATACCACGCTGGCATGGCAGAGCGTCTATGAGCCTTACGCCCGGGACCTGGAGACCCTGAGCGACGGACGCATCAAGGTGGACAGATATCCGAACGGCGTTCTGCACCATGTGACCGAGGGCTTCAAGGCGCTGGCGTCCGGGATCGTCGATGTCGCTCCTGCCTACCCCGTTTACATGGCCTCGAGCTTTCAACTGATCCATGCCATGGATCTGCCCTACGTCCTCCCGGACAGCAATATCGCCGCCGGCCGGGTCGTGAACGAAGAATACGCCGACTACATGCGCCCGGAATATGAAAAGATGGGCATCTACCTGGCCTTCGCCGGCACAACGGCGACTTACGACATACTCGCCGATGTGCCGATCAACACGCTGGAAGACCTGAAGGGCCTCAAGATCCGCGCGGCCGGAACGACCGCCACCGAGATCGTCACGCGCCTCGGCGCGGTTCCGGTCAACATTTCGGTCGCCGATGCCTATTCCGCACTGCAGAGCGGGGTTGTCGACGGCGCGTTCCTGGCGCCCGGCGATATGGAGGCCTACAACCTTCACGAACAGGCCCAGCATCTCTACAGAACACGCGCCGCGCGGGTTTTCGTCGCCATCGGCATGCGCAAGGACATGTATGATGGCCTTCCCGAGGACCTGCAGAATGTCTTCAAGGAGGCCGGCAACAATGCCATGATCAACATGGCGGAGATGTACGAACAACTCACATCCGAAGGGCTCGAGAAGATGGCAGCGGAAGGCGTGACCATTGTCGAACCGTCAGCAGAGGACAGGGCCGAGATCCGCCGCCGGCTGGATCCGATGATCGGCGAGTTCCGCGAGAAGAACAAGGACTTGCAGGATCCGTCGGTGGACGAGGTGCTTTCCTCCCTCGCCGCACTTTCGGCGGAATACGGTGACCTTTCGGACGAGGAAGTCCTGACGATCTGGAAGAACGATCCGATCGAAAACTTCCTGCCGTGATCGGCCGCTGAAACTGCACAGGAGTGAACAGGGCGGCGACGTCAATGTTCACGAAACGCAAGGGAACGCGTTTGCCCCGCCAAGCGCGCGCGTTCCCTGACCGAATGAATCCCCTGCCGGTCTCACTGCCAACAGGCGCAGTGCGGTCGCGCAGGGAAATAGCTGGTGGCACTGGTCAAAAGGGAAATGTCATGCACCCACTTGAAGACGTCAAGGTAATCGACTTCAGTTTTCATCTGCCGGGCCCCATGGCAAGCCTCATCCTGTCGGAAGCCGGCGCCGATGTCGTCAAGGTCGAACGACCCGGCACCGGCGATGAACTGCGCATGATTCCGCCTTTCTCAGGCGAGGAAAGTCTGAGCTTCGCCATGCTCAATCGCGGCAAGAAATCGGTCTGTGTCGACCTCAAGGACCCGCGCGCTTTCGAAATGCTGGAACCCCTGCTCGCCGAAGCGGATGTGCTGATCGAGCAGTTCCGGCCCGGCGTGATGGAAAGACTGGGGTTCGGCTACGACGCGATCCGCGCGGTCAACCCGGGCATCGTCTACTGTTCGATCACCGGCTACGGGCAAACCGGTCCGGCGTGCATGAAGGCCGGTCACGACCTCAATTACTGCGCGGAGACGGGCCTGCTTTCCCTGTCGGGCGACCGCTCCGGCCGGCCCACGGTGCCCCAGGTCACCATTGCCGACATCGCAGGCGGTAGCTATCCGGCGGTCATGAACATCCTTCTGGCCCTGCGCAAGAAGGAGAAAACCGGCGACGGCTGCCATCTCGACATTTCCATGACCCGCAACCTGTTCGCGCTGCAATACTGGGCCGTGGGCGAGACCGCTTTCCACGGAAAGCCGCCCGCCCCTTCCGACGCGCTGTTGACGGGCGGGTCGCCGCGCTACGCCATCTATGAGGCGGGCGACGGTCGTTATCTCGCCGCCGCGCCGATTGAGGACCGTTTCTGGCAGCGGTTCTGTGAATTGATCAAAATCCCCGAGGAATACAGGGATGACGCGCAGGATCCCGAGCGGACGCGGTCCGCGGTCGCCGCAATCATAGCGCAGGCACCGGCGGATCACTGGGACAGCCTGCTCGGCGCGGATTGTTGCTGCGCGAAAGTCCGCAACATGGAAGAAGCGATGGCGGACCAGCATTTCGCCGCGACGGGAACATTCGATCGCAAGGTGGTAACCCGCGACGGCCGCACCCTCACAGGCACGACGGTTCCGATCGACAGCGCGCTATCGGTATCATCCGAAAGCCTGCACGCGCCGAAGCTCGGCGAGCAGAACAGCCTGCTCCTCCAGTCCGGGCCGAAGGACGACTAGAACCTTTCCACATTTCACGGAAACGCGGAAAGGTTCTATCTCTTTGCTTTTACGCATTTCCGGACGGTGAACCGGTGTCTACTTCACCTGGAATTGCTATAGTCTTTCGAGGGCATAAGGTCGGGGAGCTTCTCGGAGACCCGGTCCTGGAAGTCGGGAGCGCGCTTTTGCAGAAAACTTTCAACGCCCTCCCTGGCGTCCGACGAGCGCGACAGCGCCTTGAGCAGCCGGCTCTCTTCAAGATGCGCGGCCATGGGGGTCGCGGACATTGACTGTGTCCATAGAAGACGCCTGGTCAGCGCCACCGAAACCGGAGCGGTTTCCGCAGTCAGAGCGCGCGCGTACTCTATTGCGGCTGAAACGGCCTGCTCTTTCGGAAGAACGGCGCGCACCAATCCCTTTTCGAGCGCTTCCGCCGAAGAAATGCTCCTTCCGGAGAGGCACCAATCCAATGCCGTTGCCATGCCCACCGCCCTGGGCAGGAACCAGTTGGCCGCGCCGTCGGGAACGATGCCGCGGCGCGTGAAGGGATAGGCGAACTTTGCATCGTCGCTGCAAAACCGCGCATCCGCCGGCAGAACCAGCGTCGCGCCAAAGCCGATGGCCGCACCATTGATCGCGGCGATCACCGGTTTCCGGCATTCCACAAGACGCATGGTGAAAACGCCGCCGAGATCGCGGTCCGCATCCGGATCGAATGCGCTATCTGGGCTATGCGCGGCATCGAAGAATGGCGCCGAACCACTGAGATCGGCGCCGGCACAGAAGGCGAGTCCGGCGCCGGTGATGACGATGGCGCGGATGCCGTCGTCACGATCTGCGCTGTCGACCGTTTCGATCAGACGGAGGGTCATGGCCCGCGTGACGGCGTTCAGCTTCTCGGGTCGGTTCAAGACGAGGATGCCGATATCGCCATCACGCTTGAGGACGACCAATCCGTCGCCCTTTCGGTCGCTCTCAGCCATAGACGAACAGAATTTCCGAGATCATGGCGGGTTTTGGTGCGCCCTCCAGTTCGAAGGTCACGCCATATGTCACCCTCAGCCCTGCCGGGGTTTCCTCGGTCTCCTTCAGGGACAGCACCAGCCTCACGCGACTGTCCACGGGCACGGCGGCGAGGAAGCGCGTCTTGTTCGAACCGTAGTTCAGGATGCGGTCGGATTTCACCTCCAGTATCTGCGGCATCAGCGTGCCGAGAAGGGACATCAGAAGGTAGCCGTGGGCGATCGTCTTGCCGCCCGGGGCCTCCCGCTTGGCGCGTTCGACATCGACATGAATCCATTGGCGATCGCCGGTTGCCTGCGCGAAAGCGTCGATGGTTTCCTGCGTGATCGTCATCCATTCGCTTGGCTCGAACGTGGTTCCGGCCAGATTGACCAATTCCCGGGGGGACGAAAAATGCTGCATCTTGATACCTTCAATTGACCTGTCGTGAATTGTTCGCCCAGTAGGGCTCGCGTAGGACGCGCTTCAGGATCTTGCCTGCGGCGTTTCGCGGAAGCGCGTCGGCAAAATCGATGCTTTTCGGAATCTTGTAGCCGGCCAGACGCTTGCGGGCGAAGGCGAGCAGGTCCGCCTGCGACAACTGGGAATCAGGGGCCTTGACGACGATCGCCTTGACGGCCTCTCCCCAGCGCTCGTCCGGAACCCCGATCACGGCGACGTCGCTGACGCCGGGACAATCCGCCAGAACGTTCTCGACCTCGGCGGGGAAGACGTTCTCGCCGCCCGTCACGACCATGTCCTTGATCCGGTCATGGACGTAGAGAAAGCCCTCTTCGTCCGCGTAGCCGGCATCGCCGGTGTGGAACCAGCCGCCGCGCTTGGCGTGGCGGGTCTCTTCCTCCATTCCCCAGTAGCCTGCAAAAACGGGCGCGCCCCTGACGACAATCTCGCCGATTTCGCGGGGGCCGGCATCGGTACCGTCCTCGCGAACGATCTTGACGTCCATCAGCGGCGCAGCCCGGCCGACGGAGCGCTGCCGCTCTGTGGAGCCGGTCTCGAAATCCTCCGTCGACAGGACCGTGCCGACGGAAGCGGTTTCCGTCATGGCGAAGAGCTGGATCAGGTCGCACCCGAAAACCGCCTTCGCGCGCCGGAACACACTTTCGGAAATCGGCGAGCCGCCATAGGTGATTGTGCGGAGCCTGGAGAAGTCCATCTTGGCGCAGCGTTCGTGTTCGAGGCAGAATTGCAGCACCGAGGGCACGACGCCCATCCGGTTCAGGGGCCATTTTTCAAACGCATCGAAGATGGTGTCCGGGTGGGCGTCGGCCACGATCACCATATGCCCGCCGTGATGCAGGATATGGAGACCGGATTGCGCCCCGCCCACATGGAAGAACGGCAGACACATCAGGGCCGTCTCATTGTCGGACCAGGGCCCGTAAGCGCCGGCATCGCCGGATTTCAGGGATGCCACGATATTGTCGTTGGAGAGCTGGACGCCCTTCGGCCTGCCCGTGGTTCCGGACGTGTAGATCTGTATCACAATCGCCGAACCGTCGACGGCAAGTCGGGGATCGGTGTCGGGGCTGTCGCCGACCCACTCTGTTATCGTCCCTGGATCATCGTCGGCAGAAAGCGCCACAAGGTCGAGACCGTCGATCAGACCCTGCAACTCGCGCGACGTGGCAGCATATTCCGGCGTGTGAAACAGCAGCTTCGCGCCACTGTCAGCGAGGATTTGCTGGAGCTCGAATGCCGTCAGCCGCCAGTTGAGCGGCACCAGCGTCACCTGCGACTTGGCGCAGGCAAAATAGAGCTGGGTGAAGAAATCGGTATTCTTGCCGAGATAGGCAATTCTGTCTCCGGCGCGAAATCCTTTCGCCAGAAGCGCCTGGGCGAGCCTGCTGGTTTCATGGTCGAGCTTCGTGTAGGAATGCGTCGTTTCGCCAAAGCTGACCGCCGGCGCCTTGGGTTTCACCTTGCCGAAATGGCGGACGATGTCCGCGACCTCGCGGATGTCGTAAGAGGGCGCCGATCTCATGATTTGCCTCCCTGCTCTTCCACCGGTGTGAAGCAAGGCGCCAGACCGCCCGCAAGCTCCCGGAAGGTGAGCTGTACCTTTTGATCGATGCGCAAAGCATCGAGATCGCAATCGACGATATTGGTCAGCAGACGCGGCCCTTCGTCGAGGGTCACGAAGGCGATCGCATAGGGTTCGGCGCCGCGGCGGGTAACGCTCACGGCATAGATATGCCCGGCCCCGCTACATTCCCGCCAGGATTGATTGGTGCCGAAACACGCCGCGCAGTGCGGTCGCGGATAATAGTTTGCAGAACCGCAATCGTCGCAGACCCGGATGATCAACGATCCGGATTCGGACCTCCAGTAGGGCGGAGTGTCGCGGTCAGGTTGAAGCATGGTGTCGGTCATCGCTCATACCCTTTCCAGAACCAGCGTCGCGCTGCCGTGACGAGTGCCGAGATATCCCCCGGTCCCGTGGGCCAGCGCCAGATCGCAATTGCTCACCTGGACGGCGGGATGCGCCTCGCCGCGCAACTGCCGAACGGCTTCGAGGATCTTGATCATGCCGCCCCGATTGGCGGGATGATTGTTGCAGAGCCCGCCGCCATCGGTGTTCACCGGCAGCCTCCCCGTGCCGGAGATGAGCCCGCCATCGGCCACGAAGCGTCCGCCTTCGCCCTTTGCGCAGAAGCCGAGATCCTCAAGCGTGATGAGAACCGTGATGGTGAAGCTGTCATAGATGGAGGCGTATTTGATGTCGGCCGCCGTGACCCCGGCCTCCGCATAGGCTTCCGCGCCCGAACGGACGCCGCCGGAAAAGGTCAGGTCGACCTTGCCGTTCGACAGGTGCTTGACCGCTTCGCCCGAGCCCTTCACCCGCACCAGCGGCCGCTTGAGGCTTTTCGCCACCTCCGCCGATGCGACGATCACCGCGCCTCCGCCATCGCTGACAACACAGCAATCCAGACGGTGGAGCGGGTCGGCGATGATCGGCGATGCCAGGACCTCTTCCACGGTCACGGGCTTCGGCAGCATAGCATGCGGATTGTGTTGCGCATGCTGCGACGCGGCGACCTTGATCCAGGCTAGCTGCTCGCTGGTGGTGCCGAACTCATGCATGTGCCGGTTGGCGCACATGCCGTAGATATTGGCGATCGTGGGCCTGAAGGGAAGTTCGTAGGGAACGTCCGGGGTTTCGGGGTCCGATCCAAACCGTCCTTCGGCAGCCGGCGCAATGCCCGTGCGGGGCTTGCCGGCCTGGGTTATCAGGCCGATCGTGCATTTGCCGGCCGCGATCGCGCGGGCCATGTGGGCGACCTGGATGAGGTAGGATGAGCCGCCGGTCTCGGTCGTGTCGACATAGCGCGGATTGATGCCGAGATACTCGACCATCGACAGCGGACCGAGCCCCGGCGCATCGCCGGCGCAGGCGTAACCGTCAATGTCCTGGATTGTCAGCCCCGCATCTTCCAGCGCGCCGCGCGCGACTTCGGCGTGGAGTTGCGCGATTGTCTGAGTATCGGCCTTTCGTATCGGGTGCTCATAGGCGCCGACAATGTAGCCGGAATCGGAAAGTTTCATCTCATGGTACCACTTCTTGGAAGGAAGCTGGGGGGACGCTTGTTGATGAAGGCCTCGACGCCTTCCCGGAAGTCCCCGGAAGCAACGGCTTCCCGTTGCATCAGATCTTCGAGAGCGATCTGCTCCTCGAAGCATGTATCGTAGGTTCGCCAGTAGAGTTCACGTGTCCGGCGAAGGGCGTTCGAAGGCCCGGAAGCGATCATATTCGCGATCTCGATGGCCCGCGGCAGCAGGTTGTCGTGCGCGACGACCTCCGCCGCCATTCCCCAGCCGAGCGCCGTCGTCGCCGGAACCCGCTCGCCGGTGAGCGACATCAGATTGGCGCGCGGGCGTCCGATGGCGCGCGGCAGCAGCCAGGTGGCGCCGCAATCGGGCACAAGCCCGATATTGCGGAAAGCCTGCTGAAAATAGGCGTTTTCCGAAGCGATCAGAATGTCGGCCATGAGGGCGAGCGACATGCCGGCCCCAACGGCCGGACCATTGACCGCCGCGACGATTGGAACGGGAAAATCGCGAAGCCGCCGCAGGATCGGGTGATAGACGGTCTCAAGCACGGACTGGTCGGGATCGCTGCCTGCCTCGTTGAGATCCGCGCCCGCACAGAAGCCCCGGCCCTCGCCGGTGACGACAAGGCAACGAACATCGGCGTCTTCCGCCGTCGCGCGCAAAACGCTCCGCAGTTCCGTCAGAAGATCGAGCGAAAGGGCGTTCAGGCGATCCGGAGCGTTCAGCCTCAGAACCGCGATGCTGCCCTTCATCTCAAGCTTCACAAGGGCACCGGTCATTTGAGACCCCGGCTGAAGTTCTCGAACTGCCGTTCCTGGAAGACGGCGTTTCCGAAGGATGCGTCGAGCGCAATGAGACGCTTCAGATACCGGCCGACGGCCATTTCATGGGTCATGCCCATGCCGCCATGAAGCTGCAGCGCCTCCTGCCCCACGAACCGGCCGGCACGACCGGTCGTCGCCTTTGCGGCCACCGCATAGCGCCGCGAATATGGCCCGCTCAGTTCGCGCGCCGCGCTGGCGACCATGGCGCTGGCAAGGTCCAGCTCCATCTTCATCTCGACCGCCCTGTGCCGCAGCACCTGAAAGTCGCTGAGCCGCTGCCCAAACTGTTTGCGGTTCTGGATGTATTCCAGCGTGGCTTCATAGGCGTAGCCCATGGCCCCGACGGCCTCCGCGCTTGTGAAGACGAGGCAGTGGTCGATGACGTTTTCGAGCGCGGCAGGGACATCGCCCGAAGCAGCCAGCTTTCCAAGGACCGGGACGTTGTTGAAGCGTACGGCCGAGATCGACGCGCCATCAACCCCGTCCGCGACGTCGATCGCGCAGGCATCGGCATCGACAACGTAGAGCCCCATCTCGCCTTTTTCGTCGCGTGCCGAAACGATGAAGTTCTGGCCGCGGATGTCGCCCTCCAGGCCGATCTTCGATCCGTTGAGAACAAGTTGCCCCTTATGCTCCCGAACCTTGGTCTCAGGCGCGGCGCAATCATAGCCCTGGCCGCGTTCGTAGAGCGCCGCCGACCATGCCTGTTCGCCCGCGACCAGTGGCGGCAACCAGTCCGATTTCTGCTTCTCGTCGCCGCATGCATTGATCAGTCCGGCCGCGAGAATGGCCGTCGGAAGAAAGGGGGCGGCGACAAGGTGTCGGCCGAGCAGCCCGCCGACCACGGCAAGCTCCACGCCTGAGGCTTCGAGGCCGCCATGGCGCTCGGGCACCAGAAGGCCCAGCAAACCCAGTTCGGCAAAGGCCGCTTGCGAGACGATCGTGCCTGGCTGGCGTTCGGTGACGGGCGGGATATTGGCCCTGAACCAGCCATCGAGGCTCGATGCCAGGATGGTTTGCTCTTCGTTCAGAAGATGAAAGATCATAGCTTACCCGTTCAGTATCAGTTTCGATACGATGTTCTTCTGGGTCTCGTTCGAACCGCCATAAACGGTCGCCGCCCGGCGATAGAAATATTCCTCCAGCAGACCGGCCGCGTATGTGGGAAAGGCGGGCGTGTCGTGGCCGGAAGCAGCGTCGGGATCGAACGGGATGGCATCATAACCCAGCGCATCCACCGTCAGTTCGAGGATGGCCTGCAGCAGATTGGAGCCGCGTAGTTTCAGAATGCTCGGTTCGGCAGCGATATGCTCTGCGAGGTGTTCGCGTTCAACCGTTTCGAGCGCAAGGCTTTCCAGTGCCAGAAGCTGGATCTCCAGAGCGGCGACCTTGCGCCAAAGATATGGGTCTGTCGGCCCGGTCGTTTCTTCGGCAAGAACCTCCTTGAGAATCGCCAGCCTGCGCTTTGATCGTCCGACATCGGCGGTGAGTACGCGTTCGTGCGCGAGCAGGAACTTGGCATAGGTCCAGCCCTTGTTCTCCTCGCCGACGAGGTTCGCCGCGGGAACCCGGACGGAGTCAAGGAACACCTCGTTGAGACTGTGGCCGCCATCCAGACCGATAATCGGACGGACCGTCGCGCCGGGGCTCTTCATGTCGATCAGCAGCATGGAGATGCCGGCCTGCGGCTTTCCTTCCGGATTGGTGCGCACAAGGCAGAACATCCAGTCGGCGCGGTGCGCGTCGCTTGTCCAGATCTTGCTGCCGTTCACGATGAAATCGTCGCCCTCGCGCGTTGCTCTGGTCTTGAGGGAGGCGAGATCCGATCCGGCGCCCGGTTCGGAAAAGCCCTGGCACCAGATGTCGTCCATCGACAGGATACGGGGAAGAAATCTTTCCTTCTGCTCGTCCGTCCCGAAGGTGTAGAGGACCGGCCCGATCATCCCCAGTCCGAATGGCGAGAGTGCCGGCGCGTCGGATGCGGCGGCCTCCTCCTCGAAGATATACCGCTTGGCCGCGGACCATCCCGTTCCGCCGAACTCCTTCGGCCAGCTCGGTGCACCCCAACCGCGCGCATGCAAAATCTTGTGCCAGCGGACCACGTGTTCCTTCGGGCTATGCGAATGATACCGCGCGTGGTTGGAAAGCTCGGCGGGCAGATTGTCTCGGATGAACGACCGGACCTCTTCGCGAAAGGCAAGGTTTTCCGGCGTGTTGATGATGGACATGACGCACTCCATTGGAAAAGCCGCGCGGCCACAAGATCGCGCGGCTCGCGATCAGTATTCGACGGAATCGGAAATCTCGACGTAGTCCCCATCCTGAATCTGGTAGAGATAGGAAGACTTCGTGCCCTGATGGCTTTCCGCGCTGAAGCTCATCGGCGGCGTGCCCCAATATGACTGATAGTCCTTCACATCTTCCAGAGCGGCGAGGAACTTGTCCAGGGTGATGTCCCGGCCCGCGTTCTCGAGCGCCAGAGCGGTCACGTTCAGGGCATTGATCGCGTTGATGGCGGTTGCGTTGATATCAGTGCCGTATCGGGAGGCGAATTCCTCCATGAAAGCCTTCGCTTCCGGGCTGGCGTCTTCATCGCTCGGCACCACGGTCGGGATCACCGCATAGAGGCCGTCGGTTCCCGGCGCTGCGGCGATGGTCGGGTCATAACTGGCAGATACCCCGACAACCGGTATGTCGAGCCCATTCTGACGCGCCGCCGTGTAGATCAGGATGGAATCCCGGCCGAGCGAACCCAATGCGAGAACCCCGCAACCCGATGATTTCAGCTGCAGCAGCTGGCTCGTGAAATCATTGTCCGTCGGCTTGTATGTCGCCGTCGCCACGATCTCGACGCCGCTTGCCTCGGCCTGATCTTCAATGCCTGCAAAGACCTCCTCTCCGAAGTCATTGCTCTGATAAAGCGCGCAGACCTTGTCGATGCCTTCATTGTCGACGAGATATTTCAGCCCGGACCGGATCTGGTCGTAATAGCTCGAAGTGGCGGCGAAATTCAGCGGGCTAAGCGGCTCCCAGAGCGACCGGGCCTGCCCTGTCGGAAACAGGTTCGGAACCCCTTCCTTTTTCTGGATCGGCATCGCCGCATTGTTCATTGAAGTGCCGAGCGCGCCGATCATCGCGAAGATGTCGTCGCGGTAGATCAACTTGTTGACGGCCTGCACCGCGCGGGGCACCTGGTACTGATTGTCCTCGATGATGATTTCGATCTCGCGACCGTTGATGCCGCCGTTTTCATTGATCTTTTCGGCGGCCATGCGCAGCGAGTTCGAGGCGGGCACGCCGAAATTCGCCGTCGGCCCGCTGAGATCGAGATGCGTGCCGAGGCGGATCGTATCGTCGGTGATGCCTCGGACCTCCTGGCCGATTGCCGGCCCGGATATCAGCGCCGCCGCGAAACCGGCTGCGAGAAATGATGTCCTCTTCATATTTTCCTCCTCCACTTGCTGATCAGGAATTGTTCAGCAATTTCATGCGCTCTTCCAGAAGACCCGCGGGTCCCGGGGTCGTGGGCTTCGCCGTATCGAGCGCGGTGATGCGGCCGAAAGCCTCGGCAAACATGTCGGGCGTGATCTCCTTGGCGGGATCGAATTGAACGCCCTCCGTTTCGAAGTAGTGGACGCGGCCGAACCCGCCGGCGCCCGCCGAGATGATCGTCGCGGTGGACGTGCAGGCTTCGCTGCAGAGATAGGCGACGGCAGGGGAGACCTGGTGCGGGCCCATATGCTCCTCGATTGCCGGCGGTACCAGACCAACGGTCATGCGGGTGTTGGCGGCCGGAGAAACCGCGTTGAGCAGGACGTTCTTCCGCGCGCCTTCGATGGCGAGGCAGTTCATCAGGCCGAGCATGCCCATTTTGGCGGTGCCATAGTTGGACTGTCCGAAATTACCGTTCGTGCCGGCAATCGACGTGGTGAAGATGACCCGGCCATATTCCTGTTCGATAAGGTGCGGCCAGACGGCCTTGGTGCAGTAGATCGATCCCCTCAGATGCACATCAAGAACCGCCTCGAAGTCTTCGATCCGCATCTTGGCGAAACTCTTGTCCCGCAGGATCCCGGCATTGTTGACCAGCACGTGGACGCCGCCGAATGCATCGATGGCGGTCTTCACGATGCCTTCGGCGCCCTCGGGCGTGGCGACGCTATCGTAGTTGGCGACGGCCTTGCCGCCGGCCGCAACGATTTCCGCCACCACTGCATCGGCGGCGCTGCTGCCCGAGCCGCTGCCATCGACGGCGCCGCCGAGATCGTTCACCACGACGCTTGCGCCAAGGCTTGCAAGCAGCAGCGCATGTTCCCTGCCCAGGCCTGCACCAGCACCGGTTACGATGGCGACGCGGTTATCGAACCTAACTGTCATGTTCTTTCCTCAACTTTCCATTGTCACGTACATGCGCTCGATGACCGAGCTGTATTTCCGCTCGACGAGCTTTCTCTTCATCTTCATCGTGGGCGTGATCTCCTCGTCCTCGGCCGAGAGCTGCTGTTCGATGAGGGAAAATTTTCTGATGTTCTCGACCCGGGAGAACCGCGCATTGACTGCGTCGACCTCGGTGGAGATCAACTGCCGTATTTCGGGGATCCGGCAGAGCGACGGGTAATCGGTGAAGGCGTAGCCCCGGTCGAGGGCGTATTGAGACACATTCTCCTGATCCAGAAGAATGAGACAGCTGAGATATGGCCGCCGGTCGCCGATAATGATCGCATCCGCGATATAGGGGCTGAATTTCAGCTGGTTCTCGATCTCCGACGGGGTGATGTTCTTCCCGCCGGCGGTGATGATCAGGTCCTTCAGCCGATCCGTGATGTAGACCCAGCCGTCATCCTCGATCCGACCGACATCGCCCGTGTGCAGCCAGCCATCGACGATCGTCTCCCGGGTCTGGTCGGGCTTGTTGAGATAGCCCTCGAAAACATTCGGCCCGCGGATCTGGATCTCGCCCTGATCGCCCAGACGGATTTCGTTGGAGGACACAGACTTGCCGACGCTGCCGAGCCTATATTCCCCGGCCGGCGGCGCGGTCGCAATGCCCGAGGTTTCGGTCATGCCGTAGAGCTCAAGCATCGGCTTGCCGAGGGCGAAGTACCATCGGATCAGATCAGGCGCGATCGGCGCGGCGCCGGTCACCAGGAAGCGGCAACGGTCGATTCCGATCATCCGCTTGACGTTTCCGAGAACGAACAGATCGACCAGCGCGAACAGGAGGCGGATATGAAAAGGCACGTGCCGGCCCTTGATGACATAATCCGCACGGCGCTCGCCGATTGCCAGAGCCGCCTCATAGCTCTTGCGGTTGAACCAGGTGGCCTGTTTGACCTTCAACTGAATGTCGGAATGGAATTTCTCCCAGAAGCGGGGAACCGCGAAGAACGCCGTGGGCCGGACTTCCCTGATGTTCTGCAGGACCGTGCTTGGCTGTTCGGCGAAGTTCACGATCTGCTCGGTCGCCAGTGGAAACAGCACCGTCCAGGACCGCTCGGCGATATGGCATAGCGGCAGGAAACTGATCTGTTCCTCTCCGTCCCTGAACCCAAGGGCCCTGGTGCCGGTATCGATGGCGCTTATCAGGTTGCGGTTGGAAAGCATCACGCCCTTGGCCGGCCCGGTCGTGCCGGAGGTATATATGAGCATCACGATGTCCGCGGCCTTTCCCGCCTCGAGCATCGCATCCCAGTCCAGCTCCCTCTGCGCCGAGCCCAGCGTCTGCAACGCCTCGAAGCTCATGACCATCGGGTCCGAGAAATCGCGCAGGCCTTCCATGTCGAGCACGACGATCGTTTTCAGATCTGGGCAGCGGTCGCGCACCGACAGGATCTTGTCCAACTGCTCCTCGTTTTGGACCACGCACACCACCGTGCGGCTGTCTGTGAGGATATACTGGATCTGGTCCGGACTGTCGGTGGTGTAGATGCCGTTCGAAACCGCCCCCATGCCCATTGCGCCATGGTCGACATAGACCCATTCCGGCGCGGGATCGGCAATGATCGATACCGTGTCGCCGCGCTTCACGCCAAGCGCGGCAAGGCCGAGACCGGCGCTGCGCGCATTGCGGCCATAGTCTTCCCAGGACACGCTGTGCCAGATGCCGTGCACTTTCGCGCGGAACGCGGTCTTGTGCCCGCGCTCCCGGCAGGCTTTGGCAAACAGCTTGGCAACCGTCGGCGTTTCCATCTTGCTCCCCCTCAGCGCCAATTCTTGGCTTTCTTCCAGCGGCGGTTCGCGCGTCCCCCCTCCTGCTTGGCGCCCAGGTAGAACTCCTTGATGTCCTCCTTCGTCCGCAGGGCTTCGCAGGTATCCGCCATGACCACGCGGCCGGTCTCTATGACATAGCCGAAATGCGCCACTCTCAGCGCCTGAGCGGCGTTCTGCTCGACCAAAAGCACGGTCAGCCCCTGCTCGGCATTGATGCGCGCGACCACGCCAAGCACCTCCTTGACCAGCTTTGGCGACAGGCCGAGCGACGGCTCATCCAGAAGAAGGATGCGCGGGCGGCTCATCAGGGCGCGGCCGATGGCCACCATCTGCTGTTCGCCGCCCGAAAGCATGCCGGCGGTCCGGGATTGCAGTTCGCGAAGACGCGGCAGGTAGTCGAAGATCATTTCAAGATCGCTTTCAACGCCGTCGTCTTCGCGCCGCGCCGTTGTCCCGAGCATCAGGTTCTGCATGACCGTCAGGAACGGGAACAGTTCCCGGCCCTCCGGCACATGGGCAAGGCCGAGGCGGGCAACCCTGTCGGGCTCGAACCCCTCGATATTCTGTCCGTCGAACACCACCTCGCCCCGCGTGGGATTGAGCACCCCGGAGATGGTCTTCAGGATCGTGGTTTTCCCGGCCCCGTTGGAGCCCAGGATCGTGACGATGGAACCGGCTTCGACATCGAGGCTCACGCCGCGCAGGGCCGCGATCTGCCCGTAATGGGTTTCGATGCCCGATACTCTCAGAAAAGGAGCAGTCATTCGGCGTCTCCCAGATAGGCGGTGAGAACTTCCGGGTGCTGCTGAACGATCGAAGGCTCGTCGATCGTGATGACCTTGCCCCTGTTCAGCGCCATGACGCGGTCGGAAACTCGGCTGACGAGACCCATGTCGTGTTCGACCAGCACGACGGTGATATCCAGCTCGGACCGGATATCATCGATCCAGAACGCCATGTCGTCGGTTTCCTCCGGGTTGAGGCCCGACGAGGGTTCATCGAGCAGCAGGAGCTTCGGCTCCGAGCACAGCGCGCGGGCAATCTCGACAATCTTCCGGGTGCCGTAGGGCAGATTGGCGATCAGTTCGTCCCGCACGTTCTCCAGCCGCAACAGTTCGATAACGCGTTCGGCGACCTCGCGATGGCGCACTTCCTCGCGCCTGACGACCGGCAGGAACAGCATGTCCTGAAGAAAATTGGTTCTGACATGCGGTTGCCGCCCGACCAGAAGATTGCGCAGGACCGTGGCATGGTCGAACAGCTCGATATTCTGAAAGGTGCGGCCGATGCCGCGCGCCGCCACGTGGTGAGGCGGTATGTTGGTGATATCCTCGCCATCGAGGAACATTCGTCCCGAGGTCGGACGATAGATCCGGCTGATAATGTTGAACAGGCTGGATTTTCCGGCGCCGTTCGGACCTATGATCGTGAAAACCTCGCCCCGGTCGATGGAGAAGGTCACGTCATCGACAGCGGTGATGCCGCCGAACTGAAGGGTCAGGGAAGTTGCGCTGAACAGATGCGTCACCGGAAGCGCTCCGATTTCGTGTAGGTCTTCTGTGTCCGGAAGGTCGCCTTGCGATAGGTCGGGAACTGCGAGAAATAGACTTTCATCTTTTCCCAGCGCCCAGCCATACCGGTTGGTTCGAACAGCACGACCAGCACGATGATCAGGCCGAACAGCGCCGGCTCCAGGCCAGGCTGCTGCCCAAGCTGTGGCGGAAGCTCGTCGCGCAGGATGGCGATGGCCTGCGGCAGCACGCCGAGGAAGATGGCGCCGAAGATGGCGCCGTGAAACGAGCCCAGCCCGCCCACGACGATCATCAGCAGGAACTGGATGGAGATCAGCACGCCGAAGGCGTCGGGCGCCAGATAGGATATCCTGTGGGCGAGTAGCGCGCCCCCGAAACCGGCAAAGCCGGCCGAAATGCTGAAGGCCAGCGTCTTCTTGGCGGCCAGGTTCACGCCCATAGACTGGGCTGCTGTCTCGCTGTCCCGGATCGACACGAAGGCGCGGCCGGTGGGAGATCGCATGATGTTTTGCGCAATCAGCAGGGCAGCCGTCGCGCCCAACAGGCACAGAAAGTAGAAAGGCATGCCGAATGTCAGCGTGTATCCGAAGGCCTTCCCTTCCGGCACGATCATGCCGTTATAGCCGCCCGTCGCACTCTCCCAGTGGATGAATACGTGCTCCACGATGAAGGAGAAGGACAAGGTCGCGATCGCGAGATAGAGCCCGCTCAATCGAAGCGCGGGGTATCCCAACAATATGCCGATCACGGCGGCGAGCAAGGTCGCGCCTATGATCGAGACGCCGAACGGAACGCCAAGGGTCAGCAGGATGGCCTCGGTATAGGCGCCGATGCCCACGAAGGCCCCGTGACCGATGGAGACCTGGCCCGTGAACCCGGTCAGAAGCATCAGGCCGATGCTGATGATGCACAGGATGAAGACATAGGCGATCTCGCCGACCCAGAAGGTGCCCAGAAACAAGGGAAGAACCAGAAGAAGCGCGCCCAGGAGAATATACCAGATGCGTTCGCGCCAGTCTTTCGTGCGCGCGATGTCCTGATGGTAGCTGGTCTTGAATATCGTGCGCATGATCAGACCTTTTTCCGTAAGACAGCGCCCAGCAGGCCCTGGGGACGCACGAGCAGGACGGCGAGAAGAACGATATATGCGGTAATGTCCTTGATATCCGGGACGTACCAGCTCGCAAGCTGCTCGAGCAGACCGATCACGAGGCCGCCGATCAATGCTCCGCCAACCGATCCGAATCCGCCCAGTATGGCCGCGGCGAATGCCTTCAGACCGATGAAGCCCAGATTGGTATCGATCAGGGTGGCCGGAGCGACAAGGACGCCGGCCAATGCCGCGGTCGCGCCGGAAATGGCCCAGATAACGGAAAACAGGACCTTGACCCGGATGCCCATATAATAGGCCGCCAACTGGTTCTGGGCTGCGGCCTGCATCGCGATGCCGATGCGGGTGGCGCTGAAGAACAGCGAAAGCAGAACGCAAAGCAGGATCGCACCGACAACCATCGCCAGCGTGTTGGCCGGGATGCTGACGCCGGAAAGGGTCAGGGACTGCCCGAAGAAAGGCGTCGGCAGCACCAGGGAATTGGCGCCCCAGATCATTGTGGCGGCCGCGCGAAAGATAAAGCCGAGACCGATCGTCAGCATGACGATGGCAAATTGCGGCTGACCGATAACCCTGCGCAGAATGACGGCATCAATGGTGAAGCCGAGGAAGGCGACGACGACCATGCTCGCGATCAGGCCGGCCCAATATTGCCATCCCCAAAGGCCGATGAACGTATAGGCCACGAACGCGCCGAGCATGAGGAGTTCGCCCTGGGCGAAGTTCACGACTTCGGTCGCCTTGTAGATGAGCGTGAAGCCCAATGCGACAAGCGCGTAGATGCAGCCGACGCCAAGGCCGCTGATGATGATTTGAATGAGGTTATCCAAACCGACCACCCCCGGACCCCGACGCCTGCCGGCGGATCCGCATCTCGAATGTCGAGAGATACCCCTCACCTGGCTCGCAATGGCGATACACTACACCCTCCCCCCGGTTCTTCTGGTTTCCCGTTTGCCGGCTCCGCCGCGCAAATGACGTTCTACTCGCTCCACAATTAAACAAACAAACACCCGTTCTTTTGTCAATGGGTTTTTTGTCGTTCCGCAACTCTACCGTGGTCGGGAGCGCGAGAGAATCCTCCACATCTCCACGGAGAGAGGCGACGGCTCGACCTGGATTGAAATTGCGCGGGCCGGATTGCGGGCTTGCCGGCTTGGGTCCCGCCCAGGCGAAGACCGGAGACAGCCCTCCGCCGCTTCCGGCGGAGCTTCCCAGGGGCGGCGTCGGCAACCTTTGCCCACGCCCTCCTTTCTTTCGCATCCATCGTCAACAGACCGCAGACCGTGGATTGACAAAAGTACGGTTGTTTGTTTTTTTAAAGTCGGAGGACGGAATGATGATGACCCGTTGCGATATCGTTGGCCAAGGCGATCATCCGCTCGCAGACCCAGCGTCGCGGATATGCGGAGAGCCTGGAGCGCTGCCTGATCTCAGCGCGGCACATCCTGGTTTCGTTCCGGCAGATCAAGGATATGGCAGCCCGCACGCCGCCAATCGCGTCCGGGTCTCGCGGACAGATGGCGCGCCGCCGTTTTGCCTCCACAGCAATTTTCCGGGAAGAGCCGAACGGCCCCTCGCACAGCCAATGAAAGAGGATTGAATGAGTATCCAGGTGACATCCACACAGACGCAAGAGCTCTTTCGGGACCTGCCAAAGAAGTTGCTGATTGACGGCGACTGGCGCGATGCCCAGGACGGCGAGCTGCTGGAAACGAGGAACCCCGCGACGGGCGCCGTCATCGGCAGCGTCGCCAGGGGCGGGCCCGGCGACATCGACCTTGCCGTTGAGGCCGCGCGCCGCGCGCTGGCTGGCCCCTGGGCGAGGCTCACCCCGTTTGAGCGCCAGGAGATCCTGCTCCGGCTGGCCGACATCATCGAGAAGAACTACGACCTGATCGCCGCGGTTGACACCGTGGATATGGGCGCGCCGATCACGCGGACGCTCGCCGGCCGCCGCCGCGCCATGCAGCTTCTGCGCTACTATGCCGGTCAGGCCACCACCATCCACGGAGAGACGCTCAGGAGCTCGGTCGCGGGCGACCCCTTCGTCTGCACGTTAAAGGAGCCGATCGGCGTCGTGGGTGCAATCACGCCCTGGAACGCCCCCTTCGGAATGTGCGTCTGGAAGATCGCCCCCGCCCTTGCGGCGGGATGCACCGTCGTCCTGAAGCCGGCGGAGCAGACGCCCCTATCCGCTCTTCTGTTCGGGCAATTCTGCCTCGAAGCGGGCGTGCCGCCGGGCGTCGTCAACGTGGTGACGGGCGAAGGCGATGCCGGCGCGCGACTGGCGGAACACCCGGACGTGGACAAGGTCTCGTTCACCGGCTCGACCTCGACGGGTCAGAAGATCGTTCGCGCGTCTGCCGGCAACATCAAGAAGCTCTCGCTCGAACTGGGCGGAAAATCCGCCCATATCATCATGCGCGATGCCGACCTGGAAAAGGCTGCGGTTGCCGGTGCTGCAGCGGTGTTCAGCAATTCGGGCCAGATCTGCAGCGCCGGAACGCGGCTGTTCGTCCAGTCCGACATCCACGACGCCTTCGTCGATATGGTCAAGGCGGAAACCGAGAAGCTCAAGCTCGGCGACCCCCTGGACCCCGACACGCAACTCGGGCCCCTTGTCGACACCAACCAGATGGAAAGAGTGCTCGGCTACATCGCCAAGGGCAACGCCGAGGGCGCGTCGCTGAGGACGGGCGGCGAGCGTCCGCAGGAACTCGCGCAAGGCAGTTTTGTCGCGCCGACGATCTTCTCCGACGTGACCGACGACATGACGATCGCGCGCGAGGAAATCTTCGGACCCGTCCTGTCGGTCTTCCGCTTCGATAACGTCGATGAAGTCGTGGATCGCGCCAATAGCAGTGAATACGGTCTCGGCGCCGGTCTTTGGACCCAAAACATCGGCACGGCGCACCAGATCGGCCGCGCATTGCGGACCGGAACCGTATGGATCAACAGCTATCAGAGCATGGATCCCGCAGTACCCTTCGGCGGCTACAAGATGAGCGGCTACGGTCGTGAGTCCGGTTCCGCACATATCGAGGAATACCTTCAGACCAAAGCGATGTGGATTGCCTGAACCGACCGCATCGAACAAGAAACCAAAAGGAATAGGCGAATGAAGGTCCTCGTACCTGTCAAGCGTGTGATCGATTACAATGTGAAGGTCCGCGTGAAAGCGGACGGAAGCGGCGTCGAACTGGCCAATGTGAAGATGTCGATGAACCCCTTCGACGAAATCGCCGTCGAGGAGGCGATCCGTCTGAAGGAGGCGGGCAAGGCGGGAGAAATCGTGGCTGTCTCCATCGGGGTCAAGCAGGCGCAGGAAACCCTGCGAACGGCGCTCGCCATGGGCGCCGACCGCGCGATCCTGGTGATCGCGGCCGACGACGCGCACACCGATATCGAGCCGCTGGCCGTTGCCAAGATCCTCGCCAAGATTGTCGAGGAAGAGCAGCCCGGTCTGGTGCTTGCCGGCAAGCAGGCGATCGACAACGATATGAACGCCACCGGCCAGATGCTTTCGGCGCTGATGGGCTGGTCGCAGGCCACCTTCGCCTCCAAGCTGGAGATCGAAGGCGACAGCGCCATCGTGACCCGCGAGGTGGATGGCGGCCTGCAGACCATCAAGGTGAAGATGCCCGCCGTCGTCACCGTCGACCTGCGCCTGAACGAGCCGCGCTACGCATCGCTGCCGAACATCATGAAGGCGAAGAAGAAACCGCTGGACGAGAAGACCGCCGCCGACTACGGCGTCGACGTCTCCCCGCGCCTCGAAATCGTCAAGACCACCGGACCCGCGGCACGCGCCGGCGGCGAGATCGTTCCGGACGTGGATACGCTGGTCGCCAAACTCAAAGAAAAGGGAGTCCTGTAATGGCCGTTCTGCTTCTGGCCGAAGTGACCGACGGCGAACTGTCGCTGGACGCAACCGCCAAGGCCGTGACCGCCGCCCGGAAGCTGGGCGACGTCACCATCCTCTGCGCCGGCGGTTCCGCCGCCAGGGCGAGCGAGGCCGCCGCGACGATCGACGGCGTTGCCAAGGTGCTGGTCGCCGAGGACGCGTCGCTGGATCATCGCCTTGCCGAAGCCACCGCCGCGCTGATCGTCAGCCTTGCCGGCGATTACGAGCACATCGCCGCGCCGGCGACCACCGACGCCAAGAACGTGATGCCGCGCGTGGCCGCGCTGCTTGACGTGATGGTGATCTCCGATGCCTCCGCCGTAGTCGACGGCGCGACCTTCGAGCGTCCGGTCTATGCGGGCAACGCGATCCAGACGGTGAAGTCGTCGGATGCCAAAAAGGTCATCACCTTCCGCACCTCGACCTTCGATGCCGCCGGAACGGGCGGCGCGGCCCCGGTAGAAACGGTGTCCGCGGCCGCAAACCCGGATCTTTCCGAATGGGTCGAGGACAAGGTGGCCGAAAGCGATCGCCCGGACCTTACCTCTGCCGGGATCGTCGTCTCCGGCGGGCGCGGCATCGGCTCGGCGGAAAACTTCAAACTGATCGAACAGCTTGCCGACAGACTGGGGGCCGCCGTCGGCGCCTCGCGCGCTGCGGTCGACGCCGGCTACGCGCCGAACGACTGGCAGGTCGGCCAGACCGGCAAGGTGGTGGCCCCGGCTCTCTATATCGCCTGCGGCCTCTCCGGCGCGATCCAGCACCTCGCCGGCATGAAGGACTCCAAGGTGATCGTCGCGATCAACAAGGACGAGGAAGCGCCGATCTTCCAGATCGCGGATTACGGCCTGGTCGCCGACCTGTTTGTGGCCGTGCCGGAACTGGCGGAAAAGCTGTGAGAGCTCCTTTCGCACTCAACCTCCTCCCTGAGGGCGAAACTGGCGGCGTCGGTCAATCCGACGCCGCCGTATTTTGAGCATGACTTGCGGGAACAAGGTGAATCAGTGATGAAACACGGTCAGGCGCAGGCCGGGGCGCAGCTCCGGTCGATCGATGGAGGCGGCCAATGAGCGGTACGAGCATGTTTTTCACGGAGCCGGAACCGGTCCGGGCGGCAAGCGTCGCGGTCGCCGAAAATGTGCGCCGCATCGTGGCCAACAATCCCAACAAGATGACCTATCACGGCACCAACACCTATCTTCTGGACACAGCGGCGGGCGTCTTCGTCGTCGATCCGGGCCCGGTCGAAGACAGCGCGCATTTCAACGCCGTCGCAGACGGTTTGGGGACGCGGGGGAAGGGAATTCTGATCACCCATCATCATTCCGACCATTTCGGCTCCGCGCCGGCGCTGCGCGAACGGACCGGCCTGCCCGTCTATGTCTCAAGCGCATTTCCCGATGACGCCTTCGAAGCGGATGTGCGCCTGGAGGATGGAGACGCCATTGCCGGTGTGACGGTGCTGCACACGCCGGGTCATGCCAGCGACCATCTCTGCTTTGCAACGCCGGATGGCGTCCTGTTTTCGGGGGACCATGTGATGACCTGGAACAGCTCGATCGTCAGCCCGCCCGACGGCAACATGCGCGACTATTGCGACCAACTGCAACGCCTGCTCGACCGGGACGACAAGACCTATCTGCCGGGCCACGGGCCGGTGCTTCACGAGCCCCGACCCTACGTCGAACGGCTGCTCGCAAACCGGATGCGACGAGAAGAGCAGATCCTCGCCCATATCGCGTCAAAGCCCGATTCCGTCCGGAATATCGCCGCCGTCGTCTACCGCAAAACCGATCCGCACATCGCCATGGCCGCGGAAAGAAACGTCATCGCCCATCTGGAAAAGCTCCAGTCCGAAAATCGGGCGACCCGTTCCGGAAGCCTTTGGAGCATCTCCTCCTGACATCGGACTGATGACCGGATTTCCGTCATGTCAAACGCCCTCAGCGCGTCCCGGTGTTGCGCAGCTTTTCCTCCGCACCCGCGATAATGAGGTCGATGCTGAAGGCAAGCTGTTCGGCGCTGTAGGTGTCGATATTGCGTGCGGCGATCCGCTCGAGATTGGGAAAGGAGCGATCCGTCTGCGCGCCTAGGGCGGACTTCAAAAGTTGGCTGCGCGTGTGGTCAGCTTCCTTGTGCGCCTGGTCCAGGTCGCGCGCATGGCCGAGGCACAGCGTCGACAACACCGTCATCAGGCGGATTGCCTCTTCGTCGGTGAAGCCGCCCTCCTCCAGATGCCTGAACATGACTTCGACAGGCTCCAGCGGAAGGCTTTTCATCAGGTCGCCGAACCAGAGATAATCCACCAGCTCGGCGAGGCCTGTCGCGCAGTCAGCCAGGTCGCGCGCGTAGATCCTGCACGCCTCTTGCCAGTTCGCAGCTTCTCTCACCCTGGTCTGCATCAGGCGTTCGGAGAATGCGTGGCGCGCGAGAAGCTCGAACAGCGACTGGCGGTCCTTGACGTGATAGTGCAGCGCCTTTCGGTCCACCTTCAGCAAATCGGCGAGCGATTGCATGGAAAGCGCCTCCAGGGGAAGCGTTTTGGCCGCGGCGATGATCTGGTCCACATCAAGACCGGCCCTTTTTCCCGGTCGCCGTTTCCGGCGCGCGCCCGCCTGCTTGTCCTTTCCTGCCGCTGTCATGCCCGTCCTGCCCGTCCGCTTTCCGGTTCCGTGATGGCTCTTATCACGCAGGCTTTTCAATATCGCAAGGGCGGCGAGCGCCTGTGAAAGATTCATATTGACAAATCTCAAGCGCGAGGAGTAATTATATTCCCGGCCGGGAATAATAGGAGGAAACTATGACGACCAGCGATCATTCGACAGTGACAAACCCCAACATCGTCGTGAGCCGTGAACGGCTGCGCGGCAGCGCGAAGCGCTGGCGGCGTCACGGCATTCCAACGGTCGCGAAGAAGGCGGAAGAACCGGCGGCCCGGGGCGTTTTCGGCCCCGGCTCGGTTGCCTGGGACGTGCTGCTTCATCCCGCCGTGATCGTCTTTCAGTCGCCGGCGCAGTTCATCCTGCAGCTGACCTACAAGCCGGTCGTGGCCGGCGTTCGCGACTGGGACCCGATCTCGAAGAAGGCGCATCGCGGTGAACTGACTCTGTTCGACGTCTTCGACCGCGGCCAGAGAAACTCCGGCATCCACGCGCCGATGTGGCTGGGCGATAGGGATACCGCCACGCGCGTCGCCCAGCACCTTGTGCGGGTTCACGAGAAGGTCGCGGGAGACGTCATCGATGTCGGCCAGCCGGAGCTCGGCGGCTATCAGGCCAACTCGCCGCGGGATTCCATGTGGGCGGGCCTGACCGAGATGCACTCGATGCTCTGGGTTTACGAACGCCTCGGCTTCAAGGGGCTCAGGCGCACCGGACGGCTCGCTCCGGAACTCCGGGACCGCTACATCGCCGAGGTCAGCGAGTACTGCAAACTGTTTCCGCATGACGAGGCGGAGCTGCCGAAATCGATGGCAGACCTGAAAAAGCTTTATCAGAAATACGACGATCTGTTCGGCGTCACCAAGACGCTGGCGACCATTCCGGCCACGGGCGAAAACTTCCACACGCTGTGGATGGAGTCGATCAAGAGGAATTATCATCCCTCGCAGAGGAAGGTGAAGTTCCAGCTGTTTTTCCAGGAAGGCCTGTTCAAGATGCTTGCAATGGCCGCCGTCTCCGGCAAGACGCGCAAGAACAGCGGCCTGACCCCGCGCCAGGAAAAGAAGGTTCTGGCCGCAAGGGTGGCGCTTCTTCCGCTGGCCTGGCTGGTGCAGCAACCGCCGATCGAGCGCTATTTCCTGCGCATGATGTGGGGCCCCGACGCCGTGGAACTCGTCACCGCCGCCCGCAGGCTCCATGCGGAAGCCAAACGGAGCTGAGCATCGCCGGCCGGCTCGACAAACAGCTTGCGCCTGACCTGGTGCCGGAACAAGGATGTGAACCGGGCATCAATTCACAGGTCTTGAAGGGATATGAACCTGCGACCCCTCAATTACCGTAACTGTATGATATATTCTACAGTCATCCCAGCGCAACCCACCTCACTTTAGGGCATCCAGGAGTGCTTTGCCAACAGGATCCCGTCCCACAAAACCTGGGTTGGTGATGCCGAAGACGAGTTAGGTCGATTTAGAGACATTTGGCCAGCGCAGGAGATCGGGAATGAGCTTCGCTCTCCTTGATAATAGTTGATAAATTGCCTATGTTGTCGTTGTTCCAATACGATGGAGGACCGCGTGATTAGCGCCGATCTGGGAAAGCAGCTTGAGAGCTATATTCAGCAACTCGTGGAGACAGGCCGCTACGGCTCGAAAAGCGAAGTGCTGCGTGAAGGCGTGCGACTGGTCCAGGACCGCGAGACCCGGCTCGCCGCGCTGGATGCTTCCATTATGCGCGGTATCGCCGACGCGGACGCCGGTCGGACCAAGCCGGCGAGCGATGTCTTCAACCGTCTCGACGCGAAATACAGTGCAATGGCTGATAATGCCGAAAAATCGGCATGATCCTTGAGTTTTCCCGAGAGGCCGAAAACGATCTTGAGCAGATCGTCGATTATATTGCTGAGCGAAACCCAAGACGCGCCCTTTCATTCCTCCAGGAACTGCGGAGCAGCTGTGAGGATATTGTCGTTAACCCCAACGCCTTCGCTCTCGTCCCGCGCTATGAACGTCATCAAATCCGTCGACGCGTTCACGGCAACTACCTGATCTTCTACCGCGTTGAGAGTGCAAAGGTGGTCATCATTCATATTCTGCATGGTGCCACCGACTACGGCGCCATCCTCTTCGGCAAATGAGGTCAGCACCACTTTCAAGGCATTCGTGGAAACGGGCGCGCAGACTTGGCGACGGGATTGCGTGTTTTGGCTATTGCCAGAAAACTTGCGACCAGCCGCCAGACCATCATGCGGGCGCGCGACGAACGTTCACGATCCGTTCGGGATTAGCGCAGGAGTTTTGACTGCTCTTGTCCTGACCCCAGGTAGCGAACCGTTGGCACTCTTGCGATGCCGTCCTGTGTGGTCGGCGCATATTCTGCGAGCAGTCCGATGGCAGTGTCTTGGCTCGCTATGGACGAGGCACTCAACGGCTGGAAACAATCGTCCTCCGTCTCGGCCTGGCACTCGGCGCCAGACCGGGAGTCCCCGTTGCCAATCGCCTTGCTATGCCGGTGATAAGAGCCGAAGGCCACTTATCTTTCCTGATCAATTTCCCCAGCCACTTCGCCGTCTTGCGGGACCGATGCGAGGTCACACAGGGACCGCCATTGCTCGGCATATGCGGCCATTCCGGCACCCGGTGTTCCCGGAGTACCCCCAGGCGCGCGCGCCGGCATGCTGTCGCCGGCGGCCAACATCGCCGCGCCGATACTGGTGCCGGTTCCGGCCACGGCGCTGACCGGCCTGCCGGTGGCCGCGGCCAGCATATCGAGATAGACCTGATTGGCGGCGAACGGACCTTCCACGAAAACCGGCCCATCGGCGCCCGCCATGGCAAGCCCTGTCGCCGTCATCAGCGCGAGATAGAAGGATACGGCCACAAAACGCGCGCCGGAGCCAAGGGATGTTTCGTCAACCGTCCAGCTCTGCCATCTGTTCTGGAACGGCCCCGAGCGCATCTCGACCGCCGGCAACAGCATCGCGTCGCGATCCAGTACGGCTTCGATATCGCCTGGATCATATTCGCGGGGGTGGCCCGACATCACGCGATCGAATTCGCGGCCGCCCATGAACCGGGCCGAGGGCACCGGTTCGCCCCGCGCGTTCACGTTGATCAGCGTGTCGCGACCGGGATCGAGCGCGACCCTTGCGCCGCCCAGCGCCATGCCGATTACCCATGTCCCGGTTGAAACGATCGAAAACGGGACGGGCCGTATTGCCAGATGGGCGTAGAGCGACGCGTTGGAATCGTGGATGCCGCAGTAGACCGGCGTGCCGGCGGCGATGCCGGTTGATGCAGCAATATCCGGAAGGACCGGCCCCAGGCAATCCGCTGCCTTCGCCACAGGCGCCATCAGATCACCGAGGCCTGCCGTCTCCACCAAGGAGGAGAACGCCTTTTTATCCGGACACCAGAGATCGGTGTGGCAGCCGAGCGATGTCACCTCGTTTACGGCTTCTCCGCAAAGCCGGAATGCCCAGTATTGCGGATAGGTGACGATGGTCTTGGCGCGCTGCCGGATTTCGGGAAACGTTTCGAATTGCCAGAACAGTTGCGCGCCGAGATTGAGGCCCATCGGCAGGCGCGGCGAGCCGGTCTCGGCAAAATCCGGGCGGATCGCGTCATAGGCCGATTGCAGCGTATCCGGGCCATCATGCTCATAGTCCAGAATGGGGGCGGCAAGCGTTCCGTCATCGGCGAGCAGCGCCGCCGCCGCCCCGTGGGTGGTGACGGTAATGGCATCGATGGGGTGCAGGGCCTGTAGCGCGGTGAGCGATGCGAGGACGAACTGCCACAGGCCCTCGGTGTCGTAATGCGGATAGGGCGGGCCGGCGAGCACGGTATTCGGCCGCGTGCGCACCGCGATTTCCGAAAGGCGTTCAAGATCGACCAGCGCCACCTTGGCATTGGTCTTGCCGATGTCGATGACGGCGACATGTCTGGGCGCGCTCATGCCGTCAATCCATGTGGAAGACCGGCGTCAGGTCGACCGACAGCGGTTCGTTTTTGTCATCGGTCGCCATGATGTCCGCCATGTGCGCCCACCATTTCTGCATCACCGGATGGTCGGGAAGCGCCGCCATGCCGTGGTCCGGGCGACGGCGGAGGACGGCGAACAGCGTGTTGGTTTCCTCATCGAGAAAGATCGAATAATCGCTGACGCCGGCCTCATGCAGAAGATCGACAAGTTCCGGCCAGATTTCATCATGGCGGCGTCTGTATTCCGCCGCCATGCCCGGATTGAGCGTCATCTTGAACGCGTGCTGTTCCTTTCCGCTCATATCCTTTTCTTCCGGATCTTGCGATAGACGATCGGAAGCGCAATGACGAAGATCAGCAGCGCGCCGATGAAGATCGACATGACGATGCCGGGAATGTTCAAGAGCCCGAGGCCGAAGGTCGCAAGGCCCATGATGAATGCGGCGATGACGACGCCCTGGATCGTGCCCGAGCCGCCGAGGATCGAAACGCCGCCCAGAACCACCATGGTCACCACTTCCAGCTCCCAGCCGAGCGCGATCGAGGGGCGCGTGGAGGCAAGCCGCGAGGTCAAAAGCACCGAGGCGACGCCGGACATCAGGCCGGTGAGGCAGAACAGCAGGAATTTCACCCGCTCGACCCTGACGCCGGAAAAGCGCGCGGCCACGGCATTGTTGCCGATCACGAAGACATGACGCCCGAAATTGGTCTTGTGCAGCAGCACATAAAAGAGCGCCGCCAGGACGAGGAATAGCACGAATTCGAACGAGACCACCCACCAGACATAGCCCTGGCCGAAGAAGTCGAAGCTTGCCGGATAGCCTTTGAAGGCCTGATCGCCGAGCACGATATAGGAAATGCCGCGGAAGAAGCTCATCGTGCCGATGGTCACGACGATCGATGGCAGACCGAGGCCGGTGACGAGGAAGCCGTTGAACGCGCCGCAGGCAAGCCCCGTTGCAAGAGCGATCGCCACAAGCCCCGGCGTGCCGACCCCGAACTGCAGGGCAAACCCCATGACGGTGGAGGCGAGCGCGATGATCGAGGCAACCGACAGGTCGATTTCACCGGATATGATCAGCAGCGCCATGGCAAGCGCGATGATCGCCTTTTCGGTGAAATTGAAGGTAGCGTCCGACAGCGACCACGGCGACAGGAAATAGGGCGAGGCAAGCGAATTGGCGATGAACAGCGCCACGGCCACCACCAGAAGCAGGCTCGGCCAGGAAAGGACCGCGCTGCGCAGCGGGCTTTCCAGACGGTCGGGAATGAAGCGGGTTTCCTGGGAAAGATCGCTCATGACGCAGCCTCCGCTTCACGCAGGATCAGACGATTGCCGCGCTTTTCGCCGCGGGCATTGATGGCGACGGCGAGGATGATCGCGGCTCCCGAGATCGCCATCTGCCAGAAGGGCGAGATATTGATCACCGGAAGCGCGACATTGATGACGCCGAGAAAGAGCGCGCCGAGGATCGCGCCGGCAACGGTCCCGACGCCGCCGGCGATCGAGATGCCGCCGATCACGCAGGCCGCGACGATGGTAAGTTCATAGCCCTTGGCAACCTCGACCGAGCCGATGACGTAGCGCGAGACCCAGAGATAGCCGCAAAAGCCGGAAAGCGCGCCCGAAATCAGGAAGGCGGCGAACTTGGTGCGGCCGACATCGATCCCGGCATAGACGGAGGCCGTCGGATTGACGCCGATGGCATAGATCGCGCGGCCGAGCGATGTGCGGGTCATCAGCACGAGAAAGCCGATCGCGACGACGATCGCGTACCAGGACAGGAGCGGCAGGCCAAGGAATTCGATGCGGGTATATTGCACGAAGTCCCGGCTCATGGCGTCGGCATTGACCCACTGGCCGCCGGCAATCAGGAAGATCAGGCCACGATAGATGGTGAGCGTCCCGAGCGTTACGACAATCGCCGGGATGCCGAGCAGCCAGACCAGCAATCCGTTGAAGGCGCCGAGGACAAGGCCGCAGACAACGGCGAGCAGCATCAGCGCCGGGATCGGCACGCCGGGAAAGGCGGCGTTGATGAGCGCCACGATCATGCCGGTGAGCGCGAGGTTCGAGGCCATGGAGAGATCGATCGAGCGGGTCAGGATCACCGCCATCTGGCCGAGCGCCAGGATGATCAGCATGGCGGTATCGTTGAAGATGTTGGCGAGATTGCCCGGCGAGGCAAAGCCGGGCGCGCGCATACTGGTTGCCAGCACCATTGCGGCAACGATGATCGCCAGCCAGAATTCGCGGGTGCGGATGAGCGTCTTCATGCGGCCTTCTCCCCGATGCCCGCGGCGGCGCGCACCAGCACTTCGGCAGCGAAGCCATTGTTGTTTTCGACGATCGTGGCGATGCGGCCCTCGCGCATGACGATGATGCGGTCGCTCATGCCCATCACCTCGGGCAGTTCGGATGAGACCATGATGACGGCGAGACCGTTGGCCGCAAGCTCGCTCATGAAGGCATGCACGGCGGCCTTGGAACCGATGTCGATCCCCTTGGTCGGTTCATCGAGAATGATCACGCGCGGTTTGGTCGCGAGCCATTTGGCGATCACCACCTTCTGCTGATTGCCACCCGAAAGCGTTCCGGCATGCTGGCTGAGGGAGGCGGCGCGCAGATCGAGCCGGCCCGCATATTCCCGCGCCAGCGCGAATTCTTCCGCAAGCTTCAGGAAGCCGTTGCGCGATGTGCGCGTGAGCGATGGCAGCGATATGTTCTGGAAAATCGGCAGATCGACCACGACGCCCTGCTTGCCGCGCTCTTCCGGAACATAGACGATACCCTGCGCGATCGCATCCGCCGGCGAGCGGATCACGGCGATATCGTCTTCGATCCTGACCGCGCCCTTGGACGGCTTGGTAATGCCGATCAGGGCCTGCATCAGTTCGCTGCGGCCCGCGCCGACAAGACCGTAGAAGCCGAGAATTTCGCCCCGGCGCAGGGAAAAGCCGATATCGGCGAATTCGGTCGGGTGGCTGTAGCCGGATACGGTCAGCACCGGCTCGCCGAGCGCGACCTCCTGCTTGGGAAACACCTGCTCGACGGAGCGGCCGACCATCATGCGCACGATCTCGTCCTGGCTGGTATCCGCCAGACGTCCGCTGCCGACCAGTTCGCCATCGCGAAACACGCTGTAGCGATCGGCAATGCGGTAGATCTCGTCGAACTTGTGGCTGATGAAGAGGATTGCCTTGCCGTTCTTCTTCAACAGCTCGATCAGGGTGAAAAGATCCTCGATCTCCTTGTAGGAGAGCGCGGCGGTCGGCTCGTCCATGATCACGATATCGGCATCGATCGAGAGCGCGCGGGCGACCGCGACGAGATGCTTGTTGGCAATGCTCAGATCCGTCAGCCGCGCGCCGGCGTTGATATGGCCGGCGCCGATTTCCGAAAGCAGCGCTTTCGAGCGCGCGCGCATCGTCTGCCAGTCCACGGTCTTGAAGCGGGTCTTCGGGGCGTGGCCAAGGAAGATATTCTCGGCGACAGTCAATTCGTCGAAAAGCACGGTTTCCTGATGAATGGCGGTGATGCCGCGCTGGAAGGCCTCGTGCGGCGAGGACAGATGAACCGGCTCGCCGTCGATGGCGATCTCGCCTTCATCGGGTTGGTAGATGCCGGTCATGGTCTTGACGAGCGTCGACTTGCCGGCGCCGTTTTCGCCAATCAACGCGGTCACTTCCCCCGGATAAAGCTCCAGCGCCACCTGGCTGAGCGCACGCACGCCCGGAAATGTCTTGGTGATGCCCGTAAGCGTCATGCAAGGCGCGGCAGAGGCCTGCGCGGGTGCGTTTTCTTGTGCGGGCATGGTCATGAACGCTGCACTTCGTCGGTTTGGTTGGAATGGCTGGCCGGAGAGATACGGGCCCTGTCCGGCGCAAACGCCGGCGGCATTGCCGCCGGCATTCGGTCCCGCGAGAGATCAATAGATCTTCGAGAACTCTTCGATATTGGACTTGTCGAAGGTGAACGGAGCCGCCATCGGCGCCGAATTGGTGTCGTCCAGCGTGATCTCGCCAACCTTGCCGATCGAGAACGTCGCGCCGGGCTCGGCTTCCTTGCCCTCGATCAGTTCATGGCTGAGATAGACGGCGGAATAGCCGAGATCGATCGGGTTCCAGAGCGCCACGGCCTGCGAAGCGCCATTGTCGATGAACTGCTTGAACTCCGAAGGCAGGGCAAGACCGGTCACGTTGACCTTGCCGATCAGGTCCTCGTCGGTGACGACCTGGGCCGCGGCCACGACACCGACCGTGGTCGGGGCTATGATCGCCTTGAGGTCCGGATAGGTCGAGATCAGGCCCTTGGCCTCATTGGTGCTCTTGACCGAGTCATCATCGCCGTAGACGGTCGCGACGAGGTTGATATTCGGGAATTTCTCCGGAAGCACCTCCTTGGCGGCATCGATCCAGGCATTCTGGTTGGTCGCCGTCGACGACGCCGACAGGATCGCGACATCGCCGCCCTCGGGCAGGTAGTCCGCCGCAAGCTTGATGATGGTTTCTCCGATCAGATCGGTGTCGGACGGGTTAAGATGCATCATGCGACCCTCAGGGGCCACGCCCGAATCCCAGGAGATCACCTTGATGCCGCGGCTCATCGCCTTCTTCAGAGCCGGCACGAGAGCGTCGGGATCGTTGGCGGAAATGGCGATCGCATCGACATTCTGCGCGATCAGCGAGTTGACGATTTCGATCTGGCCCTCGGCCGTCGCCGATGTCGGGCCGGTGTAGATCACCTCGATATCGCCGATTTCCTTGGCCGCTTCCTCGGCGCCCTTGGCGGCGGCATCAAAGAAGCCGTTTCCGAGCGACTTGACCACGAGCGCAATGCGCTCCTCGGCCATGGCGGGGGCGGCGAGCATGGTCGCGGCGAGCGCCGTGGTCATCACCAGTGTCTTCAGTATCTTCATTTTCAGTTCCTCCTCCCAAAAAAGGCACCGTCCTCCGGTCGCCTCATGCGACCGAAGCGGACTGCTCGCTTGCAGTTTTTTCCGCAATCACGAGGTTTACGCCTGCATCCTCCAGCATCTGGCGGTCCTCGTTGCGTATTGCATTGTCGGTAATCAGCGTCGTGATCCGGCCGAGCGGGCACAGGATCAGGCTCGAGTGCTTCTTGAATTTCGATGAATCGGCCAGCACCACCAGTTCGTCGGCCTGGTCGATCAGCTTCTGCTCGGCCTGGATCAGCAGCGGATCCGCCTCCATCAGGCCGAGATGGCCGAGCCCTTGGGCGCCCATGAACATGCGCCTGGCGTAGAAATTGCGCGTCACGTCGTTTTCGAACGGGCTCAGGATGATATTCTGCTCGCGATAGATCACGCCGCCCGACAGCATGATCGTGTTCTTTGAATGCTTCAGCAGGTGCTCGGCAATCGGAAAGGAATTGGTGAACACCTGGCAGCGCCTCGAGGCGAGCGGATGCACCATCTGGAAGGTCGTCGTGCCGCCATTGATGATGATCGGATCGCCATCCTGGCAGAGCTCGACCGCCTTCGCCGCGATCGCGCGCTTTTGACTGATATTGATCGTTTCGTTGACGCTGAAGGGACGCCCGGCCAGGCCGACGAATTGCGGCGGGTTGACGGATTCAGCGCCGCCGCGCACGCGCCTGAGCTTCTTCTGCACGTGAAGGGACGCGATGTCGCGCCTTATCGTCGCCTCCGAGGACGACGTCAGTTCCACCATCTCCTGCACGGTGACGACAGGTTTTTCCTGCACCGCTGACAAGATGATTCTGTGGCGTTCTTTCTCGTGCATTTGCGTCCTCCCGGTTATCAGACTTCCATCGAAACAGAGCATTGTCAATTAGTTTCAGTCAAAAATGATCACACAAAGGTCGTATATGACTATTTTTGATCGTTAATGATTGACATTCGCTGCTTCTGGCGCAAGTTTACAGGAAATTTCAAAACAAGCGCCGATTGGGAGGAGCGCCATGCTGAACACACAGCTCGGATACCTGTGGGACAAGGACCGCGCGGCGGGCATGAGCGAGCCTGAGCTGCTGCTCTATCGTTCCAACCTGCTCGGCTCCGACAAGCGGGTCACCAATTACGGCGGCGGCAACACCTCCGCGAAGGTGATGCAGAAGGACCCGCTGACCGGCGATGAGGTCGAGGTTCTCTGGGTCAAGGGCTCGGGCGGCGATGTCGGCACGATCAGAATGGACGGGTTCGCCACCCTCTACATGGACAAGCTCAACGCGCTGAAGGGGCTTTATCGCGGCGTCGCGTTTGAAGACGAGATGGTCGGCTACCTGCCGCATTGCACCTTCAACCTCAATCCGCGCGCCGCCTCCATTGATACGCCGCTCCACGCCTATGTGCCGAAGAAGCATGTCGACCACATGCATCCCGATGCAATCATCGCGATTGCCGCCTCCGGAAACAGCGAGGAGCTGACGGCCCGGATCTTCGGCGACGAGATCGGCTGGCTGCCGTGGAAACGGCCGGGTTTCGAACTGGGACTGTGGCTTGAAAAATTCTGCCGAGAACACCCGGATGCGCGCGGCGTCGTGCTTGAAAGCCACGGCCTGTTCACCTGGGCCGACGAGGCGGAGGAATGCTACAACACCACGATCGAGATCATCAATCGCGCCAATGCCTGGTTCGAGCAGGAGACCGCCGGCAAGCCTGTCTTCGGCGGCGAGAAGCACAAACCGCTTGCCGCCGACGAGCGCCGCAAGGTGGCCGCGGCGCTGATGCCGGTGATCCGCGGCATGGTATCGAAACAGGCCCACATGGTCGGCCATTTCGACGACCAGGATGCGGTGCTGCAATTCGTCTGCGCAAACGACATGGAAAGGCTTGCCGCGCTCGGCACCAGTTGCCCGGATCATTTCCTGCGCACCAAGATTCGCCCGCTGGTGGTCGATTTCGATCCGGCAAGGCCTGACATCGCTGCAACCGTTTCATCCCTTGCAGACAGCGTGGAAGCGTATCGCAAGGACTACGCCGCCTATTACGAACGTTGCAAACACGACGACAGCCCGCCGATGCGCGATCCCAATGCGGTGGTCTATCTTGTCCCGGGCGTGGGCATGATCACCTTTGCGAAGGACAAGGCGACGGCGCGGATTTCGGCCGAATTCTATACCAATGCCATCAATGTCATGCGCGGCGCTTCCGGCGTTTCGACCTATTGCGGCCTGCCGGAGCAGGAAGCCTTCGACATCGAATACTGGCTGCTGGAGGAGGCGAAGCTCCAGCGCATGCCGAAACCGAAGAGCCTTGCCGGACGCGTGGCGATCGTCACCGGCGGCGCGGGCGGGATCGGTTCGGCGACGGCCGAACGCCTGCTGTCGGAAGGCGCCTGCGTGGTGCTCGCCGATATCGACAAGGATGCGCTTTCAGGGGTCTCGGACAATCTTGCCGGACGCTATTCCAGCGACGTTGTGCGCACGGTGCTCATGAACGTCACCGAGGAAGCGGGTGTGGATGCGGCCTATGCCGACATGGCGGTCGAATTCGGCGGCGTCGACATCGTCGTCTCCAATGCCGGCATCGCATCTTCGGCGCCGGTGGATGAGACGTCGCTTGATCTCTGGAACCACAACATGTCGATCCTGACGACCGGCTATTTCCTGGTCGCGCGCGCGGCTTTCAAGATGCTGAAGGCGCAGGACAACGCCGGCTCGATCATCTTCATCGCCTCCAAGAACGGGCTTGCCGCCTCGCCGGGGGCGGCGGCCTATTGCACGGCCAAGGCTTCGGAAATCCACCTTGCCCGCTGCCTTGCGCTGGAAGGCGCGCCGCATGGCATCCGCGTCAACGTGGTGAACCCCGACGCGGTGTTGCGCGGCTCGAAGATCTGGTCCGGCGAATGGCTCGACCAGCGCGCCTCCACCTATGGCACCGACAAGGAGGGGCTTGAGGAAATGTACCGCCAGCGATCCCTGCTGAAGCGGTCCGTGCTGCCGGAAGACATTGCCGAGGCGATCTATTTCTTCGCATCCGAAGCCTCGTCGAAATCGACCGGCAATATCATCAATGTCGATGCCGGCAACGTTCAGGCATTTACACGCTGACAAAGAACACGCGTTGGCTTGGCGGTGGGGAGCTGCCGGCCGATGCCGGGAGGAAAGTGCATGATTGAACAATCCGTCATCGCGGGCGTCAACGAAAAGGCCGAGGCCCGTCTTCGTCGAGACTATGGGGCGCTGGGCGCCCAGCTTTCAGACCGCGGCATCGATATCAATGCCGTCAAGGCGAAGGTCTCGGACTTCGGCGTGGCCGTGCCCTCATGGGGCGTGGGCACCGGCGGGACGCGTTTTGCCCGGTTTCCGGGCAAGGGCGAGCCGCGCAACATCTTCGACAAAATGGACGACTGCGCCGTTATCCATACGCTCACCGGCGCGACGCCGACCGTCTCGCTTCATATCCCCTGGGACAAGGCCAATCCGGCGGACCTGAAGGCAAAGGCGGAGGAAACCGGGCTCGGCTTCGACGCCATGAACTCCAACACCTTTCAGGATGCGGAGGGACAGGACCATTCCTACAAGTTCGGCTCGCTTTCCCACACCGATGCGGCAACGCGCAGGCAAGCCATCGACCACAATATCGAATGTATCGAGATCGGTCGCGCGATCGGCTCGAAGGCGCTGACGGTCTGGATCGGCGACGGCTCGAACTTTCCCGGCCAGGTCAATTTCACCCGCCAGTTCGAGCGCTATCTCGAGGCGATGAAAACGGTCTACAAGGCGCTGCCGGATGACTGGCGCGTGTTCACCGAACACAAGATGTACGAGCCGGCCTTCTATTCGACCGTCGTTCAGGACTGGGGCACCAACTTCCTGATCGCTCAGGAGCTTGGGCCAAAAGCCTTCTGCCTCGTCGATCTCGGCCACCATGCGCCCAACGTCAATATCGAGATGATCGTCGCCCGGCTCATCCAGTTCGGCAAGCTCGGCGGCTTCCACTTCAACGATTCCAAATATGGCGACGACGACCTCGACGCCGGCTCGATCGATCCCTATCGCCTGTTTCTGGTGTTCAACGAGCTGGTGGACGCGGAAGGCAGCAAGGGCTTCAACCCCGCCCATATGCTCGACCAGTCGCACAACGTCACCGATCCGATCGAAAGCCTGATGATTTCGGCGATGGAAGTGCAGCGCGCCTATGCGCAGGCGCTGCTGGTCAATCGCGCCGCCCTCGCCGGCTATCAGGACGAAAACGACGCGCTGATGGCGACCTCGACTCTGAAACAGGCCTTCCGCACCGATGTCGACCCGATCCTGGCGATGGCGCGGTTGGAGAAGGCAGCGGCCGCGGACCCTTTCGCAGCCTATCGTGCTTCCGGTTACCGTGCGAAAGTGGCAGCCGAACGCCCCGAAGTATCCGGCGCCGGCGGCGGCCTCGTGTAGGCGGCCGGTTCGCAATAGGCCGGGTCATGAACACGGCCTATTGCGCGAACGAGCGGCCTTTGCGCATTTCCAGAGCTGTTCAACACCCCATCAGCTCGCTCTACGCCTGCGGTCAGACTGGCCGCGTCCATTATAGTGTCGAGCAGGGCGCGAGCACGCGCCCGCAAAGCAGGGGTGCCGCGCCGGCGATCAACGGTCAAGCCTCATCAAAAGCTCAGTCAGACTGCTCCATAAAGGAAGGCCTTGCCAGGCATTGGGCTGGCCATCAGCGTTTCTCCAGGGCGAAAGCTTCTGTCGCCGGAGGTGCGGGCGACCAGAAGGCCAAGCGTCGGAACATCGAGATGGACGAAGGTATCTGCGCCCAGCCGCTCGACATGACGCACCGTCCCTGTCCATAGCCCTTCGTCGGGAGAGATCACAAGATGCTCCGGCCGGATGCCATAGGTCGCGCAGCCCATGGCCTTTGCGACCTCGCCCTCAAACAGGTTCATCTTTGGCGACCCGATGAAACCGGCGACGAAGGGCATCACCGAGCGTTCGTAGAGATCCATGGGCGTGCCGACCTGTTCGATCCGCCCGCCATTCAGCACCACGATCTTATCGGCCATCGTCATCGTCTCGACCTGGTCGTGGGTGACATAGACCATCGTGTTGCCGAGCTTTTCATGCAGATCGGTCAGCTCGATGCGCATCTGGGCGCGCAGCGCCGCGTCGAGATTGGACAGCGATTCATCGAAGAGGAAGACATGCGGGTTGCGGATGATCGCCCGCCCGATCGCAACGCGCTGACGCTAGCCGCCGGAAAGCGCCTTCGGCCTGCGGTCGAGAAGCGCTTCGAGCTGAAGCACCTGCGCCACCTCGCTGACGCGCCGCGCAATCTCCGCCGTCGGGGTACGCGCGAGCGACAGCCCGAAACCGATATTCTCGGCGACGGTCAGATGCGGGTAGAGTGCATAGGACTGGAACACCATCGCAATGCCGCGTTGCGACGGCTCGGCATGGGTGACGTTGTTGCCTGCAATCTCGATATCTCCGGAGGTGACCTCCTCGAGACCGGCAATCATCCGCAACAGCGTGGACTTGCCGCAACCGGAAAGGCCGACGAAGACACAGAATTCACCGGCCTCGATGACGAGAGCGATACCCTTGATCACCTCAAGCGCGCCGAAGTTCTTGCGGACATCTTTCAGGGATACATCGGCCATAGTCTATCCATTCACGGCACCCGCGGTCATGCCAGCAATGATCTGGCGGTTGAAGAAGACGAAAACGATGAGCGGCGGAATGGTCACCAGCAGAATGTTCATGAACAGCAGGTTCATGGAACTGACGAACTGGCTCTGAAAGTTGTAGAGCGTGATCTGCACGGTGACGTTGTCATTGCCCGGCAGGTAATAGAGCGGGTGGGTAAAGTCGTTGAAAATCGTGATCGACTGGACAACGATCACGGTTACCGTCACGGGTTTGAGCAGCGGCAGAACCACACGAAAGAAGATCTGCCAGGGCTTGGCGCCGTCGATCAGCGCCGCCTCGTCGAGATCGCGCGGAATGGTCGCGATGAAGGCGCGGAAGAGCAGCACGGTGAAGGGAAGCCCGTAAGCGAACTGGATCAGAACCATGCCGTGGAGCGTCTTGAAAAGATGCAGACCCTGAAGCACCCAGATGGTCGGCACGACAGCCGGCGGGATCATCAACCCGGCGAGAACGAAACCGAAGACGATGCGGCTGACGCGCGTGTTGCGCCGCTGGAGAATATAGGCGACCATCGCCCCGACGACGACGAGCAGCGTAATCGCGCCGACGGTGATGACGGTGGAATTGAAATAGGCGAGCAGCAGCATGTAGTCGCGTGCCTGGACCACCTCGCAAAGGTTCTGCCAGAGCTGCCAGTGGTCCGGCAGCGCGAAACTGGGCCGTGCGGCTTCCGGCGCCGGCTTGGTCGCGTTGAGGAAGACGAAGATGAAGATGAAGGGAACGACAAAGACGAAGAAGGCGACGACGAGCGCGACACCGCTGCGGATTGTCTGCTGCCGTCTGTTTGCGGCGTTACTCAAAGGTTCAGCTCCGTGTGGTTAAACCACCAGGCAAGCGGCGTGATGATGAGTGCGATCAGGAGGAACAGGATGACGTTGCCCGCCGTCGAAAGACCGTAGAAGCCGGCCTGGTATTGCTTGTAGATCACCGAAGCGAGAACATCGGACGAGAAGCCCGGACCGCCGCGCGTCATCGCCCATATGAGATCGAAGAGCCTCAGCCCTCCGATCAGGGAAAGGATGACGACCGTGGTTGTTGCCGGCCGCACCAGAGGCACGGTGACACGCCAGAACAGCTGGGTTCGGGTCGCGCCGTCAATGCGCGCAGCTCCGTTGGGCATGCACAGATGTTGCAAGCGCCGGAGCGGCGGAAAAGCGCCGATCCGGTCTTTGGGGGTAAAGCTTAAGCCACCCAAGGGCTCCAGCACCTTACCAGTTCGGAAGCCGAAGCTGCTTGGCCTGCTTTTCGACGTCACGGTCGTAAAGCGCGGCGCCGCTTTCAGCATCGCGGATGCCGGTACCGACTTCGACGGGGATCTGCTCGAGCCCGGGGCCCTTGACAGGTGAGAGGAACTCAAGCGCAGGCGCATGGCGCGTGGGGTCCTGAAAATAAGGCAACATGTCGGCAACGGAAGGCGGTACGGCGTCCGGCAGGCCGCATCCCTTGATGAGGTAGGGACCGCTGGCGCCAACGGCTTCGGTTATGATGTCGCAGGCAACCGGCGAGGCGACGAAATTGAGGAAGTCCTTTGCGATATCGACATGGTCGCCACCCTTCAGAATATAATAGGCTGCCGGCATCCAGACGGTGAGGCCGTTGTGCGCCGGGTCGTCGCCTGGCTGGGCGAAGAAGCCAACATCTTTCAGAAGATCCGGATCATTCTGCTGGATCGCGCCTATTGCAAAAGTCAGCATCGGATAGTGAACGCCTTCGCCGGTTGCTACCATGTGCAGACCGTCATTGTAGCTCGCAGCGCCGAAGTCTTCGTTGAAATACCAGCGTTATGGGCCTCCTGCAACCGTTCAAAACCCTTGAGCGCGGCGGGAGTATTTGCGAACTTGGCCTTGTTCTCCGTAAAGAGCTTGGCGAAATCCGGGACCTGAACCTGCACGTTGTAGAAATCCGCCAGCACGAAGAGCTGTGACCTCCATGTGTCCCTATAAGTCTGTATGATCGGAGCCTTGTCGGTTTTCTCGGCAATCACAGCATTTTTGGCCATGAACTCGTCCCAGGCGGGACGCCGATCGAAGTCTTCGATGGTTTCCGCACGCAGCTTGCGGCAAACCGGGCGCAATTCTTCCGCGACGTCGCCTCCGGCCCGTGTCGTCCTACCTCGGCCATCATTCAGCCCATCAAGCTGGATCAGGTCCGAGGAGACCCAAAAATGACCGAGATCACATCGGGGAACCCCATCGCGGGCCAGAGCGGCCTGCCCGCAACCGCTGACGCTTCGAGAATAGTCGTGCAGGCGCTGCTGCTCATCGATAATGATCGCGACAGGGCCCTCGCCTGTTTGGACAGGGCACGGCAGATAATAGCGGACGGCAACGAGCGGTCAGCCTCTATCCATGCCCCTGAAACATCGGGAGCCATTCCGGCACGGGGCGGCCTCGCCCCATGGCAGGTGTCCAGAATCCGACGCTATATCGACCAGCATATCGACGAGCCGATCACGCTCGGCAAACTCGCTGGCACGTTCGGTCTTAGTGAGAGCTATTTCTCCGCCGCCTTCAAGGTGAGTTTCGGGGTATCGCCGCACGCCTTCATCATCGGTCAGCGCGTCGAACGGGCCAAGAAAAGCATTGCGCTGACCGATACCCCTCTTTCGGAGATTGCGCTCGACTGCGGTCTGGCGGACCAGGCCCATCTTTCCCGCATATTCCGCCGTGACACCGGCGTTACGCCATCCAGCTGGCGCCGCGCCTGCCTGGGCTCGTCGGCAGCGGCATTATCGTGACGTACCGGCGAGCGCTCTGTCTCAACTTCAGCTGTTCCAAATGACCAAAAGTTCCTTTTGAGCTCGGATCGGTAGTGACAGACGACATAAAGGTCTTGAAGGGAATCGAACCCTAGGTCCGCGCCGACAGGCCACAAATACTCTCTGCTATCAGATAGTTAGCTTCCGTAAGCAGATCTAGAGGCGCGATTATTAGCATCAGACCATTCAGAAGCGACGCTTGCAACGCCACGCAAGCGCCGCTTAAATCAACAAATCAGACGAGCCAGATCCTCCTGATAGCCAGACCCCATTCTGTCCATAATCATTCGACGACGGACAGACCGCACCGACGCTACCGATCCCTCATTCAGAAGTCGATGAGGCGACAACGCCCTCGGTGTTCACGCGTTTTGTCAATCAGATGGGGTTCTGTGCCCTCGCCGTTCCGAACCGATTGTCATCGACGGGCCTGCCGATATCGCTGCAGATTGTCTGCCGGCCACACGACGAATACCTCGCGCTTCGGATCGGCGAAGCCGTCTGCGAGGATCACACGATCGACGACTTCCTCCCGCCGTTGGCGCGATCCACGTCGGCGTGAGGAAGGATTGCCTCCAAGCGCGCACCGGCATCTTCAGCCCTTAAAAGGACACTTCATGCGTATCATCGGAAAAGACGACGTCTCAGAAATCCTGGACTACGAAACCTGCATCGCTGTGGTCCGGGACGCTATGAAAGAGCTTTCAGAGGGAATAACCCGCCACATCCTGCGTCAGGTCATCCCGGCGGAAGGGGGCAACGTCCTGAGCCTGATGGGGGGCGTCATGCCCCCCGAAACGGGCTTCGGCTCCAAGGTCATCAGTGTCTTTCCCCAGAACGCGCGATATGGCCGGCAATCGCACCAAGGGGTTGTCGTGCTGTTCGATCCGGAAACCGGTGAACCTCTCGCCGTGGTGCACGCCGGCGACCTGACGCGCATTCGCACAGCCGCAGCCTCGGCCGTCGCAACTGACGTGCTCGCAAGACCGGATTCCTCCCAGCTCGCCGTTCTGGGGTATGGCGAACAGGGCCTCGCCCATATCGAGGCCATAGCGCACGTTCGACCGATTTCGAAGGTCAGCATATGGGGTCGGTCGCCGCACCAGGCCCTGCATGCCGCAACCACCCTATCAGAGCGGCTGCAACTTGACGTGATACCGGCCGATACGGTGCGCGCGGCGGTTCGCGATGCTGATATCGTCTCCACGACCACTGCGGCGCCGGACCCGATCCTGCTGAGTGACTGGATCGCAGACGGCACGCATATCAATGTGGTGGGGTCGAGCGTGGCCGACTTTTCCGAGATCGACTCCGCACTCGTGAAGCGCGCCCGATTTATCGCCGATCATAGAGAGGGCGTACTGCGCCAGGGAGGCGAGTTTCTTCGCGCCAGGGAGGCCGGGCTCATCAATGACGTCCACGTCGTCGGCGAGATCGGCGACGTGCTGAACGGAACGCTCACCGGCCGGACCGATCCGGGTGAGGTCACGATCTACAAATCCCTTGGCCATATCGTCCAGGATCTCGCCTGCGCCCGCCGCGTCTACGAGGTCGCGGAAAAGCAGGCGCGCGGCTTCGCGGTAGCGTTCTGACGCCGGCGCGGCGGGTGAACGACGCAAACCAGCCACGCCCGCCGGTCGGCCCAGCTTCGCCTCCCGGCAAAGGACACGATAAAACTCTGTGCGATTCGGGGCCCGACAGGTTGGGATATCGGCCAGTTCTATCGTAATAGGCAGATCGCAGCGTGTTTGGGATAGTCCCGCTGGCGTTTGCGCAGACGCATGGATGGTACCGCCGATGAATTTGAGACAGATCGAAGTCTTTCGCGTGGTCATGACCAACGGCACCACCGCGCGGGCCGCCGAGGTGCTGCATATTTCACAGCCCGCCATCAGCAAGACCATACAGGAGCTGGAACGCTCCCTTGGTTTCGCGCTCTTCCTCCGGATCAAGGGAAGATTGCACCCGACCCCTGAAGGACAGCTTTTCTTCCGGGAGGTGGAGCATGCCTTCCTCGGCCTTGCGCATCTGCGCGGCGCGGCCGCGCGCATCCGCGATTTCGGCTCGGGCGAACTCAGGATCGCCTGTCTCTCCGCGCTGTCGACCAACATATTGCCGCGCGCCATGAAACGCTTCATGGCGCGCAACCCGAATATCGCTATCACCTTCCAGGCTCGCATGTCCTCGACCGTTCGCGATCTCGTCGCCTCGGGGCAGTTCGACCTCGGCGTCGTCGCCGACGAGATCGACAAAACCGGCGTCACCTTCACCGAGTTCGCCCGCTTCCGCGTCGCGGTGGCCATTCCCGAGGGACATCCCCTCGAGAGCCTCGATACGGTTCGCCCCAATGACCTGGCTGGCCACCCGTTCATTGCGCTCGCTCCGGAAGACACCACCCGCGCCGAGGCCGAAGACCTGTTTCAGGCTGCAGGGGTGAAAATGAAAACCGTTATCGAGACCCCCTATTCGACGACCATATGTTCGATGGTTGCCGCCGGCATCGGGATCGGTCTCGTCGATCCGTTGACGGCGGAGCCCTATCTCGGCCGCGGACTGCTGCTGAAACCGTTCGAGCCGGAAATGTACTTCCGCACGCTCCTCATCACCCCGCCCAACCGCCTCCCCTCCCGGCATCTCGAAGAATTCGTTGAAGACCTGAAAGCCGAAATATTAGCCGGCCGGTAGGCTGTATATGAAGCGCCGGCCGTAAGCAGGCCGGCGCATTGTCTGGCGTTCGGCTATCGGCCGATCTAGTACGTCCGGAGGACCGGGAACCAGTCGTCCCGCAACCAGTCGCCATTCTTCATGCCATGCCCTGGAAAGGGGGGAGACGTCCGGCCCGGCCGCTCGACATAGCGGGCGTCATCGCCGACCAGGCGCAAGGAGAAGGCGCGGCGACGCGTTGCGCTGTTGTTGCCGCGCGCGCCGTGGAGGACATAATAGTTGAAGGCAACGGCGTCGCCGGGCTCCATCTCCCACTCGCGGATGGGCATTCCCTCTGCGTCCGGGTCCGGCACCGGCATATAGAGATCTTCGTCCGGGTAGAAGTTTTCCTCCGAGAGCCAGCGCGTCGGCAGTACAGGCTTTTCCCACAGATGGGAACCGGCCACGCAGCGCAATGACGCCTCTCGAACCGGATCCAGCGGCGACCAGAAACTGACGGTCTGCCTGCCCTCCACGAAATAATAGGGGCCATCCTGATGCCAGGGCGTCGGCTTGGACGTGCCCGGCTCCTTGACCAGAACATGCTCGTGGAACAGTTGCACCCGATCCGATCCCATCAGATCCGCCGCCACCTCCGCTGCAGCCGATTGCCGGATGACCTGCTCGAATTCGCCGATGCGTTGCCAGTTGCAATAGTCGTCGAAAAAGCGACCGCTGTCGCCCGGCTTGAGGTTTTCGGCGGCATATGGGCCGGGGTCGGCCATGTTGGCCTCCACGCCCCGGCGCAGGGTGTCGACATGATCCTTGAAAAGTCCTTTTACCAGAACAACGCCTTCGCGCTGGAAGGCATCGATATGCTCGGCGGTGATGAGTGAATGTGGCATCGCGTCCTCTCTTTGTTGAAGGGTTTACGATGCCGGGTTTTGGACATAGATTATAATAATAACTTTAAAATAGGCATATAATGAAATGCTGCATGTCTCGCTTCGCCAGTTCGAATATCTCGTAGCCATAGGCAAAGCGGGCAGCCTTTCAACCGCGGCCAGCCAGTTGAACGTCTCGCAACCGGCGCTGTCGGTGGCGATTTCCCATGTCGAGGCTCGCGTCGGCGCGGCGCTTTTCCTTCGGCGCAAGGGCGTGGCCATCACGCCAACGCCGTTCGGGCGCATCTTCCTCGAAGAAGCCGAGGCCCTGATTGCCGAGGCAGAACGTCTCGAAGCCCCCGGCGCCCTGTCGCGCCGACAAAAACAGCGCGTTACTCTTGGCGTTGTCGACGAACTGGCACCGACATGGCTCGCGCCGATCCTGCGTCTCACCCGCACGCAATTCCCCCAGACCGAAATTCGGGTCTTGCCCGTTTCGTTCGAAGCGGTGGCCGAGACGCTGCTTTCCGGCGGCATCGACGTGGCCCTGACCTACGATCTCGGCCTCGACGCCAGCTTCCAACGGGATTGGCTTGTCGATGCCGCTCCCTGGGTCTGGGTCTCGCCGGAGGATCCGCTTGCCGCCAAGGAGGCGGTCTCGCTCCTGGAAATCGCGGATCGTCCCCTGATCCTTTCCGATCAGGGCCTCTCCATCCGGCACATGCTCGGCCTGTTCCGCGCGATCGGAGCGACGCCGATGATCAGGCACCGGGCGGCATCTATCGAACTGCTGCGGTCTCTCGTCGCAAACGGCGAAGGCACCGGGCTGAGCTACACCAATCCAGCCGGTCTCCTGAGCTATGACGGCAAGCCCCTCGCGCGGGTTGGAATAAGCGATCGGATCGCCGTCGAGCCGCTCGTCCTCGCCTATATCGGCGCGCAACCGGCGCCGCTGCCGAAGATTCGCTTGGAAATTCAGTCGCTTGCGCGGAATGAGTCGCCATCCGCTCGCAGACCAGATCTATAACCATATAGAATAGAGTGGCCCAATCTTATTGTTGGACGGCGAGAAAGTCATCCCTGATAGTATGAGCATGGTTGAAACGAGACCGCCCGAGTTTCGAAGGCCAAATCATAACAAGATGGGAACAATCAGATGGACAGATCCTTCCTCCGCATGTCGCTGGCCGCCCTTTTGGCGACGGCATCGCTTCCAGCATGCGCCCAGAATTACGACACATCCGGAATTACCGTCGATGAGGCGCTTGCCGCACGGTTGCCGGAGAAGATTAAAGAGGCCGGCGTGCTCACGATCGGCTCGGACACGGCCTACGCCCCGTGGGAGTTTCTGAGCGCGGCCGATGGCCAGACCCCGGAAGGAATCGATGTCGACATCGCCGAGGCGATCGGCAAGAAGCTCGGCGTGGATATCGACTTTCGGACCTCGGCGTTTGAAGCGATCCTACCCGCGCTGGGCTCCAAATTCGACCTCGGCATTTCCGCATTCTCGGTCACCGAGGAGCGCATGAAGGCGGTCAACTTCGTCAGCTATGCCATCACCGGCGATATGTGGCTCGTCAGGACCGGAAATCCGACGGACTTCGACCCGTCCGATCTCTGCGGCCGCACGATCGCGGTCCAGTCCGGCACCTATCACGAACGCGCCATTCTGGCGGAGAACGAGACATGCGTTTCGGCCGGCGAGGAAGCGATCGAGATCCTGCCCTTCGGCAAGCAGACCGAGGTGCTGACGCGCGTTGCCGTCGGCGGCGCCGATGCCACGGTCTCCGGCGAGGCCGGCATCGGCTACGCCGCGAAGCAATCCGATGGCCGGCTGGAAACAATGGAGCCCGTCGAAGGCGCCTTTGGCGACAGCGGCCCGAACGGCATCGCCGTGGCCAAAACCGACCTGGCGCTCGCCGAACTGATCGCGGACACGATCAACGCGCTGATTGCGGACGGAACCTATCTGGCGATTCTCGATAGCTGGGGCATTGGCTCGGCAATCGTCGAGGAAGCCGAGGTCAACCCTGAAACCAATCACTGAGATCATGACATACGATATCAAAGACATGGAGACCGGCTTGCGGCCGGTTTCCGAGACAAACCCCGATATCACCCATAATGTCGTGGTGCCGCGGCCTCATCCGGGCCGATGGCTCGCCGTCATCGTGCTGGCTGTGATTGTGCTGCAAGTCGGCAACGCCATCATCAACAACGCCAATTTCCATTGGACCGTCTACTTCAGCTATCTGTTCTCGCCACAGGTCATCCGCGGCGTAGGATGGACGCTGCTGCTGACCGTCATCGCCATGGCAGTGGCAATCGTCGTCGCCGGGTTGCTTGTCGTGATGCGCGACAGCGACAATCCGATCCTGCGCTGGCTCGCATATGCGTGGGTCTGGTTCTTCCGCGGCACGCCGATCTATACCCAGTTGCTGTTCTGGGGGTTGTTCGCGGTTCTATTTCCAACGCTCAGCCTTTCCATCCCCTTCGGTCCGGAACTGATCAGCGTCGACACGCGCTATGTCGTCACGCCGGTGCTTGCCGCCATTCTGGGCCTCGGTTTCAACGAATCCGCCTATCTGACGGAAATCTTCCGCGCCGGTTTCAACTCCATCGATCGCGGACAGAAGGAGGCCGCCGAGGCGCTGGGCATGAAACCGGCGAAGATCTGGTGGCGGATCCTGATGCCGCTCGCCATGCGCGTGATCATTCCGCCGACCGGCAACGAAACCATCGGCATGCTGAAGATGACGTCGCTGGTGCTTGCCGTGCCGTTCACGCTCGACCTGACATTCGCGACCAATGCGATCGCCAATCGGCTATACCTGCCGATCCCGCTGCTGCTGGTCGCCGGCACCTGGTATCTCGCCATCACCAGCCTGCTGATGGTCGGCCAGCATTATCTCGAACGCCACTTCGGCAAGGGCGTGTCCGGCTATCCCACGAGGGCGGAATAGACCATGGAACCAAGACGCTACGATTTCTGCGTCGAGATGCAGAACATCCACAAATTCTACGGCCATGTGCATGCGCTCAAGGGCGTGGACATCAAGGTCCGCCAGGGCGAGGTCTGCGTCGCGATCGGGCCATCCGGCTCCGGCAAGTCGACGCTTCTCAGATGCATCAACCAGCTTGAGAGTATTTCCGCCGGCCGGGTGTTACTGAAGGGCGAATTGCAAGGCTACACGGAACGCGAAGGGCGCTTCCATCCGCTTTCGTCCGCGCAGGTCGCCGCCCAGAGACGCATGACCGGAATGGTGTTCCAGCGGTTTCATCTGTTCCCGCATATGACGGCCATTGAAAACGTCATGGAAGGCCCGCGTCACGTCAAGGGCTGGCCAAGGGAGCGGTCCCGCAACAAGGCGCGCGAGCTGCTGGCCCGGGTGGGGCTTGAGGGCTTTGAAAACCGCTACCCCGCACAGCTTTCGGGCGGCCAGCAGCAGCGCGTCGCCATCGCCCGGGCGCTTGCCATGGAACCGGAGGTCATGCTGTTCGACGAGCCAACCTCGGCGCTCGACCCCGAACTGGTCGGCGAGGTTCTCGACGTGATCAAGGACCTCGCGCGAAGCGGCATTACCATGGTTGTCGTGACCCACGAGATCGGCTTTGCGCGTGAAGTCGGCAATCATCTGGTTTTCATGGACCAGGGTCAGATCGTCGAGGAGGGCGTTCCACGGACAATGCTCGCCAACCCGCAAAACCCACGCACGGCAGCGTTCCTTTCCAAGGTGCTCTGACCCGCGCTCAAGGCAACAGAGGGCGGTTCGCCGCCCCTGTCGAAATGCACATGACTGTAATCTCCGTCAGCCCAGCTGACGCTTGGACGGGAACCGGCCGTTGAAGCCCTCCGTTCCGGGAAAGGCCTTTATCATGAATGATCTCACGCAATGCGTCCTGACCCCGTCCGTCCCGACGGAGGGGTTTTCGCCGCTCGGCGTCGGCGTCCACCGCGCCTCGACAATCGTGTTTGCCGACGCCAAGGCCTACGCATCACGCCTGGAACGAGGCCACGAGGGCTACTCATATGGCCTCTATGGGACGCCGACGACGCGCACGCTCGAGGCAAAGCTCAGCGAACTCGAAGGCGGCGCATGGACGTTCCTCGCCCCGTCGGGCCAGGGCGCCAATGCCCTTGCGGTTCTGCCCTTCCTGTCGGCAGGCGATCATATCCTGATCGCCGACACCGCCTATCCCCCGATGCGCGACCTGGCCGAGACCGACCTCAGCCGGCTCGGCATCGCGGTCAATTTCTTTGATCCGCTGTCGCCCACGGATGTCGCCGCCAAAATGCGCGACAACACCCGTATCGTCTGGTGCGAGAGCCCGGGCTCGACGACGATGGAGGTGCTCGATCTCCCCGCGATCGCTGCGATCACGCACGCGCGCGGCGCGCTCGTCGGCGTCGACAACACCTGGGCAACGCCGCTCAACTTCAAGCCGCTTGCCCATGGCGCAGACATCGTCACCGAGGCGCTCACCAAGTTCATTTCCGGCCACTCGGATGTGCTGATGGGCTCGATCACGGTCAGGGAAGAGGCGCTGATCCACCCCGTCCGCGCCCTGATCGGCAGGATGGGCATCGGCGTCTCGCCTGACGATGCCTCGCTGGTGCTGCGCGGCTTCGAAACGCTGGGCGTGAGGCTGCGCCACAGCGAACGCGTGGCGCTCGATTTTGCGCGCAGGCTCGAGCGCCATCCCTTGGTCCAGACGGTTCTGCATCCCGCCCTTGAGAGCTTCCCTGGACACGACCTCTGGAAGCGCGATTTTCTTGGTTCGAGCGGCGTCTTCAGCGTGGTGTTCTGCGCCGCAGCCGCGCCGCATATCGCAGCGGCCCTGGATGCGCTTGAAATCTTCGCCATCGGCGCCTCCTGGGGCGGCACGCGCAGCCTCGCGGCGCCGATGTCAGTCGAGGGGTTTCGCTCGGCGACATCATGGAACGGGTCGGACATTATCCTTCGCCTGAGCATCGGCCTTGAGGACGAGAAAGAGCTCTGGGAGGATATCGAGAGGCTTCTTTCAGTGCTCGAGACGGCGCAGAGAGCGGCTTGACGATGCTGCAATGACGACCGAAACGGCCAGACGGGGAACCGACGTGACAGACACCGAAAAAATACTTCGCAACATCGACGACAATCTCGGTCGGACGATTGCCAAACTGCTCGAACTGATCGCGATCCCCTCGATTTCCAGCGACCCGAAAAGCGCGGCGGGCATTCGCCGCGCCGCCGCGTGGCTTTTCCAGGAACTGGCGTCGATCGGGTTCGAGAGCGAGATCATCGAGACCGCCGGCCATCCCGTCGTGCTCGCCCGCGCCGGCGGAAGCGGCAACGCCGGACGGCTGCTGTTTTACGGGCATTACGATGTCCAGCCGATCGGCGAGCGCGCGCAATGGAGCCACGCCCCGTTTTCCCCCGAACTGGTCGAGGAAGACGGAAAGACGCGCTTCTACGGTCGCGGCGCATCCGACAGCAAGAGCCAGCTCTGGACCTTCATCGAGGCCTTGCGCGCCTGGAAGGCCGTCAAGGGCGATTTTCCCGCCGAGATCGTCATTATGCTGGAAGGCGAGGAGGAATCCGGCTCGGCAAGCCTGCCGGCCTTTATCGACGCCCATCGCGAAGCGCTTGCCTGCGACGTGGCCTTCATATGCGACGCCGAGATGTGGTCGCCGACCGAACCGGCGATCACCACCCGGCTCAAGGGCCTCGTCCACGAGCGGGTGACGGTGGCAACCCCCAATCCCGAGCTCCATTCCGGTCTGTTCGGGGCGGTCGCGGCCAATCCGATCCGCATTCTCGCTGCCATCCTCGCCGGGCTCCATGACGAAGCCGGGCGGATCACGATCGAAGGCTTCTACGACGGTGTGGAAGACATTCCGCCGGGCCTGCCCGCGGATTGGCGGGAATTGTCGCGCCAGACGGCGCTTTTCGACGAGGTCGACCTCGCCGGCGGGATCATCGAGGAGGGCTATACCGCGCTGGAAGCCATGTGGGGCCGCCCGACCATCGACATCAATGGCATGACCGGCGGCAATCAGGGGCAAGGCGAACGATCCGTTCTTCCGGCCTGGGCAACGGCCCGGCTCTCCTTTCGCCTTGTGCCCGGACAGGACCCCGACCGGATCCGCGCGCATTTCCGAAGCCATGTCGAAGCGCGCGTTCCCAAGGGCTGTTCGGTCTCGTTCCATGGCGAAGGCGGCAGCGCGGCGGTGGCGCTTGCCGAGGACAGCCCGTACCTTGCCGCCGCCAGACGCGGCCTCGAAACCGAATGGCAACAACCGACGCGGCTGATCGGCACCGGCGGCGCCATTCCGCTGGTTCAGTTGTTCAAGGATATGCTGGGCGCCGAATGCGTTGTGATTGGCTTCATCCTGTCCGGCGATGCGATCCACGCACCTGACGAACATTATGATGTCGAACGGGTCCTGAGGGGTGCGCGAAGCTGGGTGCATATCCTCGAGGAATTGGAAAAGCTGCAGAAATCCGCAACAGCAAAGATCTGAACCCATCGGAATTGTTCCGAACGCTCAAACCGGAGATACGTCTACATGGGTCCCGCGATACTCCCGCTCTTCGAGCCCCCCGCCCTTCCCGATGCCGCCGAAACCGTGGTGGTCGGCGGCGGGATCATCGGCGTCTCGGCGGCGCTGCAACTGGCCGAGAAGGGCCACCCGGTCACGCTTGTGGAGAAGGGACAGGTCGCCGCCGAACAGTCGAGCCGGAACTGGGGCTGGTGCCGGCAAGGACGCCGCGATCCGCGCGAACTGCATCTGATCCGCGAAAGCCTGGTGATGTGGCGCGGCATGGCGGCGCGGATCGGCGCCGATGTCGGCTTTGCGACCTGCGGAACCTTCTTCGCCGCCCGCGACGAGGCGCTAACCGAAAAATACGAGACCTGGGTCAAGACCGCGGCCGAGGCGGGCATTGCCGCAAGCATGATCGGGCCGGACGAGATCGCCCGACACCTTCCCGGCGACACGTCGCCCCCGCCCCGCGCGCTATTCTGCCCGGGCGATGGCCGCGCCGAGCCGCAATGGGCCGTGCCGCGCATGGCGATGGCCGCGCGGCGCATGGGCGCGACGATCGTGACCGACTGCGCGGCGCGCGGCATCGAAACCGCCGGCGGGCGGGTGACCGGCGTGGTGACCGAACAGGGCGTAATCCGCTGCAACGCCGTCATCGTGGCCGGCGGCGCATGGACGCGCCGGATCCTTGCCGACCTCGATATCCGGCTGCCGCAACTTGCCGTGCGCTCCTCCGTTTCACGCACGCAGGCCATGACAAGCGACGGCCCCGACGTGAATTTCTGGGACGGCGTGCTCGGCGTCCGGCGGCGCTCGGATGGCGGCCTGACCGTCGCCAATGCGCTTTCAAACACGGCGCCGGTCACGCCCGCCCATTTCCGCTACATGATGGACTACATCCCGCTCCTGGAAATGGAGTGGCGCCATATCGCGCTCCGGTTCGGGCGCGATTTCTTCGAGGCGCTTCAGCGCGACCGGCATGTGCCCTATGACCGCCCTTCGCCCTACGAGGCCTGCCGCATCCTCGACCCGGCGCCCGACATGCGCTTCATTCGCGCCGCCCATGCCGAGCTCAAGAGCCGGTTTCCGGCTTTCGGCAATGCCAAGGTCGTACAGGCCTGGGCCGGGATGATCGATGCGATGCCCGACACGATCCCGGTGATCTCCGACGTGCCCGCTGTCGGCGGATTGTTGGTGGCAACCGGATTCTCCGGCCACGGCTTCGGCATCGGGCCCGCCGCCGGCAAACTCGCCGCGCAACTTGCGACCGGAGAACAGGCCTTCGTCGACCCGCATCCCTTCCGTCTATCGCGCTTCACCGACGGCAGCCGGCCGCGCCCCTATACAGGCGTTTGAATTGCGTTCCGGCTAGAGGATATCCTGACGCCTGACGAGATTGAGCGGCATCCACGTGAAATCGATAACCCGGAGGTTGGCACTCCTGACTGCGCGCCCGGCCTCGCATTTCGCTTGCGTCAAATTGACAAGTTGGCAGCGTCGCCTTAAGCTTTGGGCGATAAAGCACTTGGCATGAAACCATCTTCTTTTGCCTACGCCGGACATCGTTACAAACGTCACCACTTTCCCGCGGAGATCATCGCTCATGCTGTCTGGCTTTACTACCGGTTTCCGTTGAGCCTACGTCACATAGAGGATTTGCTGGCAGAGCGCGGAATCGACGTTTCGTTCCAGACGGTGTCGGAATGGGTCGCCAAATTTGGATCCGAGTTTGCGGCTTCGCTTCGTCGGCGCTCAAAGGGCAGCTTTGCGGATAAATGGCACCTCGATGAGGTGGTGGTAACGATCAAAGGCCGGAAATATTGGCTTTGGCGTGCCGTCGATGCTGAAGGATATGTTCTCGACGCCCTTTTGCAAAGCCGTCGCAACAAAAAGGCAGCGCTGAAATTGATGCGCAAGTTGCTCAAAGGCCAGGGCGTGACGCCCCGTGTGATGGTGACCGACAAACTCCGGTCCTACGATGCCGCCAAACGCGATATCATGCCCGGCGTTGAGCATCGTTCGCATAAGGGGCTGAACAATCAGGCCGAGAATTCCCATCTTCCGATAAGGCGGAGAGAACGGATCATGATGCGGTTCAAGTCCGCCGCGCAATGTCAACGTTTCGTTTCAAGCCACGGCCCGATTTCGAACCTCTTCCTATTCCACCGCAAACATCAAACTGCCGCCGATCACCGAACCCTTCGCACTGAGGCTATGGCCGTCTGGCGTAAAATCACCCTGCCAAACGCCACATAAAGTTGGCCGCCGCGACACTCTGACCAACCTTCTCAATTTAAGGCGACGCTGCCGGCCGCATTGGAGCCATCGAACGGCGCCGCGAACGAGAATTTGACCGTGGTCTCCGCTGCCGCGCCGCCGGCCCTCAGGACGAAGGGCGCCGCGAGACTGGCTCCGACAAAGGCCCTGCGTGAAAGTTTCAGTCCTGCCATTTGCTTCCCCTTTTTGATGGACTTGACAGAAATGGTCTTGCAAGCGGTGTGCCAGACTGCAAACATGAATAAAAACAATCAAGCGTTCAGAATTGCGCACAATTACGTGCACCAGAGAATGCAGAGGACGTCCACAAATGAAGCAACCAGGCAAGCTCGTCGGCGTTATGAATGACCGGAACCGGCCAAGAGTGGAGACGGCCGAGGATGCCTATGAGCACCTTTTCTCGGCCATTGTCGATCAACGGCTTCTGCCCGGGACGAAGCTGACCGAACTGGCGCTTGTCGAGGCGCTGGGCGTCGGCAGGCGCGCCATCGCCACGGCGCTCCAGCGACTGACGTGGGAGAAGCTCGTCATTTTCCTGCCGAAGCGCGGCGCCTTCGTCGCCGCCCCCGATGCCGACGAGGCGCGTGCCGTTTTCGCCGCGCGCATCGCCATCGAGGCGGGTACCACCGAGGCGGTGGCGCGGGCGGCCGATCCGCACGCGATCGCGCGACTGCAGGAAAACATCGAGCAGGAACACAAGCTGCGCGAACAGGGCCACATGCGCGAGGCCATCCATCTTTCAGGCGGCTTCCACGTCCTGATGGCGGAACTTTCGGGAAATCCGATCCTGGCCGAACAGGTTCGCCTCCTCGTCGCTCGCACCAGCTTGATCGTCAATCTGTTCGACAACCAGATCGGGCTTGCCGGCTGGCACGACCACCATGACGAACTGATCAATCACTGCGCCAAGGGCGAGGTCGACAATGCCGTCGTGCTGATGCGCGCACATATCGCCGAACTCCAGGACGCCCTCATCCTCGACCACCGCCGGCCGGTCGCTTTCGACATGGTGGGCGTGTTTGGACGATAAACGGTTACCACACAACCTTTTTCGCGAGCGCATTCTGCGCCCCCGCGTTTTGTTCAAGTCCAAGCGGCGACTTGGCTGCAGCTTGCGCGAACGCCCATCATCTCAGCATCGAGGTTTTGAAGGAATGCGAACCGGCGGCCCGGTCGCCATGCGATTCTGACGCGCAAAAATCTTGGTTCCCGAACATGAGCTCGACCACGGTGAGACGGCAAAAGGTCATGGGAGCCGAACCTTCGATTTCTGAGGAGTGCGAAATAGCCGCCATAGAAGGTGAGCCGGCCTTCATGCCCGCCTTGCCGCCTTCATGACCTTTCCGTTATGGCGTTTTCTCACCACAAGCGAACACCAGAGATCGCTTGGGCTGATCCTGTCCGGCGGTAACCCTACCGAGGTTAGAGGGCCCACCACCGCCTTTTCGTCCAGAAAGATGCCACGATAGTCAATGTCATGCCCTTGCGTTTGGTCCATTCATCCAGACCTTTTTCGACAGCGCCGAGGCTTTTAACGAAGTCATGGACGCGTCGTCGGGCTTGCCAGTTTAATGTTCCGCCAACGGCGGTCCGTTATATTAAGGCCCTGCAGGACGAAAATGCCCATATTGCTTATCTGCTGGCGACAAAATCTTGACGTTCGAACGTTTGCTGGCATGATTTGGGCTTCGCGTTTGTGCAAATTCCGGGTGTTCCGATGGGCAAGACGCTACTCACGGGCAATCAGCCGATCAGAAGCCACGCTTATGGCGATGCGCTAGGCGCACATCTCGGCCTGAAAACGCCTCTCCATCACATAAGCCATACGCTGAACCGGGGAACGCTTGCCATCACCGAGCTGCAATCCCAGAAACCGCCACAGGACCCGACGCCGTCTTTCGGTTATGACGAAGCCTATCAGGTGATCGTCAACTTCAGGCTTTTTGAGCTGGAACTCCGGCTCAGCGATGGCTCGCTGTGGGAGGATGCCTTTCATGCGGGAAAGACATACATCGCCGATCTGAGACAGGAACCCCGGGTCCTGATAAAGGCCCCGTTCCATACCGTGAATTTCTATATGCCGATCGCCTCCCTGAAGGCTTATGCCGATGAGCACGACATTCCGGCCTTCGTCGCGTTTCCGCAATCGCCCACCACCGGCCATGATGACCTGACGATGCGTCAGCTCGCCAGCGCGGCCCTGACGGCATTCGCATACCCCCACAGGGCAAGCGGCCTGCTGCTTGACGCAATCCTCGGGGCGGTCAGCGCCAATCTGCTCGGGCACTACGGCGTGTGGGCGAGAGCGCAGCGCAGCCACACCCATGGGCTTGCCCTGTGGCAAGAACGTCGCGCCAAGGAACTCATGGATGAGCGCCTAAATGTGTCCATGTCGGAGCTTGCCGAGCAATGTGGTCTTTCGGTTGGTCATTTCAGCCGAGCCTTCAAGCGGTCCGTCGGCGTTGCTCCGCATCAATGGCAGCTCGCCCGCCGTATGACGCGGGCGCGGGCGCTGCTTTCAGGGTCAAGGCTCACGATTGCCGAAATCGCTCTCATCTGCGGCTATTCGAGCCAGAGCCATTTCCACGCGGCCTTCAAGGAGAATACCGGGGTCAGCCCGGGATACTGGCGCCGCTCCGGCTTAACCCGGCCGGGCGGAGGAAGCCGCGACTGATGTCCTGCGGCATACCTTGGTATGTCTCCGGCAATCCAAAGCATCACTGTGCAGCGATCCGAACAGCGCTATGATCAAGCAGCGCTGACTGGTGGACGTCGAAACCTCCGTAGGTCGCGTACGCATTTCTGATCGATCGGCCGATGAGGGACAAGCGCAGGAATGGTATATCGCGGGCAAAACAGCATTCTCGCCGGTCGCTGGCCGGTGGCGACAATCGCCTCTGTCCTGGCGGTCATTATATTCGCCGTCGATGCCTTCACGGCGTTTCAATACGCCGTCGCCGTTCTCTATGTCCTGGTGCTGTTGCTCTTCGCCAATATCCTCGGCCGGCGTGGTACGATCGTCGTCGCCCTCCTGTGCTGCCTGCTGACCGTTATCGGCTTCCTGGTCCAGCACCCCCTGCACGAGATCGGCGCGATCGCGCGGCTGGTGATCAGCGTCGTTGCGCTCGCCGTGGCGACGGTCCTGACACTCGCCAACAAGGCGAACACGGAAAAGCTGGCCGACCAAGCGGCATTGCTCGACCTGACCAATGATGCGATCTTCTCTCGAACGCCAGAAGATGTGATCCTGTCCTGGAATCGCGGCGCGGCGGCGCTTTACGGCTTCACTGCACAGGAGGCCATCGGCAAGCAATCGAGCGAACTGCTTGGAACCGAATCCGCCCAGCTCTGGGAGGAAGCCAACACGAAACTTGTCGCGGAAGGGCATTGGGAGGGGCAGGTTCACAGAAGCCACCGCAATGGCGACCTGCGCATCGTCATCTGCCGCTGGTCTCTGCAGCGCGACCGGACGGGAGAGCCGGTGACCGTTCTTGAAACGCACAGCGACATCACCGAACGGATGGAGGCCGAACGCACCCTCGAGAAAACCCGGGAGGAACTGGCCCACGCGGAAAGGCTCCTGACCCTCGGAGAACTGACGGCCTCGATCATTCACGAGGTCAACCAGCCTCTGGCGGCGATTTCGGCGAGCGGCGATGCCAGCCTGCGGTGGCTGAAGCGCAGCGAACCGGATATCGGCGAAGCGACCGCGCTGATCGAACGCATCATCGCCTCGGCAAAGCGGGCGAGCAGCATCGTTCACAGCCTGAGGGCCTTTGCCCGCCGCTCTCCGAGCCCGCATTCGACAATCATCGTCAACGATCTGGTCGACGACGTCGTTCCGCTGCTGCGGCGGGAAATGCGGACACGACAGGTGGCCGTGAATGTCGTCCGGGATCCGCAAAATTCCGCGGTCCTGGGAGACCGCGTGCAGTTGCAGCAGGTGCTGATCAACCTTGTCGTCAACGCCATCCAGGCCATGGAGACGAACGAGGATGGCACGCGCGAAATCCTCATCATCATCGCGCCCGATCAACAGGACGGCCAGGAGAGCGTGGACATCAGGGTTGCCGATAGAGGTCCCGGCTTTGCGCCCGAAGAAGGCCAGAAGCTGTTTTCACCATTTTTCACCACCAAGCCCCAGGGCATGGGGATCGGGCTGTCGATATGCCGTAGAATTGTCGAGGCCCATGGCGGGCATATCTGGGCGAAACTGCGCGACGGCGGCGGCGCCGAGTTCGGATTTCGCCTCCCGTGCCCAGAAAGAGGGAGCGGATGAAACAGGAAACGGAACGGCAAGTGGCAGGCCAGCCTGTCGTATTCATCGTCGATGACGACCAGGCGATGCGTGAATCGCTTGGCAGTCTTCTGCGCTCCGTGCAACTGAAGGTCAGGTTGTTTTCCTCAACCGCCGAAATGCTGGAAACCGGGCAGGTCGACGCCCATGGCTGCCTGATCCTCGATGTGCGGCTGCCGGGCGTGAGCGGGCTCGACTTCCAGCAGCAGCTCGCCAGCGCCGGCATCTATCTGCCGATCATATTCCTGACGGGCTATGGAGACGTGGCGATGTCCGTGAGGGCGATGAAGGCGGGCGCCGCCGATTTCCTGACCAAACCGTTCCGCGACCAGGACCTGCTCGACGCCGTCACCGCGGCCCTTGAAAGCGATCGGACGCGCCGCGCTCGGGAAAGCGTGGTTGATGACGTGCGCGCCCGCTATGAAACGCTGAAACCACGGGAGAAGGAGGTGATGACCCTGGTGACCCGTGGCCTGATGAACAAACAGGTTGCCGGCGAACTCGGCCTCAGTGAAATCACCGTGAAGATCCACCGTGGCAATGCCATGCAGAAAATGAAAGCCCGGACGCTACCCGACCTAGTGCGCATGGCGGAAATGCTGGGCCTCGAAGAGGGCGGACAAACGTCTGTATGATTTATCCGCGCGGTCGTCAGCGCCATATAGAGCCCGATGAAATCCCGTGTTTTGTGAGTGTCATGAACCAAGAACCGATTATCGCCATCGTCGACGACGATGAACATGTCAGAAAAGCGACCGAAAGCCTTGTGCGCTCGCTAGGCTGGAAGGCCGACGCCTATGAGACGGCCGAGAGAGCAATCGCATCCGACAGGCTGACGAAGGCCGACTTTCTCGTCACCGACCTGCAGATGCCGGGAATGAGCGGCCTGGACCTTCGCGCGCATCTTCTGCGCGAAGGTATCGACCTGCCGACGATCGTGATCACGGCCTTTCCGGATGAGGAGCAGAAACGCCGTGCCAAGCTCGCCGGCGTGCTCTGCTTTCTCGAAAAGCCGTTCGATGGCGGGATGCTGGTGAACAGCATCAGTCAGGCGCTGGGCCTTGAGGCTTCCTGAGAGCTGGCACTTGTCGGTCGCGCCTCCGGGGCATCCGCTTCAACGTGCGTGCACAGCACAAGCAACGTCTCCATGGCCTGCCAGGCACGTCTGGCATTGCACGCAATGCCTTCGCACGACCTCCTCATGTCAGCAGCCTCGTCCACGACTCCGGCCGCCCGTCTTTGAACCGCCTCTGCATGCAGGAGTATGGCGCAGATGGCATTTGCGGCCTCACCGCGCAGATGGGCGATTTCGGACCCGCCGAAATGGCGCCCTTTCCCGCGGACATCAGACATTGCCGGATGGTTCATAGCCGTCTCCCATGAACTAAAGGTACATTTTCTTTTAGCATCCAATGCCGGCGCCAGACGCGTTATGAGTTGTAAAGAAGTGTTCTGCCTTCAGGCCACGTCCCCAAGCCGACCGATCGCTGCAGGTCTGCGGTCTGGGAAAGACGAACCCGAAAGTGCTTGCCGGGGCAGGCTTTCAGTTCTTTTCGTTTCTTTACTCGCCTGCGCGGCCGACTGGTGCGAGACTCGCCCCTGCCTGGCAAGGCCGCTGTCCGGGCTTGCTGTTGACCGGCCGGAGAAAAACGCCAATCGCTCACAAAGGAACCAACAAGGTGAAACTGCTCTACGTGACCAGGGTTAGCGCGACCGCAGGTCGGAGAGGCCGTGTCCGCAGCGATGACGGCCTTCTTGATCTCGCAATCGCCACGCCGCAAGAACTGGGTGGCAGAGGTGGAGCGACCAATCCCGAGCAGTTGTTTGGCGCAAGCTATGCCGCCTGCTTTGAAAACGCTCTGATGGATGTGGCATTGCAGGCGGGACACCGCTTTGCCGAAAAGGATGTTGCCGTGTTCGCGGAAATCGGACTTGGCAAGAATGAGCTCGATGTCATCAGCCTTTTTGTGGCGTTGTTCATTACGCTTTCCGGCGTCGACCTCGATACGGCGGAAGAGCTGGTGCGGATTACAGACACGGTCTGTCCCTATTCCAATGCCATTCGCGGTAATATCGACGTCATGAAGACAGTTTCCGTAGTGCAGGACAGCGATCGCAACCGGTGAAGGTATCCCGACAGAGGACGATCCGGGCATCAAAAATGGGTAGAACTGCGTTTTCCGAAAGCCAATCGACCGATGGACGCGCCTACGGCGCGCATCTGGCCTGGTGCTTTGGCCTGCCCGAGCCGCCCACCCATGTTCGACGCGCGCAAATGCGCGGCCTCATCGCGGCATCCGAGATAAGGTCAGACGCGCCCCTCCCGGAACGCACCCCGTCTCTTGGATATGACGATGCCTATCAGGTTGCCGTTCATCTCGCGCGGTTTCGCCGGGAACTCTGGCTGAATGGCCATTTCGTCGCCGATGAGGTGGTCCAGGAGGGCATGACATACATCGCCGACCTCAGAACCGAGCCTCAGGTCTTCATCCACGATCCCTGGCGCAACATTCAGTTCTATCTGCCGGCCTCGACGCTGAAGGCCTATGCGGACCAGAATAACGTCCGAAACTACAAGGAGCTCGTGTTGACCCCAACCGCAGGGCAGGAAGATCCGGTGATGCTTCAGCTCGCAATCGCAGTATCTCGCGCAATGGTCCATGGGCATCACGCAAAAAGCCTCCTGCTCGATGCGCTGCTTGATGCCGTCTGCGCGCACCTGCTCGGACAATACGGTCGTGTGAAAAGCGGACGCCGCTTTCATACTCTCGCGCCGTGGCAGGAGCGCCGCGCCAAGGAGCTCATGGATGCGCATCTTGACGTCTCCATGTCAGCCCTTGCCGAGGCGTGCGGCCTTTCGACGGCGCATTTCAGCAGAGCCTTCAAACGCTCCACCGGACTTGCGCCGCATCAGTGGCAGATCGGGCGCCGCCTGGAACGGGCGCAGATCCTGCTCGAAACCTCTCAGCATTCGATTGCAGAAATCGCCCTTGTGTGCGGATTTTCAAGCCAGAGCCATTTCCAGAACACCTTCAAGCGGAAGACCGGCATCAGCCCGGGGCGATGGCGCCAGGCAGGCGCGACCGGGCCGATCAATCTCAGGCCCGTTGACTGCCGCACGCCCGACCGCATGTAAAAGCAGCAGATTATCGCAATCTGCGTCATGATCTTGAAAGACAGGTTCGTTGTTTACCGCAAGCTGAAGACCCCGAGGCAAACAAAGAAACTGGAACCACATGGGTCATGTCCACTCCGTCGCGCGCCACGCTCAATGAGGGCAAGGGCGACTTCACGGTATCGTTCGGAGGGTTTCGACTGGATACCAAACGTCGTCTCCTGTCAAAGGACGACGAGAATGTCCGGATTGGCTCGCGCGCCCTGGATATCTTGATCGTCCTCGTCGAGCGTGCGGGTGATGTCGTGAGCCGCCATGAACTGATCGACATCGTCTGGCAGGGAAAGGCTGTCGATGAAGCGGCGGTGCGCGTCCATATCTCGGGACTTCGCCGCGCGCTTGAGGACAACCGCAACGGAGCCCGCTATATCGTCAACATCGCCGGCAGAGGCTATAGTTTCGTCGCCGCTGTCGTGCCCGAGGTGCCGCCGTCGGCCCTGCCCCTCCCCGCCGCACATGCTCCCTTGCTGCGCCGCTCAATCGTCGGGCGAGACCGTGTCATACTTAGCCTGAGTGAGCTTCTGGTGGAACGCCGCTTCATCAGCATCGTGGGGACCGGCGGCATCGGCAAGACGACCGTGGCAGCGGCCGTCGCCGAAAGGCTGAAGCCGGAATTCGGCGTGGAAAACGTGGTCTTCGTCGATCTGGGCGCGATCACCGACCCGGCACTGGTTCCAGACGCGGTGATCTCTGCCGTCGGCTGCACGCTCTCGGGCAACAATCCGATCGATGAACTGCTCGCCTTCATTGCCGATCAGCGCATGCTGATCATCCTCGACAGCTGCGAGCATCTGCTGGAGGCGGCCTCCTTGCTGGCGGGACAGATGTTCCGGCGAGCGCCGAACCTCCATCTTCTGGTGACCTCGCGGGAATCCTTGCGCGTCCAGGGCGAGACCGTCCACCTCCTCAGCACCCTGGCCAGCCCTGTGGATGACAATCCGACAGCGGCCGATGCCATGACAAGCCCTGCTGTCCAGCTCTTCATGGACCGGGCCATGGCCAGCGGCCTGCCTCAGGTCCTGACCGACAGCGATGCACCTATTGTCTCGGATATCTGCCGCCGGACGGATGGCATAGCGCTTGCGATCGAACTGGCAGCCAGCCGCGCCGGGACCTACGGGATACGCGGTATTGCCAACCTTCTGGCGTCTAACGCCGAATTGCGTCTGGCCGGCTTGCGCAACGTGGTTCCGCGCCACCGGACGCTTGAGGCGATGCTCGACTGGAGTTTCAGGCTGCTCAGCGATTACGAACAACGGGTGCTGTGCCGGCTGTCGGCGTTTGTCGGCCTGTTCACGATCGAGGCTGCTGTCTCTGTCGCCGATGTCGAGGGGGAACACGAAGAAACAGTTGCCGGAACGATTGCGGATCTCGTCGACAAATCGCTCGTCTGGGTTCAACCCCAGGGCGAAATCGTTTTCTACCGCCTGCCCGATACGACGCGGGCCTATGCAAGGGCCAAACTCACCGAATATGGCGACGCCGATGAGATCGACCGGCGGCACGCCTGCTATTTTGCCAAACTGCTTGAGGGGATTTCCCTCGAGCATGGCGCCTATGCGGAAATCGGTCGCCATGCGCCCCATATCGGCAATGTGCGGAAAGCGCTGGACTGGTGCTTTTCCCATGAAGACCACCACGCGACAGGCGTCGATCTGGTCGCCGATTCCGCGCCTCTTTTCCTCGGCCTCTGGCTTCTCTCCGAATGCCGGTCCTGGTCCCGCCTGGCCCTGAACACGGACACGGGGAAAACCCGCTCGCCGCAACGCGAGGTCCGCCTGCTTGAAGCGCTTGCAGTTTCGACGATGCATACGCTCGGCAATACCCAGGAGGTCCGCGATGCCATAGAAAAGGGTTTGAACCTCTCGGAAGAGAACGGCGGCAGCCTGGCGCAGCTTCGCCTTCTGGCCGGACTGAACCTGTTCCTGACCCGCCTCGGCGACTTCGAGGGCGCGCTCGCTGCGGCGAAGCGATGCGCCATCGTGGCCGAACGCGACGGGGCCGCTCGCGAGCGCGTGATCGCCGAATGGCTTCTCTCCGCAGCACACCAGCTGGCGGGCGATCACGCGGCGGCGATCATCCACTACGAACGGGGCTTTGAACTCGAGGTCGGCATCGGCCACCTCGACCTGAACCTCTTCGGCTACGACCATCGCCTGCGCGCTGAGGTCGGCCGGGCACGCCTGAACTGGCTCCTCGGTTTCCCCACGCGTGCCTGTCGTCTTGTTCTGGAAGCCATGGAGGGGGCGGCACAATCGTCTCTGCCGGGCGACTATTCCATGGCCGGGGCCCATGGCATTCCGGTGCTGCTCTGGAACGGCAGCCTTGTCGAGGCGGGCGACCATATAGAGCGGCTGATCGCCCACACGCAGAGGCATTCCTTCGGCAGCCATCTCGCCGCCGCCCTCTCTCTGAAAGGATGGTGGCTTCTGGCCATGGAGAATCCGACGGCTGGCGTGGAAACGCTTCGGCAGGCGCTCCGGATGCTCACGCGCGAACAGTTTCACATGCTGATCCCCGGCGCCTCCAGTGCGCTGGCAGAAGGCCTGGCGCAATGCGGAGCGCATGATGAGGCGCGCTCGGTGATCGACGCCGCGATTGTCTCCGCTCAGAAAATGGACCAGAAGTTCTGGCTGCCCGATCTGCTGCGGACGCAGGGCAACGTCATTCGCATGGCCCCCAGGGCCGATCTTGCGGCGGCGGAGGCGTCCCTGCGGCAATCGATCATGCATGCCGGCGCCCAGTCGGCGCTGGGATGGCAATTGAAAGCGGCGATACCGCTTGCGCGCCTGCTGCTGGATCTCGGCCGTGAAAGCGAGTCCCTCGGGGTTTTGATACCCATCCTCGATGCCTTCCCGGAACGAAGCGGCTCCTCCGACCTCGCCGAGGCAGCCACCATGATGGCCTTCATGAAACCCTGACAGGGGACCCGCGACAGGGCAAACGCACATACCGCCAGACGGCGGGGCCTCTGGCGGCACGTGCAACGCGACGACCGTCAGCAATCCGTCTTGTAAAGCTTCAGCACCCGCCCGGTGAAGGGATTGGAGAGTGCCCGCACATAGGCAAGCGCGACCTCCGCCGCAGGGACCGGCGTGAAACCCGGGAAGAAGGGATGATAGGCGACCGATTCCGTCAGGACCGTGGGGCTGATGCAGTTGATCCGGATGCCGCGCGGTAATTCCACCGCCGAGGCCCTGACGAAGCCCTCAACCATATGATTGACCGTCGCGCCGATCGTCGGCGTCGCCGTGAATTCATCCGTCAAAACTCCCGAAACCAGCGCGAAGGCACCCCGGTCGGCTATGAAAGGCAGGGCCGCGCGCACCAGATTGATCTGCCCCATGCCTTTTGACTGGATGGAGTTTTCCCACTGTTCGTCGGTCGTTTCCGTGAGCGGGCCGGGAAAGACGTCGCCGGCGGCGCTGGCAACGGCATCGAAGGGCCCGATCGCTTCAAACAACCGCTTGAGGCTTTCGCTATCGCGAATATCGGCGTTGAAATCGCCCGACCGGCGTCCGACCGTCACGACCGCGTGCCCGTGGTCCTGAAGGGCCGCCTTCACGGCAACGCCAATGGTTCCTGTCCCGATAATGATAGCTTTCATTCTGCTTCTCCTTGAATGGCGGACCTAGTCCGCGGTGATTTGCTCGGGCCCGTTGGCCGCCCCTTTCCCCGGACCGCCCCGCATCAGCGCCAGAAGCGGCAGCATCAGCAGGCTGACGATGAAGAGGAGTTTGAAATCGTCCACATAGGCGATGATACTGGCTTGCCGGGTCACCTCGCCATTGAGCGCGGCAAGGCCGGATGGGGTCGTCGGGTTCCAGAACAGGTAGGCCCCGCCCTGCTGGAGATTGCGGTTGAACGGCGTGAGGTTCGCGCCGATCTCAGCATGCAGCACCTGCGTTTCCTGGATCAGCACGACCGAGGTCAGCGAAACGCCGATCGCGAGGCCGATATTGCGTGCAAGGCTGAACAGGGCGGTGCCATCGGTCCTGAGCCGGGGCGGAAGGGTTGCAAAGGAAACCACCTGCAGCGGCGTGAATACGATGCCGAGCCCGAAGCCCTGGATGATCGAATTCAGCGTGAAGGTCCGAGCGTCAATATCGGGCGTCCAGCCGGTCATCTGAAAGAGCGTGAGGGCGATCAGCACGATGCCGACAAACATCTGGATGCGCGGGTCGACACGGTTCGAAAGCCGCCCCGCCAGCAGCACGCCGGCCATCGTGCCGGCCCCGCGCGGCGCCAGCAGCAGGCCGGTATCGATGACGGAACGGCCGGCCAGGACCTGAAGGTAGGGCGCAAGCAGCGCCGAGGTTGCGAGGATCAGCATGCCGACGACGAAGATCATCAGGAGGCCGGAGGAAAAGTTCACGTCCCGGAAGAGCTGCGGCGGGATCAGCGGCGCGCGCGCCAGCAGGAAATGCACGAGGAACAGATAGAAACCGAGCGCGCAGAGAACGGCATAGACGATGATTTCGGTCGAGCCGAACCAGTCCTTCATCTGGCCGCGGTCGAGCATGAGCTGCAGCGTGGCGAGTGCCATGCCGAGAACCGCCAGTCCCGTCCAGTCGAACCGTCGCCCGGTGTCGCGCTCGGTGTCCTGCAGGAAAAAGCGCAGGCCGAGGAAGGCCAGGATGCCGAAAGGCAGGTTGATGTAGAAGACCCAGCGCCAGTTGTAGAGATCGGTGAGATAGCCGCCGAGCGTCGGCCCGAGCACAGGGCCGACCACGACCCCCATGACCCAGAGAGAAAGCGCCTGGCCGCGTTGTTGCGGCGGATAGATGTCGATAACCGTTGCCTGGGAAAGCGGCACGATGGAGGCGCCGAACACGCCCTGGACCGCGCGGAACAGTACGATCTCCGTCAGCGATGTCGCTGCGCCGCAAAGCATCGACGAAACCGTAAAGCCGATGATCGAGATCAGAAAAACCAGCCTCCGGCCGAAGCGTGCCGAAAGCCACCCGACCGGCGGCGTCATGATCGCCGCCACCACGATGTAGGAGGTCAGGATCCAGGTGATCTGGTCCGGCGAGGCGGCGAGCGAACCCTGGATATAGGGCAAGGCGACGTTGACGATGGTGGTATCGAGCGTCTGCATCAGCGTCGCCATCATGACGCAGACAAGAATGACCGTTCGGCCAGCAGGCGACAAGGAACCGGTTCGGCGCGATTTTCCCATGGCCCTCACCCTCACCAAATATCCCGCAGTGCGCGTTTGTGCCCGGTATCGATCTTCACCACCGCACTCATCCCGGCACGCAGGTCGGGCGTGTCAGGCGGCGTCTCAAGCACGATCCGAACCGGAATGCGCTGGACGACCTTGACGAAATTGCCGCTCGCGTTTTCCGCCGGCAGGATCGAGAATTCCGAACCACTTGCAGGACTGACGCTGTCGACAACGCCGTTCCAGACACGCCCGGGATAGGTATCGACCGTCACCGTAACCGGGTCTCCGGCCTTCACATATGTAAGGTCGGTTTCCTTCATCTCGGCGCTGACCCAGATATGGTCGTTGGCAACCAGCGCCAGCGCTCCGGCCCCGGTGAGCGCCGCCGTCTGGGCGACGAGATAGGCGCCCGGCTGCAATTCATCCACTTCGGTCACTGTCCCGGCGAAGGGGGCGCGAACCGAGGCACGGTCGAGTTGCCGCTGCGCCTCGTCCACCTGCGCCATGGCCTGCCTGTAGAGCGGGTGGCCGGACACAGCAATGTCGGGGTCTCCGCCAAGCGCGGAGAGCTGCGCCTCTGCCTCGGCCTTCAGCGACTGAAGTCTGTGCCTGTCGATCTCGAGCGTGTAGCGGGCCTGGTCACTGTCGGCCTGCGAGCGGGCATTCTCCTTTGCGAGCGTCGACACGCGGTTATAGACAATCCGGTCGAGTTCGATCTGCGCTTCCTGCGCCGCAACGTTGTTGAGCGAGACCTGATAGTCGTCCTTCATCGAGCGGACGGTGAGCTCCGCATTGGCCCGCAGAGCTTTTGCACTGTCAAGCGCGATCTCGAACGGACGCAGATCGAGCGTGAAAAGAACCTCGCCCTTATCAACCTGCTGGCCCTCGCGCACGTTAACGGACGCGACCAGGCCGGACACATCGGTCGTCACGATCACCTTTGCCGACTGGATATTGGCGTCGTCGGTCCCGGCATAGCGGCCGCCGCTCAGCCAGAATCCCAGAGACCCCGCGGCCGCGGCGACCACGCCGAGGACCATGAGGGCGACACGCAGGAGCGAACGGCGACGAGACGAACCTTTCGTTTCCGCCGCCGCGAGCGCTGCAGATGTCGGGGTTTCGTCATGCGCTTTTGGGGCAGGATCGTCCCGCTCGGGGCGCTGATCCGGAACCCGGTCGCGGGCCGGCCCGCCGTCCCGCGGCATCGCAACCCCGGTTGTCGGTCTCTCTTCGGTTTCGGACATGGCGGCGCCTCCTGGAAATCGGGCCCGGCGCCCATCTGGCTTTCGGGACGCGATGACAGCGGATCGAACAGAAATTCCGTCAGCGGAGAGAGGATCGGATGTTCCCGCTTGCCAGCGCCTGGAATGCGCGCGCCGGAACGATGAAAACCGGAACTAACCCTCGCAACCCCCTTGCAGCATCTCCGAAGGACACGCCTGGAGATGGTTGCAAGTCCGCATGGTAATCTCCGGGCCGGTTCTGCCCCATTCTACGTTGGTTCTGCCGCCTGGAGCCTTGGTATGGCGCCGCCATACCTTGGTTGCTGCGCGTGCCCATCACGTCGCCGTCTTGCGGCGGCGCGCCATGCCTTTGGTAGCGGGTGGCGTCCGTTCGGCGCCCGGTTTCCCGCGCCCGGGCGCCGCGTACACCCCTCCAGCATACGAAGGTATGGCGTGGCCGGATATGGCGGGCGGACCCGCACACGACTGTATGATGGAGCGATGCCGCCGTTGTTCTTAACGTTCGTCAACGGACTGAATGCCGAATGTCAGTCCTTTCAGGCTGTACCGTTGATGGAGGACTGGACATGCAGACAGGATTGATTGTCCCGGAGCGGAAATCCTATTCCCATGGCGATAATCCCTCCGCAGCGTTTGAAGATGCAACGAGCGAAACCGTCGTGACGATCGGCCTTCCCCATATGGAGGTCGTGCTTTCGCTTTCGATCGGGTCCGACGACCAGACCGCCGGGACGGGATCGCTTCCGCCCGGCTTCGATGCCGATCCGACCGATCCCGTCATGGGGTTCCTGTTTCGCCAGCTCGAGACGGCCGGGGAGGATGACGCCCATCACGGCGTTCGTTCCGATACGATCCGCCTGGCGCTGATCGCCCGCTGGCTTGCGACCCGTATCGACAGCCGGCCGATTGAGGAAAAGGCTGCGATCGCGCCGCTGCCGAAATGGCGCATAAGGCGCGTCGCCGCGTATATCGAAGACCATATCGACGAGTTGATCACGCTTTCCGACCTCGCCGATGCCGCCGGCCTCAGCCGAATGCACTTCGCCGCCCAGTTTCGCGCCGCTACCGGCCTTCGCCCCCATGATTACCTGCTGCGCTGCCGCGTCGAACGCGCCAAGACCATGCTTTGCGACCCCGGCAACCGCCTCGTCGAAATCGCGCTCAATGTCGGTTTTCAGACTCAGGCCCACTTCACCACGGTGTTCAAGCGCTTCGTCGGCACCACGCCCGCCCGCTGGCGGGCCATGCAGGACCATGCGCCCCGAGTGCTCAAATCCGTCGGGGCGAAGCCGTTCTAGCCATTCGTTGCCGTTTCAAATGCCTGAACAGAAAACGCGCGGACAAATCCCGCGCGTTTTTGCTGCCCGCCGCCAGCTTAAGCCCTTTTTTCCGACCGGTCTCGACGCCTTTGGCCTCGCAAAGGGACGGCATGAGTGAAAGACCGAAGCACGTTGTTCGTGCATTGCCGAAAACAGCGTTCAAATCGGAAATAGCGCGGAACCGGCCTGCGCTAGCCTGCGCTCAGTTCAACGAAGGAGCTGAGAGATGATGATGACATCCAAGATTACCCTGGCCATTGTCACCGCAATGGCACTCACCGGTGCCTCGGCAGAGGCGCGCGCAGAACCCGTCAAGAATATCGTCCTGGTTCACGGTGCCTGGGTCGATGCCTCCGGGTGGCGCGCGGTCTACGACATCCTGAACGAGGAGGGTTTCAATGTCTCGATGGTGCAGGAGCCCGAGACCTCCTTTGCCGACGACGTGACCGCGACCAAGCGGGTGCTCGATCTACAGGACGGGCCGACGCTGCTGGTCGCCCACTCCTATGGCGGCTCCGTCATCACCGAAGCCGGTGTTCATCCGAATGTCGTCGGCCTGGTCTATGTGGCCGCCCACGCCCCTGACGTCGGCGAGGACGAGCACGAACTCGGCGAAAAATACCCGAGCGTTCTCGGCAAGACGCCCGGCGCGATCGAAAAGACGGCGGACGGTTTCACCTATCTCAAGGAAGAATACTACCTGAAGTTGTTCGCGCCCGACCTGCCGCGCGAGGATGCCGAATTCGGCGCGCGCTCGCAGGTCTTTGCCGCCGCAAGCGTGTTCGCAACTCCCCTGACCGCCGCGGCCTGGAAAACCAAGCCCACCTGGGGCGTCATCGCCGGCAACGACCAGATCATCAGTCCCGAGCTGGAGCGCTTCTACTACGAACGGGCTGGCGCCACCTTCATCGAGGTGCCGGGTTCGAGCCATGTCGTTTTCGAATCCCATCCGGAGGAAGTTGCCAGGGTCATCACGAAAGCAGCCGATGAAGTTCTCGAAAAGGCAGCGGCTCGCTGATCTGCAATCTCCGCTGTTCCTGCAGCGTCCGCCCCCCCCGATGGCTGCAGAGACAGGGCACGCTCCCCTCCGTGTCCTGACTGGCGGGGACGGTTCCCCTCTCCGTCCCCGCCATTTTTTTGAGGCTCGCCGGTCACCGGCACAGGAGAACGAAATGAAAGACTGGCAGCAGAACCGTCAGTTGCGCGATGCCCGCCTTGCCGCCGGCGCGACGGTCGCCGCCGGCAAGGTCGTCGAGGCCGGCGCGGCGACCAGCCTGCTCGAGGCGGTGATCCGCCCGGGCGACTGCGTCTGCCTTGAAGGCGACAACCAGAAGCAGGCCGACCTTCTGAGCAAGGCGCTTCTTTCCGCCGACCCCGCGAAGATCCACGATCTCCACATGGTCCAGTCGGGCATCGTGCTGCCGGAACACCTCGATGTCTTCGAGCGCGGCATCGCGCGCAGGCTCGATTATGCCTATTCCGGCCCGCAATCGGCGCGCATCGCCGCGATGTTGTTCGGCGGCAAGATCGAGCTCGGCGCGGTCCACACCTATCTGGAACTTTTCGCGCGTTATTTCATCGATCTCACCCCGAATGTCGCCCTCATCGCGGCCGTCAGCGCCGACCGGGATGGCAATCTCTACACCGGCCCCAACACCGAGGACACGCCGACTGTCGTCGAGGCAACCGCCTTTAAGGACGGCGTGGTCGTGGCCCAGGTGGAGACGATCGTCGACCATGTGCCGCGGGTCGATATTCCCGGCGACCGGGTGCATTTCATAGTGGAGACGGGAAAGCCGTTCTTCGTTGAGCCGCTTTTCACCCGCGATCCGGCCAGCATTACCGAAACGCAGATCTTGACGGCGATGATGGCCATCAAGGGGATCTATGCGCCCTATGGCGTCCGCCGCCTGAATCACGGCATCGGCTTCAGCACCGCCGCGATCGAACTCCTGCTGCCAACCTATGGCGAGAGGCTCGGCCTCAAGGGCAGGATCGCCAGCCGCTTTGCTCTCAATCCGCATCCCTCGCTGATCCCGGCGATCGAGTCCGGCTGGGTCGAGCAGGTCCATTGCTTCGGGTCCGAGGTCGGAATGGAAGACTATGTGTCGGCCCGCTCCGACGTCTTCTTCACCGGGCCGGACGGATCGCTGCGCTCCAACCGCGCCTTCAGCCAGACGGCCGGGCTCTACGCCTGCGACATGTTCATCGGTTCGACGCTGCAGATCGACCTCAAGGGCAACTCCTCGACGGTCACCACCGCGCGCGTTGCCGGCTTTGGCGGCGCGCCCAACATGGGATCGGACCCGCGCGGACGCCGCCATCCGAGCCCGCCCTGGCTTCGCGCCGGGCAGGAGGCCCACCCCGAGGGCGATCGGCTGTTGCGGCGCGGCCGCAAGCTGGTGGTGCAGATCGGCGAGACCTTCGGGGAGAAAAACGTGCCGCTGTTCGTGGAACAGCTCGATGCGGTCACGCTCGCGAAACGGCTGGAGCTCGATCTCGCGCCGGTGATGATCTACGGCGACGACGTCACCCATATCGTCACCGAGGAAGGAATCGCCAACCTTCTTGCCTGCCGCAATCTCGACGAGCGCGAGCAGGCAATCCGCGGCGTCGCGGGCTTCACCGATATCGGACGCGCCAGAGACAGAAAGACCGTGGAAGCGTTGCGCCAGCGCGGCGTGATTCGCCGTCCGGAGGACCTCGGCATCGATCCGCTCGACGCCAGCCGCAGCCTGCTTGCGGCGCACTCGATCCAGGATCTCGTCCGCTGGTCGGGCGGCCTCTACGTGCCGCCTTCGAAATTCCGGAACTGGTGAGAAGGAACAGGAACCATGGAAGATCTGACTTTCCGTCACGCCGTTGAAAGACCCGCCGCCGGCACCCGGCGGACCGGTCTCGTCGGCGTCGTCGCATCCGGCAATCTGGAAGTGCTTTGCGAACGCGTGCTTGCCGATGACGCCTGTGAAGTGGCGATCAGAACGATGGCCACAGGCTTCGCCGACGTCTGGGCCGCTGTGGTCGCAGATTTCGTCGAACGGCATCCGGCGGGCGGCATCCGCTTTTCCATCAATGATGGCGGCGCACGACCGGACACGGTTGCCCTGCGTCTTGCCCAGGCGCTTCGTTTTATGGAGATCGAACGATGAATGAAACCGACAAGAAGGCCGGAGAACAAGTCGATCTGTCAGTAAGCTGGTATGAAATTTCCGCACGGGACCGGCTCCATCTGCTGCTCGATCCGGGAAGCCTCGTCGAATTCATGGGCCCGGAACAGCGCGAAGTGAGCCCGCATCTTGCGCTTTTCGACCTTCCCGAGCAGTTCGATGACGGCATCATCGTCGGTCGGGGAACGCTGAACGGCACGAGGGTTTTGGCGGCAGCCCAGGAGGGCCGCTTCATGGGCGGCGCATTCGGCGAGGTTCACGGGGCCAAGCTGACGGGTCTCCTCCGCGCGGCCGCCGAACGGCCATCGCTACCAGTGCTGATCCTGTTCGATACCGGCGGCGTGCGCCTGCAGGAGGCCAATGCCGGCGAACTCGCGATCGCGGAAATCATGCGGGCGATGATCGCCGCACGTCTTGCCGGCGCCAACATCATCGGCCTGATCGGCGGCCGCGCCGGCTGCTACGGCGGCGGCGGGCTGATCTGCGCCTGCTGCTCGGCGCTCGCGATCTCGGAACAGGGACGGATCGCCGTTTCGGGCCCGGAGGTCATCGAGACCAATCGCGGTGTCGAGGAATTCGATTCTCGCGACAGGGCGCTCGTCTGGCGAACGATGGGCGGCAAGCACCGCCGGCTTCTCGGCGCCGCAGAGATCTACACGGACGGTAGCGTGCAGTCGTTTCGTGAGGCGGCGCTGCGCCTGATCGGAACCCCGACTGGATTTGGCATGGAAGCACTGCGCGCAGAACAGCAACGCCTGGAAGACCGGCTCGGCTCGTTCGGCAACTGCGCCGATCGCATCGATGTCTGGCGCAAGCTGGGCATCGCCCGGGCGGAAACGATACCCGACATGCCGGCGGAGCCGTTTTCAGATCTTGCGGCGCGCTATGGGAGGAAGAGCCATGACGCTCGATGAAATCCTCGCTTCGATGTTTCCCGACGGCCACGACGTCAAAAACGCGGCCGGCATCCTCTGCGGCACGGCGACACTGCGCGCCGGCGACCGGGCGCTGGTGATCGGCCTTGCCGATCGCATCCCACTCGGCATCGATGGCGCGGCCGCCCTGGCGCGCCATATCCTCGACAATCTGGACACGACGATCGGCCCGATCTTCGTCATCGTCGACGGCGACAGCCAGCGCATGAGCAAGCGGGATGAGTTGCTCGGCCTCAATGAGTTCCTCGCCCACCTCGCCAAATGCCTCCTTTGCGCGGATCTCTCCGGCAGGCCGACCATCGGGCTTCTCTACGGCCACGCCGCTGCCGGCGCCTTCCTGGCAACGGCGCTTGCGACGCGCGTCCTCATCGCACTTCCGCAGGCCGAGCCGGCGGTCATGGACCTGCCCTCGATGGCGAAGGTGACGAAGCTGCCGGTCGAGGTTCTGGAAGAGAAGGCAAAGTCAACGCCGGTGTTCGCACCTGGCCTCGACAACCTCGCCCGCACCGGCGCCGTCGAGCGGATATGGGATGACAGCATGCCGCTTTCCGAACAACTCGAAGCCCTGCTTTCCGGAATACCGGAGAGCGACGATCGCCGCGACATCCTCGACCGGGACCGGGGCGGCCGGCTGAAGGCGGTCGAAATCGCAACCCGCATTCGCGATCTCGCGCTTGAGGCGGAGTAGGTCATGATCCGGCGCCATGACATGGTGTTCATCCACCGCACTTGTTGGCCGGCCGTCCTGGCCAGCGAACCGGATCTGAGGGTTACCCGGCTTGTCGCCCTTTGGGCCGAACGTGGCTGGCCGCTTGTCGCACGCCGTGCAGACCCGTGGACGCGCGGCGGGCTGGCGCTCGGACTGCCGCTCCCCCCTTCGCAAGGCAAGCGCCGCCATGCCTTCGTGGTTGCGCCGGGCAGCACCTCCGGAAGCATGCCGCCGCCGTCGCTTGACAACGTCCGCCGGGTTGCTCCGGCGTCGTGGTCCGCGACGCTCCTCAGGCTGGAAGCGCTCAGGCAGCGCCGTGCGCTCGACATACGAGTGTTCGGTAGCCTCGCCTGGAGCGCCATCACGGGACTCGACTATCTGACCGCCGTGTCCGACATCGACATCCTGATCCGAATTCGGCCGACGACCGCTCTCGACCGCCTTGCGGACGAAATCGCGGAAATCGAAGCTGCCGCTCCGATGCGCATCGACGGCGAACTCGTGCGTCATGACGGCCTGGCCGTGAACTGGCGCGAGTTCCATTCCGGCGTGCCGAACCTCCTCGCAAAATCGATGACGGATCTCTGCCTCGTCCCGCGTGATCTTTTCGCCAGCACGAAGGTGGCGACATGATACGCGAATCCTCATCCGTCTCCCGCCCGATCGATGACACGCCGTTGGCTGTGCACCCCTCCGTTCCTGCCGAGCGGATCGCCGAAAAGGCATGCGCCTGCTTGCTGATGGAGGTTGAGACCTGGCCCAAGCCGGGCCTTGTCAGCCATGTCGACAATGGCAGCCACGATGACATGAATGCCGACACGTTCCGGGCGAGCGTGGCGGCAATCGCGCCCTATCTTTCGGCCCTTGCCGAAGCAGGCGGACGCGGCGCCGCCATGGGCTGCCTGCGCTGGATCGGGCTTGATGCCGAAAGGGCGATGTTTGCCTCGACCTCGGGTGTCAACACCCATCGCGGTGCGATCTTCGGCATCGGGCTCCTGTGCGCGGCCGCCGGCGCGCGGGCCGCGGGACGCGTGCACCCTATGAAGACGCTCGGCGCCACCGTCTCGGAGCTCTGGGGCGAAGCCATCATCGGTGGCCCCGTGCTGCTGCACAGCAATGGCAGCAATGTCCGCCGCATCTACGGCGCGGGCGGCGCACGGATGGAGGCAGCGCACGGATTTCCAAGCGTCTACGAAGTCGGCTTGCCGCGGCTCAGTCTTGCCGCCGGGATTGCCGGCATCGACGCCGAAGCGGCAAGGGTCGAGACCTGTTTCGCGCTGATCGCTGCGGTCGAGGACACCAACCTGCTGCATCGCGGTGGCCCCGCCGGCCTCGCCTTTGCAAGAGCCGCCGCACGCGATTTCCTCAGGCAGGGCGGTATCGCCCGGCCGGGGTGGCGGGACCACGCGATCCGGATTCACGAGAGTTTCATTGCCCGCCGGCTCAGCCCTGGCGGATCGGCCGACCTGCTGGTCATGAGCCTCTTTGTCGAAGCCTTGGAAAGGGAAACGCCATGGTGACACATGCCATCCTGCTGGCACTGGTGCCGGTCTTCTTCGTCCTGCTGCTAGGCTATGCCGCCGGCCGGCTGAAACGCGTCGACAACCATCACGTCGAAGGCCTGAACGTGCTGGTCATGACCTTCGCCGTGCCTGCGGCGCTGTTTGTGGCGACGGCATCGGCGCCGCGCGCCGAATTGCTGGAACAGTCCTGGCTGTTCGTCATCCTCTCCGGGGTCATGCTGATCGTGCTCGCGGCGTGGTATTTCTGCGCCCGACGCATTCTGGGCCTGTCGCCCGCCGACGCATCGCTCCAGGGCCTGACCGTCGCCTTTCCCAATCTGGCGGGCGTCGGCCTGCCGATCTCGACAACCCTGCTCGGGGCGACCGGAACGGTGCAGCTCGCGATCGCCATAGCGGCGGGCTCTATCATCATCAGCCCGCTCTCGCTGATCGTCGTCGAACTGAGCCGGCCCGGCAGCGACGGCACGACGATGTCGCCGGCTCAAAAAATCTTCGGCGCCCTCGGCCGGGCCCTGCGCAAGCCGGTCGTGCTGGCACCGGCCTTCGGCATCATCGTCTCGATCTCCGGCATCAGGCTCGGTTCCGTCATCGACGCCGCCCTTTCGCTGATGGGAAACGCCAGCGCCGGAGTGGCGCTGTTTCTGACCGGACTGGTGCTTTCGGCCCAACCGTTTCGCCTTGACTGGAAGATCATTGGTGCTGCGGCAATCTCGAACATCGCCCGGCCGCTTCTGACCGCCGCCATCGTCTTCGCCCTGCCCGTGACCGCCGAGGTCGCGAAGGTTTCGATCCTTATTGCTTCTGTGCCCGCCGGCTTCTTCGGCATTCTGTTTGCCATCAGCTATCGCCAGGACTCGGCTGCGATCGGCTCCATGGTGATCGCGAGCACCGGACTGAGCGCCGTGACGATGGCTATCGCGATTGCCGTGCTTTTTCCCTGAAACCACGAGGAAGGACGATGATGCTCGCGATCTTGTGCTCCGGACAGGGCGGGCAACATTCCGGCATGTTCGCACGCACCGGCGCCGCACCGGAGGCAGAAAACCTGTTCGCACACGCCGCGGGCCTGCTCGATGGCCGGGACCCGCGCGCCTTCGTCCGCGATGAACCGGCGGCCGTCCTCCATCACAACCGCAACGGCCAGATCCTCTGCACGCTCCAGGCCCTTGCTGCCGCGGACGCGCTGCGCTCCGCATGGCCTGAACGCATCGTCATCGCCGGATACAGCATCGGCGAGCTTGCGGCCTGGGGCGTTGCCGGTCGTCTTTCCGGCGAAGAGACGCTCGATCTTGCGGCCAGGCGCGCCGAAGTGATGGACGCCGCGACGCAACCGGGCGACGGAGTGCTGTTCGTTCGCGGACCCCCGCAACAGGCGCTCGCCGAACTCTGCGAACAGGCTGGCGCCGAAATCGCCATCGTCAATCCGGGGAATGCCTATATTGTCGGTGGTGCCCGCGAAGCGCTCGTCAGCCTTGCAGAGATGCTGCGATCGAAGAGCGCGGCGCGGGTCGTCGACATGCCCATCGAGGTCGCCTCCCACACCGGCAGGCTGGCGCCGGCGGCTGTGGCGTTCCGATCCATTCTGGACCGGGCCGCTGTATTGCCCGCAAACACGGGCAGCTTGCGCCTTTTGAGCGGCATCGATGCCGCGCCCGTTTTCGACACACGATCAGGCCTCGACAAGCTGGCGGCCCAGATCGCGCAGACAGTGCAGTGGTCGGCATGCCTTAATGCCTGTATCGAAGCCGGCGCCACCGCCTTTCTCGAACTCGGCCCAGGCACGGCGCTCGCCGGCATGGCGATATCCGCCTATCCAGGTGTCTCCGCCCGAAGCATTGAAGAGTTTACAGATATTGATGGCGTACACTCCTGGCTGATGAAGGTCCTTACCTGAGCATTTTCCGAAACAGCCATATCTGACGTTTCTGCAATAATAACAGCGATTGGGGAACGCGGAAACGCGTCCGGCAACCCCAAAGGCGCCGAACGCGTGAGATCTTTGCGCAGGCGGCCGAGCCGCCTGATCCATGGGCTATCCGGCCGGCCTTCAGCGCAGCCAGAACGTGATGCTGCCATCGGCCGCCTGTTCGGCGCTCACCACGTCATTGACGTTGACGCCCTGTTCCTGCAGGCGCATGAGCAGCGGTTCGTTGGACATGATGGCCGCCTGGATGTTCTCGACAGAGCCGGCCGGCAGAAGGAAGTCACCCGGAAGCTCCTCCTGGTCTTTGCGGTCGGCGACATACTTGACGTTGAAATCCTGGTCGAACGTCGCCAGCGTCTGGTCGATATTCGCCGGCCAGTCCATGGTGATGCTGTCTTCGGCCTTGCTCGTCCCGACGAAGGCCAGCGAGGCAATAATTGCTGCCATTGCAGTTTTCGAAACGCGATTCATGATCGTCTCCATCTGAGTCTGTTGCGGAATTGCCGCGACTGTGTTCAGCAGCGAACTGGTCAATGGTCGCCGGATGTGCGGCAAGCTGAAATTACGTTTCGCGGGGCTCTTTTGAAATTATACGCAGGTTATTGCAGCCGAAAACAAAGGTTTGGAAACGGATTTACGTGAAATTGAGAGCCAGGGATGCGACATAATCCGGTATAACAACCGCATACCTCAGTATAGATCCCACTTTGCTTCATCTTTGCTAGGCTCCACAGACATCAAGTGTGGAGAGCCCGATGACGACGAAACGGCCGGATGGGATCAAGGCATATGGCGAGCCGGCAGGCGGATGGGGGGCGCTGAAAGCCGTTGCGGAAACGCTGGCGCGACAGCAGGTGGCAGCACAGGGCACCGCGACCCTGCTGAAGGCCAACCAGCCGGAGGGCTTTGATTGTCCCGGCTGCGCCTGGCCTGATCCGAAGCACACCTCTTCCTTCGAGTTCTGCGAAAACGGCGCCAAGGCAATCACCTGGGAATCGACCAAAAAGCGTGCCGGCCCCGATTTCTTCGCCGCACATACGGTTTCCGAGCTCTGGAACTTCAGCGATCACGAACTCGAAAACGAGGGACGGCTGACGCATCCGATAATCTATGACGCGCAGACGGACCATTACCGCCCCATCGAATGGGACGATGCCTTTGCGCGGATTGCAACCGCCCTGAACGCGCTTGAAAGCCCGCACCAGGCGGAGTTCTACACATCCGGCCGGGCTTCCAACGAGGCGGCCTTCCTCTACCAGACCTTTATCCGGGCCTTCGGAACCAACAACTTTCCGGATTGTTCGAACATGTGCCATGAGGCCACCAGCGTCGGGCTGCCAGATTCGATCGGCGTCGGCAAGGGCACGGTCACGCTGGAGGATTTCGACCACGCCGATGTGATTTTCAGCTTCGGCCACAATCCCGGCACGAACCATCCCCGGATGATGACCACGCTGCGCAATGCCGCACGGCGGGGCGCCCGCATCGTCGTCTTCAATCCCTTCAGGGAACGCGCCCTCGAGCGATTTGCCGCCCCCCAGGACCCGGTCGAAATGGCGACGCTATCCTCGACCGAGATCGCATCGGCCTATCATCAGGTGCGCGTCGGCGGGGACCTTGCCGTGTTCAAGGGCATGATGAAACTGATCTTCGCGCGCGACGCGGCAGACATCGACAAGGGCGGCCCCGGCGTTCTCGACCGGGACTTCATCGAAGAACACACAGGCGGCATCGACGCATTGCGCCGCGATGTCGCGGAAACCGCCTGGGACGACATTCTCCACCACTCGGGACTGTCGCGCATGGCGTTCGAAAGCGCCGTCGACATCTACCTCGACGCAAAGAACGTGATCCTCTGCTACGGCATGGGCCTGACCCAGCACGCCCATGGCACGGAAAATGTGCAGCAGGCGGCCAACCTTTTGATGCTGCGGGGCAATATCGGCCGGCAGGGCGCCGGAATCTGTCCACTCCGCGGCCACTCCAACGTTCAAGGCGACCGCACCGTCGGGATCACCGAAAGCCCGGGCCCCGGCCTGCTCGACGGAATGGAACGCGCCTTCGGTTTCCGGCCCATAGCCGAAAGGGGACACAGCGCGATAGAGGCCATCGGGGCGATCGTCGCGGGACGATCGAAGGCGCTGATCTGCCTCGGCGGCAATCTCGCTGTCGCCATGTCGGACCCGACGGTGACGTTTGCGGGTATGCGCGGGCTGGACCTTGCCGTTCATATCGCGACCAAGCTCAACCGGTCCCACCTGCTGACGGCGAAAACCTGCATCGTCCTGCCCTGTCTCGGGCGCACGGATCTCGACATCCAGGCCTACGGTCCGCAATCCGTGACCGTCGAGGATTCGATGTCGATGGTTCACGCCTCGCGCGGCTTCCTCAATCCGCCGGGACCGCTTGTGCGCTCCGAGCCCACCATTATCGCGGGGCTCGCCGGGGCAACGCTCGGCGACAGATATGGGATCGACTGGGCGGGCCTGGCCGGGAATTACGACCGGATCCGCGACAAGATCGAGATCGTCTTTCCCGACTTCCGGGATTTCAACCGGCGCGTCCGGGTTCATGGCGGCTTCCGGCTGGATGTTCCCGCCGCGCGTCGCGAATGGCACACCCCTTCCGGCAAGGCCGCGTTCCTGACGGCACCCGGCCTCGACGAGGATCCGCGGTTCAAAGATCCGGAGACGCTGATCCTGGCAACGATGCGCAGCCACGATCAGTATAACACCACCGTCTACGGTCTCGACGACCGCTATCGCGGCGTCTTCGGACGGCGCGACGTCATCTTCATCAGTCCCGCCGACCTTGCCGCGCGCGGCCTGCGTGAGGGCGACCGGATCGACATTCGCGCGGTGACCTCCGACACGGGAGCCGAACGGATCGTGCGCGGCTACACGGCGGTCGCCTACGACCTGCCGCAGGGCTCGGTGGGCGGCTATTATCCCGAAATGAACGCCATCGTGACCCTCGACCACTACGATCATCGATCGGGCACGCCCGCCTACAAGGGCGTTCCGGTGACGATCGTTCGATCGGACGTGTAGCGCGCGCCGAAATATGACGCTGCGATTGTCCAAACCAGCAGAGGTTTTGACAATCGTCAGGGGCGGAAGCGTCCTAGCTTCCTTGCGTAGCGGGACGCTCGAGGCATGGGAGACGCAAACCGAGGCGCATTTCCCTGACCCCATGTCAGGCGATGAGTGCTCCAGAAACCGTTCCGGCTTCTGCCGCCTTTGCGGACAGGGCCCATAACCAAGCTGAAGGAATGAGTCAGATGGCCGAGAGCTTTATCACGACGAAAGATGGTGTCGACATCTTCTACAAGGACTGGGGACCGAAGAAGGCGCAACCGGTCATGTTCCACCATGGCTGGCCGCTTTCCAGCGACGACTGGGACGCCCAGATGATCTTCTTCGTTAACAAGGGCTTCCGCGTCATCGCCCATGATCGTCGCGGCCACGGACGCTCCACCCAGGTCAGCGACGGCCACGACATGGCCCATTATGCCGCCGATGCCGCGGCGGTGGTCGAGGCGCTCGATCTCAGGAATACCGTGCACGTCGGCCATTCCACCGGTGGCGGCGAGGCGCTGGCCTATGTGGCGCGCTATGGCCAACCTCAGGGGCGCGTTGCCGGCCTGGTGATGGTGGCCGCGGTCCCGCCGCTGATGCTGAAGACCGAGAGCAATCCCGGCGGGACGCCGATCGAAGTCTTTGATGGTTTCCGCACGCAGCTTGCGGCAAATCGGGCGCAATTCTTCCGCGACGTCGCCTCCGGCCCGTTCTACGGCTTCAACCGCGAGGGCGCGACGGTGCTGCCCGGCGTGATCGACAACTGGTGGCGCCAGGGCATGAATGGCAGCATCAAGGCGCATTACGAAGGGATCAAGGCGTTTTCGGAAACCGACCAGACCGCCGACCTGAAGGCCGTGATCGTTCCCACCCTCATCATGCAGGGCGATGACGACCAGATCGTGCCCTACGAGGACGCGGCCCTGCTGCAGGCCAAGCTGGTTCTGCGCGCCGTGCTGAAGATCTATCCCGGTTATCCGCATGGCATGCTGACGACCCATGCCGATGGCCTCAACACCGATATCCTGGACTTCATCCGAAGCTGAGAAGCGGCCTCGATCGCCGGCCGGCCATACACCGCATGGCCGGTGCCCGCATCAACGGAGCATGGTCATGTCGAAATTGCCTCTCGCTGCGACCCTGAGCATCAATGGCGGCTATGTCGATGCGATGGGTTTCGTGGCCCTGAACGGCCTGTTCACCGCGCATGTCACCGGCAATCTCGTCACACTGGGCGCCACGCTCGTCAACGGAACGGCGGGCACGCTCACCAAATTCCTGGCCTTGCCGGTTTTCTGTCTGTCCATCCTAACGGCGCGCCTCATCGGCGGCTGGCTCGAGCAGGGCGCCTATCCGGCCATCGCGTTTCTGCTGGCGGCCAAGCTCGCGCTTCTTGCCTGTGCCGCGGCCATTTTCATTCCGCTCGCGCCCGTCGGCGCCGGCAGCCCCGGGGAACTGCTTGTCGGCATGATCCTGGCGGTGGCCATGGCCATCCAGAATGCCCTGCACAGGGCCTATCTCGCGGATTTTCCGCCGACAACGGTGATGACGAGCACGACAACCCAGATCATGCTGGATTTGTCGGATGTGTCCTTCGGTCGCAAAGAGGCCCGCGAAGCGGCGCGCAGTCGCCTCGGACGCACGCTTCCCGCGTTCGGCCTGTTCGCCGCGGGCTGTCTCGGCGCGGCGCTCATCTATCTTGTCTCGCCCCGGCTCTGCTTCCTCGTTCCGCCTGCGCTGATCGCCGCTTCGCTTGTGGCCTGCCGCGGACTTGGCCAGCGCGAACTTGGCAAGCCCGGCCGGTTGCCCCCGAAAACGGAGTGCCGTCGATGAAAAAAGACGCAGAAGACGCCGGAAAAGGTGGACCCGGGCGGGAAGCCTGAAAGGCCGGAACGCCGGCAGACGTCCCGCGAGGAGGCCGACCTTTTCCTCGATGAGGCCCTGCACGAGAGCTTCCCGGCCAGCGATCCGCCGGCCAGCACCGATTACCACTAAACCCTCTCAGACAAAGGAGACGATCCATGGACGACAATAGGAAATCTCTCAGAACTGCGGCACTGCACACCCCTTCCGGTCTCGGCGCCGATGCCGCCCGCGACATTTCGGCCGGGGCCAATGCGCTCCTCGCCGATATTTTTGCCCTGTTCATGAAGACCAAGAATTTTCACTGGCACATGACTGGCGCGCATTTCCGCGACTGGCACCTGATGCTTGACGATCAGTCCGACGAACTGATCGCCATGACCGATCCGCTGGCTGAACGCGTCCGTAAGCTCGGCGGGCCGACGCTCAGATCCATCGGCGGCATCGCCGCCCGCCAGCGCATCGCCGACAATGACGCCGATTTCATCCATCCCCACGAGATGTTGGCCGAGCTGCGCTCCGACAATGCCGACCTTGCCGGACGGATGCGCGCCCTCCACGGCGTCTGCGACGAACACAACGACGTGGCCACGGCAAGCCTTCTCGAAAACTGGATCGACGAGACGGAAAAGCGCATCTGGTTCCTGTTCGAAACCCTCCGCTCCACCAACGCCTGATGGAGCCCCTTGCCGGGCGGATGTCTCCTCCTCCGCATTCGTCCGGCCTTTTGTGCTTTTCAGACACGCATACAGAGCGAGACCAGGCGTTGCGATGCCATCCTTCTGGTCTTGCTGCGCTTGGCCGGCAAAGACAGGACAGACCGGAGCGCTGCAAGCCATACCTTGGTATGGGCGCCTCGCCCGGATGTTTGTCTCTCGTGAATGTGTGTGTGATTCAGGTACCGTCCTGCCTCGGTCATCATTCAGCCCATCAAGCTGGACAAGTTCCGAGGAGACCAAGAATGACCGAGATCACATCGGGAAACGCCATCGCGGGCCAGAGCGGCCTGCCCGCAACCGCTGACGCTTCGAGGATGGTCGTGCAGGCTCTCCTGCTCATCGACAATGATCGCCACGGGGCCCTCGCCTGTCTGGACAGGGCACGGCAGATGATCGCGGACGGCAACGAGCGGTCAGCCTCCATCAACGCCCCTGAAACACCGGGAGCCATTCCGGCACGGGGCGGCCTCGCCCCATGGCAGGTGTCAAGAATCCGGCGCTATATCGATCAGCATATCGACGAGCCGATCACGCTCGTCAAACTCGCGGGCACGCTCGGCCTTAGCGAGAGCTATTTCTCCGCCGCCTTCAAGGTAAGTTTCGGGGTATCGCCGCACGCCTTCATCATCGGTCAGCGCGTCGAACGGGCCAAGAAAAGCATTGCACTGACCGATACCCCTCTTGCGGAGATTGCGCTCGACTGCGGTCTGGCGGACCAGGCCCATCTTTCCCGCATATTCCGCCGTCACACCGGATTTACGCCATCAAGCTGGCGCCGCGCCTGCCTGGGCTCGGCCGCTATCGCCTTAGCGTGACGTATCTGAGGGCGCTCGGTCTCAATTGCAGCTGTTCCCAAGGACCAAAGGCTCCTTTTGAGCTCGGATCAGCAGTGGACATGAGCGACCCGAGAGATAGGTGACGTTTTGTACCGGACACATTGGTAACACTTTTGGCTTTGCGGGAGGTGTCGATGCCGTGGAGAAAGAGTTCGGTTATGGAAGAACGTCTACGATTTGTTGCCCGCCTTCTGGAAGGAGAAGGCATGAGCGATGTGTGCCGTGATTTCGGGATCTCCCGCAAGACCGGCTACAAGATCTTCAACTGCTACAGGCAAGAAGGGCTGGATGCTCTTTGCGATCGCTCGCGGCGCCCCGTGCGCTACGCCAACCAGTTGCCCGACCAGATCGAGCGGCTGATCGTCGAGACCAAGCGCGACAAGCCGCATTGGGGCGCGAGAAAGATCAGGGAGCTTCTGGTGCGCAGGCTGGCTGGCGAGGTTCGCATCCCGGCGAAGTCGACTGTGCATGCGGTTCTCGACCGCCATGGCCTAGTCAATCGCGCCCGGTAGAGGCGACGTGGCAACAAGGCCGAAGGCACGCCGCTGTCTGAGGCCATCCACCCCAACGCGCTTTGGTGCGTCGACTTCAAGGGCGAGTTCAAGACGGGCGACGGCCGATACGGGACTGGTTGCTGAAGGTTAGCTTTCGGCAAGCGGAAACGCGATCGCAGGCGTTCACGATCATCTGGTGGTTTGATGATCTCCTCTCAAACAGGAATGTCTTTTTAGTCATCTGGAGCAAAAGTAAGCAACATTTTGTTGCACTCAATCTGCGACGACGGGGAAGCAATGGCAACGATATCGCGGATCACGCCTGTCACGGCCGTTATTCGCACATCAAGTGCCACATTCCGTAGACTTGACGATGCCCTGAACTAAAGACCCGCGGCCCCAGCGGCTACTTGCGCATGTGCCGGCACTGCCCGGCTGGCATAGGCGTTGCGCAGCCGCTGCTGGTTCAGGGCGTCCTGCTTCGGGGCGATGCCAAAGGTCCGGGAATATTCCCGGCTGAATTGCGATGCGCTTTCGTATCCGACCTTGTAGGCCGCTTCCGCAACATTGGCCGCCTGCGTCACCATGAGCCGGCGCGCTTCCAGCAAACGCAGCTGCTTTTGAAACTGAAGCGGCGTCATCGAGGTCAACGCCTTGAAATGCTGGTGGAACGATGACGGGCTCATGCGCGCGACACCTGCCAGCTGTTCGACGCGGAGCGTATCCGCGAAATTGGTGTGCAGCATCGAGACGGCCCTGACCACGCGTTCGATATTCGATTCCGGCAAGGCCAGTTTGCAGAGCTCGCCGCCATGGGGGCCGCTCAACAGCCAGAAGCAGATTTCGCGCACGACCGAGGGCGCCAGCACGGGGATGGCCTTCGGCGTCGCCAGCATGCGCACCAAGCGCAGAATGCAGTCGGCCAGGGGTTGATCCACCTTGGCGACGAACGCGCAAGGGCCGGATTCCTCCGTCTGCGCGGGCGGCGTCTCGAGCTGTCCGAGGATTTCCCGCAAAGTGGCGACGTCGAAATCGATCATGACGCCGACATACGGCGCCTCTTCGCTCGCCTCCACGATCTGGCCCGTCGCCGGAACCCCGACGCTGACAACCAGGCACTGCATCGTTCGGTAGCTCAGACGTTGCTCTCCGAGATGCAGCTCCTTTCCACCTTCCAGCACGACGCAAAGCGAAGGCCGGTAAATGTTGCGCATCGGCATCATCGACTGAAACGAGCGGACGATATTGAAGCCTTCGATCGCTGTCGGAAACAAGCCCTGACCGCCGCCCTGCTCTTCGATATAGGCCGTCACGGCATCCAGCAATGGCCCGTTCAATCGCGGCTCCCGATGTTTCTGGGGCCAGGGCAGGATCTCGCCCCGCGCCGGCATGCTTGCCGCTTCTGGAGGAATAGGCAAGTTTCTTGAGGGTTCAGGCATTCTGCACATTGGACACTCCATCTAGCTTAAGGGTGCAACCAAGCGAGGAGCATCCTCAAAATGGCAGAAATTGTCGCCGGGTCAAGAGACCCTTCCGCGCGGCGGGCGCCGCCAGGCGTGTCCCGCGGTGAATATGTCGGGCGTTGGCGGTTCGCCGCCATCTGCACCGTTCTTCTCCTGATCAACGCATTTTCGCAGATCGATCGCATCCTTCCGTTTATTCTGGCGGAGAAAATCAAGACGGACCTGTCGCTGACCGATACGCAGATAGGACTGTTGACCGGCCTTGCCTTCGCGGTCTGCTACGCGCTGCTCTCGCTGCCGCTTGCGCGCGCCGCCGACCGCGGATCGCCAAGACTGGTGCTGGTATCGTGCATCCTGATCTGGAGCGCGATGACGACGCTTGGCGGCTTCGCGGCCAGTTTCATGTTCCTGGCGCTGACGCGCTTCGGGGTGGCATTCGGCGAGGCAGGAGCCGTCCCGGCCGGCCATGCCTTGATCGCCCGCAAGATCGAACCGGAGCGGCGCGGCCTTGCGATCGGCCTGTTCGCGATGGGAATCCCGCTCGGCACGATGGCTGGCTTTGCCGCCGGCGGCGCCATTGCCGATATCCTCGGCTGGCGCGTCGTGCTGATCGGGGCCGGCGTCATCGGCATTCTGATCGGGTTGCTGACGGTGCTTGTCGCGGGCCGCACCCCGCGCTTGCAGACGTCGGTCGCCAGCAACGATCCCTTCCTGAAGACATGTCTTGCGCTCCTGTCGTCGCCGGCCTTCCGCTGGCTGTTTCTGGCCACGATCTTTCTCGGCTTTGCCGGAGCGCCCTTCTATGCTTTCTCGGTTCCGTTTCTGATCCGCTCCCATGGCTTCACCGCAACCGAGGTCGGCGTTTTCTTCGGTCTGTTGCAGGGGCTGATGGGGATTATCGGGACGCTGGGTGGCGGTCGGTGGTTCGATCACGCGGTCCGCGCCGGTTCCGGCCGGGTTCTCGGCCCGCCCGCCATCCTGTTCCTGATGGCGAGCGTCACCACGACGGCGGCCTTGTTTACCCCTGTCGGCTGGATGTCCATCGCCCTGTTCGTGCCCTCGATGTTGTCGTTTTCGTTCATGCTGCCCTGGGGCTTCGGCGCCGCGCATCTCGTGGCCGGGCCGGGTCGACAGGCCCAGGCATCCAGCCTCGTGATGATCGGCAGCAGCCTTGTCGGACCGGCGCTCGGGCCGTTGTTCGTGGGCATTGTCAGCGACGCTGCCAGCGCGGCCGACATTCCGAACGGTCTGGCGCTGGGCCTGTTGATCGTGCCCTTCGCGAGCATCCTGTCGGGCCTTGCCCTTCTCGTCGCAAACCGGCGCATTGCCGACTTCCTTCAGAAATGACCGCATAAACGCTACGAAAGGATTTCCGCATGGAAAAGAACTGGACCGCTCAGGACATGCCGCCTCAAAACGGCAGGACAATCGTCGTCACGGGCACCGGCGGCCTCGGCTTCCAGACTGCGCTTGCCCTGGCCGGCGCTGGCGCCGAGGTCATTATCGCCGGGCGGAACGCGCACAAGGGAAGCGAAGCCGTCGCCCAGATCAGGAAATTGGCGGGCCAGGCGCGCGTGTGCTTCGAGCCCCTCGATCTGGCGGATCTCGCCTCGGTCGCCGCATTCGGGCAGCGGCTGCGCGACAGCCGGAAGCGGATAGACACGCTGATCAACAACGCGGCTGTCATGACGCCGCCGCAACGAAAGACGACGGCGGACGGGTTCGAGCTTCAGTTCGGGACCAATTATCTCGGCCACTTCGCATTGACCGCGCATCTGCTGCCATTGCTGAGGCGAGGACAGGATCCGCGTGTGGTTACCCTGTCCAGTATCGCCGTGCGCCGAGATGCAGCCATCATTTTCGACGACCTTCAGGCCGAGAGAGCCTACAAGCCGATGCCGTTCTACGCCCAATCCAAGCTTGCCTGCCTGATGTTTTCGCTCGAGCTTCAGCGCCGAAGCGAGGCGGCCGGCTGGGGCCTGACGAGCATCGCCGCCCATCCCGGGATTTCGCGAACCAACCTTCTGCACAACGCCCCCGGACGATACAGCGCCCAGGGACTTTACCGGTCTTTCCTGTGGTTTCTGTTTCAGCCGGCTGCCCAGGGCGCCCTGCCCCCATTGTTTGCGGCAACGGCGCCGGAGGCAAGCGGCGGCCGGTACTACGGTCCCGACAGGCTATCCGAAACGCGCGGCCATCCCGGCGAGGCGGCGATCCCCGCGGCCGCGCTGGACCAGCAGGTGGCCCGCCGGCTTTGGGAGATCTCGGAAACGCTGGCGGACGTCGATTTCGCCAAGGCGGCAGAAGCAGGTCTCCACCCCAATTTGGGCGGGGCCAGCCTCGCTGCGGAGGTTTGAGCAATGGTGCCGCTGGCAGGTCCGGTCGATGCGATCGCTCGACACGGTCCCGATAGCCCTTCCGTCCTGGAGGATCCGACATGCTGAAAGACGCAACCGAGAGACTGAGCTTCTTCCGCGCCTGGCTGTCAGAACCGCTTCGGGTTGCATCCGTAACGCCATCCGGACGGGCGCTGGCCGCCCTGATCGTCTCGGAGGTCTCAGTGACAACCGGGCCGGTGCTGGAACTCGGTCCCGGCACGGGCGTGTTCACCCGTGCGCTTCTGGCGCGCGGGGTGGACGAGGAAAACCTCGCGCTCGTCGAATCTGGTAAGGCCTTCGCCGCGCAGCTGAAGGCGGATTTTCCGCGCGCGAAGACGGTGTGGATGGACGCGACGCGCCTGCGTGATGTCCATCTGTTCGGCGGATACCCGGTCGGCGCCGTCATCAGTGGTTTGCCGCTGCTGTCGATGCCGCCGCGAACCGTCTATGCGATCCTGGCGGGCGCATTTTCCCAGCTCCGCCCCGGCGGCGCATTCTATCAGTTCACCTATGGGCCGCGCTGCCCGGTATCGCGCCGGCTTCTCGACCGGCTCGGCCTCAAGGCCACCTATATCGGGGGGACCTTTGCAAACGTGCCGCCCGCCGCCGTCTACCGGATCCAGCGCCGCGGGACGCCGCGCATTGTCGGCGATGTACCGGCCTCACGAACGCCTCAAAGCGCCTTGGATGAACGCGAAAGGCGCGCGATCCCGCTCAGCCTTGAGCGTTGACGGCGCGGGATCTGGCGTACTTGCGGGGCGAACACCCCATCACACGCTTGAACGCCGCACCGAAAGCGCTCTCGGACTCGTAGCCGAGCGCGGATGCAACGGCGGCGATGCTGGTCCCGGATTTAACCAGATGGTCGCTCGCCAGGACCATGCGCCAGCGGGTCAGGTATTCAAGGGGCGGCAGGCCGACGCATGCCTTGAAGTGGACCGCAAAGCTGGTGCGCGACATGCCGATCTTGCCGGCGAGGTCGGTCAATGTCCAGCGCCGCTCAGGTTGATCGTGCATCAGGCTCAAGGCCCGGCTGATCCGGCCGTCCGACAGGGCCCGCAGCCAGCCCATCGTGTCCGGCGCCCCGTTGGCGACGTAGCGCCGCAGAACTTCGATCAGCATCAAATGCGCGAGATGATCCACCGCAAGCGTGCCGCCCGCGCGTTCTTCTTTGAGTTCGCGTTGCAGCCGCTGCAGCGCCCAGGCCAGTGTTTCGTCGTGATCGGAAGCCCTGATGTGAACCAGCGGCGGCAGCGAATTCAGCAGAAACCGTGCATGCTCACCATCGAGAATGAACCGGCTGCCGAACAGCAGAAAGTCGTCCCCTTCATTCAGCCGCGCGGTGGCGCCGCCGCTAAGCGGCCCGAGAATACTGGCGGCATCGATCGAAGGCGCTTCAAGGTGGGTCGCCAGTCGAAACGGTGTGCCCTGTGTCAGCAGGAAACAATCGCCGGCGGAAATGCGCAGCGGTGCGGCCCGACCGTCCATCGACAGCCAGCAATCGCCCCTCATCACGGCATTGAACTTGATGCCCTCATAGGGTCCGAACGCCAGGGACCAGGCGCCCCCTGCCTCCAGTCCGACGGCGCGCAGATGTTTGGGTTTCAGGGTCGATACGATTTGAGACAATGGGTCCATGGCATTTTTCGAACGATCGCGATGAAAATCCGAATTTCATAGCATGTATCGTTCGAGCCCTCGAGCCTAACTTCCCGACGAGCGAAAAACCGCCAGGAAACAAAAGGAATTCGACAATGATCGTCATAACCACTCCGACCGGCAATATCGGCCGACAGGTTCTCGAACACATTGTGGCCGGATCAGATCCGGTTCGGGTGATTGCCCGCCATCCCGAGCAGATTCCGGCCATGCTGCGCAATAAGGTTGAGGTCGTTGTCGGCTCTCATGGTGATGCAGAACCGGTTTCACGCGCATTCGAGGGTGCCGACACCGTCTTCTGGCTACCGCCCGGCGACATGAAAGCGGAAAGCGCGATGGCTGCCTATGTCGACTTCTCCCGCGCGGGCTGCGAGGCGATGGCGGCACATGGCGTAAAGCGCGTGGTGGGCATATCGGCGCTGGGACGCGGATGGCCGCGGGCCGCCGGCCATGTCACCGCCACGCTGGCCCTGGACGACATGATTGCCGAGACTGGCGTTCATTATCGCGCACTTGCCTGCGGGTCGCTCATGGAAAATCTGCTTCGGCAGATCGACAGCATCGCCGCCAACGGCGTGTTTTACTGGCCGTCGCCGGCCGACCTCCCCGTAACGGCCGTCGCCACACGTGATGTCGCTGCCGTTGCCTCAAACCTCCTGCCCGACACCACCTGGACCGGTGTGGATACAATTCCGATGATGGGGCCCGAGGATATCTCCTTCGGCGAGATGGCGGACGTTATGAGCGAGACCTTGGCGCGTCCCATACGGTTTCAGGAGATGTCGATGCGCGCGATGCACGACATGACGCTCGCTCATGGCGCCTCCGAGGGCATGGCACAGGCGATGATCGAGATGCTGACAGCGAAGAATGAAGGACTGGACCGACGTGTCGGGAGACCGGACCCGAATCCGGCGCCGACCGATTTCCGCACGTGGTGCCGCGAAGTCCTCGCCCCTGCCGTCAGCGCGAGACAATGAGCCCGGCGCGGATCGCGTTTCGACATGGTGACCATTCCTCAAACGACGAAATCGAACTGGCCGAAACCACCATCATCCGTATCCCTCATTTCGAGCAGAAGGGTCTCGTGAAAGAGCCGATCTCGGGCGTTGCCGGGCTCCCCGGGAAAATAAAGCTGCGTGGTGAGGACGCGCCCGCCGGGACGCTGAACCTTGAAATGAAAGTGGCGGGTGCGGCCCGGATAAAGCGCGGGCACGATGGTGTTGAACCACCAGCGGCCCTGCGCGTCAGTGAATTGATGGCCGCGCAGACGGAAGCCGACGCTGTCATAGTTTCCATTTTCGTCCGCGTGCCAGATCTCGACGAGGCTGCCGGCAAGCGGGCGGCAGCGATTGTCGAGGACGAAGCCGGCGACGGTTATCCGCTCGCCTCCGGGTGCATCGGGATAGAGATCCCTGTTGAGCGGCGAATTCGGTTTGAAGAATGGCCCGGCTTCCCGTTCGAGCGTGCGTTCGTCTCCATCATCACATGCGCGGGTCAGCGGCAGTTCGGGAGCCTCCTGCGCAAAGGCCTTCGTTCTGGCCGCATCGATGAGAGGCAGAGCCAGAAAGGCCGACAGGAAGGAACGTCTGGTGTTGAGCGACATGGTCTTGAAACCTCTCGGCTTGCCGGCGCGTCAAAACTGCCAGTTGGCAGGCACCCAGGCATAGGCGGCATCGGTCTTCAGCATATGGCCAAGGCCGGGGAAAGGAAAATGGAAGCCGAGCACCGGGATGCGATCTGCCGCCGCCCGGTCTAAGATGCGACGGCGCGAGGCGAGCGCAGTCTCCTTGTCGCGGTCGGGACCCGGAAGCCAGGGGCGATCGACATTGACGACCGGGTGGTAGGCAAGATCAGCCGTCAGCAGCAATTGGTCGCTTCCCGAATGAACGAGGAAGGTCGCCATGCCGGGCGTGTGTCCGGAGGCAACGATCGTCGTCAGGCCCGGCATGATCTCGGCGCCGGCTTCGTAAAGCTCGATATCGTCCATCACCGGTTCGAGGCTGTCCTTGATGTTGGAGGCGAACCGCAGGCGGAACTCCTCGGGAACCGGCATGTAGGACAGGTCAGGGTCGGTGCGGACGAAGAAATCCCAGTCGGCCCTCGGCACGAAGACCGTGGCGCGGGGGAAGGCCTTGCCGCCGTTTGCGGCTTTCAAATTGCCGACATGGTCTGGGTGGGTGTGGGAGATGACGATCGCATCGATATCCTCGGGGCCGAGGCCGATCGCAGCGAGGTTGTCGAAGATCCGCCCGCCATTTGGTCCCATGGTCGCGCCGGCGCCGGCTTCAATGAGGATCCGGCGACCGGTGGTCTCGATCAGGAGCGTGTTCAGATTGAGCGTCATGTGATCGGTCGGCAGGAAAGCCTGACGCAAAACCTCCTGCAACGCGGCTTCCGGGGCGTTGCTCGCATAGACCTGCGGCGGGCCCTGGATAATGCCGTCGCTCAGAACGGTGGCGACGATCTCGCCCACCTGGAAACGGTAGTGACCTGTGTTGCCGCGCAATGCAGGCATGCCTTGCGCGGCAGCCCTGCCGGAGCCGCCCAGGCTGGGGAGCAGCATGCTCGACGCGCCGGCGACAGCGGACAGCATGATGGTTCGTCTGTTGAGGGTGAAGGCACTCATTCGGTCTTTCCTCCGTGTTGGGCATGCGCGGCCGCCATTCATCGGTGAGTAAGGCAGCAGCCGTTGCGCCTGGATATCATTCAGGAAAGGATGACACAGGCCTATTGTCCTGATAAGCATGTCAATAAAGACCAGCCTGATAAGGCATGCTTCGCAATGGATCCGATACGTCTGGACAGCTTTGATGTTTTTGTCGCGATTGTCCGCTGTGGCGGCTTCCGCGCGGCAGCGCTCGAGCGACGGGTTTCCTCCTCGGCCCTCAGCCAGACGATGAATGGCCTGGAGGAAGCGCTCGGCATTCGCCTCCTCAATCGGACGACGAGAAGCGTATCCCCGACCGAGGCGGGACAGCGCCTTCTGCAACGCCTGGCGCCGGCATTGAGCGATATCAGGCTTGCTATCGCTGAGGTCGACGAATTGAGGGACAATCCATCGGGGACATTGAGGATCAATGCGCCCGCGCCCGCCATCGATCATTTTCTCTGTCCGCTGGCCTTCGACTTCATGCGTCTCTATCCGGACGTCAAGATCGAGCTCATCAGCGATGCGGCAGTGATCGACATCGTCGCGCAAGGCTTCGACGCCGGCGTCCGGTTCGGAAAGCAATTGGCACAGGATATGATTGCGCTGCCGCTTGGACCGGCGCTTCGCTATGCGATCGTTGCCTCGCCGGACTACATCGAGAGGCACGGCCAGCCGCAGGCTCCCGGCGATCTGATCAATCACGACTGCATCAAGCGCAGATTTCCGGGCGGCACTCTGGCCACATGGCGGTTCAAAGACGGGCACGAAGAAATGGAAATCTCGCCCGAAGGACGCCTGACGGTCAGCACCGCCCATAACGAACTGCAAGGGGCGCTGGCCGGTCGGGGGATCGCACATCTATTCGATGACTACGCCAGGCCCCATATCCTGACGGGGCGGCTGGTGGAACTCCTCTCCGATTGGAGTCTCCTGCTGCCCCACTGGTTTCTCTACTACCCCAACCGCCGCCTCCCAAGCGCGGCCATGCGGGCGTTCCTCGATCACATGAAGCGCTATGACTGGGAGGCAGCCAGAAGCCCGTTCGTTCCATAAGCCGGGATGTCTTGGCCACCAGGGCTTGTCGTCGCCGACATCATCCGGCATGCACCTGCCATCTGGTTTTCTGGTGGGGTCTGGGCAAAGGCAAGTGAACACCCGATGGTGAAGACGATGGCCAGGACGCGTTTCCGGATGGGCCTGTTTGTCTCCTCTTGATGATGTTCCTGGTTTCGGCATTGCGGTTCAGGGAGCCTGCCGGTCGGCGGAATCCGCTACCTCTCGCTGCGCCTCAACGGCGCGCAAGCGTGCGGAAAGGGCCTGTGAAATAGAGGCATAGGCCGTGCTTCCCAGCGCCAGTCGCAATGGCGGCGCCTCGCTCTCGGCGGCTGAAATCATTGCTGCCACGGTCCGGGCGGCATCGCCCTTTATCTCGAAGCTGCCATCGCCGATCGCGCGGCGGACGGCGCCGGCGGGAGTTTCCACATAGGCATCCATGGGCTGCGCACAAACAAGATTGGCCCCGAAATTCGTGCCCGTCGGCCCCGGCTCGGCGATGACGAAGTCGATGCCGAAGGGAGCGACTTCTTGCGCGACGGATTCGACAAAGCCTTCAATTCCCCACTTTGTTGCGTGATAAAGGCTGAAGCCCGGATAGGCAATCTGCCCGCCTTCCGAGGAGACCTGGACGAAACGTCCGCCGCCTTGCTTCCTGAGCATCGGGAGCGCCGCGCGGATCAGATGGATGGAACCAGCGAGATTGGTGGCAATCTGCCGGTCGATCTCGGCGTTCGTCAGTTCTTCGGCCGCGCCGAAAAGGCCATAGCCGGCATTGCTGACAAACACGTCAACATGGCCGTGCCGATAAAAGGCATTTTCAATGGCAGCGACAATGCCCTCGGGTTCCGTCAGATCGAGCTGAACGACATCCAGGTTCTCGCGGAAGTCCTGCTCGAGCTGGGACAATGTTCCGGACCGGCGGGTGGTCGCGACCACCTTGTGGCCGGCGGCGAGCAGTTGCCGCGTCATTTCCAGACCGAGGCCCGAAGAGGCGCCTGTGATGAACCATGTCTTGTGCATGTGATCTCCTTTTCTGTTCGTCCTCATGTAAAGCGTCATCTTTGGTGATATAAGATTTCCAATATGAGATGAGCCTGTGAGGATAATTCACGAATGACGCGTCCCAGCCTCAATGATCTGGCCGCGTTTGCGGCCGTGGCCAACCACCGGAGTTTCCGCCGCGCTGCGGATGAAATCGGCGTTTCGCGCTCTGCCCTCAGCCATGCGATCATCGGGCTGGAGGAGAAGCTGGGCGTGCGGCTTTTCAACCGGACAACCCGCAGCGTGTCGTTGACCCAGGCCGGGGCACGCCTGCTTGAGAACCTCGATCCCGTGCTTCAGGACCTCGACCGGGCGCTCGACACGCTCTCGGAAGAGCGTGGCACTCCGAGCGGAATGCTGCGGATCAACGCGAACAAGAGCGGTGCCCGTATCCTTCTCGACACGGTCGTGCCGCGGTTCCTCGATCGCTATCCGGCCGTCGAGCTTGATCTTGTGTCCGAAGGCCGGCTCGTCGACATCGTGGAACAGGGTTTCGATGCCGGTGTGCGCTTGCTGGAGGCGATCCCGCAAGACATGGTCGCGGTGACGTTCGGAGGAGACGTCCGTTTTGTGGCGGCAGCCGCTCCATCCTACATGGAGGACAAAACCGTCCCGAAGACGCCGGATGATCTCCATGGACATGCCTGCATCCGCCAGCGTCTACCGAGCGGAAAGCGCTACCGCTGGGAATTTTCAAAGCGCGGCGCCGAAATCGTTGTCGATGTTCCGGGCAATCTTTCACTTGATGACAATGATCTTCTCGTTCAGGCGGCGGTTGACGGCATTGGCATCGCCTATGTGCCGGAAGACGTCGCCCGGCCTTTCCTGGTATCGGGCCAACTCATCACCCTGTTGGATGAGTGGTGCCCGCCGATACCGGGACTGGCGCTCTATTACCCGCGCAGCCGGCACGTCCCGTCACCGCTTCGCGCCTTCGTCGACATATTGAGACAAGTGGATCGCGGCCGATGATCGGGTGACGACGCGTGCTGCTTCGCTCCTGCAAGGGTGGTGCGGGAGGAGGGTTTGCGGCACGCGTCAATCCGCGCAGAGCCATTGAATCTGCGCATCGTGGGTCACGGCGTGCGGCGCAAAATCATGCCGCCGTGGTGCAATGTGTTCTCATCGACGAAATCTCCGTCGGCGGTGAACCCGGTGTCGTCCCAGTATTCGATATGCGTGCCGTCGACTTCGTAGCGGCCCTCATAGGCGCGCTCGCGCTGGCCCCGGGCCTCGACGTAGCGTCCATTCGGCAGAAGTTCGTGACGCACGCGGTTGTCGTCGGTGACCCACATGCCGGCATAAGGATGGTTCGGTTGCATATTGGCTTCCTGTGCTTCTGCGGTTTGAACGGAAAGGGCGGCGGTAACGAGTGCTGCATAAGCCTGTTGTCGCATGGTCTTGCTCCTTGGAGTGTTTCGGTCTTGAGGTTTCGATGCCTGTCTGCGCGGTACATCGGTGATTGCGAGTGCGGGGGGATGCTGCCGATAAGCTGCTGACAGGCAATGCACTGCGGGGCCGGGATCAAGGCGCCCTTCAAATCTTGTTCCAGCGTCATGTCAGCTGTCTCCTGTTGGTGATGTGGAAGGTAGATGCGCCAACGCGGACGAACAACTTGCCCAATGGTGACTATTGCGGTAACTATTTCTAACCAATGATCGTCGATCTGAATGGCATTTCTGTCTTTCTGACCGTGGCCGAAGCGCGGAGCTTTCGCGTGGCCGCCGAGACTTTGGGCGTCACGCGGCCTGCGGTCAGCCAGGCGATCCGCCGCCTCGAAGACCGGCTGGGCGTCGCGCTCGTCCAGCGCACGACGCGCAGCGTCAGCCTGACGGAGGCCGGCGAACAACTGTATCAGCGGGTGGCGCCGGCCATTTGCGAAGTCGGGTTGGCGCTTGAGGTAGCGGCAGACCGGGACAGCGCACCGAGCGGTTTGTTGAGACTGGCGGTGTCCTCCATTGCCGAGCAGTTCATCTCCGGACCGCTTCTGGCGCATTTCGCGGAGGCCTTCCCGGCCGTCCGGATCGATGTGACTGTCACCGACGAGGCGTTCGACATCATTGCGGAAGGCTACGATGCCGGGGTGCGCCTGGGCGAAGTCATCGATCAGGACATGATCGCCGTGCCGGTGTCGGGCGAGCAGCGCCAGGGCGCCTTTGCAGCGCCGTCCTACATCGAACGTTTCGGCCAGCCCGAACACCCTTCGGATCTCTCGGCGCACCATTGTATCGGCTGGCGGCCGACGCCGCGAAGCGCCCCCTATCGTTGGGAATTCGGCGAGGATGGACACGAGTTCGACGTGGCCGTCGATCCCCGGATCACCACCAACGACATGTGGCTGATGATCCGGACAGCCTGCGCCGGCGGCGGCATCACTTTCGGCATGGAGGATACATTCAGGCCGTATATCGAAACCGGCCAGTTGGTCCCCGTCCTTCAGGACTTTTGCCCTCCCTTTGCCGGTTTCTTTCTCTACTACCCCAGCCGGCGCAACCTGGCGCCGAAACTTCGGGCGCTTGTCGATCATGTGAAGCGGTGGCGGTCCGCCCGTCCATGACATCCTGATGGGCGTTCGGGGCGCGCGACCGGGCAAAGCGCAATGCCTTGAGAACCTCCATCCTCAACGCGCCCCCCTCGATCCACGCCGGCGGAACTGGCGTGCGTTGCTGAACTGTTCTGGGCCGAAACCCCATACTGCCTGAATCCCCTGCCTGTTTGAGCATCGCCAGTGCTGGCTCCCGAGGCTGACGCATGCCGACCTTGACATTTGTTTGCTACCTTGCAATTATTGTATGGTAGCGAACATTACAGCGAGAAAGCACTGATATGCACGATGAGGCTGGCGCCCACCAATCCGTGGCGATGTGGACCAAGCGATGTTATTTCGCCGGCCGCGCCCTCATGGACGCGACCTTGCGGCCATACGATTTGGGTTCCACGCAATGGTATGTGCTTTGGCATCTTGCGCATAACGGCCCCTCCGTTCAGCGCGATCTCGGCCGTGCCCTCGAACTCGAGCGGGCAACGCTGAGCGGGATCATCGCCACCCTGGTTCGGAAAAACCTGGTCGAGCAGACCGCGAGCGGCAAGGACCAGCGCCAGCGTCTGCTGACGTTGACAGCCGCAGGCGAGGCGCTGTGGCGCAAACTTCCGGACCTTTCCTTCATTCAGGAAGCCGCTTTCGGCGGCGTTGAGGAAGCCGATCTGGACACCACCATCCGTGTCCTCAAATCAGCAACCGAGCGACTGCAAACCCTGTCGCGAAAGGATTGAATCCATGACGGTATTGATAACCGGCGCCACCGGGCTTGTTGGCGAACGTCTTCTTCCACGATTGGCCCAAGCCGGCGTTAACTGCCGTGTCCTGTTGCGCGCCGGCAAGACCTGCCCAGCGGGCGCGGAGGCCGTAACGGGCGACATTCTCGACCCGTCGACCCTGCCGTACGCCCTCAGCGGCGTTTCTGCCGTCGTGCACCTTGCGGCGGTGTTTCGGACCCAGGAAACCGATCTCATTTGGAAAAGCAACCTCGTTGGGACACGCAACCTGATTGCCGCCGTCAAGGTTCATGCTCCCGACGCCCGGTTCATCCTCTCAAGCACCAGCCATGTCTACAATGCCGACAATCCGCATCCGGGACGGGAGGACGACGAGGTCGATCCACAGCACGCCTACCCCGCGAGCAAGGTGGCGGCAGAGAAGGAGTTGCGCGATAGCGGCTTGAACTGGTCAATCATCCGGTTCCCGTTCGTCTATGGCGACGGAGACGGACATCTTGAGTCCCTTCCCCAACATGTCGGCGCCTGGCACCCGGCGCAGCGCATGAGCACGATCCACCATCGCGACATAGCCACGGCAATCCAGTTGGCACTGGAGGGCGCGTTTAACGGGCGCGTCGTAAATGTTTCGGATGACGCGCCAACGTCCGTCTACGAGCTCTTGAGCTTGCTGGGCACCCGGATCGAGCCGAGCGCCGAGCCTTTGGCAAACCCTTGGTATTTGCAGGTCGATGCTTCTCTTGCTCGAAGCCTGGGCTTTCGCCCAAGCGTTCGAACCGTCTATCAGGCCCAACAGGAGGGACTGCTGTGACATGAAGAGGTGATGCTCGATCATTAGCCGAGGTCGCCGATCGGCAGGTAAGTCTCTGATATGTTTAAAGCGCGCGAGAATCTGCTGCCGCGCAGAATGACAATCGGTTTTCGGCATCTGATCACAAACAGCCATTCGGCGCGGTTCCAAAACCCGGCACGGCTGTTCTCTTTACACGGCTCGTCTTGATAGACGGCATCAAGGTCTTGAAGGGATTTGAACCAGCAACTCGCGGTGTGATTGCTATCCGCTTGGAAACTCTGGTCCCCACGGGCGTTGCCTGATGAAGTGACGAAACCGCCGCCGTAGCCCGATGGCCAGGCGGCGGCGCTATGGATCGGGCCACAAGCTCACCAGCGCCGGCGGAAGGCTTTTGCGAACCGCATCCGCCTTTTTCTGAGGCAGTTTTTGAGCCCAAAGCCAGAAGACATCGGCAGTCAATGATTCCGGCGGCGAATGGTGTCCTTTCACCCTCTGATAGACGCGCTGGTGAAAGACCTCTGCACTTGGAGGCGGATCGGGTTCGTAATCCAGCGACCAATCGGCAAGGAGAATTCCACGCTCCAGAGCTGGAAGCGCATTCGCCATCGCGATAACAGCGCCGGGAGCGATGCTCCGCCGCAATTCGAACATCACCGCGCGCATGAGTGGTTCGGTCTGGTTGGTCGTGGTGAGGTTGGTGCGATCGATCAGATCCCGGCACCACTCGACATGCAGCCGCGTCGCATTTTCCACGTCATATGGATGTCCCATGATTGTCCTCCGTTGTCGGGCCAGCAAATGTCTTGATCTCAGAGCTCACTTGTCCTGGCCGCGCTCCCTTATGCGTGTCGCAGCCAGCAAAGCGCCGAAAGACATGACGACCAGCGTTCCGAACGCGATCCGATAAGCTGTCGCCGATGCAAAGACGCCGAACTGCTCGATGGCGGCGACCATGGCAATCGCGCCCAACGCACCTCCCAGACGCTGGGCGATGTTGATCAGCGTCGCGGCGTCAGCGGTTCTGGTCTCGTCAACCTGATTATAAGCAGCCGTGATCGCAGGCATCTGGGCCAGAGCCAGGCCGGCTCCGCGTGTGACGAGAACAACGATGATCGCGGGAAGAGCGATAGCGGCGGAGGCAAGGAAAGGAAGTGTCGCTATGACCAACAACCCGCATCCGGTCAGCGATACCCATCTTGGTCCGTAGCGATCGGTCAACGCTCCCGCTGCCGGCAGAATGCAGGCGGAGCCAAGGCCCATGGCCATGAGCATCAGGCCGGCTTCCGTTGACGTCTGTCCAAGGCTCCTCTGCAGGTAGATCGGCAGAAGCAGCAATCCGCCATACATGGCCGCGCCGGTCAATCCGGCCGTCACGACTGGCGCGGAAAAACCCGACCGCGCAAGAAGGGCGACATCGATCAGGGGATCGGGCGTTCGGATGGCGTGGACGACAAAGGCGGACGTCAAAACAGCCCCGAGGAACAGGATTGCCAAGGAGAGCATGCCGATAGTGCTCGATCCGATCTCCGCCGCGCCGTAAAGCAGCAGCGGGAGGCCGAAACCGATGAGCATCAGTCCGCGCGCGTCGATCCGAGCCTCCTTCAACCTTTTACCGGCCGGCACCAGACGCGCGGCGCCGATCAGGGCTGCTGCACCCACCGGCCCATTGATCAGAAACAGCCACCGCCAGGAGCCCGTATCGATCAGCACGCCGCCAAAGGCTGGTCCCAGGGCCGGCCCAAGGGCGATGGCAAACCCCACGATCCCCATGAGCCGCCCAAGTTGACGCCGTTCGGCGGTGGATGCCAGCACCGCCTGACCGGCGGGCACCATCAGCCCGGCAGCAAGCCCCTGCAGGCAGCGCGCCACGATCAGCTGCGTCACGGTCTCAGCGAACGCGCAAACGATCGAAGCGAGCACGAAGGCAAGAATGCTGGCTTTCCAGAGGCGACCGTCGCCAAAGCGTCGGCCGAGCCAGCCGGTGAGCGGCAGCGAAACGGCGAGTGCGATCAGATAGCCGGTCGCCACCCACTGAACGGAAGACAAGGGCGCAGCGAGGTCGGAACGGATGGCTTCCAGCGCAAGGTTGGCGATGGTCGAATCGAGCATGGCCATGAAAGCGCCGGAGCCGGTGATGGCGGCGACAGCCCAAAGCCGGCCTGAGATTTGGGGAGGTGAAAGCGACATGGCGTTCAACGCGTGCGAAAGGTGACAATGGCGAATCTTTATGATACAGTCGTACCACAAAAAATCCTCATAAGCGAGGCCGGCCGCCCATGCCACGAACCGTCGACCACGACGAACGTCGCTCCATGATCCTGGAAGCCTTCATGCGCCTCGCCGCGCGTGAGGGATTGCATGCCGTCTCCCTGCGCGGCGTTGCCGCCGAAGCCGGGATCTCGCTGCGATCGGTGCAGTATTACTTCGAGACCAAGGCCAGGCTGATGCAATCGGGCCTCGACGCTCTCGAGACCATCAGCAATGAACGCCTGAGTGCCCGTCTTCAAAGTCTTGGGCCGTCGCCCGGTACGCGGGCCACGCTTGAGGCCTATTTCGCCGTTGCGCTTCCCACCGATCACGATAGTCGCCAGTTTCACCTGCTCTGGACCTCCTATGCGATGCTCGCGGTGACCGACCCGGAGATTTCGGACCGGACATTCGTGGATGGACCCGACCGGCAGCAGGAGCGGATCGCATCGCTTTTGGAGAAGGGAAAATCCGACGGCGCGTTTCATCCCGCTCTCGACAGCGAGATCGAAGCAACCATCCTGATATCCCTGATACACGGCCTCGGAACCGCGGTTCTCGTCGGCCAGCAAACGGCAGAGCGCGCGTTTGCGAGCTTCGGGCATCACCTTGACCGTTTGACCGCAGCAGCGAGCGGAAAGCCGGGTCGCGATCGGCAGCGTTCAGAATAAACACCGTCTCCGACCTGATGGAGAACGCTCTCATCCGCTTCGCCCCCAATTGAGAAGACGAACCAAGGAGCAGCCCTTGATGACAGACCTCATTCTTTTTGCAACCGCTCTCGCCACAGCGCTCGCCTTCATCGGCCTCGGCGGCGGCCTCTACGAGGTCGGTGTGATTGATCCCGCCTGGCCTCGACGACCGGACCTGATACAGCCCGATCATGGCGGCATATCGCGCAAGCGCTTCTGGATACCGGCACACGCGACTTTCGAAGTGCTACTCGTCATCGCGCTTGCTCTTTCTTGGTCCATTGCCGATGTGCGGTTCTGGCTTCTGGTCGCGATGGCAAGTCACGCCGTCATGCGGCTCTGGTCGGCCTTCGATTTCATTCCGAAGGCGCTCGCTTTCGAAAAGGCGGCCCCCGGTCCGGAGACGGAAACCGCTGCAAGGCGATGGACGCGCCGAAGCCTGGCGCGCCTGCCGCTGGACATCCTTGCCTGCGGCGCAATGCTGGCCGCAACGATTGCAGCGGCAGGGATCGCATAGGGGCCGCAGGGCAAACGGTTGCTCCTGTTGCCGGACCAAATGCCTGGGGTTTGCGCGCTCATTCGCGGCCTTGAAACACCGCTTCCACATTGTTGCCATCCGGGTCGATGACGAAAGCGGCATAATAGGCATCGTGATAGTTCGGGCGTATCCCCGGTGCACCGTTGTCAGCGCCACCGGCGGAGATGGCGCCGGCATGAAAGGCCGCCACCTCTTCTCGGTTCCTGGCACGAAAGGCGAGATGAAGCGGGGTCGGTTCCAGCCCCGTCGCGCCCATAATGAAAAGTTCCACGCGCTCCCGACCGAAACCGGCAACCCCGCCATCGGGGCGATCAATAAAGAACTTGTTCTCTATGCCCAGCGGCGCGAGCGCTTTTTCGTAGAAGCGCTGCATGTCCGCGAGGCGCGTGGTCTTGAGGCTGATGTGATCGAAGATGCTCATTGCTGTTTCCTGACAGTGTTGGGACCTTGGGCGGCCGTTTCAGATCGTCGGCAGCATTCCGCCGTCAAGGCGAAGGTTCGAGCCGGTGATGTAGGCGGCGCGCGGGCTGGCGAGGAAGCAGACGGCATCCGCGATCTCCTCCAGCGTTCCCACCCGACCAACGGGGACCGCCGCAAAGAGCGGAAGGACTGCGGCCTCCACCTCGTCCCAGGTCGCATCCGGCGCGATGCCTCTGGTTTGCGCGACCTCGCGAAACTTCAAGTCGAGCTTCTCGCTGTGGATTGTGCCGGGGGAAACCGTGTTCACGGTCACGCCGTCGGCAGCGACGGCTTTCGCCATGGAGGCCGACATCGCAAGCATCGCCGCCTTGGCGGAGGAATAATCCGGGTTCGCTGCAGGCGGCATCAGTCCGGCGAGGCTGGAAATATTGATGATCCGTCCCCACCGCGCGCGCCGCATGGACGGCAGCACGGCGCTTGTCACGCGCACGGCCGCCAGCACATTGGCGTCATAGGTTGCGGACCATGTAGCGGCCTCCGTCGTGCTCCAGTCGGACGCGCCGCTAGAACCGCCCGCATTGTTGACGAGAATGTCGATATCGCCAGCGGCGGCTTGGGCCGCGGACACCATTGCCTCGACCTGAGCGGCATCGGTGAGATCGCCGGTTACGACATGCGCGGTTCCGCCGGACGCCTCGATCTTCTCCGCCACGCCGCGCGCCTGGTTTACGTCACGTCCGTGAACGATGATGGTTGCGCCTTCCAGGGCCAACCCCCGCGCAATGCCTTCGCCGATCCCCTTGCTGCTTCCGGTTACAAGGGCAATCTTGCCCTGAAGATGTAGATCCATGAACCGGCTCCTCTTACTGTGTTACGTTGAGCCCGTGATTTAGGAGTGCCCCGATGGATACCGCAAGAACGCACCAAAAGGTGCCTGTCAACAAACTGGATCGAAGCGCCTGCCTTGGCGCGGATGGAGCGGTTGCGCATGTGACGCGTTGCCTGCGGATGATCAGCGGACGCTGGAAACTGCCGATCCTGTTTCGCCTCTATGCCGACGAGATGTTGCGAAGCTCACAGCTTCTGCGCGACATGCCTGACGTGTCGCAAAAGATGCTCACCCAGCACCTGCGCGCGCTGGAGGCGGACGGACTGATCCTGCGAACGGATTTCGGCGAAACGCCTCCGCGGGTGGAATACCGCCTGACCGAGCGCGGCCAGGCCCTGATGCCGGTTCTGCTCGCCGCCCGCCAGTTCGCGGAGGACCATGAACGGGCCGTCAGATAAAGGCATGAAGACGCCAGACGAGCGAAGCTTCGTCGGCCGAAAGGTCGTTGCATACTGCCTTTCGCAAGACGATTGCTGATGTCCGCGAAAGACGGAAACGACCACACACGCGTGGTCGGGGCACACAGCCGACAATCGTGGTGCAGGGACGAAACCATCATCAAGGCGCTGGCCGGCACACTGCTTCGGCTGACTCTGGAGAGCGATTGCCTTGGTCCTGTCGAGAACGCCTTTCAGCCGCCCTCCCCTTCTCTCCTGGTTTCGCGCTTCAACAGTCTATTGCGGTTGGCGGGCCTCGGCCCGCAGCAGCTTGCGGATTCGTTTTCCCCGGCGCCAGCAGGTGACCGCCGCAAGCAACACGATCAGCCACAACGCTGCCTCAAGCACGAAGCCGATGGAGAGCCCAAGCATGGGTGCCGTCAGACACAGCAATGCGGCAATCGTCAGCGTCGCCATCCTCTGGGGCTTTGCCATCGGGCCACGGTAGTCGGCGGGCTGGCCGAGCGATTGCGCAAAGGCACGAAGATAGGCCGTGAAAATGGCAAGCGCCGCAGCCGCCCAACCCAGCGCAGGCATGCCCGCCCCATAGCCCGCGCCGACAAGGATGAGCGTGTCGGCAACACGATCGGGCGCTTCGTTCCAGAACGGGCCATCGTCCGCCGCGCGACCGACCTCGACCGCGAGCATGCCGTCGAACAGATTGCACAGAAGGCGCAACTGGCAAAACAGCGCGGCTGCGAGCAACAGGACGATCTGCAAGGCCCCGACCGCATCGCTGGAAAACGCGAATGCCAGGCCGGCGATCCCCGCCATCACCATGCTCAAAAACGAAATCTGGTTTGGGGTGATCGGCGTCTTGGCAAGCATGCGGACACATGCTGCCGCCCAGGCCGTCTGCCGGCTGGCAAGGGGCCGACGGTGTTCAAGGTCGGGCATGGCTACTCCCCTCCGTCATGGTTCTCTTTGGATCGACCTGTCGACACGCCCTGCCGGCGGCCGCATTCCAGATGACAAATACCGTGCTAGCTGGTCGACCACCAGAACCGGACGAGATGAAAGAAAATCGGCGCGGCGAACACGACCGAATCCAGCCGGTCGATGAAACCGCCATGGCCTTCGATCAGATGTCCCCAGTCCTTCACGCCCCTGTCGCGCTTGATGGCCGACATGACCAGGCCGCCGAAGAACCCCATAAGCGCAATGACGAAGGCGAGCAAACCCGCCTCCAGCATGGAAAACGGCGTCATCCAGCTGAGAAGCACGCCGATCAGCGTCGCGCTCGCGACGCCGCCGACAAAGCCTTCGACCGTTTTGGAAGGTGAAAGCCGCGGGGCGATCCTGTGCCGGCCGAGAAGCTTGCCCCAGACATATTGCAGAACATCGCTCATCTGCACCACGAAGATCATGAACACGATCAGCAGGATGTTACGCCCGTCATAGCCCGGTATGTCCAGGCTGAGCAGCGCAGGGACATGGCTCGCGCAGAAGACGCAGATCATCAGGCCCCACTGGGTCTCCGCAATCCGCACCAGGAAGTCATCCACATCCCCTCGCAAAACCGCCAGGATCGGAAGGAAGAGGAAGGCGTAAACCGGAATGAAGATCGAATAGATGCCATACCGTTCTGCCCAGACGAGGTAATACTGGACCGGCAAGACGACGAAGAAAGCGGCGAGCAGAACCCGATGGTCGGCGCGCGTGGTGTTCGTCAGCGTCGCGAATTCCCTGAGTGCTGCGAAGGACAGAAGCGCAAACAGCACAACGACGCCGGTCTTTCCCGCCAGAAAAGCGATGCCGAGAAGCGCGACCATGGCCCACCACGCGCGGATGCGGGCGTTCAGGTTCTCGATCGCATCATTGCCGCCGTCAGGAGAAAATTTCCGCTTCAGCACATAGCCTGTGACCGAGGCAACGACGAGTATAAGCCCGACGGCCAGCAGCATGTATCCAAGTTCCGGGATCGCGGTCGTGCTCATGGCTGCTCCGTTTCACGCCTGCGGACGGGCTCGTCCTCATCCGCAAGCGCCAGAAGCCGGTCACGCGCCCTTTCCAGAAACGCCGCCTTGTTCTCCCCGGGATCGAGGCGCAGAGCCGCTCCGAAACGAACGACGCAAAGCAGCGGAACCGGCAGGAATTCCCCCTTCGGCAACACTCTGTTCAGGTTGGAAATCCAGACCGGCACGAAGTCGACATCGGGCCGCGCTTCGGCAAGGTGAAAAATGCCGCTCTTCAACGGCAGCAATCTATCCTCGGTGGTGTTGCGGGTTCCCTCGGGAAAAACGATCAGAGACGACCCTTGATCGAGCGCTTCCGCCATCGCAGAGATCGGATCGATATCGGCATGCTCGCCATTGCGGGCGATCAGGAGTGACCGGAAGGCGTCGACGCCGATGAACCGGCGCAGACGGGAGGCTTGCCAGTAGTCCGCTCCTGCAACAGGCCTGGTTACGGCCCGCAAGCCCGGCGGAAGCACAGTCGAAATCAATATGAAGTCGCCATGGCTCGCATGGTTGGCATAAAAGACACAAGGCTCGGTGTAGGCCTCATCGCTGTGCCGGACACCACGAACGGCGGTGATCAGGCGTGCGAGAAAGCCGATCAGCGCGGCAACGAAACCGGCCGCAAATCTGCGAACAACCAACCTCATCCGACCACCACGCAAAAATCGAATCCTGCCATCGGCACCTTATAGCCCGCAGCATTCTCACGAACAAATCGCATGGTTTTCGACAGTGCTGAGCGATAGCCCCGGTTTTATGAGCGCCTGATTCCATAAATTATGGCCGCCGCCGCCACGGCCAACGGCGCCCAGAAATGGATGAGGCCGATCTGGCTCCAGACGCTGAACTCCTCATGGCATCCGGTGGGGTTCATCCCGCAGCCCAGGGGTACGAAATAGGAGAACCACACAAATGTTCCGATGAGGAGCAGGATGCCGAACAGCAGGGAGAGTATTTTCATGAGTGCTTGCCTTGCCTGTTTGCCGTCCAGCCCTGCGATCGTTCGCACGGGCGACCCGGTTGCCGATCGCTCACGCGTCGGGTCCACGCGAGAGATGCCGTTTCAATTTGCCCGCAAACCTGTCGCAGGCAATCCGCTGCTTCCCTCACACGCTATCCCGCGAATTCCGTAGCGCGATGGTACATGCTCACGAGACGGCGGCGGAACGTCTGGCGCTGCTCATAGTCGGCAACGGAGGCTGCCCGGCTCAAATCCTCGCATTGTCCTGGAAATCCCACAGCCTCGACGTCCTCTGCGCAGCGGCCGAGCCAGCGCGCGGATTGCGCGACCGCCCGTCTGTGGATTTCCAGCGCCCGGTCGCACAGCGCCGGCATGTCGTCGCTGCAGCCCATGACATAGGCCAGATAGGCGATATACTCAGGCTGCCATATTTCTGCGTCCACGCCCATCTCGTCCGCGCCGGGAATGCTGTCGGCGAGGATTTCGCACCCGTTTCCGTCGATGAACGGCGCGGGATTGTGCAAGAAGCATGCGCGCGAAAGCTCCGCGAAGGCCCGATCGGTCTGCGGCTCTCCGGTGAGGCCGTTGCGGTAGATGATACCGAGATACTTGCAGGCATAGGGACCAATCCCGACATCGTCGGATTCGCAAACGCTTTCCATCCTCTCCTGCGCCGCTTCATAGTCGCGAAGCGCGACGTTCAGGAAATAGATCTTGCCGGCTTCATAACAGCCGCCCACCTGAAAGCCCGCATTGAATGACGCTTCATAGGCAGCAAGCGCCGCCTGAGCATCCCCATGCTTTTCCGCTGCCACGCCGGCCTCCCAGCAACTGTCCACATTGGCGTCAGGCGTGCAGTCCAGAATGGTCTGTTCGCCCATCGATACTCTGGCGCTCTGTCTCGGCTCAGCAGCCGAAGCACCCGTGGCAACCGCCCCAGTCATCATCAAAAAGGCCACCAAGATAGATCGCATTGTTTCTCCCAGCCAGCGGTTCGGTCTTGCCCAAGGATCACCCTGCGCCGCGCTATATTCCAGAGACGGCCTGCTGCTGTTCCACATATCGCGTTCGATCGCGGTTCAGAAGCAATCTGGAAGCGAAACGCAGCCGTGTTTAGCACGGCCAGGTAAACCACGACCTGCACGCTCTGCCCTCTCGACGGTTGGCTGCTGTCGGCACCCCGGTCGGCAATATAAGCCTCCGACCTTTCGCCTTCAGCCCAAAGGTCTTGAAGGGATTTGAATAGACGACACGTCATTCACTCCGGGCCATACGGAGATTACCGGCCTTGTCGAAGCTGTGCGCGAAACAATATTGATCGCGCATGAGGCCGCATGGAAGGGCGATGCTGCCACGGCCGAGCGGTTGGTTCGCCAGAAGCAGCACGTCGCCGACCTTGAGGCCGAAAGCCGGGCGAAGCACCTCGCGCGGCTGCGCGGCGGAAATCTGACCAGCCTTGCCTCCAGCGATGAACATCTGGAGACGATCGCCGCGCTCAAGGAAGTCAACAGCAAGTTCGCCACGATCGGTTATGCCGTGCTGGAGCGGAGCGGAGGACTTATGAAAACCCGCCTGAAAAACGCAGACCAGATGCCCGCTTCCTGAGCTACCCGGCGGCGCGCGCCCGCACCGAGGGGAAGATCAATCGATGCATCTCCCGCTCTCGCGAAAATTCCAAGAAGCGAACGCTGACCAAGCCGTGGCGAAAAACCGTTATGGAAGGGCGGCGTTCAGCAAGCAGCGCGATGGGCTCACGCGTGAAACAACCCGTCCGATAGACCTGTCATACGACGTCTTTTCGGTAGTCGAACGCAGTAAAGGGCTCAACGGCCTCTAACGCAACCTCAGCACCCATGCCCGGAGCCTCCGAGATTTTGACCTTGCCTTTTAAGACAGCCTCCTCTGGCGGGTTCTGCAGCACCTGGACATAGCTGTTGTTATCGGGAAAGTAGGGATAGGTTTCCAAAGGCATCGCCATTGCGCTGGCGGCAGCGACCTGAAGCGACGCTGCGGTCAACAGGGAACTGGCGCAGTTATGCGCGGAGACCCTTGCATTGTAGGCCTCGGCCATCGCGGCGATCTGGACGAATTCGAAAACCCCACCGCAATTGCCGACGTCAGGCATGACGATATCGACCCCGCCCGTGTCGAGCAGATTGCGAAACCCATGGCGCGTATAAACCCGCTCGCCGGCAGCGATCGGCACTGGCCACCGGCCGGACTGGCTTCTCATATTCTTGAGGTCGAAGGGATCGAACGGCTCCTCGACCCAGATCAAGTCGAGCTCCAGGCAGACATCCATGAAGCGGATAAGCTGATCATTGTTGAGGCCACCCGAGAGATCGAGCATCAGCCCGATATCGGGCCCGACAACTTTCCTGAGCGTCTTTACGCGGTCAACCGCGCGTTTAAACGCTTCTTCCGAGAGATGACGGCGCTGGACATGGCGCAGGCTCACGCCGTTGACTTCATGGGCAAGCGGGTAGCACTTGAGCAGTCGATAGCCGTCGTTGAGTGGGCGCTCGGCCGATTTTGCCCACCCCATGACGTCGTTGTGCGCCGAGCTCCAGCCATTCGCATAGACGTCGATCTCCCCTTCGAATTTCGCTCCGAACAATTCATGCACGGGCACCCCAAGCGATTTGGCCTTGATATCCCAAAGCGCCTGATCGATCGCGCTCAACGCGGCGAAGATGACGGCCCCGCCGCCCTTGGCCCAGAACGAATTGTCGTAGATCTCATGCCAGACGTGACGCGGAAAAGCCGCGTCCGCACCAATCACCTTCGGCGACAAATCCCGCAGCATCCCCGCTGCAGCATCGGCACCAAGACCATAGGCGACGGCCGCCTCACCATAACCCCTAATGCCATCCTTCGAGGTCAACTCGACCAACACAGGATGCATGCCGCCGCCGCGAATATTGAATACCCGCATGTTCTCAATGATCTGCATTATGTATTTCCTCTCGTTTCAGCGCGCATGCATTGGTCACAGCGCGCAAGCGCCGGCATGGCGATTTGGATTGGGACGCGTAGGGAGTTGGCTTTATGCAAGCCTCAGGGGGCGCTTATCCCCGGCATGCTCGCATTTCTGCGACGCCAGAGAAGAACGCAGATACCGACGGCAATGACCAGACAGGTCACCGTCAGGAGCATTGCCGACACCGCCGCAGATTCCGGGCTGGTGTTGAAGCGGATACCCTCCCAGAGTTTCCGGGGCAGGGTCTTCACGCGCAGATTGCTCAGAAAGATGGAAGCGATCGACTCATCGAATGAATGCAGCATCGCTAGAAGAGCGCCGACGGCAAGACCCGGCAATAACAGCGGAAAGGTAACCGTGCGAAACACGCACCATGGATTGGCCCCGAGGCTGGCGGCCGCGCGCGACAGGCCAGGATCGATGGAACTGAATGTTGCCGACGCCACGAGATAAACAACCGGGAAGATCAGCACAGTGTGGGCGAGCGTGATGCCGAGCTCGGTGTCCACAAGGCCGATCTCCGAAAAGGCCAGATAGGCTCCAAGGGCAAAGACCACGGCGGGCACGGTCATGGGAGAGAGCACAAGCGCTTCAGCGGCGCTCTTGAACCGGAATCCCCGACCGAAACCAAGCACGGTCAGCGTCGCAAGAACGAGCGTCAGAATACATGTCGCGAGGCCGATCCTGGCACTGGTCCAGGCCGCATCAATCCATTCCGAGCTGCCCAGTATCTTTTCGAACCATCGCAGAGAATAGCTTGGCGGCGGAAAAATGAGGACATCCGCAGAGCTGAATGCGACCGGAAAAAGGACGACCAGCGGCACCAGGAGAAAGGTCGAAACGAGGAGAAGATAAGCCGCCCCCGCGAGCGAACTGAAACGCCACAGGGCGGCGAAACTGAAACGGGACGGTGGCCGCATCACGGGAAGGCGCAGGATGTCCCGATCGATCGGCACTTCCAACCCTGTCGCCTTGGCGGGTTTGCCAGAGCGAGGCTCCTGCCAGCGCGCGAAGTGGCCGAGGGCAAAGGACAAGGCCACGACGATGACGGTTGCAACAATGGCGAGCGCAAGACCGAGCGCTGCGGCCAGGGACCAGTTTGCTCCCTGCTCGATTTCCGCCTGGATCACCTGAGCCAGCATCTGCTGTCTTTGATTGCCCAGGAATGCCGGCGCGATGAAGCTGGCAGTCGTAAAAAGAAACACGATGATCACGCCCGACTGAATGCCGCGGATGGACAACGGCACGATCATGCCGAACCAGGCACGTATTGGATGCGCGCCCAATGTATGGGCCGCCAGCAGGATCCGACCATCAATGCGGCGCAGGACGCTATAAAGCGCGAAAACCATCATCGGAATTGACGAGTGCACAAGCGCCAGAACCACCGCGGGCTCACTGAAAAGCAGAGGCAGCGGGTCGGAAATAAGCCCGAGGCTCAGCAGGGTCGAGTTCACCATGCCGCGCTGACCCAATATGGCCAACCATGCAAAGGTACGCACCAAAACGCTGGTCAGGAACGGCACCAATACGATCAACCCCAGCAACAGCGCCTTGATTCCGCTGGCACGACTGAAAATCCATGCGAGCGGAAAGGACACAATCAATGTGACGACCGTAGCTTCGAGGCTTATGCGCACCGTGGTCCAGATAATCTTGCGGTAGACGGGGCTTTCGACGATCCTGACGAAGCGGCCCATCGCGTCGCCTTGGAACGCCTCGGGAATGATATAGAGCAACGGCAACACAAAGACCGACAGCAGCAGGATGGCGGTGGGCGCCAGAAGCCCCCACCGCGACCATATCATTTCCGGATTTCCCATCCCGCTCCCCATCTTCCTGCTCTCCCGCCTTCTCTTTGTTTACTGCAGAACGTATTCGTCCCACCGCGCCTTCACGTCATCGAGATTTTCATTCCACCATGCCGAGTCGAGTAGTGCACCCTTATCGGTATTGGCCGGGTGGCTGGGCAGGTTCTCCGCGATCGCCGGCTCAAGAAGATCAAGAGCGGCGGCATCGGTTGGGCCGTAGGGAATCTGACGGGTAAGTGCCGCCTGCTGCTCCGGCGCGATAGCGAAATTGATGAACTTCATGGCTTCATCCTTGTCCGGCGCGCCCTTGACGACCGACCAATACTCGACAGCCACAACCGAGGCGTCCCAGCCATAAGTCCAGTTCGAGCCGGCATCGATTGCGTTGTTCAGCCGGCCATTCGGCCCAAGCGCGGCTTCCACCTCGCCCTGCTGGATAAGCGCCTGAATGTCGGAGGAGGATTTGAATCCTATGAGCTGGTCCTTGATCCGGTCGATGACATTCAAGCCGCGGTCGACATCCAGCGGATAGAGCTCGTCCGCCGGCACGCCGTCTGCCATCAGCGCGAATTCCAGATTGTAATAGGGCTTGTCGAGCATTACCCGACGCGCCTTGACCGAGGGGTCGAAGAACTGAGATGGGGTCAGCCCATCGGGAAAGGCATCCTTGCTCCAGGCGAGGTTTTCAGAGAACTTGATATAGCCGACGCCATATTCCCGGCGTAGATTCTCCGGGATGCCAGTTGCATCGACAATAGCATAGTCGATCGGCTCCAGAAGCCCATCTTGGACCTCATTTTCATAGGCCGCGCCATCAGCGGAAATCACGTCCCAGGTAACGTTTCCGCTTTCGACCATCGCTTTCACCTTGGGATAGCCCGTGCCGGTTGTGTCGATGACTGTCACCCCGGCAGCCTCGGCATAAGGATCAAAGAAGGCGACCTTCTGGGCCTCCTGAAACGACCCGCCATATGACGAAATCACCACTTCTGCGGCGCTCGCAGCGGACGGGATGCCCGACAACAGAAGCCCAGTTGAGAATATCGCAGCAGATAGTCCGGTGTTAAGTTTTGCTAATGCCATGTGTTTCTCCTTGCTGTTCCGTTTTACGTTGTTTGTTCAGTGGGAAGAGTGGCAACGGAGCCGGGGCTCCATCGTGCGATGACAGCAACGCCGGGCGTGAGGTTTCCCGAAAGCGCATGGCCGCGCGGAACGCTCGTCTGTAGCAGCTGTCCGTCTGAAAGCTCCAACGCCACACGCCAGCCTGCGCCGAGATAGGTCACCTCGCGGATTGTAGCGGCTACGCCGAATTCATCCTCTGTGAGAGGCTGGTCTGTAGGCCGGACGAAAACATTCTCCGGTCGAACGACGATATCAAAAGGCTCGCTTGCAGGCTGCGGCAGCGCCTGACGCGATCGGCCGATCTCGTACCCCTTTCCGCCGTCGATGGACCGTACCCGCAAAATGGAACACTCTCCGATGAAGCGAGCGACGAAATGGCTAGAAGGCGCCGCATAAATCGTCTCGGGATCGGCCACCTGCAGGAGTTTCCCCCCTGACATTATTCCGATCCGGTCCGCCATCGCCATCGCTTCGGACTGGTCGTGGGTCACGTAAATCACCGTTACGCCGAGTTCATGCTGGATGCGTTTGAGCTCGATCTGCATCTGATCCCGCAAGCGCCGATCGAGTGCGCCGAGCGGTTCATCCATCAGAAGCAGGCTGGGGCCGAATACCAATGCCCGCGCCAGTGCCACGCGCTGTTGTTGCCCCCCTGACAACTGCGAAGGATACGCGTCGGCTCTGTCGGCAAGGTTGACAATGCCCAGCGCGGCATTGACTCGCGCCTCTCGCTCGCCGCGCGGCGCGCCGCGCATCTTGAGCGGATAGGCGACATTCTCAGCCGCCGTCATGTGTGGAAACAAGGCGTAGTTCTGGAACACGACCCCGATCCGTCGGCGGTGAGGCGGCAGGTCGGAAATCGGCGTGTCTGCCATCAGGACGCGTCCATCGCTCGGTTGATCGAAGCCCGCCAGAAGCATCAGCAGCGTCGTCTTGCCAGAACCACTGGGACCGAGCAGCGCGAAGAACTCGCCAGGCGCAATATCCAAACTGACATTCCGAACTGCCGTAACAGCCCCATAGCGGCGGGTGACTCCATCAAAGGCGACGGCGGCGGGCGCTCGATCCGGCATCAGATCATCCCTCCGGGCTCTCGTACGTGCAGTTTCCGTGGTGTCCGTGTCAGAACTTCCACGCCATCATCGGTTACACACACAGTCTCGCTGATCTGTATCCCCGCCGCCGAGAGGTACATATGGAAGATCATGCCTTGCTGTAGTTCCCAGTCCGATTCTGGCGTGAACAGATGCGAGAAGTCCGCCAGTTTTGGGCCCGTAATGATCCCAACGCCATAACCGGTGTTGTGCGGAAAAGCGGATCGCAGCCCGGCTGTGGCAAGACCCTCGCGCGCAATCCGGTCGATCTCCTTTGCAGGAACGCCGGGGCGAATGGCCGCGAATTGACGGTTCTGGATTTCCACCAACTGGTTGACGCCGAGCTGCAGATATGCGGGCGGCGTGCCAAGCACTGCGGGACGCATCAGACGGGACGAGTAGCCGCTCGACTGCGGAAGCAGTTCGATATGTACAGGCTGCCCAAGCTCAAGACGCCGGTTTCCCACGCTTGAGTGATAATGCTGCGTTGCCGCACCCATACCGAGCAAGACGATGCGCGGCGCATTGTTGTCCGCTCCCGCGGACAGAGCCGCAGCGTAACCCGCCGCGACCAGTTCTCCCTCGCTAACGCCTTCCTCCAGCGCGTCGAGGATGGCGGCCACGCCGATGTCGGCGATTGCGGCAGCGCGGCGATGCTCGTTAATCTCGGCAGGCGACTTGCGGGCGCGCATCTCAAGAACAACACCCGAGAGGTCATGAAATTCTGCATCCGGAAGCCCGGCCGCGATGCGGCGCTGATCGCCAACTGTGAGGTAGTTGGAATCGAGTTGCTGCGCGATTGTCGCTCGCGCCAGCCCGAGCCGCCGGATTTCCGAAATCAGAAGTTCGATCGGATCCTCCCAGTCCGAATAGCTCACCCGGTCCGTTACCCAGGAGGCGGCATCAAAAAGCGCCTCATCCAGCTTGCGGACAACGCCATGCACCTTGCCATCGGCGGTGACGATGCAGCACTGATACATCACCGCGCTCGCCGAGTAGCCGAACAGGTAGCGCATGTCCTCCGCGGCATCGATGATGGCGACATCGATATTCCGTGAGCGCAGCAATTGCGCAAGCGTTTCGACCCTCTGCGCGGTCTCGGCTCGATATCCGCTGCTCTTTCCGGCGGCGTCTGCGGCGTGCGTCCGCCCTTCTGTCGAAATCTCGGAATCTGATTGAGAAAGTTCGTCGAACACTAGCGCCTCTCAAGTTGTACAATCGTTTGTATCATCAGTCCAATCGTTTGGATTGTCAATCACGAGTTCAGGATTTTTTTGGGGGACTAGAAAGACTGAAAGTCTTCAAAGACTTTCTAAACGCGAAAACGGCGCTGACAGCGGCAGGCCGAGCCTCTGGAGCATCGAATGAGAAGGCGGAACTACATGGGAAGGGCGCCTGGAACGTCAGATTGGCGATACGCTCTTCCGCAAAATCAGGCGGTGATCGAGCACGATTTTGCCCGAAGTTTCTGCGCCCTCGTAGGTTTGACGAAACAGCTCTTCCGCGCCCCGACGCCCCATCTCAAAGCGCGGGACGGCTACAGTAGAGAGCGGCGGAAACATCATGCCGGTCAGTTTAAGGTCGTCAAATCCAAAAAAAGAAATGTCATCGGGTATGGTCCGCCCGGTCTGACGCGCCGCCGCCATTGCGCCGATTGCGAGTTCGTCCGTGGCGCAAAACACCGCCGTCGGCCGCGAGCCGCTTTCAAGCGCGGATTTCATGATCGCAAAACCGGAATCGGCGTCGTCGTTGAAGGTCTCGGTCGAACGTGCGCTCGTCAGTTCGACGAGGTCATTGTCACGCATGAAATCGACGTAGGCCGCGCTGCGATCGCGGTATGTCTGGGAATAACCCGGCCCACCGATATAGAAAATCTTCCTATGGCCCATCGCGTAGAGGTGCTCCATCACCTCTCTGGTGGCCGCATGGTTGTCGATCGTAATGCTTGTGATTCCGTCCCGGGTGATCGGTCGCGATACCGCTACGATCTTGCTGCTGAAGTCGGCAATGCCCAAGACCGGCTTCGGGATATTACCGGTCAGACTAATGATTCCGTCGACCACGCCTGTCAGAAGCTGCCTACCAAGCTGGGCTTCGCGCTTTTCCTGCTGCAGTGTTATCCCGAGCAGAACGTTTATCCCACGCTCGGCAAGCGTGCTCACTATACCTTGAATGACATCGGAGTAGAAAGGAGCGGCGATATCCGCGCTGATGACCAGAACCTGGTTTGCCCGACCGTCGCGCAATGCCCGCGCGCGTTCGTTCACCACATAGCCGGTTTCCTCAACGACCTTGTCGATCAGCGCGCGAGTCTCTTTTGCCACCCGAGGGCTGCCAGCCAGGGCGCGACTGACGGTCGAGATATCGACGCCGGCAATACGAGCGATCTCCGCCATCGTCGGTTGGTTGCGGGCCCGCGAACGATCCTTCGACATGTCGGAAGGTGAAGCTGGCATCGTGTCTCCCTTTCGCTGCTATGCGTCTGAAAGACAACTTCTAAATGAGGTGCAATCGATTGTATAGGGCGTCCTCTTCTCCCTTTGCCGGAGGAGCACTGGCACAAAGCGACAACCGTACCGGCAGGCAGTCACAGAGACAATTCTTCATGCGGGACTTTTCAAGCGGGATTTTTCAACCGCGTCTTCTTCAGGCCGCCGGCGCGTTCGAGGATAGCGTAGCCGATTGTCGCGAACTTGCTGTTGATTTCCTTCAGCGAGGCGATCGTCTCCAGGTGCTGGTCGCTTGAATCCATGCTTGCGAGGTTCCCGCTTCGCAGCCTTGCAAGATGCAGCGCCCTGCTCTGGGCCTCCATTTCCGCCACGCGTTGCTTGTGGCGCACCAGACGTTCGGCGGCGGTCGCATTACCGGTCCATGTCACATCATGGGCAATGAGAATGGCCTCGCGGACCGCCTCCACGAGGCCGGCGATCTCCGCTTGCCCCTGTTCGGAGAACCGCAATCCATCCTGGTGCTGGAGCGCCCGCATTTTCTGAAGCTTGCCTGACAGAACATCGCCGCAGCGCTCGATCCGGATCGCGTAGTCGAGGATCTGGTTTATATCCTTCATGTCACTCTCGCCGCCATCGGGAAGCGCTGCGTAAGCGGAGCGGATGCTGGCGAGACTGGCATTCATCTTCTGCTCCAGCGCCAGGATTGCCTCCTTGTCGGTTTGATCCGCCATCACCTCGTCCAGCATAACGGATGCGAGATCGAGCATGCCCGAGAGCTTGTGCTTCAGCGCCGGCAGGGCCAGGCTGATATCATTGGCTGCACCGCGCGGAAGCGGTGTTCCGAGGGATTTCTGAACGACCGCCAGCCGTCGCTCGAACATCACGCAAAGCCTGATGCAGAGCGGACATAACAACAAGAGCGCGAAATTGAACGCAAGATGGCCGGCAAGCATCACTTCGCCGACCGGCCAGAGGATCCATTCTTCAACACCGCTTCTGGTAAAAGCCAGAAGTGCCACGAGCACGACGGCAAGCCCCGACCTCAAAATAGCGACGGATCCGGCGACGGCCTTCGTGCGCTGGCTTTCGGCATTCAGGAGCCAGAGCGGCAGGAGACCGCTTCCGAGGTTGCAGCCGAGCACGAAGCCGAGCGCGCCCACCGGACCGAATGCCGTATGGGCGGCAAAGGCAATGGCGGTGAGCACTGCGGCGACGCTTGAATGCATGACCAGGGTCAGCACGACACCGGCGAGCGCGGCCGTCACCACATCCCTGTTGAGATAGTCGGCCACCGCCGCGACGCCCTGAAGCGAGCCGATCGGCTCGACGGCGCTGCGAATGATCGACAGCGACAGAAGGATCAGCCCGAGGCCGAGCACCACCCGACCGAAATTCCGGATGCGCGGCTTGTGGGCCCTGAGATAGGTCGTCGCGCCGCAGAGGATCGCGAGCGGTCCGAGTGCGGAGATCGGCAGTTGGAGAAAGCGCACGGCAAGGGCTGATCCCATATCGGCCCCGAGCGCGACGACGGCAGCCGACACAAGCGGAATGGCTCCTGCCCCCGCCAAACCCGCCGCCATCAGCATGACGACGGTTGCGCCCTGCATGACGAACCCGAGAACGGTTCCCTTCATCAGGTTGCGCAGATGGGACGAGCCCTCGCTGAGGCTTGAGCGGATTTCAGCGCTCCACAAACGCTCGATCCCGATGCGCATGAACCGCACCGAGAACAGCAGGAGCATCGCTCCACTCATCAACTGAACCAGAAAACCCAAAATCAGCACTTAGCAATCCTCTAGGCTGTTTTCCCCTTAACGTCGCCGCTTTGCATCAAACGTGGATATCTGAACCGGCGGGCACTTTACGGTGCGCCCGCCGGTGCATTGTCGCGTCAGTTCATGCCGAGAAGGTCACGCAGCGTTTCGGCGAGATCCTCGATGGTCGATGCCGGGTCGGCGCCATCGGTGATGTCTTCCAGCGAAGCCGCAATCAGATCGGTTGCGGCAACGCCCTCGGGGCCGGGAAAGGCGTACCAGGGGCCTGCGTAGTTTGCGATCTGGGTATGAGCCACCAAGGCATTGGGGTTTTCGGCATAGAAGTCGCCGAGATATGACTGGTCTTCGATCACCTTGGCGTTGGCGGGCGCATAGCCGGTATTTTCCACGATTATCTTCTGGCCTTCAGGGCCGGTCACGAACGCCATGTATTCCCAGGCGGCCTTCTGCTTGGCCTCATCCTCGGTGAGCATGACGATCGCCGACCCGCCGGTCGGGAAATACACCTTGGACGTGTCGCTGGCTGCGATCGGCAACGGCTTGACGGTGACATCGAACTTGTCGCCCGCGCCTTCGGTGAAACGGGTCTCGAGCGAGGAGCTTTCGAACATGATTCCGAGCTTTCCTGCCGGGAAGGCCTGTCGGGCGTCATTTTCAGAATACGGACGCATCCCAGCTTCATCGACGAAACGCTGATAGAGGCCGGCCGCCTCGATGCCTTCTGGGCTGTCGAAGGTGATGTCGGTCTCGTCCGCATTCATCGGACGCCCGCCATAGGAGCCGAGCAGCGACTGATAGCGCCAGTCGTGACGGGCGATCCATACGCCATCGGCGCCGTCCGGCAATGCACTTATCGCGGCTGCCAGTTCGATGACGCCGTCAAACGTATTGGGAAAGTCGTCCATCGAGCCGCCGGCCTTCTCGACCAGCACGGGGTTGGCGTAGATGACGAGCGTGGAGGCGGAGGTCGCCAACGCATATTGCTGGTCCTGGAACCTGCCGAGAGAAAGCAGCGCGGGCGTGTAGCCCTCGGCCGCCGGGTCTTCGCCGAGGAAGACATCCACAGGCTGGGCCAGGCCGCGGTCTTCCAGAACCCGCCAAAGGTTCAGACCGACATAGGCAACATCGGGCGCGTTGCCTGCGACCGACTCACGAAGAAGGCGCTGAACCCCGTCCTCGTAGTTTTCAGCCGGCCCGTCCAGATTGATCTTGATGTCCGGATGCTCCGCCATGAAGGCCTCGGCAAGCTTTTCCTGCGTGTCGGACCAGATGGTGGGGATGGAATAGTGAACCCGGATTTCGGTTTCCTGTGCGTAAAGGGTAGTGGCGCCGGTCAGGGCGAATGCCGTTGCGAGTAGAATAGTCTTCATGCTGCTTCACTCCTCATTGATGGACTGCGTTGATACTGTTGGAAATCGTCTTTCTGTGTCTCTCATCACCCCTTGAGCCCGCCGGCCGCGATGCCCTGGATGAACTTGCGCTGGGCCAGAAGGAAGGCGACGACGAGAGGCGCGGTAATGATCACGGCGGCGGCCATGAGCGGGCCGACATTGTCGCCGGATTCCTGATCGCGGAAATAAAGGATGCCGCGCGGCGGAGTGGCGAGGTTCGGATCGGTCGTGGCGATCAGCGGCCAGAACAGATCGTTCCAGTGGGCCGTGACCGAGAAGATCGCAAAGGCTGTCGCCGCCGGCATCGCCAGAGGAAAGGCAATGCGCCAGACGATGGCCGTTTCGCTGAGACCATCCACCCGGGCGGCATCGAACAGATCCGATGGAAGCTGCGCGAAAAACTGCCGGAACAGGAAGATGCCGAACGCCGTCGGTATGAAGGGCAGGATCAGCGCCCACATCGTGTCCAGAATTCCGATCTTGGCGAAGCCCAGAAAAATCGGAATCGCGGTGACATGGAACGGCACGAGCAGCGCCATCAGCACGAGGGCGAAGATCAGCCCGCGCGCGGCAAAGCGCCGCTGCGCCAGCGCATAGGCGCAGGGCACGGCAAACAGCACCTGGAAGAACAGGATGCCTGCGACCATCAAGACCCCGTTCCAGAGGAACAGCGGAATGTCGGTTTGCGTCAGCGCATAGGTGAAATTGCTCCATTCGATGCGCGAGGGCAGCCAATGGATCGTTGGCGAGAAGATTTCGTCGCGCGGCTTGATCGATAGCGAAAGCATCCACACGAACGGCAATAGGATCACCGCAGCGCCGAGCGCGAGAAGGAGGGTCGAAACGAAACGACCGGGGATCGTGCGTGTCATCGGTAATGCACCCTCTTTTCGACCACCAGGAACTGGAAGGCGGTGAGCGCCAGAAGGAAGGCGAAGAACACCACGGTAATGGCGCTCGCATAGCCCGCCTTGAAATAGACGAAGCCTTCGCGATAGAGCGCATAGACCAGCGTGTCGGAGGCAAAGGCTGGCCCGCCTCTGGTCATCGTCGCCACGGTCTCGAACACGCGAAACGCATTGGTTGCCGTGATCACCATGACAAACAGCGTCGTCGGCCCGAGCATCGGCCAGGTAACCGTCCAAAACCGCGACCAGCCGCCACCTGCGCCGTCGACCTCCGCTGCGTCGTAAAGCTCGGCGGGGATGGCGGCGAGGCCCGCCATGAACAGCACCATGTTATAGCCGACGCTTTGCCAGATGCCGATCATGGCAAGGGTATAGAGCACCAGTCCGCGATCGCTCAGCCAGTTTTGCGGCTCGCCGCCCATGCTGACGAGGGCCTGGTTCACAACACCCAGCGAGGGATGCAGCACCATCTGCCAGGCCACGGACATGGCGACCAGCGTCGCCGCGACCGGCAGGAAATAGACGGTTTTCATGACATTGGAGAGCCTTGGTGCCCAACCCGCCATCCGGTAAAGGCCGATCGCGACCAGCAGGCCGAAACCGACCGAGAACGGAATGACAATCGCCACATAGAGAAGCGTGTTGGTCACCGCACGCCGGCCGATGCTGGAGGAAAACAGCTTGATGAAATTGCCGATGCCGTTCCAGTTGAATGTCTCTGCGCCGAACTGATAATCCGTGAAGGACAGCACCGCCACGATGATCACCGGTACGAAGATGAAGACGGCAAGCGCCAGCGTCGCGGGACCGACGAGCCAGAGATCGGTGAGCGCCTGGCGTTTTTCCAAGGAAAGCCTCATGCCGCCGACCCCAGACGCTTACCCGTGACGCCGTCGAAGAGATGGAGCTTCTGCGGCTGATAGCCTAGACGGACCTCGCTTCCCGGCGCCGGCACGGCGAAGTCTCCGGGCGCGATCGCGCGGATTTCGGTGCCCTTGCCGCTGCGCAGGCCAAGCACGATTTCCGAGCCGAGATATTCCGCAGTTTCAAGGCTGGCGGTAAGCGGGCCGGCCGCGTCCGGGACAAGATCTTCCGGCCTCAGTCCCGCAACGGACCCGCCGACATCGATGCCGTCGCCCGGCTCCAGGAAGTTGATGGCGTTATGACCGATGAAAGCTGCGACATCCCGGTTTGCGGGGCGCTCGTAGAGGTCGCGCGGCGCGCCGGCCTGGGCCACATGGCCGCCGATCATCACCACGATCTGATCGGCCATGGCCATCGCCTCGGTCTGATCGTGCGTCACATAGACGAAGGCCTTGCCCGTGCGGCGATGCAGGGCGCTGATCTCAGCCCGCATGCGGATGCGCAGACGCGCATCGAGGTTGGACAGCGGCTCGTCCAGAAGGAACAAAGCCGGATCGCGCACCAGCGCGCGACCAAGTGCGACGCGCTGCTTCTGTCCACCCGAAAGCTGCCCCGGCTTGCGGTCCAGCAACTTGTCCAACGCCAGAGCCTCGGCTGCGTCTCCGACCTTTGCCATGATCAGGCGGCGCGCCTCTGCAGTACCCGGCACGAGAGCGCCGACGAGCGGTATCCGTCCGAGTGCCGAGAGATGGCGCATCGTCAGAGGCAACGCGATGTTCTGTGCGACCGTCAAATGCGGATAGAGCGCGTAGGACTGGAACACCATGGCGACGTTGCGCTGGTAGGCGCTCTGCCCGCTCACATCGGATCCGGCAAGAAGCACCTCACCCTCTGTCGGCCGGTCAAGTCCGGCCATAATCCTGAGGCTCGTCGACTTGCCGCATCCGGATGCACCAAGAAGCGCCGTGAAACTCCCCTCCCCGATTGTGATTGAAACATCGTCAAGCACGGTGACGCTGCCAAATCGACGCGTGACGTCTCGCAACTCCAATATCGCTGCCATGTGAAAAGGCTCCTCCCTTTTGGAAGTTTATTTACAACTACCCGAAGCGCATGTCAATTATATGACAGATTTGGCATCCGCCATCAGATGGGAGCAGAGGCGCTCGAGAGCGTCCTCCGCGCTTTCGGCCCTCTCCGTTCCGTCGACATCATGGGCGTCGGCCAAGACGATCACAGGCTTGGAAAAATGGAGCCCGTAGGCGATCTCGCTCAGCGTGCCGTAGGACCCCCCGATTGCCACAAGAACCGCGCAGGACTTGGCGATGATCATGTTGCGCGCTTCGCTCAGTCCGGTGGCAATCGGCAACATGATATCGTCATTGGCCTCGCGCCAGTCATGGCCGGGGAGAAGTCCGACCGTCAGACCGCCTGCGACGCGGCATCCCTTGGCCGCAGCGGCCATGACGCCCGTCCGGCCGCCGCAGATCATCGTCAACCCCAAAGCGCCGATGCCGGCGCCAACATCCTCTGCGATGGAAAGCTTTTCCGCTTCGCACTCGCGTGGCCCGATCACCCCGACGGGAATGCGCCGAGCGCCGGACGTGGCGAGGTGGGCAACCGCCTGACGGGCCGTCAGCTCCACGCCGCCGTCGGGTGAAGGGCCGGGCTCCCAGGCCCAGCCCCACGGGTCAAATCGCCCCTGCGGGCCATAGACTGCGCCTTGGGAAAGAAGATAGGTTGGGTTTGACATTGACGCCTCTTATTTACAAATCTGGATGTGATGTGTAAACTTTCTTACATCACATAGACACGCAGGACAAGCGCATGAAGCCAGACGACCAACGCCAGCAACTGAATTCACGGCAGAACGAAATCCTGATCCGCGCCGAATCTTCCGGTTTCGTGACGATCGAGGGGCTGGCAGAAGAGTTTGGTGTGTCAGCGCAGACCGTGCGGCGCGACATCATCTTCCTGTCGGAGGCGGGACTGCTGCAGCGTTTCCATGGCGGCGCGGGGGCGATCGGCGGCAATGAATCGATCCGCCTCGACCATCATCACAAGCTCAGCGTCGCAATCGATGACAAGGCGCGCGTGGCGGAAGCGGCAATGAAGCTTGTGCCGGAAGGCGCGACCCTGTTCCTCGATGTCGGCACCACCATCGAGGCCGCAGCAACGGCGCTCAACCACCGGCCAGGCTTCAGGATATTCACCAATTCGATGCGCGCAGCCCTCGCATTTGATCCGGCCCACCACGACGTCAACGTTCTCGGACGCAAGGTCGAAGGGCGCGATGGCTCGCTGGTGGGCGAGGAAATCATGCTGTCGCTTGCGGCATTGCGGGTCGACTACGCCCTGATCGCCTGCTCGGCCATCGACAATGACGGGCGCGTGATGGATTTCGACCTTTCGAAGATCGCTGTCAAGAAAGCCGCCATGCACGCGGCCGGCAAGAAGCTTCTGCTTGCCACCCCCAGCAAGTTTGGCCGCTCAGCACTCTCCGCCTTCGCCGACCTCTCCGATTTCGACGCCGTCATCGACGGCAAGGCGGATGCAAGTTTATCGAACGTCTCTGTCGCCAAGTGATCTAGAAAAGATACCGTCTGCGTCGGGTGCCCCCGCTGTCACTCGTTCCAAGACGTTGCGCGAACATCATCAGACGGCATGCGCAACCGGCGCTGCTGCGACGGAGATCAGTTTCCAATGCGGATGATGTCTCTCATGTAATTTCCCTCCATGGATGATCGAGATGGAGGCTTTCGCTCACAAAAAAAACGTGCCGTGCATATCGGCACGAAGACTCACCGGGGCCGAATGCCGTCTGAGAGAAACCCGGCTGCACCCGAGGCGATCGCGCATCGCCCCAGATGTTACTTGCCGGACTCGAACGCTTTAAAGTCCTGCCTTCCCGCGCATCATGTCCATAATATCCTTGCCAATCGTCGGATCCATGACGAGCCAGACTTGCTCACGGACGCCTTTTGCGAGGGTCGCAAGTTGTTCGTCAGATGGCGTGATCACAGTGATGCCCGATGCCACCATCTCATCCATGGACTTCCTGTCGGCCTCTCTCGCCATCTCCATGCTTTCCATCGCATATTTGGTTACGATATCCCTGACGGTTTTCTGGTCCTCTTCGGAAAACGCGTCGAAGGTCTCGCTGTTGGCGAAGACAAACGAGTTCTGGAAGTGGGTATTGTACTGCACCCAGCACTTGGTAACGTCACGGAAATTCGACAGCGTCGAAGCGGGCTGTCCCCCGACCTGGGCATCAACGACACCTGTCTGGAGCCCGAGATAAAGCTCGCTCCACGGAACGGCGGCAGGAGAATATCCGAGCGCCTGCACCAGCTTTTCCCAAGCCTGGTTGCCTGGCGGAAAGCGCATCTTTTCAGTTCTGGAGATACCAAGTTCGAATGGCTCGTCCGGGCATTCTTCGCTGAACCCTCCGCCCCCGAAACCTTGGGCAACCACGCCGAGGGCGGTCAAATTGCTCTCACTCATCAGTTCGGCCATAAGATCGAACATGTAGGCATCATCGCCGAAATAGGCTTTCTCGGCTTCGGCATAGTTCATGACGGAGTAAGGGAGAACACGAACGTTGAGCCGCGGGTCGGACGTCGCCGCGACGGGCTGGGTCGCAAAATCGACGATGCCTCTTTCAACCTGCTGCGAGACCTCGTTCCAATCGCCTAGCTGACTTGCCGGAAACACATCGAACTGAATACGGCCATCCGTCTTAGCTTCTATTTCCTCCGCCATGGCATTGGTGGTGGTATCCACAATCGAGCCGATCGGCTCGAAATGCGACCATTTCAGGCGCTTTCCATCTGCCTGCGCACTTCCCGCCACCGCGAGAATGCCGATCGCGAGCGCTGCACCTTGCAGCAGGCGACCCTTAAAACTGTTGTTCCCCATATCAGGTTCCTTTCAACCCTTGTCATCCTTGAGCAGACACCAGCAACTACCAGCGCGCTCGCCAGCAACAGTATTGAGCGCAATGAAAAAAGGAAAATTTGAAAAATCGCTAAATCTATAGATTCGTCTTATGGGAAGTAGAATGTAAGTAAGCTGCGGAGTCACTTCAAAGCGAGGACATAATTGGAATCTGCTTTCGCAACTCGGCGGTGAACGCGTCGACAAGTAGGGAGAGCGGGCGGTTCGCAGGCGTCATCAGCGACATCGTGTGCGCAATCGCCGGCGAGAACGATCTGAAACACACTCCACCCCGGTCCCCGAAAATCCGCTGATAGCTCGCGGCGGTCAAAGTCTCGCAGATCGTGTAGCAATGACCTTCAGCCACAAGCTGCAATGCAGGAAGAAAGGTCCGCAATTCGACCCGCTGATCGAGCTCAGCGCCTGCGGCCCGGAATGCTTCCTTGATCTGTGTGGTGAGCGTATGCCCGTCATAGAGCAAGGCCATCGGCTTTCCACTCAGATCGGCGGCGGTTACGACGCTTTTCTTTTCCAGAGCATCGCCCCGCGGAAAGGCGCAGACACAAGGAAATTCAAAGGTCTCGGTATCGACCGTCCGTCGTTCCGGAAGCGCTTCGGCAAAGCCCACGTCGTAGTGCTGCGACGCAATCCAGTCCACGACCACCGGAGAAGACCCCATCATCAATGACACTTTCACATCAGGCTTGTGCTCCAGAAAGGTCGAGATGACCTGCGGCATGAGAAAGCTCGACGCAGCGGGATTGCATGCGATGCGCAGTGTTCCTTTTTCGAGATTTCCGATCGCCTGCAATGTTCTTGCGGATTGACTAAGCCGCTCGAGAACGAATTCGGCCTCCTCCATGAAATAGTGGGCTTCAGGCTTTGGCACGAGCCTTCCACGATCCCTTTCAAAGAGCGGGAAACCGATTTCCCCTTCCAGTCCGGCGATCATGGCGCTCACCGCAGGTTGGGTTCGCCCCAATGACCGGCCAGCTTCCGAGACCGAGCCGGTGCGCATGACCTCCACAAAGGTCTGAAGTTGGCGAAAGGAAAGGTTCACGCTCCACCCATAGACAAAACTTATTGACTCAACGATATTTACAATTTGAACCTATGTCCAGCAATTCTCTAGGATGGCCAGACAAACGCGCTTGATCCGAGCGGCGTAATCCGTCTGAGAGCTGACATAATGGAATCTGACTACGCCATCATCGGCGGCGGAGCTGTAGGACTTTCGATCGCATGGGGATTGCTGGAACGGAAGCGATCAGTAACCGTGCTGGACGGCGGCGATGGCAGTTTTCGCGCCAGCCGCGGGAATTTCGGATTGGTCTGGGTCCAGTCCAAGGGAATGCGCCAGCCGCGCTATGGCGCATGGTCTCAGACCTCCGCTGCGGCTTGGAAAGCGTTTGCCGACGAGTTGCGCGAGAACACGGGATGCGATGTGTCGCTCACACAGAATGGCGGCTACGACTTTCATTTTTCCGAAGAAAGCCTGGCCGACACGATTGAAAAATACAAAATCCTAAAGGCACAGCTTAACAACAACTATCCTTTCGACGTGCTGGGGCACAACGAACTGCGAAAGGAAGAGCCCGAGATCGGCCCGAAAGTGGTGGGAGCAATACTTCATCACCAGGACGGTCATGTGAACCCGCTGAAATTTCTGCGCGCCGTTGCAGACGATGTCCGCCGCAAAGGAGGGCGCATCTTGAATGGGAAGACCGTGAACTCGGTCGAACGAAAGGGCGACGGTTTTCGTATCGCATGCGGCGACGGAACAGCTGTTTACGCCGGAAAGGTCGTGCTTTGTGCAGGCTTGGGCGCAGCGGATCTCGGTCCGAAGCTTGGGTTCAAAGCACCGGTTCGTCCGGAGAGAGGCCAGGTTCTGATCACGGAAAAGATGCCGAAACTCATGAACCGGCCATCCCTCTTTGCGCGTCAGGTCAATGAAGGCGGCGTCCAGATCGGAGCAACCAATGAAAGCGTGGGGTTCGACGATGGTGTGACCATCACTGGCATCGCCGGTCTCGCTGCCAAGGCGATCGAGGTCTATCCAGCGCTTCGCAAGGCACAGCTCGTTCGAAGCTGGGGCGCGTTGCGAGTGCTCACGCCGGACGGCATGCCGATATACCAGAAAAGCGGGCAGATGCCGGGCGCCTATCTGGTGACCTGTCATAGCGGCATAACCCTTGCCGCCGCCCATGCTCGCTTCCTGCCGGACTGGCTCGAAGAAGAAGCGCATGCTCCCGATCTTGAGGTGTTCAGTGAAAACCGTTTCGTATTTTCGCAAGCTTGAGCCCGGCGCTCGGAGCGCCCGCATCTCTTTCGCGGGAGAAGAACTCCGGGTTGAGGCCGGCGAAAACCTTGCCGCCGAACTGATGGCGGCGGGCGTCACCCATTTCCGCCATACGCCGGTATCAGGCGCGCCGCGTTCCCCGTTCTGCATGATGGGAGCCTGTTTCGACTGTCTTGTCGAAATCGACGGCATAACCCGTCAGGCCTGCCTCACGAAGGTTCGCGACGGGATGACGGTCAGGATGCCGCCGGCAGGAGAGCAGCGCCATGACTGAGGTCGATCTCATCGTCATAGGCGCAGGTCCCGCAGGCATGTCCTCGGCGCGCTTGGCTGCTGAAACCGGCCTTTCGGTCCTGCTTCTTGACGAACAGCCGCAGGCCGGCGGCCAGATCTATCGGGCTGTCGAGCAGGCATCGGCTCAGCGAAGCGGCGTTCTCGGCGCTGATTTCGCCGGGGGGCTGACCTATGTTCACGGTCTTCAGCATACCAATATCCGTCACCTCAAAGGAGCTGTCGTCTGGCAGGTCGAGCAGAACACGACGGTGAGCTTCACCCATAAAGGCTCAGTCGGCAGCATGAAGGCGAAGCGGCTGCTAATTGCCAGCGGCGCGCTCGAGCGCGCCATGCCGCTGCCGGGCTGGACCCTGCCGGGCGTCATGACGGCCGGGGCGGCGCAGATTCTGCTGAAGCAATCCGGCATGCTTTGCGAGAATGCCGTTCTGGTGGGCAGCGGCCCTCTTCTTTATCTCGTGGCGGCCCAGATGTGCCGCGCCGGTACGAAGCCTCTCGCTCTTGTCGAAACCCAGACGGTTTCTGACCTTGCCGCTGCCAGCGTGCACCTTGACGATGCATTGAAAGGATGGCGTTACCTCTCAAAGGGTCTGAAGCTGATCGCCGAGATCAGGCGGGCTGGTGTGCCGCGCTACAAGGGTGCGAGTGCAATCGCGATCGAAGGTAATGACAGAGCCCGGGCCGTCACCTTCGTTTCCAAACGACGACAACATCGGGTTTCATGCGACACGGTCCTGCTTCATCACGGCGTCATTCCCAACACGCAGATCGCCCGTTCTCTCGGCATTGCCCATCGATGGCATGAGTCGCAGCGCAGTTTCGCGCCGGAAAAGGACTCATGGGGACGCACACCGCTTCCCGAGGTCTTCATCGCCGGCGACGGGGGCGGGATTGGCGGCGCAGAGGCGGCCGGTCTGACTGGAGCGCTCGCCGCACTGGCGATCGCGCATGATCTCGGACACATGGACACGAAAGAGCGTGATCAAAGAGCCATTCCGCTCCGCCGAAGACTTGCCGGAGAACTGGCGGCAAGACCTTTCATCGACCGGGCGTACCCTCCCTATGCGAACGCCTTGGCCCCGTTGGATGAAACGATCATCTGCCGCTGCGAGGAAGTGTCGGCCGGAGACATAAGGCGCTACGCAAGCCTCGGCTGCCTCGGACCGAACCAGACAAAGTCCTTCGGCCGTTGTGGGATGGGACCCTGCCAAGGGCGCTATTGCGGGCTGACTGTTACGGAACTTCTGGCCTCAGAACACGGCCGCTCCCACGAAGAAATCGGATACTACCGGATACGGCCACCTTTCAAACCGGTAACTTTGGGAGAATTATCGGCGCTTGCGGCTGCTTCGCAGAGCGAAACCCAATAGCAAGCTTTCGGAAACAAAAAACAGGGGAACTAACCACGATGAACGGACAAGAAGGCTCCCGGAGTGGAGTCATGTGGTTCTGTTGGAATACGCTTTTAAAAGTGCAGCGCCTCGTGATGCTCGTGGCCCTCGTACTGACCACCCTTGCGATATGTGCCGAGGTGGTGTCACGCTATATCCTCGGCTCATCCATCGTCGGCATAGAAGAGTTGGGCGCCTATATCGCCTTCTGGATCTACTTCATTGGGGCCGCCTACGGCACCTATTCCAGAAGCCACATCACCGCCGAACTGACCCATCTGATCCTTCGCAACCCCGCCCATATGGCAATTGTGAAGCTTTCGACGAATTTCATCTCGTTCGCGCTGCTGGCCTACATCATTCCCTGGGGCTGGCGATTTGTTGAATGGGGCTATTCTCACAACGAACAGTCGGCGGCGACCTTTATCGGCTCGACCTACCCAATCGTCTTTTTCCAGGTCGCCATTTTCATCGGTATCATTCTGATGGCGTTTTACTTCCTCATCGAAACCATCGGCTGGTTCAGGGTCGTCTTCCTGGGCGGCGCGGCCTCTCATAACAGCCTCATGTCGGAACGGGAGGAGCTTGAGACATGGATATAGTCATCCTGCTTTCGCTCGCGATCTTCGCCGCAACGATATTCCTCGGCGTACCGATCCCCTTCGGCTTCCTCGCTTCCACCGTCTTTCTGGTGATCGTGAAGGACTACAATCCCGACTTCCTGCTTCCGGCAGGTTTTGCAACCTTCAATTCCGTCACGCTCCTGACTTTGCCGTTCTTCATCGCCGTCGGCTACCTCGTAACGGCAGGCAGTATCTCGAAGCGACTGATCGGCATTGCCGATGCGTTCTTCGGGCGCATCCGGGGTGGGCTTGGCATTGTTGCCGTTGTGGTTTCATGCGTATTCGGCGCCATTTCGGGAGCTGCGGCCTCTTCCGTCGTCGCCATCGGCACGACGATGATCCCGGAAATGGAAAAACAAGGCTATCCTCGCGGATATTCAGCGGCGTTGATCTCGTCCGCCGCCGTTCTCGCCACCATGATCCCGCCAAGCCTTGCTATGATCATGTTTGCATTCGTCACCGGCCAATCCGTTGCGGCCTGCTTTCTGGCGACCATCGGGCCGGGCGTGCTGCTTGCCATTCTCTTCTGCATTCTCAACCTGATCATGGTCCGCAAGTTTCCGGCGGTTCAGGCGAAAACGCAGCTTTCCTTGAAGGAAACCCTGGGGGACATTCGCAGCAGAAGCAAATCCGCCTTTGGCGCGCTTCTGCTTCCTGTGGTCATTCTCGGCGGCATCTATGGCGGGGTCATGACGCCGACGGAAGCCGCTGCGGTTGCGGTCTTCTACGTCATCTTTCTCAGTCTTGTCGTCTACCGCGAAATGTCGATCAGGCAGGTCCTCTTCGCGCTTCGCACCTCCGCGGTCAGCACCGGCACGATGATCGTGATGACGTTCTTTGCGGCGCTCCTTGGCCGCATCTATGTCATGGAAAGAGTGCCGCAACAGGTCAGCGAGACGCTTCTGGCGCTCTCCTCGAACACGATCCTGATCCTTCTTCTCATAAATCTTCTGCTTATCATCACCGGCATGATCATGGATGAGCTCAGCGGCATTCTGTTGGTCACGCCGTTGCTTTACCCCGTCATCCTTAGCCTGGACGTTCATCCCATCCAGTTCGCAGCCATCATCGGCACAAATCTCGGCATGGGCATGATGACGCCTCCGATGGCCGGCATCATGTATATCGGCGCAAGGGTCGGGAGGGTCACGATCGACAAGATGATCGGCCCCTCGATGATCCTGATCCTGTTCGCCTCGCTGCCCGTCGTCCTCCTGACGACCTTCTGGCCCCCGCTATCACTCTATCTACCCACTTTGCTTGGCGCCATCCGGTAGGCCGGCAGCCCAGTCCTGAAAGGATGTCGAAGACATGAAAATTACCGAGATTGAGATCTTTCCGGTCAAGGTGCCGACGATCATGCCCTACGTGCTGTCCCACGGAACCGTGGGCTATGCCACATCGGTGGTGATCAAGCTTCATGCGGACAACGGCATTTACGGCATCGGCGACACCTCCCCCTCGCCCACCTTCTCCGAGGAAAGCCAGCAATCCGTCGTCAGCGCATTGCGGGACTACCTCGCCCCTGCCATCAAGGGTATGGACATCTACTCCGTCGAAAAGATTCACAAGCGGATGGACGAAGTATTGAAAGGCAATTCCTTCGCCAAGGCGGCAATCGGCATTGCCCTTTACGACCTGATCGGCAAGAGTCTTGATGTTCCCGTCTATCAGTTGCTCGGCGGCAAGGTCCGCGACAGCTTCCCGCTGCTGTGGCCACTGATGGGCGGCGACGCCGATACAAACTGCCGGGAAGCAGAAGAGGCCATGAAACGGGGCCACAGGTCCTTCATGATCAAGGTCGGCCACAACGACCCCGAGGTCGAGGTGGAACGGGTTGCCGCCGTCCGCAAAACCATTGGCGACAAACTTGTCCTGATACCGGATGCAAACCAGGGCTGGACACCGCAGATCGCTATCCAGTGCATCCGCAAGATGGAACCGTACAATCCGGCCTGGGTCGAACAGCCGGTCCCGCGCCACGACGTAGAGGACCTTGTGCGTGTGCGCCGCTCCGTCAGCGCGCAGATTTCCGCCGATGAAAGCCTCTGCTCTATCTATGACGCCATGTCGCTTGCCCGCAGCGGCGCGGTCGACATCGTCAGCATCAAACTGCAGAAAAGCGAGGGCTTTCTGAAAGCCAAAAAGATCGCGGCCATCATGGAGGCGGCCAATATCCCGGTCTTCATGAACAGCATGGTCGAAACCGGCGGCAATGTGGCGGCCAGCCTCCATTTCGCCGCATCCCTCCCGAATGCAATTCCCTATTCCGCCGCACTGATGTCAACCCAACGCTTGCAGGACGACATTTTGAAGGCTGGTAGCCTCGATATTTCCGACGCGACCATCAGGCTCACCGCTCGCCCCGGCCTTGGCGTCGCGCTGGATGAGGCCAAGCTTTCGCAGTACGCAGCTTAGCCTCAGAGCTCAAAACTATGTACCGGGCCGGTAGGAGCCGCAATGGCGGGGACCTAAGCGTCCGCCGGTATAGCTCCACGGCTGGGACGGCCCCGTGCAACATGTCAGGAGAAAGCAAAATGATCGAGCGGCTTCATGTCGGCGAAAGAATGAGCAGGATCGTCAAACATAACGGCGTTGTCTATCTCTGCGGTCAGGTGGGCGATGGCTCGACAATTGTCGAACAGACAAGCGACTGCCTTGGCCGTATCGATGAGCTACTCGCAGAGGCGGGCTCATCACGGGCCCACATGCTGCAAGCAATCATATGGCTCTCGGATATGGATGACTTTGCCGAGATGAATGCGGTCTGGGACGCCTGGGTTCCAACCGGGAGCCCGCCTGCACGGGCGTGCTGTGAGGCGAGACTGGCACGGCCTGACCTGAAGGTCGAGATCATCGTGACGGCGATCAGCGAGATCGGACGTGGCAATGAGTAGCTGCTATTCGCCTTTACGATGACATCAGCCGATGCCACTCGCATGTCCGGAACGAACACAAAGCGGTGCTTCAAGGCTACGCCTTGTTCTTGGGTCCCGACACCCATCTTGTGCGACAGTAACAAGGGTCTTGAAGCGATATGAACCGACGACCTGCTCCCTGTAGCCGCTGAACGGCTGACCGGTTTGCATTATGTGTGAAAATCGACATGGGGTTCGACGCCGATTTACATCTAAACTTCTATTGCAATGAAACTTTGAACAGGAGAGGCAATAAAAGCAAAGCGAAAGTACAGATGAGGAAACAAAGCAGCCAAAGGGGCCAGCGCCGATTGTAAACAGGCGTATCACGGCCGCACCGACCACAGGCCGACGTCCCGAAACGCAAGCTATGACCGCAAGAACAGACGAAGAGGCGCAAAGCCCTCCTGTTGGAGCGGCCGGATCTGGAAGGCTGAAATCTGTCGTTAAAAGTCATTTTTTGTGATAGGGCCGTCAAGGTTTGGCAGTAGCCGCGAATTTTTCCTGCGAATTCAAAGAAAAGGACACGGCCGAGGCACAGCACCGGTCGGACGCCAGCCAAACCGAGAGCACCTCGAGAATGCGCGCCCTCTCCTCTTTGCGGTAGCTGGCATTTCATATCTCCGGTCCCGTGGGCTCTCCATGAGCATCCGCAATCGCTGCCCATCGGATCCACATTCTGACTAACGGAAGAAAAACACCTTGTATCGCTCGAACGTCCTTAATTATGTGTCGAACGTCCTGAAATGACATTCTCCGGCACTGCGCCGGTCCGTATCAGAGGCGCGTATACCAGTCAGACCAGATATATTTGGATGCGGCGGCGTTTGAGGAGAGCGCGGCGCCCACATGCGGCTGGCGCCTGGCTTCGCCTGGCGTCATTCCGTATTGCCGGCGAAAAGCCTTGATGAAGGCGCTCTCGGATTGGAACCCCACCGACGTGGCGACGATGTTGATTTTGGGTTGCGGCGCCAGCGGATCGGTAAGCTTCTGATAAGCCGACGCCAGACGTCGCTGACGCACGAAAGCGGCGACGCCACCATGCGGTTCGAAGTGCGCATAGAGCCGGGAGCGCGACATCCCGAACCGTGCAGAGATGTCCTCCACCGTGAGTTTGTCGCTATCGAGGTTGTTGTCGATATGCTGGCGCACCTCCTGCATCAAACTCTTTCGCAGCAAGGTCTTCTGGTCGCCGGTGAGGTCCCTGCCGCCGTTGATGACAGCAGCGAGGAAATGGACGAGCGCCGAAAAAACCTGCGGGCCGTCCTCCGCATTCATGGTAGGCGCCATGCGATAGACATCCATAACATGAGAACGGAAAAGGCGGGCGAGCGGAATGTCGCCGCGGACGCGACGATAGTGCTGTCCGTCCGGATCATGCAGCAACGGAGCGAGCCTGCTGCGCGGAATGGCGAGCGCCATGAGGTCAAAGTCCTCATTGATGGTGTCGAGGGGTTCGGTGTTATCGAAAATGCAGATGTCGCCGGCATCAAGCGTGATGTCGCCGCCTGGCGAACGGGCATGGCACCGCCCTGTTCGGAATATCTGAACCATGTAGTTGTCGATGCCGTCTCGGCCGATCTGGGCGCGGCTGCGCGAGAAGGCCTGCTCAACGCTTGTGCAGCGTCCCAGTGTCCCGATCCCCAGCATGAAGCTGTTCATCTCGACCCGAAACGGACGCCTTGCCGCGTCGTCAAGACTGGGAACGTAAAGCTGACTGATGGCCTCCCGCCACTGCCCGTAATCGGTGCTAGAGAACGAATCGCGCGGGATCAAATCCTCACCGATTGGCCCGGTTCTGGTCTCTTCTGGCAAAAAAGTCTCCCTATGGAAGCAGTACTGCCGACACCTATTTTCTTCTCGTAGCTTGACGAAAGATAAGCTGAAGCGCAAGTCGCCTCGGCGGCGGGCCCGCCCATCACTGGCCCCTTGGTTTCGACTTCCGCTCGCTGGATCACCTGGAAGCGCAATATGTCGCTGTTCGCACTCTCAGCGATATCTCCTTGAAGAAGGTTGCTTTGACGTACCCTGCGAAACAACCGCTTGACACTCTGAGCTGTGTCCGCGGTCGGCGGATTTTCAACGTTCGGCGCAGCCACAAACTGGCATGCAGGCTCGATAACTGCAGTGAAACCCGGCCAGATCAGAACCTGGTTACGAAGCTGAGGTTGAAGCGGTTGGCATCGCCATCTGCATTGCTGGCGCCGTGGGCGTATTCGAGCGTCAGGCTGCCGTCATAGGGGCTGTCGATTTCGGCGGCGGCGAAGCGGATGCCGATGCCGACGGATCCCGCGCGGGTGATTTCGTCTTCCAGCACTGTCGGTTGTTCAAGCTTTGCGATGCCGCCGGCGGCGAACACGTAAGGCGCGGCCGAGACCGCAAAGCCGGTATGGGCTTCAAACGGGCGGAACGTGGTCGGATAGGCAAGTTCCGCGCGCATGACCGCACCGGTGTCCGCCTCGATCTCGCTCACCATATAGGCCGAGACCCAGTTAAGCCCGCCAAGGCCCATCTGTTCCGACGAGGCCAGCGGCTTGCCGAACGATGTCTGGGCCTTGGCCGTCAGTGACAGATTGAAGAGATCGCCGAGTGGCTGAAGATAGCTGCCCTCGGCCTTCAGCTTCTGGAAATCCGGCTCCGCGCCATCGCGCGACATCGGCAGCGTGGCTGTCGGCTGATAGGCGCCGAGCCCATCGAGACCGAGCGACAGCGTCGCCGAACCCGCAACCCTTGCGCCGGAGGTGAAGAAATAGTCGCCGGACTGGGTCAACCGGATCACCCGCAGCCGGTCGAGGGTGAACGGCGTCGTCAGCCCGGGCGATCTGAACGTTTGCTCCTCGTCGATGATATCGAAGCTGATGACGGTGGACGCGTTGGCGGCGCGGCTTCTCAGCCAGTCATAGCCGATATTGGTCGAAAGCCGCTGGTAATGATCGGGCAAGTCATAGCCGAGACCGGTATCCGACCGCGTGCGGCTGTCGACGCCCTCGACGTTGAGCCAGATGCCATCCGTGCCCATTGGCAGCGTAAAGCCCGCCACGATCTGTCGGTTGCGCGGATCGTCGGAGAAAAAATTGCCCTCCGAGAAGCCCGGCCAGCCGCCGACCTGCAGATAGCCGACCTCGCCGAGGCCCAGGAGATTGTTGAAATTGACGCCGGCGCTGATCGAATAGTCACCAAGCTCTTCCGTCAGGTCGTTGGCAACGCCGATAAAGCCGGTCACCGGATCATAGCGGCCGGCAAGCTCCAGCAGCGTGCCGCCTGGCGTATCCCCCCGCTTCAGGGTCGACGTCATGTCATAGCCGGGCGTATCGCCGGCCAGAAGCAGACGGCGCTCGATTTCCTTCTCGCTCGGGTTCTCGGCATCGACCAGCGGCGCCATCACTGCGTCCACCCGGCGCCTTACGGGCTCGGGCAGAGCCGCGGTGTCGACGCCCTCGACATAGCCGGAACTAACCACCAGCTTCAATTCCTGCCCGTCCTCGATCGTCTGTGGCGGCAGCGACACGCGCACCAGCGGATAGCCGGCGCGGATATAGGCAAGCTCGAGCTCGTTTGCCGCCCTGAACAGATCGGCGGCGCTGACCCGCTTGTCGGTGAACTCCGCCTCGATGCGTTCGGTCTCGCCGGCAAGCGCGGGCAGCCCGCCTTCGATATCGAGACCCGAGGGCGTGACGAACAGCTGATCCGCCCCTTCCGGCGCTTCCTGCCCCGTCGATTGCGGCAGAACGAGCCCGCCGCTCTGCTGACGGATCACAGGCGGGGCATAGGAGGGCTCGACCACCTGGCCGGCGGTCTGGGCAAACGCAGGGCCCGTCTGGAGCGCGCCGATAAGAAAGACGCCTGCCAGCGTCACGGCGTTCGTTGAAATTCGCATCTAGTCCCACTCCAGCAATCTCGCCCGCATCAGCGGATCATTCCAATGCAATGCCCGGGTCCCGTTACCGGCACACAATCAGCGTCTGCGCCCCAGTCCCGCATAGCGTGAAGGAATCCAGCGATTGATCGGCCAAGATCAACGGGCTGCCCGGGTTCCGCAAACCAAAGAAAGCCATCGACCCACCCGGTCCCGCAAAGCCGCCCGGACCGAACTGAGCCTCCGGAAGCGGCAGACTGCCCGCCACCGCCGGGGCCGGGATCGAGAGAACCTCAAGTTCGCCCGGCACGAAGTTGATGGCATAATTGGAGTTCTGCGCATCCGTCAGGCTGCCTGCCGTAATCGCATAGACGCCGACCGGCGCATCGGCCGGCGCGCCGGCGCTTTCAAGCGTGCCCGAGAGCGCGTCACCATTGACGAGATTGCCCGCGCTGACGAACCAGGTGAACGCCCCCGCCGGGGTGCCGACTTCCTTGTCCGCATCATTGGCGGTCACGGTCACCGCGCGCGGCGTGACGGCAAGCGTGTTGCTCTCATAGCTGATCGCGTAATTGCCATTGGCGGCATCGGTCACCGAGCCTTGCGTGATCGCATAGGAGCCGACATCCGCAAGCCCGGATACACCGGCGCTTTCAAGTTCGCCCGAAAGGCTATCGCCATTGACAAGCCCCATGCCGCCAACCGTGTAGCTCAACAGACCGAGATCGCCATAGGTCTTAACGGCGGCATTGGCCGCAACCGTGATCGCGCGGCGCTCAACCGTCATCGACCCGGCCACATAGCTGATGTCGTAATTGCCCAAGGCAGCACCGGAAAGCGCGCCACCCGAAGCGGCGGTGCTGTAGCCGGTCCCGACATCGGAAGACGAGGTCGCATCCGTCTTCACAACAACACCGGAAAGCAGCGACCCGTTCTGGCCGTTCTTCCAGCCCGAAACCGCGTAGCCGATCGCCGGCACGGCATCGCCATAGATCATGAGGCCGTTGTCGGCCGTGACCGTCAGCGCCGCCTTTTCGACCGTCAGCGTGCCCTTGTCATAGCTGATCACGTAGTTCGAAAGACCCGTGCCCGTCGCACCGCCAGCGACGATGTCGTAACTGCCGACATCAGCTTCGGCACCCGCGCCAAGGCTCTTTTCGGAAACGGCGGAGACGCTGTCGCCATTCACGAGCCCGGTGACGGTGAACCCGTTCAGGCTAACTGTATCGCCATAGGTCTTGACCGCATCCGATGCCGTCACCGTCAAGGCCCGCGGCGTCACAGCGAAACTGCCATCGACATAGTTGAGCATGTAATTGCCGAGGGCCGCGCCGGACAGTTCCCCGCCAGCGGCAAACGTGGAATATGTGCTGCCGACATTGGAGATCGAGCTCGCATTCGTGGCAACGTTCACCCCGGTCAGAAGCGCATCGCCCTGCCCGTTCTTCCAGCCGCTAACAGCGTAGCCGATCGTCGGCACGGCATCGCCGTAGATCATTGATCCGTCATTCGCCGTGACCGTCAGCGTGGCCTTGTTGACCGTCAATGTGCCGTCGACATAGTTGATCTTGTAGTTCGAAAGACCCGAGCCCGTCGCGTCCGAGGCGACGATGCCATAGGTGGCGGCATCGGCGGTGGCCGCTCTGCCAACGCTCGTCAGGTCTACGGCTTTCACCTCGTCACCGTTGACAAGGCCATTGACGGAATAACCGGTCAGGCTGGCGACATCGCCGTAAGTCTTTGACGCGTCCTTGGCCGTGATCTTCAGGGCACGCGGGGTAACCGAGAAGCTGCCGGGCGCATAGGAAAGATCGTAATTGCCGGCAGCGGCGCCCGCGATCAAGCCGCCGGAGGCGGTGGTGACGTAACCGCTGCCCACATTCGAGCTTGACGTCGCATCGGTAACGACGGTCGCGCCGGTCACGCTGCCGGTGTCGTCATTCCTCCAGCCCGAAACCGTGTAGCCGATATCGGCCGGCGGCGTTGAGCCGTAAACCATTGAGCCATTATCAGCCGTGACCAGCAACGTTGCTTTGTTGACCGTCAACGTGCCCTTGTCATAGCTGATCGTGTAGTTCGATAGCCCAGTGCCCGTAGCGGCGCTGGCGATGATGTCGTAGGCGTTGACATTCGCCGTCGCAGCGCTGCCAGCGCTTGCAAGCGTCACGCCACTCACTGTGTCCTCGTTGACCAGACCATCCACGTCGTAGCCCGTCAGATTGGCAACGGCGCCATACGTCTTCGACGCATCCTTCGCCGTGATCGTCAGAGCGGCGGGATCGACCGTCAGCGTGCCGTCGGCATAGCTGATCGTGTAGTTCCAAAGACCCGTGCCCGTCGCGGCGCTGGCGATGATGTCGTAGTCGTTGACATTTGCCGTCGCAGCGCTGCCGGCGCTTGCAAGCGTCACCCCGCTCACCGTGTCCTCGTTGACCAGACCATCCACGTCGTAGCCCGTCAGATTGGCAACCGTGCCATATGTCTTCGACGCATCCGTCGCCGTGATCGTCAGAGCGGCCGGATTCACCGTCAGTGTGCCGTTGGCATAGCTGATCGTGTAGTTCGAAAGACCCGCGCCCGTCGCGGCGCTGGCGATGATATCGTAGCCGTTGACGGTGGCGGTCTTCGCACTGCCGGCGCTTGCAAGCGTCACGCCGGTCACCGCGTCTTCGTTGACCAGACCGTTGACCGAATAGGCCGTCAGATCGGCAATATTGCCATACGTCTTCGTCGCATCCTTCGCCGTAATCTTCAGAGTGGCGGGATCGACCGTCAGTGTGCCGTCGACATAGCCGATCGTGTAGTTCGAAAGACCCGTGCCCGTCGCGGCGCTGGCGATGATGTTGTAGCCGTTGACGGTGGCGGTCTTCGCACTGCCGGCGCTTGCAAGCGTCACACCAGTCACCGTGTCTTCATTGACCAGACCGTTGACCGAATAGGCCGTAAGATCGGCAACAGTGCCATATGTCTTCGACGCATCCTTCGCCGTAATCTTCAGAGCGGCCGGATTCACCGTCAGCGTGCCGTCGACATAGCTGATCGTGTAGTTCGAAAGACCCGTGCCCGCCGCGGCGCTGGCGATGATGTCGTAGCCGTCGACGGACGCGGTCTTCGCGCTGCCCTCGCTTGCAAGCGTCACGCCGGTCACCGTGTCCTCGTTGACCAGACCGTTGACCGAATAGGCCGTCAGATCGGCAACAGTGCCATACGTCTTCGTCGCATCCTTCGCCGTGATCTTCAGCGCGGCCTTGTTGACCGTCAGCGTGCCCTTTTCATAGGTAATGTCGTAATTGGCGTTGGAAAGCGTGCCCTGGGTGATGTCATAAGTTTTGGCATCAGCCGTCTTCGCCGCCCCATCGCTGGCGAGCGCGCCAGTGAGCGTATCGTCATTGACCAGCGAACCGGAGGTGACCATGTAGGTGAGGCTCGCCGCATCGCCATAGGTCTTGGATTTGTTATCCGCCGTGACGGTGATCGGGCGTGCGGTGACCGAGAAACTGCCGTCCACATAATCCAGCGTGTAATTGCCGGCAGCCGTGCTCCCGATCGAGCCGCCGGATGCGGTGGTGATGTAGCCAGTCCCCACACCCGAAGACGATGTCGCATTGGTCACGACATTCACCCCGCTCACGCTGCCGCTGTCGGAATTCTTCCAGCCCGAGATCATGTAGCCCAGATCTGTGGGCACCGCGTCGCCATAAACCATCGTACCGTCATCAGCCGTGACCGTCAGCTTGGCCTTGTTGATCGTCACCACGCCCGGTCCGTAGACGGCGCGGTAGGTGATCCCGTCATCACCCTCAAAGCTTGACTGGCCGGAGATAGCGTAGCTGCCGACGTTCGATGTCGACGTCGCAGAAGTTGTCAGCGTCGGCGCGAAATCGCCCGCGCCGCTGTGGCCACCATAGACGCCGGAATAGGTGAGCGCGCCCGGCGCCTCGCCATAGGTGATGGTCTGGCCATCGGTCTTGACGAAGACCACGTCGGAAAGCGCGTAAAGCTCCGGGTAATAGTCCTGGCTCGGCGGCGCCCAGACCGTCTCGAAATCCCAGCCGGCAGCCGACGCCAGCGTGTAGAAATAGTCGGTATCCTGGAACTGCTCGGTGGTCAGGCCGGTCACGCCGGAAGCGGAGCCTGAACCGGCGCCACTCGATTGGCCCGTTGTTTGATTGTCGAAATAAGATGCTTTGATCGTGCCGGAATTGCGGCCGACTAGACCGCCGACATTATCGCCACTGCTCGAAACGCTGCCGCTCGCATAGACATTGGTGATCGTGCCACCATCATTGAACCCGATCAGCCCGCCGACATAGTCGGCGCTGCCCAAGACGCTGCCGGTCGCATAGGCGTTGCTGACCGTGCCATAATTGTATCCGACCAGACCGCCGACATAGTTTTCCCCGCCCGTAACACTGCCACTCGCATAGGCGTTGCTGATCGCGCCAGAAATATTGAGCCCGACGAGACCGCCCACAGAGTCGCCGCTGCCCCTGACGCTGCCGCTCGCATAGGTGTTGCTGATGGCGCCGGTAAAGTTTAGCCCGACCAGCCCGCCGAGAGTGCCGTATCCCGAAACACTGCCGGTCGCATAGGCATTGCTGATCGTGCCGTAGTTGTACCCAACCAATCCACCGACAGCAGAGTCGCCCGTCACGCTGCCGCCTTCAAGGCCGATATCACGAATAGCCGCCCCCGAACCCGTATATCCGAACAGGCCGACATAACTCGTATCGGAGCGATCGATTGTCAGCTCGGTGATCGCATGCCCGTCGCCGTCAAATGTGCCGGTGAACGAGGTGCTGTTATTCCCGATCGGCACGAAGCCGCCAGTGCCCCAGATGCCGCTCGCATCATAATCTTCGGCTTTCGCATTGGTGGCGCTGGCGTCGATATCGCCAGTCAGCCGATAGCTTGCGGAAAGATTGGCGCCGATGAGCTGGAGTTGGTGCAGGTTGGAGACCGAGATCACCCCATCCACGGGCGCTGCCGCCTCGGAACGCAGGATCGGCCGCATGTCGCCGGCCTGATACCAGGTGTTGGTGAAATCAAAGGTCGTGTAGAAACTTGCGGAACGCGCCTGGGCAGTCGTCAAACCGGTGACGCCGGTTTCCTCGCCTGTGCCGACGCCATTCGTTTGACCCGTAGTCTGCGTGTCGAAATAGGAATTCCCGATCGTATCGCCTGACCTGGAACCGACCAGACCGCCGACAGAGCTCGTGCCCGAGACGCTGCCGGTCGCATAGGCGTTGCTGATCGTGCCCGAGAAATTGCGCCCGACCAGACCGCCGACATGTTCGCCGCCTGTAACGCTACCGGTCGCATAGGCGGTTTTGACCGTGCCAACACTGTACCCGACCAATCCGCCGACAGCGTCCTTGCTGCCCGCAACGCTGCCGGTCGCATAGGCATTGCTGATCGTGCCAGAAGAAATGCTCCCGACAAGCCCCCCAACAAAGCTGTCGCTGCCCGAGACGCTGCCAGTCGCATAGACATCGCTGATCGTGCCAGAAGAGATGTACCCGACCAGCCCTCCGACATAGTAGTCGCTGCCAGCGACGCTGCCGGTCGCGTGGGCATTGCGGATCGTCCCATTAGTATTGAACCCGACCAAACCACCGACACGTTGGCTACCCGTTACGCTGCCGGTCGCATAGGAATCGCTAATTGTGCCATAAGAATTAGACCCGACCAGACCGCCAGCCCTATTGCCGCTGGCTGTAACGCTGCCGGTCGCATAAGCATTGCTGATCGTGCCCAGATAATTATAACCAACCAGACCGCCAACGCTATCGCCGCCCGTAATACTGCCACCTTCAAGGCCGACATCGCGAACGACCGCGCCCGAATTCGTATATCCGAACAGGCCGATATAACCCTTGCCGGAGCGATTTATCGTCAGCCCGCTGATCACATGCCCGTCGCCGTCAAACGTGCCTGTGAATTGGGAATTATAATTCCCGATCGGCTCAAAACCCGCGCCGGAATTCCAGGCGGCGGTCGCGTTGGCGTCAATATCCGATCCGAGCGCGTAGGTTCCCGAAAGATTGGTGTTGATGGCCTGGAGATTGTCGAGCGTGTTGACGAGCATGTAAGCCGTCAGCGCCGTGCCGCTGCCCGCATTGGCAGAATAGCCGATCGGAGCGGCGTAAGATCCCGGATTGTAGTAGAGCGAGACCCCGCCGCTGGCGGTTGCCTTGATGCCGGAGCCGAAACTGACCGTGCCGTTGCCGGTGGCGCCGCTATCGGCGCGCAAGACGATCTTGGACCCCGTGCCGCCTGAAAGATTGGCGTTGACCGCGATGTTGCGATAGGCCGACAGCGTCAGCGTGGAGCCCGAGTTCCAGGTGACGGCATCGGCAACGGTGATATCACCGTCCTGGCTGCCGCCGGAACCGGTCGAGACCGTGACATTCGCGCCGGCCAGCGCCGTTTGCAGCGTAGCGACATTGATGACGCTGTTATCGCCCGATGCGGTGAAGCCGGACGACGTCTGGTTGTCGCCGTTCGAAATCGTGACATTGTAAGGATCGAGCAGCAGCGAGCCGAAGCCTGCAGCGCCCGTGAGATCAGCAAAGCCGGTATAGGAAAGCAGCGCCTTGCCGGAAACCTCGGCATCGCCGCCGGTTCCGGTCGCACCCTTGGCGCTGATCCGGCCGGCGAAATCGGTGCGGTGATCGGACCACAACACAACCGAGCCACCATTGCCCTGGGAGACTGCATCGGCGCTGATCACCGTGCCGGCGCTCACCGTCAGGATATCGGCATGCGGAATATCGCCCGTGCCCTGCCAGTCGCCGCCGATACGCACCTTGCCGCCCGCGCCATAGCCGGAGGCATCGATGACGGCATCATCGAGATTGATCTCAAGTCCGGTGATTTGGATCGCGCCGCCCCTGGTCGTCTTTGGCTGGGCCTGCTTGGCGCGGGTCGAGACCTTGCCGGTGACCGTCACCTTGCCGCCATCGCCGCCGCCAAGCGTGATCTTGCCATTACGGCCCGAAACAGAGCGCGCCTCGGCAACGCCGGAAAGATTGACGGCGTGGCGCGCTGCCGCCCGCGCCGTCGCCGCCTTCATCACGATCACGCCGCCTTCGGCCGTCACCGTGCCGGAATTTTCAACCAGCGCCTCGCCGTCATCAATCAGCGACGAGGGAACCGCCACCTGCATGAAGCCGTCACCGGACAGATCAAGCGTGATCTCCTCGCCCGCGCCAAGTCCGGCCTTGCCATAGGGAACCGCGATCAAACCGCTGTTCTTGACCTTGCCGCCCATCAGCGCGACATAGCCGCCGCGCCCGATCGTCACCACGCCTTCATTGGTAACAGTGCCGGACGCCCCATTGCCGCGGAACACCATATTGCCGGACATGAAGTCGTCATTGGTGATATCGAGCGTCGAGGCCACAAAGCCCCCGCCGGCCTTGACCGTCCCGGTCGGCGTGATCGCGATGCCATTGGGGTTGACAAGAAAGACCTGGCCATTGCCGGAAAGCGCCCCCGCAATCGAGGACCGCGTATTGCCGGTAACGCGGTTGAGGATCGCCGCATTGACGCCCGGCTGGACGAAGTCGACGCTGTTGGGCTCGCCGATGTTGAAGCTCTGCCAGTTGACGATCGCCCTGTCGGAGCCTTGCGTTACCGTCATCGCGCCGCCGGCTGAACCGATATGGGCAGAACCCGAGACCACCTGTCCGCCAGTAGGCAGCGCACCGCCCGCGAAAGCCGGTAAGGACAAAGCCGAAGATGCCAAAAGACCCAGCGCAAAACGCGCCGAAAGGCGTGCGACGTTTATACGCTGGCTTCCGAAAGAACGGTCCACCATGCAACCCCCCAATAGCTTCAAGCGAAAGCTCGAGACAGGATAGAATCACAGATGAGCCACGTCCCGAAGCTTCGTAAGCGAAAGCTACAACATCAATTGCTAAAATGTAAGCCTGATGCATGATAGTTTCCGTTTTCAGGAAGGATTAAAAAGCAGAGATGCGAAACGGCTGTGATTCCAATTTTCTGTTGGAAAGCAAGCTTTTGCTGTTTAACTGGAGGATCAGCTTGTGGGACATCCAATCCCGCGCGCACGAAACTGGCTCCTGGCGGCATTTCAGTAGATAAATTGAAGGTTGCAGCGTATAGCGTTCAAACTCAGTTACGGTTGCGCCAGATCTTGGGAAGATGTCTTGACTGCTGACGAGTGAACAGAAGAATTCAAAGCCGGTTCGCCATCCTTCCACTTCCCGCTCGGCGTTTGCATTTGATGATGGTTGCGCGTCGCTTTTGATGCGTCACCGGCATGCCGCTGCGGACTTCTGCTTGCGCCTGAATGAGAATTGCTTCACCTGAATTGAGAAGGCTTCAGTGTTCGGCGCGGCGAATTTGTATTATCGAGCGAAGGGTTTCATAGAAAGTTGAGGCTCATGCTCGATCGATATGATGCACTCCTCGATGAATTGAGCGCGCCATCTTGGCTCCGGCAGTACCGGCTCGGTTCACTCCTGAAAGAAACCTTTCTGATCGGTCAGCCTGCCGAATACTATGGTTGCCCGCCCGCTCTCATTCCCATCACCTCGAATGGTAGCTTGCCGGAATATGAAGGGATCTGGATGCGCTGGTTCTGTGACGAGCCGGACCACATCCGACGCTATGTCTGCGCGGGCCCGGAGGACCACTTCCTGCTGGAGGAGATCGCTCTTGATGATGAGCAATTTGCGAACTGGCTGTTGGTCCGGGCGCTCGTTTACACGGATGGGGACGATGAGACGGAAGAAATAGCGTCATTTAGTAAGGCGGCCGGGATTTCGGGTCGTCAATTTGCTGAAATAGACGCACATACCCTCGAATTCGGTGACGATCCGGACAAGCTGGACAAGCTCGCCGCGTATACTGGACGCGTGCCCATTGGCATCGGCGAACGACGGGCTGCGCTGTCGGCGATCAGCCTGTCCGGTTTATCTGACGAGAATACAAATGATGTCGCCTATTTCGAGCTCAGTGAGCACGGGCGCTCGTGGCTGAGAAATGGGGCATCTCAACTACCGCCTTGGCTTGTCGCGAATGCGCCGCTGAACCAGGTTTTCGGAGAGTACCTTAAAAGCGGTCGTCTAAAGGAGGCCTGGTTGACCCTCAACAGTACGGGTTGGTCGATCGGAGAGGCCCGCAGCGCCGCTCTTGCCCTTGCCAGGTCGGCAGACGAGCCGTTGTTCACACTCCATATGCGGGCTTGGGTGGCGTTCACCCTCGATGAAGAAGAATTCATTCCGGACGATGAACTGAGTACCCGCGAATATGAAAACTACGATTATTGAGATGATCGGCTGGAAGATGCGTCCCGCAAAACGCGCGTTTCCCACAAGGCTCAAAACGGCAGGCCAGCACAGATGAGCAAAGCGGAAGCCACGATTTTCATTTTCGCCATCGTCTTGCTTATCGGTGTCGGCTGGCTGACGATATTTCTCTACATCAAGAGCCGCCTGTCGGCGGTGAGGCACAGCAGGATCGAGACCGCAGGAGACATCGCGAATATTCCGTTGGTCGCAGCATTTTCGGGCTGGCGGGGCGTACCCTGGATTTGCTGGTCATCGAGTGACCTGAAGCCAACGCTTATTTTGCACGCCGACCATATCGAGTGCCGTGTAATCAGGCGGCGCACGAAACCCTATGACGTGGTTTCCCGTGTGGACTACCGACAAACTGTCGGGACGGCCAATATCGTGCTGGAATTTTCGGATTCTCTGTCGAGCTTCGTCGGCAACACGGGCAACAGGGATATCGCACGCGACGCGATCAAACGGCTTGCAGAGAAGGGGTGCCCCCTGTCGGCTCGGGCGAGCGACCTGCTTGATCGCTGAACTCCAGGCCGATCCAAGAAATGGCGAAATGAGAAATACTGCGGATTGCCTGAGATGACTTCAGTTTAGCGCCTCCTGAAGATGCTTATGATTTGAAGTGAGAGATCACGGAGCTTCACCATGAACGCTTATCGTCTGCTGACCGGTGTCGATGACGCTGCGTTCTCTCACCGCATTACCGAGGCCCTCAACCAGGGCTGGAGCCTGCACGGGAGCCCGGTCCTGACCTACGACGGCGTGCGTCAGGCCGTGATTTGCGGGCAGGCGATCACGAAGGATGTTCCTGACCGCAGTTACGAGCCTTCGATGGATTTTTCCCAACAATAGAAGGGCGACGGAATGACCTCATTCATCACATTGCCAGGTATCGGCGGTTCCGGTGAAACCCACTGGCAAACGCATTGGGAGACGTCAGAGCCTTGCTTTACCCGGTTCCATCCTTCCGACTGGGACAAGCCCGAACTTGCAGACTGGCAAGATACGCTGGAACGGCAAATCGAGAGGTTGCCATCGCCGCCTGTTCTCGTCGCGCACAGTCTGGCCTGCCTGCTTGTCGCGCACGCGGCAGAGAGGGTCGCGGGGCGGATTATGGGTGCTTTTCTGGTCGCAGTCCCCGATCCCGCTTCCGCTGCATTCCCGACAGCAGCGTCCAGCTTCGCAAACCCGCCACACCGTCGCCTGCCGTTCCCGGCCCTCATCGTTGCAAGCGCCAACGATCCCTATGCCTCACCGGATTATGTGAAAGCGCGCGCGGAAGAATGGTACGCCGGTTTCATCGAGATCGGCCCGTGCGGCCATATCAACGACGCAAGCGGTCTCGGCAACTGGGAACAGGGGCGGATGCTCCTTGCTGCGTTCTGCGCCGGGCTGGACTGGCAATCTGCCTGAGATGCGGCGGTCGGAGGAACATGGCGGGAGACGGCGCATCTACGGTCTGATACTGGTTGGCTCAGGAACCGTGCTCTGGAGCCTTGCGGGCCTGTTCGTGCGCGCAATTGATATTGGGCTCTGGGATCTGATCCTGTGGCGTTCTCTCTTCGCTTGCCTTTGCCTTGTTACCATCGCCATGGCAAGACCGGCGGAAGCGGTCCGTTTCGACTGGCGCTTTTGCCTGGCCGCCTGCTTCTCTGCCGCCGCAATGTTCTGCTATGTCGCCGCCCTTACGATGACGACGGTTGCAAACGTCCTGATCATCTACGCGACACTCCCCTTCGTGACCCCCGCATTGGCCTTCGCGGTCGGTCGGGAAGCGGCCTCGCGACGCCTGTTGATGGCGAGCTCGTTGTCAATGATCGGGATCGTGCTCGTTGCGGGCACATCATCGGGGGTGAGCGATATCAAGGGCAACATGCTGGCCCTTGCAATGACGCTGAGCTTCGGAGCGCTTCTGATCGTCACTCGACGCAATCGAGCCCTCAACATAGTCCATGTCAATGCCGCAGGGGCAGCGTTGTGCGCGGTCGCGGCATTTCCATTCTCATCCGGCCAGCTTCCGGCGTATGGTGCGCTTGCATTGATATTCATGCTGGCCTTTCTCACGACCGCGCTCGCATTCCTGTTGTTCCTCGCGGGTGGGCGCTATGTCGCATCATCGGAATCGGCTCTGATCGCGCTTCTGGATGTCGTCCTCGGTCCGCTCTGGGTTTGGCTGGCCTTCGCCGAAGATCCAGGAAAATGGGCGATAGCAGGTGGTTCTATCGTAATGGCGGCAGTGGTCTGGTATTTTTTGCCGTCCCTGCGCCGGTCCCTGTCATGAAGCGGTCGGTTATGCGTCTGATCGTGGGAAGCACCTGCTCAAGACCTTCAGCAAAGTGTAACGTCAAATACTATCGGCAATCACGAAAATGTTCTGCTCCGAGACAAACGACATGACCTCCGCAACAAAATCCGGCCCTCTGGGCAAGGGTGTCCGCCTATGCGGGACATTTTTGGCGAACCGAGTTCCGAAAGTTGTGGATGAGGCTTTGGGTAAGCGGGCCAACGCTCCATTGGGCTCTGATCACTGGCCCCTTGAGTTCGACGACGGGTTGAATCTCGATCGACGTGCCGACAACGAAGACTTCATCGGCCGCACACAACTCCTCCAGCGAGACTTTTCGCTCCTCGAGTTCCAGACCAGCCCTCTGCGCGAGAGCGAAGACATGGCGTTTGGTGATACTGTCGAGAAAACAGTCTGCTACCGGGGACACGAGCTTGCGACCCTCGACCAGTATAATGTTCGTCGCGGTCGTTTCGGCAACATTTCCGTCGACGTCGAGCAACAGGGCATCGTCGAAACCCTCGTCATTTGCGGCATGCCGCGCGAGCGTGCCGATCATGTAGAGGCCGGAGCATTTGGAGGCTGTCGGCGCCGTATCGGCACGCGGACGCCTCCAGGAGGAGAGCTGAAGGCGAATACCCGTCGTGCTCCTCCCCTCGGCGGCCGGCGTCGGCCAGTCCCAGGCGGCAATCGCAACGTGGATAGTGGCGTTGCGGGCGCCCACCGTCACGCTCTCGCTGCCGCGCCAGGCAATGGGACGGATATAGGCATCCTTCAACTCGTTCGCCCAGAGAACGGCTTCACATGCTTTGACGAGCTCACGGCTCGAATAGGGAAGCGTGTACCCGACGATCTCTGCAGAACGCTGGAAGCGGGAGAAATGCGCGTTGGACAGAAATATACATCCGTCATAGGCCCGAATTCCTTCGAACACGGCCCCGCCAGCATGAAGCGAATGGGTCATGACATGGAGCCGGGCCTCGTTCCAGGGAACGAGTGCTCCATCGAGCCAGATCAGGCCATCGCGATCATCGAAGGCAAGCACGTCACTCATAGCAATTTGGCCCCTTTGAAAGACACCCCATTGTCACCCAACATCCGTGCCTGGCGAGTGAGCAATCCTCAGAGAAAGCTGAGATTTCATTGTTCGATGCCAAGTGCAGGAGGAGAACGGCGGCATCCGGCGGTGACGGGAAATACGAGAGCGAGCGCGCCATGACCGAAACGATGCGATTGTCCGTGCCGCTGAATGCCCTGCGCGCTTTCGAGGCCGCCGCACGCCACATGTCGATCAAGGATGCGGCCGAAGAAATCGGCGTGACGCCCTCCGCCGTCAGTCATCAACTCAGGATCCTCGAGGATCTGCTCGGGGTAGAGTTGATGCGCCGCGTCGGACCGCGCCTGGAGCTGACGGAGACCGGACGGCAACTGTCTCCGGATCTCACCGTCGGCTTTACGCGGATCATTCAGGCTGTCGCGACAATGAAGCAGGAACGGAAGCTTGGTCCCTTGCGCCTGTCCATGCTGTCGACATTCGCGGTCCATTGGCTGTCACCGCGGATGGCGTCCTATCCATTTGCGCGATCCGGTTTCGAACTTTTGATCTCGACGACCCAGACCGCTGTCGATCTGGGCGCCGGCGTCGCGGATGCCTCGGTGCGCCATGGTTCCGGGCAATGGGCCGGGGTTCTCTCCGAGCGCCTGTTCGATGAAAACGTCACGCTGCTGGGCCGCCCCGCCGACTGGCAAACGCACGACGAAATCGATATTCGCAAGGCCATCTCGCAGACCAACCTGTTTCTGTCCCAGCACCGGCGCAAGGACTTCGAGCGCTGGAACGAGACGCTACCGGGCGGCCCGACCCGACCTGCGGCAATCACACTCGTCGACTCTTCGGGCCTCGGCCTCAAGGCCGCGATTGACGGCGCAGGAATAGCCTTCGCGGGCATAGAAATTGCCGCATGCGACATAGCCGCCGAGAGGCTCTGCCCGATCATGCCGCACCAAGTTCCGGTGAACGCCGGCTATTACCTCTGCTATCCGCCGGCCCTTGAGCGCGACCGCCGCATCAGGAATGTCCGGACCTGGATGCTGGCAGAGGCCGCAAAGACAGCTCAACCCTTGCCCAGCCCCTGACCGAACCGGACGAGCGCGGCGGAGCCGCCTTCCTTGCGGCGACTTAGCCATGCTTCAACGCCCGAAATACCCCGTGATGCTTGCCTTATCGAGCAAATGGCTATTGATCATGAAGCCTGCCATCGCGCCTGAGGACAGGCTGTCCAGCGGCAGGCTGTCGACATCGAGCGCATAGACGGTGATGACGTAGCGATGCGGTTCAGCGCCGACCGGCGGACAGGGGCCGCCGTAGCCTGCCATGCCGAAATCCGTCCGCGTGGCGATCGCCGTTCCCGGTCGCGACCCTTCGGCCAGACCGGTCGCATCGGCGGGAATATTGACCAGCACCCAGTGCCACCAGCCGCTCCCGGTTGGCGCATCGGGATCGAACATGGTCACGGCAAAGCTCTTCGTCGCCTCCGGCACGTCCCTCCAGTCGAGAGCAGGTGAGACGTTCTGGCCAAGACATCCCAGTCCGCGCAATGCATGACGGTCCGGAATCCTGCCGCCATCACCAAAGGATGGGCTGGTCAGCTCCATCGCAAGCGCTGATGTGGGCAGCAGGGCAGCGGCGGCGAGAAGCGTCAGCGCCCGGTACGCAAGGTTTACGGCAAGTGCATGTCCCTTGTTTGGTCGCAGCTTCATTCTTCCCCCTCCCAATAGCCGATTGCGGCATTTTTCCTCACGGTCAGTTCCAGGCGTCGGGCGGCTTTCTCCCCACCCGGGGCGGAGCCAGCAAAAACCGCCACCTTGCCGCTATCGGGATATTCCAGGACGTCGGGCTCATTCATCGAGCTGATCGCCAGATAGCAAAGCGGTTCGGAGCCTCCCGCCCGCAATTGATGCGCTGTTTCAACGCCGCCGGCGGGGCAAACGACGACATCACCAGCGCTTACGTCATGTTCTTCCTCGCCATATCGCAGCACACCGGCCCCCGCCAGAATGACAAAGAGCTCGTCATTTGCATGGTGGCAATGAAAGGGCCAAGCCTTCTTGCCAGGAGAAATCTCGACATAGCGAGCGCCGAGATGTTTCGCGCCGAGCGGGCCCGCCACAGCCGCCAGCCGGGCTTTATAGGGTTCGCCATGGGTATGTGTCTGGAGCGCCAGCGCCCGAAGGGTTACGATTGGAAGCATTGCTATGGCCTGACTGGTTTCGATCTTTCAGCGAGAAGGCCAGCAAACGAAGGCGAAAACAAATGAGCGCTTCTCACGCCATATGGAGGGATGCTCATTCGACAATATCCATCCGAGCGAAGAAAAAGCGGACACCTGAAAGTAACAATCGAGAGGCTTCAGCGTGATAAACCACGGAGGCGGAACAGAGATTGCTGGTGTCCGGGAGATGCCGAACCAAGCATTGTCAGTGCGCCTTGAAACAGACGATGGCCGGCTTCTCGGCGGGTTTCTATGGCGACACAGCGGTGTTGCGGCCGCGCGGCCGATCGTGATCATCAGCGCCGCGACGTCTGTAAAGTGCCGCTACTACTCCCGCTTCGCCGACTACCTGTATTTCAACGGATTCGACGTACTCACCTTCGACTACCGGGGGATCGGCGAATCCCGGCCGAAATCCTTGTGCGGATACCGTGCCGACTGGGTGGATTGGGGCGCGCATGATCTGGAGGCAGCGCTCGCATACGCTGAACGCACCTTCCCGGGGCAGGAAATCCATGTCGTCGGCCATTCGATCGGCGGCTTTGCCATCGGGCTTGCGCCCTCGAATTGGCGGATCGGACGCATTCTTACCGTCGGATCCCAATTCGCCTATTGGCGGGATTACGGCGAGGCCGAACGCCGGCGCATGTTTATCAAGTGGCACATCGTCATGCCGCTGCTGACACGAATGTTCGGTTACTTTCCGGCCAAACGGCTTGGCTGGATGGAGGACACGCCCGCAGGCGTGGTCCGGGACTGGAGCCGAATGAAGGCCCGGTTCGAGCATACCGTGCGGCAGGAACTTTTCATCGGTGGGGAGCGGGAATCCGAAATCCTGCAAAGACGTTTCGCCAGGGTGACGGCGCCTATACTCGCGATTGGCCTTGAAGACGATCCGCACGGTACGCCGGCAGCGCTCAACCGGCTGCTCGCCTATTTCACGTCCAGCCGCCGGTATCATTGGCGCATTGCCCCAGCCGACATTGGCGTATCATCCATCGGACATTTCGCCTTCTTCCATGACCGGTTCAGGGACAGTCTGTGGCCGCTCGCGCTTGACTGGCTGCGCGAAGGGGAGATCCCGCGCGATGCGCCCGGCCGGCTGCTCAATGAAGCAATGCCCGGGACAATGTCATGACGATAACGATCAAGGCCGCGAGCCGCGCGGACAGAAGCGGCTGGAAAAAACTCTGGGCAGAAAACTGCGCGCATTTCGGTGCCGGGGACATGAAGGAAGCGGTCATCGCCGGGCTGTGGCAGCGCGTTCTCGATCCTTCCTCACCGATGAATGCCTGGCTCGCGTTTCAGGCGGAGAAACCGGTCGGGTTGGCGCACACAATTCTCCATCCCCACACGTTCTCGCTCCGCCTCGTCTGTTATCTCGAAGACCTTTGGGTTTCTCCCCTGCACAGGGGCCGGGGCATCGCAACGAGGCTCATCGGGCATCTGAAGGTTCTGGGCGGACAGGAGGGCTGGCGGCGTCTCTACTGGGAAACGGCCGAGGACAACGCGGCCGCCCGGCACCTTTATGACCGCGTGGCGACGCTGAGGCCGATGGCGACCTATGAGATCGAGCTGGCACACTGAGGGCTGCTAATGGCGAGAACCACCCTCCTAACCCATGCCACCGCCATCTTTGATCTGAGCCTTGCGCTGGAGGCGTATGGCGCCGGTCGCCTCGGCGAGGCCGAAAGCATCTGCCGCAATATCTGCGCGCAAAACCCGCCGCCAGTCGACGCGATGCACCTTCTCGGCCTGATCGAAATGGCGCAAGGAAGGCTTGCGGCAGCAATCAAAACGCTGACAGCCGTGACCAATTTTCAACCCGACGACGCAACGGTCCGGAACAATCTCGGCATTGCGCTGCGGAAGCACGGCAGACTGCCGGAAGCGATCGCCGCGTTCGAGAACGCTGTCGCCTGCCGCCCGACCTATCCGGACGCACTCTATAACCTGGCTGTCGCATTGACCGATACGGGCAACAGAGGCTCGGCAATCGAGCCCCTGCGCCGGTGCCTGTCTCACGCACCCGGCCATGCCGGCGCCCGCTTCCTGCTCGGGAATCTGCTGGCCGATGCCGGCGATCATGAAGAGGCCGCCGCCCATCTGGAGCAATATCTGCGCGAAAATCCGGGCGATGTCGATGGCGCCCGGATGCGCCTGGCGCAGATGCACAGGGGGCCGGTCCCCTCTAGGGCTTCCGCCGCGCAGCTCGACCAACTCTATTCATTCAGGGCGCGCGACTGGGATCGGGCGGATGGTTATCTGGCGCATCGCCATGTCGGCGACGCGCTCGCCCGGCTGTTGCCTCGACACGGCAACCGGATCCTCGACATAGGATGCGGAACCGGACTGGTCGGCGGCCTGCTGCGAGATCGGGCCGCGCATCTGGCGGGCATTGATCTGTCCGAGGCGATGCTGTCAGTCGCAAGACAAAAATCGCTTTACGACACGCTTGTCCGCAACGATCTGGCTTCGTTTCTCTCTGCCGCCGCGCTTCGGTTCGATGCGGTCGCGGCTGCGGCCGTCCTGATCCATTTCGGAGATCTGGCAGCAATCTTCCCAAGCCTCGCCGATATACTGGATCCCGGAGGGCTTTTTGCCTTCACGGTCTATCCCAATGACAAACTGGACCCTCTCGGTTTCGGCCCCTGCATCAACCCGGAGCTTGCCAGCGCAGGCTGTTTTTCCCACGGCTCCGCCTATATCGAGGCGACGGCCGAGCGCTCAGGCTTCAAGCTTCTTGAACAAGGCGAGGTTGTGCACGAATACAGCGAAGGTCAGATCGAAATGGGGCTGCTGACCGTTCTACGGCGTCCCTGATCGCGCGGCGTGGCTGCCGGCGGCAACTCCGGATTCAAGCCCTTGCACATTCCGCAGGATCGACGGAAGGGCTATTCTGTTTCCAAAGATATCATTGACCGCACGTCAAAAATAACATAAGCGTAAACTTACCTATAAGCAGCCTCACGAGAACCAATTGATTGAGACCGTTCCCATTCTGAATACCGACCGGTTGCGCCTGCGACCACTGCGCTTCTCGGACTACCAAGATTATGCAGCCGTGATGCAGTCGGAACGTGCGGTGCACATGGGCGGGCCACTCGATGATCGCGAGAGCTGGGGCATGTTCTGCCACTGTATCGGATCGTGGGGCATGTTTGGTCATGGCGCGTTGGTGGTCGAACTTGCCGATGCACGCCATCATTCTATCGGCATGGTCAGCATCAATAGCGGCCCGTTGTTTATTGAGGACGAGCTTGGCTGGTTCCTGTTCGACGGATTCGAAGGCAACGGCTATGCAACCGAGGCGGCAATGGAATTGCGCCAATGGGCTTTCGGCGTGCGCAAGCTCAAGACCCTGGTCAGTTATTTCTCGCCGGAAAATGTGAAATCAATCGCTGTCGCAACGCGGCTGGGCGGTGTGTTGGATGAACACGCCAGAGTGCTGGATCCAACGGACATCGTCTATCGATACAGCAGATAACAAAAAACAGCTGCAGTTACGCCAGCACGCAAACCAGCATTTCCAGCGATTTCAGTGCGTTCAAATGGTCGGAGTGGAGAGATTCAAACTCCCGACCCTCTTGTCCCACCAGATGCGCTACCAGGCGGCGAGGGCTTTTGTTCAGTAGGCATAGAGTTCATCTCGGCCTCGCACCGTTTCGTCACCGGTCACGATTGCCGCCCTCGGGCTAACGAATGCCACCGACTTGGAAAATGGCGCGATCACCGCATCGATATCGCGGCGGTTCCATGCTTCGATCCATGATTTTCGAGCTCTTTGCGTGAAAGAAAGTTCATAGCCAAAACAGACCTGCTGTCAGTGCTGCGAGCGCGGACATGCTGCGATTTATGAGAAGAAGTCTCGACGGATCGTGAAGCACCTGTCGCAGTCCGGCCCCGAAGGCCGCCCACACTGCCAGGCACGGAATGCCGATAACGGTGAAAATCGCTGAGGCAAAGACAAGCTGGATCAGATAGCCGTTATGTGGAGAAATAAAGGCCGCGATGACGGTTACCGCAATCAGCCAGGCCTTGGGGTTTACGAACTGGAATGCGGCAGCCTGGAAAAAGGAAACCGGCTTTGCCAAAGAGGCATCGGGCATCTCGGCGGCACGCCAGAGTTTGTAAGCAAGCCAGAGCAGGTAAGCCGTGCCAATAATTTTCAAATAAATCTGGATACGGGGCTCAAGTGCAAAGACAGCCCCCAGGCCAGCTCCGACCGACATGAATTGAACGGCAACACCAAAAGGAATTCCGAGAATATGTGGCCATGTTCGTGCCATGCCAAAGACAAGGCCTGATGTGGTGAGCATCAGATTGTTCGGCCCCGGCGTGATCGTCATTACGAAAGCATAAAGTGTAAGGCCGGTAAGTGTTGCGGTTTCCATCCAGAGATCCGTTTGCAGGCCATCTCGATACGTAACGATGGCGAGAAATATCTGCCACTGAATGAAGGGAGGCGCTGCTGAGAATTCATCACGCCAAGTTGAGCCTTTCTCTTTCGCGTGTTCATCGGCGAAATGAACAGCTTTCGAGATGCGCAGAATTTCGGGTACTTTCCGCTAACTCCACTCATAAACCTGCACACTCCAAGTCTATCCATGCGGCAGCTCCCTGACCGGATGCGTTAAACAGTCAGCATTGGCCGTCATCGACCTGAACAACTCGGAGGTACCATCGGGCGACCATCTGACGGCGAGGGACAGCGTCAAAGGGTCTTGAAGGGATTCGAACCAACGACGCCGTCGTTCAGCAGTTGTAGCGGCGTTGATTTTCTAGTTTCGCCAACAAGCCCGTACCCGTGATGCGGCGTGGCAGGCGCTTCTCATCCATTGCGACATTGTATTGCTGGCAGCCGCCGCCTCACGACGGACCAAACTCTTTGACGAGGTCGCGGAAAGTGCAGGTTCGATCCACCATGGACGACACGATCGACTGGTCCCCACCAGTTCCTTGAATGAATATGTGAGAAGGCAAACATGGGAGCAATGTCGCCGCGCGGAACGTCGCTTTTTCCCAGCCAGGACGAAGTGGGTAAAAGCAAGAAGGCATCAAAGGCCTTGAAGGGACCGAAACCGGCGGTCCGCGAATTCCGCGCCTGCCTTCGCAACTATATGGCAAATTTCACCAAGTTCATCTCGATATAGGCACTTCCGACGCAAACAGCCATGTCCGCCTTTGCTCAGCCAAGCCTGAGTAACTGGTCCAGCAGATGGTCGGTCTTGATTTCCTCACCGCTCAAAGCCATCGCGACCAGCTCCGCCCCGATCACTGGCAGCGCGAGGACCGCATCGGGCCTCACCCGGCGCATCCGGTCCATGTTGTGAGCGTCATTGACGGCCAACAGGGTTCGAACATCTGGATTGATGTCCTTGGCAGCAAGCGAAACGAATGCATTTTCGGAATCGCTGTCTTGCAGCGCCAGTACGGCCCTCGCCTGCTTCACCCCTGCATTTTCAAGCACATCGCTGTCGGTCGCATCGCCGATAACCAGATCGTCGGGCTGCTCTACGCCCGCCTGAGGGACACTCGACCAGATCGCGGTCACCTGCATCCCCCGGGCTTCCAGTGACTTGACCAGGTTGCGAGCCAGCGAACTCTGGCCGGCAATGATAATATGGTTGTTCCGTTTCATAGGCCATTTCCTTGGTTGCAGCAGGCCCATCATGCGCCTGTTGATCACCGGTCCGACGATCGTCGTTAGCGAGGTGGCAAACACCACCAATCCAAGTACGACAAGCGACATCGTAAATAAGCGCGCGTCGTCTGTATGGGGTACGATATCGCCGTAACCCACAGTCGACATCGTGACGACGGTGAAATAAAGCGCAGATTCAAAATTGCCGATTCCAGGCGAGAACCCCTTGCCGAGGACATAGCTGCCGAGCACACCGTAACCCAGAGTGAGAAGTATGCCGACGAGAGCAAACAGTGTGCCTATGGTAAGGCTAGCTCGATAAAAGCACCGTCGCGTCATCACCAGCGAGATAAACAGAAACAAGGTGTAGACGACCAGGGCAACACTTGGATCCGAATGCAAGAAAATCTGCAATGCGAGCGATGCCGCCGTGATCAGAAGCGTCAGCACCCAGGCCAGACGCGAACGCCAGAGCAGACCAAACGACAGGACGGTTAGAAAACCGCCAACCAGTTCCTGCGAGACGCCGCGTATGGCAAGCACCTTGAAGCCAACTGACAATCCGCCAAGGTCGCTGACCGGATCAGGAAGTACGGATACCAAGCTCTGCAGCGATCCGAAAGCTGGCAGCAACTGGAGCAAGCCGCCAATGCCGATGGCCAGCGGAAGAGGAACATGCGGAAACCAACTTCCAACTTGCACAAGACGCCTGGGGATACACTTGCCCTTGCGCGCCCAGATCGCCGTTTTCACCTGTCGATGCGCACGCTTGGCGATTCGATGATCGCTCTGTTTCAATTCCGGAATTCCACGCATATAGGCTCACTCCATGCCTCAAGGACATCGACTACGATTCTAGGCTTCAGCTCAACAGTAACTGCGCCAAGATTTTTGTGTGCCTGCCAATGGGGAATGATCGAAGAACCGCACACTATCCTCGGTTGCGTTTGCGAAGCAGAGAAGATCGTAATCTGAACATTTCTGCGAAAGTCGGTAATATTCAACAATGCCATAACCTAAACCCGTTCGGGAGAAAATATCGGCGAAGGGCCACAAAGCCATCGAGCGTTCCGTCGCTCCAATTGTGCATGTCAGGCCTTACAGTTTCCCCAATGTTCCTTTGCCCATACTGTCTGCCAACAAGGACGACATCTCTGAATGGAAGAATGGCCAGAATGACTGAATGGCTTGTCACCACCTTGCGTGAAAACGTGGAAATACCGCTATTTCTCTGCCTTGTTGTCGGTTTCACCGTTGGACGGGTTCAGGTCAAAGGCATTTCGCTTGGCGAAGTGACCGCAACGTTGCTTGCGGCGCTCGTCATCGGTCAGATCGGCATCGAAATCTCGCCGAAGATGAAGTTCGTGTTTTTCTCCCTCTACCTGTTTGCCGTCGGCTACAGCGCCGGGCCGCAATTCGTTCGCGCACTGTTTGAAGGGGGCATAAAACAGGCGGGATTTGCGGTCGTCATCTGCATTATCAGCCTGATGAGCGTCTACGTCCTTGCATTGGCTGCCGGGCTCGATGTCGGAGCGGCGGCGGGTTTCTTCGCCGGCTCGGCAACCACTTCGCCATCCCTGCCGCTTTCCGAAACGGCGATCACGAAGTCCGCCATGACGGCCGCGGCGAAGGCCCATGCGCTTGACATCATGCCGGCTGCATTCTCGATAAGCTTCATCATCGGCACGCTCAGTTCCGTCATGATACTCGCGATCGTCGGGCCGCGTCTCCTGAAGGTCGATCTCGCCGCCGCCTGCCGCGCCTATGTCGAAAAAATGGGCGGCAATGACAGCAAGGCCCGTCGGGGAACGGCATGGCACCAGTATGTCGCGCGCGCCTATCGCGTCGATGCAGGCTCCCCGCTGGTCGGACTCAGCGTTGCCGATGTCGAACATTTCTTCGACAATCGCCGGCTGTTCCTGGCGCGCCTGCGCCGAAACGACGAGATCATGGAAGCCACCACCTCCGTCACGATCGCGGCCGGGGACATTATCGGGCTTGCAGGATCGCGGCACGTCCTTCTCGGCGAAGTCAGCCGCGTGCTTGAGGAAGTCGACGATGCAGAGCTGCTCGGGGTCGCGGTGGAGGGCACAGACGTCCTGATCACATCCGGGGAAGCGAGCCAGAAAACCCTGCAGGCGCTTGCCGACCTGCCGGAGACGCGGGGCGTGTTCATAACCGCGATCCACCGCGGCGCCCTGTCGGTGTCGATCCCCGTTTTCGCTGACACGACGCTTTATCGCGGCGACGTGATCAGGATCATCGGTCGCCCCACCGACATCGCCGGCTTCGCGAAGAAATTCGGCTATCTCGATCGGGAAACCGAGCGCGCCGACATCGCCTTCATCAGCGCCGCAATCGTGGCCGGCGCCGTTATCGGCGCGTTGAGCTTCAAGATCGACGATGTGCCGCTCACGCTTTCGACGGCCGGGGGCATTCTGCTCATCGGCCTCTTCTTCGGCTGGCTGCGTTCGGTGCATCCCGTCTTCGGCCGGGTACCGGGGGCCACGCTGTGGTTCATGAATTCGATCGGCCTAAACCTGTTCATCGCCGCGCTCGGTCTTGCCGCCGCTCCCGCCCTTGCCGGGGGATTGAGGGAGCTGGGCCCTGTCTTCCTGCTCTGGAGCCTGGTCGCTTCCATCGTTCCGTCATTGCTTGCAATCTATCTTGGGAAATACGTCTTCCGCTTCGATGACGCCATCCTGTTCGGATGCTGCGCGGGAGCGCGGAAATCATCCCCGGCGCTTGCCATGCTGACCGAGAAGGCAGAGAGCCAGGTGCCGGCCATTGGCTTTTCGGTCGGATACGCCGTTTCCACCACGCTGCTGATCCTGTTCGGCCTCCTGATCGTGATGATGATGTGAGCTCACGCCAGGCCGGTCTTGTCCTCGCCCTTCGCCTCCGGGTTAATGCCGGCCTGTTTCAGCGTGCGCTCCAGCAACTGGTCGTAGATCGGACGCCCGCCGATCCACTCGGCGATCATGTTGGCCGTCATGCAGGTGACGATCAACGGCATCACCATGGTATAGGCCCCGGTCAGTTCTAGCGACAGCACCACGCCGACGATCGGCGCGCGCACGGAGGCCGAAAACAGCCCGCCCATCGCTGCCATACCGAAGGCAAGCGGCGCGACCGCGCCATGCGGGACCACAAGTTCGACGACGCCGCCAAAGGCAAGACCGACGCACATCGAAAGCGCCAGGATCGGCGCGAAAATGCCGCCCGGCGTGCCTGCCGAATAGCTCGCCGTCATGGTGACATAGCGGATTACGGCAAGCGCCAGCAGAAGCTGAAGGCTGGCGCTGTGGGCGGCAAGCGAGGTGACCACATGCTCGCCGCCTGTCACCGCAAGCGGCATCGTCACGAACAGACCGCCGACGATGAGGCCGACCACGGCCGGATAGAGATAGGGCACGCGCCCGTTGAGGCGGGCGGCAAACGAGCCCGTCCACATCAGCGCCGCGTTGAGGCTGACGCCCAGGAAACCAAGCAACACCCCGAGGGCGACGAAGGCGGGCAGCAGGTAGAGTTGCGGGCTCGCCACCGCCATCGAGAAATCCGGCGCTGTGCCACCGATGATCTGGGTCATGACCGTCGCCAGCACGGCGGCTATGATCACGCCCATATAGGTGCGGAAGGTATAGGGAAACTGCCGGTGGGTTTCCTCGACGATGAACAGGATGGCGGCGAGCGGCGCATTGAAGGCGCAGGCGAGACCGGCGGCCGCACCGGCTCCCAGCATGCCGCGCCGCTCAGTTTCGCTGACCTTGAAGAAATCGGTGATCGCCGCCGAAAACGAGGCGCCGATATGGATCGTGGGACCCTCGCGGCCGAGCACCAGGCCCGAAGCGATCGAGACGATGCCGGTCAGGAACTTGACCGGCAGCACCCTTTGCCACCGGACGGTGCGCAACCCCTGCATGGCGCCTTCGATCTCCTGCACGCCGCTGCCGCCGGCCTCGGGTGCGAAGCGACGGACGCAGTAGACCGAAAGCAATGTTGCGCACATCGTGATCAGGGCGGCAGCGGCGACAAGCACGATGCCATCGAAATGTGTGGCGAGGACGCGGGGCCAAGTCTGCAGCCGGTCGATCAGCAGATGGAACACCGACCCGACGGAACCCGTCAGAATGCCCGCGAGCGCGGCAAGGGCCACGTAGCGGATCTGGGCATTTCTGCTGCCAGGACGATCGAGGTTTTCGGCGGGATTTTCCATTGGTTTCATCGCAAGGTGAGGGGTTGAAATTGCGGCGGGCCGCGCAGGGGCGTCGTCAGGTCAGAAACGCGATCCAGACGAGCGCCATGCACAGCAGCCGTGACGATGGCCGCCTTGATGGTTTCGGCGATATCAAGTTTCTGGGCTAGCGCGGCGACTGTGGCGGACGGGCTCTGTTCTTCCTTAGCGGCAAGATTCCTGCGCCCGCGATAGATCAGGCATACTACGCCCCAGACGACCGGCAGCGAGATCAACGCCGGCACCAGCGCCACCTTCATGAAGCCCGTGAAGGAAAGGCCGAGCGTTTGCGCTGCGATCATGTTCTGCGGGCTGCCGATGATCGTCGCCACCGAGCCGGTATTGGGCGCAAAACAGAAGCCGATCAGGAAGGGAACCGGATTGAGGCCGCGTGACATGGTGATCGAGACCAAAAGAAAGATGATGACGGCGATATCCACCACGGCTCCGGCGGTTGACGGGAGAAACAAAACGACAGCCGGGCGGCCATAAGGCGCAGCCCGGCTGTCGTGGTTTGGGCTCACTTGTTGATGTCGTTCTTCATGTTGAAGAGGTTGAAGGCGCGTTCGCCAACCATGTCCTCATCGACGCCTTCCTCCTGGATATCGTCAGCCACCCGCAGATGGCCGAAGCCCGCGAGGATCTTCAGCAGGATCGTGGTGATGATCCACGAATAAGCGGCGACGATGACGACGGCAAGCACCTGCACGCCAAGCTGCTTAACGCTCGCCGAAACAGCATTGATATGCGAGCTGGCCATGAAGCCGATCAGGATCGCACCGGTCATGCCGCCGACGCCATGGGCCCGCCAGACTTCCAGCGTATCATCGATCTTCAGCCATTCCTGCACATATTTGGCGTTGTAGCAGACTGTCGCGCCGATTGCGCCGATCAGAAGCGCGGCCATCGGCTCCACATAGCCGGCAGCCGGCGTGATCGTGGCAAGGCCGGTAACCGCGCCGACGAGCACGCCGGAGAACGAGACCCGCCGATGTCCGCGCCACTCCCACAACATCCAGACCAGCATGGCAATCGCGCCGGCGAGCATCGTGTTGGTGAAGGCATAAGCCGCCAGCGCATCCGCCGCATAGGCGCCGCCGGCATTGAAGCCGAACCAGCCGAACCACAGAAGACCCGCGCCGAGCGCCACCAGCGGCAGGCTAGCAGGCTGGCTTTCAGGATCGCCGACCGCAACCTTGCGCTTGCCGAGGAATCTGGCGGCGGCAAGGGCCGAGAAACCCGCGGCGGTGTGGATCACGATGCCGCCAGCGAAATCGACGACGCCCATTTTGGAAAGAAATCCGCCGCCCCAGATCCAGTGCGCAGCCGGCAGGTATACCAGGATCGTCCACAAAGCGACGAAGAACAAGTAGGCCCCGAATTTGAAACGGCCGACAAAGGCACCGGTCATCAGCGCCGGCGTGATGATCGCGAACATCATCTGATAGGCGAAGACCATCATGAAGGGAATGTGCGGCGCGTAGGTGTCATTCGGGCTGATGCCCACATGATACATCCCGAAATAGGGCCGGATATCGCCGATGATCCCGCCGATCGACGGACCGAAGGCCAGGCTGAAGCCACCGAACACCCAGATAATGCTGACAATCCCGATACAGACGAAATTCTGGATCATGATCGACAGCACATCGCGCTGCTTGACCAGGCCGCCGTAAAACAGCGCCAGGGCCGGGGTCATCATGCAGACCAGCGCCGTGCAGATTAGAACAAACGCGGTATCCCCCGCATTGATCGCTTGCATAACCTTCTCCTTTGAAAAGCTTGTTTTCTGGCGCGACCGCCCCGGTCGCGCCGCTCTTTAGTTGTTGGTATCGGCGACCAGATGCTCTCCGACCGCGCTGTGCGGATGCGGCGCGAGCAGCTTTTTCGGCGCGATGAACAGGTACATCGTCAGCACGTAGGGCGCGGTGAAGGACGGCAGGCCGAGCGGCTCGGTCAGCACGTCATAGGCGCCCTGCAGGAACACGGTGACGATCGTGGCCAGCAGCGCGTAGACGACCACCCGCGGCGACGGCTTCAGAAAGATGACGCCGACCGCCATCGCCGTCAGCACTGCACTGAAACCGTAGAGCCCTTGAGCCACCGAGTGCGGCTCCGCCCGAAGCGTGATCGCCGTCGCCATGGCGATCAGCGATCCGCAAATGGCCGCGATGCCGGCCACGCGCGAGGCGATCAGAATGCCGAGCAGGATGATCGCGCCGCTGATCTCGTTGCCGAGAAGATAGACCTGGCCGATATTGCGGAAGAATATCTGGACCAGTTCGACATGGGACGGGATCATCGTCGCGCCATTGATATAGTCGGAGGCCAGTTCGGGATGGTCGCCGGAGACATCGAGCGCGCCGAACGTATAGGCGCCCGCCACCAGCAGCCAGCCGGTCAGCACGAACGGACCTGTGGAACCCGGAATCTCCCAGCTTTTGGTGATCATCGCCCCGAGCGCCGCCGTCACCACCGTGCTCATCGCCGCGCCGATGACGACATAGAACCAGAGCTGCGGCGAAACGCTGATGAAGGTCGGCAGCGCCACGCCCACGAGAATGCCGTTGAAGCCAAACAGGCCGGAGGTGATCGAATCCTCATCGCAATCGAGAAGCCGGGCGGTGAGCGTTGCAACGATGAGGCCGACAAGCGCGCCGATTGTGATCGACCAGTTGCCCCCGGCATAGCTCGCATAGGCGATCGCGGCGATGAACAGCGCGCCGGTGAGGGCGTTCTCCATGAAGAATACCTGCCCCGCACCCCTCAGGCATTGCGTTCCAAAATCTTTCCGCTTCTCTGCCATATCCGCACCCCCTTCTTGGCCGTTGATCAACGCCAGAGGAATTCCTCCGGCAGCGTTCTGCCGCGGGCTTCTTCCCTGACGACCTTCCAGAAATTCCGAACCTCCGCACGCACGTCGTAGCTTTCGATCCCGACCACGCGCAGCATCAGCCCCGCGCCGTTCGGAAGCGTCGAAACGCCGGAGATCGCGCGCGGCCGGTCGTCGCCGAAACTGACGCCGACCCGTCCGCGGATGCGTTCGGCAACCGCCGGCGGCGTGATGCAGAGAATGTTGGCGAAAGCGTCGTAACCGCCCATCACCGCGGGAAAGTCGATCGTCTCGTTTCCCTTTTCGATCAGCACCTTTTCGGTGAACAGCTTGCGGCCGTCCGGCCGGCGGGCATTGACGGTCATCGACAGGAGATCGAAGCCGAAACGCTCGCTTTCATGGTGGTGCTTGCGGCCGGTCATCATCATCTCGCCATAGAGCAGCGTCGCGTCCTCATGGACCACCAGATCGGTGTCGTTGATGAAGCGCGAGTCGCGATAGGGAATGGTGAAATCCGGCAGAAATTCGAGATAGGCGTCCTTTTCGAGCGTCACGGTCTGGTGCTGCGAGGCGTAATTGGCATCCATCTGGTGGATGCGGTTCGCCCCTTGGGAGGTCACCTGGGCGCACGCCCCCTCGCCCACCGAAATGTCGATCGTGTAGCGATCGCCCTGCAATATGCCGCCGCCGATCGAGATGATCGAGCAGATCGGCAGTTCGGGCATCGCCTCGTCCCAGTAGAGCGCCTGCTGCACCAGAAGCGGCGTGACCCGGTAGAGATCGGACAGCACGGAGCGGCCGCCGCGCATCGAGAAGCCGAGACGCAACGCACCGATCTTTCCCGGTCCGGCGGCGCGCATCTGCCGAGGCTCGGTCCTGAAACCGTTCAGTTCCCGGTATTCGTCGATCCGGCGCAGGCTTTCATGCAGGCTCATCAGTTCACTCGGCGGCTTCGCCGGCAGCCGGCGTCACATCGAACAGCGCCATGTCCATGACCAGCTTCATCAGTTCGTCAACGCCCTCGCCGGTCTTGCAATTGGTGAACACGAACGGCTTCTTGCCGCGCATCAACTTGGAATCGCGTTCCATGACGCCGAGATCGGCGCCGACATAAGGGGCGAGATCGGTCTTGTTGATCACGAGAATATCCGACTGGCAGACGCCGGCGCCGTTCTTGCGCGGGATCTTGTCGCCGGCAGCGACGTCGATGACATAGATGTAGAAATCAGCGAGCGCCGGGCTGAAGGTCAGCGTCAGGTTGTCGCCGCCCGATTCGATCAGGATCACGTCGCTGTCCGGATATTTTTCTTCCATCTCCTCGACCGCGGCGATGTTCATCGAAGGGTCCTCGCGCACCGCGGTGTGCGGGCATGCCCCGGTTTCCACGCCGACAATCTTCTCCTCGACCAGCACGCCCTTCAGCGTGCGCCGCACCTGTTTTGCGTCTTCCGTGGTGACGACGTCATTGGTGATGATCAGCGGCTTGACGCCAAGCTCGATCAGCCGCGGGGTGATGGTTTCGATCACCGCCGTCTTGCCCGATCCGACCGGGCCGCCGATGCCGATACGCGTGATTTTCTTCATTGTTCCAATCCTGTCTGGTTGCCGGTCAGTTCATGAACAGCCGGACATGGGTTTTGGTGTGATGGGCGACGAGGACATCGAAGACCGGCGCGAAGCCGGACATTTCATCAAGGTCCAGCCCGCTGACGCGCGCGTAATCGTCTTCAACACGCGCCTGCACGGCAAACAGGATGCGCTGGGTATCGAGATGATCGATCCGCATCAGCCGCACCGCGGCACTCATGATCATCGCTGCAACGCCATACTGGTGGACCACGAAGGCCTGCTTCTCATCGGCGCCCAGATGCGCGAGCGCCACCGCCTGGCCCACCGGAAAGCAGCCCGGCGTCGTGCCCGCCTTGATGTCGGCAAGCCAGCGTTCGAGCGCGGGAAAGCTGCTGATCTTCAGGGAAAGTTCAGCGAATTTGCGCCCCATGCGGGCGAGCATCAGCTGTTGTTCCTCGCCGACGCGGCGATTCCACAATTCCTGGTCGGCCTCAAGCATGGCGTCATAGGCACCGCGCCGGGCAGCGCGATGGGCATGGAGGAAGGCGATGCCATCCATGCTTGATGCCTGCCGCACCACCGTTTCGACGAACCGTTCCAGGCTTGCCGCATCGGCCACGACGCTGGTCTGGATTGCCGATTCCAACCCGTTGGAAAAGGCGAACGCGCCAACGGGCAACGTCGAATCGGAAAACTGCAGAAGACGCGCGAGCAGGATCATGTCGTCTGCCGAGCGTGTCCTGCTGCTGTTGTCATCCGCCATGCTTCTGCCTCGCGATCAGTGGTGATGATCGCCATGGCCGTGACCATGGTCATGGTGGTGGTGCGGCGTCGCGTCTGCGCCGGCAAACAGCATCCGCACCTCGCGGGCGTCGAGCTTGGCGGCGATTTCCTCGCCCGGCGCGAAATGGCTCTTCACCCCCTCGAAAGCGTGCGTTTTCATCACCGAGGCCATGACCTTCTGGTCGACCGAAAGCGGCACATAGACCGTGCTGCCCTTGATCACCGCCGGCCAGTGCTGGTTGCCGAGCCCGTGCCCCAGTTCGAAGCACACCCTCAGGATTTCCTGCGGCGACAGGGTTTCGAGCCCTTCGAGCTCGATCACCATGACCTCCTTCAGGGCGATGCGGGCAGCGATAATGGTGTTGCTGGCCTCGTCGTAGTGCAGGACATCGTCATTGTGGAGATGCTCCGATCGCGGCAGCGAGATCGCGAGTTCGGTTCCGCCCTCGCTCGCCTTGCGCAGGCGGTTCTTCGGCGCTTCCCACTGTTCGAGCGCGAGGTAGTCGACCGTCGCTTCGTGGGAGCGTTTGTGCCAGTCGGCATCCTTCAGGTTGCCAAGAATTTTTTCGACAAGAATCATGGTGTTCGCCGCATTCTGTGCGCCTTGAAAAAAGAGCCGAAACGCACCGGTGCCTGCTTGGCCCTCGATGCCGCCTTCCGGCTGAACTTCCGCGGCGTCGTTGTTGTTGGACGGACCGGGCGAAGGCTTGCCTCGCCCAGCATCGCAATCAGCTGAAGAAGTGGAGCTGGTTCAGCGGGATCGTGGTCGCCGGCTCGACGGTCGCGTGCTTGCCGTTGACGGTCACCGCGAAGGTTTCCGGATTGACCTCTATCTCCGGCAGGGCGCTGTTGCGCACCATCGAGCTCTTGCTGATCGTGCGCGTGCCATAGACCGGCACCACATGCGACTGGAGCTGGTAGCGGTCGACGATGCCGTCCTCATAGCCCGCCAGCGACGTGAAGGTGACGCGGGTCTTCGGCAGCGCCGAGCCGTAGGCGCCGAACATCGGCCGGTAGAGAACCGGCTGCGGCGTCGGCAGCGATGCGTTGGGGTCGCCCATCAGCGCCCAGGAAATGAGGCCGCCCTTGATCACCATTTTCGGCTTGGCGCCGAAGAAGGCCGGCTCCCAGAGCACGAGATCGGCCATCTTGCCGACTTCGACCGAGCCGATCGCGTGACTGACGCCCTGCGCGATCGCCGGATTGATCGTGACCTTGGCGACGAAGCGCAGCACGCGTTCATTGTCATTGCCCGAGGTGTCGCCTTCATAGGCGCCCATCCGGTCCTTCATCAGATGCGCGGTCTGGATCGTGCGCGCCCAGTTCTCACCCACGCGGCCCATGGCCTGGCTGTCGCTGGAGAGGATCGAGATCGCGCCAAGATCGTGCAACACGTTTTCAGCGGCGATGGTTTCCGGCCGGACGCGGCTTTCTGCGAAAGCGACGTCGGTCGGGATTTTCGGGCTGAGATTGTGGCAGATCATCGTCATGTCGAACAATTCGGCCTGCGAATTGATGCCGTAGGGCAGCGTCGGATTGGTCGAGCTCGGAATGACGTTGGACTGGCCGGCGACCCGGATAATGTCCGGCGCGTGACCGCCGCCCGCACCTTCCGTGTGGTAGGTGTGGATGGTGCGGCCCTCGAAGGCGGCGATCGTGTTCTCGACGAAGCCGGCCTCGTTCAACGTATCGGTATGGATGCAGACCTGAACGTCAAACTCGTCGGCGGTGCGAAGCGCGGTGCGGATCGCTTCCGGCGTGCTGCCCCAGTCCTCATGGATCTTCAGGCCCATGACGCCGGCGCGGAGCTGCTCCTCGATCGGAAGCCGCGCGGAGACATTGCCCTTGCCGAGCACGCCGGCATTGACCGGCCAGCCGTCGAAGGAGCGCAGCATCATCTCGACATTCCACGTGCCGGGCGTGATGGTGGTTCCGTTGGTGCCGTCAGTCGGGCCGATGCCGCCGCCGAACAGCGTGGTGACGCCGTTGGAAAGCGCGGCTTCCGCCTGCTGGGGCGAGATGAAGTGGACGTGGGCGTCGATGCCGCCGGCGGTCAGGATCAGGTGCTCGCCGGAGATCGCATCGGTGCCCGGCCCGAGCGCCAGCCCCGGCGTCACGCCCGACATGGTGGACGGGTTGCCGGCCTTGCCGATCGCGCAGATATTACCGTTCTTGACGCCGACATCGGCCTTGATGACGCCCTGCACGGGGTCGAGGATGGTGACGTTGGTGATGACGAGATCGGGGGCGCCGGCGGCATTGGTGAGCTCGTTGTCATAGCCCATGCCGTCGCGCAGCGTCTTGCCGCCGCCATAGACGGCTTCCTCGCCATAGACCCTCAGGTCCTTCTCGATCTCAATATAGAGATCGGTGTCGCCGAGGCGAATCTTGTCGCCCGTCGTCGGACCGTAGAGGTCGGAATACTGCTGTCTTGAAATCTTGGCCATTTCAGAAATCCTGTCGAATGAGGTTCTATCGGGCGATCACTTGGACGACTTGAAGCCGTAGCGCTCGACGCGCTCCATCGCGTCGACCAGCCTCGGACGGCTGTCGTTGTAGCTTTCATCGCCGACCCAGCCGTTCACCAGGCCGTTGAAGCCGAGCACCCGCTGCTTGCCCTGATAGGGAACAAGGGTGACCTCTTTCTCATCGCCCGGCTCGAAGCGGAGGGCGGTTGTTGCAGGAATGTTCAGGCGCTTGCCGAAGGCCTGTTCACGGTCGAATTCCAAAGCGGCATTGACCTCGAAAAAGTGGAAATGCGAGCCGACCTGGATCGGCCTGTCGCCGGCGTTGCGCACCTTGAGCGTGGTCGTCGGATAGCCGGCATTGATCTCGATGTCGCCCTTGCCGAGGACCAGTCCGCCGACCGGGGTTTTCTTTTCATTCGCCATGTTCAAGCCCTCACTGGATCGGATCGTGGATGGTGACGAGACGGCTGCCATCGGTGAAGACGGCCTCCACCTGCACGTAAGGGATCATGTCGACGACCCCCTCCATCACATCGTCGCGCGTGATTTCCTTGCGCGCGATTTCCATGACTTCCTCGACGGTCTTGCCGGCGCGCGCGCCATTGAGCGCAGCCACGGAAATGAGCGAGACGGTTTCGGGGTGGTTGAGCTTCAGGCCCTGATCCTTGCGCTGCTGCGCCACCTGCGCGAGCGTGTAGATCATCAGCTTGTCGATCTCTCGAGGCGTGAAATGCATATAAGTCTCCCCTGTCACAATGGCTGGATGCGCACCGGCGTCATCTTCAGAAAAACGTCGTCGTCGACGATACCCGCCAAGACAAAATACTGAAAAGTAACGACTTTCTATCTTCCATCCGGTTCCGGAGACGTTTTCCGGTGCCCAGAAGAAGCCGCTTCGATCTGAAGTCCCGCTTTGTGAAAAGGAGGATATGAGCAACATATTGCGCGATAAACTGTCAGGATTGACAGTTGTAAGGATTTGCGAACGGAGGCACCGTTGATAGTCTGTGGCCGGCGTGTCCCTTTGCGAACGCGCCCAACGCAACCTCCACGGGCGACGGCGCCTTCGACCGTCACCCGACCTTTCCAACCGTTAAGTCAGGTTCTCGACTGGAAATGCGCTTGTTCGATTTTGGCGGAAAAGGTCGAAGCGCAGCGATCATGGCGCTGGCCATTATCGCGCCCTGGGCCGCAGGCATTGTCGCCGGCGAGACCGCGCACGGCATGGTGGCCTCCTTCGGGGCCTATCTGCTTGGCGTGTCGTTTCCGCGCCTTCCGCCTTCCGGCCGCGTTCCGCTGTTGCTCGGCTCGGCCGTCGCCATCAGCCTGTTCGCAACGCTGGGCGCTTCCGTTTCGCTGGGATCCGGCCTGTTTTTCGCCGGCGCGGTGATCGCGGCGCTGGCGCAATGCCTCGGCGAATTGAAGGGCGGCTATTTCCGCCTGCCGATCGCCTTAGGGGCGCTCGCCTATTTTCTCTCGGTCGGCCAGGTGCCTTCTGGTGAAATTCCCGCCTATGGCCTGAGCTTTCTCGCCGGAACGCTCTGGGCCGGCATTTTCGTCAGTCTCGCCATTCCCATGACCGCCTCCCCGCCCGAAAGCGGCAGGCTCGCCCTTGCGGCGGATCCCGGCCAGCGGCGGTTTGCCGTCGGCATGGTCGGCGTTGCCCTTGCGGGAAGCGGCATCGCCTGCTTCCTGCCCGGCTCCCATCCGTGCTGGCTTCCCGCGGCTGGCCTCAGGGTGATGAAGCCGACGCGGCAGCAGACGCTCTACCGGATGAAGGCCAGGGGCCTCGGCACCACGCTCGGCGCGGCCGCTGGCGGGCTGATCCTCGGCCTCTCCCCCATCCCTTGGCTTCATGCCGCGCTTGTGGGCGGACTCGTCTTCGCCATGCTGATGATCGGCGCCAAGAAATATGCGCCTTGGTCCTTCTGCCTGACCGCGATCGCCCTTGCCTTCAATCTGCAGGCGGATGGCAGCGTCCTCGCGATCACGGCGAACCGCGTGCTGCTGACCATCGGCGGGATCGCGCTCGCCGCGCTGATATTGCCTTTGCTGGCAAACGCCGCGAAATCCTGAACCGACCGGTAGAAAGGCTCAGGCGCCCTCGCCGCCCTGCTCATTGTCCTCCACCGGGATGAGGACCAGCTTGCCATGGAGCACATGACGCTCGGTGATCACGTGGTCGGCGAGATGTTTCACCATGCGCGGCGCGCCCCGGAGGATCGAGACCTCCAGGCAGCGGTCATGGTCGAGATGCACATGGGTGCTGACGATCGAGAGGTCGTGATCGTGATGGAAGGTGTTCGTCAGCCGGCGCGCCAGATCGCGCGCTTCATGATCATAGACATAGCTCAACACGCCGATGCATTCTTGCACCGCGCCGCTGTCGACGAGGGTCTGCTGCATGCCGGCGCGCGTCAGGTCGCGGATCGCCTCCGAGCGGTTCTGGTAGCCGCGTTCGCGAACGACCTTGTCCAACTCGTCCATCAGATTATCGTCGAGGGTTACGGTGACGCGCTGCATGGCCGGTTTCCTTCATTGCTCCACCACCCCTTGATAGCCGCCTTCTCATATCTCGCCAACCGCCGATCGGCCAACCGGGCAGAGAGGATCAAAGCGTGACGACGCGGCCGGACAGACGGGCGAGCAGCGGCCGGTCGTGGCTGATGACCAGCATGCCGAGATTGCGTTTGCGCACCGCGCCGATGAGGGCGTCCCAGATCTGGGCCTGGGTCAGTGGATCGAGCGGCGCCGATATCTCATCGGCCACGAGGTATCTTGTGCGGGGGCCGAGCGCGCGCAGCACCGCGATGCGCTGCAGTTCCCCGCCCGAGATTTCGTGCGGAAAGCGGTCGTACCAGCTCTTCGAAACGCCGAGCGCCTGCCGCGTCTCCTCGTCGGGTGACCAGCCCTCGGCGATGATCCGGCCCACCGTCCAGCGCGGGTCGACGGCGAAGATCGGCGACTGGTGGAGATACTGCACCGCGTTGTAGCCCTTCGCATGGGCCTTGCCATCGACCAGCACCTCGCCGAAGGCCGGCCTGTGGTAGCCGGCGAGAAGCCGCCCCAGCGTCGACTTGCCCGCGCCCGACCGGCCGGTGAGGCCGACGATCTCGCCCGGGCGGATGGCAATGTCGACCCCATCAACCACCGGCGCGTTGACGCCGTAGCCGAACCGAACGCGTCTCGCCTCAAGCATGGTCGCCGCCTCGAAATGCATTCTGCGGCAGGGCCTGCCACAAGGCGCGGGCATAGGCCGTGTGCAGCCCGCCGCCGCCGCCCGAAAAGCCGGCGGCGTCTTCCTCGCCTTCGAGCCGGCCGTCTCGGATGAGGCAGACCCGATCGGCATAGGCAAGCGCCGAGGCGAGCGAATGCGTGACCAGCAGAACGCCCTTGCCATCGCCCGCAAGCTTGCGAAGCCGCGCCAGCACGATATCGGCATTGTCGTCGTCAAGCCCGCTGGTGGGCTCGTCCGCGACAATCAGGTCCGGATCGCCGATGGTCGCGATCGCCATCAGCATGCGCCGCGCCATCCCCCCGGAAAGCTGGTGGGGGAAGGCGTTGCCCGCCTCCCGGCCGAGACCGAACTGCGCGAGGGTCGCGGCAAGGCGGGCATCATCCGCCGCGGCGCCCGACCGCCGCGCCGCCCAGCGAAGCTGGCTGATGCAGCGCGCCATCGGATCGAGATGGCTCACCGATTGCGGCATCAGCGCCATGCGCCGCCCCAGCAGGGCCGGCCGGCTCAGCTCGTCGACCACCCGGCCTTCGAAGCGGATCGCGCCGGTAGTGCAGGCATTGGGCGGCAGCACGCCGAACAGCGCATGGGCGATCAGGCTCTTGCCGCCGCCGGACGCGCCGATCAGGGCAACCACCTCGCCGCGCCGCACGGTAAAGCCGATGCCGCTGACGACCGGCACCTCCCGCATCGAAAGCAGGCCGCTGTAGCGGCGAAAGCCGATGCCGAAATCGTGGAAGGAAAGAAGCGTCATGTCTCGGCCGTCCTTGGATCGAGGATCAGGCGAAGGCCGTTGCCGACGGCATCGAAGCACAGCACCAGCGCCAGCAGGCAGAGCCCGGGAAACAGGCCCAGCCACCATTTCCCGGCGGTCAGATAGCGCATCGAATCCGCCAGCATCACGCCGATTGCCGGTCGCGTCGGATCAAGGCCGAACCCGAGGAAGGTCAGGCTCGCCTCGTGCAGGATCGCATGCGGGAACATCAGCACCAGTCCGACCAGCATCTGCGGTAGCAGATGCGGGAGGATGTGGCCGAAGGCGATCGACGCCCAGGACCTGCCGAAATGGCGGGCCGCAACGACATAGGGCGCCTGCCGGATCTGCAGCACTTCGGCGCGCAATATCCGCGTCAGGCGCGGCCAGTGGGTCAGCGCGACGGCAAGGGTGACGGCAACAGGGCCGCCGCCGAGCGCAAAGCAGATCAGGATCAGCAGCACCAGATGCGGCAGGCCGATGGCGGCGTCCACCAAAAGCGACACCAGCCCGTCGGCCCACTTGCCGCCGACGATAGAGACGATCGCCAGAACCGTGGCGATCAGCACCGAACAGGCCGAGGCCACAAGCCCGACCCAGAGGCTGGTGTTGAGGCCCTTCAACGTGCGCGCCAACATGTCGTGACCCATCTGGTCGGTTCCGAACCAGTGCCGCCAGTCCGGCGGCGACAGCCGGGCGGCGAAATCAGGGGCGACGCCCGCCGGTCCCGCCATCTGCACGGCAAGGGGAACGAACAGGATCAGCGCCAGCCCGAGCGCGGCGACCGACAGCGTCCAGATCCGGTTGCCCATGCGCGGCAGGATCATCGGTTCCGGCGCCGGCGCGTGGAGGGTTTCAGCCATGCGCGCCTCCCGCCGTGAATTCCGCCTGCCTGATCCGCGGATCAACGAGGTGATAGAGCATGTCGGCGATCATGTTGCCGACCGATACGAACAGGGTGAGGAACAGGGTAATGGCGAGCAGCAGCGGCACGTCGCCGCGCACGCCTGCGGCCACGGCGGCCTGCCCGAGACCCGGATAGGCGAAGACCTGCTCTGCCAGGATCGAGCCGCCAAACAGTTCTCCAAGCGAGGCGAACAGGATGGTGATCGCCGGCAGCGCCGCGTTGCGCACCCCATGCCGGAGTACGACGTCCCATTTGCCGGCCCCCTGGGCGCGGGCATAAAGGGCGGCGTCAAGCTGCAGGATCTCGGCGATCTTGGCGCGCGTGTGCAGCGCCACCTGCGCCACGCCGAGCAGGGAGAGCGCCGCGAGCGGCAGGGCGAGATGCTGCAGCCGCTCGGCAAAGGTGACATCGGCGGGCACGACGCCGAGCGGTCCGGCGCAACAGACCGGCGCCCAGCCAAGCTGGACAGAGAATACGATCAGGAGCAGGATCGCGATCCAGAAGGTCGGCGCGGAGGAGAGGAAATAGGCATAGAGCCGGATCACCCGGTCGAGCCAGGAACCAGAATTCGCGCCCGCGACGACGCCGAGCGCAAAACCGAAAATGCCGGAAAACAGCCATGCCAGCCCCACGAGCGGCAGCGAGGTCCAGAACCGCGCGGCAATCACCTCGGAAACCGGAGCATTGTAGATCATCGAATAACCGAGATCCCCATGCAGCAGGTTGCGCACCCACAGCGTGAACTGCGCCAAGGGCGGCTGGTCGAGCCCCCAGCGCGCCGCGATCAGGTCGCGCTGTTCCGGACCGACGCGGGCGATATCGATACCGAGATAGGCATTGACCGGATCGACCGGGGAGATTTTGGCGAGCGCGAAGGCGACGACAGCCACGAGAATAAGCACGGCCGCAAGCCGCGCGAGGCGCGTCGCCACCAATCTCGGGACGGAGCTCAAGCCGGGATTACTCACACGTCCATTTCCATTGTTCGATCATCGCGGTGATCGGCCATCCGTGGCCGTGCGGCTCGATCTGGGTATCGCCGACATCGAGGCATTCATTGACGAAATAGACGTGATCGAGATTGACGAGCCAGGCCCAGCCGGCAAGGCCCTTGGCGGAAAATCCGGTCTCGCCGTCCCATTCCGCCGCCTGCCAATGGGGATAGGACGCCTCGAGGCTTGCCGATTGCTGGGCATCGTCGAAATGGGCATCGACGGTTTCGTCGGAAAAATAGCCGGGATTGTAGAATTCGACGCCGCCCCAGGCAGAATTATAGAGGCTGTAGACCTCGAGCGGGCTGTGGCTGCCCCAGCCGAACATCACCGGCTCTCGGTGGTCGACGCGGCCGATCTGCTCCCAGGTCGCGCCCAGCGGCCGGGCGGCAATGCCCAACGACTTCAGTTGTTCGGCGGTGACGACGGCAAGCGCCTGACGCACGGAATCGGAGGCCGGATAATAGATGTCGAACGCGGCCTTTACGCCGTCTCGAACGCGGATGCCATCATCACGGACGGCCCATCCCGCCGCATCCAGCAAGGCGCGCGCGCCATCCGGATCATAGGCGACGGCTGCATCGGGATTGGACCAGGGCAGGCCATCGGCAGGCCCATAGGCCGGGCGGCCATAGCCGTTCAGCGCCACCTCGACAAGCTGCTCCCGGTCGACGCCGAGATTGATGGCGCGGCGGATGGCGAGATCGGATGTCACGGCGTTGCCCACCGTCTCGCCATTCACCGCGCCGGGCGCGGTCGTGGGAAAGGAAAGACCGCGATTGTCGACGGAGGGCACGATGACCTTGCGGAACCCGTCAATCTCGTCATCCGCCATCAGTGCCGGAACCGAGATCATGTCGGCCTGGCCGGTGCGGGCCGCGGCCAGACTGGTGTCCTCGCCCGAGAACACGAAGGTCAGACGTTCGAATTCAGGCTTCCGGCCATAATAATCCGGATTGGCCTCGACGATGAGTTGCTCCCCTTCCGTCCAGGAGACCATCCTGAAGGGGCCGGAGCCGACCGGGTTGCGGGCATAGCCGGGCCCATAACCGTCCGACGGCACGATGCCCAGCGAATAGAAATTCTCCGAAAACGTTACCCAGGGGCGCTTCAGGCGGATTTCCACCGTGAGGTCGTCAACAGTCTCGGCGCTGTCCATCACCGTCAGGTCGAGCACGCCGCCGGCTTTGGCCGCCTGGTTGAAGGTGAAGGCCACGTCCTCGGCCGAAAGCGGCGTCCCGTCGCTGAAGGTCACGTCCGGTCGCAGCGTGATGGTCCAGACCAACCGGTCATCGGAAAGCGACCACGCGCTGGCGAGGTCGGGAACGGTTTCAAGGGCCGCATCGCGCTTCAGCAGGGTCGATTGAAACAGCGGATGGCCATAGCGCCCCCAGCCCAGCAGCGGATCATAGCCGGTATCCGGCTCGCCGCCGATGGCGAGGATCAGCTCGGATTTGGCGGCGGCGGGGGCGGCGGCGGTGAGCACACCCGACACGATCAACACCCCTGCCCTGAAAAATGTCATGAAACGCCCCCGGTCAATGCGTAAGCAGTTTAGTATGAGAGAGTATGACGTCAAGACAAAAACATCATACTTTTCCGGAGGCTATGGGAGCGCCGGTCGCAGGAATCGGTAGGCGGGACCCGACATTGAGACCGCCAGGGCCATTGGAAGACCATCCGGCTCGACCCGCTTCAACAGCTAAACGAAACAGAGCAAAAGAGGAAACTGTCAGAACGGACAGTCGGGCGAAAAAGACCGGAAACACGGCGCTCCACATGGTCACGAACCGCCCCAAGCCCTGTCATCACGGCAAGCCAAACGGATCCGCGTCACCGCGAACGGACCGGTCGCGATGCCACGACTGTCAGAATTGACAGTGATCAATCCGTAACATTAGGATGATCTAATCTATGGAGTTTCCGGGGGACAACATGCTGAAGCCGTTATCCAAAGACGTCACCAGAATCGCTTTTGCCCAGAGCCTTCCGGAGGTCAAGAACGCCTTCACCCAGAGCGTGAACAGGCTGGGTTTCATCGGCTACAACATCAGCATCAACAGATCGACCGTCTCCGAGTTCATGGAGAAGCCGACGCTGAGCACCTTCACGACCAAAGAGCTAGACACCTATGTCAACGACAGGTGGGCCGGGCGCGATCCGCTGATGGCGCATCTGGAGTTCAACAAGACACCGCTTCTGTGGCACCAGAAGAACTGGGATATGCCCGGACAGGAGGAATACTATGATTATGTCCGTTTCCAGGGCATCATGGGCGGCCTGACGCTGTCGCTGCCGGCGCTCAACGGAAAGGCCAGTGCGATTACGCTTCTGAGCATCGATCCGACACCGCAGTCGCCAGACGTCATTCCCGAGGTCACGATCCTGACGAGCGTCGCGGTGGCGCGCCTGGCCGCCTTCAAGGAAGGCCAGTTCACCGAATACGATCTCCGCCGTTTCAAATTGCTGTCAGACCTTCAGGTGGAAATCCTGAGCTGGATGGCCAAGGGTAAGACCAACGGCGAAATTTCAAGCATTGTGGGCCGCACGGAACGTGCGATCGCTTACCACGTGAGCGAGATTCTCACCAAGCTCGACGTCACCTCGCGAGCCCAGGCGGCAGCGTTCTATGCCGCGATGGGGTTCAGTGACTGACGGGATCGCCGCCGCACCTGCCAGATGAACGATCGCCGTGCAGTTTTCTCTTGTGGCCGGTAGAAGTGGCTCGGTTTATTTAAACAGGCAAATGGTCGTTCTTCAGTGGTTTCCGGCGTCAATTATGCTGCAGCGTATAGCCACGTGTATGTTGCGATGAGACAAATCTGATAGCTAAATGAGGCTATCAAAGGTCTTGAAGGGATACGAACCAACGACCCGTCAAAATGATATTCAATTGAATAAACTGCTCGTAGCCGAACGACAGCGTCGCCCCGGGCTGATGAAATTGCCGCCACTAAGCGCGGGCAGGTCTCCATGGCGGTTTCCGACGTCATTCTGGTCATTTTGAACCAGGATACCAAAGCGGAAAGTTGGGTGCACGCAGTGAAACGTGGCAGCCCATCTAAAGCGGTCCGGGAAATTACATCTCGCGGACAGCGCTTCGCGCCATCGCGGCGATAAGGTCTGTCCTCGTCACGATGCCGATGATGCGGTTGTTCTCCAGCACCGGAACCGCGTCAACCTCTCCATCGGCCATCATCGGCAGCAATGCGCTCAACGGGGTTGTTGTTGCCGCGCGCGGACCGCGCACCTGCATGATGTCCCGGGCAATTGTCGGCTTGATCTGTTCGCGACCGAGCATGTGCCGGAACGCGGGAATGAAGCTGCGGTCGTGCTTCAAGCCCTCTCTCGCAGCTTGACTGATGAGGTGGATCTGAAAGATCACGCCCACGAATTCCCCGCCCGGTCCGACCACCGGAAGTGACGTGAACCTGTGGCGTTCGAACAGATCCGCAACATCGAACAGCGTGGTGTCCGGACCGACCGTAATCAGATTGCGCGACATGATGTCGGTGACGGTCATGGCGCCGGTCTGATGGCTGGCTGCCTGCAGCTCCGCCGCTCCGATGAGCCTTGCCAGATCTTCCACGCCCAGGTTCAGGGACTGCCGATACCGTTGCAGAATATCGACCAGCTCGGCCTCGCTCAGACCGAGGCGCTCGGCAGGCGGCTGATCGCTCGTTCCCTGGACATTCTGCTCCTCGAACTGCCTGAATGGATAGCGTCGTCCGGTCGTGCGCGCGTAGATCCAGGCGATGAGGACGAGAAGCGTTGTTCCGGTTGCCACGGGCGTGATGGCGAAACGAAACCCCAGTTCGTGGATGGCATCGGGGCTCATGGCCGCCGTCATGGCGACAGCCCCGGCCGGCGGATGGACGGCGCGGGCGAGGCTCATGAGCGCAATCGCAATCCCCACCGCCAGGGCGATGCGGAGCGACGGCTCCGAAACGGTGAGACAGACGGCAACGCCGACAATTGCGGCAAGCGTATTGCCGACGATTGCGGACCATGGCTGGGCCAACGGGCTGTTGGGCACCGCGAAGATCAGAACCGAAGTCGCGCCGAAGGGCGCCACGAGATAGAGCCCGAGCCTGAGATCCACCGTCGGCGCCAGAACGAACAGTCCCACGACGACAAGACCGATCGTGGCGCCGAGACCCGCCCGGATGGATTCCCGAAGGGAAATGGGCGCCATCGCGGGCCCGATAGCCCGGATCAGACGCCCTGTGATTGTCATTGATTTCATCATCGCAACCGAGTTTCATTCTCCCGCCATCTGGGCCAGATCGGTCCGGCCGTGCGATCGTTCTCCTCGTTATGACGATACAAACGGGTGTGCAACAGATCATGCCGAGCAAGTATCCCAACCACTGCACCTTCGGCTATGGTTCTGGCGCAGGACGCTTCCACCTTGACCGAAGGCGCTCCAATCTCTCTTGCCTCCCGGGTTCAGGGGCGATTGACAATAGTTCGCCGGAGGTGACTTGACCGTGTTTGGAAACAGACAAGCCCACAGAAATGCCATGGCGGCCATCGCCGCAGCGTTTGCCTTGTTGGCGAGCGTTGCCCAGGCCGAGATCGACGGATCCGGCCCTGACGCCTGGCGGGTAACGGGAGTCGCCCCGAACGACGTTCTTAACGTCCGCATGGGACCTGGCACCGACTATCCCGTGATCGCCACCCTCGCGCATGACCAACGCGAACTGCAGCAGATCACCTGCGTGCCATTCTAAACAATGGCGCATTTTTCGGCGATGACCGAAGCCGAACTCGATGCCCTGCCGCCGCGCTGGTGCCTCATGCGCACTGCCGATCTGGCTACCGCCGGCTGGGTGGCTCAACGCCGCCGATTTCGACGATGACATCCTGTTCGGAAACGGCGGAGCGCATGAGGAACAAAAGGAAGCGGTTGACGTCGAGAAGATTGTCCCCGCCCCCACGACCGGCCCGCAGGCGTGGTCAGGCGATGTCTTGATCGAACACGCGCGAGCCCTCGTCGCGGCGCTCTATGACTATGATGATCATGGTGCGGGGCTTAGCCATCGCGATCCAGCAGCGCCCGACGTGTTTTTCTCCACCGGATTCAGGGATGCTCTGCGATCGCGCCCACCCGGCGCGGACCTGCTCATCGGCGCGCAGGATTTTCAGGGCAGCGTTTCCGAACCGGTGCCCGACCCCGATCAGCCCATGTTCCGGGGCATGATCACCATCAATGTCGAGATTGAGAATTTCGGCCAGACGCACACGGCCGTCTTCCGCCTGCGCGGCGGCGCCGCGCGGCCCGACGCACCCTTGCGCATCTTCCGCATCGAACATGACGGATGGTCGTACCCATAAGCGCATGAAAGGATCCACTCCATGAACTTAAACCAAGCGCCTCGCCTGGCAACCGTCGGCCTCGTCCTCTGCCTGATCCAGCCCGCACAGGCCCAAATCGCAAAAAAAGCCGGTCGGCATGGTTGATGCCACCATCGATGAAACGCCCTATTCGGGCGAAACGCTCGATATTCCATCAGAGGGAACGTCGACGGCTGAATTTCGACCCATGGGGCCGGTGACGTCCATTTCCATCCAGGCGCACAACCCCGATGCCGAGAGCATCATGCGCGACGTCCTGACGATCGAGGTTTCGCTGATGGGTGGCGACGCGTCGGCCTCCATCATGGATGTGTCGGTTTCCTGGTGGCCGAACGGGATGAGCGAACCTTTCTACCTCAGTGAGGACAGCGGGACGCCTGCCGAGATCGTCTTTGATGTGCTTTCGCTGGAAGACGGGGCCGCCGCCGCTCAAGGCCGCTTCTCGGCTGTTGTCTGCCGCAGGGACAGTATGTTTGCGGACGCTGACCCGAACGACTGCCGACGGGTTGAGGGCACTTTCGATACGGATCTGCGCAAGGCCAATTGAGGCGACGTTTTTGGGCGTGCCAGGAATGGAGGGCTGGATAGCAGAAGCAAGGCAGGCACCCCACAGCGACAAGCGACTTGCAACAGAGGCGCCTATTCCGCCTTGCCCGGCGACAGGCCCAACATGGCGGCATACCAGGACGCCTCGGCGCGCGAGGAAATGCCGAGCTTGCGATAGATCGACTTGATATGGGTCGCCACCGTATTGCCGGAGAGGCCGAGCTGTTCGGAAACATCGACATTGCGCAGACCGCGGCTGATAAGCGCAAGGACTTCCCGTTCACGCTCGGTCAGGCTGCCCTCCGGCGCGCCCGCTGGCCCGGTCAACTGGAAATGCTCCATGATGCGCCGCGCGATCGCCGGCGACAGGGCCGGAATCCCCTCGGCGAGTTGGCCGAGCTGCCGTATGATCAGTTCCGATGGCTGTTCCTTCAGGAGATAGCCATTGGCCCCGGCTGAAAGCGCGGCCACGATATGGGCGTCATCCCCCATGGCGGTGGTGATGACGCAAAGCGTATCGGCGCTTCGGGCGCGCAGGGCACGCAAGACCTCGATGCCCGTGCCGTCCGGCAGGCTGAGATCGATCAGCGCCACATCGAAATCATGTGCCACTGCGGCGGTCAGGCCGGCCTTCATGGTCGCCGCCGCCTCGATCTCGTGCGGGGCCGCAAAGGCCGCCCTCGCAATGCCGCTCAGCCATGTTCTGGCCTCGGCCAGATCCTCGACAATCAGTATCCGGGTCATGTCGCCCTGCTTTCAGAAAGGGGAAAACGGGCGCGTACGATCAGGCCGGGCCTGGCGTCGCCCATGACCAGCGTGCCATGAAGGGAGGTGACACGCGCCTCAAGATTGGCAAGACCGTTGCCGTTGGCTTCGCAACCCGGCGTAAGACCGCTGCCATTGTCACTTACATCGAGAAGGGCGATGCCGTTCTCGGTTGAAAACCGCAGCCTTATGCGGCTTGCCCCGGAATGGCGAATGGCGTTGCTGACAATCTCGCGAAGAATGGAACGCAGCGCATAGGCGATGTTCGGCGCCAGCATCGTGTCGCCGTCCTTGTTGCTGTCGCGCCAGTCGAGCGCGATATCGGCCGCCGCCAGCCGCTCCAGCGCCTCGATCCGGAGATCGGCCAGAACCTCTTCCAGCGTCTTGCCGCCGCGCGCGGCATTGTTGACGATGTCGCGCAGGTCCGCGATCGTTTCGCGGATCAGCGTGTTCTTGCGCTCATTGGTCCCGCTGTGAAGCGCCGACAGAAGCTGCGCGCCCATATTGTCGTGCATATCCCGGGCAATCCGCATGCGCTCTTCCCGCGCGCCCTTCTCCCGGGCATCACGGCTGGCAATCGCATGCGCGAGCATGGCGCAGATATCGGCGGCAAAGCGCCGGTCGCGCGGACTGAACAGACGTCGGCCGCGATAGGCATAGGACAGCGTCACCGGCGCGAGCCCGGCAATGCGGGGAATGGCAAGCGCCAGTCCATCCTCCTCGATGGCCGGCTCGTCGGCCTCGCCCGCAATGCCATCCGACAGATGCAGCGGCTGGAACGCCTCACTCAGGATCTGCCGCCAGCGCTCTTCCTGCACCGCATCCTTTGCCAGGGCCACGTCGACGATGCGGCCGAAAAGCGTCTCGCGATCGAGTTCGCCGCGCGGCATCAGTCGCCTTGCCATCCAGTTGCGGAACGGCAGATAGACCAACGCCACTACCAGCAGCGACACCGCAAACGCGCCGGGCCGGTCCATCGCCATGAACGAGATCAGGGCTGCATCAAGCAGCAGCAGCAGAACAAACGCGCCGAAATAGGAGAGGATCGAAAAGGCCCAGCCTTCCAGCTCGAACAGCCGATGGCGGGCCACGCCTACGGCGACGCCGACGAACAGAAGGCCAAACAGCACGAAGGCATAACCCTGCGAGATGGAGGGACGCACGCCGAACAGATTTGGCAGGATAATGACCGAAACGAATGTGCCGGCGCAAAGCCCGACAGAGAGGGCAAACCAGCGGATCGCGGCGCGCGCGGCGGGGTCGCGGCGACTGAAGAAATACTGCGCCACGGCACTGATGATGATGGCGGCCATCAGAATGACGACTGGCACATGCAAGGCCTCCACCGGACCGCCAAAAACGACCTGCAGGGTATCCATTATCCACACGCCCCCGAAAATGATCGGCAGCAACCAGAGAACGCGGTTCGGAGCCAGCCGGCGCGGATAGATCAGGAACAGCGCCAGCATGGCAACGCCGAAAAGCAGGGTTCCGAAATGGTTGATGGCGGTTAGCGCGCGGAAAAGACCGCCCGGCAAGGCCAGTTCGCGCGAGGAATAGATGGCTGCGGGAAAAGCTGAGACGGGGATAGACAGGCCTGCCACCGCCAGCAGCCATGCAGCCGCATCGTGACGACGCAGGCTCCAGACCCAGGCGCCGATCACAAGCGTGGCCAGTCCGGTGACGAGTTGAACCCAGAAGACGCCGGGCAGGCTCGTGAGCGGACGATGCGCGGCGGGCTCCACCAGAACCTGCGAGGCCCCGGGTTCCGCCGTGGTTATGGCGACAAGCTCGCGGCCGATAATCCGGCTCAAAAGCGACTGTCTTTCGAAGAAGCGGGAAAGCGCTTTGTAGCTCTCGGCCACGTCCGGCTCCTCGACCAGGTCGCCCGGTTCGGGCATCATGTCGCCGATTGTGGCCACCGCCGCGCCTGGTGGCAGCATGCGGGCGGGCCCGTTGGATATCGTCGAATCAATGCGGACAACGGCGGACCAGTCTTCGGCGGAAAAGGTCACGCCGAGCCACGGTCGGTCAATCGCCGCCAGAAGCGTGACCGCGGCCATGACGAGCCCGCAAAGCGCGGCAAGAACGAGAATCGTAAATGGCGTCAGGTTCTTGAGCAAGTGGGGCTTCTCCGCTGGGGCCGGTTTACTTATCTCTATACCATTGCCAGACAGCTTCCCCCTCACCTGTTCAGGTGATGCCGCTCCAGCCTGCTCTCCGCTACTTCTACGTTAGACAACATAGACTAACGTAAGGGCAATTTTTCAATGACGGCGAAGATATACAAGAGGTTTTTCCAGTCGACTGCGTTGGCCTCGCTATCGCTTCTTGCAGTAAACCCCGGCCACGCGCAGGAAACCGCCGGCATTTTGACCATCAACGCCGCGCAGGAAATCCGTTCCTACTACGGCGATCCCGAGGACCCCAATTACTCGCCGGCCCTGACCGACAGGCCTGAGATCGGCGGCATTACCGCTGACGGCAGCACATTTGTGGGCTCGGTTTATCGCAGCTATGCGCAGAGTATCCAGAGCGGGTTTATCTGGACCGCGGCGGGCGGCGTGCAACCGGTGGGCGACCGGCCCGCCAGCTCGCCACTCATCCAGGCCGAATCCTACACGTCTTCCGATATTTCCGCCGATGGCAGCGTTATCGTCGGCAAGGCTGCGGGCGCTATCTTCGGTCAGGCCGGCGCTTACCGCTGGACCGAGGCGGGCGGCTTCCAGTCGCTTGGAACGCTTCCTGACGGCATCTCCTCCAACGCAACGGCCGTGTCCGGAGATGGCAATGTCGTCGTCGGTTTCGACGGTTTTTTCAGCGGGGAAAGCTTCCGCTGGACCGAGGCGGGCGGCATGCAGAGCCTCGGCTTTCTGCCGGGCGGAGAGACCATAAAGACCGACCAGCCGACCGCAACCAATTATGACGGCTCGGTGGTCGTCGGCATCGCGATGACAGGCGACTACAAAAGAAACGCCTTCCGCTGGACGGAACAGAGCGGAATGCAGGCTCTGCCCACGCTCGACGACAAACTCACCGAGGCCAACGATATTTCCTGGGACGGTAGCATTATCGTAGGCAAATCCCGGAAGGGGTATTATGATCAGGCCGTTCGCTGGGTTGATGGCGAAATTCAATCGCTCGGCGGTCTCAATGGCGAAGAGGTATCCCTGTCTTCAGCCCTTGGCGTTTCCGGTAATGGGGCTGTCGCGGTCGGAACGCTCTACTCCCCCAACAACGGTTTCCGCTGGACGGAGGACGGCGGCATGCTGACCGTTGAAGACTGGCTTACGGCAAGCGGCGCCGATATGCCCGAGAGTGCGATCACCGAAACAGCCGAAGCGACCAATGAAGACGGCTCGGTTGTGGTCGGCGTGACGAAAGACGATGAGGTCTACATCGCGCGCGGTGAAGGAACCGGCCCAACAAGCGGCAATACCGGCGGCGGCGGCACGGGTGGCGGCACAGGCGGCGGCACAGGCGGAAATACCGGTGGCGGTTCAGGTGGCAATACGGGCGGCGGTAGCGCCGGCGGCGGCTCTGGCGGCGGCTCTGGCGGCAGCACGGGCGGCGGCGGCACAGGCGGGGGCGTCGGTCTCATCACCGTTACCTCGCTCGCCACAAGCCTTGGCACCACGGCCACGGTCGCAACGGCAGCACTCAACAATCTCGGCATCATCGTCAACGGCGCCGGTTCCCGCCCGCTCGACCGGCGCGCACCCGCCGGCAAGTCGATCACCTGGGCAAGCGGCGACTGGGGCAGCGACGATCACGGCAACCGCGACGGCACGCTCGGGCTCGGCGAATTCGGCTTCGGCCATAATTTCGGCCCTGTGCAGATCAACGGAATTGTCGGCTATACCGGCCTCAACCAGAACACGATGTTCGGCGGCAGCACCGACGTCAACGCAGGCTATGTGAAACTCGAGGCCATGGGGCTTTTGGCCGGCGACGAGATCAGCGGTCTCTGGGGCGTCGTCACCGGCTTGGGTCTGTGGGGCGAGGCCGATATCACCCGCAATTATGTCATCAATGGCGGGGTCATCGACAGTTCCGGCGGCAATACCGGAACTGAAGGCTATGGCATCAGGGGACGCCTGGAGTGGGAAAACGCCCTGCCCTACATCTCGCCCTATGGCGAAGTCGCCTTCGCTAATACCTGCCTCAACGGCTATACCGAAACCGGCGGCGCCTTCCCGGCTGCCTTCGACAAGCTCTGCAACGATACCACCGAGTTGCGCTACGGCTTCGACACCACTGTTCCGATCAATGAGAGATTCAGCCTGATCGGCACGCTTGAAGGCGTCCACCGTTTTGAAAGCCACGGCTCCAACGTGACCGGGCAGGTCATCGGGCTCAGCGGCTTCAACTTCGCCGGCCCGTCCTATCAGCAGGACTGGCTGCGCGCCGGCGCCGGCTTCGAGGTCGACATTTCGGGCTCGACATTGTCGGTAATGGGCAATGTTACCACGCTCGGCGAATCGTCGAATGCGTGGCTCGCCGCCAACTGGCGCGTCACGTTCTGACGACAGTGACATGATGTCGGCGCCAAGGGTCGCCGCCTGACAAGGAGATCCTCCCGGAGGGCGGGCGCGCGATACAGGGTAACGCGCCCGCCCTTTTGCTGGACCACATCGTTTGGCGCCGCTTGCCAGACGCAAAGCGAAACGTGCAGCCGGCCCTCTGCTCGTTGACAATGGCCGGGCAGAAACAAAGGGTCTTGATGGGATATGAATCGTCAACCTCTTAGGTGGCAGGTATTTCGTAAACAAAACAAAGGCTTGTAGGACCGCGGCGGTTAGTAATTCCTTGGTCGGGAGACCACCCCGTCAGCTACCACGATGTGGGACATGAGCAACGCATCCATTCAGATCATGTCCGTCGACAGGGGGAAGCCGTAAATTTGGTGACTTTCAAGGTCCAGCGAGCGGCGCAGTTCCCGGCTTCGCACGGCGCAATCCAGCCGGTCCGCCACGAGCTCCGAACGCAACTGAACGAGTTCGGCCTGGCGGCTGTAATATTCCTCCTCATTGTCGAGGAGTTCTGAGAGCCGGCGGGTTCCCATGTTGAAATACTGGCTTCGGAAGAGTTCGCGGGTATCCGCCAGAAGCTGAATCTGCTGTTTCAACATCAAGGACTTTTCCTCATTCGCGCTGATCGAACGCGACAGACCTCGTTCGTTGATCCTTTCCTCAAGAAGGACGGCGTCGAGACGCGCCTTTGCCGCCCCAAAGCTCTTGCGCGCCGCATTGGCCCTGGCGGTCAGCGCGCCGCCCTGCAGAAAATCGGACTGGATGTTGAGGTTGACGCCGACCGGCAGTGCATTGGTGCCAAGCTCGCCGCGCAGCACCGGCTCCAGCGAGACGCGGGGCGTGAGATCGCCCATGGCCTTTTCGAGAGCCATTTCAGCGCGCGCCAGTTTCAGCTGCGCAAGCCGCATGTCGTCGGTCTCGACTTGGGCGTCACAGCTTTCGGGTGCGACGGTCACGCGCCCACCTTCCGGCGGGCCGCCGAGCAGAACCAGACGGTCACGCGCCTCGGCCAGCGCAAGCCTGGTGTCGCTGACCAGAAATGCGGCCGATTGAACGCTCTTGCGCGCCTCCAGAATATCTGTCCTTGCAGCCGCGCCATTCTCCGTTCGCGCTTCCACCAGCGTTTCCAGCTCGCTCAGCGCTGCGAACTGCTTTTGATAAACTGTCAGCAGTTCATCCAGCATGCGCGCCTCGTCATAGGCTTCGAGCACGTCGAGAACCGCATCATCCACCGCCTGCTGAAAAGCGATGTAGTCGATCTGCAAATCATAATCCGCGATCTTGATCACTCTCTGGCTGCTGCCGCCATCGTAAAGCAGCTGGCCACCGGTGAGTTCGAACAGCGGATCGCCCCTGCTTGCATCGCCTTGGCCGGCCCCGGCGGAGAGGCTCAGGCTCGGAAACAGCTTGGCGCGCTGGACGCGGACCTCATCGGCGCTGGCCGATACAAGACTCGCCGCCTCCTGCACCGACGGGTTGCTGACAAGTCCATTATGGGCGACGCCCTTCATGTCCGTGGCATCGGTCGGCGTCAGCGGCGACAGTGTTTCGGCGCGGGCGATGATCGCGGCCTCCGTGCCATCCGGCTCCGGCAGCGCAGCGCAACCGGCGAGCAGAGCGCAAGAAAGGGCGGCGGGCACGCGCCAGCCTCCGTCACATCGAAGCAGTGTTTTCAAGGTCATACAACGCTGACGCTTGTTCAGTGCATCCGGCTGAGGACCAGATCGGCACATTGGTGCCGGCGCCACACCGCGCGCTCGACCTCACCGTCTTCGTCGAAGAAGATGCGATACTGGCAGATCAGGCGATCCCTCTGGTTCAGAGGTAGCGACAGATTGAACTCCTGCGAGCCGTCGCCATGACGGCTTGCGGGACTGCCGAGAAGCGCTTCCACCTCCGCCTGCGACTGGCCGACGGCGACACTGCGCACGGTGGCGATGTCGCGTGGGGTTCCCTTTCTGGCATAGCGTGCGTCCATCTCCGAATAGGCGCGCTCAACGGAAGAAAAACCGGCGCGCGGATTGACGCCATCCATCGGTGTGGTCTGCTGCGCCTGTGCCAGACCGGCGGGAATTGCGAGTAAAACGGCGAAAACCGCAAGGGTTCTGGCTCCGGTGAACCATCGTGTCATATCGGATTCCTCTTGTTGTCATATAATGCGGCGCCGGGAACCGGCCGGGCGCGCCGGAAGACGACATCATCTTTCACGAAGCGCCTCCTGTGCCCGGTTGAACGGTTTGATGAGATACTGCCAGACGGTCTTCTGACCGGTCTGGATATCGACCACGGCGATCATGCCCGGCACGATCGGAAACCGGGTGCCGGCCTCGTTGACGAGATAGTCCTCGCTGGTGCGGATATAGGCCCGGTAATAGACCTGTTCGGGATTGACCTCGTCGCGCACGGTGTTGGGCGAGATCGTGACCACCTCACCCGACAAACCACCGAAAATCGCGTAGTCATAGGCCGAGATCTTGACCAGCGCCTCCTGTCCGGGATGGATGAAGGCGATGTCGCGCGGGGCGATGCGCGCCTCGATCAGCAGTTGATCATCCAGCGGTACGATGGTCATGAGCTGCCCACCCGGCTGGATGACGCCGCCGATCGTGGTGACCGCGATTTCCTTGACGATGCCGCGCATCGGCGCATGAAACACCAGCCGTTTAAGCTGGTCCGCGCGACCGCGCATGATCGAATCCTGCACCTCCGCCTCGGCACTGACTTTCTGCAGGGTTTCGCTGGCCTCGACACGCACGTCCGTGCGCAACCGGGCGATTTCCAGCGCGGTCTGCGCCTCTTCCCGGCGCAGGCGGATCACCTCGACCCGGCTTGCCGCGCCGGTGCTTTGAAGTTCTTCCGCGATTTCCAGTTCCTGCCGGATCAGCTGCAGGCTTTCCGACAATCCCGAAAGCGCCTCCTCGAAGCTGCTGCGACGCGAATTGAACAGCGCCAGTTCGTTGGCGCGCAGCTCGGCGAATTCCTCGCGATCGAGCGCCGCGGGGAACGTCACTGTGTCGCGGCCGTCCAGCTCGGCGCGCAGCCGGGCCGCGGCCGCGATGGAAGCGTGGTATTTCGCGGCTGCCTCCTCGACATTCGAGGCAGAGCGGGTCGGGTCGAGACGGGCGATGACCTCGCCTTTCTCGACGATATCCCCCTGTCTAACGGTGATTTCGGCGACAATCCCGCCATCGAGCGACTGTATGATCTGCTCGCGCGAACTGGGAACGACGGTGCCCTGACCGCTCGACACTTCAACCAGCGGAAAGGACCAGGACCAGATCAGGAAAAGCGCCAGCATCATGAACACCAGCCAGACAAGGCGGCGTTCGGACCGTGCCGATTTGCGCTCTCCCGTCTGCGCTGTTGTATTCATGCCGCCGTCTTTCCGCCGCGCAGTTGCTCAAGCACCCGCTGTTTCGGCCCGTCCATGGCGATTACGCCGTTATTGACCACGATCAGCCGGTCCACGATCCGCAGGACCGCCGGGCGGTGGGTCGCGACGATCAGCGACACGTCACGTCCGAGCGCATCAAGCATGTCAATCACCGCCGCTTCGGAAACCTCATCCAGCGATGCTGTCGGCTCGTCGAGCAGCAGCACGCGCGGTTCGCGCAGGAGAAGCCTTGCCAGCAGAAGCCCCTGCTTCTGGCCGCCGGACAGGCCGAGGCCACCTTCCAGGACCATATGATCCAGCCCTTCGGGAAGCCGCTGCACGAATGCCACGAGCCCCATCTTGTCGAGCGCTCCGAGGATGGCCTCGTCGCTCGCCTCCGGTGCGCCGAGTGTCAGGTTTTCACGCAATGTGCCATGAAACAGACGCGCACCCTGGCCCATCAGGCCGATGTCGCGGCGCACATCCGACGGATCGATCAGTCCCATGACCACGTGATCGACCCTCACCTCGCCCGCAAGCGGCTCCAGCAGCCCGGAAAGCCCCGACAGAAGCGTCGATTTGCCAGCCCCGTTGCGCCCCAGAATGGCAATGCGCTCGCCGGGTTCGATGGTCATCTGTGCAACCTTCAGAACCGGCATTTGCGGGTCATGGCCGAAAACCGCGTCGTTGAGCCGGAAAGATCCGTGGATCGCCGGTTTGTGAATGCGCTGTTCGCTCTCCGGCACATCGACCGGAAGCGCCATCAACCGGTCCAGCGCCTCGCGCGCGACCTTGGCCTGCTGCCAGCGGCTCAGGATCTGCGTGACCGAGGCCAATGGCGCCAGCATGCGCGATGAAAGGATCGAGGCGGCGACGAGCACGCCGGTGCTCATGTCGCCCGCCATCACCATCGGCGCGCCGAAGAAGATCACCACGGCAAAGACGCCGCCCTGCACCGTCTGCGCCCACGATCCAAGACGGTTGACCAGATCGCGCAACTCCATCGATGAGCCTGCGGTGGTCTCGTTCAAATGGTTCCACTGGTTCTGGAAGCGGGTTTCGGCCTGCAGCGACTTGATGTCGTCCATGCCCTGCACCGCCTCCACCAGCATGGCGCTGCGCAGCGAACTCTCGCGGGTGTTGGCCTCGGCCAGACGGCGCAGGCGTTTTTGCGCAAGCGCGCCGGGAACGACCAGAAGGACCATTGCCGCGATCGGAATCCACACCAGAACGCCGGCGATGGCGTAAAACAGCGCGCAGAAAAGCAGAAAGAACGGCACATCGGCGATGGCTGCGACGGTGCTGGATGTCATCATCTCGCGCACCTGTTCCAGTTCGCGGATCTGCGAGATGAAGGTGCCGGTGGAGCGCGGCCTGGCGGTGTTGCGCACCCTGAGCGCATGGCCGAACACCCGGTCGGAAATCCTCAGATCAGCCGCCTTGCCCGCCAGATCCGTGATCCGGCTGCGCGCATTGCGCATCAAAAGCGCGAAGACTGTGGCCAGCATCACCCCGGCAAACAGAACCCAGAGCGTGCTCATCGACTGGCCCGGCACAACCCGGTCATAGACCTGCATGGAAAAGATCGTGCCCGCCAGCGCCAGAACATTGGCCACCAGAGATGCGACCATCACCGCGCGATAGGGCGCCATATCCTCAAGGACGATGGATTTCAGCCAGTCGGGCCGAAACGGAGCGATATAATCGTCGATCCGCCGGTCGGAGCGGCCCGAAACCGGGCGCAGCGCGAAAAGACGCCGCAGCCGCGCAATCAGTTTCTCCTTCGAGACAGGGGTTTCCTGCCCCATGTCGCCAGCCATGACGACGGCGAAGCCCTCAGCAGTTTCACGCTCGATGACCGCGATGTCGCCATTATCGAATTCGGCGATCAGAGGAAGACGCAGATCGGAGATCGTCTCGGCTTTAATATTCGTCTCGCGCAGCGACAGACCGGCCGAACGGGCAAGTGCCGAAAGCCCGTCGCGATCCGGCGACCAGGCCAGATCGATCCGCATGCGTTCCGGCGAAACGGCGATCCGGTAATGCGCCGCCACGCGCAGCACCGCATCCATCCACGCGTCCCTTGCTGTGGCCCCGCCCGCGACCGGGCGCAGGGCCTGTGCGCCCGTCGCCATTGCCTCAGACCTCGTAGACCGGATTAGGCTGAAGGTCATCATCGGAGGCCGGAACAGGAGCGCTCCAGTCCGCAGATGGCCCGTCGCCCGTCTCAGTGGCTTCCCGTGCTGTTTCTTCCGGCAGCGCGGCGGTCAGATCCTCCACTGCGATGTCCGATGACAGCACCTCGTCGAGGCTGAGGGACACGCTATCCTTGAGACCGGTTTCGGTCTCCTTGGCGCCGGCATCAAGCGCTGCGAGACCGAAGCCTTCCGGCGAAAACGACGCCATCGACATCATGATCGGGCTTTCCGCCGAAGGCTGCGAGAACCCGTCCGCCGGCGGCGTCACCGTCACACCCTCTACCGTCAGCGTCACTTCCGTACCGCCGGCAAGCGTACCCGTATAGGTGCCGTCCTCGTTGTCGGTCCAATCTCCGTCAAGCGACACGCCGTCCTCGGACGAGCCGCGCATCGTCAGCGCGTTGCCGTTACTGGTCATCGCTTCAACCTGTTCAGGCGTCAGACCGGTGACTTCGTTGGCTCCATCGATACCGAGATCCAGCGTTTCGATATTGCGCAATTGCGCCGCCAGATCCGCGCCTTCGAGGCTTTCGCCCTGACGCAGGCTCACCGTGTCCTCGCCCGCAAGACCATTGATGAGACCGCCGGTCCAGATCAGACTGTCATCGCCATTGGTCGGGATCTGGTTGTGAAGATTGAGCGTCACCGTGCTTGTGGCTTCGTCCGAAACATCGGCCCCATCCACCGTCCTGGCCGTCACATTGATCTGTACGCCCGTGGTATCGGCATCCTGATCGCTCAATGCATCGGCGGCCTGACGAACGCCAAGGGCGTCCAGATCGGACTGGCTCAGCCCGGTCAGCGTATAGGTGTCGGTCGCCGCATCGTAACCGGCCGCCTCGATCAGCTGCGTGCCGATATAGAAAGAGGCGAACGCGCCCAGTCCCTGCAGTTCCAAGGTCACCGTCTCTTGGCTCTCATCGGTGGCAGCGTCCACCGAGGCGTCCTCGAAGTCGGTCATGGAAGCATTGAGGTTCAGCGACACGATGGCCCCTTCCCGACCGAAGGAGTTGGTCGTGGTCATTTCGACGCCGTTAGCGACCGGGTTCACCGTCACATCGCCAACATCCAGAACGTCAACGCGTTTCTCGGGAAGCGCGGTTTCACCCGACGTCACGCTAAGCTGGAGATCCGACAGGGTGCCGCTCCAGTGCTTGGGCGGCAGGATACCGACATAGGGCGGCAGCGCTTCGCCATCTCCGGCCAGAACCCATGTGTTCGTTCCGCCGGTTCCACCGGCATTGACCGCCATTTCAGCAAGGCTCGCATTGTCCGGATCAGAACCGGTATAAATGAGGAAACCCTCCGGCAGGTTGGACAACAGCACCGAGATGATTTCCTCGGAACCATCGACATCGGCGAGATTCAGGCTCAGATCGAGCGCGATCAGCGAGTCTGTGCTTGAGTCCGCCGCTTCCGCGCCCGTGGTCGGCCCCGGATTGGCCAGCGTGACGCCGTCATTGCTGATCTCGACCGGCAGGGTGGTCGAGCCTGTCGAGGTCAGCGGGCTGGCGGCCCCGGTCTCGCTGTTGCGTACCCATGCATCGATGGTAACGCTTCCCGCCGTCATCGTATCCGGCGTGAACACCATGTCGAGCGGTACGCCCATCTCGGCACCCTCGATGACGTAATAGGTGCCATCGGGAATGCCCTCGACGCCGCTGACGGAGACCGGCTCATAGGTAACGCCATCCAGCGTCAGCGTTCCGGCATCGAGCCCGTTGGTGCCGTTGACCTGGAGATAGAGCGTGCCGTTCTCAAGCGTCGCATAGTCGCCGTCGGCGCCGTTGTTGACCGTCACCGTCAGCGGTATCTCGCTGTCGGTTTCCGTCAGCTTGCCGTCGTCATCCGACGCTCCGAGGGCAATCGATATATTGGCCGGGTCGGTGACCGGCTCAAGCGGAATTTCCGGGGTGATCGCCGCCGTATCCGAACGTCCGCCACCGGCAAGCGCAGTGGTCAATTGCGCGTTGAATGAGAACGGCTCATCGAGATTGTTATCGTTGCGGTTATTGCCAGTCTGCATCGATATGCCGTCCAGCAGCGCATCGAGCTTGGCCTGAACATTCGATGCGGTATCGCCCGGTTCGGTTGTCACCGACGCCGTCCAGACTTCCTGCCCGCCGACAACCGTGCGGACCATCCCGCTGACATCCGTGCCCGGCGGCAGATCGGTGATCGTCACCGTCAGAACCGATGGTTCGCTGCTTTGGGCGGTGACCTGGGCGTCGATCATCTCTGACAGGGTGAAACTAGTATCCTCCGTTGCCGGAGCATCGGTATAGGACCAGTTGTCGATGGTCGGCGGAAAACCGCCTTCGCCTTCATCGAAGGAGGTGCTCAGGTTCCACCCGATCGTGTCTTCCAGAACTCCGGTTCCCGGATCCACTTCGTTTCCGCGATCCTGCGTCTGGACGGTAATGGTAACCGGCACATCGCTCAGATTACCGGCAAAACTGCCGACGGTGAATTCCAACGGCAAAACCAATCCGCCGGCATCGTCGATCGCCAAGGCCTCGGCGCCCTCATAGATCAGCATCCATGAGCCGTCGCCGAGCTTTTCGCCGCCTTCCAGCGTCACGCCGTCGGGTAGGCCATCGACGATCACGCGCACCAGATGCTCACTGCCGTCGCTGTCGGGCGAGGCGATATTCAGGTCGAGCGTCACCGTCTCGCCCGGATTCGTCACCGTCACGTTGTTGCCTTCGACCTCACCGCCGCCAGCGCCAAGACCGATATTATCGATCGAAAGGTCCGGCTGGTCAGTCACCGGCGTTGCCGTAAGGTCGAAGCGGCCGGATTGCCAGTCACTGGTAACCGGATCAACGGTGCCATTGCCGGGATCGGTGATCTGATAGAGCAGATCGAACCCGCCAAGCGCGCCATCCAGATTGGCAGCCCCCTGGGCCGACAGCAGGCCCGCCTGTTCGCCGGTCAGTTCGTAATATGAGACGCCATCCACCTCGACGATCGTCAGACCGGCCTCGGAGAGCGGCACTTCGGAACCAGCTTCGCCAAGGTAGAGCGTGAACTGCCCGCCCTCGGCATCGTCCACCGCGATACGCACGGCTTCGAGCGTTTCGTCAGTGTCGCCGTCTTGATGCGCGATGCCGAGATTGATCGGCTGCAACACATCTTCCGTCAGCGTTGTCGACGTGGTCACCGTCGCTTCCGGCGACGGCGTCACGGTGAAGGAAATATCCACGGGATCGCCGGTTTGCGAATCGCCGTCGTTCTCGGTGGTCACCGGAGCGACGTCGAAGACGACCTCACCGCTGAAGTTCTGCAGCACGGTGATTTCCGTCGATCCAAGCTGCGACTGCTGAATCACCCAGACCCGGTCCGCGCCGGTGACATCCGGCGGGGTCAGAAGCGTTCCGTGCGTCAGGCCGAAGCCTTCCGGCAGGCCGGTGACCTGCAGCGTCAGGGTTTCCGAACCGTCGCTATCGACCATTTCGGTGGTCAGAAGCGAAGACAGGGCCACGCTTTCCGCACCGCTGTCGACCGCCTCTTCGCTATAGGTCTGCGGCGTTGCAGTGATCACCGCGTCATCGGCCACGCCCCGCACCTCGACATTCACGTCGAGCGAGATTGGATCCGAAACATCCTCGTAAACCGTGCCATCGATCTCAAGCCGGTCGACGGAAACCGCCGAAACGTTCAGCGCGAAATCCTCATTGCTGTTTTCAGGCGGACGTATGGTGAAGACGGCCGTCCTGTCGAAATTCTCGATGGTCACACTGCCGTCAACGACATTGAGCACGGTACCGCCATAGGTGAGCACGGCGCCATCGGGGATATTGTCAATGGTGACCGTGAAGATTTCCGACGGGTCGGAGCTGGTCGGACGGATGACCAGCGGGATATTGCTGTCCTCCAGCCCCTGCGTGCGCGCGGCAAGCGACAGGGTTACCTCATCGGCCGAAGGCGCGATCAGGATGTTCTGGAGATAGGCCTCGCCGCTGACGGCGGTATCCCGCGGACCGTTGCCATCGTCGCCATCATCGACGGTATAGGCCTCGACCTTCAGGCTGAAACGGCCGGAAAAGTTGTCCGCCGCACGGAACTCCAGCGTGTCGAGTGCCTCGACCGGCACATTGATCGGCGCGCCGGTGAAAACAACCTCTCTCGTCTGACCGCCTTCGTCGACCCAGCGCAGCCGCGAGCCGATGGCATCGGCCGGTTCGCCATCACCGGCGAACAGTTCGGGCGTGATCCGCGCATAGGTCGTTTCGTTCGGGTCCTGGTTGCTCCATCCGTCGGTCAGGTCGAAACCTTCGCTGTTCAGGTCGAACCAGCTATCCTCAAGGCCCGGCGTCTCATAGGTGAAGCCACCGGTCATCGTCAGGTCGGCAGTGCCGTCGCCGTCACTGTCGGAGCCGACGGTTTCCGCCACGGGGTTGACCGTCACGACGAGATCGTGGATCGCGCTGGCGCTGTCGGTCTGGGGGGTACCATTGACGACGCTGCTATCCTCGGTCGCCACCGTCAGCTGAATGGTTTCCGTGCCGCTTTCATGATTGGGCGGCGTGATGGTGAAGCCATCGAGATAGGCTTCCCGGCCGGCCTCGTCGCCTGCGGAGAAGCTGATCGTATAGGTCGTGCCGCTCAGACCGGCGGTTGCCGTGACGCCTGCCGGAAGATCGGCCGGCGCGTTGACGGTCCAGCCGTCGGGCACTTCGAAGGATACCGAGGTAATAACCTCGCTGCCGCCATCTGCCGGATCGCTGCTGCTATCGGACAGGCCGACACCGGCAAGGAAGCCGATCGCCGTATCCTCGTCGCCCGCAGCAGGCGCGACCGTCACATCGTCGGCAACCGGCGTCACATGCAGGTTCAGCGTGACGGTATTGTCGCTCAAATCCGCTTCGGCCACGCCATCCACAGTGCCCGGCACCACGGTCGAACCGTCCAGATAGCCGTCGGCATCCCGGTCCTGCGCATTCAGCGTCACACCGATGCCGTTGAGATCGCCGCTGAAATCGGGTGAAGCACCGATCAGGATTTCTGGCAGCCCGCCGGTGTCGCCGCTCAACGCCGATGACGGCACGGTGATGTCCTGCCCGTCCGCAACGGTCTGACCGTTCACAACAATATCATGACCCGTTGTGTTGCTGATGGTGACCGAACGAACTTCGCTGCCATCGAGATCGGTAAAGCTTGCCGCGAGGATCTGCGACAGATTGATCGCGGTGTCCTCGGCGAGCGTCACATCGGCTTGCGTATTGCCAGTATAGCTGATCGCATCCGCGTTTTCGACAGCCGCAGCATCGACGGAGTCGTCAAAGACCAGAGCTGCATTGTCCGTCACGGCCTGAACATAGACCGTCACCGTCTCGCTGCTGGTCGCGCCGTCCACGTCCGGCAGGGGTGCGCCGGTTTCATCCACCTCGTAGCTGGTGACGCTGTAGGTCACCTCGAAGTTCGCCGCGCTGTCTTCCGGCGGCAGAACTTCCAGCGCCTCGAACTCGGATGCCGTCATAGTCAGATCGGCGGTGGCGCCGTCGACGGTCGCCACATCGCTGAGCGCGATAGTCACCGTACCGGAAGCATCGACCGTCACATTGCCGACCGGCGTCTGCAATATCGCGCCCTCCGGCAGACCGCTGAGGGTGATTTCGCCGATCCGTTCCGACACCGCATTATTGCCATCGCCCGTGCCGTCATCGGCAATGACCGGCGCGTTCAGCCCCAGCGCCACGGCGGTATCCTCAAGCGTGCCGATGTTTTCCGCACTGACGCCAATCTCCGGCGCATCGGCGAGCGGCGTGACATTGGCGGTCACGGCAATCGTGGCATCAATGCCGTCATCGGCGGTCGTGACGGAAAATTCCTCGGTTCCGCTATAGTTCGCATCCGGCTTGTAGGTTAGTTCCCCGGTCGCGCTGACGGTGACCCTGCCGTGCTCCGTTTCATAAACCACATTGCCGTCGCCGTCCGGCGTGCCGGTGATCGGCGCGCCGCCCTGCGAAAGCGTGGTGTTGTCCGCAGTCGCATCCGCCGAGATATTGAAGGAAAAGCCGTCGCTGTCCTCATCGATGGTCTGCGAGACCGTATCGACCGGCGCGTCATCGGCAACAGTCACGGTAAAGCTCGCCGTATCGGTATCGCCATCGCTGTCGGTGACCAGAACGCCGAAGTCCAGATCGAGGTTGTCTTCTCCGTCATGATCGAGCGGTCGCAGCAGCTCGAACGTGTAGCCCGCTGACGCCGATGTCGGGTCTGTCAGGGTCACGACGAAAACCGGATCGTTGACATCGCCGGTATGGGCGACAAGGCTGTGGCCGTCAGCGGCAAGCGTATAGGTGAGAGCGACCCCGCCGGATGTCAGTGTAGCCGGAGCGCTGTCGGTGGCGAGCGTCACATTGACGCTGTCCTGCCTGACGGTGAGGTTGAGCGATCCCTCGACCGCGACCTGGGCGGCATCCGGGTTGCTGCCAACCGGCAGGAACTGTTCGTCGACCACAGCACCTTCCGGCGTGCCGAATTCGGGAACCGTATCTGTGATGGTGATCGACTGGGTCGCCGATCCCGGCGAGACATCGCCATCGCCGTCGATGGTCGTATGGCTGAAATCATCGCGAAGCGCCGTATCGCTGGCGGGCTGTTCGTGATCGGCGCTGGCAACGGGCGTGTAGGACCACGCGCCATCGCTGGCAACCGTCAGCGAGCCATATTGCGTCTCGACCGTCTGCGATCCGCCCTCGGGGATTGCGATGGTGACGCTTGCGCCGGAACGATCGGTATAGGTGATCTCATGCACCCGGCCGCCATCGGCGCCGAGCGCGTCATTGACCAGAAGATTGTCTCCGCCAAAGGCCGAACCGGTGGCCGCGCCACCCTCTGTCACGGTGACAGGCGTGTCATCGACCGGGGTCTCGGGCGCGTCGTCCTCGATGGCGACGACGAGTTGGCTGACCCGGACATCCCCATCGCTTTCCACGACGGCAACCTGAAGCGTCTCGCGCACGCGGTCATTGGCCTCGCTTTCGCTGTGATCCTCGGTGTTTGCGTTCAATGCATAGCTATAGTCGATGACGCCGGTCTCAGCGTCGTAGCCGGTGATCGTCAGCGTGCCATATTGGGTGGTGATCTCGACAGGCGTGGTCCCGGCATTGGTCAGGTCTGCCAGCGAGACCACACGACCGCCGGTCACCGCGCCATCCGTGACGGAACCGCCGATGACGATGGACTCGAGCGCCGGCGAAACCGTGCCCAGCGCAAAGGTCGAACTGACCGTATCCGCGCCGCCGCCTGCCGCCGTGCCACCCGGCAGGCCGGATTCGGAAACAACGATATCCTCAGGCGCGTCCGACACCTGATCCACGACATCCAGTCCGCTAATGCTGCGCGTCGCGGTATTGGTGTTGCCATAGGCATCTTCCGCCGAAGCGCCGATATCGATATCGGAACCATCGAGCGCACTCGGCAGCTCCACGCTCCATGTTCCGTTGGGCTGAACCGTGGTTTCATAGGTGTCGCCATTGACGTCGAGCGAGATCGTGGCCCCCGCCTCGCCGGTACCGGTAATGGTCGGCGCGACGCCGGCCTCGATCAAAACGGGATCGATGGCGACCGGGGTCTCCGTATCCTTGAAGATCGTGTCGGTCGTGGTCGTCTCGTTGCCGTGGGCATCCTCGACATTGGCCGTCACCGTCAGCGTGCCGTCGGAAAGGCTGCTGAGATCGGCCGTTACCGAGTAGGAGCCATCATCGTTCACGGTGATATTTTCCGCCGGGACGGTGACGCTGTCGGTGCCATCGGAGATCGTCAGTGCGGTGACGCTGCCGCCGGGGGCGGCATGGCCGGTGATTGCGACCTCCGTCAGATCATCCACAGAGGAGAGAACATCATCGGGCGTGTCGGCGTCGGCCGGGCTGGCATTGTCGGTGATATCGACGCCGGCGATATTGATGACCCAGTTCGCGGTCTGGGTCGCATTCGCCGCGCCGCTGCCGTCATCCACCATATAGGGCAGCACGATCTGGCCGGAAGCATTCGGGCCCGGCACGAAGGTCAGATCCCCACTGCCGGACAGCGTCACGGTTCCGCGGCCGCCGCTCAGCGTGATGGTTTCGCCCGCAGCGATTGCTTGGCCGTCAACCGCCATCACCGTCAGTGCTTCGGTTTCGCCATCGTCGGCATCGGTGTCATTGGCCAGAACGTCGAGAACCACGGTCTCGCCCGGTGCAATCAGGCTGGCATCGTCAGCCGGATCGGGCTGGTCGTTGACGCCGTTGATCGTGACCGTCACGGTCCGGGTCGCTGTCGCCCCGTGCTCGTCCTCGACCGTGATGACATAGTCCTGCGTCAGGACATCGCCCTCGTTCAACGCATCGAGATCGGCATCGTCAACCGTGAAGGTCCAGTCGATATTGCCCTCGGCATTGATCACCGGAATAAAGGTTCCGAGATAGCCGGCGCCCTGCGCCGCGGCAGAAACGGTGTGGCTATCATTGACGTCGGCATCGCGTAGTTCAAGCGTGCCCGACCGGCTGTGTTCAAGCGTGTTTTCGCCCACCGCGCCATCGGTAATCTCCGTGATCGTGGCCGTGGTGTCGCCACCGGGCACGATGACCGGCGCATCATTGGTGCCGGTGATCGTGATCTCCACCACCTGTTCGTCAAAACCGCCGTCATTGTCGCTCACCCGAACTGTGACCTGTTCGGTCAGGGTCTCGCCCGCGCCCAGCGCCTGCACGTCTGGATTGGCATTGTCGAGCGTGTAGGACCATGCCCCGGTATCTTCATCGACCGTCAACGTGCCATAGGCGCCAGTGCTGCCCTCAACGGTCCATTCATGGGTGTTGCCGTCGTCGATATCCGTATGGGAAAGCTGCCCCGTTACCGGCGCCGTATCGTCCTCCGACACGCTTCCGGTGCTGTTGCCGGAAATGACCGGATCGTCATTGGTTCCGGTCACCGTGACGGTGATGGTGCTGGTAGCCGTGCCATCGGCGGACGTCACCGTCCAGGTTTCCGTCAGGGTTGCGCCCTCGGCAAGCGACTGCACCGCATCAAGTGTGTTGTCGACCTCATAGCGCCAGTTGCCGTCCGCATCGATGGTCAGCGTTCCCACCGGCGAGCCGGACGCTGTCAGCGTGTCGATGTCGAACAGACTCTCGCCCGCATCGGGATCGGCAATCGTGACCTGGCCTGTCGTGCTCAGGATGCCGGTTCCGGCATCGTCATCCTCGTTCACCGCGCCGGTATCGTCGCTGACAACCGGCACATCATTGGTGCCGGTCACCGTCACCGTGATCGTTTCGCTCGCCGTGCCGTCGAGACTGGTGACCACCAATTCGTCCGTCGCCGTCTCGCCGTCGGCCAGTGCCTCAGTTGCCGGACGATCATCGTCGAGCGTGTAGGTCCACGCGCCGGTCTCGGCATCGAATGTGAAACTGCCATAGGTGCCTTCAAGGCTGGTCGGCGTCCGGAAAACCGCCTCGCCGTCATCGACATCCGAAACAGTCAGCGTACCGCTGACGTTCGGATTGCCCGGCGTGCCATTATCAACACCGCCTGCCTCGACTGCATTGCCGGCCGCATCGCCAGAAATCACGGCCGGGTCATTCTCAGGCGTGACCGTCACATCGACGGTCACCGTGTCCGTGCCGCCATTGCCGTCATCGACCGTGACCGTGAAGCTGTCAGGGCCGTTATAATTCTCGTTCGGCGTATATTCGTAGCTGCCGTCCGGGTTGACCGTCACCGTCCCGTTCGACGGACCGTCCTCCAGCGTGAACGTAAGATCGTCGCCATCGACATCCGTTCCCGTCACCGAACCGGTGACGGGCGTATCTTCCGGCGTCTCGACCACATCGCCGGTCCCCACCGGCGGATCGTTGACCGGCGTGACCGTCACATCGACCGTGACCGTGTCCGTGCCGCCATTGCCGTCGTCAACGGTTACGGTAAAACTGTCTGGGCCGTTATAGTCCGGATCCGGCGTGTACTCGTAACTGCCGTCCGGGTTGACCGTCACCGTGCCATTCGACGGGCCGTCCTTCAGTGTGAACGTCAGATCGTCGCCATCATCATCGGTACCCGTTACCGAGCCGGTGACCGGCGTATCCTCCGGGGTCTCGACGAGATCGCCGGTTCCCACCGGCGGGTCGTTCACCGGCGTGACCGTCACATCGACCGTGACCGTATCCGTGCCGCCATTGCCGTCGTCGATCGTGACCGTAAAACTGTCCGGGCCGTTATAGTCCGGATCCGGTGTATATTCGTAACTGCCGTCCGGGTTGACCGTTACCGTACCATTCGATGGGCCGTCCTTCAGCGAGAACGTCAGATCGTCGCCGTCGTCATCGGTACCCGTCACCGAGCCGGTGACCGGCGTGTCCTCCGGGGTCTCCACCACATCGCCGGTCCCCACCGGCGGATCGTTGACCGGCGTGACCGTCACATCGACCGTGACCGTGTCCGTGCCGCCATTGCCGTCGTCGATCGTTACCGTAAAACTGTCCGGACCGTTATAGTCCGGATCCGGTGTATACTCGTAACTGCCGTCCGGGTTGACCGTTACCGTGCCGTTCGACGGGCCGTCCTTCAGTGTGAACGTCAGATCGTCGCCATCGGCATCGGTACCCGTCACCGAACCGGTGACCGGCGTGTCCTCCGGGGTCTCTACGACATCGCCGGTTCCCACCGGCGCTGCATTCGACGAACCGGACGAAGATCCGCCGGCAAGCGCCACTCCGCCTCCGAGAACGCCAAGGCCGGCCAGAAGCGGCATGAAGGGCGGAGGCGTCACCACGCCTGTTTCGATCTCGGCGATATCAAAACCCGTCCAAACATCGCCATACTGCGCCCACCAGGAGACACCGTCATCATCCACGAAAACGAGATCGTTCCGTTCACCATTGCTTACAACAAAGAAACCATCGATGCGCAGGACGGAACCGTCCCTCAGGACGAGGACAAGATCATTGCCGTCCCGTTCGTACCTCAAAAGCTGCTCGGGTCCGACATCAATGCGCACGACGCTGGGCGCATCCAAAGCAATATGGCCGGTATCCGAAATATCGCGCTTTTGAGCGCCGGACTTGAGAATTGCATCAATTCGCATCGGTTATTCCCTTGTATGGACTGCACTGTTCGGAGGTTCCAGTGTCCCAGGACGGGACAGCGCCACTCCACCCGTCGAAAGCTGGCGAGGGATTGTCCGACCGCCAAAGACCAAAGCGCACACCTACGAAATGCGCGCGTCGTCACAAGTGACAGCGCGTTCTGTGACAGTGACAACTAACGAAAAGGGAAGAAAACGCAGGCTGGCTATTGGAATGATAGCGCTGTCACTTTAATGTTATGTGATTCTAATCCAGTCCATTTGTAAACAAATGAATCGCGAAGAAGAGACACTTCGACTGTTCCTTCGCTGACTCATGATGGACGCCCCTCAAGACAGATAACAATGACCTGGTTTCGGAGTGCGCCATGACGGAAGTTCCGGCTCATCACGCAAGATCTGCGAAAGCGAACTATTCGAGTTCCCAAAAGCAGCTCATCCACGACGAATTGGAAAAGATTCTCGACTCGGCTCACTTTGAAAATGCGCCAACCGTCAGCGCCTTCCTGGACTATGTGGTCCAGCAGCGCCTCGCCGGAAACGACGAGTACATAAAAGCCTACACCATCGCGACCGAAGGGCTGGGAAGAAGCGAAAGGTTCGATCCGGCGGATGATACTATTGTTCGCACGACGGCCGGGCGTTTGCGCAAGTCGCTCCAATCATATTACAGCGCCTGTGAACAGGAGCCGCAGGTCGTGATTAGCCTGCCGAAAGGCAGATATGTTCCAGCATTCGAATTCATGGATGAGCCTTCGGACCCGGCGACACCGCCTATGCCTCAACGCCGCAGCACGCCTGTTTCCGCCTCCCTCAGAACAGTTGCGGTCATCACCGTTGCCCTGATGGCTATCGGCGTCGGGGCGGCCTTTCTGTGGCAGAACAAGGCGGACATTTCCCCAACCGAAATCGTCGTCGATGTCCACCCGACGCGCTATATCGACCTGCAGGAGGAGTCGCTGGCGCAAGCGATCGATTTCCGCCTGGCGCCGGCGCTCGCGCGCATCGGAATAGCGGAGATCGTGCCGCCGGGCAGCATATCCTACGCCGACGGGGCGTCGCCGCAAGTCGATGACCAGACTATTCGTTTCATACTCAAGGTAACGGTCCTGAAAGAGGAAGACAAAAAGCTGCTCTGGAAGCTGCTGGATTCAGACACCGGACGCATTCTCTGGACGGGCAGCGAATCGATATCAGGCACCGAGCCCGATTCTCTTTTTCTGGCGGTCGACCGGATGGCATTTCATGTGCTGGGCGTCGGCGGCGCCGTGCCGCTCGCGATCGAGAGATATTACGGTAATGTTTTCGACCGCTCAACATGCATCTCTCGCGGCCAGATCGTGGAAGTCGTGGAAGACAGTTCCTTATTCCCCGCGATGCGCGACTGTCTTGAACGCATTGTAGCAGCCTCGCCCAACGATGCATCGGCCTGGTCCGTTTTAAGCATCATGTACACTGATCGTTCGCGTTTTTACGAGGCCGGAAGCTGTGAAGAGCGCGCGGCAATGGTAGAGAAAGCCGAGCAGGCAGCCGAAAAGGCGGTAAGGCTGTCGCCCACCGCCTACCTGACGAAGACCGCACTCATGCATCTAGCGCTGCGCCAGGGAAGGATCGAGGACTTTGACAGGCTCCAACAGGAAATCCGGGACCGGTACCCCGGAGACATCTTCCTGCAGATTCGAATCGCGACCCGCCTAGCCAGATTGGGGCGCGGCAATGAGGCACTCGAAATATTCGAAACGGCGGAAAAAGAGTTCGGCATCAATCTCAAGAACTGGGCGCCCGGCATCGCCGTCGCCCATTTTGCCAACGGGGATTTCGAACTGGCACGCCAGCAGATCATGCGGTCCAGTTCCGACTTGAGATTTGTCCTCGTGCTCAAGGCCGCCATTCTTGGCAAGCTCGACCGAAAGGACGAGGCCGCCCCCGTCATTGCCGAGCTTCTGCGAACCAATCCCGATATCCAGGATACATTCTATCCGTGGCTTGCCAATCTTGGTTGGGCCGGGCCGGTGATTGATCTGGTAGCCGACGGACTTACCAGCGCCGGCCTCGACTTGCGACTTAACGAGCATGTTCAATCCGATCTCTGAACTCAACCTTGACGTGGCTCGGAAAAATCTACGATGCAGGTAAGGGTTAATGTCAGGTAAATAGCGACTCAATGTCTTGCAGCTATACTGTATTCGGTGCGGATTTGTATTGACACTGTGATCACAACTAATCCGCAAGAAAATTCCTTTTGTTTTTTAGGTTTGATCGACTGTCACAGTTACATCTCCGGATGTCACTTGCGCATTACGCAGGCAATATAACTCATCATCCCGGCCGCTCATTATATGGAACGAACCGCTGAACAACGGTGTGTGAGTCACATTTACATTTACGAACCAAGTAAACTCTCCAAACAAATTGACGAGGTTGCGCGTTCGGCGCGCAACTCTGAATCTCTGCGGAGGGCTTGATCGGCAGCGACAGATTGTCTTGCTCGGGATCGCGACGAACGAGCAGGAATGAAACACGGCGAGCGGGGATAGAGCCAATTCGAAAGTCTGTTTGAAGCAGGGACAAAAGCAATGGGACAGCAGTGATGACTCTTGGTAACAGTCGCGGTTCCGAATCGTCGCGCGCCAAGACGACCGGCAGGAACCGCGGACGCGACGCGCAAGACAAATTTGAGGCCACCATAGATTGGCCCCTATTCTTTGTGTTTGTTGCCGTCGTTTCGACGGTGATAGCCGTCTTCATGAAGTTGGAAGGATTCATCCAATAAGCGGGTGTTGATTGCCACTGAGAACTGATCCGGTGTCTCTCGCACATGTGGTCGAGGGGCAAGTGTGCCTCAAACTGGCTGCGTGACTGTTTTTGAACGCTTTGCTATGAAGCTGGATGAGCGGCCCACGAGGCGCATCAGCCTACCAGCGGCTGGGGGAACCCAAGATTCATGAATTGAATATGTAAGAATGGAGTTTTCTGCATGAAGCAGAGCGATCGTCCGTTCTGGGTTGGAATGGTCAGGGGGAGACACTGGCGCTCAATGCACATGGGATGGTGGTTTCCCCATGTTCCGTTGGCACTTGCTATCGGTATTGGCGGGTTGCTGCAATTATTGCCGGCGTTCGGATCGCTACAGAGCATGATATCCGTACTGCCCGTTCCAGTGAGCGATCTCAGCGGCCTGTCTGTAGGCTTCAAGGCGCTGGCGATACGCGGCGTCTCGCAGGAATTGGTCGGCGGGCTATTGACGCTGTTGTCGATCGGGCTGCTCTGGCGATCGCGACTGGCCTGGGTGCTGACGCTTCTGATGACGGCGGCATCGCTCGTCATGCAGCTTCTCTTGCATTCGGATCCCAACACCGCATTGGTCGCTTATAGCGTGTTCCTGCTGATCTCGCTTTTGCTGACGCGGCAGAGTTTTCACCGGGCTAGCCTTACCATCGGAACGCTGTTCGCGCTCGTGGGCATCCTCCTCACCATGGGGTACGGCGTGCTTGGCAGCTACGTTCTCGGCAAGGGATTCTCGCCAGCAATCGGCAATTTCGGCGCGGCGCTGTATTTTACCGTCGTCACCATGTCTACGGTCGGTTACGGCGACATTACCCCGCACACCGACGACGCGCGGCTTTTCACCATGTCACTGATCGTTCTCGGACTGGTGGTTTTTGCCACCTCACTGACGACGATCGCCGGCCCGGTGATCAACAGACGCATGATGAGCCTGTTGCAACCCAGGAAAAAGCACATGAAACGCACCGATCATATTATCGTCGCCGGCCAGAATGCACTGGCCCGCAACGTGGTTAAATCACTGGAAAAGCGCGGAACACAGGTAACCGCGATATGGGCCACGGCCCCACAGTCCGGTATCGAGCCGCCCGATGATCTGATCGTCGGTGATGCGACCAACAGCGAGGTGCTCGAAAGTGCCGGGGTGAGCCAAGCGCGAGCCGTGTTGGCGCTGCAAGACAGCGATTCGGACAATGCGTTCGTCTCGCTTGCAGCCAAGGATGTCAATCCGGAGGTCCGAACCTTGCTGGCAGTCAATGATGCGCACAATATGGATCGGATGCGACGGGTGAAGCCGGACGCGGTACTCGCACTGCCCGTCATCGGGGCAGAACTGGTCGCGATGGCGCTGAGCGGCGAGGAAATCAAGACCGATCGCCTACTGGATCAATTGCTGCGGCTTGGCTGATCGAAAGCGACCGCACGGCGGCGGCCAATTGGCTTTGACCAACGGTGCTCTGGTGCGGCTAGCCGTTGCGGCGGAATGAGAGGCGGGACCGGACCGCGAAACCAGACTCGGTCTTCCATCGGAAAAATCGCGGCCGAGCGGCTTCTCCGCGCGACAGGATCATCTCGAAAGATTGGAACAATATGCCATTCGCTTTCCAGGGGTTACCTATGGAGACGGATCGCCTTCTCCCCGGAAGCATTCCCTGGCGGAGAAAATTAGCAATACGGCTGCGGGATCTTTTGAGGATCCCGACTTGCTATCCGGTGTCGTCGACGCGCCTCCCCTGCCGGCAGTGTCAAAGGCCGTGGCGTCCCGCTCAGCCAGCTGACATTCGGTCTGCTGATCTTCCCCGGCGTATGCAGGGGAATCGCGTATGGCTTTTAAGCTATTGAATATTTGACGCAAATCGATTCATCTTCAGTCTTTCTGTTGTGGAGGGTTGGATGGACGGATTTGCGTCTCTTTTCGGGTCGGTTCCGGACCCTCGGGCGGCCAATGTCCGCTATTCGCTGAACAGCGTTTTATTCATTGCCTTGGCCTCGGTGCTGTGCGGGGCCGAAACCTGTCAGGACATGGCCGACTTTGGCGTCTCCAAGCACAAGCTTTTGAAGGAGATCGTGCCTCTGCCTTACGGCACTCCCAGTCACGACGTTTTCTCGAATGTTTTCAGACATATCGACCCCGAGGCTTTCGAAACGGTCTTTGCACGCTTCGCGCAGGCTTTCGCAAAATCCATCAGCGGCGTCATCGCCATCGACGGCAAGGCCGTGCGCGGGGCCTACAAACGCGGCGACAAGGCCTCGCCCCTGCATCTGGTCAACATCTGGGCCGCCGACCAGCGCATGGTCATCGGCCAGCAGCTCGCGCCGGGCCGCAGTGAAGTCAATCCTACGCAGGACTTGACCCCTAGGGTATGTCCGTCATGGTTGATCTGTCTGCTGGTCATCCGTGAAATCTTTTTGGCAAGTTCCAGACCGCTGATCTGATCACATCCGTATGCCGCCACGGCGAATTCATCACCGCTCAGTCGTGCCGGCGTGATTTTTCTGCCCGCCAGTTTCCTCAATCGTTCCGCGATTTCCTGCAAGAAAGCGTCTCCGGCGTCATGACCGAACGTGTCATTGATGTCCTTGAAGAAGTCGAAATCGATAATGCAGACGCTCACGCTTACCTCGTTCCTCGCGGCCTTTTCGATCAACTTGTCGAGGTGTTCGCCGAACGAGAGGCGATTGGGCAGTCCGGTCAACGTGTCGCTGTGAGCGAGCTGGTATATCCGGGCTTTGTCGTTCTTGTGTTCGGTAATGTCGAAACTGATGCCGACAAGGCGATATCTGGAGACCTTCTGGACCCGCGTTGCCAACCAGATTTCATCGCCTTCCGGCGTTATGCACCGAAACTCCACCTCCGCAGGCGCGTCAATTCGTCCGAGATTATCCCGAATATGCCGGTCATCCGGGTGTATCCTCATCAGCACTTCGGCCAACGGGCCGGATCGCACGCCGATGAGATCTTCGGGTTTTTCCGAGCGCGTGACATAACCTGTTCTGAGGTCCTGTTCCCATGCCACCATACGGCCAGCCTGCAGAGCAAGCTTCAACCAATGCTGACGTTTGGTTCGACTCGCCCAGTCAGGTACTCTTTCTGATAAGCTTTCGGCTTTGTGCACGACTTATGTCTGCCCACTTCACCAACAAACTCCATATCGCCGTTCTCACAGGCTGCCGTCGAAGCCAACCAATCGAAGTTGTCGCCATGGCTCAGCTCCGATTCGCAGTCCGGCATCCCATTGCGTTGCAACCCAAGGCAGATACGGCTCGAACGTAAGTGGCAAACCGAGGCCGTTCAGGCGTGGTAGTTACACGGCATAAGCGCGTCGATTTCACTGCTTGGCCAACCGCATGCCCTATCATCACCCGCGCCAAACGAATTCGACGTCAAGGAGAACGGACCGATGGCAATGCCTTAACTGTCAGAATTGACAGTCAACAATTCACAACATTAGGATGATCTAATGCAAACGATTTGTGGGAGACGTCATGCTGAAATCGCTATCCAGAGACGTCACCAGAATCGCTTTCGCCCAGAGCCTTCCGGAGGTCAAGAGCGCCTTCACCCAGAGCGTGAACAGGCTGGGTTTCGTCGGCTACAACATCAGCATCAACAGATCGACCGTCTCCGAGTTCATGGAGAAGCCGACGCTGAGTACCTTCACGACGCAAGAGCTGGACACCTATGTCAACGACAGGTGGGCCGGGCGCGATCCGCTGATGGCGCATCTGGAATTCAACGATACGCCGCTTCTGTGGCACCAGAAGAACTGGGATATGCCCGGACAGGAGGAATACTATGATTATGTCCGCTTCCAGGGCATCATGGGCGGCCTGACGCTGTCGCTGCCGGCGCTCAATGGAAAGGCCAGTGCGATTACGCTTCTGTCCATCGACCCGACGCCGCAATCGCCTGACGTGATACCGGAGGTCACGATCCTGTCGAGCGTGGCGGTGGCGCGCCTGGCCGCGTTCAAGGAAGGCCAGTTCACCGAATACGATCTCCGCCGTTTCGAATTGCTGTCGGACCTTCAGATGGAAATCCTGAGCTGGATGGCCAAGGGCAAGACCAACGGCGAAATATCGAGCATCGTCGGGCGCACCGAACGCGCCATCGCCTACCATGTGAGCGAGATTCTCACCAAGCTGGACGTCACCTCGCGGGCCCAGGCCGCGGCATTCTATGCCGCGATGGGGTTCAGCGATTGACGGGATCGACACCGCCGCGCCCCTCAAGGGCGCGACGGGCGCATTGCCGCGTCAGTGATGGAAGCCCGCAGCCTCCTCCTTTGAGACCGATCTGGTGATCGGATGGGATTTGAAATAGTCCACCGACGCCTTGATATCGCGGATCAGCAGCGAGCAGAGATCGATGCTGACGCCGTTGCGCACCAGGATGCGCTGCACCGCCTGATCCTCGCTATTGGCGGGAAGCGTATAGGCCGGCACCTTCCAGCCGCGCGAGCGCAGCCTGTCGGCAAGGTCGAACAGCATGTTCAGCCCAAAGGTCTTGATGGGATATGAACCGACGACCCGTTGTTTGGCAGCTGTAGCGGCATTGGTTTTCTAGTTTGGGCAACAAGTTGAACTCCGGAATGCCCGGGACGCGGCCGTCTGCTGACTGTCAGATCCTGGCCGAGAGTTCCAGAAAGCCGATGTTCGATCAATGACCTTTTGTTGGCCGTTCGCAGCCGGCCCCTGCGAACGACACAACCGAAACCGTGCTAAAACAACAGATTGGGCAACCACAGGGCAAGTTGGGGCGCGGCCAGCATCAGGGCAATCATCGCCATCAGCGCAATGATGAAGGGAGTGACCCCGATGAAGACGTCGGTCAAATCACCCCTTCCCCGGACGCCATGCACGACATAGCACAGCATGCCGATGGGCGGCGTCAGCACCGAGGTCTCGGCGACCAGCACCATCATCACCCCGAACCAGATCGGGTCATAGCCAAGGCCAACGACGATCGGCGTGACGATCGGGATGGTCAGCACGATCATCGCCAGCGTATCCATGAACATGCCGAGCACCAGATAGACCGCGAGGATGAGCAGCATCGTGGCCAGCGGGCTCCAGTTCAACCCGCGAACAAGATCATTCACCGTGCCCGCCATGCCGGTCGCACCGATGACGAAGTTCAGCAGGAAGGCCAGCAGCGTGATCAGGATCATCATCGACGAGGTGCGAACCGTGCCGATGAACACCTCGACCATCATCGACCAGCTCAACCTTCGGGAAAGCGCCGTCAGCACCAACGAGGCAATCACGCCGATCGAGGCGGCCTCGGTCGGCGTCGCCCAGCCCGCATAGATCGACCCGATCACCACGGCAAAGAGCCCGAGCGGCGGGGCGAGGTCGGACAGGCTGTGCAGCAAGGCCCTGGCCGTGGTAGGCGCGCGGTCGCCATCGAGCGACGGCTTGACGACGCACAAAACCAGAATGGTCAGCGAAAAGATCAACGCCAGCACGATGCCGGGGACCAGACCCGCCATGAACAGCCGCGGCACGGAGGTATCCGTCAGAAAGCCGTAGATGATCATGTTGATCGAGGGCGGGATCAGAATACCCAGCGTGCCGCCGGCCGCCAGGCTGCCCAGGAAGAGCCGCTCGCTGTAGCCATGGCGGTCGACCTGCGGCATCGCTGTGGTGCCGATGGTCGCGGCCGTGGCGACGCTCGATCCCGATGTCGCGGCAAACAGCGCGCTGGCGCCGATATTGGCATGCATCAGCCCGCCCGGCAGCCAACCGAGCCACGCCGAAACGCCGTTATACATCCGGTCGGCGATCCCGGAGCGCAGCAATATCTCGCCCATCATGATGAACATGGGAATCGCGATCAGGGTGAATTCGATGCTGTGCGACCATGCGATCTCCCCGAAGGCGCGCTGCAGCGGCAGCGGCGTCAGCAGCCAGTCCAGCAGCACCGCCAGCCAGCCAAGAACCGCGGCAATCGGCAAGCCGAGGGCGATGAGCAGGAACAGAAGAATTAGCGCTATGCCCATGTCACAGTCTCCGCAGCGCCGATTCCGACGCGCCCAGTTCGGCCGCAAGCGCCTTCTCTTTCCGCACCACGGCGCGCACGAGATCAAACAGCAGCGCGATCAGACAGATCAGAAAGAAGATCAGCCCCGCCAGCCATAGCGCCTGCGGGATCCATAGCGGCGTGGCGAGCGGGGTGCTGGCGCGCGCGCCAAGGCGTAGCGATTCCGCCAGCGTGCCCCAGGCATGAAAAACGACAATGCCGATGATTCCGGCAAAGGCTGCAAGCGCCAGCACGTCCAGCAAGCGCTGCACCCTGGCCGGCAAGCGCAGATAGACCAGGTCGACGCGGATATGGGCGCGCATGAACAGCGCCTGCGCAAAACCCCAGGCCATGGCAATAGCAAAGGCGTAGCCAGCCAGTTCGTCGACGCCGACGAGGCTGTGGTGAAACAGCCTCCGCGCCAGGATTTCGGCCGTCATCAGCCCAGCGGACCCCAGCAGCAGCAAGCCGCTGCCGATGGCCGCGAACCGGGCGAGACGTGCCAGTTTGCGAGAGATCAGAGTGTTTTCCAATCTCTTACCTCGCCGGATCGAGTTCGATGTCGACGACCTTGCCGACCGTTTCGTTCCAGCGCTGAACACAATCGGCGCCGCAAGCCTGCGTGAATTCGGGCATCACATTTTCAGCGACAATCGCGCGAAGACGTTCGTTTTCGGCATCGGTGAGTTCGACCAGCGTTAGATCGGACTTGGTCAGGTTGCGCGGCGCGGTCGCCTCGGGCTCGCAGCGGTCATCGCCGACCGAACACCAGATGCCCTGCTGGGTCGCGACACGGGCCATCTCCCAGCCGGCAGGCTCGAGTTTCTCGCGGATCTCCGTGCGCAAGAATTCCTGCACGGCGGGGTCAAGTCCGTCCCAGGTCGCGGAATTGGCGACGATGAAGTTGACGCCCCAGCCGACCGTGAGGTCGACAAGGTGGGTCGCGACATCGGTCCACTTGGCGTTGTTGCCGGAATTGGAGCCGGTAAAGGCGCAATCGATCACGCCGCGCTGCAAGGCGGGAACGACTTCGTTGAATGCCATGGTAACGGGTGTGGCGCCGAGCGCGGCCGTCAGCGACGACGTCGTGGTCGAAAACACGCGGACCTTCTTGCCGGTCAGTTCGTCCAGGCCCGTGACCGGAGTGGCGCACCACAGCACCTGCGCGCCCGTCGGCCAGAAGCCGAGCGGCACCACGTCGAGGCGTTCGCGATAGCGTTCCTCAAGCACGGGCCGGTAAACTTCGATGATCTGCTGCAGCGTATCGATATCCTGTGCCAGCCCGGCAAGGTCGATCGAGTCGTTTTCGGCCAGCTCGCCGGAAATCAGCGTCGTGCTGCCGGCAATGATATCGGCAACGCCAGAGGCGGCAAGCCGCATCAACTCGGGGCCCTTGACTCCCAGGTCGGTCATGCTGACGGCGTCGGCAGTGACCTGACCGTTGCTGTCGGCGGGAATGGTTTCATTCCAGAACGGCTGCAGGACATTGGTCCAGTTCGGCGAGTTGACGGGCGATCCGATGACGGAGAGGTTCGTCTCCGGCAGATCCTGCGCAAAGCCTGCAAGAGGCAGCAGCCCAAAAAAGGCTGCGGTGGCGACAAACTTGTGGGATGTATGCATGTGGGTTCTCTCTCTGTTGGTCTGAGGGCGGCCTTGCTGAAGCAAGGCCGGATCTGGCGGCTTATCGCGCCGCTTCTTTCATCTTGCCGTGGGACAGCCCACGGTCGGGAGGAGCAATGTTGAGTCTCACCATGTCGCGCAATAGTTGAACGATGGCCATCGAGCTTTCGCCTTCCGCGCCGTCGACGATGAAACGCGAGGTGCAGTAGCGCATTTCCCAGCCGCCGGCATCGAGGCAGGCGCGGATCACGCGTTCTTCGGTCTTGGGGTCTTGAACCAGTTCCTTGTCCTTCAGCAGGAAACCCAGCATCGCCGCGACGCCGTAGGCGCCCCAGTTCGAGATCGAGGCGGGCAGGAAGATATCCGTCGCCGTCACCGTGATCGCGCCGCCCGGCTTGTCGGTCTGGGTTTCGCGGCCATAAGGATGAAAGTCCTGCATGAAGGAATGGATGCGTCCAAAACCGATTTCGTTGCCATTGTCGCCGATGCCGATACTCAGCACATTCTGTGCGGCTGCCTGATCGAAAAGCGGCGCGATGTTGACGCAGTTCTTGGGCGCCACGCCCGTCGAATAATGCACGATGCCGCTTTCGTTCGGACCCAGTCGCTCGATCGCGATGATTGCCTTGGGCTGCATCTTTGCAAGAAGCTCGCTCGCCCAGCCGTCGATCTCGGCCTGATCTTCCGGCGCCGTCACCTGTGCCGCGCCCATTCGACGATCCTTGGCCAGATCATAGTCGCGGATCATCAGGCCCGCCGCCTCGGACGAGGCCTTGATCGGCGGGGCATGGCAGACTTCCGAAACATAGACCGGCACGGCCTTCAGCCCCCAGTAAAGCGCGCGGGCAAGCGAAACGGCGCCGGGCGGGCCGTCGCTTTCGCCATGGGGCACTTCGGGCATGTAACCCGCGCCGGTCACGATCAGCACGACATCGCCTTCGCCGACATGTTCAACAAGTGCCTCGGCAGCGCGCGCGGTGATCGGACGACCGCCGCCTTCGCGCCGCGCCTCGTTGTAGATAGGGGCGATGATATTGTGGTTCATGCCGCGGTTGCGCATTTCAACAGTCACCAGGCGGTCGACATATTCACCAATGATATCCGGCACAGTGCTTCCTTCTTATTGTTCAGCAGTACTTTACGCTGATCGTAGTGAAGCGCCGCGCGGTGTGGCGAATCGAATTTTGGAATACGGCATCAGGAAATGTTATGCCATTGCGGAAAACGTTCATTCATGTTTGCCTGCATCGGGGCCATTTCCGGTTCAAGGAGACGAGGTTGCGATCCCTCAATCACCGCCAAATGCTGGCATTTCGCGCCGTGATGATCAGCGGCAGCATGACGGCGGCCGGCCGCATCCTGCATATCAGCCAGCCGGCTGTGACCCGCCTGGTGCGCGACCTGGAGGCGGAACTCGGTCTTATCCTGTTCGCCCGCAAATGGTCGAGCGTTCGACCGACCGCCGAAGCCGTCGCGCTGTTTCGCGAAGTCGAAAAATACTTCGATGCCATGGAGCGTATTCGCGACAACGCCCGGCAAATGCGCGAACAGCAGGATGGTCGGCTGCGGATTGCCGCGATGTCGACGCTTTCGTCCGGTGCCTTGCCCGAGGCCATAAGGCGGTTTCGCGGCCGGCAACCCGAAACCGATTTCTTCATCCATTCCGATAATTCGGTGCATATCCTGGACGCCCTGCAGCGCGACGAATTTTCGGTGGGCCTGTGTCGCGTGCCGCCGGAGCGCACGGATATCGACCATCTGGAGATGCCCGTCTCATCAGCGATCTGCCTGCTGCCGAGAGAGCATGAACTGGCGGCAAAGGACATTGTCACCGTCGAGGACCTCGCCGGGCAGCCGTTCATTTCGCTTGGCGTGAGCAGCCTGCTTCGGATGCAGATCGAAGCCGCGATGGAGGCTGCGGGCATTCGATCCGGCAGGACGGTGCAGACGCTCTATTCCAACACTGTTCCAAGCTATGTCTCCGCCGGGCTCGGCATTTCTGTCGCCGATATCTTCTCCGTCATGGCGATCGACCTGGAAAAGATCGCTGTGAAGCCGTTCGCGCCGGAGATCGAGTTTCGCTTCTCCGCTATCTTTCCGCCGATTGCCAAGACACAGGGAGCGGAGCTGTTTTCACAAGTATTCTTTGAAGTCGTCAAAGATCAGATCTCAGACGTCGAAAATCTGTTCCGCAATTAGGCGTTTGATCCCAGAGTTTGATGGGGCGATGTTTAGGGGTCGGAACAAAAGCATTTCAAAATCCTGCGTTAAGCTAGAACGAATAGAGAACACCTTAAAGTCTGACTCGAAAAATCCTCAATAATAGCAATACCTTGCCAGACGCCTGGTGATAAGGCGAATGTGGGCGATCATGATCCACGCCTCGGCTGATGCAATGGATTTTTCGACGTCCTTGGCCAATCTTCGGCATCTTCCGAGCCATGCGAAGGTGCGCTCGACCACCCATCGGCGTGGCAGAACTTTGAAGCCTTTGACCTTGTCGCTGCGCTTGATGATTTCAACCGTCCAGCGCCCGATCTTTTTCAGCCGCCGCTTCAGCTTGTCGCCCGCATAGCCACCATCGGCAAAGACATGCAGTAACCATGGCCATCTGTGGCGGATGGATTTCAGGAGATCGGGAGCGCCGTCACGATCCTGGATATCAGCGCTGTGCACCATGAGGCCGTCCATCAGGCCGAGCGTGTCGACAATGACGTGGCGCTTGCGGCCCTTGATCTTCTTGCCCACGTCATAGCCCCGGATACCGCAGCTTTCTGTGGTCTTCACGCTTTGGCTGTCGATCACACCCGCTGTCGGGCTTGCCTCCTTGCCCTCCAGTTCACGCGCCTCCATCACCAGATGATGGTTGATGCGCCCCCAAATCCCCTGTGCCCTCCACTCGTAAAAATATCGCTGGACGGTCGAACAAGGGGGAAAGTCCTTCGGCAGCATCCGCCATTGGCAGCCAGTCGTGGCGATGTAAAGCAGAGCGTTGACGATCTCACGCAAATCCGTGGTCCGCGGGCGTCCAAGACGGCGCGGCATTGGTAGAAAAGGCTCAACCAGAGCCCATTCCCGATCCGACATATCGCTTGCGTAGCGTCCAGTTCGCCGCGCATATTGCCGACGGGTGATTTCGGTCCAGACCATTGTGTTCTCCATCGAATCTTTGCAAGTCCGAAGGAATCATAACCTGTTGAAATCACCCATCTCTTTTCGAGGCAGCCTCTTAGATGGCTCGCTGTTGGTCTGACGTCATCAGCAATTTGGCTGTGGACGTGTTCCGACAAGGATTGCATGCAGGAATACAGGCCAACGGCTCTTTGGTGGGAGTTTCATATGGCCAAATGCATGCTTCTGAAGCCGCGAGATCGGCGCTCGCTTTTCGACATACCCACAGAAAAGGACAGCCTGATCAGGCACTTTACTCTCTTGCCCTCGGATAGACTTGAGATTGAGGTCCGCCGACGTCCGCACAATCGCCTTGGTTTGGTGGGTATCGACCCGCGGGTCTATCGCTATCGATCGACGCGACCGGACGATGTAAAGCTGCGAAAGCGGCGGAAGGAGCTGGCGTCACAACGTCGGCGCTTCGGTTACCGGCGCCTGCACATCCTGCTGAAACGCAAAGGTGTCGAGGTGAACTGGAAGAAACTCTACCGCCTTTACCGCGAGGAACGGCTCACTGTGCGCAAACGCGGTGGCCGCAAGCGAGCCCTGGGCACGCGAGCACCGATGACGATCCCGCAGGATCCCAATCAGCGCTGGAGCCTCGACTTCGTATCGGACACGCTGATCGACGGACGCCGCTTCCGCATCCTGTGCGTCATCGATGACTTCAGCCGGGAATGCCTGGCGGCCGTCGTCGACAACGCGATCTCGGGTGGGCGCGTGGCCCGTGAACTGGATGTCATCGCTGAGCGTCGCGGCTACCCACTGATGGTGGTCAGCGACAACGGCACGGAACTGACCTCGAACGCCATGCTCAAATGGCAGCAGGATCGCGACGTCGAATTGCATTACATCGCGCCCGGCAAGCCAATGCAGAACGGCTTCGTGGAAAGCTTCATGTATAGACGGCCCCGCGGGCGCAAGTGCTTTAATCGTGATATTCATCGGCGGGTGCGTTCATGTATTCGGCCTGTTCATGCAGCCCTTACATGACTGCTGGCCCTGATGGTGTCCGCGGATCGAGGCCTCATCAACGGGACGCGCTATGGCGCGCTTAAAGCTCTCCGGGCTTTCTCGATCCTCAGCTCTGCCGATTTGCCATCACGCTGTCATTGCACTTTTGCCATCTCGTTATGTCTGGGTGAATGTGTCCTTGCGGCTATGCGGTCCTGAACACCTCTCCAGTCGTCAGCATTGCCCAGATGGTTCGCGCCAATTTGTTTGCAACGGCGACAGCAACGACCATAGGTCTGCGCCGCTCGAGCAATGCTTCGATCCATGGGCCATCAACGCGGGAACGCGCCTTTGGATACCGCACCACCGTTCGCGCGCCCAGAACAAGCAGGTGCCGGAGATATCGATCACCTTGCTTAGTGATGCCACCTAACCTGTTCTTGCCGCCCGAAGAGTTCTGTCGCGGCGTCAGGCCAAGCCAGGCGGCAAACTCGCGGCCTGATCGAAAGGCGGATGGGTCCGGAGTTGTGGCAGCGAAAGCAGTTGCTGTGATTGGCCCTATCCCCGGTATGGTTGCCAGTAAGCGGCAGATCGTGTTGCTCTTGTGGATCTCTCCCAACCGGGCATCAATGCTGTCAATCTGGTGGTTCAGTGCATCAAGTTGACCAATGAGCATGTCCAAAGCGAAGCACGCATGCTCCGGCAGATCCCCTCTTATCTCGTCCAGCTTCGCGACAAGGGCATCGACCCGATGTCTGCCCTGCGCGACGATAACGCCATACTCGGCCAAATGCGCCCGGAACGCACAAGCCGCCATGGTACGTTGCCGGACCAAAAGCCCTCTGGCGCGATGAAGCATCAGAAAGGCTTGATCTTCGCGTGATTTGATCGCGACAAAACGCATGTTCGGGCGGGTCACGGCTTCACAGATGGCAGCAGCATCAGACGCGTCATTCTTTGCCCCGCGCCGCACATAAGGTTTGATGTAGCCGGGCGGAATGAGACGAACGTCATGTCCGATCTCCTGCAGTTGGCGCGCCCAGTTATGGGCAGTTGCACAAGCTTCGATGCCGACCAGGTAAGGCGATAACGCCTCAAAGAACGGCAGCAACTCGCGGCGTGTCAGCCTCTTACTATCGATCGTATGTCCGGATGCGTCAGCGACATGGACATGAAAACGTTTTTGGCCAGATCAAGGCCAACGGTGGTTGGTTTCATCGGAAAGCTCCTTTTGCAATCTGGGACCACTATACGGGCCCTTCTCGGAGCGGGGCCGTCTTCCCCATCAACGGCAGGCTGCGGGACGAGTGCCTGAACGAGCATCTATTCCGCAGCTACCGCCACGCTCGCGAGCCCATTGCGGATTGGAGGATCGACGACAATCTACATCGACCGCACACGAGCCTCGACGGGCTTACCCCAAACGAATTTGCAACCCGGTCCGTAATGGACCACAACGTCGACAGCGCTAACTTATAGACGCGGACAAAACGGGGAGCAGGTCAATGCCAAGCTCAAGCACCAAGATTTCGAACTGATAGTCTGAGTTTTATTCTTCGGGGGTCTCCGCCGACGTCGTGTCCATAAACAGCTTTTCTCCAAGCTCCACCGCTGCATTCTCATCCGGAGCAAAATGAACCGGTACGCCGAAAGCCTTTCCGAACGCTTGGGCAGCCATGCGGAGAGGCATCGGCGTAGCCTTCGCACCCTCAATCACGATCGCTCCGGCGCAATTGCGAAGGAAGAGTGCTTTGTGGCGTTTGAAGAACAACGCCCGAGCCTTTTTGACTTCCGGGGATTCATTGCTTTCATCGTGTGGGGGAATATCCGAAATCAAAATAAAAGGACTCCCCTTGGCGAGAATGGCCCCCAGTTCGAGTTCCGGATTTTCCGTTCTAGGCAATGCAGTCTCACGAAGGAAAACGAATGGATATCGGGATTTGTCGACTTGCATTTCATCTGCTCCACAAAGGCTGGCGAGCAGCTCACGACACTTGCAGCGGGCGTTCCGTCAGGTGTCACTGAAAGCCGCCGCATATCGTAACGCAACTTTCTCATTCAGTGCCATCATGGGACTTGCTGAAGCTCCTCTGCGCCCGGAATCAGGACACAAAATCGCGCTAAACGGTCAAACTGGCCTGCTGACCAATGACATCGTGTTCAGAGTTCTTATGCGTGGCGACAACAAGCGTGCCGTCATCAAAGGCGCGGCATTGGGTGTTTTTGGCGATCTTTTCAGATCAGTGGCCGTGGTCACCGCCGCTGGCGTTGCCTACTAAACTTGCAGGACACCTATCGACCCTCTCCTGTCGGCTCTCGCGTCCCTACTGATCGTCGATCAACTGGGTCATCTGGTCTCCGAGTCCACCGCCGTCCATCCGGTGTCCCGGCGCTACGAAAAAGGGCTCGATCCTGATCACATCCAACCGCTCGGTGACAGAATGGCGCAGCATTTTCGGGGATGCCGCGATCGCCTGCTTCATTCTTCCACGGTGATAACCATTCGCATGCACGAGACACTGACAAGCCTGCTCTGGACTTTAGTTTCACTGAGTGCCGAGGGTACGAGAGAGCGGAACCACATTACCCGTGATCCGGCCTTTATTGTGCGGGCATCGGTCACCGCAGATGTGGATGACGTCGTCTTTGCTGACGCCGCCGGTGTCTGTTGCCGCCTGAGAGATATAGCGGGCGGGTGTCGTACCAAGCATTCGCCGGAACATCGCGATGAACGCGCTCGGACTCTCATATCCTAGGTCGATTGCAATATTCGTCACGGATTCCCCATCAGCAAGTCTTTGGAGCGCGAGGCCCACATGCAGTTGCTGCCGCCAGCGACCGAATGACATGCCTGTCTCTCGCTGAAATAACCTGGTCAAAGTGCGATTGCTCGCTCCCACGCGCGCGCCCCACTCCTCCAAGCTCAGCCGGAGTGAGGGATCATCGATCAGGGTGTCGACGAGCCGTTTCAATCTCCGGTCAGCAGGCATGGGCAGGCGCAATGGCTCCACCGGCGCTCTCTCTAGCTCGTCCATAAGAACGGCCGCCAATCGGGACTCCCGGATATCGCTCTCCGGATAGCTGTGTGGTTCGTTGACAAAGCGGAGGATAAGCTCGCGCAATAAAGATTGTACGAAAAGGATGCCGCAATCGGCCCGTAAGCTGCGGCTATTATCAGGCTCGACATACAGGTTGCCGATCGACACCTGGCTGGTCGCCCGGGCAAAATGCGTGACTCCCCCCGGAATCCATATGGCGCATTGCGGCGGAACGGTCCAGACACCGTGTTCGGCCTCGACCGTGATAAGCCCATCGATGACGTAGAGCAGTTGGTCCTTGCGGTGCTTGTGCGGTTCCATTTCACCAACAAAGGCGAGTTCGACTTTGAGGGCGACAACCGGGCGCGCGATCGTATCTGGATAGTCGTGAGGAGGAGGAACCGGAATGCTCATGAATGACACCTCGACGTCATGGCCTGGCTAACGCTTTACTTCTCAGTTTCGCCCAAAATAGCACGTTATCGCTGGCTTGACTGCTGTGGGCTGGCCATGATGTGCAGAGAAACGGCCACTCCCATCAGGTGGCTCTCGGGGGTGTCAGAGGATTTACCGGCGCCTGTTTCAGTGTGGCGGCTAAGGCCAGAGCGACAATTCCTACCCAAAAAACCAAATAGAATCCGTCCACATACGAAAGCACAGCCGCCTCGCGAGCAACGAGTAAGGCAATATCTGACACGCCGTTGGCGGCACGTTGAACAACGATCGGCTGCCCGGCCTGCACCCCCGCCTTCAACATAACGCTGTGGGCATCCGACGAAAGCCGCAACACGAGAGCGATTACACTAACTGCCACGCCCGGCGCGAAGATGCGCGCAAGAGGAGCAAAGAATCCTATGGCCACCGCATGGGCCGGATTCATGTTGACGACGATGATCGGGATAATTCCCATCAGCGTCAGGCACTCTCCCGTGCCGAAGAGAATGAGCGGAAGGGTATATTGAGTTGAGCGCCATTCGTTGTTGATGCTGGCACCGCAGTAGGCCGCCGTGAAAACAATGATGCCCAGACCTGCGATCAGTAGCAGACGTGCATCCACGCGGCGTGCGAGCCACACGGCGATCGGTGTCATCGCCAGGTATGTGCCGAAGACGATTGCCGAAGCCGATCCGGTCTGGAGCGGCTTTAGCTTACCGACAGACGCGAGAAAATTCGGGATCAGAACTGATGTTGGCGACATCAGAACCCCGTAAAGGCAAGCAATCAAGAGTGCTGTGCGGACATTGTGGCTTCCGAGGGCACCAAAATCGACGAAAGCATCTTTCTTCAATGCTATAGTGACAAGGGATATCACCAGCAGCAGAGCGCCTACAGACAGGCAAGCCGTTACGACGCCGGAGTCGAACCATCCCAGAGTCTCGCCAAGAGAGCATCCTCCGAAGAGCATGGCCAGGCTCAAGCAGAACATAGCCATGCCTCCCCAATCGCTCTGACGCAATTTGTCGCGGTCTATCGGCGTTAGGGGAAGCGCCTTCCACGCCGTGAACGCGATGAGCGGCCCCAAGAGCGTCGCGGTCCAGTAGACCCACCGCCAATCGATTATATCGACGTAAACTCCGGATAGACCGACACCGACTTCGGTTCCAAACGAAGCGCGCAGACTGTAGATCGCCATTGCCGGCAGCCACCAGTGAGGCTTCAGGCTGCGCAGCGCCAGGGAAATCGTCAGCGGGAGATAGGTTCCCAGACACAAGCCCATGATGACATGCAGAAAGACCAGCACGTCATAGCTCCGGACGAAGGGTATCGCCAGAGCCGTCAGCGCAATCGTCAGGCTCGGCACAATGATGACGCGAGCTGGGCCGAAAATCAGAGACAGCCAGACAGTGACGGGCATAATCAGAAGCTGCGCAGCGTTCATTGTTGTGCTCAGCCAGACACCTTCAACGATTTCGAGGCCGAATGCGCCTCTGAGATCAGCAAGCGACATGGAAAAAAGCCGCCCCTGCAGTGTCGTGAAGAAGGCCCCCAGGAAGACCACTGCTACCGTTAAGGCAGGATTCGGTGCTCGGGCGCCCCGCAAGTGGTTGGGGAGCCGCATGACGTCATTGAGCCGCATAGGCATAACTCTCCTTTGAAACGGGGAGTTTTTCACGGCTGTAAGCGGTCACCTTCGCGCCAAGCGTATCGATCCTCACCTCAGCGGACATTCCTGGCCTGAGAAGACCGAGGTCCGCTTGTCCCGGCCGGAGTTCAACTCGCACCGGGATACGCTGGACGACCTTGGTGAAGTTGCCCGTCGCGTTGTCCGTCGGAAGAAGTGAGGATTCGTTGCCGCTCATCGGGGCAATCTGTTCGACACGCCCTTGAAAGGATTGACCAGGGAAGGCATCAATCGCGACCTCGACCGGCTGTCCTGACCGGACATTCCTGAGCTGCGTTTCCTTATAGTTTGCGATCACATAGGGTCGGGCAAGTGGCACGATCGTTACGATCTGCGTCCCCGACGTCACAAGGCTGCCAATCTGAACGCTGCGTCGGCCGAGCGTGCCCTCAAAGGGGGCCACGATCTTCGTGTAGCTTAGTTCGAGCTTTGCCGAGTCAAGCTTGGCAGCAGCCGCGTCGCGGTCCGCAATGCGGCGGGCGCGTTGACCTGCCAGCGTATCCAGTTGTCTCCGCGCGAAGGTCAGGGCCGCCGCCGCGGCTTCGCGGGAAGCTTTTGCCGATGCCAGTTCCGCCTTTGCATCATCGAAAGATTTTCGAGGCACGGCGCCTTTCGTCACGAGTTGGCTTAAGCGGTCAAAGTTCTGCTGGGATTGCCGAAGACGGGCATCCGAAGCACGAAGCGACGCCCCGGCCTTCTCAATCGTTGCCCGCTGCTCGGATTCTTCGTTACCGAGATTGTCGAGCAAGGCTTGCGCTTCTGCCAGCGATGCCTTCGCTGCACGCACGCCGATCGCATAGTCGTCGCTTTCGATTTCAGCAATAATCTCTCCGGCCTTGACGGTCTGATAGTCCGCGACAGGGAGGCCTGTGATGTAACCACCGACACGCGCGCTCAGTACCGCAGGCTCGGATTTGACAAAAGCGTTTTGCGTCGATTGCGTTGCCCGACGGCTCGTCCACTCGTTCCAGTTCGAAACGGTATAGAGGACTGCTCCTACTGCGACTGCACACGCCAGCCATGGAGCAAGCTTAAGATGCCACCGGCGCGGCGCTAACGGATGTTTATTGGATTCTGAAGGTGATGCGGTGGACGCATCTGCAGGACTCGACATGGACTTCTCAACTCAGATTTCTGTTGAGAAGGATATTTCGGCAGCTGCAGATTCTTTGCGCAGGTCTGAAGGACAGAAAACCGTTCAACCCGGCCAAATTAGCTGGAGAGCAGCTCTTTTACCAAGTCCACAACATGCTGCAAACCCGTATCCCTTGCTCGCCGTCGGTGCCACGCAAGGTGCAAAGTGAAGCCTGGCACAGCGATCGGTGTTGGCAAAATGGTGAGATCATCGGCAAGCGCGGCAACACGCGAAGGCAGCATGGCGATCATATCGGAGCCACGCAGAAGTTCAGGCACCATTCCGAATGATGGAACTACCAGACCGACCCTTCGCGCCCGCCCAATTCGAGCAAGTTCCATGTCCAATTGGCTCCGGCCTTCACCTTTGCCCGACACGAGAATGTGCGGATACTCAAGCCACCTGTCGAGATCGAGCCCATCCACCGCCGGATGCTCCCGGCGGAGAGCCACGACATAGTGTTCATCCAGAAGAGTATCGCGATGAATATCATTGTCCTCGCCCGGGAGAACGGAAACAGCGAGGTCTGTAGTGCCGTCCGCAAGGGCGGCTCGTGATGCGTCCGTTCCGTGCCAAGGCAGGATTACCAGATCAATGCCCGGAGCTGAGGTCTGCAAGGCACGCTGCAGTGGCGGCAACACGAAAAGGGCCGGATAATCCGCCATGGAAATGCGCAGGGTTTGCCGAACCTCCGCAAGCAGAGGCTCTGACGGATCAACGAGTTCTCCGATGCCCGCAAGCAGGGATTTGAGCGGCGCGCGGAGAGAGTCCGCCCTTGCTGTCCGGCGCATCGTACCGCGTCCGCGCTCCAACAGTTCATCGCCGAACAATTGGCGGCATCTCTGCAGGGCTGCCGAAGCGGCAGGTTGTGAAAGCCCCACCCGGCCGGCGGCCCGGCCCACATGGCCTTCATCCAGCAGCGCATCCAGGATCACAAGTAGGTTTAGGTCGATTGATCTTAAATTCATGAGACAGATAATACGATAGACAATATATCGATTGGAAGAATTTTATAGCTTCGATCATCCTCTCTTCAACACAAAGTTGGAGTTGATGATGACTAAAACCCTTGTACTTCTGTTCCATCCCGATCTTGAACACTCCAAAGCAAACGCTGCGCTTGCCCGGCAGGCGCAAACGCTGCCAGGGGTCGAATTGCTCAACATGCAGGACATCTATCCCGAAGGGATCGACATCCACCGTGACGGTGAACGTGAGGCGGTTCGACTACTCGAAGCGGATCGGATCGTACTGCAATTCCCGGTGCAATGGTACTCGACGCCGCCTCTTCTGAAAGCCTGGCAGGATGCCGTACTCACTCGCATGTTCTACATCGCCTACGAGACGGAAGGACGTCGCCTTGAGGGTACGCCTCTGCTGGTGGCGGCAACCGCCGGCAACACAGCTGAAGCGTACCGACCCGGCGGAAGCAACATGTTCGCAATCGCCGACATGTTCACACCACTGCGTGCTACAGCGAACCGATGCGGACTGATCTGGGCGGACCCGTTCGTCATATACCGTGCCGACAAGCTCTCCGCCGCCGAGATCGAAACCGCAGGTCAACACTATGCCGGCGCCCTTACGAATTGGATCGCCAGTTCCGGTTCAAAGAGAAGCTGAGCGATGACCAAGGTGCATGATACATTGACCGAACTTCATCTCGGCACGCCGCTCTGGTTCGTGCTCTCTGCACGACTGCTTCCGTTGGGCATTGTCAGCCAGTTTCTGAGCGCGGGCGCAGCGCTGTTCATCGGTGCATGGGATTGGCAGATACACAAGGCGATCGGAGGCACCGTGTTTGTACCGATAGTCATCTTGTGTGCCGGTGTGTTTGCTGTCCCGCGCCTGCGTGGTTTCAACTGGTGGGCTGGACTGGTTTTCATACTCTATATCGTCCAGTTCGCACTGGCGGCCGGGGCCGAGCCGTTGCCTCTTGCATTCCATCCTTTCAACGGAGCGCTGCTGTTGATGGCCAGTCTGGTTCTCCTCGTCAAGGTTGAGCGCCGTCTGACCAGGAGCAAACACACAGCGCCGAAGTAGGTCATTTCGCTCGATCGAACGACAGCCCCAATCTCCGCGCTCGTATCTCTGCAACGAAGCCCGAAAAGGCCATGCATGCAGGGACCTGCAAGATAGTCCTGCCGCGCGGTGCATCCTTCACATGAAGGGAATTCAACAGGAGGGCCGCCATGATCGAACTGGCGGCTCCCGGGTATTTATTGGCCGGTTTGCGGGAGCACCGATGCAGTCGCAATGAAAAACTCGGCCGTCTGATAAAGAAGGTAAGGAATACTGAAAATGAAGAACACCATCCTCCCAACTCTCGCCCTGTCTGCACTGGCAACTGTTGGATCGTTTCTCCCAGCCAGTGCGTTTACGAGTGCCGGAGTGATTGAAAGCGTAAATCCACAGAATAACATCATCCGCCTGCGCGACGGCGATGCCTACAAGTTGCCTGCCCATGTGGACATTTCGAACCTGAGGCCAGGCGACCAGGTTTCTGTCGATTGGGAGACTCAGAACCCATCCAGCATTGATGGCCGCGGCAGCGACGAAACAATCTGGCTACTCAAGGCGACCGGAATCAAGCACGCTCCATACTGAAAACCTTGCGTGGCGGGGGAGTAAACTGCTCCCCGCCACGGAACAGCGATTGCTTTCTCTGCATCGAACTATGGTTCCTCGGCTTTCGCTATCCTGATCAGTTCATGTGATTGGGACTGCCCACGCAGATTCGGCTCCTTATTGCTTTTGCCTGTAGCGGGATGGGACACTGCCTGTTGCACGGCGAAACATTGCAGCGAATGAGGCGGAACTGTCATAGCCGAGGTCGAATGCAATGCGGGTGACCTGATCACCTGAGGACAGTCGGGAAATGGCTGCCAGCACACAGGCCCTGCTGCGCCATTCCACGAAGCTCAGGCCGGTGCCTGCACGAAATATCCGGGTGAAATTGCGCCTGCTCATATTCAGGGCTGCACACCAGTCGTCTAGTTTTGCATGGACATTCGGCGCAGCGTTGAATGCCAGGCAGTGGTCCCTCAACGCGCCCACAGCCGGCAATGGAAGCGTCAGCGGAACGATCGGCTGGCTTGCGATTTCTAGCAATACCAATTCAGACATCAGTCTTCGCCTGTTGTCCCCAGTCCCGTTCGTCTCCGCAAGCGCATCAAGTAAGGCCCTGAGAAGCGTTCCCACTTCAAGAACAACGCAATGTCGTGGCATCTGAGGCAAGAGCGCGGGCTTCAGGTAGAGACTGCGCATATTCACTTCGCCAGCCATCGTGACTTCGTGTGATGTCTCAGCCGGGATCCAGAGCGCAGCATCGGGCGGCATCATCCACAGGCCAGACTGCGTCGTCACGATCGCGGTTCCAGTCAGTCCGTAGAGGAGTTGCGAGCGTTCATGACGATGCTCTTCCAGATGGCTGCCATCGGCGTATCGCCGTCCGAGGGCGATAATGTCCTCTGGTCCAGTAATGTCTAAGGTCATGGCTCACTCGCGATGTTTTTTGGCTCATGATAGATATCATTGCCGAACGGGCGCAGGCAAGAACACTGGGAACCAACGGGAGTTTCCAATGTCCAGCCAAACCACGGTTTCGGTGCGGGAGCATGATGAAGGCCTGCTCCGGCTTTCCGGTATCGCCACCTCTCACTTTCTGAACGATCTGATGCAGGCCTTTCTGATCGCAAGCTATCCGCTATTGCGCACGGAGCTTTCCCTCGACTTTCTGCAGATCGGCATGCTCAGCCTGACTTATCAGGTCACAGCTTCGGTGCTTCAACCGATTGTCGGCGCACTGACGGATCGTCGTGCGCAGCGATGGAGCCTGGCTTTCGGAATGGCGCTGAGCGGCGTTGGCATCCTCATGCTCGGGTTGGCCGGGAGTTACACCCATCTCCTGATTTCCAGCCTGTTCCTCGGCCTCGGGTCTGCGGTCTTTCATCCCGAAGCGGCTCGGCTTGCGCGCAAATGGGCACGCGAAAAAGTTGGCCTGGGCCAATCACTCTTCCAGCTCGGTGGCAGTCTCGGCACCATGGCGGGACCATTGCTGACAGCGGCGATCGTACTCCCCTATGGTCAGGGCTCGATCACATGGTTCCTGCTCGTTGCCTTGATCGGCGTATTTCTGGCCGTGCGGATCACCGCAGCCGAGCCGGATCAGTTAACTCATGCAGCGACGCGACCTTTCCGCGTCCCTGCCGGTCAGCAAACATCATCCGTCGCGCATCCGGCAGGTCAACTCGCGCTTCTCTTTGCTCTCGTCTGCGCGAAATACATTTATATCGCCTGCTTCAGTAGCTTCCTGGTTTTCTATCTGGAGGCGACTCTCGGCTTTCCAGCTTCGAAGGGACTTATCGTCCTGTTTGGCTTTCATGCGGCGGTTGCGGGGGGAGGCTTTATAGGTGGCGCCTTCAGCGATCGGCTCGGAACGGCGCGCGTCATAGCCTTTTCGTTTTGGGGGGCAGCGCCCTTCGCTCTCGCCTTTCCCTATCTGGGGCAGGTTGGGGCGATAGCCGCCGCAATCATGGCGGCTGCGGTCATTGCCTCGGCCTTTCCCGCGATCATTGTTCACGCCCAAAGTCTGGTGCCGGTACGTATAGGCATGATCTCCGGCCTGTTCTACGGCACGGCTTTCGGCGTCGGCGGCCTCGCATCAGCCGTGTTCGGTTGGCTGGCGGATGCCACCAGCGTCCACGCTATCTTTATCTGGTCGTCCTGGTTACCGCTGGCCGGTGTCCTGACGGTTTTCCTCCACAATATCCAGCTCGACGCTGGGTCACGTCAGTAGTTTTCCTGACCGCAGGAACAAGCGTTCCCCAATTAATGTCGGCCTTTCCGCGTTCGCCAAGACAAGTCTCATGACCGAATAGGAAGCGCAAACCAGGCTTTGGAATCGCCGCCCGGATATTGACGTGGCGAATCCTGCTGCCAGGGTCAGCATCAAAGGTCTTGATGGGATATGAACCGACAACCCCCTCGTTTAACAGCTGAGCGGCATCGACTTTCTCGTTTTGGCAAGAAGTGGGGCTGCCAAACCTGACAGGCAGGTTTCCAAAACACGAGTCGAGAAAGCGAGCATTAACCTACATCGCGTACGGCGGACCTCTCGATCTTTTGGAGTTCCGGGAACGAAACATTCACCGGCACAGCCTCAAAGAAGCCGTCGTGGAGAACCATAGGTAGCATCCGCCCAGACCTCGCCGCCATGCAGATGACCCCGAACCAGAAGTCGATGACATCACCCGGTAGCCGACTTTACGAATATCCATACCATGAAAGGGGCCGCACGGTCTTTCGTTCGGCCCACTTTCAAGTTGCGAACAAAATTCAGGACGCGGCGTCCTTGTTGACCCCGCCCTTCGTGGCGATCTCTGTCATGCGGCGGTCGCCGTCATAGGTCTGGTCGAGACAATTCTTCAAAATCGCCGCGTCACCGTCCAGACCGAGGCGGTTGGCGAAGGCGGCCAGCGTGCCGTAGCCCGCAAGTGCGTAATGTACCATACGCTGGTATTGTGGGATGATGGCGGCGTCGCGCACGTCAGCGTCCGTGATCTCATCGGACAGGCCATGCTTGCGCGCTTCCTTCACGAGGCCTTCCATACCCTTGCAATGCTCCGCGTTTGGCTTGATGCCGTGATCATTGCACAGCTTTTCTATCTGGGCGATACCGTCGGCAATGCCGTTGCCGCCATCGATAAGCGCCTCGGACAAATCCTCGTCCTTTGCGGCGCGGCCGAGTTCGGTCACGACGGGCAGACACTGCGTGTTCGCGCTCCAGATGTCCTGCAGCTGGTCGAGGTAGATGTCTTTGAGCGAGTTCGTGGCCATGTCGGAACCCTCTGTTCTGGTTAGCCTCCAACGGGTAGCACCATGGAAAGTTCCTCCGATCGATATGCCCTGACAGTATCCTCTTGCCCGCTCAATCCGCCCTTTGGTGTCCCGTCCGTGGTTCGAGTGTTTACTTGCCCTTGCATACCAGCCTTCAGGATTGCCCTTGACCCTGACACTAGCGTCAACCCGCTAGGAACGTCGCGAAGCGCAGGAACGCGCACGTTCATTGGAAAGGAAAGTCAAGATGAATGAAGACTGGGAGGGCAAGGTTGCCATCGTGACGGGCGGGAGTTCGGGCATCGGGGAAGCCACGGCATTGGCTCTAGCGGCACAGGGTGCCAATGTGGTCATAACCGGTCGCAATGAGGCGAAACTGGCCGGTGTGGCCGCGAAATGCGCAGCGGTCGCGACCGTGCGCGCCGATGCCGCCGACCCAACGGGCAGCCGGCGCATTCTCGAGGCCGCGCTTACCCGCTGGGGCCGGCTCGATCTGGTCGTCAACAATGCCGGCGCCGGCAGGCCGCTTCCGATCGGCGCCTATGACGGCGAAGCGATTGCTGAGATTTGTGCGGTGAACATCACCGGGCCATCGCTTCTCCTGAAGGAGGCTTTGCCGGCGCTTCGGGAAACGAAAGGCGCGGTCGTCAACATCGGGACGGCCGTCTCGCAGAATGCCGCACCGGGCCTGGCGCATTATGCGGCCACCAAGGCCGCGCTCGAACATCTGACGCGAGCCTGGGCCGTCGAGCTCGCTGGCGATGGCATCCGCGTGAATGCCATCGCGCCCGGACCGGTGAAAACCGGTGCGCTGACCGGCATGATGGGGCTTTCCCCTGAGATGGCGAGCACGATCGAAGCGGCCGAAGCCTCTGAAATCCCGCTCGGCCGTCGCGGGGCGACAACCGATCTTGTGCCGTGGATATTGCGGCTCGGCAGTTCCGCCAACGAATGGCTGACCGGTCAGGTCATCACAATTGATGGCGGATGGTCGCAGAGGGGCTGAAGCGTCTATCGGTCGTTAACTCCGGGCAGGACGGTCCCGGCATCCCTGCTCGGAGGTTGCTGCCTTCCTGTGTTTCGGGCCTTGAAAAGATGATCGCGTCATCTGAAATGATCGTCAACGAAGACTTGCCGAAAGGTCCCGACATGCAGATCAAGGAAGCAGCCGAACGGCTCGGCATTACGGAGCGTATGCTGCGCCACTACGAACGTTCGGGCCTGATTGCGGCCCGACGGCTGGAAAATGGCTATCGCGACTACAGTGAAGCCGATCTGCGGCGCGCCGGCCGGATCCGGGATTTCATCGCGACTGGCTTTTCGGCGCGTGAGGTCCGGGCGATGGCGGCCTGCCTGTCGGACGAAGGTGCGGGACCGTGCGCGGGCGGCGTCACCCAGCTTCTGACCAAGCTTGAACATATCGATCGGCTGAAAGCGGAGCTCGACGTAAAACGCGCGGCCGTTCTCGAACGCCTTACATCTTTTCAGGAGGCGCTTGAGGCCGGCGAGCGGGTCGATGGCACCGTCGCACCTGAGAAAGCCGCAAAGACTGCGTTGTCTCGTGAGCACCGCGAAACGCTCTGACAGGCATTTCCGAGCTTAGTGTTCGGGCCCACCATTCCGCCTGTTCAATTCCCGAACGAATACGATCAAGGCACGCATTCCGGCGCTCATGTGTCGGTTTTTCGGGTAGTAAAGAGCCAGGCCCGGATAGGACGGCGTCCATTCGCGGAGCAGTTGGACCAGCATTCCATCCGCGAGATCCTCCTCAATCGCCGCTTTGGCGACATAGCCGATACCCGCGCCGGCGCGGGCCGCAATTTCAATCAGCCGGGCATCGTCCAGAATGAGTCGCCCTCGCGTTTCGATGTTGAGCCGCTCGCCATGGCGTTCGAACTCCCAGCGATAACGCGCCGCTCCCGCCAACCGCCACTGGATGCAGTCATGCGCCTTCAGGTCAGCCGGCGTCGAGGGTGCGGAGACATCGTGCAGATAGGAAGGCGCTGCGACGACGACGTGTTGTTGTTCGCCGCCGACCGGAATTGCCACCATATCCTCCGGCACCATCTCGATCAGCCTTAGTCCGCAATCAAAGGCGCCGCTGCCAAGATCCAGCAAATTGTCGTCCGAGCGGACGTCGACCGTCATGTCGGGGTAGCGCCGCAGGAACTCCAGGATGAGCGGCTCCAGCACGAGCTCCGCCGCCCGCGCAGAAGCATTGATGCGGATCGTGCCGCGCGGCTGATCGCTCAAGCCATCCAGAGCCTCAACCGCCCGGCTCAACTGCCTGAGCGCGGGACGCAGCGCTTCGGCGAAGCGTTCGCCTGCCTCCGTTAACGCGACGCGCCGCGTCGTGCGAATGAACAGCTGTGCCTTGAGACGCGCCTCGAGTCCGGCGACCGCGTGGCTCAGCGCCGATGCGCTGGTGCCGCTGGCGCGCGCGGCCGAACGAAAACCGCCATGTTCCGCCACAGCCATGAATGCAGCCAGTTCCGATGGCGGCAGATTGGCGACTGTCCGAAATAGCTCATCATTGCGTTCCATGTTCACCGACTAAATCAAACAGCGAAGGCTTGCTACCTCCTGTACGCAAACAGGAAAGGAAAATCTCATGAGCAGGCTTAAGACGGGTTTCGATTTTTCCACCACGGCTGCGGACGTCCTTCAGGGCATCAATCTTGAAGGCAAGACGATGATCGTCACCGGCGGCGCGAGCGGCATCGGCATTGAGACGGTGCGCACCCTGGCGGCAGCCGGCGCTGCCGTGACCATCGCAGCGCGCCGGCCGGATGCGGCCGAAGCTGCCGCGGCAGATTTGCGAAAGGCGACCGGCAACGCGGCGATCAAGGTCGAGCCTCTCGACGTGGCCGATCTGTCTTCCGTCCGTCGTTTCGTGACGGCATGGAACAGACCAGTCGATGCGTTGATCAACAACGCCGGGATCATGGCGCTTCCCGCGCTTCAGCGCACCGGCGAAGGTCGCGAGATGCAATTTGCGACCAACTACCTTGGCCATTTCGCGCTGGCGCTCGGCCTGCACCCATGGCTGAGGGCGGTGGGCAAGGCCCGTGTCGTGTCCGTCGCCTCAAGCGGCGCTCTCTGGAGCCCCGTGCTGTGGGACGATATGGACTTCCGCTTTACGCCCTATCATCCGATCGTCGCCTACGGTCAGTCCAAGACCGCCTGTATCCTGCTTTCGGTCGGCATAGCGCGGAAATGGGCGGAAGACGGGATTGCGTCGAATGCCCTGAACCCCGGCGCGATCGCCACCAATCTGCAGCGCCACACCGGCGGGCTCAAAACCCCCGAACCTTTTCGCAAGACGCCGGAGCAAGGCGCAGCGAACTCGGTTCTTCTGGCCGCATCGCCACTCCTTGAAGGCATCTCGGGCCGGTATTTCGACAATTGCAACGAAGCAGAAGTCGTCACTGAGCGCAGCGACCAGACAGCAGGCGCCGTTGCCCCTTATGCGGTCGATCCTCAGAATGCCGACCGGCTCTGGGCCATGGCCGAAGCCATGCTCGCGGAAGCACGATAGGCAAGGAATCGAGCGGCGGCATGCCGCCCGCAAACGTCGTCAACCTGCCTCAACGTGCGGAACCGAAGCCGTCCCGAAACGCGCGCGGTACTCCGCCGGGCGGATGCCGACCAGTTTCTGGAACGTCTTCCTGAACGCCGCCGGATCCGAATAGCCGACATCCCAGGCAATCCGGTCGACCGGAAGCAGCGTGCGCTCCAGCAGTTCGCGCGCCTTGGCGATGTGCACCAGCTGCAGATATTCGTTCGGGCGGTGGTGGGTCGCAGCCTTGAAGCGGCGTAGCAGTGTGCGTTCGGTCATGCCGGCAACCTCGTGCAGATCGGCCATGCTGATCGGCTCATGCGCATGGGCATGGATGAAATGCTGCGCCTTGCGGATGGCGTCATCGCCATGATCGAAGCGGGGAACGAACTGGGCAAAGGGGCGCTGGCTGCTGCGCGGCGGATCGATGAGCAGGAAACGGGCCGTCGAGAGCATCGTTGCCGGCCCGAGCAGCCGCTCAACCAGCGTCAGCCCCAAATCGGCCCAGGCGAGGATGCCGCCCGCCGTCACGATATCCCCCTCGTCCAGCACCATATGTTCCTCGGCCAGCCGTACGGAGGGGAAGCGCTTCGCAAGCTGTTCGGCAAAGGCCCAGTGCGTCGTCGCGCGCCGCCCGTCCATCAGCCCGGTTTCGGCCAGCACGAAGGCGCCGGCGCAGACGGAGCAGAGCACGGTGCCTTGATCGTGCTGGTTTCTTAGCCACGCGGCAGCCGCCGGGGCTGGCGCCATGCGCTCCGGCATGACGATGCTCGGCGGCGCGATCGCATGGCTCAGGCGATGCGGCGATCCGGGATGGCTGTCAAAGATGCAGCTGACATCGTCCGCCGTCGCCTCCCAATGCGATACGCGAATATAGCGCGCGTTCTCGCCGGTCCATTCGGCCGCCACGCGGAAGAGATCGGTCAGACCGTAGATCGCCGCAAGCTGGCAGCCGGGATAGATCAGCAGCCCGATTTCAGCGACCTGTTCCGCTTTCTGCGCCATTGTCCGTTTTGCCGCGACAAGTGTCCGTTTCGCCACGTCCGCTTATGCACCCGACGACCTATCTTGTCCATGTCGAAATCAAGAGGACAAGCGATGCACACCGAAATGACCCGGCGCGCGATGCTGAAGACGGCGGCAACTGTCGCCGCCCTTTCGGCTCTGCCCCGCCTCACCTTTGCACAAACACAAGGAGAATTTACCATGGCTACGATTACCACCAGAGACGGCACCAACATCTTCTACAAGGACTGGGGTCCGAAGGACGCCCAGCCGGTTGTCTTCCACCACGGCTGGCCGCTTTCGGGCGACGACTGGGACAACCAGATGCTATTCTTCCTCGCCAATGGCTACCGCGTCATTGCCCATGACCGGCGCGGCCACGGTCGTTCGGACCAGACGGACACCGGCAACGACATGGACACCTACGCCGCCGATGTCGCCGAACTTGCGAGCGCCCTCGACCTGAAGAACGCCATCCATATCGGCCACTCGACCGGTGGCGGCGAAGTGGCCCGCTATGTTGCCCGCGCCGAGAAGGGCCGCGTTGCCAAGGCCGTGCTGATGGCGGCCGTTCCCCCGGTCATGGTGCGCTCTGAAAAGAACCCCGAAGGTCTTCCGATCGAGGTGTTCGACGGCTTCCGCGCAGCACTTGCCGCAAACCGCGCCCAGTTCTACATCGACATCCCGACCGGCCCCTTCTATGGCTTCAACCGCGAGGGTGCCCAAATCAGCCAGGGGCTGATCGACAACTGGTGGCGGCAGGGCATGGCCGGTGGCGCCAAGGCGCAGTATGATTGCATCGCCGCCTTCTCAGAGACCGATTTCACCGAGAACCTGAAGGCGATCACCGTACCGGTTCTGATGCTGCATGGCGAAGACGACCAGGTCGTTCCGATTGCCGATTCGGCGCTGAAGTCCATCGATCTGCTGCAAAACGGCACGCTGAAGACCTATCCGGGCCTGCCGCACGGTCTGTTCGCGACCAACCCGGACATCATAAACCCCGAGCTCCTCGCCTTCGCAAAGGCTTGAGCGCGCCAGAAATGAACGGCGGGCTGCGTCAGATGTCGCAGCCCGTCATTTCGACGCTCGCCTTCCAGAGCGCCTCTGCCATTTCGGGATCGATCGCAAACGGACGAACGCCGGCATTGCGCTCTGTCTCGACCGACGCGATATCGCAATCCTCGCAATAGACGCCGCCAATGCCCGCAAGTTCGGGCGCAGTGGCACACCATACCGTCGTCGCGGCACCCTGCTGCGGCGACTTCATGTCGCGCGCGGGATCGATGCGCGGGCTGCCATCGGGGTTCACCGCATCAAACGGCGCCAGCTCTTCCTCGCTCAGATGCCGCGCCAGCGGCCCCAGAACCGATCCGGGATGAACGGCATAGGCCCGCACATCCGGCGCACCGCGACGATCAAGTGCCACGGCAAACAACGCATTGGCGGTTTTCGCCTGGCCATAGGCGAGCCACTTGTCATAGGGCCGTTGTATGAAGTCGAGATCAGCAAGGTCGAAACCCGGTATCTGGTGACCGCGCGACGACAGCACCACGACGCGGGCACCGGGGTTAATGAGTGGCCACAGCGCCGTCGTCAGGCGGAAGTGCCCGAGGTGATTGGTGGCAAACTGTCCCTCATGACCATCGGCATCGCGAAACAGCGGCGTGGCCATGACGCCGGCGCTGAGGATCAGCAGATCGAGACGGATGCCCTCGGCGCGCAACTGCTCAGCAAAGGCGCTGATCGAGGGCGGGTCCATCAGGTCCATTTCCCGGATATCGGCCAGGTCGCCAAGTGCATTTCGTGCGGTGGCCACATTGCGGGCCGGCACGATGACGCGGGCGCCGCGCGCGGCAAGAACCCGCACGGTTTCCAGCCCGAGCCCGGAGGCTCCTCCGGTGATGACGGCGGTCTTGCCGGTGAGATCGATCGTGCCGGCGACATCGTCCGCCGTTGTCGCGGGGCCCCAGGGCGTGTTGAGTGGTGTTTGCATGTAGCGTCTCCTTTTGGGGAGTCACTAGCGCGCGTAAACAAGACAATCTATAGTCTATTCACCTGAATAATATTGAGATCATCCGATGGACCCGCTTTCCCAAATTCTCCGCCTTGCCGGAGCCGAGGCGACGCTGTCGACCGGGCTTGTGGCCAGCGGCCGCTGGTCGGTCGCGGTTCCGGCGACGCAGGCGTTAAAATGCAATGTGATCCGCGAAGGCGAATGCGTGCTGGCGGTCGGGAGCATGCGCCGGCAATTGTCCGCGGGAGATTGCTTTCTGGTGGCGCCGGACCGGCCGTTCGTGATCGGCACGGACCTTGCCGACCCGCGCCCTGCCGCCGAGGTCTTTGCCGGAACGGGCGGCCGTGCCTATGCCAGCATTGACGGGGGAGAAGGTTCTCCGTTCCGCGCAACCGGCGGACGGATGGAACTCGGGCCGGTGACGGGCCTGATCGCGGATGCGCTGCCGCCGCTGGTGATCCTGGCTGCCGATAAACCTGAAAGCAGCCGCATCGGCTGGCTGATGGACAGGCTTGAGGAAGAGCAGGCCGATGAGCGCGCGGGCGCTTCGGCGATCGCCGGCGCGGCAATGCAGATGATCTTCGTCGAACTGATCCGGGCTCTTCCGGAAGAAAGACCGCGCGGCTGGCTTGCGGCCCTGGATGATCCCCGCATCAGCCCGGCGCTCCATGCGATCCATACCAATCCGGCTCATCCCTGGCGGATCGAAACGCTTGCCGGCCTTACACATCTGTCGCGGTCGCAGTTTTCGGCGCGGTTCCGGACGGCGGTCGGGCAGGCGCCGATGGATTACGTCCTGCACTGGCGCATGACGCTGGCGCGCCAGGCGCTCACGCGGCCCGGCATGACGGTGGCCAAGGTCGCCGAGGACCTGGGCTATGCTTCGGAGAGCGCATTCGGCGCGGCATTCCGACGCGTCATGGGCACAAGCCCGCGTCGCGCCGCACGTCCGCCGGCGTCTGTAACACAGGAGATATCAGCCAACGCTGACATCGGATTTAATTCCCCGGCCGAAACGCGGATCGGCATCGAGCGCGCGCTGCCCTTGCGACAGGGAGAGCGCGGCGTTGCTGTCCTCGGCAAGGCCCTGGACATGAATGAACCGCAGATTTGTGATGCCGATCGTTGCCAGGACATCGGTTAGATATCGCGTCAGATAATCCCGCTGGGTCGCCTTGCCCGTGACCTGTCCGCCCGAAGCGACAATCACCACCGTCGGGCGATCGTCCAGCAGCCCGACCTTGCGGCCGTCGCGAAAGCCGAAGCTCCGCCCCGCTCGCAGCACAAGGTCGATCCAAAGTTTCAGAACGGCGGGAACCGTATAGTTGTGCATCGGCGTCGAGATGATCAGTGCATCGGTCTCTTCAAGCTCGCGGATCAACCGTTCGGACTGGAAAAATGCCGGACTGTCATGCGCGACCCGGCTGATGATCGCCCGGGCGTAATCCGGTGTGACACGGCCGAAGTCCGCGGGCGCAAGATCCCGCTCGATGACATCGATGCCGGGATGGGCCGCCTGCAGGTTTGAAATCGCCTGCAGGGCGAGCTGATAGCCGCGGGCATTTTCGCCGAAGGGGCTGGCATTCAGAAGAAGGACGGATTTCATGAGGATATCTCCAGACATGCGGCATCGTTCGCCCGAAAAGGGCACCGGTCTCACGCATTGTTTTGTGTTTGTTAGTGCGTCACGACACCGGACAGCTTATCGGGATTGCGGGTGATGTAGAGGGCGGTGATGCGCCCGTCGGTGATCTCGATCGCCGTCGTCTGCAGGTTGCCGTCAAGGCGGCTGACGAACCCCGGCAGGCCGTCGATCATGGCTGCCTCTATAAAACTCATCTGGTCGCCGAACTTGCGCTGCAGGCCGAGCAGCAGCCGGATGAGATTGTCGGCGCCCCTGATGACATTGGGATAGGCCAGAACCTTGCCGCCGCCATCGGAATGCAGCGTCGCGCTCTCGGCGAGCATCGCTCCGAGCGCGGAGGCGTCGCCCGACTTGCAGGCTTCGAAGAAGGCGCGCGCCAGCTCGGCGCCGGCGTCACGCGGGATCTCGTAGCGCGGCCGATCGACCTGGACATGGGCACGCGCCCGGCTTGCAAGCTGGCGGGTCGCGGCAGGAGAGCGATCGATGGTCGCCGCCACCTCGTCCAGCGGCTGCCCGAAGACATCGTGCAGCAGGAAGGCCGCCCGCTCCAGGGGCGACAGCCGTTCCAGCGCCATCATCAGCGAGAGCGTGAGATTGTCGGGACGAAGAGCATCGTCTTCAGCCTCGATCAGCGGTTCCGGCAACCATGTGCCGGGATAGGTCTCGCGCCGGGACCGGGCCGATTTCATCTGGTCCAGGCAAAGCCGCGACACCGTGCGGGTGAGCCAGGCGGCGGGATTGTCGATGCCTTCTGCCCTGTGCCAGCGCAGGAAGGCTTCCTGCACCATGTCCTCGGCCTCGGCATTGCTGCCGAGCATACGGTAAGCGAGGCGCAGCAGCCGGGGCCGCTGCGCTTCAAAGATTTCGGCGGCCTCAGGCTGCATTGGCCCGCGCCTCTGGAAGCCTGGTGCCATGCGGCACCCTCAGCCCGGCCTGAACCCGGTTCCACAGGTTGATGGCGCCGATCGACAGCGTCAGCCAGGCCCGCTCGTCAACATCAAAGGCCGCCTCGACCTTCGCCCAGTCCGCATCCGGCGCACCGGTTTCGGGAAGCTTCGTCAGCGCTTCGGTCCAGCCAAGCGCCGCACGCTCGCGTTCGGAATAAAGCGGGCTTTCGCGCCAGGCCGGCAGCATGTGCAGGCGAAGCGGCGTCTCGCCGTCCGTCAGGGCCTCGGCGACATGCATCTGGATGCAGAAGGCGCAGCCATTGATCTGGCTTGCCCGCAGCTTGACGAGGTGGATGAGAAGCGGCTCCAGCGTGCTGCCCTGAATAGCGGCTTCGGCTGCAAACAGCGGCTCGAAACCGCCCTTGGCGCGTTTCATATGGTCGGTCATACGGGATGTCATGGCAAACTCCATTGTTATCTGACACCGCGTTGACGAAATAGTCCAGCAGGATGTGACACCAAGGCCGGAAGAATCTAGAAATTTCTGCGAAAGATGCGGCTCGGCGCGCGGTCCCGCCCCAGAATATCGGGCGTCTAATCCGCATCGCCCGATAATCCGGATTCCTTGTTTTGACGCATCGGGTTGTCGAAAAACCGGTAACCACTTTTTCGCCCGATGCTCCAGGCGGACGGAACCGGGGCGTCAGCCGATTGCACCGCCGCCGTCAACACGGACATTCGATCCCGTGGCGAAGGGCGTCGCCATCAGGAACAGAACCGCATTGGCAATATGTTCCGGCTTGCCGACCGTCTTTGCCGGAAGCGACTTCGAAACCCTGTCAAACATGGCGGCGCGGCCGTCATCGCCGAGACCGTTCCACAGCGGCGTATCGATGAGCCCCGGCGAGACGGTGTTGACACGCACCGGCGACAGTTCCAGCGCCAGACCACGGGCCAGCGCCTCCAGCGCCGCATTGATGGCGCCCTGTAGGACCGAGCTTGCCGACGGCCGCTCACTAAGGAAACCGGAGACCAGCGTCAGCGTTCCCCGCTCTGTGAAGCGGGCGGCGCGGGCGACCTGATAGGCGCCCCAGAACTTGCTGTCGACGGCCTTGCGGGCGTCGTCCAGTGCGAGTTTGCGCACCGGACCGGTCGGCGTCTGCGCGGCAGAAACCACGATATGGTCGAACGGGGCGGTGGCGCCGAACCAGGCTTCAAGCGCCTCGGCATCGGTGATGTCGAGCACGGCTGTCGTAACATTGACGCCGATATCCTGTTTTGCCGCTTCGAGCTTTTCGGCCGAGCGCGAGGCGATGACGACTTCGGCGCCGGCAGCTGCCGCAGCGCGGGCCGTGGCAAGACCGATGCCGGAACTGCCACCGATGACGAGTACGCGGGCTTTTTCAAGAGATGTCATGATCTGTCCTTTCGGGTGTGGACGACCGGCCATGCCCTGTCAGACATGGCCGGTACCGTTTCACATGCGGTGCTGAAGCTTCAGCAGGGCGACCGGCTCTGCCAGCAGCTCATCGAAGCGGGCGGCGAGCGAGACAAACGGGGCGGCGGTCTCATGCCGGCCGAGCGCGGCTTCATCGCGCCAGACTTCCAGCATGACGGCGCGATCCGCATCTGCGCGGTCAACGGTCAGCTCATAGCGGATGCAGCCATCTTCCCTGCGGACCGCCGGAATGATCGCCTCAAGCGCCTCCAGCAGTGCCGCGCTCTTGCCCGGCCTGGCCTTCAGCACTGCCACGACATGCACTTCGGTCTTTGAACCTGTGGTCATCATCGTGCTCCCGCTCAAAAGTCCTGCAGCACGATCTTGCCGCGGGCCTTGCCGCTTTCGATGATCGCATGGGCCTTCTTCAGATTGGCGGCGCTGATCGGCGACAGGATGTCGGTGACCGTGGTTCGGATCCGGCCGCTGTCGATCAGTTCGGCAACATGATCGAGCAGCTTCTGCTGGGCGTCCATATCGGCGGTTTCGAACATCGAGCGGGTGAACATGAATTCCCAGTGCGTGGAAACGGCCTTGCGCTTGAACGCCATGACATCGAGCCCGTCGGGATCGTCGATCAGACCGAAGCGGCCCTGCGGCGCGATCGCCTCGACGATCTCCTTCAAGTGACGGTGGGTTTCGGTGGTCGAAAAGACAAAGGCGGGCGCGCCGATGCCCAGTGCTGCGACCTGTTCGGCGATCGGCTTTGAGTGATCGACGACATGGTGGGCGCCGAGTTCCTTGACCCAGGATACGGTTTCCGGTCGCGAGGCGGTGGCGATGACGGTGAGGCCGGTCAGCGCGCGCGCGAGCTGGATCGCGATCGAACCGACGCCGCCGGCGCCGCCGACGATCAGGATCGCGTTGGCGGCACCCGGCACGGGACGAGCGACATCGAGCCGGTCGAACAGCATTTCATAGGCGGTGATCGCCGTCAGCGGCAGGGCGGCGGCCTCGGCACTGGTCAGGCTTTTCGGCTTGTGTCCGACAATGCGCTCGTCAACCAGATGGAACTGGCTGTTGGCGCCGGGGCGGATCAGCGACCCGGCATAATAGACGGCGTCGCCGACGCTGAAACTCTTCACATCTGGACCGGTTTCGACCACACGGCCGACGGCATCCCAGCCGAGCACCTTGTATTCGCCTTCCGGCGGCGTGGCGCCAGCGCGGATCTTGGTATCGACCGGGTTCACCGAAATGGCCGCAACCTCGACCAGAAGATCGCGCCCGGTCGCTTTCGGGCGGGGCAGTTCAATGTCAATGAGTGCATCGTTACGATCGATCGCACCGGGCTTTTTGTATCCAATGGCTTTCATGGCCTGTCTCCTTGCTGTTGACGAAAAACTTGCGGTGCTTCCAAAATGCTACTAACTTCCTATCGAGCCAATACGCACAACGAACGCACATAGTATCGTTTTTGATACTGTTAAGGAGCAAGACATGGCCAAGGCCCGCCACCCCCGTTTTGACTGCAGCCCCGGCTGTTCGGTCGAGGCCGCGATCGGCCTGATCGACGGCAAATGGAAATCGGTGATCCTGTTTCACCTTCTGTCCGGCACGCTGCGCTTCAACGAGATCCGCCGGCATATCGTCAATGTCACGCCGCGCATGCTGACCAACCAGTTGCGCGAGCTGGAGGAAGACGGGCTGATCGTGCGCACCGTCTATGCGCAGGTGCCGCCGAAGGTGGAATATTCGCTGTCCGAGCTGGGCCGCAGCATGGAGCCCATCCTGCTTTCTCTGAAGGGATGGGGTGATGCCAATATCGGCCTATTCGGCAAGCCGAAGGGACATGACCCGCGTGAACGCGCGAGCGGGAAGCTGCGCGAGCCCGCCTGAGGCCATGATGTCCCAGCGCCGCGATCAGGCCTCGACCTGCCGGCGATAGCGCTCTGCCACCACCGCGCTAGAGAGGTGCGGGAGCATGGCAGCGTGAGCCTCCTCCCATGCCTCCCATTCTCCCGCCTCCTGCAGCGAGGGAATGGTGGCGTATTCGCCGCAGTCCAGGCCCATCAGCGCGGCATCGACCAGATCATCGGCGGTCATGACCCATTCTTCCGGCAGGTTGCGGGCCGGAAGGCCGGCGATATCCCAGAATTCCGTCCCCGTGGCGCCGGGCAGCACGACCTGTACCCGCACACCGGTCCCTTCCAGCTCCTTGCGCAGCGAATGGCTGAAGGCCAGTACAAAGGCCTTGGTGCCACCATAGACGCCGTTGAGGACTTCCGGTCCGATCGCAACGATCGAGGAAATGTTGATGATCGTTCCCGTGCCACGGGCGCGGAAGACCGGCACGGCCGCATAGGCAAGGCGCATCGGCGCGACGACGTTAATCGCCACCATGTTCTGCATCTCATCAACATCGGCCGAAACCAGCGGGGCGGCACTGCCAAAACCGGCATTGTTGACCAGGGTGGTGATGGATTCATCGGACTTCAGAACTGCCTCGACCGCAGAAAGACCGTCGGCGCTGGCCAGATCGGCGGCCATTGTGCTGACCCTGACGCCGTAACGGACCTTCAGCTTGTCCGCGATTGCTTCAAGGCGGGCCGCGTTGCGGGCAACGAGAATGAGGTCTTCGCCGCGGGCGGCAAGACGATCGGCATAGATGGCGCCGATGCCGGAGGATGCGCCGTCGATAAGAGCTATGGTCATGGGTCTCTCCTTCGAATGGATGATGGTGAGAGGCTAGCAATTGACGGCAGTATCTCAAATGTCATATAAACGGCATTTCAGGACACGAGTAATCAAACGATGCAGCATGTCGGTTTCATTCTGGAAGACGGATTCCAGGTCATGGGAATGGCGGCACTTTCCGCCTTCGAATTTGCGAACCAGACGCTGGGCGAAGATGGCTATCGTCTGACCGTCATGTCCGAAAAAGGCGGCACGGTTCGCGCCTCACTCGGCATCGGGATCGAAACCGAACCGCTTGGCGAATTTCCCGACACGCTGCTGGTCGTGGGGGAATTGGTACCGCGCGCCATTTCCAGGGGATTGGAAGATTATCTGATCGGTGCGGCGGCGCAGTCGCGCCGTGTCGCCGGGCTTTGCACCGGCGCTTTCGTGCTTGCCGAAGCAGGCCTGCTCGATGGCCGGCTTGCAACCACGCACTGGTACCACGCCCGCACCCTTCAGGAGCGTTTCCCGAAGGTTCACGTGGATGAAGACCGGATCTTCGTCAATGACGGCAATATCTGGACGTCGGCCGGCATGAGCGCGGCCATCGACCTGACGCTGGCGCTGATCGAGGACGACCACGGCGCCGGATTGTCGCGCATGGTGGCGCGCAATCTGGTGGTCTATCACCGCCGTCCGGGCGGGCAGTCGCAGTTTTCCGCCCTGCTTGATCTCGAACCTCGCTCCGACCGGGTACGTCGCGCCCTGGTCTATGCCCGCGAAAACCTGAAGAACCCGCTGACGGTCGAGGAACTGGCAGACGCAGCCTCACTCAGCCCGCGCCAATTCAGCCGCATCTTCCGCGAGGAAACCGGTCAGTCTCCGGCCAAGGCGGTCGAGCGGCTGCGTCTTGAAGCCGCAAAAATCATGCTGGAGGATGGCCGCCATCCCCTCGACACTGTCGCCCGTGATACCGGCTTCGCCGATCGCGACCGCATGCGTCGCGCCTTTCTCCGCTTCTTCGGCCAGCCGCCGCAGGCCCTCAGACGCAGCCTGAAGATGGTGGAGGGTGAGGCTGGCACCGGAGCCGCCGCCTGAGACCGGCCAGCCGTCCCCAAACCGGCATGACGGCGCAATGTCCTGAAATGCCGTTTATATGTCTTTTGAGACAGCGGCCTTTGCGCTTATCTCTCTGTCATCGCAGCCATCCCCACGGGGCGGCCCTCAGGAGACGGACAGATGACGACAATCCCGATGATACGCCATGCCGAAACGCGCCACGGCCGGATCGCCTGGCAGGCCAGTGGCCCCGAAAGCGCCCCGCCACTGGTGCTGCTCCAGCGCTTTCGCGGCACGATGGACGACTGGGACCCGGCCTTCATAACCGCACTTTCGGCGGATCGGCGGGTTATCCGCTTCGACAGCGCCGGTATTGGCCGTTCCGGTGGCCATGTCCCGGAAACGGTGGCCGGCATGGCGGCGGTGGCGGCTGATTTTCTCGCCACGATCAACCTCGCGCAGATCGACCTTCTGGGCTGGTCGCTCGGCGGCGCCGTCGCCCAGCAGTTTGCGCTTGATTTTCCGCACATGGTCCGCCGGCTGATCGTCGCCGGCTCCAGCCCGGGGCCGATCGCCGACGGGCCGCAACCGCATCCGCGCGTGGCATCCGTGATGACCCGGCCGGAAAACAGCGGAGATGACTTCCTCTTCCTGTTCTATCCCGAGACGGACTGCGCCATTTCTGCCGGCCGGGCATCGCTTGCCCGTGTCTTCGGTCAGACGGAGCGCGGTCCGAAGGTCACGGCCGAAGCCTTTGTCCGACAGGTGAAGGCAATTTCGGTCTGGCCCGGCATCCTGCATCGGGCGCGTGAGCTGAAGCTGCCGGTTCTGGTGGCCAATGGCGCGCATGACGTGATGATCCCCGCCTATCGCTCCTATGTGCTGTCCCAGACGGCGCCCAACGCCAAGCTGGTGCTCTATCCCGATGCCGGCCATGCCTTCCTGTTTCAGGAAATCGACGACTTCGCCGCTGAAATCGAGCGCTTCCTACAAGGCTAGAACGCCCTTTTGCCGAACCTTTAACCCGACGGCGGCGCTCTTCTTCCGTTCCGGGAAGATCGCGAACCGCCCTATGACAAGGAGAATGACATGTCTGCAATCGAACCTCTTGCCGACGAGCATATCACACCGCACGTGGCCGAGATCTTTGCCACGGCCAAGGCTTCTATGGGCAAGGTACCCAACCTTTACAGGGTTTTGGCCAATGCCCCTGCCGCACTGGATGTCTACACCGGCTCCGGCGCCTTTCTCAGAAAGGGTGTTCTGCCCGCCGCAACGCGCGAGCTGATCGCCATCGCAGTGGCCGCCGCAAATGGCTGCGATTACTGTCTCGCCGCCCATACGGGCGCCGCCCGTGCCGCTGGCGTCAGCGCCGAAGACCGCGCCGCAGCACAGGCCGGACGCTCATCCGACAGCCACGCGCAGGCGGTTCTCGAGCTTGCGCTCGCTATCAACGCCACCCATGGGCAGGATGCCACGCCGGCGCTTGAAGCCGCACGCGCCTACGGCGTCTCCGACGCGGAGATTCTCGAGACCATTGCGCATGTCGCTGTCAGCATCCTGACAAACAGCGTCAACAACATCGTGGGCACGACGCTCGATTTTCCGAAGGTCGAGCGCGTGGCTGCCTGAGCCTCGCATTGAGCTTCGCACGACGCGATGAAGGACGGAGCCTGAGGCTCCGTCCACCCCTGCCCCATTTCACAACCACGATGCCTCGATGTCCTTCCGGCTGGTCCGGTCGCGACACGGGACGGGCTGACCTTAAAAAAAGGAGAACCACCATGAACATCAACGACAACACCATCTTCATCACCGGCGGCACATCGGGCATTGGCCGGGCGCTGGCCGAAGCCTTCCACGCCCTCGGCAACAAGGTCATTATCGCCGGACGCAGAAAGGCGCTGATTGACGAGGTGACCGCCGCCAATCCCGGCATGGATGGTATCACGCTCGACATCACGGATCCGGCCGATATTCATGACACGGCTGCCGAGCTTGTCGCCGCCTATCCGCGTCTCAATGTTCTGATCAATAATGCCGGGATCATGCCGTTTGACGACCCTGCGGTCAAAATCGACGACACCGTTTCGCGCCGGATCATCGACACCAATCTTCTCGGCCCGATCCGCCTGACTTCGGCGCTGATCGAGCACCTGAAGCGCCAGCCGCGCGCCACCATCATCCACAACACTTCGGTTCTGGCCTATGTGCCGCTCGCCGTCACCGCCGTCTATTCGGCATCAAAGGCAGCGCTGCACTCCTACGCGATGTCGCAGCGGTTCATGCTGCGCGACACCAATGTCGGTGTTCAGGAAATCGCGCCGCCATGGGTGGATACCGACCTGATCAAGAAGAGCGGCGATCCGCGCGCCATGCCGCTCGAAGTGTTCATCGAAAAGACGATGGCCGGACTGGCCAGCGATGACGAGGAGATCTTCGTCGAGGAAATCCGCGCCATCCGTGACAATCCGGGCATTGGCGAGCACGCCATGGTCAACGGCTTCAACGCCGAAATGATCGCCAATCCCATTCCCGTCTGATGATCGTGCCGAGCGCCGTGCGCCCGTCCGGGCGCGTGGCGCTCAGGACCGTCTAACCCGTGCAGTGCGCATTTCTGACTGAAGGTTGCGGGCCTGGAATATAAGCCAGCCCCGCCCGTGCACCATGTGCGCCTCCGTGCGCCGCGCGCGATGAAGGATCTCCTCATGCTGCAGAAAACCAAACCCGCCGAGACGGCCTCGTCGCTCATTCCGGCCTATTTCCTAGCACTCGGCACGTTCGCGATCGGGACCGAAGGGTTCATGATCGCGCCGCTGCTACCGCGCATTGCCGCCGATTTTGGCAAGAGCGTGCCGGCCACCGCGCTTCTGATCGTGGTATTCACGCTGGTCATGGCCCTGAGTTCGCCGATCTCCACCGTACTGACGGCGCGGCTCAGACGCAGGGAAACCCTGATCGTCGCCATGCTCATCTTTACCGCCGGCAATTTCATTGCCGCCTTTTCCTCCGGCTTCGCCATGCTGCTGCTTGCCCGTATTCTGATGGCCATTGCCTCCGGACTCTACGTTCCGGGCGCCAACGGGCTGGCCGGGGTCATTGTCAGACCCGAAATGCGCGGTCGGGCGCTGGCGATTGTCAGCGGCGGCATGACGATCGCCATCGCGCTTGGCCTGCCGCTCGGCGCCATTGTCGGTCACGCTTTCGGTTGGCGTGCCACGTTTCTGGCGGTAACCGTCATGGGGTGTGTCGCGATCATCGGCATTCTCAGTGGCATTGCCGGCAATGCCGGCATGCATATTGCCGTTGCCAGCCTGTCCGAGCGGCTCGGCGTTTTCCGCAAACCGGCAATTCTGAGACTGCTTTCGGTCTCGCTGTTCTGGTCGATCGGCGCCTATACCGCCTATCCCTATATCGCGCCCTATCTGACGGATATCCTCGGCCTTTCCGCCAATGGCATCAGCGCCACCGTGTCGATGTGGGGCATTGCCGCCGCCATCGGCGTGACGGTGGGCGGCACGCTCAACGACCGCTTCGGCTCAAACCACGTCGTCGTCGGCTCGCTCGTGGCACTGGCTGTCGCCTTCGCGGTCATGGCAGTTTCGGCGCTGCTGTCGGCACAGTTCGCCCTGGTGCCGGTTCTGGCGGCCATCGCGCTGTGGGGTTTCAGCGTCTGGTCCTTTTTCCCCGCCCAGATGGCTCGGCTGATTGCTGCCGGGCCACCGCAGCAGGCTTCGGTCTCGCTGGCGCTCAATACCTCGACCATGTATCTCGGCTTTTCGATCGGCAGTGCTGCCGGTGCTGAAATCCTCTCCTGGCGGATCGTCTGGGGCATCGCCATTGCCGCCGCCGTCGCCGAGGTCATCGCCCTCGTGATCGAATATTCGATCGCCCGCAGGGCCTGACTCCCATGAGGCGTGCCCCGTACGGTCAGCCGGTCGGGGCAAGCCGTCGTAATGTACAAGGGTCGACCCCGCGTGCGATCAAGGCCATGGTTTGGGTCTGAGTAAAGCCTTCGGTTTGCCCATTCATTTCTCCAGCGACGACGACGCGGCCGTTTTGCTCGCACGGCGCTATGTCGACACCTCATGACCTGAGCCCCGACTCCCTCCATTTCTCAGTGGCAGAGCAGGAGTTGGTCGTCTGGAACGAAACACAATCGGCGGGGGCGAATATCGCCTTGTTATGAACCGGCTTCCAGCGCCCTGTCGAGCAGCCCCTGCGCATAATCATGGTCCGGCGGGCGATCGGTGAACAGAATGCGATACATGATCGGGGCGATCACCCGGTCCAGAAGATCATCGGGCACCGGCGGCCGTTCTACCCCATCGCTCGCGCGAGCGAGAATCGTTTCGAGCTGCTGACGCGTGTAGCCGGAGCACTGGCCGGCGTTGTCGGTACGTTCGCCGCCCAGGACGTCCCGCAGCATGGCGCGACCGGGTTCGGACGACATCTCCTCCACGAACTGACGCAGCCAGAGAGCCAGGTCATTGCGCCAATCGCCGGTCTCTTCCGGCGGGGCATCCGGCCGCATGTTCTGCACCGCCACTTCCGAAAGCAGTTCGGTAAGAGACCCCCAGCGCCGATAGATGGTCGACGGCGTGACGCCTGCCTTCGCCGCGATCGCCGGCACGGTGAGGTCTGACGAATCCTGCTCGTTTTTCAACGCCTCCACCGCGCTGAAGACAGCGGCCTGTATGCGGGCGGAGCGCCCACCGGGTCTCGGAACCACGGCGGCGGATTCAGAATATCTTTTTATCTCAGGCACTTGTTTTGTCTCTCGAAAGGCGATGGCGTTCCGGCACGGGTCACTAAAGCAAAATATTTGCATTAGTGACCGCCCTCGATTATAACGCAAATAATTCGCTTTTAGCAAAAGGATTCCGACAATGACTCTCTGCAGCGAAGGAGCGCCGACACGCTCCGACACACGCGCGGGACTGGCTCTGCACGCCCAGACCCTGGTGGCGTTTCTCGCGGCCTCCAGCGTGCCTGCCCCGCTTTACCCGCTCTATCAGGCGCAGTGGCAGTTCTCCGCCTTCGCCGTCACCCTGATCTTCGCCGTTTATGCCCTGGCGCTTCTGATCGGGCTGCTTTTCTTCGGCACGATGTCCAACCGTTTCGGCAGGCGTCCGGTGATCCTGCTGGCGCTTGCCCTGCAGCTTGCCGCCATGAGCCTGTTTCTTCTGGCCCGCGACAGCACCTGGCTGATCACGGCGCGCACCGTCCAGGGCTTTGCCACTGGACTTGCGACCACCGCCCTTGCCGCCGCGCTTCTCGACCTCGATCAAAAGGCCGGTGCGACGATCAACAGCATCTCCCCGATGGTCGGCATGGGCGTGGGGGCGCTCGGTTCCGGCCTTCTGGCACAGGCCGCGCCAGCGCCCCTGCAGTTCGTCTACTGGATATTGGTGGCGCTATTCCTCGCCCAGGCGGTCAGGACCCTGCGCAGTCCGGAAACGTCTCCCGAACGCACCGATGCGCGCTGGCATCCGCGCCCGCGCCTGGACGTGCCGGCCGAAGCCCGGCCGACCTTTCTGCGGGTCGCGCCCATTAACATCGCCGTCTGGGCGCTTGGCGGTTTTTTCCTGTCGTTGATGCCCTCGCTGATCGGGGAGATCGCCCCGGGCCGGACACAGGTTTTGGGCGGCGTTTCGGTCGCGGCGCTGACGTTTGCGGGCGCGGCGGCGGTTCTGCTGTTCCGCAACCGGCCGGCCAGAACGGCGCTGCTTGCCGGCAGTCCCGCCATGATCGCCGGCCCGGCCCTTATCCTGTTCAGCCTGACCATGTCCAGCACGCCGGTTCTGATGGCGGGCGCCGTGGTTTCGGGCCTGGGGTTCGGCGCCGGTTTCCTTGGCGCGATGCGCAGTCTTGCGGCGCTTGCGACGCCGCGACAGCGCGCCGGCCTGCTGTCTGCATTCTACACGGAAAGCTATCTGGCCAACGCCGTGCCCGCTCTGATAGCCGGCTTTGCGGCACAGCGAATCGGCCTGTCCGAAACCGCCACGATCTTCGGCGCCACCATACTGGCGCTGGCCGCGCTCTCCTTTGTCCTGACCCTTCTTGCAAAGCCATCCATGGAGAGAAAGTCGTGATCCCCTCCTACACACCCGAATTGCTGGCCGAACTCGCGCGCCGCCATGACCTGCCTTTGCCCGAGGACAGGCGGGAAATGGTGGCGGCAACGCTCACCCACGTCCATCGGTTCATCGCGACGCTTGAGACGAACCAACCCGAAGACTGCGAAGGCGCAAAGGAGACCGCCTCCGATGAGACCCCATGACCTTTCCATATCCGATGCAGCGGCGCTGATCGCGAAGAAGGAGCTGTCGCCGGTCGAGCTCGTCGATTCGGTTCTCGACCGGATCGAGGCGGTCGATCACGCAGTCGGCGCCTATTCCCTGCTCCTTGCCGACCGGGCGCGCGAACAGGCCAGACAGACGGAACGGCGGATCATGGCCGACGGACCCGCCCACGCCCTCGACGGCATTCCGATCGCCCTCAAGGATCTGATCGACGTCGCCGGCCTTCCCACCAGTGCCAGTTCACGCGTGCAGCAAGGTCATGTTGCAAAGAACGATGCCTGGGTCACGCGCCGCTTGCGGGAAACGGGCGCCGTCGTCACGGGCAAGACCCACACGCACGAATTTGCCTTCGGCCTGACGACACCGCAGACCGGCAATCCGTGGAATCTCGACCATACGCCCGGCGGATCGAGCGGCGGGTCGGCCGCAGCGGTCGCCTATGGCGGGGCGCTGGCCGCGCTCGGAACGGATACGGGCGGCTCGATCCGGGTACCGGCCGCCCTTTGCGGCGTGGTTGGCCTGAAGCCGACCCGCGGCGTGATTTCGCTGGACGGCGTCTTTCCGCTTGCGGCATCGCTCGATCACGTCGGTCCCATCACCCGCACGGTGGCCGACGCGGCTCTCCTGCTCGAAGCGCTTGCGCCCGGCGCAATGGCGAGCAAGCCCCGGCCCGACACGCCGGAAGACGATCTTTCAGGTCTCAGGCTCGGCGTGCCCGCGAACTATTTCCACGACCGCGTCGATCCGGAAATTGACCGCGCGCTGCGCGGTCTGCATCAGTCGCTCGCCGAAGCGGGCGCGGAGGTCGTGGAGATGGCCGTGCCGCTCACCGAAACGATCCTGCCCGGCCAATGGGGCATCATGCTCAGCGAAGCGGCCTTCGTGCATCGCGAGAATATTCGTACCCGAGCGGCGTTGTTCGGCGATGATGTCCGTCTTCTCGTCGAAACCGGCAGCCTGCTGCCCGCGCAGGATTATCTGCTGGCAAAACAGGCGCAGGCGCGATTGCAGGACGCCTGGTCGGATATGTTCACCCATATCGACGCACTGATCGTGCCGACGGTTCCGGCAGTGGCGGCCCGGCGGGACCAGCATGCATTCACATGGCCAGACGGCAGGGCCGAGCCCGTCGTCGAAGCCTATGTCAGGCTCAATGCCGGCGCCAACCTCACCGGCCTGCCTGCGCTGACGGTACCCGCCGGCCTGCACGCGTCCGGCCTTCCTTTCGGGGTTCAATTTATGGGACCAGCACGATCGGAGGCCCTGCTGCTGAAATTCGGACAGGTGGTCGAGACGGTCACGGGTGGGCTGCCGGGCCTTGCTCGATCGAATGCTGGAAACGCGCGGATTGCCGGTCTTTCATCCCTGGCTTGAGCCGTTCAGCAACGCGGGTTGAAGCGGTTTTCCTCAAGAACGACCGATAACAGGGAATACGACCTACTGGCGAAACCCGCCCACGTTCTCGTGACCTTCGGGCCTGTCCCGAAGGTCACCAAACTCGCCAGCTCACCTTTCTGTGCCAGCGCCCGCAGCGCCCAGGACCGATGCGACGACCGTTCTCATGTGCTGGCCGGTTTCGTCGAGACTTCTCATGTAGTCATCATGCTCGGTTGAACGAACTCCGTTTTCGGAAAGGGATCGCCGCGCGACCACATGCAGCTCATGGTGAATTTCCTCCAGTTGCCGCGCTTCCGGATACGCCTTGCAGAGCTCCTGGCCGGCATCCGAATGCAGCCAGACACCAAACCGGCACAAGCTATGATCAAGCTCCGGGGGCTCAAGCGAGCGATCGCGGACTGCGGCCTTGAGGCGGCGCATCCATGCGCGATGATAGGTGCAGGCGACCAGAAGCTGCACCATGTCTCGCGATATCGCTCCCTGCGCCTGCCACGCATCAGGCGACGACCAGTTCGTCACCCAATCGGGGACGAGATCCCCCGGCATTGGACGCGCCACAAAATACCCCTGGAAAGTCTCGCAACCCAGTTGCCTGAGAACGATCCCCTGCTCCAGCGTCTCGACGCCCTCGGCGACCACCTTGCATTGCATGGCCTCGGCCAGGCTCATGATGGCAATCAGGATCGAGAGAATGTCGGGATCGTCCGTCACCTCGGCGATCAGGCTTCGATCGATCTTCAGCGTCGAGATCGACAATCGCTTCAGTTGGGCAAGGGATGAATAGCCGGTGCCAAAGTCATCGATGGCGAATCCAACTCCAAGCTTGGTCGCTCGGAAAATCGTCTCCACCACGCCGGGGTTTTCAACAAAGTCGCTGGTCTCGAGCAGTTCCAACTCGACCTGCCCGGCCGAGACATGCGGGTTGTCCGCAAGTGCCGCCTCCAGGTTCGATACGAAACGCTCGTCGAGCAACACCGGCAATGATACATTGATCGATATAGAAAGCGTCCTGCCGTTTCGGGTCCACTCATCGAGTTGTCCGATCGCGGTCCGGATGACCCATTTCGCCAGATCAAGGGACACCGGATGCTGCTCGATCTGCGGCAGAAAAACGCCTGGCAGAAGAAGCCCGTTGGTCGGGTGGTTCCAGCGCAGCAGCGCCTCGAAGCCTTCGACCGTGCCGGTATTGGCGTTGACCTTCGGCTGATAGTAGAGTTCGAATTGCTCCTGCTCCAGAGCATGCCGGATCGCTCCGGCGTCGTACTCGTCTCCTTCCGGAACCTGACCATCGGTCTCGCCGGCGACATGGTAGCGGTTCTTTCCCTGGATTTTTGCTTGGTACATGGCGTGGTCGGCCCGCCTGAGCAGCGTTTCGCCATCCGCATACTCGTCCTGTCTGAGCAGCGCTATGCCGATGCTTGCCGAAACGCCATGACTGCCCTGCGGGGTCTCAACCGGTTTGCTTGCAGCCTTGAGGAAGCGTTGAGCGGCGGAAGCGCAGTCCTCGACATTTGTAATGTTCACGAGAAGGGCTGCGAATTCGTCTCCGCCGATGCGCGCCACGGTATCCTGCGGCCGGACGCATTCGGCAAACCGTTCCGCGATCGTGATCAGCAGGTGATCGCCCGCTGCATGGCCGAACTGATCGTTGATCTGCTTGAAGCCGTCGAGGTCGATGAACAGCAGGGCGATCATCGTCCCGCTGACTGCGGCCTTCTCGATCGCCTCATTGAGGCGCTCGTTCAGCAGCATGCGGTTGGGTATGTTTGTCAGGACGTCGTAATAGGCCGAACGCTGCAACTCGCCGAGATGGATTTTTTCGTCCGTGATGTTGCGCATGAACGCGAAAACATTGTCGGTCTGGTAGAGATAAACAAGGTTCATCTCCACGAAAAGCTCCTGGCCGCCGGTAATCTTTAGGCCGGCCTCGACCTTGTTCTGTCCGCGATAGTTGATCTTCGCGAGGAGGCTGCGCAGGTCGGCATCGACCTCGTCGAACCCCAACTCTGAAATGTTGCGGCCGACGATCTGCTGGGCGCGCCGGCCGATCAACGAACAGAAGGCCTCGTTTGCCTCCTTGATCCGCCCCTGGCGATCCAGCAGGATGAAGCTCTCGACGGAATTTCTCAGGATTGCGCGATATAGCTCCACGGATGACTGCAGTTCCTTCTCCGCCCCCTTTCGCAGCTCCACCTCTTGCTGCAACGCTTCGGTCTTTTCGCTCAGGCTGTCATTTCTCTGCGCCAGGGCGGCAGCGGTCTGCTCCTCGCGTATGTGGGAGCGCGCCAGCCGCCAGCTGACGATGGCGAGCAGGCCGAGAACGAGCGCCGTGGCCATGCCGCCCCGGCGCCAGGATGCACGCGCAATGTCGGCATACTCCGCTCTCGGCAGAAAGTGGACAAGATACCATTGCTGCCCCTCATTCAGTTCCAGTCGGCCCAAGCGACCCGCGCCGCCAGGCTCCGCGCTTGCAACCGAGGGTTCGAACGGATCGACGGACTTGAAAGTCCATATCCCGTCCGCCGTCTCGATCTGTCCCTCCGCTTCGCGCTGGATTGTGGCCCACATGTCGGGATACTGGGCGCCAAGGCTCATGGCGGGGAGCCCGTACATAAATCCCCATTCGACGGCCAGGCTCGGTCCCGTCAGCCAGTAGCCGTCCTTGTTCACCAGCCACAGGTTTCGCTCTCCCAGGGCCTGGAGTTCCGTCAACAGGGGGCGCGCCAGGTAGTTCAGCACGATAACGCCGCGGCGAGCGCCGGCCTCCTCGAAGACCGGCGTGGCAAAACGGATGACGGGCTTTTCGGGGGCCTCAACGATTCCGATCTCGACGTTGAGATCGAGCGGCGAAACGTAGATCCTGCCGCGATCCAGTTGTTCCGAATTCTGGAAGTAGTAGCGTTCCGCCTTGTCCTGCAGCAGTTGACGATCGAGGGCCACGGTTTCGCCCCGCACATGGTCTATTCGGACCTGCTCCATGCCGGTTTCGTCGATCCACCTGATCTGGTCATACCGGCCTTCCTCGCGCGCGAATGCGATCCAGTCGAGCTCCAGTTCGCTCCTCGTGGTTTCATTGTCATTCTCGAGCAGGCGGTTCAAAACGCCGTTGTTCGCCAGATAGGAAAGATCCCTGATCGGCGCCTCGATATTGTTGTCGATAACCACTTCGCCGCGCGACACCGTTTCGTTGTTCTGGACGAAAAGGATTTCGATCTTGCTGGCTATGCTGGCCGTGATGGCCAGAAGAAGCGCCGCGACCACGATTGCAGCCGGGGGCCCGAAGAAGACCAGAAAACGAAAAGCGAAACCCTTGCGCCGGAACACGATGCCATCCTCCCGTGTGGTAGCCTTTCGATCCGCACGCCGATCTAAGACTCAGGTGTGAGCCTCCGGATCGCTACCTTGCGCCGAGCCTAACATGTTGCGAACCCGGCAGGAATCCGAATCATTATTGCGTTTTCTCGTCAGACTGCAGGGGAACCTGTGGTTTGGCAAATTTCACCGGGAAGGAAGCGACAATCGCGACCGGACCGGTAGACGCTTTTTTAGGGGAAATGCGCAACGACACGAGAGCAAGATGCGCGCGTTAACGCGCTTTGAATTTCAGATCATGGGCCGCGCCCCTCGGTTGACCTTCATCGCCGTGCGAAGGACGCGCACTCCATCAGATTTCTCACCCTGACTGGCGTGAAGGTCATAGCTGGGTTTTAGCTCGGGGAATAGTGAGCACAATCTCGAGACCAAGGTCGCTGAATTTCCGCTCAAAACGACTGTCCAGGGCCGCGACGGTCGCGCGAGCCAGACGGCTGCCGAAACCATCGCCGGATGAGCCCTCGCGTTGCTGGCTCACTCCGGCCTCGCGCCATATGATACGCACGTCGTTGCCGACGGAGGATATCTCGACCAGCACCTCGCCATCCGGATTCCCCAACGCGCCATATTTGATGGCATTGGTTGCGAATTCGTGCAACAGAAGTGCGATGCTTGTCACGGCTGTGCGTCCAAGCGGGAAATCCTCCCCATACACTCTGACGCGGGAGACGCCGTCTTCCCCGCGATAGGGCTCGGTTATTTCGGCGATAAGATTGTGCAGCGTCGCGGTACGGTCGGAATCGTTCCCTGTCGTCGAAAGCGTCAGCGCATGCGCCCGTGCGAGTGCCCTGAACTTGCTCTGCAGGTCGGACACCAGGTCGCCTACGGATGCCGCACCGCCCGCGCTGACATTCACCAAGCCGCTCGCGAGCGCGAAGAGATTCTTCACACGGTGGTCCATTTCGCGCAGGAGCAGGTCCTTCTGTTCTTCGGCGCGCCGCCGCTCGGAGATATCCCTTGCGATCTTCGAGGCCCCGATGACCTTGCCGGCGCCATCAAAAATCGGCGACACGGACAGCGAAACGTCGACCAGGCTACCGTCCTTTTTCTGCCGCACGGTCTCGTAATGCTCGATACGTTCGCCGCTTCGGATACGAGCAAGAATCCGCGGTTCCTCATCCTGTCTGTCGAGCGGGATGAGAAGAGTGACCGACAGTCCGAGCACCTCGTCTTCTCGGTAGCCATAAAGCCGTTCGGCGCCACGGTTCCAACTCGTGATGATGCCGTTCACATCCTTGGACAGGATCGCGTCGTGCGACGATTCGACGATTGCAGCCAGGCGCTGGCTGGCCATTTCCGCGGACTTTCGGCCGCTGATGTCGACAAGCATGTTCACTGCACCGACAAGCGTGTCGGATTCATCAAACAACGGCGTAGGGTAAGCCAGAAAAGGAACGCGCGTGCCGTCGGGTCGCTCAGCCTCAGCTTCTTCACCGCTGATCGCCCTTTGTTCTCTCAGTGCGACCGCCATGGGGCACTGATCATGCGGCAATGGCGTGCCGTCCGGACGAAAAAGCTTCCATGAACCGCAGAATTCGCTGCGGCCAATTTCGGGGCGCACTCCCCACATTTCGGCCGCCGCTTGGTTGTAAAACGTGATCTTACCGTTGGCGTCGGTGAAGTAGATCGCCGCTGGCAGAGCCTGCAGCGTCTGAACGAGCGATACATTACCGGGAAGTTCCGGCTCGGGAACTTGTGCTGGAGGCTCGGACTGCCGGAATATGTTGACAGCGCCGGCGACGGCGCCGCTGTCGTCCCTGAGCGGCTGGATATCCACCAGCGCGGTTATCCGGGTGCCATCCGGGCGTTCGATCTTGATCGGCTGGTTGCGAAAGTCTCGTCCCGTTGCCAGCGCGACCGCCATCGGACAATCTGCGTGCGGGATGTGACGATCACTCAGGTCGAACAGGCGATGAGAGCCACAAAAACGCTCGTCCGCTCCTGGAATTGGCGTGCGACCCCATAAATCCGCCGCCGCCATATTGTAGCGAATGATCCGACCGTCTGGAGCGCACACATAAGCGCCGACCGGCAGGTGTTCCAGGACCGAGGTCGCGCTCAAATGCGCCGATATGGCGGTTTCGACATCTTCAAGCAATCCACTTTCAAGCGATGGCATGATTTACTCCGACAAGTTGAAAAGCCGAGTGCCGCAGCCGACCGGAAGCGTAAAGTCCTTTCGACAGTATCGAATAGTTATTCCTATTAGTGCAGGAATTGCAACACTATCCGAATCGCTTGACCACCGATCTTCATAAAGGCTGCGATCTCGTTCTCCCCAAAGACACTCGCAGGCTGGTACCAATAACGGTGGCAGTATAGTCAGGGCGGAAGTCCACTTAGCAAGACGCTCGAGACTTCCAACTCTAAACTGGGTGAGAATTTCGGTTTCGTTCACCTTCCGAGAACTATGATCTGCAACCCGAACAGCGTGAGAACAATAGACTTTGTGGAAGAGCCGTTTGCAGGGCAAGTCGACAATGACCGCTTAGAACCGACTAACGAAGCTGAGGTTGAAGCGGTTTGCCTCTCCATCGGCGTTGCTGGCGCCGTGGGCGTATTCGAGCGTCAGGCTGCCGTCATAGGGGCTGTCGATTTCGGCGGCGGCGAAGCGGATGCCGAGGCCGAAGGCGCCAGCGCGGGTGATTTCATCTTCCAGCACCGTGGGCTGTTCGAGCTTGGCGATGCCGCCGGCGGCGAATACGTAAGGGGCGGCCGAGACCGCGAAGCCGGTATGGCTTTTGAAAGGCTGGAACGTGGTCGGATAGGCAAGTTCAGCGCGCATGGCCGCGCCGGTATCGGCCTCAATCTCGCTCACCATATAGGCCGAGACCCAGTTGAGTCCGCCAAGGCCCATCTGTTCGGAAGAGGCCATCGGTTGTCCGAACGACGTCTGGGCCTTGGCCGTCAGCGACAGATTGAAGAGATCGCCGAGCGGCTGAAGATAGCTGCCTTCGGCCTTCAGCTTCTGGAAATCCGGCTCCGCGCCATCGCGCGACATTGGCAGCGAAACCGTCGGCTCGTAGGCGCCAAGCCCGTCGAGACCGAGCGACAGCGTCGCCGAACCCGCAACCCGTGCCCCGGAGGTGAAGAAATAATCGCCGGACTGGGTCAGGCGGATCACCCGCAGCCGGTCCAGCGTAAACGGTGTCGTCAGCCCGGGCGAGCGGAACGTCTGCTCCTCGTCGACAATATCGAAACTGATGGTGGTCGACGCATTGGCGGCGCGGCTTCTCAGCCAGTCATATCCGAGATTGGTCGAAAGCCGCTGGTAATGATCGGGCAGGTCATAGCCGAGACCGGTATCCGACCGCGTCCGGCTGTCGACGCCCTCTACATTGAGCCAGACGCCGTCCGTGCCCACTGGCAGCGTAACGCCCGCCACGATCTGTCGGTTGCGCGGATCGTCGGAGAAGAAATTGCCCTCAGAAAACCCCGGCCAGCCGCCGATCTGCAGATAGCCGACCTCGCCGAGACCGAGCAGATTGTTGAAGTTGACGCCGGCGCTGATGGAATAATCGCCGAGCTCCTCAGTCAGATCGTTGGCAACGCCGATGAAGCCGGTCACCGGATCGTAACGGCCGGAAAGCTCCAGCAGGGTGCCGCCGGGCGTATCGCCGCGCTTCAGGGTGGACTTCATGTCGTAACCGGGCGTGTCGCCGGCCAGAAGCAGACGGCGCTCGATGTCCTTCTCGCTCGGGTCCTCGGCATCGACCAGCGGCGCCATCACGGCATCCACCCGGCTTTTAACGGTCTCGGGCAGAGCGGAGGTGTCGACGCCCTCGACATAGCCGGAACTAACCACCAGTTTCAGTTTCTGCCCATCCTCGATCGTCTGCGGCGGCAGCGACACGCGCACCAGCGGATAGCCGGCGCGGATATAGGCAAGCTCCAGCTCGTTTGCGGCCCTGAACAGATCGGCGGCGCTGACGCGCTTGTCGGTGAACTCCGCCTCAATGCGCGCTGTCTCGCCGGCAAGGGCTGGAAGTCCGCCTTCGATATCAAGACCCGAGGGCGTGACGAACAGCTGATCCGCACCTTTCGGCGCTTCTTGGCCGACGACTTGCGGCAGCGTGAGCGCGCCGCCTTGCTGACGGATGACCGGAGGGGCATAGGACGGCTCGACCACCTGACCGGCGGTCTGGGCATAAGCGGCCCCCGTCTGGACCGTGCCGAGGAGGCACGTACCGGTCAACAAAGCGGCGGCCTTGGAAAATCGCATAGGAAGTCACTCCGGCATTCTTGGCTTGGCCCTAGATCAGGGCCGTTGAAATGTGAGGTCCACGGCGGCTATCGGCATATGAACAGGACTTGAGGCCCTGCATCGCAGGCGGCATTGGAAACGGGGCTTTGTTCGGTGACGATCAGCGTTCCAGGCGGGTTGTTGCTGTCTGCAAAGAGCGTCTCTTGCAGCGACCCGCCGGCAACCGTGAACGGATCGAATTGCTGGCCGGGAAGCGGAACGCCGCCAGCAGGAGCCGATGGCGCCAGAACCGGCAGCACCTCCAACTTGCCCGGCAGAAATGTGATGGCATAGTTGGGATTTTCCGCGTCCGTGAGACTGCCTGCGGTAATGGCATATGTGCCGACCGTCGCAGAAGTCGGTGCGCCGCGGCTTGCGGGACTGCCGTTCAGCGACGCGCCGCCATCGACGAGATTGCCTGCGGTGATCTGCCAGCCCAGGACGCCTGCCGGCGTGCCAAGCTGCTTGACGGCATCGTCGGCAGTCAGGGTGATCGGCCGCGGCGTGACGGCGAGCGTATTTGCACGATAGCTGATTGCATAATTGCGGTTGAAGGCGTCTGTCACCGAACCCTGGGTGATGGCATACGAACCGGCATTCGCCAGCATGGCCTGGCCGTCGCTCTCAAGCCTGCCTGAAAGCCTGTCGCCATTGGCAAGACCCATCCCGCCGACCGTGTAGGTCAACAAGCCGAGATCGCCATAGGTCTTGGCACCCGCATTGGCCGCAACCGTGATCGCACGACGCTGGATCGCCATCGATCCGGCCACATAGCTGATCTCGTAATTGCCCGCGGCAGCACCGGAAAGCGCGCCCCCCGAAGCGCTGGTGCCATAGCCGGACCCGACATCGGAAGACGATGTTGCATCCGTCGTCACGACAACCCCGGAAAGCAGCGATCCATTCTGGCCGTTCTTCCAGCCCGAAACCGCGTAGCCGATCATGGGCACGGCATCGCCATAGATCATCGAGCCGCTATCGGCCGTGACCGTCAGCGCCGCCTTGTCGACCGTCAGCGTGCCTTTCTCGTAATTGATGTCGTAGTTCGAAAGACCCGTGCCCTTCGCGGCGCTGGCAATGATGTCGTAGACGCCGGAGTCAGCCTCTGCGTCCGCGCCCAGGCTCTTTTCGGAAACGGCGGCGACGCTGTCGCCATTAACGAGCCCGGTGGTGGTGAAACCGGTCAGGCTGGCTGTATCGCCATAGGTCTTGACCGCATCCGATGCCGTCACTGTCAGGGCCCGCGGGGTCACAGCGAACTTACCATCGACATGGTCGAGAGTGTAATTGCCGAAGGCCGCGCCGCCCAATTGCCCGCCGGCCGCCATCGTTGAATAGTAGGTACCGACATTAGAGGTCGGGTTCGCATTCGTGGTGACGATCACCCCGACCAGAAACGCATCGCTCTGTCCGTTCTTCCAGCCGCTGACTGAATAGCCGATCATCGGCACGGTATCACCGTAGTTCATCTCGCCATTATCGGCCGTCACCGTCAGCTTGGCCTTTGCGACCGTCAGCGCGCCATCGACATAGTCGATCGCATAGTTGGAAAGGCCCGATCCGGTCGCGTTGGAAGCAATGATGTCATAAGTGGCCGCACTCGCGGACGCGGCACTGCCCGCGCTCGTCAAAGTGACCGTGCTTACCGTGTCGCCGTTGACAAGTCCGTTGACGGAATAGGCGGTCAGGCTGGCGACTTCGCCGTAGGTCTTCGATGCGCCCTTGGCCGTGATCTTCAAGGCACGCGGTGTAACCGAGAAGCTGCCGGGCGCATAGGAAAGATCGTAATTGCCCGCGGCCGTGCTCGTGATCAAGCCGCCGGAAGCTGTGGTGACGTAGCCGCTACCCACACCCGAGCGTGACGTCGCATCGGTAATGACGCTTGCGCCGGTCACGCTGCCGATGTCGGAGTTCTTCCAGCCGGAAACCGTGTAGCCGAGATCGGTCGGCGGCGTTGAGCCGTATACCATCGTGCCGTTGTTAGCCGTGACCGTCAGTGTCGCCTTGTTGACCACGAAATCGCCACCGACATAGCTGACAGCGTAATTGCCGGCCGCGGCGCCCGACAGCGTGCCGCCAGAGGCTGTCGTGGTGTAGCCGCTTCCGGCATTCGAGGCCTTGGTGGCATTAGTGCCGACGCTGACACCCGTCAGAAGTGCGCCCGTCTGACCGTTCTTCCACCCGGTTGCGGTGTAGCCGATATCGCCAGGAACATCGTCGCCATAGATCATCGAGCCACTATTGGCAGTGACCCTCAGCGGCGCCTTGTTTATCGTCACCGCGCCGGGCCCGTAGACGGTGCGGTATGTAATCCCGTCATCGCCGACAAAGCTCGATTGGCCGGTAATGGCGTAGCTGCCGACATTGGATGTCGCCGTAGCTTTCGTCGTCAGCGTCGGCGCGAAAACGCCCGCGCCGCTATGACCACCGTTAACGCCGGAATAAGTGAGCGCGCCCGGCGCATCGCCATAGGTGATCGTCTGGCCATCGGTCTTGACGAAGACCACGTCGGAAAGCGCGTAGAGCTCCGGATAATAGCCTTCGCTCGGCGGCGCCCAGACCGTCTCGAAATTCCACTCGGCAACCTTTGCCAGCGTGTAGAAAGTGTCGGTATCCTGGAACTGCTCGGTTGTCAGCCCGATGACGTCGCCACCGCCTCTGCCGACGCCATTCGACTGATTCGTCGTGTCGGTATCGAAATAGGATGCTGTGATCGTGCCATAATTATTACCCGCTAGCCCGCCGACACCGTTCCTGCCCGAAACGCTGCCAGTTGCATAGGCATTGAAGATCATACCACTACTAATGTGCCCGACCAACCCGCCGACACCGTTCCTGCCCGAAACGCTACCGGTCGCATAGGCATTGAAGATCGAGGTACTATTGTACCCGGCCAACCCTCCGACATTCGTGTCGCCCGAGACGCTGCCGCTCGCATAGGTGTTGATGATCGTGCCGCCGTTGAGCCCGACCAACCCTCCGACATACTTGTCGCCTGAGACCCTGCCGCTCGCATAGGTATTGCTGATCTTGATACCTCGAAAGTATCCGACCAGGCCGCCGACATAGCTGCCGCCCGAAACGGTGCCGGTCGCATAAGCATTGCTGATCGTACGACCAACATCGAACCCGGCCAACCCGCCGACAAAGTCGTTGCCCAAAATGCTCCCGCCTTCAAGGCCGACATTGCGCAGGGTCGAAGGGGAAGCATTATATCCGAACAGGCCGACGTAATCCGTGCCGGGACGATTGATCGTCAGTCCACTGATCACATGCCCATCGCCATCAAACGTGCCTCTGAAAGCGGAACCGGAAGTGCCGATTGGCACGAAGCCGCCAGCACCCCAGATGCCGCTCGCATCGTAATCGTCGGCTGCGGCGTCCGTGGCGCTGGCATCAATATCGCCGGAAAGCCGGTAGCTTGCGGAAAGATCGGCGCCCATCAGCGCCAACTGGTGCAGGTTGGAAACCGTGATCACCCCATCCACGGACGCGGCCGCTTCTGAGCGCAGGATCGGCCGCATATCGCCGGCCTGATACCAGGTGTTGTCGAAATCGAAGCCTGTGTAGCCGGCTTGCGTGCGTGCCTCGGCCGTCGTCAAGCCGGTCACGCCGGCAGCGGAGCCTCCGCCAACGCCATTCGACTGGTTCGTCTTGTCCGTATCGAAATAGGATGCTGTGATCGTGTCAGAATCATTGAACCCGACCAGTCCACCGACATATGAGTCGCCCGAAACGCTGCCGCTCGCATAGGCATTGCTGATCGTGCCACTATCATTATACCCGACCAGTCCACCTACATATCTGTCGCCCGAAACGCTAGCGGTCGCATAGGCATTGCTGATCGTGCCATCATTATTGAACCCGACCAGCCCGCCGACATCGCCGCCGCCCGAAACGCTGCCGGTCGCATAGGCATTGCTGATCTTGCCATCATTATTGAACCCGACCAGCCCGCCGACATCGCCGCCGCCCGAAACGCTGC
>NZ_JBAKFP010000001.1:232496-470008 GCF_053484265.1 Martelella sp. FOR1707 | reverse complement strand
GCCGCTCGCATAGGCATTGCTGATCTTGCCATCATCATTGAACCCGACCAGCCCGCCTACATAGTAGCTTCCGCCCGAAACGCTGCCGGTCGCATAGGCATTGCTGATCGTGCCAGAATAATTGTACCCGATCAGCCCGCCTACATAGTAGCTGCCGCCCGAAACGCTGCCGGTCGCATAGGCATTGCTGATCTTGCCATAATTGTACCCGGCCAGCCCACCAACATAGCCGCTGCCCGAAACGCTGCCACCCACAAGGCCGACATTGCGCAGGATCGAACCGGAACCGGCAGATCCGAACAGGCCGACATAATCCGTATCGGAGCGATTGATCGTCAGCCCGGTGATCACATGCCCCTCCCCGTCAAATGTGCCTGTGAACTGCGAACTTCCATTTCCGATCGGCTCGAAACCTGCGCCGCCATTCCAGCCGGCGGTCGCGCTGGCGTCGATATCCGTTCCGAGCGCATAGGTGCCGGCGAGACTGCTGGTGGTGGCGTTGATCGCCTGGAGATTGTCGAGCGTGTTGACCAGCATGTAAGCCGTCAGCGTCGTGCCGACGCCCGCATTGGCCGAATAATCGACCGGTGCGCTGTAAGACGCTGGATTGTAGTAGAGGGAAACGCCGCCGTCGGCGGTTGCCGTGATGCCGGAACCGAAACTGACCGTACCGCTGCCGGTGGCGCCGCTATCGGCGCGCAGCACGATCTTGGATCCCGCGCCGCCTGCAAGATTGGCGTTGACGGCGATGTTGCGATAGGCCGACAGCGTCAGCGTGGAACCCGATGTCCAGGTGACGGCATCGGCAACGGTGATATCACCGTCCTGACTGCCGCCGGAACCGGTCGAAACCGTGACATTGGCGCTGGCAAGCGCATTTTGCAGCGTGGTGACATTGATGACACTGTCATTGCCGGACGCGGTGAAGCCGGAAGACGTCTGGTCCGCGGCGTTCGAGATCGTGACATTATAGGGATCGAGCAACAGCGAGCCGAAGCCTGTAGCACCCGTCAGATCGGCAAAGCCGGTATAGGAAAGCACCGCCTTGCCGGAAACCTCTGCATCGCCGCCGGTTCCGGTCGCGCCGGTGGCGCTGATCCGGCCGGCAAACTCGGTGCGGTGATCCGACCAGAGCACCACCGAGCCGCCATTGCCCTCAGTAACTGCATCCGCACTGATCACCGTGCCGGCGCTGATCGTCAGGATGTCGGCATGCGGAATATCGCCCGTGCCCTGCCAATCGCCGCCGATGCGCACCTTGCCGCCCGCGCCATAGCCGGAGGCATCGATCACGGCGTCGTCAAGCCGGATCTCGAGCCCGGTGATTTCGATCGCGCCGCCCTTGGTCGTTTTCGGCTGGGCGGCCTTGGCACGGGTCGAGACCGTGCCGGAAACCCTGACCTTGCCGCCCGCCCCGCCGCCGAGCGTGATCTTGCCGTTACGGCCTGAAACGGAGCGCGCCTCGGCGACGCCTGAAAGGTTGACGGCGTTGCGCGCCGCCGCCCGCAGGGTCGCCGCCTTCATCACGATCACGCCGCCTTCGGCCGTCACCGTGCCGGAGTTTTCCACCAGCGCCTCGCCGTCATCGATCAGCGAAGAGGGAACCGCAACCTGCATGAAGCCGTCGCCGGAGAGATCGAGCGTGATCTCCTCGCCCGCGCCGAGCCCCGCCTTGCCATAGGGAACCGCGATCAGCCCGCTGTTCTTCACCTTGCCGCCCATCAGCGCGGCATAACCGCCGCGCCCGATCGTGACCACGCCTTCGTTGGAAACCGTGCTTGATGCGCCATTGCCGCGGAACACCATGTTGCCGGACATGAAGTCGTCATTGGTGATATCGAGTGTAGAAGCAACGAAACCGCCGCCGGCCTTGATCGTGCCCGTCGGCGTGATTGCAATGCCATTGGGGTTGACGAGAAAGACCTGACCATTGCCGGAAAGCGCGCCGGCAATCGAGGACCGCGTGTTGCCGGTAACGCGGTTGAGGATCGCCGAATGCACATCCGGCTGCACGAAATCGACCCTGTTGCCTTGGCCGATGCTGAAGTCGTTCCAGTTGACGATGGCGCGTTCGGAACCCTGCCTGACGGTCATGGCCGATCCCGTCGTTTCAATGCTGGCCGCTCCGGACACCACGCTGGCGCCACCCGGCAACCCGCCTTCGGCAAAGGCCGGACTTGCGCCAAGCGCCGAAACTGCGGCAGTCGCGAGAAGAACGGCTTGCAACCGCCTGGGCCGAAAAGCATGCCGCTCGCCCCCGGCAAAAGGCGCAAGCACAAGATGGCGATCGGCAACGGATGGCATTGGCATATCGAAATTCCCCGAACCCAGAATGGCGCCCTTCCGAAGGCAAGACTGGCAGACATTGCGGGTACAGTTGAAAAGCCCGGGCAAGCCCCGCCAAACACGCGCCAGAGATCACACACACAATCGTCCCGCTTCAGGCTTTTCCGCCCGAAAAGCGGAACCTTGACCGCCGCACCCGCATTCAGGTCTATTAGAATCAAAAAATATTAGCCTGCCATTTCACGACAGAGTCTCGTTATGCCTCGATTGGAAACTTCAATCGCCATGACCTCGGTTCGGGGCATCGGCCCGCTTCCCGCGCTGATCGACAGCCGCGAAGGCCGTTATGCCGCCGATCATGTTTTTTCCGAAGTCGGCCTGCCGGTCGATGTGGCGCGGGAAGCCGACCGGATGTTGCCGCTCAATAGCCTGATCGCGCTTTACGAGGCCGCCGCCGCCATGACCGGCGATCCGCTGTTCGGACTGAAGGCGGGACAGGAAATGATCGACGACTATGGCACCTGGGTGGACTATTCACGCACGGCCCCCACACTGCGCGCATGTCTGGTGCGTGCTTCCAAGGCAATAGAATATCATCAGACCGGCACTGAACTGACGCTGTCGACCAACGGAGGGCGGGCGCTTTATTCCTATCGCATCTTTGGGAAGCGACCTGTTCATCGCCTCCAGCACCTGCAACACACCATCCCCGCCTTGCTGAACACGTTTCAGGTTTACGCCGGAGATGACTGGAGGCCGGATTGGATCGAACTGGATGTCTGCTATGATCAGCGCATCGAGGAAATGGCCAAACGGCTCGGGGTCCCGATCCGATATGGCAGTGCGGCCATGGCATTCGCCTTCTCCTCGGCCCTTCTTGACCGGCCGCGGCAGTGCCAGAAGGGAGCCACGTCTCAAATCCGTCGCCACCATCTGAAATACATGGTGAAGAAAGGTCCTCCCAGAACGTTTTCGTCGCTCGTGCGTGAAACGATCCATATCGATCTTTTGGTAGGTACGGCGCATATAGATACCACCGCAGATCGTCTCGGTCTTGAACCAAGAACTTTACAACGAAGGTTACGCGCTGAATCCAACACCTATCGACAGCTTGTTACCGAAGTGCGGATGGAGCGGGCCAAAGCGCTGTTAATCGACACTGACATGCCGGTGACCAAGATCGCCCATCTCCTCGGCTACAGCGACTCCACGCATCTGACGCGCGCTTTTTCACAGCACGTGGGTTTGCCACCTAGCGCCTTCCGAAAAATGTCCGCCATCGAATGAAGGTTCGAGGACGCATTGACGACGACCAGCTTGTGACTTACGCCAACTTCTAGCTGCGGTATAAGCTCCACCGCGGGCCAAACTTAATGCCGTTTACGATCTTGACCATGATCGATAGATCAACGGGCGTGAGCAAAGGGTCTTGATGGGATATGAACCAACGACCCCGTCATCTGAATATTCGTCAGCGTGCAACGCGAACAAACGCAAGCTCATCGGAATACAGCCAGACTGCAGTGGCCACCCCGATGCCGCGAAGCAACGGCTCTTGTAGCTGAAGGGGACTAAGCCTCCTTTCAGCGGGGAGCCTCGAATCTCTTCACCGGCAATTCACCTGACATCACGCGCCAACACTATTCTCCGCTCAAGACGCAATCCGCCGCGTAAGCACGAACAAAACGCTTGATTCAAACGCACGTTTGAATTACGTATTTGAATCATGCCTGTTCGCCCAGGGAGGGGTGGAGAAGCGCGGTGACTTTGAAAACGGGAGGAGAACCATGAAACATCGAATTTATCTTGCAGCAGCTGTGTCCCTTCAAGCACTGACGCTGGGCGCATCACCACTCCATGCGGAAACCTTTTCTGTAACGATTGCGTCCGGCCATCCACCCGTAACGGGCGGGGTTCAGGCGATTTCCGAATTTTTCATTCCTGAGGTGAATCGCCGACTCGAAGCAGCTGGCAGCAAGGATAAAATCAACTGGAACGAGGCCTATGGCGGATCGCTGGCTGACCCATTCGGTGTGCTCGAAGCGGTTGAAAGCGGCATCGCAGACTTCGGCTATGTGCCCCAGGTTTTCGAAGCTGACAAACTGCCGCTTGAGCAGATCACCTATGTCGCCCCCTTTGGAACGAGCGATCTTGGAACGCTGATGGCGATCATGAACGAACTCCATGCAGCCGTTCCGGAAATGGATGCCGCGTGGCGGGCAAACAACCAGATGCCGCTCGCCTTCGTCGGCGTTGACACCTATCAGTTGGTCACGAATTTCGAAGTGACCGGCGTATCGTCCCTGGATGGCCGCAAACTTGGCGCCGCAGGCCTGAGCGCCAATTGGCTGCGAGGAACAGGCGCGGTTGCAGTTTCAGCGTCGCTGCCCGATCACTATAACAACATCAAGACCGGCCTGACCGACGGGGTGATCACTTTCGAATCCAGTATCTCGCCCTACAAATTCTACGAGGTGGCGCCTTACGTTACAAAGGTCAATTTTGGCGCCATGTCCTCATCCGCATTGACCGTTAATCTCGATACCTGGGCGCGGTTTCCAAAGGACGTGCAGGACATCATCAAGAGTGTAGCTCAAGAGTATGAGCAAAAGGCTCTGGATATCTATGCCGCACGGGCCGACCGCAGTTTGGCGACAGCACAGGAGAATGGCGCAAAGATTGTCGATTTTTCGGAATCGAACCGCGAGGAATTTGTCGATGCGTTGCCGAACATAGCGCAGGAATGGGCTTCCGCTCAGGATGAGCGGGGCCAACCGGGTTCAACGACGCTGCAGGAATATCTTCGCATTGCCAACGAGAAGGGCGTCACCTGGCCTCGTGACTGGTCCCAGAAATAGAGCTGGAAAATGCGCGAGAACACGTCCTTTTCCTCCTCCGTTGCCCGTTCGGCAGGCCTCAGGCTTGTCGAGCGGGCGGTGACGGGGCTGTCGCGTCTCACCTCGGCGATCGGGAGCTTGATGATCGTGATCAGCATGTTCCTGATCGTTGCCGACGTTTTCATGCGGTATGTCTTCAACGACCCGATCGAGGGTGTCGCAGAGATCGTATCTGCATCCATTGTGACGATTGTCTTTCTGCAGCTCCCCAACACGATCCGACAAAAGCGGATGATCAACTCCGATGTCTGGCTTGACCGGCTGCAGCAATCGAAACCCCGTTTTTCAATGTTTGTGGAGGCCGTCTATTTCTTGGCCGGCGCATTCATGATCGCAGTTCTGGTTCATTCGATCCTGCCCAAGGTCGTGCGCGCCTACACCGATGATTTCACGATCGGAACGCCCGGTATCTTCGTGTGGCCTCTCTGGCCTTTTGAATTCGGCGTTCTCGTCGGTGCAGGGTTGGCGGTTCTGGTCTACCTCCTCATGGCCGTTCAGCACTTTTTCCGGGCCGTAGCAATGAAGGAAGAGCAGGCATCATGACACCCTTGATGATTGGTTTGCTGTCTATCGTCGCAATCCTGGTGTTGGTGCAGTCGGGACTGCATATCGGCATAGCCCTCGCTGCCGTGTCGTTTTTTGGCGTTGCGCTCATCCGCGACAATTTCGATGTGGCTGGCACGTTTCTGGCGCTCGCCGCACTGGACAGTATCGCGAAATTTTCCTTCGGGGTCATTCCGCTTTTTGTCCTGATGGGACTGTTGGTATCCATCTCCGGCATCGGCCGCGATATTTTCGACGTTGCCGGGCAATTGTTCCGACGCGTGTCAGGTGGCCTCGGCGTGGCAACGGTTTTCGCCAACGCCATTTTCGCCGCCGTTAACGGAACCAGCATCGCGTCAGCCTCCGTCTTCACCCGTATTGCTGTTCCCGAACTTCTCCGCCATGGCTATTCAGCAAAATTCTCCGTGGGCGTTGTGGCGGGATCGTCTGTCCTCGGGATGTTGATACCCCCGAGCCTGCTCCTCATTCTCTATGGCATTATCGCCGAGGTTTCCATCGGGTCCTTGTTCACCGCCGGAATTCTGCCCGGCCTCACCCTCGCGATCCTTTTTATCGCGACGATATTCGTGATCGGTTTCTTCAGCCCGACCGACCTCGGCAACAATGGCGAGACGACTGCGAAACCCGACGTCGCCCTTATGTCGGCTGGCCAGATGCTGTGGCTGTCTTTTCCCATCGTTCTGCTTATCGTCATCGTGCTGGGTGGAATATACGGCGGCGTCTTCACGCCCACCGAGGCTGGCGCCATGGGTGCCTTTGCTTCCTTACTCGTGGCCATTGCCCGCAGAAAACTGACACTTCGCGGCTTCTGGAACCTTCTTCTGGAAACCGGAACCGTGACGGCGGCGATCTCGTTTGTCATCATCGCGGCCCACATTTACGCACGGCTCCTGTCCCTGAGCGGCCTGCCTTCCGAATTGAGCGCAATCATCAGCACCCACGATCTTGGCTTCGTCACGGTGATGATTGCCTATCTTGTCCTGGTGATCTTGCTCGGCACCATCTTGGACTCGGCATCCATCATGCTCATTCTGCTGCCTTTGGTTGTACCGGTCATGATCAACATGGAGGTGGATCTCGTCTGGTTCGGCATCGTGACCATCGTTGCCGTGGAGATCGGTCTACTTACGCCCCCGCTCGGGCTGGCGTGTTTTGTCATCAAAAGCAACCTGCAGGATCACGACATTCCCATTTCGACAATCTTCCGTGGCGCACTGCCTTTTGTCGCGGCCATGTTCGTCGCCTTGCTCATCGTCATATTCGTGCCGGAACTGTCTCTCGCGCTTATCAATTAAGGAAACTCAATGACTGCGTCCAATCATCCGTTCCGGAAGGGCATAGCTGACCTGGGCAGGGGGACGTATGCCTATGTGCAGCCAGACGGTTCGTGGGGCTACTCCAATGCCGGATTGATCATTGCCGGCGATCAAAGCGTGCTTGTCGACACACTCTTCACGCTCGGTTTAACGAAAGAGATGCTGGACGCTTTCAAGGACATAAGTACTTCGGCACGATCCATCGACGTGTTGGTAAACACCCATGCCAATGGGGACCATACCTTTGGAAACCAGCTCGTGGACGGGGCGCGCATGATTGCGTCGAAGGCCTGCGTGGAGGAAATACTGGAGCGACCGCCGGAGGTCTTTCGCGCGTCTCTCGAAGACTGGAAATCAAACGGCGAAGCCGGCGCATTCCTGCATGAGGTCATGGGCTCAAAATTCGATTTCACTGGGGTTGAGGTGAGAACCCCAAAAGAAACTTTCTCGGACTTCCTGGAATTCGACATCGGCGACACTCGAATTGAGCTTCACGAATTCGGACCGGCCCACACCCGTGGCGACATTGTGGTGCATGTCCCCTCGGCGAAAACCGTTTTCACTGGAGATCTCGTTTTTAATCAGGTTCACCCCATCCTCTGGGCGGGGCCATTCTCCAATTGGCTGCGGGCCTGTGACACGATTCTTGGCTGGGACGTCGAGACGGTCGTGCCGGGCCATGGGCCGGTGTCCACGCTTTCGGCGGTCAAGGAGATGCGTGACTATCTCTGCTTTGTCATGGAAGAGTCGCGCCAACGTTTTGATGCAGGTCTGAGCTATGCCGAGGCTGCCTGGGATATAGCGCTTGGCGCGTACGATTCCTGGCTTGATCGGGAACGGATTGTTGCCAACGTTGCCCAGGCTTACCGGGAAATGAGCGCGGGGGCCGTCAATCCATCGCGCAATGAAATCCTCGCGCTGATGGGGCGGCATTATCACGGTCACCGATCACCCTGTTGCGACGATGGCTGCGCTTGCCACGCACCCAAATAGCTCCGTCCTCAGGTAGTAGCTGGACGAACCCCCCTCTTGAAAACGACCTCAGCGAAGAAAGTGCAGTCTTCATGTCCCGACAAGCGCAGCAGATAAACACCAAAGACGATGCAGGTCAGGAAAACGCGGTGCCATCAAAACAGCGCATACTGGATGCAGCATCGCTTGCATTCGCAAAGGATGGGATTGACGGCGTGTCGCTGCGACAGATCACGACGGCCGCTGGAACCAACTCGGCTTCGGTCAATTACCACTTCAAATCGAAAGCGGATCTGGTCCATGAAGTGCTTGACGACCTTGCCCGCAGAGTGAACGAGCGCCGTATTGCAGCCCTGGAGGCTTTGTTCGAGGGGCATGACAACAACAGCCCTCCCGATATCGGCGATCTCATCGACATATTCCTGAGCCCCTATCTTGAGCCGGACAGACCCCACGAGGGTGTTCTCCTGACCAAATTATTGCACGCTCATCGCGCGGCGCCCAATTCGATCACCACCGAGATCGTTAAAAGGCGTTTCGACCCGCTGGCGACCCGCTTTGTCGATGCGCTGAAGACACTTTATCCCGAGTTGGATCGTAGCGTTCTGGTGTGGAGATATTTCTTCATGGTCGGCGGCGTTCTTCTTGGCGTTTCCGAGGTCGTGACCTCTTCTCGTTTGAATTCCGTCTCGGAGGGCGCGATCGAGGTCGCAAAAATGGAAGATCTCCACGCGCAACTCGTCAGCTTCCTGACCGGTGGCTTTGCCCAGAAGTAAAATCGCCCGCTGCCTAGTCGAGTATCGCTGGAGGAGAATAATGATAATTGAGCGCGATGTAGAAATTCGGATGGATGACGGCGTCTGCCTGCGCGCCGATGTCTTCCGTCCTGACGACGCGGCGAAAGTACCCGTCATCATGACCGCCGGTCCCTATGGAAAAGGCGTTGCGTACCAGGACCATTACAAGGCGAGTTGGGAGTGGATGACCAACCGCCATCCCGGCCTTTTGAAAGGCTCGCAGCACAATTATGTGACTTGGGAAACGGTTGATCCAGAAATCTGGGTGCCGTGGGGATATGCCGTTGTCCGCGTTGACAGCCGTGGCTCTGGCAGGTCGCCCGGTTATCTCGATATAATCTCGCCACAAGAAGCGAAGGATTTTTATGAGGCGATCGAATGGGCCGGCGTGCAGGAATGGTCGAACGGCAAGGTCGGGCTCAATGGAATTTCCTACTATGCCATCACGCAGTGGAATGTGGCTTCGCTTCAACCGCCGCATCTGGCGGCCATCATCCCGTGGGAAGGCGCTTCGGATTTCTATCGGGACTTTGCGCGCCATGGAGGAATTCTATCCAACAAGTTCTTCCAGACCTGGTATCCGCGACAGATACTGGCGGTCCAGCATGGCAACCCCAAAGGCCCAATGGACCCCTGGCTGAATGAACGCTCCACAGGTCCGGCCGAGTACTCAGAGACTGAGTTAGAAAACAACAGAAGCAATACGCTTGCGAACCTGCGCGCGCGCGAGATGGATGACACCTGGTACCGCGAGCGTTCTGCGGATTGGGAGAAGATCACCATTCCATTTCTGAGTGCGGCGAACTGGGCGGGGTGCGGCTTGCACCCACGCGGCAATTTCACCGCCTTCAAGGAAGCCGCGTCGACGCGAAAATGGCTTGAAGTTCACCCCGGACGCCACGAGGAATGGTTTCTCCTCGACTACGGGATGGACCTCCAGAAACGCTTCCTGGACTATCATCTCAAAGGCATCGAGAACGGCTGGAACGACGAACCGCCCGTTTGGCTCCATATAAGGCGGCCTTTCCAGGAGGAAGCCGAGTTGCGGAAGGAAACCGCGTGGCCGCTCGAACGGACACGGTGGACTCCTTTTTATCTATCGGCGAATGATGGCGGCCTGGATACCGCACAGCCCCGGGAAAACGCGACCACGGCTTTCGTTGCCGGAACCGGAAACGTTCGGTTCCTCTCCGCGCCCGTCAAGGAAGAGACGGAGATCACCGGACCGTTGGCTCTAACGCTCTTCATCTCCTCCTCGGTCGAGGACGCTGATCTGTTCGTGACGCTGCAAGCCTTTTCTCCCGAGATGAAGGAGGTGACTTATGTGGGGTCTGTAGATCCCGCTGCCCCGCTTTCGCAGGGCTGGCTGAGGGCCTCGCACCGCAAGCTGTGTCCGCAACGTTCGACACCTTGGCAACCTTGGCATACGCACGACGAGAAGCAGCCTTTGACGCCAGGTGCGATCGTCGAGGTTGTCGTCGAGATATGGCCCACATGCATCGTGCTTCCGGAAGGGTATCGGATCGCCGTCGATATTCGAGGGCGTGACTTCCAACGCGACGACGCTGAAACGGTATATAAGGGCTCGGGTCCCTGGCTGCACGATGACACTTCAGATCGGCCGGCCTGGCTTGCGGAGGCCAAGGTATCGGTTCACACCGGCCCCGATTATCCCTCCCGGCTTATTGCTCCCGTGATTCCGGCCGCGGGGACCAATGCCAATGATCCACAGCCCCGCCTGAGCCCCACCAAATGACAAAACTGATCGCAAGCTGGCTTCCTGAAGCCAACAGAAGAGGTTGCCATTTCCCCCTGAACAATCTGCCATACGGCGTGTTTTCCGCTCGCGGCAATCCGCCACGCTGCGGGATCGCGCTCGGATCGGATATCGTTGATCCGGCAGTCCTGGCAGAGGCTGGACTCCTCGAAATTGATCCCTTGATCTTTCAACAGCCTCACTGGAATGCCTTCATGACGCTCGGTCCGAAAGTCTGGCTCGACGTTCGTTCGCGGTTGATCGCGCTCTTTCGGGAAAGCGGAGAGGCCACACTTCGCGAACAGGAGCTGTTATGTCGCAAGGCGTTGGTTCCGATGTCTGAAGCTGAACTGCACAAGCCCTTTAGCGTGACGGAGTTTACGGATTTCTTCTCAAGCTGGCACCATGCCTTCAACGCGGGTAGTCTGTTCCGTAGCCCCGAAGATGCTGTGCCTCCGAATTGGAAACATATGCCGATCGGCTACAACGGGCGCGCCTCGTCCGTTGTCGGTTCAGGCTCGAAGATACGCCGGCCTTGGGGACAGCTCAAACACCCGGATCAGAGTGAACCCGTTTTCGAGCCCTCCCGAAAGTTCGATTTCGAGCTGGAGCTCGGGGCCATCGTGGGAACGAGTACCAATGGACCGCTGACCGCTGAGGAAGCGGACGGCGCCATCTTCGGCTATATCCTCCTCAATGACTGGTCTGCCAGAGACATCCAGACTTGGGAAAGCCGGCCGCTCGGACCGTTTCAGTCCAAGGCGACGGCAACGACCGTGGGCAATTGGATCGTGTCCAAGTTCGCGCTCGAACCCTCACGAACAGGTGGTGGTAGCGAAAACGACGACTTGCTTGCCTATCTGCAGGTGCACCGCCCCAACCTCTACGACATCGATTTCGAGGTCACTCTGACGCCCGACGACGGGACGGAAACGACGATCACCCGCAGCAATCACCGGAATATGTATTTTTCTGCCGCACAGCAGATCGCACACCACACGTCCAGTGGATGCCCGATGCGCGTTGGAGATCTGCTCGGCTCCGGAACGATCTCCGGACCGACCGACGAAAGCCTCGGTTGCCTTCTCGAACTGTCGCAGAACGGAAACCGCCCGTTGAAACTTCAAAACGGCGCGGTTCGCCGGTTCCTGGACGACGGCGATTCGATCCGCATCACAGGCATCGCACGACAAGAGGAGGTCAGCATCGGGTTCGGCGATTGCGAGGGACAGCTTCTGTCGGCCCTGCATGATCCTTATTTTAGGTGATTCCAGATTAACTGCCGGTGAAGCCCATTGTGCTCAATCGCTGCGTTGGTGGCCGCCCCTCTCAAGTACAAGCGCCATCATTTCGCTGGGTCCATGATCGCCCATCGAGTCTGGCTGTATTGCCGATGTCGGCTGGGCTTGCGTCTCGCCAAAACGATTCTGCTGCTGCAGCGCAGCATCGTCTTCTTCTATGGGACAGCTCCGCTCACCTACAACGTTGGAAGTTTTCGTCATCGTCTTTTCAACGGATGTAACACTCAGCATCCTTACTGTTGAAGTAAATGACAAGCCCCCAAGGCCCTACACTTCTCCACCATCAGGTCCTGAAAGGATCAGAACGGGCGACCCGTTGTTAAGGATCCGCGATCATATTGAGAAGTATCGGTATTTCTTTGCGCGTATTGGCTGCATAGCCAAAAGGTTCGCTTTAATTTAACACGCTACCGTTCACCCGCGTTCCGGCGTTGCTCGCCTCTCATATGCAACCAAATCACGAAAGCCACAAGTAATTGCCTTCGTTGTTTTCGGCAGCGACCTCCTGCCCCTGCTTGCGGAATTGCTCACTGCGCTCCTTTCCGTTGAACACTCGTTCATCTTTCGCGCCTAGGAAGCTCAAAGGAAAATGACGGGCAGCCAATAAATTGTGTTAAGCAACGACTTGCCGCAATTTTCTGCGGGATCGGCAGATTGAAAATAAGAACAAAGAGTAGACAGAAATCCATCTGTATAGGATAGGTAGGCGGCAAAGACTGCGAACCCATGCGTGCACGATTCGGGAGCTAACAGTGACATTCGTTACCCATCGCGACCCTTTCGACACTCCCATTCTCCGCAAGGAGAGAGGCGCATTTTTCACGCCCGCAGAGATTACGCGTTTCATTTCCAAATGGGCCATTCGCGCGCCTGAGGATCGCGTGCTCGAGCCTGCGGCTGGCGATGCCGCATTCCTGGTTTCGGCGGTCGAGCGGCTTCGTGAACTCGCTCCACGCAGGCGCTCGTGCCCAATGGTTCATGGCGTGGAGATACACGCCCACAGCGCAGATGTTGCCCGCAAGCGGGTCGCTGACGCCGGGGGCGAAGCTGATATCCAACTGTCCGACTTCTTTGCCGTCACGCCTGATCCAGCGTTCGAAGCCGTCATCGGAAATCCTCCCTATATCCGATACCAGGACTTTTCCGGAGAAGCTCGTGCCCGTGCCCGGGAGGCAGCCATCAGGGGCGGCATTTCACTGACGGGGCTCGCGTCGAGTTGGGCTGCATTCACCGTGTACTCGGCGTTGTTCCTGAAGAAGGGTGGCCGCCTGGCCTTCGTCTTGCCCGCGGAACTGCTCTCGGTGAACTATGCCGCTCCCGTCCGCAAGTTCCTGTTCAGTCGATTCCGCGACGTGCAGCTCGTTTTGTTTGATGAGCAAGTGTTTCCGGAGGCGGAGGCCGATGTAGTGCTTCTCCTCGCTGAAGGCTACCTTGAGGGGCCGGCGGAGTTCGCAACGATCCGCCAGACAAAGAACGCTGCGACGCTCGACACTTTAGGCCCAGGTCTGAGCTGGACACCGGCCGACCCAGCGGGCAAGTGGACCAGCAGTCTCGTCGATGTCGATGCGGTGCATCTCTTGCACGCTGTTTTGGCAGCTGGCCTCTACACGAACCTGGAGACCTGGGGCGACACGACGCTCGGAATGGTAACCGGAAACAACAAATACTTCACACTTTCTCCCCAGCGCGTGGCCGAGCTCGGGCTACACCCGGATGAGTTGCTCAGCCTTTCGCCGCCCGGAAGCTCCCATTTACGGGGACTTTCGCTTTCGAAAGCCCAACTGAAGAAGCTCGGTGAAGATGGCAATGCAATCCACCTGTTCTATCCGAATGACCCGCCGTCCAAGGCTGCCGCAGCATATATCGCCGACGGCCACAGGACAGGCGTCGACACCGCCTATAAATGCCGGGTCCGCAAGACTTGGTATCGGGTGCCGCTCGTTTCACCCGCGGATCTTTTACTGACATGCATGAATGCGGACACCCCCCGGATTACGGAAAACTCTGCCAAGGCGCGTCACCTTAATTCGGTGCATGGGGTTTACTTGAACGAGGAATATACTGTCTTGGGCCGCGAGCTCCTCCCTGTCGCCAGCTTGAACTCAATCACCTTGTTGCATGCCGAAATGGTTGGCCGCGCCTATGGAGGTGGGATCCTGAAGATCGAGCCAAAGGAGGCAGACGTGTGGGCCATGCCTTCCCCGTCCCTGGTCGCCTCTCGCGCCGGTGAGCTTCGCAAGATTAAGCGAAGCGTTGGAAAGCTCCTAGACAAAGGGCGGCTGCTCGATGCCGTTAATTTAGTTGACGAGGTACTGCTGGTGGACGGCGAGGTTTCGGCGACACAAATGGAAGCAGTGCGGAATGCACGCGCGGAACTCGTGAACCGTCGCAATGTGAGGTCAGCAAGTGGCCGCTAAACCAAGTTCGAAAGCAGAAGCCTGGGAAATATTCGATCACATCGTTGAAGCTGCCGCACCTGACGGAGAACACAGCAATCCGTGGGTTCTCGGATCGGACGGCCAGCCTTTCTTCCATCCCGATTACGACACCCTTGCGCTGTTGCTCGGCGTCCCTTTGCACCTGAAAGTAGGGACGCAGACGGGCGTGCCTGCCCTCGCACTTGATGTTTGGCTCAGCTATGAACTTCGAAGGGCTGGTTTCGGGACGGACCAGGTTTGGCCCCGGCCTGCTAATCCGCGGGTTCTTCCCGCGCCTGTCTCGGCATTCGTCAAGTCGCTTCCCACAGCGATACGAGCCAAGGCCCAATCCTATCTGACATCGAACACGTCCATTCCCGGCGTGACCTCCTCCTCTGCTTCAATTCTCGGCAAAAACTATCTGAAGCAAGTCGACGTCATCATCACGGATTGGGTGACCGGCCCAGAATTGCTGATATCGACGAAGCGAATGGATTCCTCTTATGGAAAAAATGCGCCTAACCGCATCGAGGAATCCTATGGCGACGCCAAGAATCTCCGCCTACGCCATCCGCTTGCGGCGCTCGGGTTCCTGTTTGGACTAAGGTCCGATATTCTGGAAAAGGAACCCAAGACGGCAGAGTGGTTGTTCGACCTTTTGTCCAAGCTTGGCCGTGAGGACGATGCGTACCACTCCACCTGCCTGGTGTTGATGGAATACTCCACTGATCCGGTACAGCCGGCGGTCGATGAAGAAGAACCCACCGACGGCATATTAGAGCCAGGCCCGCAGCCAATAACAGAACCGGCCGAGGGTGAAATAGCGCACCTTGCTGAAAGTACGGTCGAGAGCATCGTCAAGGCCCTGCCGAAGGTATCGATCCTCGCAGAACGAACTCCAGATGACCTCTCACCGGCCCGTTTTCTCACATCCTTGATTACCCGCGTCCTCACAACGACGCCTGTCAACATGCATGAAGAGGCTAGGCGCCGCCGCGCTTCTATTTTGTCAAAGAAGTAGAAGGCCAAACCGAAGCACACAATTGCGAACCAGCGGAAGGTTGGCGAGGGGCGGGCAAAATACCCCTGGATAGCTTTAGTGCGCTATTTGGTGACCCTAGCGATATTCCTCGGCGTACTGGACGAATTCTTCGTGCTCCGTTCTCGCTGTCGTCCAGCGCTTGGCCCCAACAGGACGCTCACGCGTCTCACAGACAGTAAGTAGCAAGCGCCGTTTCGCACGAGATACACCCACGAAATATGCAGATCGCTCTGCTTCATCTTCTCCCCAAAAGGTCTGGTTCTCGACGCCGAGGAGGACTACAGAGTCGAATTCCAAGCCTTTACTCTTGTGTATCGACATAATACGGACGGCACGATCTCCGGTAAAAGTTGCCAAGGCTGTACCAATGTCGCTGTGCTCGGCCAATACCTGATCCAGTCGATCGACCGTTTGCTCAATCAATTGATCCAGTCGGTTGCCCTTGGCATAGTCAGGGGCAAGCGAAACTATCGCGTCGCGCCCGATCACTGCAAGCAGCTGATCTACCGTCGCGCCTATGACCTGCCTATCGGAGAGGTCGAGTGTTCCGGCCTTTAACTGCTGCCTGACTTGAGCGACAAACCCGTCCCACCGCGCGCGGGAGCCAAATTCGCGCTCTTCATCCTGCTCGTGCTGCATCACCACGACTTCCAAGAGGCGGCTATAGGCAGCCGGCTGCCGGTCGGAGCCGACCACGAGGAAGAAATCGACGATGAAGGCCGCGACAGGTTCCGCAGCCAAATCTTGAGAATTATCTTCCTCGCGGAAAGGGATCGCCAGCTCTTGAAAGGCGCCAGTTAACTTCTGGCAATACAAGTTTTGCTGCTTGCTCACCAGGATCGCAATTTCTGAAGGCTCGATCCCCTCGACATCGATCCAACGACGAACCGTGTCAGCAAGCGAAGCGGCTTCCTCGTCAGAGTCAGAATACCTCAAGACTTCAATCTCGCCGTCGTCCCCGGGCAGAGCATCGTCATCAACTGCCGCAGGCGGATCCATTACACGGACCATCGCATTCTGCATCCGACGAAGCCGCGGCTTCGAGCGGAAATTCTGGTATAGGTTTAATGGCCGAGCATCAAAATTCTCCGCATAGGTAGCAAAGATGCCCTCAAGTGCGCCTGCCCACCCCATGATGCGCTGTTTGGTATCACCAACTGCTGTGAGGTTGGTACGCGTGCCACGAAAGCAGACTTCAATCAGCCTGAACTGCGTGTTCGTGCAATCTTGAAATTCGTCAAGGAAAACGTGGCTGTAGGTCTGCCTGATCGCATTTCTGGCAAGCGCACTTGTTTCGAGGATCTGCACTGCCAAAGGCACCATATCCGCAAAAGTGATCGAGACTCTTTCGATACGGTTTGGGCCGATGCTATAATCCTCATCGAGTGCGTCTTGTCCGGTGAGAACCAGACGAAAGCGATCAATGATCCGTTTTGCAAAGGCGTGAAAAGTGTGGCTGTCCAAGCGTCGAGCGAGGTCGGGACCACAGCGCTTGCGAACCCGTGCTTTGAGATTATGGCTCGCGTCCACCTTGAAAGAGATCGCAAGGATCCTTTTTGGGTATCGGCAGGTCCCCGTGCGCAACAGGAAATCGGCGCGCTGCGCGAGCATCTCAGTTTTCCCGGCGCCCGGCCCTGCGGTAAGCGCGAGATTTCGGTCGTTCACTTTCGCCGCGATGAGCGCATTTGGTTCAAGCTGCAGCCCCCCTGCCGGTTTCCATTGTTCGGGTTTCATCCCGGCAGTTCCACAAGGGCCGCTTCAATCGCATCGAACATCCGATCGAGGACGTCAGGCAAACTGGCCACGAACTCATCGTCCTCCATCCCGGCCATGCCTCGGACATGCCAGGTTGGCTTGCTGCCCAGTTTGAATCGCTTGTGGTAAGCGTCGAAATATTCGAGCTGCTCATCTGTGTACTGATTTACGACTCCGTCGTGCTTCTTCCCGAGGACCGCTTTGAGCGCATCTGCGTCCGCGGTTTCCAACTCGTCGGCCTCGACTTTGTAGGCCTGCGGGTAGGCCTCGAGCATCATAAAATCCAGGTCGAGCGGGTTTGAAAAGAAGACCTTGTGGCTTTCGAGACGATTGATCCAGCCGTCGTCGTTAACAAGCAATCCTTGCTCGTCGTCCCATGCGGGAATTTCCTCAACGTCGTCGTCCGTGAAATCGACCGCGACAATATCGCTGTAGTTCCGCAGCTGTTTAGCGGCATACTTAACCCGACCCCACCCCCCCTGATGGCGCGCGAGATCAAGGTCGAGCAGCGTTACGTGCGGGATCCCTAAGCCATGCAGGAGCCGCCAGAAGTGGTTCACATGCCGGCCGCCAAGCGGGACAACCGACACAGATGCATCGTCTGTGAGAATTCCACGTGCGGCCATCAAACGAGGAAGGACAATTTCTTCGCTATCCCCTTCTCCAAGGACGACGAACCGGGAAAAATAGAGTTCCGGAAATGCCTGCACACCCTCGCGGACGAACTTTTGAGCTGCATCCCCATCTGGCAGCTTGATTGGCTTGACGACGGTTGCACGGTTTTCGTTCAGGCGCAAATAGCGGACATGCTCTGGGGGCACTCGCCTGAGGAGAGAAGGCGAATGTGTTGCAAGGAGGGATTGGGCATCTCTGCCTCTTGCGAAGTCAGTCAGCGATTTCACCACTCGCCCAAGATAATGCGGCGAGAGGCTGTTTTCCGGTTCTTCGATCGCGACAAGTGTGAAGACTGCCGGACGCAGCTTCTCAATGTCAAATGCGGCCGCGAGCTCGCCGTTCAAAACTTTGCTGCCAGTGCCATGCGCGGCAAGTACCAAGGCAATATAGAGGAGAGACTGTTGTCCGTCGCTCAGTCGTGTGAAATCGACTATCGATTCTGCATACCCAGGCGTGAAACCGACGCTGAGATGGCGAAGCAAATTTTCTAGTTCGCTTTGTCCGAACGAAACGGCAGGATTCGCAAAATGCGCTCCCTTGTGCAAAGCGCCCCAGCGGTTAGCCAGCTCCTGCGTGATGCCGTCAACGGCGGCATTCTCGATGAGTGCTTCGCTGATCTCCGCAGTGAGTTCCGCGATATCTTCTCGCTCGCCGCTCCAGTCCGCCGAACGAAGCAGCCGACCAATGAGTGCATTTGCAGAATACGAGATATGATCGGCCGGGTTCCGGCGGGCCGGAAGATAATGCACTTGGATCGCATTGCGGTCATGCTTAGACGCACGACTCTCCTCGACCGGCAACCCATGATCGTCGTCACGAGTGACATAGGTGAAGGTTTCCTCGATATAGTCGTCGCTATCGATCGTCGCCTTCAGCCGATAGCGCACCACCGCCGGACCAACGGCCGTAGCCAGTTGCATGTGAGCGAAATTACCTGGCACCGCGGGAAGATCTTCTTCGATATCGCCCTCGACTGCCAACTCCGGAAATTCGAAATCTGCCTCAATCCAGAGATCTCGGTCTTCAGGAAGGTCTGTCAAAGCAACATTGAAAGGGACGTGAAAGTCGGATACGCGGATCTTTCGCTGCGCCGGATCGATACTGAACATTCGAGCAAGTGCTTGGAGCACAGCCGTTTTGCCAGTGCCGTTCGGCCCGAGGAGAAAGCTCATGTCGTTCAGCCGGATTTCCGTGGCCACCGGTCCGAACGAACGAAAATTTGATAGGCGCAATCGGACAAGTTTCACGGTTTCCTCCCCAATACTCAAATATTACGCTACACATAGCATTACGTTGATTTTCTTAAAATCGCGATAGGGTTACATGCAGACGACGACGGTTGGTCTGAAGCGCGTTCATACCAGCCGCTATCGAAGCACTCTGATTTGCCGACTAAAAAGTCGGAATTAAATCAATCATCTCGCGATAGGCCCAGCGCATGCGATTTTAAATTTTGGTGATATTGAACCGCAGCCATTTTAAGAGCCGAGTGATCCAGTTGATTGAGGGTCGGCAAGAGAGGGCAATCTCTTCCTTCAGGCCATCGTCCTCGATAACGTTGAGAAGATCTCGTATGTCGAACCGAGGGTCCCCCACATCCGCAAGCGGAAAGTGGTGGCAGGGCTTATCTGCTCTCCGACGCAAACGTTCTGACGCGACCATCGTGCCCTCGTTCGCATCATAAGCAAAGTATGCTGATCGGACCGGCTTTCCGTGCCATGGCGTAAACAATTGGACGAGCAAACCGACGGCGGCAGAGGCTAGGACTCCGTTGGGCCATACGACCTGGGGCTTGCTGCCTGCCTCTCCGTATCGACCTGCCTCATCAGCTAGCGCATTATCTGTCACGATCCCAAGACAGCGTAGGCACGGAGCGCCGGGGGAAGACAGCACGACTTGTCCCGCGACCAAAAACTCGTCGCCCTTGCCGAGACGATGCACGTCCATTCCCATGTCAATGTAAGGAATAAGGAAGCGCCGGCAGAACGCTTCGAGCTCGCTTTTGGCAATGATGCGGTCAACGCCGCCAACCACGATGTCACAAATCCGCAGCTGATCAGCAACCTCTTGCCATTTTGCCTTGTGACAGGAAACGCGGACACTTGGATTGACGCTCATAATCACGCGTTTAGATATTTCTGTTTTCGCATGTCCTTCGGCGATGTCTGCGCACGTTCCGCCAACCAGCCGGTTGAGGTTGCTATCGGAGATCATGTCGTCATCGATGAGGACAAACCCGCCAATACCCAGATGCGCCAACTGCTGAACGACATGCGAATTACCGCCACCAAGGCCAACAAGACCCACAGTTAAATCGTCGAGAGTTTGAGTGCTATCTTCTCCAAGGAAGCTCTGCCGATCCAGCCAAGTCATGAGGCGCTCCAGTCTGCCCGAATAGGAGCAGAAATTCTCTTGAAGGAAGTGATTGGGATCGCCGGACGATCTGCTGACGTCCAGAGCAATCCGTGAACGGAATCGTCGCTCAGCACGAGAAGGCCATGGGGCATCCGCGGCGCGGTCTCGAAAAACCCTGGCACAAACGTCACAGCGCTATCCAAATCAGTGCGGCTAAAGCCAGGGCGACCGTGGCCGCCGTGGGTGTGGACATGAAGAAGGGAGCTCGGCGGCCGATAGCTGGCTTGTGCAGCCTTTCTCATTGCATCCGAGCCGATCTGAGCGCCGACCTTCGGATGCCGCTCATAATCCTCGTCTGCCACAGCCTGATATCGGCGGACGAGCAACATGATCCCACCTTGCCCGTCGGAAGCAGCTGCAGCGATGAGAAACCCAACCCGCTCATGAGCGAAGGGATGGGGGCGATGGAGGTCTGATCGAACTTTATCGAGAAGATCTCCATTGATTTTCAGACAGACATTCATTGCAGAGGCCCCAGATGCGCGGCGAGAATTTCATCCCATCCCAACGACGCCGCGACACCGTTCCATGACATGGCGTGCCAGGTGTTTCCCGCAACGGTATGCGTCGTCCAGTTTTGCCCGCGATTGACGAAGGGTTTATCGAGAAACAGGCGTGTAGAATATCCGCTGTGATAGCCCGGCATAAGAAGAGCATCGACGGCAACGCGCGCGCCCGCGTACTTGATCTTGAGCCCCGGTAGGAAGACGGCCGGCTGGCCGCCCTCCTCCCAAAGTTCGGCTTTGGGGCAGATCTTGCGGAGCTTCTGCAGTTCGACAGTAGGGCTACTCATGACGACTGCCCTACCGGGGGATGCGAGGAGAATTCCATGCCTTCCCGAACTTTGATCACTTCGCCAGGCTTCAGTTCATTGAATTCACCGTCGGCGCCGATCAGATCGAGCTTGTAGCCGGCGGGAACCGGAAAGGCAGCCAGCAATTCCTCGGTCGTCCACTTGCGGCGTTCGAGCTCGAAGGCGTTTTCCTTATAATAGACCGTGACGGTCTTTTTTGCCTTGCGAAGCTTGAAGCGCTCGACGGTGCGGGGCGACAAATCGACGATATCCTCATCATCGAACTCTATATCGCCGTCATCAGTGTCTAGGAAAAGCGTCTGGTCGTGCCCCGCGTTAGCCAAGAACTTAATGTGCTTAGCCGCAAGCAAATCCTGTGGCCACTCCATTGAGCGACCTTCCACGGTGAAGCGGTTGTTGCTCGGCCCCTTCACAACAAAGAAGCGCTCGACACCGGGATCGGTCAAATCCACCGCCTCGGTCGGTCGGATCGATTCGAGTTCGCCGCCCTTCAAATGACGAAGAATGGCGAAGGCCTCAATCGGATACGCTTTGGCGATCTCGCCGATCTGCACACCGACGATTTTGGCGTCTTCGATATGCTCCGTCCGGAACTCGAACGTTTCGTCGCTCCATTCAAACGCGAACTGCTTTTCCTTGCTCATGGCTGCTGCCTCAATTTCTGCTTCAGAGATCCGCATCTCTTCGGTCCTTTCACTGATCGTTTTCTCGCATCAATATGGAACAGCAGAATCGATTTGCTGTCTATATCACACACATTAATTTTTCGTAATGTTTTTAATGCGCACATTCGAGGTGAGCCCTATTGACAATTTTCGCGAACAGTTGTTGTTTTGTTCACAATGTCCGACATGGAAATTTACAGAATTTTCGGATTGGCTGTTGCCAAGCGCCGACACGAACTGGGACTCACCCAAGCCGACGTGGCTGGGCGGATCGATCTGACGCGAGCGTCATTGGCGAATATCGAGACTGGTCGGCAGAAAGTGCTTCTCCACCAGCTCTACCGGCTGGCAAACGCGCTTGAGATTAAGTCGATAACTGATCTCGTCCCAGAGTCGTTTTGGTTCGCCGAGAACTCGGAACCGGTTCAATTTGAGGGGAGCGATGTCAATGACCGCGAGCGCGCGCAGATTGAGCACTTTGTCCGAACACTCGGATCGCGCTAACCATGGTCGATAAGCAGACAGCTCGCGAGCGAGCCATAGAGATATTGGCGCAATTCAACGTCCGAACTGCGCCAGTCCCTGTGGATCGCATCGTCCGAAGCATGGGGATTGCCGTCCAGTATGCCCCGTTCGACGGTGACTTGTCCGGCATGGCGTTCATCAAAGATGGCAAGAAGATTATCGGAGTGAACTCATTGCATAGCGCAACACGCCAGCGCTTCACGATTGCACATGAACTCGCCCATTTCGTGCTTCACGAAGAGCGACTGCAATCCAAGGTTCACGTCGACAAAGGCGTTCTTAGACGCGATACGCTAGCCTCCGAGGGAACAGACGCCGTCGAAATTGAAGCCAACAATTTCGCTGCCGAGCTTCTGATGCCGAAGGCAGTTTTGATCGAAGCGCTCGGTGGAAAAAACTTTGATTTGGAAGACGAAGAGGCCATCGCCTCAGTTGCCAAGAAATTCAAGGTAAGCCCCGTAGCGCTCCAATATCGCTTACAGCAACTATAAAGGTAGAAGCGGCGTGGGGTTCGTTGTCTACGATTTGGAAACGAGCGGACTTCACAAGCGTTTCGATCAGATTCTGCGGTTCGCGGCGATACATACCGACGACGAGTTGGAGCAGATAGATACACCTCTGCACATTCGAGCCCGGCTTCTTCCGAGCATTCTGCCATCCCCGAAAGCCTTGCTCGTTACAGGTCTTACGATCGAGGAGATCATCGATCCCACCGTACCATCTCTTTACAAAGCAGTTTGCGAGATTCATGAGGCTTTTCTTCGGTGGAGCCCCTCCATGTTTCTAGGATTCAACTCCATACGGTTCGACGAGGAGTTCCTTCGGCAGGCGTTCTATCAAAACTTACGGCACCCGATGTACGTCACGAGCATCAATAATAATCGTGGTGACGTCTTAAGGCTCGCTCGCGCCGTCGCTCTTCTCAACCCCGGAGCCCTCACAATACCTGTAAACCCTGAGGGCCGGCGATCTTTTCGGCTATCAGATATCGGCCAAGCAAACGGCATTCAATTCGACCGTAGCCACGATGCCCTGTCTGACGCGCAGACGACCCTAGCGCTGTGCCGAGTTATCCGAGATCGTGCTCCCGACGCATGGTCGAGCTTCTCCAGGTTCGCAAACCGCCGGAATGTGGTGGAGTTTGTTCAAGAGGAGGAAACTTTCGCACTCTTGGACGATAGGGCTGGCAGTGACTTCGTGTGCGTCACGCTCGTTAGCACACATCCGACCGACCGGAACTTGCACTATTGCCTCGATCTGGCGACAGATATGGATTCGCTGGGTCGGCTGTCGAACGAAGAGCTGTTCGTCGAAGTAAGCCGCCCTGACGGACCAATCCGAAAGCTGCGGGCGAATGCATCTCCCGTCATGGCCCAACTCTGGGAACTCGAAGACCAAAGTCTGCTGCCCGCGCCTTCCCAAGACATTGAGCGCGTGGCTCAGAAAGTTCGTACTGACGAGGAGTTTTTGCGAAGATTGTCGACCGCAATCCAGGCAAGCCAGCCGGTCTGGCCGACCTCTGAGCACGTCGAAGAGCAAATCTACGAAGACTACATCGGGGATACAGATGGAGCACTATGTCAGCAATTTCATCTCGCACATTGGCCAGATCGCGCGAACTTCATCGGTAGGTTCGGAGATCGGCGACTGCAACGGCTCGCACAACGGCTGGTTCTGCACGAGCGGCCCGACCTACTAGCTCAGCACCGCCAATCAGCACTCCGCGGAGAGGTCCAGCGAAGACTGGACGGATCGATCACCGACGCGCCCTGGACCACGCTGCCAAAGGCGACCGCCGAGATACAAGCTCTGTCAGCCGAGTGTTCCGAAAGCGACCGGCGCATACTGGACGGTTTCAGCAAGTATCTAGCCAACCGGTTTCCTTAGTCGATTCTGCCCATAGCCTTCAGAGGCCGCCTGAGCCACTTGCGTCAAAGCACGCCCCAAGTCCGAGACCTCCCCCTCCCCGTCATCTCGATGAGCCCCAGTTCCAAAACAATCCGCCGCACCGCCTGCGGCGGGACGTCGAGCGCCTTCGCCACCATCCCTGACGACACGAGCGGTTTCGCCATCACAAGCTCGACCAGTTCCGGCAGCTTTGAAGACGTCCGGCGCCCGTCGAGCTTTCGGTCCATCATTGTCTTCGCCAGCGTCAGCCGGTCATGCCCTTTCAAGCCAATCTCGGCGGCCGCCAAAAACCCGTGGGCGATGGCTAGCAACCGGGTCTCCCGATCACGATGCCGGCGCCGATCGACGGGAATGGCTTTAACGCCGAGATTTATGGCGGCAAGATGCGTGCTTGACTTGACGCCGGCCTGGCGCAGGATCGCGGCGGAGAACAGCCGGCCAAGCCAGGCCGCATGCTGCAGGACTGACAATTCGTTCCAGGCATCGAGGGCAACGATCGCCTGTAGCACCGCCAGCAGGTTTTCGGCCTGACGCAACACACCACATCATTCATCGAGCCGGGCATGCTCGTCCCAGTCGAGGTCATAGATCATCGGATCCTTCTCGGGACGGCTGGCCATCGCACGGCCACCGGCGCGACCAGGCCGGGTTGCATCCTCGATGGCCGCCTCCGATCGGACGAGCACCGCATCGATGGTGGCATAGTCGACGCCGGGAAGCCCTTTGGTTTCATCGATTTCTTTCCCCTCCCCTTCCGGATCGATCGCAGCCGCGCTCCGCACTGTGCTGGCGGCCTCCACCGCCTCAGTGCCGGATGAGGCGTTCTCCGATGTCTGCCGGAGCGTGCGAATGCCTTCCGATGACAGCGCCCAAACCGCCGACGGGTGCGCAGCACGTCGCGGGCGATTGTCAGCTCATGGGTGGGGGTGCGGATATCGCGGGTGGCGTCGTGGAGGACGAGGTCTTCGAGATGGACAAGTTCGCCGTCGATCCGCAGCGAGGCGCAGGCATCGGCGAAGTTTTAGCGCTCGCGGAAGCCGGCGCCGAACGATGAGCGAGCGATACGCTCGTCGAGACGCGTGAGGGCGATAGCGGCGCGAAACGCCGGTTCCAAAATGTTCGAAATTGCCAATCCAGTATCGGAGGCACGTCACCGTAGTCGACATTCGCTTTGCTGAGTGCATCATTTGTTAAACAGCAATTTCTATCTCCGGTTCCTCTCGGCGTTGGTGCCGATTGCAACGGAATAAGAGCATGCCAAGAAATGATCCCTCATCACATCACTTTCAGCAAAAAATCTCAAAATTCTGCGAGGTACGCATAGCGCCGGTCGCGACTAAGCGCACGTTGGAGAAGATCAAGTCCTATCTCACCAGCCTTGTCACCTATCGAAAGTCACCACCGTTGCGGAACGGACGCATCGACTGGGCTGCAGTCATCGATGGCTGTGGGATTGAGGATGAGATTTCCGCTGATTTGAAGAAGCAGTTCCGCATTGCATTGGATGCAATCACTCGATGGCTCGGCGCCCCTGCCCTGTCCGAGGACGGCCAGGCGCCAAAGCCTAGGGTCCGACAAGGGAATGCCGCTCGCGATGCCTCAAGTGTTAAAGGCTCTTCCACCCGAAAGCATCGGCGAACTACGGCTAGCCTTTCACAACCGGAACCCACGCGGGTTTCAAGAGGCCCCAAGCCGAAGCCGATCCACGAGTTCCCGGAGCCGCTGTTCGATGCGGCACATGATCCCGATGGTTTCCAGGAGGCTCTTGCCTATCAGATGCGTCGGTTCGGCGAGAACTACTGGCAGCTTTATCGCGCCATCGTCCGGCTCGATGAAACATTCGACCACAAGACGATGCTATCCTGGTTTGAGGGCAAAAGCGTGCCGAGATCGGTCACGAGTTTCCGAATTCTCTCCCGCATCGAAAAGCGGTACCGATTGCCGGAAGGATATTTCAAGGCGAAGCTGCCACACCAGAACCGCTCTCTCCATGGTCACGACCTTGGCGATATCAGTCCTGCCGAGCGAAGACGGATTGCGGTGCACCTTCCTGATGATTTCAGCAGTCTTCCCTTCAGCAAGCGGGAGGAGATTGTTGATTGGGTCCGCCGGGTCATCATCTCGGGAACAACCGACTATCGGCGCTATCAGGCCAAGGCCAGCAAACAGCGTTATGCCATTCGCTTTCCTGGCGTCACCTATGGTGGCGGATCGCTTTCTCCCCGGGAGCATTCCCTGGCGGAGAACATTCACAATACGGTTGTGCAATCTTTCGAGGATCCCGACTTGCTATCCGGTGTCGTCGATGCGCCGCCGCGGCTGGCAATGGAGATGGCCGATCTCATCCGGTTCAAGACGTCGACGCTGACGGCGATCGGGTTGCAAAGAAACGGGGTCTGGGGCGAGGAAACGGCATCGCAGAAGATCGAACATCTCGGTCTGATGTTCGGCGCGCTTGCCGCCTCTCCTGCCGGCATTGTCAAAGGCCGTGGCGTTCCGCTCAGCCAGCTGACATTTGGGCTCCTGATCTTCCCTGGTGTCTGGGATTGGTATCTGCAATGGCGGGAACAGCGCCGTGGTTTCTACACCAAATGGGAAGAAGACATGCTGATGGTCGCGCAATCCCTCACTCGCTCAGAGGTGGGCTGGATCCGGCAGCATCCCGAACTCTTGCAGAAAGTTCGCCCGATCGAAGGCTTGATTGCGCCGGAGGAGATCGCGTTTGCCTCTCGGGACTGGCATGGCGCCTGCGATGCGTTCCACCGTCATGCCGGCTACCGCTCAAAAGAAATCCAGCGAGTGATGCGGGTGCATCGCGACCCCTTCGAACCGATCATGTGCGTTCTGGAAGCGGACAGCCCACTTTCGGAATATCGCAAGATCACTGACGAGATTTTGAGACGCATGCCAGACGAAGACCGCTATCCGCGCGCGGCTGCGGAGGCGGTGCGGTCGTTCCTGCTGCTTCGTCTCGGTCTGCATCTGGGACTTCGGCAGAAGAACCTTCGCCAGCTTCGCGTCTGCCCTCGCGGCCAGTTCCCGACATCCGAGCGACGGCTGGAAGACATGAAATGCGGCGAGCTACGCTGGAGCGACCGCGATAGCGGATGGGAAGTGCTCATACCGTCCGTGGCCTTCAAGAACTCCGGCTCGTCCTTCTTCGGACAAAAGCCATTCCGCCTGATCCTGCCCGACCTGCTCGATCTCTACAAATACCTCGAGGCCTATATCGATCGTCACCGCGGCGTATTGCTCGGACCGGCAGATGATCCCGGCACCCTGTTCGTCAAAACGGTGAAGACGACCAGCAAGCAGGCGGCATACGGCTCCACCACGTTCTATGAAGCCTGGCGCACGGTGATACAGCGTTATGGGATCTATAATCCATACACCGGTCGCGGCGCCATCAAGGGGTTGCTGCCGCACGGCCCTCATAATCTGCGCGACATCCTGGCAACGCACATCCTCAAGCAGACCGGCTCTTACGAACAGGCGAGCTACGCGATCCAGGATACGCCGGATGTCGTTCAAGAGCACTATGGCCGCTTTCTGCCACAGGACAAGGCAGCGCTTGCCGCCCGAATTCTAAATCAGGTATGGGAGGCGGCATAGCTGCCTTTTCAACCTTGAGGAATATAGCACTAGGTGCTATATAGATAAATGTCAGAACGAGTGTTCAAAACAGCGTGGTTCGCAAAGGCGGCAAAGAAGGCCCGAATTTCCGACAAGGCTCTGTCGAAGGCAATCCATCAGGTTGCCCTTGGTCAGGCCGACGATCTCGGTGGTGGCGTCTTCAAGAAGCGACTCAACGAAAACATGCATCGGTCCATCGTTCTGGCAAAAGCCGGAGAGTTCTCACGTATTCGCCTATCTCTTCGCCAAGAAGGACCGGGCGAACATTGATGATGACGAGCTTGCGGCATTCCGGAAGCTCGAAGAGCTTTACCGTCGAAAGACGACTGCCGACCTCGAGGCGGAACTCGGGATCGGCGCCCTGCTGGAGATAGGCAATGGCGACTAAACGCAAGTTCAAGAGCGACGCCTTCGAGGCGATCCACAGTACGGTTGAAGGTATGCATGCAGCCGGGACCATCGACAAGGAAACAATGCGGACCTTCGATGAGGACTGCCTTGTAATCCCGCAGGAACTGACGCCTGACGCGATCAAGGCTCTGCGCGAACACAATCACGTCAGCCAGCCGGTCTTTGCCCGTTACCTGAACACAAGCCCGTCGACGGTGCAGAAATGGGAAACCGGCGCCAAACGGCCGAGCGGGCCGGCGCTCAAGCTCCTGTCGCTGGTACAGAAGCATGGGCTGCAGATGCTCGGTTGACGGGATTCTCTCCGTGACAAAGCAGTTTTGCCATCATAGCCTGGCGCCATGAACGCTGAGCATTGGTCTGATCCGGAAAACGACGCGATCGTCGCCGTCTACTTCGACATGCTGAAGAATGAGCTGGCCGGTCGCGCCTATAACAAGGCGATGAACAACCGGCGCCTGCAGCAGTCCCTTGGCCGGTCCAAAGGCTCGATCGAGTTCAAGAACTGCAACATCTCGGCCGCGCTGATCGGCTTCGGCCTTCCCTACATCGGCGGCTACCAACCCCGCTTCAATTTTCAGATGGCGCTGGCGGAGGCCGTTTCGCGATGGCTTGCCAGGAACCCGTCGTTCGAAACGGCGAGCGCGGCGAAAATGCATCCAGGTTTCGCTGAAGCCCCGCCCCTGTTCTTCGGCGTGCCGCCGACGATGCAGAATGCGCCGCCTCCGGCCGAACTGTCACAGATCGAGGCGATCGCGCGCAGATTTGATGTGGCGGGAAGGGATGAGCGAAACCGCGCGCTTGGCAAAGCCGGCGAAGAGCGCGTTTTCCATCACGAACGCGCCCATCTTGCGGCCTCGGGTCGGAGGGATCTGGCCGCGAAGGTCCGCTGGGTCTCCCAGGAGGACGGTGACGGCGCAGGCTATGATATTGCCAGTTTCGCGCCCGACGGATTTCCACGTTTGATCGAGGTGAAAACGACGAATGGATGGGAGCGCACGCCTTTTTATATCTCGAGAAACGAGCTGGAGGTGGCGGACGCCCGTCGCCACGAATGGAGCCTCGTGCGTCTGTTCGACTTTTCCCATGACGCCCGCGCATTCGAGCTTCGGCCGCCGCTTGAAGCCCATGTTTCGCTGATGGCGACGCAGTTTCAGGCCGCCTTCAACTGAAGGCGGGTTCGGGGTGGCAGTCGTCATGAAGGTTCAAGGAGTCTCGCGAGCCCTGCGGAAACAGCCTTATTCCTCCTCGCCCTCCACCTCGGCCGCCATCGCCTCCTCCTGCACGGCGGCTCTGCTGAGCAGTCCGGCATCCTCCAGCGCCTCGATATCGGGCAGATCGCGGAGCGTTTCCATGCCGAATGCTGACAGGAAATGCTTTGTCGTGACGTAGGTGTAGGGCGCACCGGGTGTCGGGCTGCGGGGGCCCGAGGCGATGAGGGCGGCGTTGCGGAGCGAGCCGATCGTGTCGCGGCTGACCTCCTTGCCGAAGATTTTTGACAGTTCGGCGCGGGTGATGGGCTGGAAATAGCCGATGGCCATCAGCACCATGGATTCGAACTCGGAGAGTGCTGACACGCCACCCCTTGTTGGCGCCGCGGAGGCGCGGATGGCGTCGGCATAGGCGGGGCGGCTGCGATGCTGCCAGCCGCCGGCGACCGGAACGATTTCGTAGGGCCGGCCGGTGAGTTCTTCGCGGAGATCATCGATCAGCAGGTCGATGCTGCAGTCCCTGCCGACGACGCGGGAAAGTGTTTCGCGGGTAACCGGCTCGGCGGCGGCGAAGATCACCGCCTCAACCCTGAGCATCCATTCGCGCCAGCGCAGTTCGGGCGGCAGCGCCTCGAGCTCGCGATCAAACAGACGGTCGTCTGCGGCGTTCGCCCCTTCTCGTCCGGCTGCGGCGTTCGCTTTCCGGCGGCGTGTTTTGGGGGCAGGGGATCCGGTCATGGTCAAAGCCCATACATCCGGAACGACGACCGGCCCGATAATTCGCGCACGGCGCCAAAACCTTCGAGCCGTTCGAACAGGCGGGTTGCGGCCCAGCGGGAGAGGTTGCTGCCGGGCGCGCTCGCCGGGATAGCGTCTTCGTCCAGCAGTTTCTGAATAACCGGGCCCGCGCCCTTGGTCCGCACCTTCGGCGCCATGGCCACAAGCGTTTCGGCGCGGCGGGCGATCGGATCTGCAGAGCGCAATGCGGCCACGGCTCCGTCGGCGATGGCGAGACAGACCGCACGGGGGAACGCCGGCTCGCCCGGCCGCACGCGTCCCCTGCCGCCGATGGTCCGAAACGCCGGGCCATAGCGCTCGGCCATCAGCAGCGGCACGGGCCGGTTCCATTTCAGCAAGGTGGCGATCATCATGTCGGCCATGGCCCAGGCCAGCGGCTCGGCATCCGGGCGGATGGCGAGGACCGCGGTCACAAAGTCGGCGACCACGAAGGGAACGGCCCGGCCGGACTGAAGTGCTGTATCCGCGAGGACCGGGATAGAGGCAAGTTGGTCGTCGAAGACGAGACCCGTCAGGTCGGCGAGACCTTCGACCTGCTTAGCGGCAAACCCGGGTTTTCGGGCGGCGAGCCTTTTGTAGGCCGAAAACATCTTTCCGGCCGGTCCTGGATCGTCGCCGGCGACGGTAAGCAAAAGCGCGTCACGCAACGCGTGTTCGTCCTCGGTACGGCCGGTCAGGCGGACGGCGGCGGCAGCGCATTTCAAGGCCTGCCGCTCCCTCCAGCAGCCGGCCCATGGCGGTTCGGCGCGGACGAGATCATCCAGTGATTTCAGGGCGATACCGGCCGGGAAAGCGGCATCGGCTTCGCTCATATCGGGGCCGCGCGGGCGGGCCCAGGCTGGCAGGGGCGCGGTGGGCGCGGCGGTTTTGACGTGTGGCGTGGTGATCGAATCCATGGCGTTGAGGGTATATGATACGAGCGGTTTATGCCAGCATAATCGATATAACCGCACAGCTTGTCTTTTCTTCATTACGATTGATAATCTTGCATTATCGTTCATAATGCTCATTATAAAGAAAAAACCCATTTTGAGGCCCTCCATGCCCGAAAACGACGCCGATCCGCACGCCAGCCCGTCTCTCGGCACAGGGGCCGCCTATGAAGTGCAGCCGTCCGGGTCGTCAGGCGCGCTGACGGGACATCTTGCGCCGCTGGTCGAACGCGCCCGCGGATATGTCGACGCCTCGAGTTCGGCCAATACACGGCGCGCCTATGCCGCCGACTGGGCGCATTTTTCGAGCTGGTGCCGGCGGCAAGGGCTCTCCGCCCTCACCCCGGATCCCGAGACGGTCGGGCTCTACATCACCGCGCTTGCCTCCGGGGAAGCCGCTCCCCGGGCAAAGCCGAGCGCGGTCTCCACCATCGAGCGACGGCTGTCGGCAATCTCATGGAATTATGCGCAGCGCGGCCTCGCGCTCGATCGCCGCGATCGTCACATCGCCACGGTGCTGGCCGGCATCCGCAATCGCCATGCCGCCCCGCCGCGCCAGAAGGAGGCGATCCTGCCGGAAGAGCTGATCGCCATGGTCGAAACACTGGACCGCGGTACGCTCCGCGGCCTGCGCGACCGCGCCATGCTGCTGATGGGCTTTGCCGGCGGTCTGCGCCGCTCGGAAATCGTCGCGCTCGATTGCGGCCGCGACCAGACGGAAGACGGCAACGGCTGGATCGAAATCCTCGACAAGGGGATGCTGGTAACGCTGCGCGGCAAGACCGGCTGGCGCGAGGTGGAGATTGGCCGTGGTTCCTCGGATCTCACTTGCCCGGTCGCCGCGGTCGAAACCTGGCTGAAACTCGGCAGGATCGGCCACGGCCCCCTGTTCCGCCGGGTCACCGGCAAAGGCAAGGCCGTCGGCCCCGAACGGCTGAAGGACCAGGAGATTGCCCGCCTCATCAAGAAGACTGTTCTCGCCGCCGGCATTCGCGGCGAGTTGCCGGAGGCCGAACGGAAAAAACTGTTCTCCGGTCACTCCTTGAGAGCGGGCCTTGCCTCCTCGGCCGAGGTCGACGAGCGTTATGTCCAGAAGCAGCTCGGCCATGCGTCGGCCGAGATGACAAGGCGATACCAGCGCAGGCGTGACAGGTTCCGCGTTAATCTCACCAAAGCGGCAGGGTTGTAGGCTCTCCGCCTAACGCCGCCAGGACGGAGCAAAACGAGAACGCGAGCCTGATCAATCACATTGGTAGGTTACGCGCGCGCGGTCGAACCGTCGGGCTGCGATATCCTGTTCCCGCATCATCACGTAATAGGCACCGGGTTGAGGGATACCCGCATGGCGATCAACGCCAATCTGCAAAACAAGCCTCCAATCTTTGGCGGCCTTCAGAAGTTCTTTCGCGGCATCCGTCTCCCAAGCCTCCGATAGACCACAGTTCAGGCCATTGGCCGCCAACTGATTGCGAGCCTGCAGGCCATTCTGCAATGTTTGCGGAAAGCCTCCGAACTGATGATTGTCCCGATCGGTCATGTCTGGCGTCCCGAATCGGGATAACCACTCCTGATAGGCCTGCAGCGCCGGCTCGTCATCCAGCGGAAATGCATTCCATGATTTGTCATTGAGCTCGATCGGCGTGAGAATGGTTTGGGTAGAAATTTGAGCCGCACGAAAAACGCATGACCAGTCGTCGCCCGAGATCGATGACAATGCGTCTGGAATCGGCATTCGGACGAGCGCCGAGACGGGTGTTGTATCCCACAACAGGCGCCATCCCACTGAAGCCTCGGGGGTGAACTCCTCCGGCTGTTCCCAGAAATCATAGAACAGAAGCAGGCGGCCATCGCTGGGAAAGATCGCATCAAAACCGGCTTCCCTGCTTAGATCGGCTAGATTGAACTGTCCGAAAAACGCCAGCGGGAATTCCGATTCAATAGCGTCCGCCTTCTTCTGATACTCCGAGCTGAAGCGCTGAGCCTGTTCTGACGTCATCCAGGCAGCCGGCTTTTTTGATTCCGCAAGCAGGCGGTCGGCTTCCTTTCTGTAATGCGCAGCTCTGTTGTGCGCATCCGGGTATGGAGGCCTTACTGGCCAAGCCATATCCGGCGGGAGGTCTGGCCTGCCCCCGATCTTGGATGCTCCCAGCGAGATCGAGTCTTCCTCGCTCTGAGACGTCCGCAAAAGAAGGGCGGGGCGCGCCTGCGCGGCGAGAACTGATATGATGTCCTGATCCAGACCCGTCTCGTTCATTGAGAGAACGAGGTCATCATGGTTTTGCGGCAGAGGCTCTATGGTCATGTAGCGGATAGTACCCCGAGCGCGTCCATTCACAATAGTATGGTAAGCCAAATCCGTGGCGAGTTTGCAAGCCGCCGCCTTGCAGTGGAAGATTGTGGTTCTGCCATCAGAAAGAGGCGCGAGCGATCACCGTGTCCAAGCGGGGTTATGTCAGCTATTCATAGTCTCCGCGCTTGAAAAACCAGCTTACGAGACATAAACATGTCGATAAAATTACTTTCCATCGACATGTTTGGCTGTTATGTCGATGACAGCGACATATCCGTTGCAATGTGTCGATCAGAACGGGAGCTCGCGACATGTCATTTCAACCGGACACGCCCTATAACGCGCTGCCTCCCCTTCCCCCGCGCGAAGACGTGGAGAGCAAGGCGGTGCTCAAGGCCTGCATCAACGCACGGGCGGCGCTTGCGGAGCTTTGCGTTTCCGGACAGCTCATCCCCAACCAGTCCGTGCTCATCAACTCGATCCCCTTGCTGGAAGCGCAGGCAAGTTCCGAGATCGAAAACATCGTCACCACGACCGACCGGCTGTTCCGCTTTGCCAATGAGCCGGCGGAGCGGGCCGATCCCGCCACCAAGGAGGCGCTCAGATATCGCACTGCGCTCAATGAGGGCTTTCAGTCGCTGAAGACCCGGCCGATCTCGACATCGACCGCCGTTGCCGTCTGCCGCACGATCAAGGGCGTCGATCTCGACATCCGCACGACGCCGGGCACGGCGCTGATGAACGAGGCGACGGGCGCCGTCATCTACACGCCGCCGGAAGGTCAGGCCCTGCTGCGCGACAAGCTCGCCAACTGGGAACGATACATCCACGAGGCCGAGGAGATCGATCCGCTGATCCGGCTCGCCGTCATGCACTACCAGTTCGAGGCGATCCATCCCTTCATCGACGGCAATGGCCGCACCGGGCGCATCCTCAACCTTCTCTATCTGGTCGACAAGGGTCTCCTGGATATCCCGGTGCTTTATCTCAGCCGCTACGTTATCGGCCACAAACGCGCCTATTACGACCGGCTGCTGGCCGTGACCACGGATGGCGCATGGGAAGCATGGATCCTCTACATGCTGCAGGCCGTGCGCGAGACGGCGGACTGGTCGACCGCGCGCATCCGCGCCATTCGCGATCTGCTCGACGAGACCGCCGCGCGTATCCGCCGCGATCTGCCGAAGATTTATTCGCGCGAGCTGGCCGAGGTGATCTTCGTCAATCCATATTGCAGGATCAGCGATCTCGTACAGGCCGGCATCGCCAAGCGTCAGGCCGCCTCCGTCTACTTGAAGGCGCTTGTCGAGGCGGGATTGCTGCAGGAGGTGAAGGCCGGACGCGAAAACCTCTATATCAACCCTGCCCTGCTCGCGCTTCTGAGCGACCGGACGCCGGGCGGGGCCGGGTGAAATCGCATCTCCACCGAACAAAGCCTCCCGACGGCAAAGCTCTTTCTATCCCCTGAAAACGAAATGGACCTTGTTGCCATCGGGATCGCGCAGATACGCGCCATAATAGCCGTCGCCGTAATGCGGTCTTGGGCCCGGCGCGCCGGCGTCACGTCCTCCGCAGGACAGACCCGCTCGATAGGCGGCGTCCACAGCGGCGACCGAGGCCGCTTCGAAAGCCACCATCGTTCCATTGCCGGCGGTTGCCTTCGCCCCGTCGAACGGCTCGTAGATATAAAAGCGCGGAAGAGGACGCCCCTTTACAATCCAGCAACGCGCTGCCGGCCCGCCGTCAGGTTCGACGGGACGCTGCTCAAGCCCGAGCGGGGTGAGCACGGCATCATAGAATCTGGCCGCGCATTCGATATCATTGGTTCCAAGTGTTACATGGCTGAACAAGGGCTTGCCTTTCGCATCATGATCGCGGCCTCTTCAACGATCGGGCCAAAGCGGGCGAGACCGAGAAACCGTCATGGCGACCGTCCTCCCCTGCGCTATCGTCATCGGGTTTTGGCGGCGGCGGGCTGTTTCCGGCCTCAATGCGCGCCCTCAACAGGGCCATTACCATCGGCCAGACGGAGAATTGGCCGTCTCTCGCCCGCTCCGTCAGGTTCCGCAGATACCCGCCGGCGCTGATGATCTCGTTGCCGCGCTGATAGATCGCGGCAAGGGTGATCGCGGCCTGTTTGTCGCCCATCACCTCCGCCGCCTCGCGCCAGGCGCTGGGACTGACGCCCAGCATCGGCCGTGCGATCTCGACGATGCCCAGAAACTCCCGCCAGTTGCGGATGGAGCCGCCCTTCGCCAGATCCCGCCAGCCTTCGCAGGCGTCCAGCACCAGTGCCAATGGCATTTCTCGCTTCGGCAGGCTGTGCAGGTTGTCGGTTTCATCGGCGTTGCCACTCGCTTCTGGTTTATTTCTAAACACGTTTTTAGATTCAGATTGGGATTCTGGGTTTGAATTCTGTTTGTGGCGCTCAGTGTGAGACTCATTGGCGTTCTTATTTTGCGAATTTACGTGAAATTCTAATGTCTCACGCACTTCTTCATGCAGCAGAGCCAGGGCATCGCAAATATCCTCCGCCATCGCCAGGTCCGGGACGCGCGGAAGCCGGTCGATGATGCCGCGATAGACCTGGCTCATCTTTGCCCAATCGCCCGGAACGCCCTCATCAAGCCCGGCCTCGATCATCTTGACGATATCGCGGCGCAGCAGCGTCAACCGTTCCCGTGCGCATTTCAGCGCCCGACGCTCCTCGGCGATCCGCGCGGCCATCGCGGCAAACTCCTCGGCGCGGGCAACGAGCGGCGACAGGTCGAAGCCATAGGCCTGCTCCACCTGCCCTCCCCTGCCCTTGCGGGCGAAGCGCTTGCCGTTGGGGCTGTCGCGACGGATGATCAGGCCGCATTCGACCAGGACCGCCAGATGACGGCGCAGCGTTGCCGGCGAGATGCCGTTGGCGCGGGCGATCAGCTGCTCGTTCGAGGGCCAGACGACGAACCCGGTTTCCTCGCAGAGCTCGTTTTCGGGATAGAAGGTTAAAAGCGCGTTCAGGATCGCAAGGCCGCGATCGCTGGCCCCGAGCGCAGCCCTAGCCTCGCGCACGGTATGAAACAGTTTCCATTTGTTGAGCCGTGCCCCCTTGGGGGCTTCCCGCGCCACTTTCTGGCTTGAAAGCATCGCGAGCGACATCGGCCGCCGCCCAAAGGGCGTCGTTGTCATCGCATTGTCCATGGTTCACCTCTCAAAAAGGCAAAAGAAATCCCATCCACAGCTCACGGAATGAACTGCAGCCACTTGACTGGGACGGCCGGAAATGCGAATCAGTAGGTGCTAAGAACTTATCGGCTTCCGGACGCTTGTCGTTTGGGGGCCTTTTCTTTTGTCTGTTTCTCTCCTTTTCCTGTTTCGGTTATCGCCCATCGGGCCATCGCTGTTTTTTAATCTTCGCGATTGGCGCCGGTGGTTGATGAAAAATACTCCTCGGCGAGGGCATCCATGCGCTCGGAAAGCCATTCGGCGAAGCCGGATTCCTGCCTGGCGATCGATATCGTGGTGCCAGAGGCGCCGGTTGCGATCCGGCCCAGGCTCCTGCCATTGCTGACCAGTTCGCGAACGGATTTCTCCGCGGTCCTGTCCTCGCCGCCGCGCGCGGCCTTCACCGCGAGATCGATGCGCCGCGCGGCATCGGCGGACTGGAAGGCCGGATTATCGAGGATGGAACGGATGCGGGACGCCGCCTCGTCCCCGCCCTTCAGGCAGGTTTCCGCAAGCGCCATCCACTTCGGCCGACCAACGCCCTTGGCGCGACCGATGGCGAAAATGATATCGTTGGGGACCGCGTTGGCGACCTTCAGCATCAGCGAGATTGGCGTCTTGGAAAGGCCAAGCACCGGCTCGATCGCAACGCTGGAAAAACCCGCCTCGCGCAATTGCGCCGCCCACAGCGCCTGCTCGATCCAGGTGAGGTTTTCGCGCACGCCGTTTTCGAGCGATTGCTCCACCAGCAGTTCCCGGTCATCGAGCGGGCGGACATAGGCACGGATCGTCACCTCAGCCGGCGTCCGGCTTTCGGCGGCGAGCAACCGGATCGCGGCAAGCCGGCGATGGCCGTAGGCGAGTTGGTAGCGCCCTTCGGCCGTGGGGTGCGGCCGAACCAGAACCGGCATTTTCTGCCCTTCGGCGCGGATCGAGGCCGCGAGGCTTTCGATCTCCTCCGTCGCCTCGCCATCGCTTTCGAAACGGTCACGATAGGGCGAGGCGTCGATCTTGCCGGGATCCAGCACGACACTGCTCGATTCCGACAGCGTATTCAACGCTTTGCCGACATTGCTGACCACGGACGAACCACGCCTGGAACGCGAAAGCGGCGAGGGGACCGGCTGCTCCGGCGCCTTCTCGTCGCTGTTGGCTTCCGCCATCATTTTCAGGATGTTCTTCTTCATGATGCCCTGCCCCATACGGCCCGAAGAAGCGCCAGGATCTCGCCATTCACATTGTCGGCGCTCTCGATCGCGCGCTTCAGGGCCTCGCGGCCGACCTCGCCGCTTTCCAGCTCATAGAGCGACTTCTTGGCAACGCCGGCGCCGGCGATCGCGGTCGATTCGATCGCCTCGTAGACCAGCACGTCGTTCTCGAACAATCGCCGCATCACGCTCGACATGTATTTCTGCGGCCCGTCATTGGGATTAACCCGGGTCATCAGGAATTTCAGGAAATCATGATCGAACCGGGCGCCGAACTGCGCGAGCGTATCGGCGAGATCGGAAATCATGATCAGGAACTGATTGCAGGAGGCAACGTCCAGCATCGCCGGGTGAACCGTGACAATCAGACCGGTCGCCGCATAAAGCGCGGCCAGCGTCGCATAGCCGAGCGAGGGCGGCGTATCGAGCACTACGAAATCATAGTCACCCTCGACCGAGGCGATCGCATTCTTCAGCCGCTCGAAGAACAGGCCGAGCTCATCGCGCTCGCGCTGGGCGAGATAGGCCGGTGTATCGAACTCGAAATCCATCAGCTCCAGATTGCCCGGAATAAGATCGATGCCGGGGAAATAGCTTTCGCGGATGACATCGGCGAGCGGCCGGCGCTCATTGTCATAGCGCAGCGCCGCATAGACGGTTTCGTTCTCGCCAACGTCGAATTCCGGCTGGAGGCCGAAGATCGAGGTCATCGAGGCCTGCGGATCGAGATCGATGCACAACACCCGGTAGCCCTGCAGCGCCAGATAATGCGACAGGTGGATCGACGTCGTGGTCTTGGAGCTGCCGCCCTTGAAATTTGCGGTGGCGACGACCTGAAGCTTCTCCCCTCCCCTGCGGCGCGGCCACAACCTGAGGGCATCGTCCGGGCGGCGGTCGGCCAGAAACTGGCGCAGCTCGGCAAGCTGTCCGACCTGATAGATGCGCCGGTTATTATCCGCGCGCGAGGGCTGCGGCCCCTTGCCATCGATCGTCATTGCCCGCAATGTGCTTTCTGGCACATCGAGCAGCTTTACGAGATCGAGGGTCGAAAATGTGCGCGTGAACTGCTTATGCGCCTCCGGCGGATAGATGCGCTGGCGCATCGACTGCAGCTCAGCGGACAGCCGGTCGGTATAATCCTCGATCTTTGCCGCTGTGTCGCCGGTCGCGGTATATGCGGCTGTTTCGGTCATCTGACGGTTTCCTGTCCGATTTCACTCCATTTGCGTCAACGCTGCATGACTCGCACCGATTCTGCAAGGGGTTTTTGGTTAATCAAATATTAACAGGCGCGGTACCCCACGGCCTGCTGGTTCGGGAGTTGCGGCATTTGGTATGATGCTGGCATCCCGAGCATTCTAACGCCGGTGTTTGTCAGTTGAACGAAAGCGGGTTTTTGTGCGTCGATCCGCTCGGCCGCTCCGGCGACGATGCGCTTTGTCCTTACCGTTGGACTTGGACGAAGAGGCGATTGCGGTGTGCCAGTAGCTATTTCTGCGCAAGCACCCCTCCCCTTTGAACGACGGGCATCCCCCGCATCACGTGCCGTAGGCCCACGCGCCGACTCATCGAGCACTCCCAAGGATACCATCACCGACGACAGTCGCCACGCCGTGTTCGTCACGCATCTTTCCATTAATCAGGAGTCAAAAGACGACACGTCTTTCGTGCTCTCGCGCGATGCGGTCCAACGCGACCTATGAAGACTGGTTGCCGAAGAGAGCATGCGAAAACCTGACGACGCCGACCCGGCGCGTTATAACCAGCGCCGCCGCGGCGGCGCAGCATCACATGCCGCAACGGTGCCCTCGGACGGCGGCGAAAATCGTGCTGTTGACGCAACCATGTCATCGAGCGGCCGATCTGCCCCCCACGATTATGCGCTTTGTTCTGGCGCGCCTTGCCGCCGCAAACCGGCTTTCACATGCCGGCGACGCTCTGAAGACTCTTCCGTGTTCTTTGCACAGACGCCATGATGCTCGCCAGTTGGTATTCGCGGCCACGCCTGATGGAACCGGCGGCGAGACCGCTAAGCAAAACTTGCAAGACGAACCGCGCCGGCGAAATTCAGCGAGCCTCGTCCGTCTACACCGCCCTTACGCCGGATTGCCCTTCGACATCCGTCGTGGCGATGCCGGCCGAGTAGTCTGCCCGACGGCACGACCTCAACCCGACCCACTGCTCGACTGTTTTCAATTGAAAACTCGCCATCAGATCCATCACCGCACAAGTCGGCCAGCATCTCAGCCGGAGATGCGTGAGAAACGGTGTCATTCCTCTCAAGAAGAACGCTCTCCAGCCACGCGCGCCGCAAGACAATGCTTCAGCACATATCGTCGATTTCGGAAAAGGGTCGCGCTCGGCGGTTCGTGACGAGCTATATTCACCCACGTGTTTTCAATTGAAAACTTTCAGCCTGACCGACCATTCGGCGACCGGGCCCTCGGCGCGACGCTAAGCCACCAGCGCCGGTACGCGATTGTTTTCAATTGAAAACGCCGCGTCCGCGCTGGGCGCTGCACGACAGATCAAAAACTCACGCCGGCGCGACGAGCCCACCGATATCATCGGCCCGCAGATAGAAATCCTTCGGTCGTGCGATATACAGGACGATGATCCGGCAAAACCATCAGCATCACCGGCGGAAAGGGCGTCGATCATCTCGAAAGCGCTCGGTGCTCGCGCGCTCCCGGATTTCGCGGCTGTCGAAGGCGTAGTGTCGGATCGCATCGGCCAGCTGGCGACTACCTGCCGTCGGACATCAAGCGCTGTCGAAGGGAGCGTTCAACGCCAAGACGATAACGAAAGCGGAACCTGCGGAAACGGAGCGGCAGCGACGCGCTGAACGAGCCTTCGCATCCTCGATACCCAGCGTCCACAAAGAGGGGAGGTCGCCCCAATGCGTCCGCCGGCAAATTTCGCATGGGTAGGGCAGGGGCCTTGCGCGACGCCAATTTCTTCGATGGCTTCAGCGTCATTCCGGCCTTCCCACCAAACAGTGTGACGCGCGCGGATTATCTCGCCATGAGAAATACTTCCCTCGGCGCCACCTCGCGATCGCTCTCGCGGCCTGAATGAAGACCCGATGGTATCGCCCATCAGCTGGAAACCGCCGCAGGTCACGTCCGGACGATCTTTTCCGGGGCACCGGAAAGTCGCTGCTCCAGGAGAGCGACTCGGCTGCCATTCTCCGCCGCTCCTTGGAGGGAAGGGGACCGTCTCCATCATCATATCTGAGACGAACACCAATCGGGTCGCAGATTTTCTCGCCTGCGCCGGGACCATGCCGGGCGACGAAGCAACCCATCTCGTAAATGATTGATTTGACGACTTCATTTCCGCTGGCTGGAATTCGAAAGCAGGGCCGGCAGCGCACTAAGTAAAACCGTACATAAAAACAAAATTCTTGCGTTTCGGTACGGCTTGGTTTAGCTCTCTTGGCGAAAAGGGAGGAGCGCATGTCGGAGATTGTGCAGCGCAGGGATATTGATTTTGTTCTGTTTGAGATGCTCGGGCTTGAGGACCTGTTCGGGCACGATCATTTCGCCGCGCATGACCGTGCAACGGTGAACGCGGTTCTGGATACCGCCGAAGCAATCGCGGAAGATCATTTCCTGCCTCTGGCGCCGGTTCTGGATGCCGAAGAGCCGCAATTCGTCGACGGCAAGGTTGTCATGCCGCAAGAGGCCGCGGCGGCTTTGGCGACCTATGCCGATGCGGGCATGTTCGGCATGAGCTTCAGCGAGGAAGATGGCGGGTTGCAATTGCCCTATGTCATCTCTGTGCTGGCCAACGGGATCTTCGCCGCGGCCAATGTCAGCCTCGCCAATTATGCAAATCTGACAATTGCCAATGCCAACCTGCTGAGCGTGTTCTGCACGCCTGAACAGAAGGCCAAATATCTGCCCGCGATGCTCGATGGCCGTTGTTTTGGCACCATGTGCCTTTCCGAGCCGCAGGCGGGCTCGTCCCTGTCCGACATCACGACCAAGGCCACGCCGCGCGCCGACGGGCTCTATAACATCTCGGGAAGCAAGATGTGGATTTCGGGCGGCGATCACGAACTTTCCGACAATATCCTTCATCTGGTGTTGGCGAAGATCCCCGGCGGCCCTGCGGGCGTGAAGGGCATATCGCTTTTCATGGTGCCGCGTTATCGGATCGGCGAGGAGGGGGCAAAAGGCGCGTGGAACAATGTGTCCCTGGCGGGCCTCAATCACAAGATGGGCCAGCGCGGCTGCGTCAATTGCCTGCTGAATTTCGGGGAGGGCGGCGATTGCGTCGGCGAGATCGTCGGCGAGCCGGGCAAGGGCCTCGCCTACATGTTCCATATGATGAACGAGGCGCGCATTTTCGTCGGTCAGTCGGCCGCCATGCTGGGCCTGGCGGGCTATCTCCATTCCCTAAATTACGCCAAAGAGCGCGCGCAAGGCCGGCATCCGCACAACAAGAATCCGCTAGAACCGCAGGTGCCGATTATCGAACATGCGGACGTCCGGCGCATGCTGGTCGCGCAAAAGGCCGCCGTCGAGGGTGCTGTGGCGCTGATCGCCTATTCGGCCATGCTGATCGACCGGCAGAAAGTGACGGAGGCCCCTGAGGAAAAGACCGAACTGGGCTTGCTGCTCGACATCCTGACGCCGGTGGTCAAGAGCTGGCCGTCCGAGTTCTGCCTTGAGGCCAACAAGCTCGCCATTCAGATTCTGGGCGGTTATGGCTATACGCGCGATTACCCGGTGGAACGCATCTATCGCGATAACCGCCTCAACCCGATCCATGAGGGGACCCACGGCATTCAGGGTATCGATCTCCTGGGCCGCAAGGTCAGGATGCAGGATGGCGCTGCGTTGAAGTCGCTCGCCGGGCGGATCCGCCAGACCATTGCGGAGGCCCGCGACGCGGGTGGACTGGACACGGAGGCAGCAGCGCTGGAGCGCGCACTTGAAGTGGCGGTCGAGGTGGCGGACCGCGTGGTATCGGCCAGCGACGTCAATCTCAGCCTTGCCAACGCCACTGTTTACCTCGACGCCTTCGGCCATGTCGTTATCGCATGGATTTGGCTCTGGCAGGCCGTTGTGGCGGCAAGGGCGCTGCCGACGGCCAGTGAGGCCGACGCCGCGTTCTACCGGGGCAAGACATCGACCTGCAGGTACTTCTTCCGATATGAATTGCCGAAGGTTTTCGCGCAGTTCGAACTGGTGGCCGCACTGGACGACACCTGTTTCAACTTTGATCCGAAGCAGTTCGGAGCGGTTGCCTAAAACGGCCCTTCAGAACGGTTCATCCGCGCGGCATCTGTGTGTATATAGCCTCTATTGCTGTGCACGGGGATTCGAATGGACCGGGACTTGCCGAACTTGGAAGTGCGCGGAAAAACCGCCCGGCAAGCGCGCTCCATCGAGACGAAGCGCAGGATCGTCCGCGCGGCGATCGACATTATCGCCGAGCGCGATCTTGCCGACCTCACGCACCGCCTCGTCGCCGAGCGCGCCGGGGTGGGGCTTGCGGCGACAACCTATTATTACAAGACCAAGGACGACATCGTCGCCGATGTCTCCAACACCCTGCTGAACGATTATGTGTCGGCCTTCGAAAACTATGCGCGTCGCTACCGGCGCACACCCCGCCCCGTCATGGGTCTTCGTCAGCTGGTCTGCCGGCTGCTGTGCAACGCGGTCAGCAAAAACCGCGCCGATGCCCTGTGCTGGATGGAGCTTTTGCTGGAATCCGTCCGGCATCCGGAAGATCAGGCGTTCAGGCGGTTGTGGGCGGGCCGGCTGGAAGACGTTTGGGCGGAGATCGTGACCTTGCACAACGGTGAAGACGGCGGAATATCGGCGCGCACCGTCATCGACCAGATCATCGGCCTCCAGATCGTCGTCCTTGCCCTGGGGGTGGACGCGCAGTCAATCGAGCGTGTCCTTCTGCATGGCGAAGATCCGCTTGTGGCGTGGTCGCCTTCTGAAGCTGGTCATGACCCGGAGGGCCAAAGGCAGGCCGCCAGGCTGACCCCGAAAGCGCGCGCCACGCGCCAGCGCATTCTCGATGCCACGGTCGATATCCTGATCCGGCAGGGCGCCGGCGCCGTCAGCTACAAGCGCGTCGCAAGAGAGGCCGGCCTGACGCCGGCGGCGCCGGCCTACTATTTCTCAAAGCCGTCCGAACTGCTGCGCGAGGCCCAGAACGCACTGTTCGAGAAATCGAAAGAGCGCTACCGGACAGTGATGACCGGCGTCGACTTCAAGGCGCTCGATCTTCCGCGTCTGGTGGACCTGACAGCGGCGGTGTTTTTGCGGGAAGTGACCGAATTCGGCCGTTACAACCTCGCGAGCTACGGCATCTGGCTCAAGGCCGCGCGTGAGCCCGAACTGCGCGTCAGAGTGTGGGAGGCGATACGCGACCAGGGGCAGGCATGGACGCGCATCTTCTCCATCATGCAGGTCGAACAAACGTCTCTGGCTGCGTTCATGGCGCAATTTCTGTTTATCGGCAAACATATCCGCATCACCTGCATGGGAACGGCGACAACGGATCTGGCGCATGTCAGCCAGGAGTTCCGTCGCGATCTGACCGCCCTCGTCGAGGGGCGTCACTGGAGCCTTCCAGAAAACAGTACAAATAAACAAAAAATTTGACACTCCCCCGAGCGACGGGTATCTCTGCTCCATCGTGAATATCCCTCGGCCACCATCCGCGTGGCCCATATTCGCATTTCTGGAGGAGGTGGCAGATGGCAATTGACTTGACCGGCAAGGTGGCAATCGTGACCGGCGCGGGCGGCGGTCTCGGGCGGGAGCACGCGCTGTTGCTGGCGCGGCGCGGCGCAAGCGTCGTCGTCAATGATTTTGGCGGCGCGGTCGATGGCTCGGGCGGCTCGACCGAGGCGGCGGCAAAGGTCGTTGCGGAGATCACGGCCGCAGGCGGGGCGGCGATGGCCAATGGCGCCGATGTCACCGATTTCGGCCAGGTGCAGGCGATGGTTGCCGATGCCGAGGCGCGCTGGGGCCAGGTTGACATTCTGGTGGCGAATGCGGGGATCCTCCGGGACAAGACTTTTGCCAAGATGGACCTCGCCGACTTCCGGCTGGTGCTGGAGGTACATCTGATGGGGTCCGTCAATTCCGTGAAAGCCGTCTGGGACGGCATGCGCAGCCGCGGGTTCGGCCGCATCGTGCTGACGACGTCTTCAACCGGTCTCTACGGCAATTTCGGTCAGGCCAATTACGGCGCGGCCAAGCTCGCGCTGGTCGGCCTGATGAACACGCTAGCGCTCGAAGGGGCGAAATACGATATCAACGTCAATTGCCTGGCCCCGACGGCCGGAACGCGCATGCTCGAAGGCCTGATGCCGGATGATATGCTGGCCGCGCTCGATCCTGCCAGGGTCAGCCCCGCGGTGCTGGCGCTCGTGGCCAATGAAGCCCCGACGAAGACCATTCTGTGCGCCGGCGCCGGAAGTTTCGAGACGGCCCGGATCACCCTGTCCAAGGGACGCTATCTCGGCAGCGGCGATGATGTGGCCGAACAGATCCTCGCCAGACTGGAAGAGCTTGGCGATGCCGACGAAATGCTGGTGCCCGAAAACGGATCGGCTCAGGGCGGGCTGGAATTGCAGAACGCCGGTTTTTCAGCAGGGCAGGAGGCTTGAATGCGCGACGCAGTTATCGTTTCCACCGCGCGCACGCCGATCGGCAAGGCCTATCGCGGCGCTTTCAACAATCTGCCGGCCCCCAGCCTCGCCGCGCACGCCATCAAGGCGGCGGTGGAGCGCGCTCAAGTCGACGCCGGCGAGATTGACGATTGCATTATCGGTTCGGCCCTGCCGCAGGGTTATCAGCACACGATCGGCCGCACCGCGGCGCTCCGGGCCGGGTTGCCCGTCACGGTGCCCGGCATGACGATCGACCGGCAGTGCTCTTCCGGCCTGATGGCAATCGCCACGGCGGCAAAGCAGGTGATTGTCGATCGCATGGATGTCGTGCTGGCCGGCGGCGTCGAATCCATCTCGACGGTTCAGACCGAAAGTCAGCGCATCGATATGGACGCCGAACTCGTCGCCATGCACGACGATACCTTCATGCCGATGATCGATACCGCCGAGATTGTGGCGAAGCGTTACGGGATTGGCCGCGCGGCGCAGGACGCCTACGCGCTGCAATCCCAGCACAGAACGGCGGCAGCGCAGGCGGCGGGCCGCTACGACGCCGAAATCATCCCTGTGACAGCGATGATGAATGTCGTCGACAAGGCGACCGGCGCGGTGTCGCAGCGCCAGGTGACGTTGACAAGGGATGAAGGCAACCGGCCGGAGACCACCGCCGAGGGCCTCGCGGGGCTGAAGACCGTGCGCGACAACGGCGTCATCACGGCGGGCAATGCCAGCCAGCTTTCAGACGGCGCCTCGGCCGCTATCGTCATGGAGGCCGGCCTTGCCGAACGGCGCGGCCTGACGCCGCTCGGGCGCTATGTGGGCATGGCGGTAGCGGGCACGAAGCCGGACGAAATGGGCATCGGTCCGGTTTTCGCCGTACCGAAACTGCTCGAACGGTTCGATCTCAGAATAGACGATATCGGGCTTTGGGAGCTGAACGAGGCCTTTGCCGTTCAGGTACTCTATTGCCGCGACACGCTCGGCATTCCCGATAATCGCCTCAACGTCGATGGCGGCGCGATTTCCATCGGTCATCCCTATGGCATGTCGGGCGCGCGCATGGTCGGCCATGCCCTGATCGAGGGCAAGCGTCGCGGCGTCAGATATGTCGTCGTCACCATGTGCGTTGGCGGCGGCATGGGCGCGGCCGGGCTGTTCGAGGTTCTTTGATGGCGCATGCATCGATCAGTCTGGAGGCGTTGCAGTCCAAAATCGGCCGCGAGATCGGGTATTCCGATTGGCGGGAGGTCACGCAAGACCGCATCGACCGGTTCGCGGAAGCGACCGACGACCATCAGTTTATCCACGTTGACCCGGATCGCGCCCGAAAATCGCCGTTTGGCGGGACGATCGCGCATGGTTTTCTGTCGCTCTCCCTGCTCTCGGCCCTTTTCGACGATGCCGTCGGAGCCATCGAGGGGGTCTCGATGTCGGTGAATTACGGCTTCAATTCGGTGCGCATGGTCTCGCCGGTCAAGGCCGGCTCCCGGATAAGAGGCCGCTTTGTTCTCAAGGACCTTGTCGCGCGAAAGCCGGGCCAGTGGCAACTGACGCTCGACGTCGCCATCGATATCGAACACGAGGACAAGCCGGCGCTGGTTTGCGAATGGCTGATTTTGGTTGTTGTCTGAGACTGGCCGGGGGAACGGAATGTTTGAGGATCTGAAACGCAAAACAGTCTTGATAACGGGCGCATCGAGCGGCCTTGGCGCAGGCTTCGCGGAAATATTCGCGCGGCAAGGTGTAAGGCTCGCGCTGGCCGCCCGGCGCGTGGAAAAACTCGAGGCTCTGCAGCGCAAGCTCGTTGACGGCGGAGCCGAGGTTCAGGTCGTGGCGCTTGACGTCACCGACGAGAATTCCGTCGAGGCCGCGGTCAACGCCGTCGCGCCCGGCATCGATATCCTGGTGAACAACGCCGGCGTCGCGACCTTCGGCAGATCGCTTGAAATCTCCGCCAGCGACTGGGACAAGACGCTTGATACCAATCTGCGCGGCCTGTTTCTCGTTGCCCAGGCCGTCGCGCGCCGCATGGAACGCGAGGGGACCGGCGGATCGATCGTGAATATCTCGTCGATTACCGCGCTTCGGGCCTCGCGCGGCCTGGCCGCCTACTCGGCGTCGAAGGCTGGCGCCTCGCACCTCACCAAATGTCTGGCGCTCGACTGGGCCGCTCACGGCATTCGCGTCAACGCGCTTTGTCCGGGCTATATCGAGACGGAGATGAATGCAGGCTTCTTTGAGACGCCCGAAGGCCTCGCCTTGATCGCAAGGACGCCGATGAAGAAGATCGGCAGGATTTCCGACCTCGAAGGCCCGCTGCTCCTGCTCGCCTCCGACGCTGGCCGCCATATCACCGGTATCGACCTGCCGGTCGACGGCGGACATCTGGTGTCTTCGCTGTAGACCCGGGTAGCCATCCGCCCTCGTCAGCCGCTTTCGCCTTCCACCAGCGTCATCGGCCAGATCCGGCGGCTGACGATATCGGGGTAGAACTCGCGATAGGCGGGCATCGAACCGAGCAGGGTTTCGGCCAGGGCGATGCCGAGATCGCGCAGCGACAGGTCGAATGAGGTGAGGCTTGGCGACAGAAACTTCGCCTGGGGGCTGTGCCGGCCGATGATGGCGAGATCTTTGCCCGGCCTCAGGCCGACCTCCGACAGCCCCCGGTAAAGTCCCATGATGGTTGCCTCGTTGACGAGAACGATCGCCGTCGGCGGCTCCGCGCATGCCTTTATGTCGCGCGCGATCCGGTAACCGCCGTCTTCATTGGGCGGCCCCTTGAAAATATAAGCGTCGGGCAGGGACAGGCCGTGATGCGCCAGCGTCTCGCGGATCCGGTCGACGAAGATATAGGCGAGGTTATAATCCCCGTGCGGCCAGATGATGCCGATGCGGCGATGCCCGTTTGCCACGAGGCGGTTGACCGCCGTTTCCGCCATGCCTTCGAAATCGAGGTCGATCCAGGGCTGGCCGACATCGGTCAGGCTGCGGCCGAGCGGTATGAACGGGATCTTGCGCCGGGCCAGAAGCTCGAAGCGGGGATCGTGCCGCCGCGTGCCGGAGAGAATGATGGCGTCGGCGAAGCCACGCGCGACGATACGGTCGAGATAGGCGTCCGGTTCTTCGCTGGAGGAGCAGAGCAGGGTCACGAGATCGAGCTGGTGACGCGACAATACGCTTTGCACGCCATCGAACACGCTGGTGAAGAACAGATCGCCGTAGCGGGTGGTCTCCGGATCGGTCTCCATCATGAAGCCGACAATGCCGGTCTTGCCCTGGCGCAGCGCGCGGCCCGCCTGATTGGCGACATAGCCCAGCTTTTCGGCCGCTTCGAGGACGCGGCGACGGGTGTCCGCATTGACGTCGGGCTTGCCGTTCAGGGCGCGCGACACCGTGCCGATGGAAATATTGAGATGATCGGCGAGCTGGCGAATGCCGGCCATCGGCGTTTCTCCACTATTCTTTTCGTAAACGATTACGGAAAATCTATTGACATATTCATTGACCCGTTCATAGTACCGTAAACGTTTACGGGCGGCCTGGAGAAGGAAATAGCCGCCCGAAAGGGAGGAAATACGTGAAAATGAAAGCCGTCCTGTGCGGATGCGGAGCTATGGCCAAGGGCTGGCTTCGCGCGCTGCAGGCAAATGAAGAGCTTCGCGACGCGATCGAACTCGTGGGTCTCGTCGATCTGGACCGCGCCACCGCCGAAGCGCTGGCGGCCGAATTCGATCTCGGCGATATCATCATCGGCACGGATCTGGCCGATACGCTGCAGCGTTGCGATGCCGACATCCTGTTCGACGTGGTTATTCCCGCCGCGCGCCATTCCGTTGCCGCGACCGGCCTCAGCCATGGTTGCCATGTGCTGAGCGAGAAGCCGCTTGCAGCCTCCCTGGAAGAGGCGCGCGATCTGGTGCGGCTTGCGGCGGAAACCGGGAAAATTCACGCCATCGTCCAGAACCGGCGCTTCATTCCGGGCATCCGCCGCTTGCGGCGCGCGGTTGCGGAAGGCCTGATCGGCGACCTCACCGGCGTTCACTGCGACTTCTTTCTCGGCCCGCATTTCGGCGGTTTCCGTGAAGCCATGGACAATGTTCTGCTGCTCGACATGGCCATCCACACACTGGATGCGGCGCGGTTCGTGTCCGGCGCGACGCCGCTCTCGGTCTATTGCGTCGAAACCAACCCGGCCGGTTCCTGGTATGCCCATGGCGCGGCGGCGAATGCCATTTACCGTCTCTCCGGCGATGCGGTTCTGACCTATCGCGGCTCGTGGTGCGCGGAAGGCCGTCCGACGAGCTGGGAAGGGCGCTGGCGGCTCGTCGGTTCGCGCGGCATGATCACCTGGGATGGCGACAGCGATTTCGATGTCACCATTGCCGGCAAGGAACAGGGACTTCTGAACGGCTTCACGGCGCTCGACATGCCGCCGGTTCCCGCTGAGGGCGAGGTTCATGGCCACGCCAGCGTGATGATCGATTTCGTCCGGGCGGTGCTGAACGGGACCCGCCCGGAAACGGCAAGCGATGACAATATTAAGAGCCTCGCAATGGTCATGGGTGCGATCGAAAGCGCGCGCACCGGCCTTCCCGTCGATTTGCAAGTAAAGGAATGAATTCGTGACCAATCCCGCAAAAGCGATCCGCATCGGCACCATGATCAAGGCAACGGAAGGCGGCGCGGCCGAACGCATCGCCAAGATCGCCGACATGGGTTTCGAAAGCTTCGAGCCCTTCTTCTGGCAGTCCACCCGCGGCCAGGACCTCGCCGAACTCGGTAAGCGCTGCCGCGAGGCCATCGACGACCGCGACATCACGATCTCGACGCTCGGCATGTTCGGCAATCCGCTCGAGACCACCGATATCGACCGCGACACGCTGCAGGGCTGGAAGGACTGCATCGACAATGCCCACCATTTCGGCGCGACCTGCGTTGCCGGCTTTACCGGCCGCATCCGCAACAAGCCGCTGACGGACAGCCTGCCGCGCTATCGCGAGATCTGGAGCGAGCTTGCCAAGCGCGCCGCCGACAAGGGCGTGAAGATCGCCTTCGAAAACTGCGCCATGGACGGCAACTGGCAGACCGGCGACTGGAACATCGCCCACAATCCCGACGCCTGGGAACTGATGTTCAACGAGACGCCGGACGACAATATCGGGCTCGAATGGGAGCCCTGCCACCAGATGGTTTATCTCATCGACCCGCTGCCGCAGATCCGCAAATGGGCGCACAAATTCTTCCACGTGCATGGCAAGGACGCCACCATCCGCTGGGAGGTGATCCGCGAGCATGGCGTTTTCGGAAAGCATCCCTTCGTCTTCATGCGCTCGCCGGGTTTCGGCGACACCAACTGGACGGATGTGATCTCGGAGCTGCGGCTCGCCGGCTGGTCCGGATCGATCGACATCGAGGGCTGGCACGACCCGGTCTATCGCGATGAGCTGGAAATGACGGGGCAGGTTCACGCGCTGAACCACCTGAAGAATTGCCGGGGCGGCGAATTCGTCGTCGATCCGCAATAGCCGTCTTCTCCGGCCGTGGGAGCCGGGATGACGCGCACAATCAAAAGGAGGAGAGAAAATGACAATTCGCAAGACCCTTATGGCAGGCGCCGTCGCGCTTGCCGGCGTATCGGCCTTTGCCGTTGCCGCCTATGCCGAAGATACGACGATCACCGTCTGGTCGCTGGACAAGGATATCCAGCCCGCCCCCAATCTGGTGAAGGAGTTCAACGATCTCGATAACGGCATCCATGTCGAATATCGCGAGATCCAGTTCGATGACGTGGTGAGCGAGGCCATGCGCGCCTATGCGACCGGCAACGCGCCCGACATTATCGCGATCGACAATCCGAACACCGCGATGTTCGCCTCGCGCGACGCGTTTCTCGATCTCACCGACATGATCGCGGATTCGGATGTCATCAATGCCGAGAACTACTTCCCCGGTCCGCTGGAATCGGCGACCTGGGACGGCAAGTACTATGCCGTGCCGAAGGCCACCAACACGATCGCGCTCTACTACAACAAGGACATGTTCCGCGAGCACGGTCTCGATCCCGCCCAGCCGCCCAAGACCTGGGACGAGCTTGTCGAGACGGCCCGCACGCTGACCGATCCGGAAAACAACGTTTACGGTCTGGCGTTCTCGGCCAAGGCGAACGAGGAGGGCACCTTCCAGTTCCTGCCATGGGCGCAGATGGGTGGTGCGACCTATGACAACATCAATACCGAAGGCGCGGTCGAGGCGCTGGCGACGTGGAAAGAGATCATGGACGAGAAGCTCGCTTCTCCCGATACGCTGACCAACAGCCAGTGGAACGCGACTGCGACCTTCAACGCCGGCAATGCCGCCATGGCCATTTCCGGCCCGTGGGAAATCGACCGCATGCTCGCGGATGCCGACTTCGACTGGGGTGTGGCGCTGCTGCCCGTGCCGGAAGAGGGCGCAGAGCGGTCCTCGGCCATGGGCGATTATAACTGGGCGATCTTCTCCAGCACCGAGCATCCGGAGGAAGCCTTCGAGGTGCTGGAATATTTCGTCTCGCAGGATGACAAGATGTTCGAGAATTACGGTCAGATTCCGGCCCGTTCCGACATCGCGATCCCGCCGACCGGCAATGAGCTGAAGGACGCGGCGCTGGCGACCTTCGTCGAACAGTTGAAATATGCAAAGCCGCGCGGCCCGCATCCGCAATGGCCGAAGATCTCCAAGGCGATCCAGGACGCCATCCAGGCCACGCTGACGGGCCAGATGGACCCGCAGGCCGCGCTGGACCAGGCCGCCCAGAAGATTTCCGCCGTCCCGGACCGGTAATCTTCGCCTGACGGCGGCCCTGACCCTTGGCAGGTGCCGCCGGACCCTTTCCTCCCGGAGAGACCATCCGCGCCGCTTCGGCGGGGCGGATGGTTTTACGGGCAACGCCGGAGGAGATATGAAACGCATCCTTTCCAGCCTGACCGATGGTCGCGGCTTCGATATCACGCTGGTGGCCGTGCCGCTCGCCTTTCTGTTCCTGCTGTCCGGCCTGCCGCTGCTCTACAATGTGCTGATGAGCTTCCAGGAGGTCGACATGTTCAGCATGGGCCAGCTCGCGCGGCCGTTTGTGGGCTTCCGGAACTATGTCGATCTCTTCAGCCAGCCGGAAACCTTCGGCATTCTCCTCAACACGGCGATCTTCGTCACGGCCTCCATTGCCGGTCAGTTCGTGCTCGGCTTCGGCCTTGCGCTGTTCTTCGGCACCCAGTTTCCGGGAGCCTCGTGGCTGCGCGGCCTGTTTCTGGTGTCCTGGGTGATGCCCGGCCTTGTCGTCGGCGCGATCTGGAACTGGATCCTGTCGGGCGATTACGGCGTGCTCAATTTCCTTCTGACGGCGACGGGCATAACGGATGGCAACATTTATTGGCGGTCTGACCCGTCCTATTCCCTCTGGGCGGTCATTCTCGCCAATGTCTGGCTTGGAACCTCGTTCAACATGATCCTGCTTTCGGTCGGCCTGTCCTCGATCCCGCGCGATCTCTACGAGGCGTCCGAACTCGACGGCGCCAACGTCTTCCAGCGGTTCTGGACCATCACGCTGCCGATGATGCGCTCGACGATCGGCGCGGTCGTCGCGCTCGGTCTGATCTTCACCCTGCAGCAGTTCGACCTGTTTGCCGCCATCACCGACGGCGGGCCCAACAATTCGTCCAATGTCGCCCAATACTGGGCCTGGGATCTGTCGTTCCGGCAGTATGATTTCGCCAAGGGCGCGACGGTTTCGGTCATCATGATCGTGTTCGTGATGTTCGCCTCGCTGGTCTATGTCCGCTCCACGCGCCATGAGGTGAGAGGATGAGCGATACCTCCCGCAACCGCCTGATGCTCGTCATCGCCATCATGCTGGCGGTCATCTACCTGTTCCCGCTGTACTGGATGTATGTCACCAGCCTGAAGACCGGCTCGGCGATGTTTGCCACGCCGCCGCGCCTGCTGCCGTCCGATCCGCAGTGGGCGACCTATGGCGATGTCTGGGCGAGCCGCAACATGGCGCGCTATCTCTGGAACTCGCTCGTCATTGCCACCGGCTCCGTCGCGCTGATTGCGGCGCTCGGCGTGGGCTGCGCCTATGTGCTCGCCCGCTATCGCAGCGGCTGGGTCGATGCCGGCCTGTTCCTGATCTTGCTGTTGCAGGTTCTGCCGGCATCGCTGATGATCACGCCGATCTTCGTCGGTTTCTCGCAGGTCGGGCTGCTTGACTTCCCCCGCTTCGCCGTGATCCTGGCGATCGCGGCCAAGAGCATGCCGTTCTTCGTCGTCCTCGTCCGCGCAACCTTCATGAGCGTGCCGATCGAACTTGAGGAGGCGGCGATGGTCGACGGGAATTCCCGCATCGGCGCGTTCTTCAGGATCGTGCTGCCGCTTGCGCGCAACGGCATTCTCGTCAGCGCCATCCTGATCTTCATGCAGGCCTTCGGGGAGTTCGTCTATTCCAAGTCGATGATCCAGGCCGCCGAGCTGCAGCCGGCAAGCGTCGGCCTCAACAGCTTCATGGGCCCGAACACCACCGAGTGGAACAAGATCATGGCCTATGCGACGATCTACGTAACGCCGATCCTCGCCATTTTCGTTCTTCTGCAACGCCGTATTGTGTCCGGCCTCACCTCTGGAGCCCTCAAATGACGTATCACATCCAGTTCGAAGGCGTGAATAAGCATTATGGCGCCTATCACGCCCTGAAAGACATCGAGCTCGGCATCCCCAAGGGCACCTTCGTCGCCCTGGTCGGCCCTTCGGGTTGCGGCAAGTCGACCCTGCTGCGCTCGCTCGCCGGCCTTGAGAAGATCACCAGCGGCACGCTGACCATTGCCGGCGAGACCATGAACAACGTGCCGCCGCGCAAACGCGATCTCGCCATGGTGTTCCAGTCCTATGCGCTTTATCCGCATATGACTGTCGAGGAGAACCTGACCTACAGTCTGCGGATTCGCGGCATCGCCAAGGCGGAGGCAAAGAAGGCGGCGGAAGAGGTTGCGGCAACGACCGGGCTTTCGGAACTTCTCGGCCGCTATCCGCGCGAATTGTCGGGCGGGCAGCGCCAGCGCGTGGCGATGAGCCGGGCGATCATCCGCCATCCCAAGGCCTTCCTGTTCGATGAGCCGCTCTCCAATCTCGATGCGGCTTTGAGGGTACAGATGCGCAAGGAAATCCGCGCGCTGCACGACCGGCTGGGGGCGACATCGGTCTATGTGACGCATGACCAGATCGAGGCGATGACCATGGCCGATCACGTCGTCGTCATGCGCGCCGGCATCATTGAGCAGCAGGGCGCGCCGCTCGAACTCTACGACCGCCCCGTCAACCGCTTCGTCGCCGGCTTCATCGGCTCGCCTGCCATGAATTTCGTATCGGCGCGCGTCGGCCCGGGCGGGAAGTCGCTGACGCTCGAACTCGGCGGACCGCAGACGATCGCCGTCGAGACCGGTCTGCCCGAGGGCCATTCTGTCACGGTCGGCCTGCGGCCGGAGCATCTGCGCGTCGTCCCGGCCGATGAGGCGATGCTGAGCTTCCCGGTGGCCACCGTCGAAAGCACCGGCTCCAGCACCTATCTCGCCGCCGATGGCGCGGAGGACTTTACCCTTGTCCTGAACGGTCGCACCGATGTGAAGCCCGGCGACAGCGTCGGCGTAGCCTTCGATCTGGCGCAGCTTCACGTCTTCGATGCAAAGACGGAAAAACGGCTGCCGCTTTCGGGCGGCTGACCGTCGCAATACCGGATCGTCGATCATGTTTGCGGATCCTGTCTTACGGGTTCTGTCGCCGCGTATCGTCACGCCATGGATTAGGCGTCTCCTAACATACGCTATCAGAATTGCTATTTTTGTTTGCCTGGCAATGCCCGTAGGTTTCTTGACGAAACGCGAAGGTCCAAAAGGACCCGTGGCAACGGGATTGTATACGCATGGCTTTGGAAAGATTTGACACGATCGTGGTCGGCGCGGGTCAGGCCGGGATCGCGGCGAGCGAGCATCTCAGCAACAACGGAACGCAGCATGTCGTGCTCGAACGGAGCCGGATTGCCGAACGCTGGCGCACGGCGCGCTGGGATTCGCTCGTTGCAAATGGTCCGGCCTGGCACGACCGTTTCCCGAACCTCGAATTCGAGAGCGACGACCCCGACAGCTTCGTCCACAAGGATGCCGTTGCCGACTATTTCGTGGCCTATGCCGAAAAAATCGGTGCGCCCGTCCGCTGCGGGGTCGAGGTTCTTTCCGTCGAACGCAAGGACCACGAACGCGGCTTTCTGGTGAAGACCGACAAGGGCGACTTCGAAGCCCTGAACGTGGTCGTGGCCACCGGTCCGTTTCAGCAACCCGCCATGCCGCCGATCATTCCGGAAACGGCTTCGGTCAATCAGATGCATTCGTCCGCCTACCGCAATCCCGCGCAATTGCCGGCCGGAAATGTTCTGGTTGTCGGCGCGGGATCGTCCGGCGTCCAGATTGCCGATGAACTTTCCCGCAGCGGGCGCAAGGTTTATCTGTCCGTCGGCCCGCATGACCGGCCGCCGCGCGCCTATCGCGGCCGCGATTTCGTCTGGTGGCTGGGCGTTCTCGGCAAATGGAACCTGCAGGCGCAGGCGCCCGGCACGGAACATGTGACCATCGCCGTCAGCGGCGCGCGCGGCGGCGAGACCATCGATTTCCGCAGGCTGGCGGAGAACGGCATGACGCTGGTCGGCCGCACCGAAAGTTTCGAGAACGGCGTCCTCAGCTTCGCCCGTGACCTTGCCGACAACATCGCCGGCGGCGATTCTTACTACCTGTCGCTGCTCGATGAGGCCGACGCCTATGTCGCCCGCAATGGCCTCAACCTGCCGGAAGAACCTGAGGCGCGCGTCTTCGGCTCGACGCCCGACTGCATCGCCAATCCCGTTTCCGAACTCGATCTCGAAGAGGCCGGGATCACCACGGTCATCTGGGCCACCGGATTTCGCTCCGACTACAGCTGGCTGAAACTCGACATATGCGACGAGCGCGACCAACCGGTTCACCAGCGCGGCGTCTCCGGCGAGCCGGGCCTCTATTTTCTCGGACTGCCCTGGCTTTCCGGGCGCGGGTCGAGCTTCATCTGGGGCGTCTGGCACGATGCGAAATATGTTGCCGATCACATCCTGATCCAGCAGAAATACCGCGACTATCAAGCGCCTTCGGATGGCTTGCGGTCAGCGGCGGAATAGGCCGCATCGCCGCATCGAGCCCGATATCGGACGCAAGCAAAAAGGGGAGCCTCATGGCACATACGCGCATCCGCAAGTTCAACACCAGGGACACCTATCCCGAGCAGAAGCTCGACAACGACCTGTGCCAGGCCGTGGTGGCGCGCGGCAGGACCGTTTTTCTGCGTGGCCAGTGCCCGCAGGACCTCGACACCGCCGAAAACATCGCAAGCCATGATCCGGTCGAGCAGACCCACAAGGTCATGCAGAATATTCGGCAGCTGATCGAGGAGGCCGGCGGCTCGATGGAGCATCTGTGCAAGGTCGTGGTTTATCTCACCGATGTGCGCCACCGCGAGGCCGTCTACCGCACCATGGGCGAATATATAAAGGACGTGCACCCGGTCTCGACCGGCGTGGTCGTCACCTGTCTCGCACGACCGGAATGGCTCGTCGAAATCGACGGAACCGCCGTCATCCCCGACTGAACCACCCCCGACCGACCCAGCCCCGATCGAACCAACAAAGGCCTGGACATGACCTTTTCCATCATTGCCCGCTGTCGCGACACCGGACAGTTCGGCGTCGCCATTTCATCGTCTTCCCCGGCGGTTGCCGCGCGCTGCATGTTCGCCGAGGCCGGTGTCGGCGCGGTTTCGACCCAGAATGTCACCAACCCGGCGCTCGGCCCGCTCATGCTTGCCGCAATGAAGAACGGCGCCAGCGCCGAAGAGGCCGTGGCTTCCGCCCGCGATGCCGATGGCTTTCCGGCCTACCGCCAGCTTCTTGCGATCGACGGCAAGGGCGAAAGCGCGATCCATTCAGGCCCCAAGGCGCTCGGGATATGGACCAGCGCGTCCGGAACCGACTGCGCGGCCGGCGGCAATCTGCTGGCCAATGACCAGGTGCCCGCCACCATGGTTTCCGCCTTCGAAACGGCCGCCGGCACGCTTGCCGACCGGCTGGTCGCCGCGATGCAGGCGGGCCTTGCCGCGGGCGGCGAGGCCGGGCCCGTCCATTCCGCCGGCCTTCTGGTGGTCGACCGGCAGAGCTGGCCCTATATCGAGCTTCGCATCGACTGGCTGGACGCGGATTGCCCGATCGCGGCCCTGGCCCGCGCCCTTGAAATCTACAAGCCCCAGGCGGACGATTATGTCACCCGCGCCCTCAACCCCGAGGCCGCGCCCTCCTACGGCGTGCCGGGCGACGAATGACGGAACCCGGTCGGCCGTCCCATGCTCGATTGCTCCCCCGCAAAAGCACCTTATACTGGATCATCGGCTGACAGGCCTGGGGCTTTTGAAGGATAGAGGAACAGGGTGCCGCTTCGTATCACCTTCAGACAGCTGGAATATTTCGTCGCGGTCTGTGACTGCGGCTCGATTGCGCATGCCGCGCAGAAGATCAATGTTTCCTCGCCCTCCATCTCCGCGGCCATCGCCCAGCTTGAGGCGGAGTTCGGCCTCAAGCTGTTCGTGCGCCGCCATGCCCACGGCCTTTCCCTGTCGCAGACCGGCGAACTGTTCCTCAACGCCGCGCGCGAGACGCTGGAAAAGGCCAATGCGCTCAACCAGCTGGCGGCCGATGTGGCCGGAACGGTGCGCGGCAATCTCAGGGTCGGCTGCCTCCTGACCTTTGCGCAGATCGTGCTGCCGCGCCTGCGCCGCAGCTTTGTCGATCTGTTCCCCGAGGTCGCGTTCAGCCAGTTCGAGCGGGACCAGTCCGAGCTTTTCAACGAATTGCGCGCCGCAAGGCTCGATATCGCGCTCACCTACGATCTCAACATTCCGGCGGATCTGAACTTCGTGCCGCTGGTCGAACTGCCGCCTTTCGCGCTGTTCAGCGAGGCCCACCCGCTTGCCGAGCGCCCCTATGTCTCGCCGATGGACCTTGCGCGCTATCCGATGATCCTGCTCGACCTGCCGATGAGCACCGATTATTTCCTTTCGATCTTCTCGTCGCTGGGCATCCGTCCGGAAATCGCGGAGCGGACCCGGGATATGGCGGTAATGCGCTCGCTGGTGGCCAATAATTTCGGATATTCGGTCGCCAATATCCGCCCCTTGTCCAATCTCGCGCCCGACGGCCAGAAGCTTCGTTTCGTGCCGCTGTCGGGATCGGTGCGGCCGCTCAATATGGGCCTGCTGATGTCGGAGGGGGCGGCAAACGCCCGCACCGTTTCGACCTTTATCGAACACGCGAAGAATTTCATCCAGAACGACGACACTTTCCATTTCGCCGGTAGCTAGGCCGCGCGCCACAGTCAGAGAAGCCCGCCATGCCGGACAGAATAAAGCCGCTGCTCGAACAGCTCGTCGCCTTCCCGACGATTGCCGGCACGCCCAATATTGATCTTATCCACTGGGTGAAAGACCTGCTGGACGCTTCGGAGTTTAATGTTACCCTCATCCCCGCGCGGGACGGGACCAAGGCCGGCCTGCTCGCCCGGTTCGGCGATGGCGATGGCGGGACGCTGTTTTCCGCCCATACCGATGTCGTTCCGGTCGACGGACAGACCTGGACGGAAGAGCCGTTCCGGCTCTCCGAGCGCGCTGGACGCTATGTCGGTCGCGGGACGACCGACATGAAGGGCTTTATTGCCTGCGTGCTGGCGCTGGCCGAAACACTGCGGGAAACGCCGCCGCCAAGACCCGTTCTGATCTGCCTGAGCTGGGATGAGGAGCTCGGCTGTCGCGGCATTCCGGAAATGATCGACAGTGTCGTGCCGGTGCTGGGCCGGCCGGATCTCTGTATCGTCGGCGAGCCGACCCTGATGCGCCCGGTGCTCGGCCACAAGGGCAAGGCCAGCTACCGGGCCGAATTCGACGGCACGCCGGGCCACTCCGCGATGGCGCCCTATTTCACCAATGCGCTTCACGGGGCCGCCGAATTCATCCTCGCGCTGGGAAGCCTTCAGGACGCGCTGGCGCAGGAGGGTGCGCGGGAGAACGCCTTCGACCCGCCTTTTTCCACCGTCCATGCCGGCGTTGCCCAGGGCGGCGTGGCGCTCAACATCGTGCCGGATCATGCCGAGGTTCTGTTCGAAATCCGCCATCTGGCGACCGAAACACCGGATGCCATTCTCTCCCGCCTCGTTGTTCCCGAAGGCGGGCGGATCACCTGCACGGGACAGTATCCCGGTCTCTCGGCCCTGGCGGACGATCCCATGCTCGCGCGGTTTGCCAACGCTCTGCCCGACCCGACGCCGGCGACCGTCGCGTTCGGGACCGAGGCCGGCTATTTTGTCGAACGCGGCATCCCGACCGTCGTCTGCGGTCCGGGCACGATGAAGGACGGGCACCAGCCGGATGAATCGATCGCCATCGATCAGCTCGCACGCTACCACGCCCTGATCCGCGACTGGGTGTTCCGCTGACGGCTTCGCCTTTGCTTAATTGCAACTAAGCGATTTCTTTCTTTCTCTGTTCCACGCCGCGCGCCATTCTGCGGTTAATATGCCTTGGACAGGGCCGCGTTGGAAGCCGCGACGCAGCACGAAGACCGGGCGTCGCGAAAAGGAGAGTGGAATGACGAAGCATGTGGACGCGGTCAGCGAGCTTGCGGAGAATGTGGCGACCCCGTTCGAAAACGCCCAGGCCATGCCGGTCTCGGCCTATACGAGCGAGGATTTTCTAGCACTCGAGCAGTCCGAGATCTTCTCCAAAAGCTGGCTTTGCGCCGGACGGGCCGATGCCCTGAAAAAGCCAGGCGACTACATGACCATCGAGATCGCGGGCGAGCCGATCATCGTCCTGCGCGACAGGGAAGGCGAATTGCGGGCGCTCTCCAATGTCTGCCGCCACCGCATGTCGGTGCTGCTGGAAGGCCGCGGCAATGTCCGCACGATCACCTGTCCCTATCACGCCTGGACCTATTCGCTCGATGGCAGCCTGCGCGGCGCGCCGGCGATGGAGAAGAACGGCAGCTTCTGCAAGAAGGACGTCAGCCTGCCGGCGATCCGCTGCGAAGAATGGCTGGGCTGGATCATGGTCACGCTCGACCCCGGCCTGCCGCCCGTCGCGGAAACGCTGTCCGACCTCGACACGCTGGTCGGCTATCTGAACATGGGCGACTATGTCCAGACGTTCAGCGAGGAGCATCGCTGGGACACCAACTGGAAGATCCTCGCCGAGAATTTCATGGAGAGCTATCACCTGCCGATGTGTCACGCCGGTACGATCGGCGGCGCTTCGAAGCTCCAGGACATGGTCTGCCCGGAAGGGTTTCCCGGCTTCAACTACCATCACATCCTCAAGGATGACTCGGTGCCGCTGGCGCTGGCGCATCCTTCCAACACGGTGCTGGAAGGCGACCAGCGCCGCCGCACCTGGCTGCTCGCGATCTACCCGTCGCTGATGATCACGCTGACGCCCGGTTATTTCTGGTATCTGTCGCTGCTGCCCGATGGTCCGGGCGGCGTGAAGATCCTCTATGGCGGCGGCCTGTCTCCGGACTACATGAACGACCCGAAGGCGGAGGAGCATTTCGCGGCCCTGAAGGGCCTGCTCGACCACGTCAACGAGGAAGATCGCGGCTGCACCGAGCGCGTCTGGAAGGGCCTTCAGAGCAAGTTCGCCAAACCCGGCGCGTTGTCCCACCTCGAACGCCCCAACTACGAATTCGCCACCTGGATTTCGCAGAAGGTATCGGGGACGTAGACCGCGCCTGGTGACCTGGCATCGCCATTTACACCGTTCCGAGGGTCGTGGTATCTAGGTTTGCAACGCGAGCGCTTGAGCCGTTCGCGTTGCGCTGTTTTCGGTTGATCACCAGTGCGCAACCGTTCCGTCCGGCAATCCTGCCTCCATGGCCGGGATAATCTCCTGTTCGAAGGGATGTCTGGCGGCGGCCGCCTCATCGATCTCGATGCCGAGGCCGGGCGCTTCGGGCGCGCGCCAGAAGCCGTCGACGAGATCGAGCGGATAGGCGCTGCAGATATCCCGGAACCACGGCACCAGACCGACCGCCTCTTCCTGAATGACGAAATTCGGGGTCGCCACATCGAATTGCAGGGCGACAGCGCCGGCGACCGGACCCATCGGGTTGTGAGGACAGATACCCATCCCGGCGGCTTCGGCGATCGCGGCAATCCGGCGACCGCCGGAAAAGCCGACGCAATGGGCAAGATCGGGCTGGATATAGGCGACGGCGCGGGTCTCTGCGACCTCGGCGAACTCGCGAGGCGTGAACAGCCGTTCGCCGGTGGCAAGCGGGCAGTCGACGCGACGGGCGAGATCGGCCATGGCCGGGGTATTGCCGGGCTGGATCGGCTCCTCCACGAACAGCGGCCGGATGGGCGCGATCGCGTCGATATAGGCCTTGGCGGCGTCGATCGATTGCGGACGGCCGTGGAAATCGGTCATGATATCGACACCGTCGCCGACCCGCTCGCGCACGGCGGCGGCGAGCTTTTCGACGTGACGCATGGCGGGAAGCGGCGCGTCATAGCCGCTATAAGGCACAAAGCCGAGCTTGACCGCCTCATAGCCCATTTCCACGGTCTCCTGCACGGCGTCGCAGAAGCCGGAGATGTCCTCGGTTCCGACCTGCGCGCCGATCTTCGCGCGCCGCAAATGGGTGTAGACACGCACCTTGTCGCGGACCCGGCCGCCGAGCAATTGCCAGACCGGCACGCCCAGCGCCTTGCCCTTGATGTCCCACAGCGCCTGCTCGATCCCGGAGACGGCCGACAGGCCGATGGCGCCGAGCGGCCAGAAGCTGAAATGGGTCATGCGGCGCACCAGATGCTCGGTGCGGGCCGGGTCCTCGCCGATCAGGAAGGGTTTCAGGTCCTCCACAGTGGCGATAACGGCGCGGGTCTTCCATTCAAGCGTCGCTTCGCCCCAGCCGTGAAGGCCCGGCTGGTCGGTGACCACTTTGACGAAGATCCAGTTCCGGTGGATCGCATTGACGACAACGGTTTCGATGGCGGTGATTTTCACGTGAGGTGGCCTTCGGTATCAGGGATTGAGCTTTTCGGGGAGCCAGGTCGAGAACTCCGGCACCAGACATAGAAGCGCGACAGCGGCAAGTTCGGCAAGCAGGAACGGCATCAGCGCCCGCATCAGCGGATACATGCCGATGCGGCCGACCCGCATGACGACGAACAGAACCACGCCGACCGGCGGCGTCACCAGACCGATCGCGAGCGTGATCATCACGACCATGCTGGCCTGCACCGGATCGATGCCGAGTTCGCGCACCGCCGGCATCAGGAGCGGAACGAAGATCAGGATCGCCGCGCCGATATCGAGGAAGGTGCCGAGAATCAGCATCAGAAAGGCAACCGCGAACAGGAACAGCACGGGGCTGTCGGCAAACATCTCCGCAGCACTGCTGATCCAGGAGGCAATGCCGAGCAGGTTCAGCGCATAGGACAGAATGCTCGAGGCGGCGACCAGCAGATAGACGGAGGCCGAAATCCGCGCCGCCTTCATGATCGCCCGCCAGAGCCCGGCCATGTCGAGACCGCGAAACACGAACAGCGACAGGACAAGCGCATAGGCGACCGCGATGCCGCCGCCCTCGGTTGCGGTATAAGCGCCGACCACCATGCCGCCGACGATGATCAGCGGCAGGGTGGCGACGGCCGCGCCTTCCATGATCATGCGCGCCGTGCCGTCGCCGGTATGCGCCGGCCGCGGCATCGGCACGCGCTTGCGCAGCGCATCGATGAAGACGATCCCGGCACAGGCGAGGCCGATCAGCAGGCCGGGGATCACGCCGCCGAGGAACAGGTTGATGACCGACTGGCCGGACACGGCGGCAATCAGGATCGCGAGGCCGGAAGGCGGGATGATCGGGCCGATGATCGAGGAGGCGACGGTCACGGCCGCCGCATAGGGACGGGTGTAGCCTTCCTTCGGCATTTCGGAGATGAACACCCGGCCAAGGGCCGCGGCATCGGCCACCGCAGAGCCGGAAATGCCAGAGAACAGAACCGATGCGCCGATATTGGCATAGGCCGTGCCGCCGCGCAGCCATCTGGTCGCCTGCTGGGCGATCGAGATCAGCCGCGTAGTGATGCCGCCCTGGTTCATGATCTCAGCGGCGAGGATATAGAACGGCACGGCGAGGAAGACGAAACTGTCGACGCCGGTGAACATCCGGGTCGCCGCGATCGACAGCGGCACATCTGCGACAAGAATGCCGACAAGACCGGCAAGGCCGATGGCGAAGGCGACGGGCACGCCGATGAAAAGCAGACCGAGGCCCGTGAGCGCGACCCAGATCATGCCGTGCCCCCGGTATCGGAAAGATCGTCATGTTCGGGCTCGAAGCCGGCGATCCATGACAGGGCGATCTGCACCAACATCAGCGCCGCGCCGACCGGCAGCGCGAGATAGGGATAGATCATCGGAATGCCGGAGGCAGGCGCCACCTGGCTCGCATTTCTGAGCGCCTGCGGCCAGCTATAGACCAGAAGGACGACGCAGAAGATCGCGGCGATTGAATAGAGCGCCGATTTGACGAGCGGCGCGAAGCGCGGGCCGGCGAGGTGCTCCAGCGCCTCTATGCCCATATGTTCGGCGCGGAAGATGCAGGCGACCGAGCCCAGCATCATCAGCCAGATCATCAGATAGCGCATATATTCCTCGGTCCAGCTGAAACCGGTATTGAAAAGATAGCGTCCGCCGACCTGTGTCAGGTTCAGCGCCGTCACGACGATCATGATCAGCGTCGCCAGAATTTCGGTGGTTCGGGCGAGCGCCCGGGCGATCCTCAGGGCAATTGCGCGCATTGGAAAACTCCATTGCGCCACCCCTTTTCGGCAAGGGATGGCGCGTGTCCGGATGGATCAGTCGTAGAGTTTCACCTTGGCCTCTTCGACCGTGGCGAGCAGTTCGTCGACGAGCGCGTCACCCACCTTGGTGCGGATGAAGGCCTCGACCGGGGCCTGGGTGATTTCCTTGAAGGCCGCCTTTTCCTCCGGCGTGGAAACATGGATTTCCATGCCGAGCTCCTCTTTCAGCTTTTCGGAGAAGCGCCAGTCGCCCTCGGTCTTCTGCAGGTTTTCGGTCCAGGCCATCAGGTTCGCCGCGTCGATGACGATTTGCTGGTTGGACGGCGACAGGCCGGAGAACCATTTTTCATCGGCGATGATCACATGCAGGCCGAAGACGTGTTCGTCGAGCGTGTAGTATTTCTGGACCTCGCCGAGGCCGCCGCCATAGACCACCGCCGGCGGGTTTTCCTGACCGTCAACCACGCCCTGGCGCAGCGACATCAGCACTTCGGCGCCCGAGATCGGCGTCGCCGTGGCGCCGAGGGAGTTCACCAGCTCCATGAACACCGGGCTTTCCATGGTGCGGATCTTCAGGCCGGACAGGTCTTCCGGATTGACGATCGGACGCACATTGTTGGTGAATGAGCGGAAGCCGTTCTGCGAGAAGGCGAGCGCGCGCATGCCGGTCTTGTCGAGAATGTCGTCGCGCATATTGTCGGCGAAGTCGCTGTTCATCACCTGCCAGGCGATCGGCGCGCTTTCGAACAGATAGGGGATCGACCAGACCTGCATCGGCGGATAGAAGCCCGCCATTGCACCATCGGCGGCAAAGGTCAGCTCGAGGCTGCCCTGCTGCACCTGTTCCAGCATCTCGCGTTCGCCGCCAAGCTGGTTGTTCGGAAACAGGCGGACCTCGATCTCGCCATTGGTCTTGAACTCGACATATTCCTTGAAGCGCACCAGGGCGTTGTATTCCGGAAAATCGCCCTCGGCGATGCCGATGCCGAACTTGATGGTTTCGGCGGAAGCCGGAAGCGCGGCAAGCGCGCCCGTTGCCGCGACGCATGCCGTCGCAAGCCATTGTCTGATATTCATGATTTCCTCCCTCACATAGTCCCTTCGGGACTTGACGATGTCGGACACAGTCCGATTCAATGTCAGCGACGAGAGAGTGCCGTTTTCTAGATCATATGTAAAGACCCAGCATGACAAAAACCAATCGCCGGGGCGCGCTCGCCTTTCCGAACGACCTCAATTCTTCGCTGCCGACCGGGGCGGCCAAGGAGGCGGTGACCGTGCTCGGCCGGCGGATCACCAATGATGTCTACCGCCCTGGCGAGATCATGCCGACCGAGCCGGAACTGGCGGAGTCCCTGAATGTCAGCCGCGCGACGATCCGGGATGCGATCAAGGTGCTTTCCGGCAAGGGGCTGGTGCGCACGGCGCGGCGCTACGGCACGCGGGTGCGACCGCTCGACGAGTGGAACCTTCTTGATTCAGACGTTGTGTCCTGGCACGAACCCTCTCATCCGCGTATCGGGCGGATGTTTGCCGAGACAACAGAGCTGCGCTGCATCATCGAGCCGGCCGCCGCCGCACTTGCCGCCGAGCGCGCAACCGAAGCGCAGGTCGCGCAGATCCTTTCAAGCGCCCATGCGATGCATCCGGGCGCCGATGATCTGCAGGCGATGTTTTCCGCCGACTGCCTGTTCCACGCCACCGTGCTCGACGCCACCGGCAACATGATGATGCGGCAGATGCAGAATATCATCCTGACCATGTTGCGCATCTCCTACGAGTTCGGCGTCCTGCTGGTGGATGGCGAGCCGGTCTCGCGCGAAGGTCATATCCACGTCGCCGAGGCGATCCGCGACCGCAATGCCGCCGCCGCCGAAAAGGCGATGCAAACCATGCTGCAGTTCAACCGCCGCACCGCCACCGAATACTGGGCCCGCGCGGCAGCGGAGGTGGAAGACACCACGACTTGATTTGAGCATCTGTTTCTGCTTCAGCCTCTAACGGGACCGGGCGTTATTTGACGCCCCATCGCGCCGGGGGAGCTCTCCTGAGAGCCCACACCGACGCGCTGCTTTCCTCCCAGGCGGACCGGCTTTCAGGCCAGCCGGACGATCAGGACATCGCGCGGGGGCAGGGCGAAGCGGCCGTCTTTCAGGGAAGCGCCGTCGCCGGCCCAGTGGTTTTCGGCGCTGGTGAGGGGTTTGCCCTCGCCATCCGTCACCGTGCCGGTCTGCGCCTGCCGTGTGGCGTTGACCAGCCAGAGATAGCGGCCGTCCGCGCCCTCGTGCAGGCGGACCTGCACCGCGGGGTTGGAGGTGACGGTGTGGGCCTTCTTGCCGGTGAAGGCGAAACAGCGGGCGAAATAGCGCTTCCCCGCCGCCGACTGGTCGCGATAATAGCCGACCGATGGGTGGGTGCCGACGAGAAGCGTGCGACCCTTGCCGAACGTGTTTTCGACGATCGCGATCGGGCCGTCGTCAAAACGCGCCAGTTCGCGACCATCGGTCACGGTATAGGATTGCAGAAAGCCGCCGCCCGTCGTCGAAACGCCATCGAGCGTGAAGCGGATGCGGTCGCCGATATCCGGCATGAACTCGACCTCGTCCTCGCGGACGCCGAAGACGGCGTCGAGCCCGTTGTTCGGCTGCACCGTGCCGACCTTGCCGCGATCGCCGAAATAGCCCGGGCAGGCTTCGGACACCAGCGTGCCGCCGGCCTTCACCCAGTCGGCGAGTTTCGCGGCGCTCTCGCTTGTCAGCATGATGGGGTAGGGGAAGTAGAGCGCGTCATAGGCGTCGATATCCTCGATATGGACCCAGTCGGCCTGGATGCCAGTGTCGAAGAAGCCGCGATAGGCGCCCCACATGGCTTCCCTGTAGGTCTCGTAATCGCCTTCACGGCTCAGCAGATAATCCCAGGCCTGGGCCTCCGGGGCGACAAGAATGCCGATCTCGCCCTGCACCGGCTTTGCCGCCAGAAGCGGCTTCTGTTCCGGCGCGTTGGTCCACTTCGCGATCTTCGAGGCCATGTCGGAGCGCGGCGTGCGCGAACCATCCATGCCGTAGGAGCCGAAGGCGCCGAACAGCGGGCCGTCGAGCAACGGCCGATAGCGCAGGTTCATCATGCCGCGCGCGCCGCCGGCAAACGAGGTCAGCGACCACACCCGGATATCCTCGGGCTCGGCGACGCGGCCATCCTCCTTGTCGCGCCCGACGACCTGCGGCTGCATCCACAACGGCCCACCCTGCCGCTCGGCATGCCAGAAGGGCTTGCCGCGCGCGGCGGCGCGGTTCAGGTCGGCGGCGTAGAAGCTGCGCCACGACTGGTTGCCCTTGCGCGCGTGAACGAAGGTATAGCCATAGACCTCGACCTTGGAGGCGGCGAGCCAGTCATCCGACCCGCGCGCGGCCATGTCGGGGATCGCCCCGGCGACGCCATGGGCGGCGATCAGGCAATCCTGATCGACGGCGCGGATGGTGTCGATGCGAAACTGCATCTGGCCGTAGTAATTCTCGCGCTTGAAATCGAGCCAGTCGAGGCATTCCGGGTAAGGCGCGATCTGGTGCGGCGGCTCGATATCGTCCCATTCGGCGTAGGAATAGCGATACCAGGCCTTTGCCAGCGTATCGAGATCGCCGTATTTCTCGCGAAGCCAGAGGCGGAAGGCGGCCTTGGTGTGCGGGTTGTAATCGACGGAGGGCGCATAATTGCACTCGTTCCAGACGTCATAGCCCAGAAGCCCGGGATGGCCCTTGTAGCGCTCCGCGAGCGCGGTCAGGAAGGCGCCGGCGGCTTCCTTCACCTCCGGGCAGTTCATCGTCAGCGATCCCGCACCGCCGCCATTAGGCGCAAAGCCGCCGGTCGCGGCCGACACACCCATGATCGCCGGAAGCTCGCTGCCATCGGCGCGCATCTGTCGGGCATGGGCGAACTTGCGATAAGCCCAGTCCGGCACGGTGTGGGTCAGTTCGGCGATGATGGTCTTGATGCCGTTTTCTGCGGCGAGGTCCATCTGGCGGTCATACTCCTCCCAGTCGTAAAAGCCGGGCCGCCGCTCGATCGCGCTCCACATGAACCAGTGGCGGAAGACATTCAGCCCGTCTGCCGCTGCGACGCCGTAATCGCGCTCCCAGTCCTCGCGCGGCGGGTTCGACTTGCGGAAATAGACCGCCCCGAACGGCGTCTGCATCGGTATTTTCGTCATCATGTCCTCATCATATTATCTCGAATGGGGCGGCGGTTTGGACCTGTGCCTCCCCGACTTGCGTCAGACGGATGTGACGCCGACCGGGGTTGGCTTCACCGCAGAGCCCCCGAACCTTCTCGCCCCGGAGGGGAAAGATGTCGCGAAAGCGACAGTGAGGGGGGGAGAGTATCCCCTTGAACGCCCTCACGTTTTGAAACGCTGCTTCACCCTCACTGCCCCTTTCGGGGCATCTCTCCCGCAGGCGGGAGAGAGTTTTGGGAGCAAGCCGCAAAGCAGGATGCGATTAACCTGCGCCTGAGGGCGAAGATCGCCGGCTCACAACCCCGCGAGCGCCTCCAGCGTCCGGATCAGCGCCGAGTGATCCTTGTCGCCGTCGCCCCGCGCGATCGCGGCATTCATTAGTTGCTCGGTCGCGGCCGCATTCGGCAAAGCAAGGCCGATATCGCGGGCGGCGTTGACGGCGAGCGCCATGTCCTTGCGGTGCAGGCGGATGCGGAAGCCCGGATCGAAGGTGCGTTCGATCATCCGCTCGCCATGGACCTTCATGATTGTCGAGCCGGCGAAGCCGCCCATCAGCGCCTCGCGCACCTTGGCCGGGTCCGCCCCCGCCTTCTTGGCGAACAGCAGGCCCTCGGCCACCGCTTCGATCGTCAGACCGACGATGATCTGGTTGGCGACTTTGGCGGTCTGGCCGTCGCCGACCGGGCCGACATGGGTGATGGTCTTGCCCATGGCTTCAAACAAAGGCTTGCCGCGTTCGAAATCGGCATCCGAACCGCCGACCATGATCGTCAGCGCCGCGTTCTTCGCGCCCACTTCGCCGCCGGAGACCGGGGCATCGAGATAGCCGCAGCGCTTGGCCGCGATCTTTTCCGCGAAGACCTTGGTCTCGACCGGGGAGATCGAGCTCATGTCGATCACCATCTTGCCTTCGGAAAGACCGTCCGCCACGCCGTTCTCGCCGAACAGAACGGCGTCGACATCCGGCGTATCCGGCACGATGGTGATGACGATGTCGGCGGCTTCCGCGACGGCCTTCGGCGTATCGCAGGCCGTGGCGCCCTTTTCGACCAGAAACTCCGAGACCGGCTTCACCCGGTTGATGAACAGGTCGTGGCCGGCGTCGATCAGGTGCGCCGCCATGGGACGGCCCATGAGGCCGAGGCCGATAAATCCGATTTTCATGTGATCCTCCTTAAAGCCAGGGCTTCATCCAGCCGAGGCCTTCGCTTGTGCCGGCCGAGGGCTTGTATTCGCAGCCGATGAAGCCGTCATAGCCTTCCGCGTCCAACATATTGAAAAGATAGGGATAATTGATCTCGCCCGTGCCCGGCTCATGGCGGCCGGGATTGTCGGCAAGCTGCACATGGGCGATCTTCGCCTTGAGTCGCCTATAGGTTTCGGCGAGGTCGCCCTGCATGATCTGGCTGTGATAGATGTCGTACTGGATGAACAGGTTGTCCGAGCCGACGGCATCGAGAATCCGCTCGGCATGATCCGTCGTCGAAACGAAGAAGCCCGGAATGTCACGCAGGTTGATCGGCTCCAGCAGCAGCTTGATGCCGGCTTCGTCGAGACGCGGCGCGGCGTATTTCAGGTTTTCGACCAGCGTTTGCTCGAGCGTTTCGGGCGCAACGCCGTTGGGCGCGATACCGGCGAGGCAGTTGATCTTGGAGCAGCCGAGCGCCTTGGCATAGGAAATCGCCTTGTCCACGCCCGCTTTGAATTCCTCCACCCGGTCCGGCAGACAGCCGATGCCGCGCTCGCCGCCGGCCCAGTCGCCGGCCGGCAGGTTGAACAGCGCCTGTTTGACGTTGGCGGCCTTCAGTGCTGCGGCAACCTCCTCTTCCGGGAAGTCATAAGGACTGACATATTCGACGGCCGGAAAACCATCACGAGCGGCCGCGGCGATCCGGTCGAGGAATGGCAGGTCGGCATAGAGAAACGAAAGATTGGCGGCGAATTTCGGCATTCGAAAACTCCTCAGGCAATAAATCTGGTTCGGTGCAGCATGCGCTTGTTGCGCGGGTCCGGATTTGGAACGGCGGAGATCAGGCTGCGGGTGTAGTCCTCCTCCGGCGCGGTGCATATCTGTTCGGCGCTGCCGAGCTCCACCAGCTTCCCCCGATGCATCACCGCCACCCGGTCGCAGAAATAGCGGACCACCGAGATATCGTGGGCGATGAAGATGTAGGAGAGATCGAGGCGCTTCTGCAGGTCGAGCAGCAAATCGAGGATCTGCGCCCGGATCGAGACGTCGAGCGCGGACGTCGCCTCGTCGGCGATGATCACCTTCGGGTCGAGCGCCAAGGCCCGGGCGATGCCGATGCGCTGCCGCTGGCCGCCGGAAAAGGCATGCGGATAGCGCTCCATGGCGGAGCGGTCGAGGCCGACCAGTTCCAGCAAGTCGCCGACCTTCTGCTCGATCTCACGCCCGGAAAGCTTGCCCTGCACCACCAGCGGGTCGGCAACCACCTGCCGCACCGTCATCCGCGGATTGAGCGAGGCGAAGGGGTCCTGAAACACCAGCCGGACCTGGCTGTGAAAATTGCGCAGCCCCTGCTTGTCGAGCGTCGTCACCTCGGTCTCTGTGCCATCGCCGGGGCGGTAGACGACCGAGCCGGAGGTCGGGTCGAGGACGCGGAGAATCAACCGGCCCATCGTGGTCTTGCCCGATCCGCTCTCACCGACGATGCCGAGATTTTCGCCGCGCTTCAGGTCGAATGAAACATCATCCACAGCCTTGAGGATAAAGCCCTTCTTGCCCGCGCCAGCGCCGAACACCTTGGTGAGGTTGCGCACCGACAGCACCACGTCGTCCTTCGAAGCCTCGCGGGTTTCGACGGCAACGCGCGGCTTTTCCAGCCGCACGGTCGAGGACAGGAGCTGGCGGGTATAGGGGTGCTTCGCGTTGTAAAAGATTTCATCCACCGGGCCGCGCTCGACGATCACGCCGAAGCGCATCACCGCCACCTCGTCGGCGACTTCCGCGACGACCCCAAGATCGTGGGTGATCAGCAGCATGGCCATGCCGCGCTCGACCTGCAGGCGCTTGATCAGGTCGAGGATTTCAGCCTGCGTCGTCACGTCGAGCGCGGTGGTCGGTTCATCGGCGATCAGGATATCGGGATCGCAGGCGAGCGACATGGCGATCATGGCGCGCTGGCGCATGCCGCCGGAGAACTCGAAGGTATAGCGGTCGATCATCGCCTCGGGGTTGGGGATTTCCACCTGCGACAGCAGGCTGATCGTTTCCGCCCGCGCTTCCGCCTTGCTCATATTGCGGTGCAGCCGCAGCGCCTCGATGATCTGGTCGCCGATCGTATGCACCGGCGACAGCGAGCTCATAGGCTCCTGGAAGATCAGCGAGATGCGACCGCCGCGGATGGCGCGGATCTGCTTGCCCTCGTCCGGCAGCGCGTGGATATCGACAGGTTTACCATCGGTATCGAGCACGATCGTGCCGCTGGTAATCCTGGCCGCCTTGTCAACGATCTTCAGCAGCGCTCGCGCGGTCACCGACTTGCCGGAACCGCTCTCGCCGACCAGCGCCAGCGTCTTGCCGCGATGGAGATCGAAGGTGACGTCGCGCACGGCATGCAGAATGTGCTGGCGCAGGTGGAAATCGATGGAGAGGTTCTGCACCGATAGCACCGCATCGCCGAAGCCCGGATGATCGTGAACGATGGTCTGGGGTGTGGTCATGGTCGTCGCCTCAGCTATCGTAGGGATCGGCGGCATCGCGCAGGCCGTCGCCGAGGAAGTTGAAGGAGAGCACCGCGATCACGACCGCGCCGGCGGGCCAGATCAAGAGCCACGGCGCCGTCGAGATGGTGCGGATGTTCTGCGCATCCTGCAGCAGCACGCCCCAGGAGACGACCGGGGGCTTCAGTCCGACGCCGAGGAAGGAGAGCGCGGTTTCCGCCACGATCATGGTCGGCAGCGCCAGCGTCACCACGGCAAGGATATGGCTCGTCAGCGACGGCAGGATATGGCGGAAGATGATCCGGCGCTCGTTGGAGCCGTCGAGCCTGGCGGCGGTGACGAAATCGTCGCCCCTGAGCGCGAAGAAGCGTCCGCGCACCTCGCGGGCAAGCGAGGTCCAGCCGAGCAGCGATACGATCAGCGTGATCAGGAAGTAGACCTTCAGCGGTGCCAGCGAGACCGGAATGGCGGCGGCAAGGCCGAGCCAGAGCGGGATGGTCGGCATCGCCGAGATGATCTCGATGATGCGCTGGATCAGAAGATCCACCCAGCCGCCGTAGTAGCCCGACAGCGCGCCCATCACGACGCCGAGGATCAGGCTGATGCACACCCCGATCAGGCCGATCGACATCGATACGCGCGTGCCGTAGATTACCCGGCTGAACAGGTCGCGGCCGAGCTTGTCGGCGCCGAGCAGGTAGAACGGATCGTTCGCCTTCAGGGGGCCGACCAGATGCAGATCGGATGGGAAAAGCCCCCACATCTTGTATTCCGGCCCGCGCACGAAGAAGCCGATCGGCACCACCTTGCTGTCATCCACAACGAAGGAGCGGCGCAGCGACGCCTGGTCCACAGTGACGCTATAGCCCTTCACATGCGGCAGGAATTTCCTCTCGCCGTTCTCGTCCTCGACGAAGAAGGAGATCGTCTGGGGCGGGGCGTAGGAATATTGCGGTCGGGCCGCCTGCGCCAGGTTAGGCGCCAGGAACTCGGCGAAGATGCCGATCAGATAGAGGCTCAGAATAACGATCCCCGCGACGATCGCGAGCCTGTCCTTGGCGAATTTGTGCCAGATCAGTTTCCACTGGCCGGCCGCCGCGTCGGTATCGCTGGTGACGCCTTTCTTCAGCGGCGTGATCGCGGGACGATCGAGCCCATGATGGTGCGTCGGCTCATGCAGCGCGGTTTCCTGGAAAATGTTGTCGCTCATTGGTCAAACCTTATCCGGGGATCGAGCATGGCGAGCAGGATGTCGGACACCAGCATGCCGATCAGCGTCAGAACGCCCATGAGGAGAATGAAGGAGCCGGCGAGATACATGTCCTGCGAAATCAGCGCGCGCAGAAGCAGCGGCCCGGCCGTCGGCAGATTGAGAACGATCGCGGTGATCGTGACGCCCGAGATCAGGTTGGGCAGCACCCAGCCGATCGCCGATACGAAGGGGTTGAGGGCGATGCGCACCGGATATTTGATCAGCGCCTTGGTCGGATGCAGGCCCTTGGCCCGGGCGGTGATGTAATAGGGCTTGTTGAGTTCGTCCGTCAGGTTGGCGCGCAATATCCGGATCAGCGAGGCGGTGCCCGCCGTGCCGATCACCACGACCGGGATCCACAGATGCGCCAGAAGGTCGACAAACTTGCCCCAGGACCATTCCGCATGGGCGTATTCCGGCGAGAACAGACCGCCGACGCTCTGGCCCATCACCTTGTAGGAGAAATACATCAGCGTCAGCGCCAGAATGAAGTTCGGGATCGCAAGGCCGAGAAAGCCGAAGAAGGTGAAGACATGGTCGCCGAGCGAATGGCGCTTCACCGCCGAATAGATGCCGATCGGCAGCGACACTGCCCAGACGAACAGCAGCGAGGCGACCGAGACGGCAAGCGTCGCGCCCATGCGCTCCCAGATCAATTCGCTGACCGGCCGCTTCCACTCGAAGGACTGGCCGAAATCGCCATGCAGGAGAATGCCGGAAATCCACTTGTAGTACTGGACGTAGATCGGATCGTCGAAGCCGTAGATTTCCCTCAACCGCGCGATCTCCGCCGGGTCGAAAGCTTGGCCGCTGTCGCTCATCGAGGCGATCAGCGAGGTAACATAGTCGCCCGGCGGAAGCTGGATGATGACGAAGGCAATGATCGAAATGCCGAACAGGGTCGGGATCATGTATATGATCCGCATAATGATATAGCGCAGCATCAGCGTCCTCCCGTCCGAGCTGTCCTTGTGGTTTCCGACACTATCATGACCAGCGGACCTCGACCGTTTCCAGAAGGTCGATTTCGGGAACATCGACCTCCACCGTGCCATCCGTCGTCCGGTATTCGGCCGTCTTGCCGGCGATCAGCAATTGCGCGTCCTGGACGGACCGACCCTCGGGGATCGCGATCGAGACCGTGTGCGGACCAACCGGATAGATCGATCGCGTCGGCCCCTTGAACATCATCGGATTGGTGAGGTTGAACAGCAGAACGGCAAGCGTATCGCCGCTCTCGCGCACCGCGATATCCAGCACCGAATGCCCGGAAACGCTGACGCGCGACCTGCCGCCCATCGCCCAGCGTACGGCGTTTTCGATCAGTCGCTGATGATCGGCGGTCAGCACCTCCCAGAAGATGCTGCCGATATTCCACGGGATATAGACCGTGCGGCCGCCGGCCTCGGTTTCGCGGGTGACGACCGCGGCGCCGCGCGGCTCCTCGCGGGGGTAGACTTCCTCCATCGGCAGATCCGGAAAGTCCGGAATGCCGAGGAACGGCGTCTCGGTGCCCGCAACGGTTTCGACCTCGGCAAGCTTGGTGCCGCCGATGATCCGCCCGGCGCCTTCATAGCCCCGCGTGAGCGGGTGGTCGCCGGAAAGGACGATATAGCTGTTCTTGACCGGCCCGCGCGCCAGCGCTGTTCGCTTCAACCCGAACACGTCGCCAAGCGCGAATGCGTCGCGCGCATTGCCGCTTTCATCGCGCATCGCCGTTTCGTGGGCGGCAATCAGGCTGCCGCCGCGCGCGGCATAGTCTCTCAGGAGCGCGCACTGGGCATCGGACAGATTGGAGGCATTGGCGAGAATGACCAGCTTGAAGCGATCCAGGCTTTCCGCCGTCATTGCCTCGTCGGAGAGGAATTCGAAGGGCAGCTTCGCCTCGATCAGTGCATGGTAGAAGCCAAGATCATCACCCTCGGCCTGCCGGCGCTCGTCGCGCGCCCAGTTCTTCAGCGTCGTGGTGGGGTCGATGATCGCGATCTCGGCGGTCGGCGTCGTTGCCTCGAGCATCGCCTGGAGCTTCTCGTGCTTTTCGAAACCGGCGGCGACCGGGGCGACCCAGCGCTCATCCGGCACCACGCCGTTGAACTTGGTGAACCAGGGCAGCATGCCGTGGGTGACGCCATTCGCGATCCAGCTTTCGATTTCCGCTGCAGTGGTGACGGAATCCTTCCAGCGATACTGCTCCTCCGGCCCGATCGAGGTGATCAGCACCACGGGGCGGTCGCGGAAGGTGGCGCGCATCCGCTTGGCGTTGCGGCCAGCAAGCCAGATCGGCTCCAGCCCGCGCCGGCCCTGATGATCGACGACCAGGAAGGGGCAGTGTTTCTCGATCAGGCCGATATCGAATTCCATCAGCGACTCACCGCCCATATTGGGAATGAAGCTCGCATGCGGCCGGATCGCCTTGACGTCATTATCCCAGGCGATGACCATGCGGGTCAGCACCTCGCGGCGCCAAGCAGACCATGCCCGCCATGCGGGATCGTTGACGTCGCTGGTCATCGGCAGATCGAAGCCGGTGGCGCCCTTGAAGCGGGTCCTGCAGCTCTCGCAATAGCACACGCCATGGCCCTGCCAACGATTGGCGAAAATCGCGTCGATATCGTAGTCGCGGGTAATTTCCTTCACGATCTGCGGCATGAACTTATTGTTGTAATCGCCATAGGCGCAGGTAACCCAGACATCGGGAAACGCCCAGTGACGGCGGGGATTTCCGTCCTTGTCGACGGCGATCCATTCGGGATGCGCATCGGCGGCATCCTGATGGATGGCGTGCGGATCGACGCGGGCCATGACATGCATGCCGAGCGATCGCGCGCCATCGACGAGGCGGCCGAACGGATCGGTGTCGCCAAGATATTTGCTGACATAATGCAGCGGAACCTTGGACGGGTAAAAGCCGATATAGCCACCGGCGGACAGGCAGACCGCGTTGGAACGGGTGCGTTGGAACACATCGATCCAGAAGTCCGGATCGAACTTGACCGGGTCGTTCTCGACCAGCGTGAGCTGGGTCCAGCGGGTGGCGGTCTTATACCAGTCCGGCGTTCTGAGACTGGCGGCTGCGATCGGGTCGATGGGCTTCATGTGTCGGTTCCGTTAGGTAAGGCGGGGCTGGTGCCGGCCCGTGGAGGAACGGGCCGGCCCTTGGTCGGTCGAAGGTGACAGATGTTTCTGCCGATCAGTTCTTGAAGAACTGCTCCGGCGCCGACGGTCCGGGCGTCGGCCAGCCGAACGAATTCGGCATGACCGGCATGGTGTTGACCATGTCGTTCTTGATCACGCCGTAACCATCCGGGGGCAGGCTGACGCCGAAGACGAGGAACTGGTCGGCGGCATTGTTCAGGAGTTCCAGCATGATCTCGTGCTGCTTGTCCTGATCGCCGGTCGCCAGCAATTTCTTGTAGAGTTCTTGCTGCGCCTTCACTTCTTCCGGCGGCTCGATGGCGGCGTCATTGTCCGGCTGGTTGAAGTGCAGGGCCCAACCCTGGGCATAGAGCGCATTGGTGTTGAACGGTACGAAGTAGCGCGGATCGAGCATCGCCGCGACGCCGCTGTTTGCGCCGAACTGGTGGGCCGTGGCGTCAAACTCGCGGCCATGGCGCACGCGGGTTTCCCAGAGCGAGCGGTCCATGGTGCGGATCTGCGCATCGATGCCAACATCGCGGAAGTTGGGTATCGCAAGCTGGAACATGTCGAGGAAGGTGGTGCGCACCTGATCTATCTCGAAGATGATCGTCACGCGCCGGCCTTCGGAATCGAGCCGGAACCCCTCGCTGTCCTTGTTGGGCAGGATCTCGTCCAGGATCGCATTGGCCTTTTCCGGATCGTATTCCGTGTACTGCTTGGCGAGCCGCTCGACATAGAGGGGATCGCCTTCCACGATCGAAGGCTGGGCCGGCGCGCCCTGGCCGACGAACACGGCATCGAGCATCGCCTGGCGATCGATGGCGTGGGACAGCGCCACGCGGAAATCGCGGTTGTTGTAGAGCGCGTTTTTGACCGGATCGGTGTGGTTCAGATTGAGCTGGAAAACCATCACATTGGCCGCGGTTTCCTTCAGCGTGTAGAAGTGGAAATCGCCGCTTTCCTGCGCATCGTAGAGCACCGGCTTGTTGGCGGGCGTTGCGATATACTGGTCCATCATGTCGATCTCGCCCTGAAGCGTCTTCAGGAGAAGCACTTCCGGATCGCCGACCATCTGGTAGTTGATCTCATCGAAATAGGGCAGTTGCGTGCCTTCGGGATCGACCTTCCAGTAATAGGGATTGCGCACGGCGACAGCGCGTTCGGTGTCTTCGCCGGGCGCGATCGTGAACTTCCAGGCATTCAGCGTCGGACGGTTGGAATTCTGGAAGAAGTCATTGTCCTGCTGCACGCCGCATTCGCGCTGGAACAACGCCACCCAGCTTTCATAGCCGCGCTCCTTGGCGAGTTCGTTGGCATCCGGATTGTACTTGATGTGGAACTGCTTGAGGTAATGCTTCGGCGTGCGGGTGATCTGGTCCTGCTGTGCCCAGGCGAGTTGCTGGGCGAAGAAGCCGTTCGGCTGCGCGAACTTGACCTTGAAGGTCTGCTCGTCGACCACTTCCAGCTCTGCAACCGAACCGTCGGTCGAATACCAGAAGGCCTGATCGCCGATGGTCAGTTCCGGGTTCTGGAAAACGTCCTCATACCAGAACTTTACATCCTCGGTGGTGTAGGGCTCGCCGTCCGACCACTTCATGCCCTTGCGCAGCGTGAAGGTATATTCGGTGGAATCCTCGTTGACCTCGAAGGATTCCGCGACATTGGGCGTGACGCCGGACCAGTCGGGCGTGAAGCGCACCATCGGCTCATAGCCCTGATAGCGCACCAGCATGGACAGCGATCCGCCGCCGACCAGCGCATGGTTCCACGTGCCACCCTGCGTGCCCGGCTGATCGCGGGGCGTGATCACCAGCGGGTTTTCCGGCAGGCGCTCGGCGACCGGGGGAAGATCGCCGGCCTTTACCGCTTCTTCCAGATTGGGCGACTTGTATTCCATTTCAGCCCAGGCGGGCAGCGCCAGCAGAGCGGCAAACGCCGTCCCTGCCGCGAGAAAAGCTCTGCGGCTCAAATTCCTCATGGATTTTCCTCCTACTGTCGATGCTCCGTTATCCTTCATCGACTAACAACTAGCTTGAAATAGAAGTTTTGTTATGTAAAGCGTTAGGTTCAGTTTTTTTGAACCGTGGCATTGCGCGCCCTTTCGGGCCATAATGCCGCATGAATGTGAGGAGCCACCGTGTCGCGCGTAACGATCCAGACCATTGCCGACGAAACCGGACTTTCGAAATTCGCGGTGTCTCGCGCGCTTTCGGGCAAGAGCGGCGTCAGCGAGGCGACGCGGCTGAAGGTCAACGAAACGGCCGTGCGCCTCGGCTACCGCAAGACCGCATCCAGCAGCCGCGTGCTCGGCGTCGTCTTCGATGATAACGATATCACCAACACCGAACTCCATATGCAGATCCAGAACGGCGTCCAGCGCGAGGCCCAGCTACTGGGATATGCCCTGCGCATTCGCAGCACGCGCAACGGCATGGAACTCGAGGCGCTGGCGGAGGAGTGCAGCGGCCTGCTGATCGTCGGTCTGCATGACGAGGAGAACCTCAGGCGGCTTCACAATTCAGGCATTCCGATCGTGCGCAACAGCTGGCTGGAGCCGCTGGAGCCGGTCGATCAGGTAGGCGCGACCGACCATGAGGCGGGCTCCGCGGTCGGCCGCTTTCTTCTGGATCTCGGTCACCGCACGATCGTCTATATCCATGGCGATCCGCGCTTTCGCGGGCGCATGGAGCGGCTTTACGGTTTGCGCGAGGTGTGCGAGCGCGCGCCGGATGCCGTCCTCCACGATCTCATTTTGGAGGAGGGACGCGATTTCGGCGAGGCCTTCGGGCGGCTGATCACGGACATCGAAAAGCCGACGGCATTCTTCTGCGCCCATGACGGGCTTGCGCTGGCGGTGATTTCCGAACTGCTTGCCCGCGGCTACCGGATACCGCGCGATGCCTCCGTTGTCGGCTTCGGCGATTACTCCGCCGCCCAGCAGATTTCGCCGCAGATGACGACGGTGAGGGTGCCGGGCGTCGATATTGGCCGAATGGCGACGCGCGTGCTGCACCAGCGCATCTCCAATCAGGACTTCCCCGCCTGCCCGCTGCGCCTCCACGTGCCCTGTCAGATCATAGAACGGCAATCCACCGGGCCCGCGCCGAGGTGAGTGATCTCAACCGGCTCGCCTTTAGGAGAGCCGGCTGGCAGTGGCCGCCGTCGCGACGGCTCACATGAAGTCGCGGGGGATGCGCTGTTCGAACGACTTGGCGAAGATTTCCTGCTCGCCTTCGAAGGCCGTCACGCTGGCCGTGATGATCCAGTCGTGTTCGGTGCAGCGCATTGTCGTGGTGGTCTTTGTCGAGACCGACCAGCCGTCGCGTTCAAGCCGGATGGTCCAGTCGATATCGCCCGCCATCGACAGCGGGTCGTTGGGGTCGATCGACCAGTCCTCATTGCGGATTTCCTGGGTGCGCAGGCCGTTGACAGGATGCACTTCCAGCCCCGCATCCTCGTAGATGCGATAGTGCGTCAGGCCGGTGACCAGATCCTTTTCGACCGAGCGGCGGGTTTCCTCCGGCTGGCGCATTTCATATTGCGGCAGCGGATCGGGGTTTTCCGGTTCGGCGACGGCGATACGCTCATGCTGGCCCAGAAGCGGCAGGGCAAGGCGGATGGTGGCCGTATCGATCGTGAGCCCCAGCGCCTGAGGCGAGGGAAGGATGATCGGCCAGTAACTCGTCGAAAGCGCGAGCTTGATGCGATGGCCCGGCGCGAAGCGATAGCCCATTGCGTCAAGCTTCATGGCAATGCGCGTCTTTTCGCCGCGCGGCATGTTGGCCGGCGTTTCGTTGCCGTTGCGATGGGCGAGGTTCAAAACGCCGTAGCAGGCGCGGGTTTCCGTGCCATCGGGATGGACATCGATAATCCGGACGGCGAGGTTTTCCCAGTCGCCATCGCAGGCGACATCGACGGTGAGTTCCGGCGCGCCGAGATAGACAGCCTCTTCCGCAAGCGGTGCGGTCTGGAAGATCAGCGAACCGCCGTTGTCGACCCGCTGGTCGCCGGCGATTTCTGCGTCGGGCTTCAACGTGAACCACTCGCCGCCGCTGATGCCGGTATCGAGCGGCGAGCGCAGATAGATGTCGCCCGTGCCTTCGCTGGCGCCGGTCGCGTTGAGCGTGCCGTCGACTCCGACCGTCAGGGTGTCCGTCTCTGGCGCTTCCCAGGACTGCTTTGCGACCCAGTAGCCGGGATCGCGGTCGCGCCTCAACGCCGGGCGCGGTCCGTCGAGGATATAGGCGCGCATTTGCGGGAGCTGTTCAGCACCATTATCGGCATCGTCCAGCCAGCGCTTCCACCAGGCGATGGCCTCGGCGTGGAAATCCATGCGCGGCTTCGGCCAGGCGAAATGCGGATATTTGTGCACCCATGGGCCGACAATCGCCTTGCCCCTGTCGCCGAGGCCCTCGATCGCCTTCAGCGGCGTGTTGCGATAGCCATCCGCCCAGCCGGCGATCACCAGCGCGGGAACCGGAAATCCCTCGAAGTCCTCGCAGATCGAACCGTGTTTCCAGAAATCGTCGCGGCGCTGATGGGCAAGCCATTCCTCCATGAAGAAGGGCTGGCCTTCCAGCCGCTCCAGCCACATCGCCTTCCACCGGTCGCGGACGAGATCGATATCCGGGGTGCGCGACTGATAGGCCAGCATCGTGCCCGCCCAGGAGAGCTGGGCGGAGAGGTGCGTGCCGTTCTTGTAGTGAATATCGTCATTGTAGCGGTCGACGGTGGAGGCGATCGAGATCACGGCCTTCAACTGCGGCGGCTTGAGGGCGGCCACCTGCAGGCAGTTGAACCCACCCCAGGAAATGCCCATCATGCCGACATTGCCGTTCGACCAGGGCTGTGCGGCGATCCATTCGAGGATTTCGCAGGCATCGGAGAGTTCGCGCGGCGTGTATTCGCCATCGATGACGCCTTCGGATTCGCCTGACCCGCGGATATCGACCCGCACGCCGGCAATGCCGGCGGCGGCGAAGACCGGATAGGTGGATTCGTCGCGCGGGTCGGTTCCGCCGCGCTTGCGATAGGGAAGATATTCCAGCACGGTAGGCACCGGCTTGTCAGCCGCGCCGTCCGGCATCCAGATTCGCGTTGCGAGCCGCGTGCCGTCCTTGAGCGTGATCCACTGGTCCTCGGACGTCGTAAAACCTTGTTTCACCATGGTTTTGACCTTTTCGTATTCGGTTCTGTCGGTAAGGGGGCGCGGGCCGGAGGGGCGGCCCGGCCGGAATGTGTCAGTTGCCGGCGCTGGAAGTCCTGCGGCTGGCAAGCACCTCTTCCAGCCAGCCGATCTTCATTTCGGGCACGGATTTCAGCAGCAGATCGGTATAGTCGTCGAAGGGCGGGGACAGCGCCTCCGCCTTGGGGCCGAAACGGACCAGCCTGCCCTGATGCATCACCGCAACGCTGTCGGCAATCGCCCGGACAATGGCGATGTCGTGGGTGATGAAGATGTAGGACAGCTGCTTTTCCTTCTGAAGCTGCAAGAGCAGTTTCAAAATGCCGTCGGCCACCAGCGGGTCGAGCGCCGAGGTCGGCTCGTCGCAGATGATCAGCTCCGGCCGTGCAGCCAGCGCGCGGGCAATCGCCACGCGCTGTTTCTGGCCGCCGGAAAGCTCGGCGGGATAGCGGTCGTAAAAGCCGCTCCCCATCTCGATCTGCTCGAGCAACTCGTTGACGCGGCTGCGGCGGGCCGAACCGCGCAGACCCTCGTAGAATGTCACCGCCCGGCCGATGATGCCGCCGACGGTCTGGCGCGGGTTCATGGCGGTGTCGGCCATCTGGTAGATCAGCTGAAGCTGCCGCAGCTCCTCGCGGCTGCGGTTCTTCAGCGCCGGCGGCAGGTCTTTTCCATTGAAACGCACGCTACCGGCTGTCGGCGGCAGAAGCCCGGTGGCGACCCGCGCGAGCGTCGATTTGCCCGAGCCGGATTCGCCGACAATCGCAAGCGTCTGTCCCTTCGGAACATGCAGCGACACATCAAACAGCACCGGCATGGTGCCGTAGGAGGCCGAGATGTTGGTCATCTCGAAGAAGCGGTCTGACTGGTCGGCGGCCTCGTCATGACGGATCGCGCGGACATTCACCAGTTCGCGGGTATATTCGGCATCCGGATTCTCGATGATCTTTTCGACGCTGCCATATTCCACGGACTCGCCATTGCGCAGCACCATGATGTCGTCGGCGACCTGCGCCACAACCGCGAGGTCATGGGTGATGTAGAGCGCGGCGGTTCCGGTCTTGGCAATCGCGTTCTTGATGGCGGCCAGAACGTCGATCTGGGTGGTGACGTCCAGCGCCGTGGTCGGCTCGTCGAAGACGATCAGTTCCGGACGGCTGCAGAGCGCCATCGCCGTCATCGCCCGTTGCAGCTGCCCGCCGGAGACCTGATGGGGGTAGCGGTTGCCGAATGTTTCCGGGTCCGGCAGGCCGAGTATGCCGAACAGTTCAACAGCCCTTTGGCGGGCCTCGCCACGACTCATCAGCCCGTGGCGCACGGTCGCCTCGATCACCTGATCGCCGAGCTTGTGGGCCGGGTTGAACGAGGCTGCCGCCGATTGTGAGACGTAGCAGACCCGCGCGCCGCGCAGCGCCCGCGTACCGGATTTGCCGAGCTTCAGGATATCGACGCCATCGAGCAGCACTTCGCCGCCGGTGATGGTGACGCCGCCGCGCCCATAGGCGAGCGGTGAAAGCCCGATGGTGGACTTGCCGGCGCCCGATTCCCCGATCAGCCCGAGCACCTTGCCGCGTTCCAGCGTGAAGCTCACGCCCTTGACGATCTCGATCGGATGCGGGCGCTCGCCCGGCGGATAAGCCATCGCGCCGATCTGCAGGTCGCGGACCTGAAGCAGAGGGGTTTCGTCCTGCGTTTGAAGATCAGCCACCACGGCCTCCTTTCAGGCTGGATGTGCGTTTCAGCAGCCAGTCGACGACGAGATTGATGGAGATGGTGAGCGCGGCAATCGCGGCTCCCGGCACCAGAGCGGCGGACACGCCGAAGATGATGCCGTCCTTGTTGTCCTTGACCATGCCGCCCCAGTCGGCGGTCGGCGGCTGGATGCCGAGGCCGAGGAACGACAGGGTGGAGATGAACAGCACGGCGAAGGCGAGCCGCAGGCCGAATTCGGCCAGCAGCGGCGTCATCGCGTTGGGCAGGATCTCGCGGAACACGATCCAGACCGTCTTCTCGCCGCGCAGCCTTGCCGCCTCGACGAAATCCATGACCGCGATGTCGAGCGCCAGCGCCCGGCCGAGGCGGAACACGCGGGTGGAATCGAGCACCGCCATGACCACGATCAGCACGAGCAGGTTCTGCGGCAGCGCCGCCAGCACGATCAGCGCGAAGATCAGCGTCGGGATCGACATCATCAGGTCGTTGAGGCGCGACAGGCCCATATCGATCATCCCGCGCGTGACGGCCGCGACGAAGCTCAGGACAACCCCCAGCGAGAAGGCAAGTACGGTGGCGCAGATCGACACGAACAGCGTCATGCGCGCGCCATAGATCATGCGCGACAGCAGGTCCCGGCCGAGATTGTCGGTCCCGAGCGGAAAGGCCGCGCTCGCCGCCTCCCAGGGGCTTCCGACAACCTGGTTTTCGCCGTAGGGCGCGAGAAAGGGCGCAAAGACGGCGGCGATGACGGCAATGGCGATACCGGCCATGCCGATCCACGCCGTCAGCGGAATGGATCTTATGTTCATCGTGGATGCCTCAGGCGCGGATTGACGAGAATGGAAAGGATATCGGCGACCATATTGAGCAGAATGTAGATCGACGCGAACACCAGCCCGCAGCCCTGCACCACCGGCAAGTCGCGTATCGTCACCGCATCGACCATGTACTGCCCCATGCCCGGATAGACGAAGACCACCTCGACCACGACGACGCCGACGATCAGATAGGCGAGGTTGAGAGCCACGACATTGATGATCGGCGCCAGCGCGTTGGGGGCGGCATGTTTGACGATTGCCCGCAACGCCCCGATGCCTTTCAGCTCGGCGGTTTCCATATAGGCGGAGGACATCACATTGATGATCGCCGCCCGCGTCATCCGCATCATGTGGGCGAGCACCACCAGCACCAGCGTCGCCACCGGCAGGATGATGACCTGAAGCTTCTGCCACAGGCTCATACTGTCATAGACCGTGGCCGGAAAGGCCGCGACCGGATGCTGGACCACGAACACCATGATCAGCAGATAGGCGACGAAGAATTCCGGCAGCGAGACGGCGGCGAGCGAGACGAGGTTGATCAGCCGGTCCGCCAGCCGGTCGCGATAAAGCACGGCGAGAAGCCCAAGGCCGACGGCGAGCGGAACGGCGATCACCGCCGCCGCGCCCGCCAGAAGCAGCGAGTTGCCGAGCCGGGCGGCAATCTGGCCGCTGACGGACTGGCCGCTCGCCCAGGACGTTCCGAAATCGCCGTGCAATATGCCGACGAGCCAGTCGAAATAGCGGGTCACGAGCGGCTGGTCGAGGCCGAATTCGGCGCGCAGATTCGCGATCGCCTGCGGCGTTGCCGCCTGACCGAGATAGGTCTCGGCGAAATCGCCGGGCAGGATTTCGATCCCGGCGAAAATCAGGATCGAACTGGCGAGAAGCAGGCCGATGCCGAGCACGATCCGCTCTCCGATACGGCTTGCCATGGGAAAGCGCGCGCGCAGGACCACGAGGGGGCCGGGCGGCGGCGCGCCGACAGGGGCGGTTGGGGTTGGTTGCGTTTCTGTCATGGGGGATGTGAAAGCCGCGGCGTGATCCAGCGGCTTCCTCTATTTCTCGGATCAGGAAACGAGCCAGACGCGGCTGGCGATCTGTCCGTTGGACAGGTCGTTGCCGACATCATCGATCCAGCCCTGCATCTTCACCGAGCGGGCATTGAGGTAATTGTTGAACACCGGCAGGATGAGGCCGCTATTGTCGCGCACCATGATCGCCATCTGGCGGTAGAGCGCGCGGCGCTTGTCCTGATCGGTCTCGGCGCGGGCCTCGAGCAGCATCTTGTCGAATTCGGGGTCCTTGAAACGGGTGTCGTTCCAGGTCGAGGTCGAAAGCTGCGTCGTGGTGTAGCGGATATCCTGCGTCGCCCTTCCGCCCCAATAGGAAGCGCAGAACGGCTTCTTGTTCCACACATTCGACCAGTAACCGTCGGACGGCTCGCGCTGGAGCTGGATGTCAATGCCCGCTTCCTTGGCATTGGCCTGGAACAGCACGGACGCATCGACCGCGCCGGTGAAGGCGGCATCGGAGGTGCGCAGCAGGATCGGGCCTTCATGGCCGGACTTCTTGAAGTAGTGCGCCGCTTCCTCCGGATCGTAGGCGCGCTGAGGGATATCGGTCGGCGCCAGCGCATAGGCATCATTGACCGGATAGTCATTGCCGAGCGTGCCATAACCGCCGAGAACGGTGTTCAGCATCGCCTCGCGGTCGATGGCGAGCTTCAGCGCCATTCTGAGATCATTGTTGTCGAAGGGCGCGGTGTCGCCATGCATCAGGAAGGAATAGAAGCCCTTACCCTTGGTGCTGATCGTTTCGATATTCGGTGCCCGCGACAGCAAGGACATCGTCTTCGGGCTCAGCGTGTTGATAAAATGCACCTTGCCGGACGAAAGGGCGGCGATGCGGGCCGTGTTGTCGTTGATGACCAGAACCTCGACGCTGTCGACGAAGCCGCGATCCTCGTTCCAGTCATCCTCATTCTTCGAGAAGGTGATGCGGATGCCCGGCTCGAAGCTTTCCAGCTTGTAGGGGCCTGTGCCGATGGCGCTGTTGGGATCATCCATGCCGCCGTTCTTCTGGACCTGTAGGTGATAGTCGGTCAGCATCAGCGGCAGGTCGGCATTGCCATTCTTCAGCGTGATCACCAGATCGCCGCCGCTTTCCTCGATGGTCTCGATCTCTTCGAGAAGGCCGAGCGCTGCGGAGGTGGAATCCTTGTCGGAATGGCGGCGGAGCGTCTGGGCGGCATCGTTGACGGTGAACGGCGTGCCGTCATGAAAGCGCACATCCTTGCGCAGCTTGAAGGTCCAGGTCTTCGCGTCGTCGGAAGAGGTCCAGCTTTCGGCAAGGCTCGGCAGCGCTTCGCCGGACACCGGATCGGTGGTCACCAGCCGGTCGCCCCAGGTGAAGCCAACCAGGAACATGGTGCTGCCGGCATAGGTGCCGGGATCGAGAATATCGGTCGTCTGGCCGCCGTCGAGGCCGAGAACGAGATGACCGCCACGCTGCGGCTCTTCGGCCGCAAGGCTCTCGCGCGGGATCAGCAGACCGGAAGCGGTCGCCGCGAACCCGGCCGCGGCCGCGGAGGCAAGAAAGGCGCGACGGTTAAGGCCGGTCTGCGGAATGGAGGATTTCTTGTTGTTCATCTGGTTTCCCCTGTTTGTGAGCATTGCATTCGTGCCGCTGCAAGAAAGCGGCCATGATATTCTAAATTTGCCGTGGCGGAATGCCTAAAGGCGCAGTTGACGATACCGTCAAAGATCATGGGCGATGACATAAGCAGGTTGCGGAAGCCAGACAACTTCGCTTATTGAAGCGGTTTGACGCTATTTGACGCCATCAAGGCCAGGATCGAGACCCGATGACATCACGCGATAACAGTCACTTTGCGGCCAATCTGCGGTTCGCCTGCAATACTCGTCCGTCGATCACGGCGATCTGTCGCGAAATTGGTATCAACCGGCAGCAGTTCAATCGTTATCTCGCGGGTCAATCCCGCCCGTCGCCTTATAATACAGGGAAAATCGCACGCTATTTCGGTTTGAAACCGCAGGATTTCATGGCGTCGGAAAAACGGTTTCAGGAGACATTCAATGCGCCGGTCGACAGCGACGGGCCATTCTCTTTGCTGCGGAAAGGCTTTCCCGGCAATCTGCCGGAGTTGCGCCAGTATGTGGGCTATTACCAGCTTTTCCACCGAACGCTGTCATGGCCGGGAAAGATCGTCTGCAGCTGTGCCAGGATCGAGGAAAAGAACGGGCAGATCACGGTGAAGTCGATCGAGCGTATTCGTGACCGTGAATCCGAAATCCGGCAGTTTTCGAAATATAACGGACTGGCGGCATTCTGGCGCCAGCGGCTGTTCATCATCGAGCGCGGCGTGGGCGAGCATTCCTTCATTTGCCAGACGACCCTGATGCCGTTTGCCGAGCATCAGCGCACCTACCTGCACGGCATCACCACCGGCGTTTCATGGCGCCAGCAGAACGTCCCCTATTCCACGCGCATCATCTGGCGGGCAGTTGGCTCGAACCCGGACAAACGCCGGCTTTTGGAAGGCTGCGGCCTTGCGGACGAGAAATCGACAAGGCTGCCGCTGCCGGTCCGCCGCTATCTGAGCGGCGAAGGCGAATACCACAGGATCGTCGCTGCCCGGTAGACCCCGGTCGCCGTCGACCACGGCGGATGTCGCCTTGCGGCGTTCAATATAGCGGAAAGTTATATTTCCCGTTGTTTTCCGCATTTGACTTGATGCGGTTATGGCGGCGTTATGTGCGTGAGGAGCGCGACCCCGCCCGAGGGAGAAGGGTGGTCGCGAAACAGGAGGAGGTCGGTCCGGCGTCCCGGATCGATGATGGCTGCCCGCGCACAACGGGCGGTCTCCTGTTGTCATATCAGCAGGCAGGGAGGTTTTGATAATGCTGGAGCAGATGTTCGACGTGCGCGGTCAATCCGTGATCGTGACCGGCGGGGCCAGCGGCATCGGCCGCGCCTATGCCGAGATCATGGCCGCCCAGGGCGCGCGGGTCTGCATCTTCGATCTGGATCAGGCGGGCACCGAGAAGACCGTCAGCGAAATCAAGGCCACGGGCGGCGATGTCTGGGGTCTGAAGGTCGATGTCGCCGACCGTCCCGGACTGGCGGCGGCCTTCGATGAAGTGGCCGAAAAGCACGGCCGCATCGACACGGTCTACGCCAATGCCGGAATCGATCCGGGACCCGGCTTCATGACGCCCACGGGCGAGCGCAACCCCGACGGCGCGATCGAGAACATTCCCGACGAGCAGTGGGACCGGGGCATCGAGATCAACCTCACCTCGGTCTACAGCACGGTGAAGAATGCCGTGCGCCACATGAAGCCGAACGGCGGCGGGCAGATCATCGTGACCTCGTCGATCGCCTCGGAAATCAACGAAAGCATCGTCGGAACATCCTACATGCCGGCCAAGGCTGCGGTGAATCATTTCGTCCGCCACATGGCGATGGAGCTCGGCGCTTACGGCATCCGCGTCAACGCGATCCTGCCGGGCCCATTCATCACCAATATCGCCAGCGGCCGGCTGCGCAACAAGGAAGACCGCGCCGCGTTCGAGGCGCAGTCCCTGATCGGACGGATCGGCGATGTGGAGGACATCAAGGGGCTGGCCCTGCTGCTGGCCTCGTCGGCCGGGTCCTACATGACCGGCTCGCTGGTGGTCATCGATGGCGGATCGCTGATCCGCATGACGTGACAGGCAAATGGGCGCGCGGCCTGCCAGGGAGCGGCGGGCGATGCGCCAATCAATAGGGAGAGGAGAACAGAAATGGCTTACATCAATAAACTGATCCGGCCTACCCGCCGCGGCGTGCTGCGCGGCATGGGCGCCGGCCTTGCGGCGAGCGTTCTGGGGGCACCGGCGGTGCTGCGCGCCCAGACGGCGGGCAAGATCCGCATGGGTTATATCACGCCCGAAACCGGGCCGCTTGGCCTGTTCGGGGAAACCGACGGCTATACCGTTCAGAAAATCCGCGAGGCGCTGGGCGGAAGGCTGCAATCGGCCAATGGCGATGTCTACGAGCTCGAAATCCTCGAGCGTGATAGCCAGTCGAACCCGAACAAGGCCGCCGAAATCGCCGGCGACCTGATCCTGAACGACGAAGTGCATCTTCTGGTGCCGGCGTCGACCACCGATACCATCCTGCCGGCCATGGAGCAGGCCGAGCTTTACGAGACGCCGTCGATCTCGGCGGGCGCGCCCTGGCAGGCCGTGATCATGCCGCGCGGCGGCGGCGAATTCGATTGGACCTACCATTTCTTCTGGGGTCTGGACGAGGCGCTGAACACGTTTGTCGGCCTGTGGAACGGGCTTGAGACCAACCGCAAGGTCGGCATGCTGTTTCCGCAGAACATCGACGGCGAGACCTGGGGCAATGAGGAATACGGCCTGCCCGTGCCGACCCGCGCCGCGGGCTACGAGGTCACCATCCCCGGCTATTTCCAGCCGCGCACCAACGACTTCTCGGCGCAGATCGCAACGTTCAAGCAGGCCGGCTGCGATATCATCGGCGGCATCACCTATCCGGACGATCTGAAGACTTTCGTGACCCAGTGCAACCAGCAGGGCTTCAAGCCGAAGGCGGTGACCGTGGCGGCGGCGCTGCTGTTCCCGGGCAGCGTCGAGGCGATGGGGCCGCTTGGCAACGGCATGACGACCGAAGTGTGGTGGACGCCGGCCTTCCCCTTCAAGTCGTCGATTACCGGCCAGACCAGCCGGGAGATCGCCGATCAGTGGGAAAGCGAGCAGAACCGCCAGTGGACGCAGCCGCTCGGCTATTCGCACAGCGTTCTGGAAGTGGCGATCGACGTGCTCAAGCGTTCGGCCGATCCCCTGGATCGCGAGGCCAATCGCGAGGCGCTGGCGGCGACCGATCTCGACACCGTGGTCGGCCATATCAACTTTTCGGGCCAGCCGCACAAGAATGTCTGCACCACGCCGATCTTTGGCGGCCAGTGGGTCAAGGGCGAGAAATGGCCTTACGACCTCAAGATCGTGGACAACAGCGTCAACCAATTGTTCGAGCCGCAGCAGAAGATCGTGGCGCTGAACTGGTAGGATGCAGATGCAACAGCCAAAAGGCGAACGCCAACGGCTTCTTCAGGCCCGGAACGTATCGAAAAGCTTCGGTGCGTTCCGGGTGCTGCACGATGTCGACTTTGATGTCTATCGCGGCGAAGTGCTGGGAATCCTCGGCCCCAACGGCGCCGGCAAGACTACGCTGTTCAACATGATCAGCGGCGATCTGAAGCCATCCGGCGGAGAGATCAGGCTGGGGGAGGTTCTGCTGAAGGGCGAGCCGCCCCACCGTCGCTGCCAGATGGGGATCGGCCGGACCTACCAGATTCCACAGCCCTATTCGGGAATGACGACCTTCGAAAACCTGCTCGTCGCCTCGGCCTTCGGCGGCGGCAGGTCCGAGGCCGAGAGCTATGATTTTTGCGCGCAGGTGCTGCGTGATTGCGAATTGCTGAACAAGGCCAATGCCCTGGCCGGGTCCCTGCCGCTTCTCGATCGCAAGCGGCTGGAGCTTGCCCGGGCGCTGGCCTCGGGACCCAAGCTTTTGTTGCTGGACGAAATCGCCGGCGGGCTGACCGACGAGGAATCGAAGGAGCTCGTCGCCCTCATTGCGCAGATCCGCGATCGCGGCGTCACCATCATCTGGATCGAGCATGTTCTGCATGCGCTGATGGCGGTGGCGGACCGGCTTCTGGTGCTGAATTTCGGCGAGAAAATCGCGGAAGGCGACCCCAAGGCCGTGATCGCCAACCCCGATGTCATGCGGGTTTACATGGGGGTCGAGGCATGACGGAATTATTGTCAACACATGGCCTTGTCGCCCGCTACGGCGATTTTCAGGCGCTCTACGATGTCGATGTCGCCATCGATGAAGGCGAGATCATCGCGCTGATCGGCGCCAACGGGGCCGGCAAGTCGACCTTCCTGCGGGCGGTCATGGGGCTGTTGCCGGTGAAACCGGACATGGTGAGCCTCGACGGTCGGCCCATCGGCGGCACGCCCACCGACCAGATGGTGCAGAAAGGGGTCGCCATCGTGCCCGAGGGGCGGCGGCTGTTCACCGGCATGTCCGTCAACGACAATCTGCGGGTTGCCATGGACCAGGTCGGCAGCAAGGGCCGCGAGGGCGGCTGGACGCTGGACAGGGTGCAGAAGCTCTTTCCCATTCTGGAGGAGAAGGGCCGCGTGGCCGTTCAAAACCTCTCCGGCGGCCAGCAGCAGATGGTCTCGATCGGCCGTGCATTGCTGTGCCAGCCGCGCCTGCTCTTGTGCGACGAGATCAGTCTCGGCCTCGCGCCCAAGGTCATCCGCGAAATCTATGCCGTCCTGCCCGAAATCAGGGCGCAGGGGACGTCGATCGTGCTGGTCGAGCAGGATGTCGGGCTGGCGAAGAGCGCCTCCGACCGGCTCTATTGCATGCTCGAAGGGCGCGTGACGCTGAGCGGACGTTCCGGCGAGGTCACGCGCGAACAGATCAGTGAAGCCTATTTCGGGGGTGGCCATGCAGTGGTTTGACGCACTTGTACAGGGCATCCTGCTGGGCGGGATGTATGCGCAATATGCGCTGGGAATGGCCTTGATGTTCGGGGTCATGCGGATCGTGAATGTCAGCCATGGCGATCTGGTGATCCTGCTTTCGCTGATCGGCATTTCGCTGGCCTCGGCCTTCGGGCTGGGACCGTTCACGGTGATGGCGGCGCTGGTGCCGCTGGCGGTGGCCATGGGCTGGCTTCTCCAGCGCGCGGTGCTGAACCGGGTGGTGGGCGAAGACCCGCTGCCGTCGCTGATCGCGACCTTCGGCCTGTCGCTGGCGCTGCAGAACCTGATGCTGCAGATCTGGTCGGCCAACAGCCGCTCGCTGCCGGGCGGCGGGATTGAAAGCCAGTCGATCCAGATCGGCGGCATCTATATCGGCCTTCTGCCGGTGCTCGTCCTGCTGGTTGCGGCGGGCCTGACACTGGCGCTCGACCTGATGCTGAAGCGCATGCGTTTCGGCCGGGCGCTGCGTGCCGCCGCCGCGGATGTCGAGGCCGCGTCGATGACCGGGGTCAACGCCAAAACCGTCTATGCCACGGCAACCGCAATCGCGGTCGGCATCCTCGGCTTTGCGGCCGTGTTTCAGGCGCTGCGGTCGACGGTTGCGCCCGCCGATGGCGGCGCGCAGCTGATCTATGCTTTTGAGGCCGTGATCATCGGCGGCATGGGTTCGGTCTGGGGCGCGTTTGCCGGCTCGATGGTGCTGGGCATCGCCCAGGCGGTCGGTTTCCGCCTGGATCCGGGCTTCGGCGTTCTGGCCGGCCATCTCGTCTTCCTGCTGATTCTAGCCGTGCGCCCTCAGGGCCTGTTCGGGAGAGCGTGAACCATGACTTCTCATTCGATTTCATCCAGTGCGGGCGCGGCGCCGATCGAGATGAAGGTCCGGCGGCAGACCCTCTCCGGGATCATCGCGCTCAGCCTGTTCGTGTTCGCCCTGGTGGCGCTCGCGGCCATGCCGTGGTGGGCCAAGACCGGCACGATCCGCATGGTGCTCGAACTGTGCTGCTACATTCTGGCGGCGCAGATGTGGAACCTGCTCGCCGGCTATGCCGGGCTGGTTTCGGTCGGCCAGCAGGCGTTCATGGGCGCGGCTGGCTACGCGCTGTTCGTCATGGCGCAGACATTCGGCATCAACCCGTTCCTCGCCATCGGCCTCTCGCTGCTGGCGCCCGCCGTGCTGGCCGTTCCCTGCTACATGCTGCTGCACCGGCTGGACGGGCCCTATTTTGCCATCGGCACATGGGTGGTGGCCGAGGTGTTCCGTCTCGTGGCCTCCAATCTTGGATGGGTCAATGCCGGGGCCGGCATGTCCCTGGGCGTGATGCGCGACTATTCCACCTTCGAGCGCAACATCGCCATGTCGCTTCTCTGCGCGCTGATGATCCTCGTCGCCATCGGCGGCGGCTACTGGTTCCTGCGCTCGCGCTTCGGCCTCGCGCTGATCGCCATGCGGGACAACCCGGTGGCGGCGGCAAGCCAGGGCGTCAATGTCCGCCGTCTGCGGTTCATGGTCTATGTCGCCGCAGCCGTGGGATGCGGTCTGGCGGGGTCGGTCTATTTCATGGCGCAATTGCGCATCAACCCCGCCTCGGCCTTTGATCCGATGTGGTCCAATGTCGCGATCTTCATCGTGATGATTGGCGGCATCGGCACGATCGAAGGCGTTCTGATCGGCGCGCTCATCTACTTCATCGCGGATCGTTATTTCGGCGAATACGGCGCGAGCTACTTCATCGTGCTCGGCGTGATGACCGTGCTGGTCGCGCTCTATGCCCGCACCGGCATCTGGGGGATGATCTCCAAGCGCTGGGACGCGCCATGGTTTCCGATCCGTCGCCATCTGATTGTCGAGAAGGAGGAGAGCCCATGAAGGCCATCATCTTCGACAAGGTCGGTCAGCCGCTGCGCGTCGGCGACAGGCCCGATCCGACGCCGGCGCCCGACGAAGTCGTGATCAGGGTCGCCGCCTGCGGCATCTGCGGCAGCGACCTGCATATGAGCGTCGATCCCGAGCCCTTCGGCATTGCCGGCGATTTCGTGCTCGGCCATGAAATCGCGGGCGAGGTGGTGGCAACCGGCGGCGGCGTCGATACGCTGAAGGCGGGCGATCTGGTTGCCGTGGTGCCGATGCGCGGTTGCGGGCACTGCCCGCGTTGTCTTGCCGGCGATCCGGCGCGCTGCCCGGACATGACGCTGATCGGCGGCGGCTATGCGGACTATGTCTGCGTCGCCGCCCGCCAGTGCCGCGTGCTTCCGGACGGCGTTGCGGCAAGCGACGCCGCGCTCGCCGAGCCGCTTTCGGTGGCGCTACATTGCATCGTCCGCTCGGGCATGAAGCCGGGTGATCGCGTCGCCATTCTCGGCGCTGGCCCCATCGGTCTGCTGGTGGCGTTCTGGGCGCGGCGGCTGGGGGCTGCAAGCGTGGTGATGGCCGATCTCTACGATCATCAGGCCGAACGCGCCCGCGCGCTTGGCGCGACGGGCTTTGCGCTTTCAGGCGCGGGTCTTTCTGAAAACCTGAGCGATCAGTGCGGCGGCCCGCCCGATATCGTCTTCGAATGCGTCGGCAAGCCCGGCCTGTTGCAGGCGTCCGTCGAGGCCGTGCGGCTGCAGGGCAAGGTGATCGGCGTCGGGCTTTGCGTCGGCGGCGATGAATGGGACCCGTTCGTGGCGCTCTCCAAGGAGATCGACCTGATCTTTTCGGCCTTTTTCCACCAGGGCAATGAATTCGGCGTGGCGCTCGACGCGCTCGCCAAGGGAGCCGTGGTCGCGCCGCAGGCGATCATCACCGACCGCATCGGGCTTTCGCCCGTGCCCCAGGTCTTCGAAGGCCTGCGCCGGCGCACGACGCAATGCAAGGTGCTGATCCAGCCCGAACTTGTCTGAAGGAGAAGATATGACTGTTCAGTTCGAGACATCAGAATACGAGATCGGTGGTGTTCACACCGTGGTGAAGGCCATCGGCAAGGGCAAGCCGGTGCTGTTCCTGCATGGCGCGGCGACGCTGGAAGGCTTCGATTTCGCTGAAGGGCTTGCCGACCGGTTTCGGGTCTATTGCCCGAGCCATCCCGGCATGGGCTATTCCGGCGACGCGCCCCATATTTCAGGGTCGATGGATATCATCATCCATTATCTCAACCTGCTTGATGCGATGGACCTTCCCGAAAAGCCGCACCTGATCGGTTTCTCGATGGGCGGTTGGCTCGCCACCGAAATGGCGGCCGTTGCCGGCGACCGGTTCGACCGCATCGTGCTGCTCGCGCCGGCCGGCCTCAACGATCCCGACCACCCCGCGACCGATCTCGGATCGATCGCGCCGCAGGACCTTCCGGGCTTTCTGGCGCACGACCCCAAGGTGGCGCTGCGCTATTTCCCCGATGGGTCCGATGCCGGCTTTGCCGAAAAATTCGGCGCCGATCGCGCCCGCGAGGGCGAAACCGTCGGGCGGATCTGCGCGCCCTTCGGCATGGGGCACCCCAATCTCAGCCGCATGCTCGCCCGGATAGCCAATCCGGCGCTGGTGGCCTGGGGCGAGGAGGACAGGCTTCTACCGGCAAGCCAGATGCCCTTGTGGGTGGAGCAATTGCCGAACGGCCAGGCTCTGTTGATCGAGGGCGCCGGCCATCTGCTGCTTCAGGAGCAGCCCGATAGCGTGACAAAAATCGGCGATTTTCTCGCCGGACAAACACCGTAGGAGGAGATGACATGAACAAACATGTGAAGCCCGGATACTGGGGCGACAGCGTCGATTATCGCGACGTCCTGAAAAAGATCGAGGAAATCGGCCCGACGCTCGAAGCCAATGCGCCGGCCGACGAGGAAGCGGGCGAACTGACGAAGGAAAGCTTCGAGGCGCTGAAGCCGCTGCGCTTCTCGCATCTGATGGCAACGGAAGAGCTTGGCGGCGCGCAGATGCGCCCGACCGAGGTTCTGCAACTGATCGAGGCGGTGACCTGGTGGTCGGGCTCGGCCGGCTGGGTGTCGATGGTGCATTGCTGCATCGGCGCGATGTCGGCGGCTTTCCTGCCCGACAGCGCGGTCGAACGCCTGTTCGAGCCCGGCAGCGACAACCGCTTCTCGGGGCAGGGCGCGCCGCTCGGTATGCTCAAGAAGGTCGATGGCGGTTACGAGCTGACCGGCAAGTGGAGTTACGGCTCGGGCTTCAGCCATGCGACCTGGTCGCATTCGGCCTGCTTCGTCGATGACGGCAATGGCAAGCCGGCCAAGGATGCCGAGGGCAACGTCATCGTCATGTGCGCCCACGCGCCGATCGGCGAGCATGAACAGCTCGGCAACTGGGACGTGCTCGGCCTCAAGGGCACCGGTTCGATCGACTATTCCGCCAAGGATGTGTTCATTCCCGATGATCTGGTGTTCCCGATCCTGTCGGCGCCGCCGCAGCGCCTGAAGGAGCTGTTCAGCCTCGGCATCGTCGGTCTTGCATCGATCGGTCACACCGGCTGGGCCATGGGCACCGGCCGGCGGATGCTGGACGAAATCGCCAAATTCGCCCGCAGCAAGTCCGGCCGCGCCGGCATGCTCGGGGAAAGCGAGAAGTTCTGGTACGACTACGGTCGCGCGGAAGCCAATTATCGCGCCGCGCGCGCCTTCGTCATGGAAGTCTGGGGCGATATCGAGGCCAGCGCCGAGGCGGGCAAGATGATGACCACCCGTCAGGTCAGCCTTGTTCATCTGGCCAAGGCCCAGATCCACGAAGTCGGCGTCGATGTCTGCAACTTCGCTTACCGCGCATCCGGCGGGGCGGGGCTCCGTGCGGGCGTGATCCAGCGCACCCTTCGCGACATGATGGTGGCGGCGAACCACTTCACCATCGCGCCGTCGATCGTGACCTCCGCCGGCCGCGAGATCGGCGGGCTCTGGTCCGATCGGACCTGGCAGTTCTACGATCTGATCGAGAAGAAATAATCAAAGGCCGGGGCGCGCTGTCGTGCCCCGGCCAAACAGACTGCCGGAGTTATGCCTGATGCCTGAACACCATACCGTCGCCGAAGCCTTTCGCGAGGCTTTCCGTTGCCACCCAGCGGGCGTCGCGGTGATCACCGCCGATCCCGGCGATCAGCCGGTGGCGATGACCGTGTCCTCGCTGATTTCCGTCAGTGGGTCGCCGCCGACCATCGCCTTTTCGCTTTCGGCGCGTTCGCGCTCCACGGCAACGGTGTTGCAGGCGGAAACCGTGGTTACCCATATGCTGCGCTATCCGGATCTGGAACTGGCGCGGCTTGGCGCGACGCCCGGCGCCGACCGCTTCGGTCCGGGCATCGCCTGGACGCGGCTTCCGACCGGCGAACCGCGTTACACCAATGTGTCGACATGGTTTAGGGCGCGCATCAGCGGCACGCTGGCGGTCGAGGGGGCAACGCTGGTGGCTGCGGAACTCCTCGAAGGGGCGACCGCCGATCTCGCCGCGCCCGAACGCGAATCGCTGGTCTATCTGGATCGCCGCTGGCACCGGCTGCGCGAGGACAGCAGCGGGGTGGCGAGCCTCGCTTTGCTGGACGAGGAATATCGCGACGTTTTCCGCTGATCCGTTCACGGCGGAAGTGCCGGAACCCGGATAGTATAACCCGGAGCGATATTTTGACGAAGCTATCCGATCACGCTGCCCGTCATGCCGGGCTAAGATAGGGTCGACGGCGGATTACGCAGAACGGTTCGGGAAAACCGGTCTGCAGGCCGAAAATTGCGAGGAGGCGGACTGTTTCGGGGAAGCCCCGAGGGTGGTCCGCAAGGGGAGAGAACAATTATGGCAGTCCTTTCCGTAAAGGGAATGTCGAAAAGCTTCGGCTCGCTGAAGGTCGCTGACAATGTCAGTTTCGATCTGGCCGCCGGCGAGGCCTTGGGCATTATCGGGCCGAACGGCGCGGGAAAGTCCACGCTTTTCAACCTCATTACCGGCAATCTCAAGCCGGACAGCGGGCAGGTGATGCTCGACGGGCGCGACGTCACCCGCGAAACCCCGATGCAGCGCTGCGCCAGCGGCATTGGCCGGTCGTTCCAGATCCCGCAGCCTTTCGGCCATCTCTCTGTCTATGAAAACCTGCTTGTAGCGGCGCGGTTCGGCGGTTCGGTCAAGGCTTCCGAAGCGCCGGATTTCTGCATGGAGCTTCTCACCCGCACGGGGCTCGATCATCTGGCCACGCAAAAGGCCGGGGCGCTGCCGCTTCTCAGCCGCAAGCGGCTGGAACTGGCGCGCGCGCTTTCCACCCGGCCGCACGTGATCCTGCTGGACGAGATCGCGGGCGGGCTGACCGATGGCGAATGCGGCGAACTGGTGTCGACGATCCGCGCCATTCACGCCGAGGGCATGGCGATCATCTGGATCGAGCACGTGCTGCATGCGCTGAACGCGGTCGTGTCCCGGCTGATGGTGCTGAACTTCGGAGAGGTTCTGATGGACGGCAAGCCGGACGCGGTCATGGCCGCGCCGAAGGTGCGCGAAATCTATCTGGGGATCGAGGCATGAGCGCGCTATTGGAAATTCGCGACCTGACGGCGCATTACGGCGACTTTCAGGCCCTGTTCGGCGTCGACCTGACGCTGAAGCACGGCGAGGCGCTGGCCATCATCGGCGCGAACGGCGCCGGCAAGACCACGCTGATGCGCGCCATCACCGGGATCGCGAAGGTAACGGCGGGCACGGTCGCTCTCGACGGAAAGCGCATCGACCGGCTGGCCGCGCCCGACATCCTACGCGCCGGTATCAGCATGATGCCGGAGGGGCGCTGCCTGTTCCCCAGTCTGAGCGTCGAGGAAAACCTCGAGATCGGGGCCCACGCCCGCAAGGGCAACGCATACTGGAACCTGTCGCGCGTCTTCGAACTGTTTCCGGTTCTGGCGGAACGCCGCAGCCAGCCGGCGACCGCGCTTTCGGGCGGCCAGCAACAGATGGTGGCGCTCGGGCGGGCATTGATGTCTAACCCGGCGGTATTGCTTTGCGATGAACTGAGCCTTGGGCTCGCCCCCGTCGTCATCCGCGAAATCTACGCCTCCTTCCCGAAGATCCGCGAAAGCGGCACGGCGATCATCGTCGTCGAGCAGGATATCGGCCAGGCGCTGGCGATCGCCGATGTCGTCCATTGCATGATGGAAGGCCGCATCACCCTGTCGGGGCATCCTTCGGAATTGTCGCGCGAGGCCATCCACGACGCCTATTTCGGAGTAAGTCACGCATGATCTGGTTGGATACGCTCGTTCAGGGCCTTTTGCTTGGCGGTCTTTACGCCCTGTTTGCCGCCGGGCTGAGCCTTGTCTTCGGCATTATGCGGCTGGTCAATCTCGCCCATGGCGATCTGATCGTGCTGGCCGCCTATCTGATCCTCGGCATCGGCACGGTGATGGGGCTGAACCCGTTCGTGGCCGCGCTGATCGCCATGCCGATCATGTTCGCGCTTGGCTATGTGCTGCAGATCGCGCTTTTGAACCGGGTGCTGGGCGAGGATATCCTGCCGCCGCTTCTCGTCACGTTCGGACTGTCGATCGTCATCCAGAACGCGCTGCTGCAGCAGTTTACAGCCGACAGCCGCAAGCTGCCGGTCGGGCCCATCGAGGCCGAGTCGGTCTATCTCGGCACGATGAATATCGGCGTCATGCCGCTGATCACCTTTGCCTCGGCCATTCTCGTCATCCTCGGGCTGAACTGGATCTTCTACCGCACGGCGCTTGGCCGGGCGTTCCGTGCGACCTCGGACGATCCGGTGACGGCGCAGCTCATGGGCATCCGTCCGCAGCGGGTTTTCGCGGTCGCGACCGGCATTGCGATGGTGGTAGCCACGATCGCCGCGCTCTATCTCGGCGCAAGGGCCAATTTCGACCCGTCGATCGGGCCCGCGCGTCTGCTCTATGCCTTCGAGGCGGTCATTATCGGTGGACTCGGAAGTCTGTGGGGAACGCTGATCGGCGGGTTGATCATCGGCGTGGCGCAGGCGTTCGGCGCCGCCATCAATCCGCAATGGCAAATTCTGGCGGGCCATGTCGCCTTTGTCGTCGTGCTGCTCGTGCGGCCGCGCGGGCTGTTCCCGCGCGCATATGATTGAGGACCGGCCATGAGAAACGCGTTTGAACTTCTTTTCTCCGCCGTCATCATCGTCGTTCTGGCGATCATTCCGCTGTTCGGCATGCGCGCCCTGGTGCAGGACCTGTTCATGGTGCTGTGCCTGCTGGTTCTGGCGCTCAACTGGAACATGCTGGCGGGCTTTGCCGGGCTGGTGTCGGTCGGCCAGCAGCTTTTCGTCGGCGTCGGGGCCTATTCGATGTTCGCCGCCGCGATCCTCTGGGGGATCGACCCGCTGACAGGCATTCTGATCGGCGGACTGGTGGCCATGGCGCTCTCGGTCCCGGTCGCCTTCTTCACCTTCCGTCTCTACGGCGCCTATTTCGCGATCGGCACATGGGCCGTCGCCGAAATCGCGCGGCTGTCCTTCAGCCAGTGGCGAGCACTTGGCGGGGGAACGGGCACCGCGCTGCCCAGGGGTGCCGCGCGCGAAATGCCGGGCGTGCAGGCCTTGCGCGACCTTCTCGACATTTCGGGCGCGGCAGCCGTGGATGTGCTGACCTACTGGCTTGCTCTCGGGCTGGTCGTCGTCATGCTCGCCGCAAGCTGGCTGTTCCTGCGCTCGCGCATGGGGCTCGGCCTGCAGGCGATGCGCGACAATACGATTGCCGCGCGCTCCGTCGGCGTCGATCCGCTGCGCCTCAAGGCGCTGGTTTTCATGCTCACCGCCTTCGGAACCGGGCTTTGCGGCGGGCTGATCTTTCTCCAGACCGGCCGGATCGCGCCCGATGCCGCCTTTTCGGTGATCGATTGGACCGCCTTCGTGATCTTCATCGTCGTCATCGGCGGGATCGGCACGCTGCCGGGTCCGATCATCGGGGTGCTGGTCTTCTACGGGCTCCAGCGCCTGCTGTCGGACTATGGAACCGTCTATCTGATCATTCTGGGAATAATCGGCATTGCCATCATGCTGTTCGAAAGACGAGGACTGTGGGGGGGCGTCGTGCAGAAAACCGGCTTCGACTTCCTGCCGCTCGAACATCTTCCGCCGAAATCCGGCCCGCGCAATCGCAAAATTACATGACCCCTTTGAGGAGTAGAAGATCATGAGCTATTTCACCGAAGACAATTCCGCCAGCACCGTCAATGAGCGTATGGGGCCCGAAACGGACGCGCGTCTGGCAGAGGTCATGTCTTGTCTCGTCCGCCATCTTCATGATTTCGCCAAGGAAATCCACCTGACCCAAGACGAGTGGGAGTATGCGATCGGGTTTTTGACCAAGACGGGCCAGATGTGCTCCGGGGAGCGGCAGGAGTTCATCCTGCTCTCGGATGTTCTCGGGTTCTCGATGCTGGTCGATGCGATCAACAACCGGCGTCCCGAAGGCGCGACGGAAAACACCGTCTTTGGTCCGTTCCATGTCGACGGCGCGCCGATCCGGCAGATGGGCGACAATATCTCTTTGGACGGCAAGGGCGAGAGCTGCCTGTTCGAGGGCCGCGTTCTCGACATTGACGGCAATCCGATTGAAGGCGCGACGGTGGATGTCTGGTCGGACAATGCCGACGGCTATTACGACGTTCAGCAGCCGGGCATTCAGCCGAAATGGAACAATCGCGGGCGGTTCATCACCGGCGCGGACGGGCGCTACAGCTTCGTCGGCATCAAGCCGGTCAGCTACCCGATCCCCGATGACGGCCCGGTTGGGCAGATGCTCGGCCATCTCGGCCGCCATCCCTATCGCCCGGCCCATATGCACTATCTGGTCACCGCGCCGGGCTATCAGAAGCTGGTCACCCACACCTTTGTCGGCGGCGACAAATATCTGGAATCCGATGCTGTTTTCGGCGTCAAGGACACGTTGATTGCGCCCTATGAGCAGGTCGAGAACGGCGCAACGCTGTGGCGCTCCCCCTTCGATTTCGTTCTCGTTTCACAATGAGGTCAGAATGCCCAACGTCAAAATCTTCATCGATGAGGCGCAATACGGCGCGGCGCGGGACGGTCTCGCGGCGTTTCTGCCGGACATGCGCACATCGCTGTGTTCCAGTCTCTCGGTTGGCAATGAAGCCTTCCAGCTGGCCATAATCCCGGTGCTCGGCATGCCGGACCAGCCGCAGATCAATGTCGAGCTCTTTCTGCTGGAGCGGCCGGACCGCACACGCGCGATGGTCACCGAAGTAGCCGGGCAGCTTCGCGAGCAGATCGGTCACGCCACGGGTCAGTCCGTCGCCGTGCGCATCGCGATGCTGGACCCGGAGACCTATGTTGCGCTGAAATAGGCTTCAGCCGCGGCGTTGGGTCACCTGCTCCTCGTGTTCCATCCGCGCCTGCAGCCGCTGGGCTTCGGTCTGCAGGAAGGTGATGAACTGCTCGGCCGCCGGCGGTCTCTTTCCATCGGTCTTGGTCATGATGCCCAACTGGCGGTTCGGATGATCGATCTTCAACGGCAGAGCGACAAGGGGGATGGTGCGGCGGTTCAGGAAAACCACCGAATAGGGCAGCACGGTCAGCGAATCCGATCCCAGCAGAAGCGACTGGATGGATGCCAGCGTGCCGCCCGAGAAATTGACCATGAAACTCTCCTGCCCCATGGATTTCAGCGCGCGTTCCAGGTCGCGGTAGAGCGGACTGTTGGAAGGCGGCGCGATCCATGGATAGGGCGCGATCGCGTCGGAGGTGATCGCCTTGATCCGCGTCAGCGGATGATCCTGCCGGCAGGCCACGACATTGCGACCGGAAAGCAGCGGCAGGAACTCCATGTCGGAGGGCACCTGCCGGGGATGGAGCGGCAGGATGGCGATATCAAGACCGCCATTCCGCAGCCCGGCCTCGAGCGTGTCGAGATAGCCGTAGGATTGATCGATATAGACGTCCGAATAGCGCGACTGGAATTCCGCGATCAGCTTGGCCACGACGCCATCGGTGAAGATCGGCGAGCCGCCGACCCTCAGCCTGCCGGCCAGCCCCTGCCGGAAGCGCCGCACCAGAAGGCTGGCTTCGCGGTTGGCGGTGCGAATCCGGTTACCGAGCCGGGCGAGGCTCGCGCCGAGCTCGGTCGGCCGCAACGGCCGGCGGCCCGGTTCGAACAGCGGCATGCCGACCCTTTTTTCCAGCAGCGTCATGCTGCGCGAGACGGAAGGCTGCGACTTTCCGAGCGCTTCCGCCCCTTCGGTCAAGCCGCCCTTCTCGACGATCAGCGCCAGAATTTCGAGATGCTCGCTGTCTATTTTCATAACCCAAAGGAATATTTTATTTCAATCATCAGATCAATATCTCCCTTTGAATGGGGTAACGTGATTTTCAGACCAATATGAGGGGGAGTCTCTTGTCTTTTTTTCGCGAGGAATTCACCGCACGCAGTGCTGCCGTCCGGGTTCGTTTCGGCGCCGGAGTGCGTAAGAACATCGCAGAGGAACTGGAAACGCTCGGCGCCGAGCGTGCGTTGATCCTGACCACGCCGCAACAGGCTGAGCTGGCCGAAGAGTTTGCCGGGTACTGCGGAGCGCGCGCCGCCGGCACCTATACCAATGCGACGATGCACACGCCGGTCGACGTCTCGGAAGAGGCCGTCCGACACGCCGAAGAACTGGGTGCGGACGTGCTGGTTGCCGTTGGCGGCGGCTCCACGACCGGGCTGGGCAAGGCCATCGCGCTCAGGACCGGCCTTCCCCAGATCGCCGTGCCCACCACCTATGCCGGGTCGGAGGCGACCCCTATTCTCGGCCAGACCGAAAATGGCGTGAAAACCACCCAGACCACTCCAAAAGTGCAACCCGGCACCATCCTCTACGATGCGGAGCTGGTCGCGACCCTGCCGGTCGGAATGACGGTAACCTCGGCGCTCAACGCGATGGCGCATGCCGCCGAGGGGCTTTATGCCCGCGACCGCTCGCCGATTTCCTCGCTGATGGCCGTCGAGGGGTTGCGCGCGTTCCGCGACAGCCTGCCGCGCGTTCTGGCGTCGCCCGAAGACGTGGCGACGCGCGGCGAGACGCTCTACGGCGCATGGCTTTGCGGCACGGTTCTGGGCCAGGTCGGCATGGCGCTGCATCACAAGCTCTGCCACACGCTGGGCGGAAGCTTCAACCTGCCGCATGCCGAGACCCACGCGATCATCCTGCCGCATGCCCTGGCCTATAATGCCGCGGCGGTTCCGGAGTTGCTGGCGCCGGTCGCCGAGCTCTTCGGCGACGACAATCCGGGCAGGGGACTTTACCAGTTTGCCAAGGAGATCGGCGCGCCGCTGGCGCTCAGCGATCTTGGCGTGAGCGAGGCCGATCTCGACAAGGCGGCCGACCTTGCCGTCGCCAATCCCTACTGGAACCCGCGCCCGATTGAACGGGATGCGATCCGGACGCTGCTGCAGGCGGCGTGGAGCGGAGACATGCCGGCCTTTTGATTTAGGGCGATAGCGCCCGCACTATAGTGTTCCTGGGAGGAGAATTTATGCCAGACATCACAACCGACGTATTGATCATTGGCACCGGGCCCGCGGGTTCGGCGACGGCCGCATTGCTTTCGAGCTACGGCATTGAGAACATGGCGATCAACCGCTATCGCTGGCTTGCCAATACGCCGCGCGCGCACATCACCAATCAGCGCGCCATGGAGGTGCTGCGCGACCTCGGCCGCGAGGTCGAGGACGAAGCCTATCTGTTCGCCACCCATCAGCAGCTGATGGGCGAGAACATCTTCTGCGAAAGCCTTGCCGGCGAGGAAATCGGCCGGATGAAGGCCTGGGGCAACCATCCGCTCTCCAAGGCCGAGCATCTGATGTCGTCGCCGACGAAGATGAACGACCTGCCGCAGACCTTCATGGAGCCGCTGCTGTTCAAGACCGCCTGCTCGCGCGGCACCCAGGCGCGGATGTCGACCGAATATCTACGCCACCAGCAGGACGAGGACGGCGTGACCACCACCTGTCTGGACCGGCTGACGCAGAAGGAATTCACGATCCGCTCGAAATATCTGATCGGCGCGGATGGCGGCAAGTCGCTGGTGGCGGAGCATGAAAATCTGCCCTTCGAGGGCAAGATGGGCGTCGGCGGATCGATGAACATCCTGTTCAAGGCGGACCTGTCCAAATACGTCGCCCACCGCCCCTCCGTGCTCTACTGGGTGATGCAGCCGGGTGCGGATGTCGGCGGCATCGGCATGGGGCTGGTGCGCATGGTGCGGCCGTGGAACGAATGGCTGATCGTCTGGGGCTACGACATCAACGAGCCCGAGCCTGTCGTGACCCCGAAATTCGCCACCGGCGTCGCCCGGCAATTGATCGGCGATCCGGACCTCGAGATCGAGCTGCTGTCGGCGAATACCTGGACGGTGAACAATTTCTACGCCACGAAAACATCCAATGGCCGGGTGTTCTGCATGGGCGATGCCATCCACCGCCATCCGCCGTCGAACGGTCTGGGCTCCAACACCTCCATCCAGGATGCCTTCAACCTCGCCTGGAAACTGGCCATGGTGCTGAAGGGACAGGCCGGCGAGCATCTGCTCGACAGCTATGATGCCGAGCGCGCGCCCGTCGCCAAGCAGATCGTCACCCGCGCGAACCAGTCGATTGCCGAAACCGGCCCGATCTTCGCGGCTCTCGGCATGGCCGAAGGGGTGAACCCGGAGCAGATGCAGAAGAACCTCGAAGCGCGCACCAACGGCACGCCGGAGGCCGAGGCGCAGCGCGAGGCGATCCGCAAGGCGATCGCCTTCAAGAAATACGAGTTCGACGCCCACGGGGTCGAGATGAACCAGCGCTACAGCTCCGACGCGGTGGTGACGGACGGTCAGATCGAGCCGGCCTTCCAGCTCGACGCCGACCTTCACTATCAGCCGACGACATGGCCGGGGGCGCGACTGCCCCATGCCTGGCTCTACCGCCACGACAACGGGGCCGAAGTCTCGACGCTCGATCTGTGCGGCCATGGCCGGTTCACCATTTTGACCGGGCTGGGCGGCGAGGCCTGGGTCGAGGCGGCCGCCAGGGTCGGGGATGCGCTCGGCATCGAGATCGTGACCCATGTCATCGGTCCGCGCCAGGAATATGTCGACCATAGCGGCGAATGGGCAAGGCTGGCGGAAATCTGCGACAGCGGCTGCCTGCTGGTTCGCCCGGATCACCACGTCTGCTGGCGCGTGTCCTCGCCCGTCGACGATCCGGAGGCAGAGCTGCACCGGGCCCTGAAACGCATTCTGGCCCGGTAGAAAAGGCGAAAACCCGAGGCGGAAAACGGTCGGTTTCCATACGAGGCAACGCCGGTCAAGGCCGGCGAGACTTCATAACAAAATGCGATGCAAGCTTTCGAACATCGCATAACCGGCGCTTCCGCCTTGGGTTAGTCTGATTTTGAGGAGGATCGGTTTGGAGGACATGCCGATGACGCGACCGAATTGAGCACGCTTCGCCCGACGTGAAACCGCCGGGAGATGATGCTTCAGTTCTTTCGCTGTTTTGGCATGGCGCTGTCGCACCCGGATGAGGCGTTGCGACCCCGCTATTTCCAGAGCGATGACGACTTTGCGGGCGCATCCATGTTTGCGATTGGCTGCTGCCGCAACGGCTTTGTAAGCTTTTGTTTATGAGAAAATGGCGCCGCGGGTTCATGCGGCGCCGCACAGACAGACTGCATTTTGGGAGGATTGTACCTTGGCACAAATCAGCGGCTATCATCATCTGACGCTTTCGACGGATGGCGCTCAGGAGGATTTCGACTTCTACACCAAGACCCTGGGGCTTCACTCGGTCAAGCGCACGGTGCTGTTTGACGGCGTGATCCCGGTCTATCACCTCTATTACGGATCGCCGAATGGCGATGCCTCGACCATCATCACCACCTTCCCGTTCCGCAAGCCCGGCGTCTATGGCCGGCGCGGCACGAACCAGTCGCGCACCATCATGCAGGCGATCCCCAAGGGGGCCGCAAACTTCTGGGTGGACCGGCTGAACGAGCGCGGCATCAAGGCCGAGAAGATCACCCGTTTCGGCGCCGATCGCGTCGTCTTCGCCCATCCCTGCGGCATTCCGCATGAGCTGGTGGAAAGCGACAGCGACAACCGCGCGCCAATCGTCAACGAGGCGCAGGGCGTGAGCGCCGAGCACGGCATCAAGGGCATTTACGGCGCGCTGGTCGCCTGCTTCGATCGCACTGCAATGGAAGATTTCATGACCATCGCTCTGCCCCTGACCAAGGAAGCCGATTCCGATGAGGGCACCGTTTACCGGGTCCCGGACGCAGATGGCATCATTCAGCGCGTCGAGGTGATCACCGACCGGGAAAGCCCGCAGGGCACCTGGACGCTGTCGGGCGGCACGATCCATCATCTGGCGCTGAACACCGGCGATGAAGAAAACCAGATGAAGCTGCGCGCCCATATCGAGGGTCTCGGCTTCACCGACATTTCCGAGCAGAAGGACCGCAACTACTTCAAGTCCTGCTATGTCCGCTCGCCGGGCGGCGCGCTGTTCGAACTGGCCTGGACCACGCCGGAAGGCTGGGCCCGCGACGAGCCTCCGGGCCAGATCGGCAAGACGCTGGTGTTCCCGCCGTGGTTCAAGGATCGGGAAGAAGAGCTGCGCGCCGGGCTGGAAGAGGCAGAGTTCGCCTGATGTCATCAAGCGCGCTTCATCTTGCGGCGGAAAAACAGGCCAGAGCGATCTGCGTGTTTGTGCATGGCCGCGGGCAGTCGCCCGAGGAGATGCAGTCTCATGTTCTGGCCCGCCTTGATGCGCCGGATGTCGCTTTCGTTCTGCCGCGGGCCGCAACCGGCTCGTGGTATGATGCCCGGGCCATCGCCCCCCTGACCGCCGGAACGCGCGCCGCGCTCCAGGCGGCGCTGGATCAGCTTGCCGGCGATGTCGCGACGGCGCGCGCCGCGTTTGGCGAACTGCCATTGCTGCTTGCCGGATTTTCGCAAGGGGCCTGTCTCGCGCTGGAATACGCCTTTGCGGGGCTTGCCGCCCCGGATGCGCTCGCAGCCTTCACCGGCTGCCGCGTGGGCGTTACGACGGATGACCGGCCGCGCCGTCTGGCCGCCGAACTGCCCGTCTATCTGACGGGCTCGGATGCCGATCCGTGGATCCCGGTCACCGCCTTTGCCGAAGCCGCAGGAGAGATTGGCGCGGGCCGGGGCCGGTTGCGCGCGGATACGTTTCCCGGTCGCGGCCATGAAGTCTCGGACGCGGAAGTGGCCATGCTGCAAAACCTGTTGCAGGATCTGGCTGCCGGAACGGCTCCTGGCATGGGGGCGGCCCGCTAGCTGCATTGTCCCGAGCCGCCGCTGCGGAGGCGTTCGCGATGCGAATGGCAGCGGTCGGGCAGAGGGATCGTTACAAAAAAGGGAGAGGAAAAATGATCAACAGACGTAAGTTCCTGCGTTCCACCGCCGCCACGGGGCTGATGCTTGCAGCACCCGGCCTCGCCGCGCCCGCGATTGCCCAGGGCAAGAAAATCAAGCTCGGCTATGTCTCGCCGCAGACCGGGCCGCTGGCCGGCTTTGCCGAGAGCGACAATTACAATATCGAGGCCTTTCTCGCTTCGTCGGTCGGCAAGAATTTCGAGGTTATTGTCAAGGACAGCCAGTCGAACCCCAACCGTGCCGCCGATGTTGCAAAGGAACTGATCCTGAGCGACGAGGTCAATCTAATGCTGGTCGCTTCGACGCCCGAAACCACCAATCCGGTTTCAGGTGTGTGCGAATCCGAGGGCATTCCGGTGCTTTCGACGGTCGCGCCGTGGCAGCCCTGGTTTATCGGTCAGCAGGCCAATCCGCGCGATCCGGCAAGCTGGCAGCCGTTTGAGTTTGCGTTCCACTATTTCTGGGGCATGGAGGATATCATCGCGGTCTACACCGCCATGTGGGATCAGCTTCAGACCAACAAATCCGTCGGCGGCCTGTTCCCCAACGATGCCGACGGCAATGCCTGGGGCGATCCCGAAACCGGCCTGAAGCCGGGCCTTGCCGAACGCGGTTATGAACTGACCAATCCCGGCAGCTTCCAGAACCTGTCGGATGATTTCTCGGCCCAGATCAACGCGTTCAAGGCGGCCAGCACCGATATCATCACCGGCGTTCTCATTCCGCCGGATTTCACCACCTTCTGGAACCAGCTTCGCCAGCAGGGCATGCAGCCAAAGGCCGTCACGGTCGCCAAGGCGCTGCTGTTCCCGCAATCGGTCGAAGCGCTCGGGGAGGCCGGCAACAACCTGTCGTCGGAAGTGTGGTGGACGCCGAACCATCCGTTCTCGTCCTCGGTGACCGGGCAGAGCTCGGCCGAGCTTGCCGCGGACTTCACGGCCAAGACCGGCCGTCCGTGGACACAGCCGATCGGCTTCGTGCATTCGCTGTTCGAGGTCGCCGCCGATGTCATGGGACGCGCCGAAGACCCCACCGACGGAGAGGTCGTCGCCGCGGCGATCGCCGCCACCGACATGGAATGCGTGGTCGGCCCGATCGCCTGGAACGGCAAGGGCGTGCCGCCGTTTGCGGCGAAAAACGTCTGCAAGACGCCGCTCACCGGCGGCCAGTGGCGGATCGAGGATGACGGCGGCTATGATCTGGTGATCGTCGAAAACGGCGCGGCCCCCGAAATCCCGACCGGCGGCACGATGGAGGCGCTTTAGGGCGTCTCTTGGTCGGCGGAATCTTCTGTCGTCCGTCAAGATGATAAAGCATAGTGCTGGAGCGGGTTTGCGTTCGATGAAACGCGGAGCCGCTCCAGAGGCATCGGCCCCAAAGGCAATGGCCGCGGGCATGCCTGGAGTGATGAGCATGGTTGAAACGGATATCGTCGACGAAGGCGCATTCGATTATATCGTCGGCGGCGCGGGGTCTGCCGGCTGCGTGCTGGCCAACCGGCTCAGCGCCAACCCGGCCAACCGCGTGCTGCTGCTGGAGGCGGGCGGGCACGACAATCATCATTGGGTCCACATCCCGGTCGGCTATCTCTATGCCATGGGCAATCCCCGGCTCGACTGGTGTTATCGCACGGAGCCGGAGGCGGGACTGAATGGCCGCGCGCTCGCCTATCCGCGCGGCAAGGTGCTGGGCGGTTGCTCCTCGATCAACGGCATGATCTACATGCGCGGACAGGCGACCGATTACGACCAGTGGCGGCAGGCCGGCTGCACCGGCTGGGGTTGGGACGATGTGCTGCCGCTGTTCCGCAAGTCCGAAAATCACTATGGCCCGGAAAGCGCCGTCCACGGCAAGGGCGGCGAGCTGGACGTCTGCCAACAGCGCCTGCATTGGCCCGTGCTCGATGCGCTGGCGGCTGCGGCCGAGGAGATCGGCATTCCCGCCACCGACGACTTCAACGATGGCGACAATGAGGGCGTCGGCTACTTTCCGGTCAACCAGCGCGGCGGGTTGCGCTGGAACGCCCGCAAGGCGTTCCTGAACCCCGCCAGATCACGCCGTAATCTGCGCATCGAGACCAAGGCCCATGTCGAGCGCATCGCCCTGTCGCAAGGGCGCGCGGAGGCGGTGATCTACCGCCAGAACGGTCGGCTCAAACGAGCCGTCTGCCGGGGCGAGATCGTGCTTTCCGCCGGCGCCGTGAACACCCCGCAGCTTCTGGAGCTCTCCGGCATCGGCGATGGCGGCCTGCTGCAGTCTCTCGGTCTTCCGGTCGCGCTTGATATTCCAGCGGTCGGCGAGAATCTTCAGGACCACCTGCAAATCCGGACGGTCTATCGCATCACCGGCGCGTTGACCCTGAACGACCGGCTCGCGACACTTGCGGGCAAGGCCGGCATCGCCCTCGAATATGCCTTTCGCCGCACCGGGCCGATGTCGATGGCGCCGAGCCAGCTTGGTATCTTCACCCGGTCTTCGCCCGACCATGAGCGGGCCAATCTCGAATACCATATCCAGCCGCTTTCGCTGGAAGCCTTTGGTCAACCGCTCGACAGGGAGCCGGGGGTCACGGTCTCCGTCTGCAATCTTCGGCCGGAAAGCAGGGGCACGATCCACATCACCGCCCCCGCGCCGGATCGCCCGCCCGAAATCCGGCCCTGCTATCTCTCCACGCGCGCTGATCAGATCGTCGCCGTCGATAGTCTCCGCCACGCCCGGCGGCTGATGGCCGCCGCCGGTCTGGTCGGCCTCAACCCGCGCGAGATCAAGCCCGGTCCGGATGTGCAGTCGGACGAGGATCTGCTGGAAGCGGCGGGCAGGCTCGGCACCACCATCTTCCACCCCGTCGGCACGGCCCGCATGGGCAGCGACCCCGCAAGCGTGGTCGATCCGGCGCTGAAACTGCGCGGCCTCGCCAATCTGCGCATCGCCGATGCCTCGATCATGCCCACGATCCCGTCCGGCAACACCCACGCGCCGGTGACGATGATCGCGGAGAAGGCCGCCGAGATGATGCTGGCGTCGCGATAGCGCCTGCGGTCCTCAAAAAACCGGCGGAAACCAGCCCGATTTGAGGAGACGGGCAGAATGCATTACAGTATTTTAGCTGACGATCATTTAAGGTAGCGCGCGGGGGCGGGCCCTTCGTCAGGTTGACTGGAAAGGAGCAAGCGGCGGGAAGACTGCCGCCTTGGGGAGACGCAAATTGCCGGAAGAGACCACAGCCAAGCCGACCGGAGAGGACGTCGTCCCGAACGACGTCTTCTCGAGTACCGACTATAAAGAGTGGCGCGACGCCATGAGCCAGCTCTACCTGCCCACATTGGAGAGCGCCGAGGAGAGACCTTTCCGGGCCGAAGTGAATGGTTTCCTGCTCGGCGCTGGCACGCTGGGGCGCTGTGCGAGCGTGCAGCAGGCCTTCTCGCGCAGCCGGGCGCAGATCGGCCGCGACGGCGTTGACAACTACATGATCCAGATCTTCCGCAAGGGGCGGTGTCATGCGCGCACCCCTCGGGGCGATGTCATCCTCGATGCCGGCGACGTCTGTATCTTCGACAACACCGAGCCGCTCGATACCGTCAATGAGGACTTCGACCTCATGGCGCTTGCCGTTCCGCGCGACCAGCTTGCTCCGCTGCTGCGTGAGCCGGACGGGCTGCATTACCGTCGCGTCCGCCGCGACACGCCGCTTGCCCGTCTGTTCCATACACATGTTATGGACGTCTATCGCATGGCCCCCCAGATCCGGGCCGAAGACGGTCCGCGCGTCTTTTCGACCCTGGTTCAATTTCTTGCCGCCGTCATCAATAACGATTGCGACCTTTCGGGCGAACAGAAAGCCCTGTTGCGCCAGAGCGTGCTTCAGGAGGTGCGCCGGCATATCGACGCCAATCTCGAGAGCGAAAACCTGACGGTTGAGGATATCGCCGCCCGCTTCGGAATCTCGCGGACGCGGCTCTATCGTCATTTTGAACCCTATGGCGGCGTCGCGGCCTTCGTGCGCGAGCGCCGGCTCGCCGCAGCCCATCAAAAGCTCACCGATCCGCGAGCGCTGCCGCTCAACAACAATGTCATCGCCGCCTCCGTCGGGTTCCAGTCCGAAAGCGCCTTTATTCGCGCCTTCCGCCGCCGCTACGACATGACGCCGGGCGAGGCCAGGCGGCAACGCCACGGAGCCGCGATGCCCGCTGCTGCCAGCGCCCCGACACGATATACCTGGTCTGCATGGTTTGCAGGCGTCTGACGCGAACCGTACTCCCGTTCCGCGCAATCCATTTCGGTACGTTCTGCACATTATTGGGTACGTGCGGGCGATACAGAAAATCTGCCTTCCTTTAGTCAAAAAAGATCAGATCGGGCAGCGGCTGCCGCCTCTTCCCGAATAAGAGATCGCGCCCGGGGCTGGCGACAGGGGTGGCCAGGCTTCGGGGAACTGCGCTTGTTTGCGCAAGGCTAATCGGATTCCGCCTTTCCAGGGCGAGGGTTCGGGAAAAACAGGGGGTCAACAATGTTTCCTGATACTGCTTCACACGCTCGCGGCCGCAGGGTTCTGCGCTGCCGCACGCTTGCTCTTCTCATGGCCTCGGCGCTGATAGCGCCTGCATTCAGCCCGGCCCAGGCCGCGGAGGCCGGCGTCCCGGCAGCCACGCAATCGTGGTTCTCTGAATCGGCCATCGAGGATGCGCTCGGTCAGGCCGCCGGTTACGGCACGACCTCCTTCCTTGCCAGCATTGTTGAAAACACCCGGCTGACGCCGGCTCGCGCCGACCAGATCAAGGCAACGGCTATCGGCCTGCGCCCGGAGCTGGCGCAGAACATCGCGCGCGCAGTCGATAGCGGACGCCATCTGGCCGACGTCTATCCGTCGCAGTCGCTGACGTCTGCGCCGGGGGAGCGGGCTCAGCCTTATCCTGGCGGCAATCCGGACATTCCCAAAAGCGCGCTCAGCGAGTTCCAGCGCAACTATTCGCTCGATGCCATCCATGCCCGGACGGCGCGCGAGCTCGGCTATACCGGAAAGGATGTCGTTGTCGGCGTGATCGATACCGGCCTGGACGTGCGCCCCGACGGCACGATGCATCCTGAATTTGAAGGCCGCGTCGATGATCGGTCGAAGACTTATCTTCACTGGGTCGACAGGGAAATTGAGGGCGCGACCATTACGCTTGAGGAATTCGAAGCCGCGTTTGAGCAGGGCTGGACGGATTCCTACGACGTCAACGGCCATGGCACGCATGTCGCGGGCATTATCGCGGCCGGTCATAACGGGTTCGGCATGGAAGGCGTCGCGCCGGATGCGAGGATTTTGGCCGTCAAGGCCATCCCCAATGGCAACGGCACAGTGACGGTCGATCTCGGCGGCGGCGTTTACGAGGACTTCAGCTTCGACGAACTTGAAAGCTGCGGTCCGAGCGTGCTCTACGATGAATGCGATCCCCTATCCGGGAACATGCAGGGGTCTGTCATCGATTCCACCCGCTACCTTGCCCAGTTTGACGACATCGCCGCCATCAATATGAGCTACGGTCCCCGGTCCGATCCTGGCGAGCTGAACTGGGACATCGAGGATCCGGAAGCGTTGATGGCCGAAGCCAGGGCTATGAGGGCCAATATGGATGCCGGTCAGATCCTTGTCGTGGCAGCCGGCAATGAGATGCTCAGAGCCCCTGTCTACGCGGAAAATCCGTCAGGCGGCGGTCTTCTCCCCTTCATTCAGCCGAAAAACGAGGGCGCGACCAATTCGGCAGGCGCATTGATCTATGATGATCATGGCCTCGGACTTGATCTGAGCTTCACGACCGCCGAGGCGCTGGCCGCGGCCGAGAAGGCCGACGGGATCGAGCGCGGCCGCATCGTCGTCGTCGTGGCGCTCGATGCCTATAACCATATAGCCGACTATTCCAGCCACTGCGGCGTCGCCATGGAATGGTGTATCGCCGCACCCGGCGGCGGGCAGGCCAATGACGTCGACAGCGGCATCTATTCCACGGTTCCCGAGGATATGGGCGGATATGACGACTACAGCGGAACCTCGATGGCCGCGCCGAATGTCTCGGGCGCCGTGGCCGTACTGACGGAAGCCTACCCGACCTTTTCGCCGGCGAAGATCGTCGACATCCTGTTCATGACCGCCGAGGATCTTGGCGCCGAAGGCGTCGATGCGGTCTTCGGCCATGGCCTGCTCCGGCTTGACCGCGCGCTTTCCGTCGGCCCGGTCGGCATGAGCGGGGACGGCGTCTACACTGTTGGCGCAGACAATGGCGACAGGACCTGGCTTGTCTCCTTCGAAAGCGACGGCAGCCTGGAAAAGCAGGGCAGCGGCACGCTCGAGATCGCCAGCGCCGCGGCCTTCAAAAAGGGCAGTTCGGTCACCGGCGGGTTGCTGTCGGTGGATGGCGCGCTGGCAACGCCGGTTCTGACGGTCGGCAGCAAGGGCACGCTTGGCGGTGTCGGCGTCGTGAGGGGCGATATCGATGTATCCGGTGAGCTCGCGCCGGGCAATTCGCCCGGAACGCTGACCGTCTACGGCGATGTCACGCTCAATTCCTCGGCCGTAGCGACGATCGAGGTCGACGGAACCGGAACGGGCAACGGCGCCGGCAATTATGACCGCCTGATCCTTGCCGGCAGCGGCAACGTGTTCACCGCGGGCGGCACGCTTGCCCCGCAGCTGCGCGGCATTTCGGGCTCGGCGACCAACAGCTTCACGCCCCAGCCGGGCGAGCTCTTCACCTTCGTTTCCGCGCCCGATGGCACCGTTGCCGGCAGTTTCGACAGTCTCGCCCAGCCGGCTTCGGGCCTTGCGGCAAACACGCGTTTCGATGTGCTCTATTTCGACAACGCGCTGTCACTGGCGGCAACGCCGGAACGCTATGGCGATCTGGCAGCTCTCGGTATTGCCGGTACGGTAAACGAGACCGCGCTGGGCAACGCGATCGACATGGCGCGGCCGGCAGCGGGCGTGCGTCCGGACGCCGCCTTTAACGATGCCTACAACACGCTCTATGCGGCCGATCTCGATGCGCTGGCGGCCGGTCTTCCGTCGATGACCGGACAGTTGCACGCCGAGATCGGAACGACCGCGGTGCGCGCCGTCGGCCGGTTTGCGGACGCAGTCGGCACACGGCAGATGCAGTTGACGAACGGTCTTGCCGGAACGGGCGACCGCTCCGCCGGCGAGGGAACGCTCTGGGCGAGCGGCAATTCGCTCTCGACCAGCGTCGGTTCGGCAAACGGCCTTTCGGGCTACGATGTCTCCGGCGGCAACGGGGTCTTCGGCTATGACTGGCGGTTCGGCCAGGGCGTCGCCGGCGTCGCAGCCTCCTATGAATATGCCGATGTCTCGGCAAGCGCCAACGGCTCTGGCGATGTCGGCACCTATCAGGCAGCGCTCTACGGCAGTTTCGACGCTGGCATGATGACCTTTGCCGGCCGGGCGGGCCTCGGTTACGGCGACCTGTCGACCAGCCGGATCACCGCGCTTGGCGCATATTCGGCCACGGCGTCCGCCAGCGGCCATGGCACCGGCGGGTTCATCGAGGCCGCGGCGTTCTCGGACCTCGACATGGACGCGTTTACGCTGACCCCATCGGCAACGCTCGGCTACCGCGCGTTTCACCGTGACAGCATGCAGGAAAGCGGCAGCAGCTTCGCGCTCACTATCCCCTCTGAGACCTTCGACGAAACCCAGACCACGCTGGCGGTCGCGCTTTCCAAGGATATCAGCTTCGATAATGGCGTACGGCTTCTGCCCGCGATCAGCGCCGGCTGGCGGCATGATTACGGCGATACCGGCCGCTCCTCGACGCTCGGCATTTTCGGAAGCGATTTCGATGTCGCGGGCGCGGATATCGGCGCCGATGCCTTCATCGGCCGGCTTTCGGTGACGGCCTTCGCCGATGACCGCTTCACCTTCGAAGCCGCCTATGAGGGCGAGTTCCGGGAAAACCTGGAGAGCCACATGTTCTCCGCCAAGGCAAGTCTCAGCTTCTGACAGCGAGCCAGAAAAAAACGGGTGCGTCGCAAAGAAAAGGGCCGGATTTCCGGCCCTTTTCGGCGTCCTGGTCGATCAGCCGATCCGGATCGACTTGATATTGACGAACTCCTTCAGCCCTTCCGGACCGTGTTCGCGGCCATAGCCGGAGGTCTTCACGCCGCCGAAGGGCATGGTCGGGTAGGCGACATCGAACGTGTTGATGAACACCATGCCGGTGTCGAAATAATCCGCCGCCAGCTTGCGGGCGCGCTCGACATCCCGGCTGAAGATGCCGCCGCCGAGACCGTAGCGGCTGCTGTTGGCGATCCGCATCGCGTCCTCCTCATCCTTCGCGCGGATGATGGAGGCGGCGGGGCCGAACATTTCATCCTTGTAGGCGGGCTGACCGGGCGCGACATCGGCAAGCACCGTTGCCGGATAGAACCAGCCCTTGCGATCCGGGATCTTGCCGCCGGCCACAAGCCGCGCGCCCTTCTCGATGCTTTCCTCGACCTGTTTATGCAGCTTGTCACGCTGCGCCTCTGTCACCATCGGGCCGAGTTCGGTGTCGTCCTCGGAAGGATCGCCCATCTTGATGCCCTCAAAGGCCTCGGCATAGGCCTTGACGAAGGCATCGTAATTCTTCTCGGTCACGATGAAGCGCTTGGCGTTCACGCAGGTCTGGCCGTTATTGTAGATGCGGCCCTGAACGCAGGTCTTGACCGCCAGATCCAGGTCGGCGTCGTCGAGCACCAGATAGGCGTCGTTGGAGCCGAGCTCCAGCACGGTCTTCTTGACCAGTTCGGCGGCCTTGCCGGCCACGGCCCGCCCGGCCTTGTCGCTGCCCGTCAGCGTCACGCCGCGCACGCGCTCGTCCTCGATGATCCTGTCCGACTGGTCGTGCGAGATCAGCAGAACGCCGAACAGCCCCTTGGGCAGGCCGGCCCGTTCGTAGAGATCGCGCAGGAACAGCCCGCTGCCGGTGCAGGCCGAGGCATGTTTCAGCAGCACGCCGTTGCCGGCCATCAGGCTCGCGATCGAATAGCGCACCGCCTGATAGGCGGGAAAGTTCCACGGCTGGATGCCATAGACCACGCCGATCGGCGAATGGGTGACGATGCCCTTGCCGCTCTCAACCTCGCGCTCGTCGTCTGCCAGCGTGTCCGGACCGATCTTGGCGGTGTAATCGCAGATCGCCGCGCAGAGGTCGACCTCTTCACGGCTGTCCTTAAGCAGCTTGCCGACCTCGTCGGTCATCAGCTTGGCGAATTCGTCCTTCGACTTGCGCATCTCCTCGGCGATCGCCGCGATCACCTTTGCGCGCTCCTCGAGCGGCTTCAGGCGCCATTCGAGAAACGCCGCGTGGCTCGCTTCAACGACCGCAGAGGCTTCCTCGTCCGACATCTGCGGATAGGATTCGAGCTCTTCTTCGGTCAGCGGATTGATGGTCGTAATGGAATTGGACATTTGATGAGGTTTCCTCGTGGTTCATTTTTCGTTGTGGGCCGAACGCATCAGCCATGGGCGGATCGGTGCTGCGAAAGCGTCTTGTCCGCGGCGGCGAGCGCGTCGAGAACCTCGCTGCGCCAGCCGCCCCTCGGCAGCTTGCGGATGGAGGAGTGGGCGGCGCAGACGATCGGGGTGCCTGACCAATCCTCGGCAAGGCCGCGCGCCCATCGCGCATAATCGTCGGCGGCGCCGGGCCGCTTCTGCAAAGCTTTTGAAAGCTGCGGATGGAACTTCAGTTTCGATTGCGGCAGCAGCTTGCCGAGAAGACCGGGCGCTGCCAGCACATTGATCGTGTCGTCGACATGGACGATGCCGCTCTCCCGGAGGCGCACCAAAACAGAGGCGACATGGACGCTGTCGTCGTCGCAGACAAAGTCGACGCCCTCAGGCACCGAGAATGCAAGGTCCTCGGCAAACGCATCCTGTGTCGCGACGTCCTCGACAAATCCCGTTTCCCAGGGCAGATCCGGCGCCTGCTTGTGGTGGCGGCACGTACCGAAAAGACGGGCATGGGGCAGGAGTGCGTGGATGGCGGCGCAATGAAGCGTGTGGAACGGGTGGACGTTGAGAACCGCCTCGATGGCGCGCCCGCCATCCGTCAGCGACAGCAGCGCGTCACGATCGCTTTCATCAAGGTCATAGCTGTCGAGAAGCAGGAACTTGCCGTTTGCCCTTCGCAGAAGCGACATATGGGTGCCGAGATTGATCACGCCGGCAACTTTGAAGTCCCCGCGGAAAGTCCAGAAATTGTCGGCCAGTTGCTGCATCGCGCGGCTTATCCTTCGATCCGATGACGGCCCGCTCGCGTGAGCCATCACCTCTCAAATGGATAGGGGAGGGGCTATGTTCCGCGCGGATGCGCGATCACTGCCTGACGGGCCCGATGCGGGCCGCGACAGAGCTGTTCGCAGGGTCGCATTCGCATCATGTCTGGACGGCAACAGGCGCGTTCACGCCGTGGTCTTCGCGATCAAGTCACAAATCGCCTAAGAACTTCATTCTGAACGTCATGTGAAGTCTTGCCGTTCAGCCTGAGGAGCGCTGGTTGCTGAGCTGCCGCTCAATGCGACGGCAGCGCTTTTTGATCTCGTGAACGATCCGTGCCAGGGATCGCGACGGATCTCCGGCCGCTTCCAGCAGTTGACCGGCCACATCGTCGCAGGCTGCTTGCACCAGTGCCGCCAGCTCTTCGACCCGCCGAACTGTGGCCGCCCCGCTCAGTTCGATGTCGGCCGCAAGCGTCTTCCAGTCGTTGGCATGCAGTTCCGTTGCCTGAAACTTGCCTGCAATGCTCTGGGGAAGGCTCTGGTCAACCTGGGGGTAGATCGCGGCGCACATCAGATCATAAAGCGGCGCCATTCTGGCCGTTCCGCTCGCGCCGATCAGGACCGAATAGTTCTTCGCATGGGAATCCGAGTTGCAGATCAGGACATTGAATATCACGGCATCCAGAAGGGCGGTCCGCTCCGCGGGCGAGACGAGCGCCTCAACCGCGCCGAAGAGCATTGGCAGGGACAGCCCGCCACCCGATGCGGAGCGCTGGTATTTTTGCGCCGGAAATCGGCCATTCAGCTGACAGAGATCTTCCTGGTGGAGCCTGCGGATAGAACCTTGCCTATCCTCGAAGCGATCATAGCGCTCGACGAGCAGGTAGCGCCTTCGGCCCGCCGTGCCAATCATGGCCTGCGCCGCTTCCAGCCCGCAGGTCCGCGCAAGCGCGAGGCAGAAGGCTTCGTTTTCGACGCTTCCCGCCAGACGCTGCGTGTCCGGCTTGATGATGTGGGTGGAGGGGGTGCCGTTGACAGGAATCGCGATCTTACCCGCGTTATCGACGAAGACAGGAAGTTTTTCCTGCACGCCCGCAAGCGACATCGACACGCCACGCTCGCCAACAAGAAACGGCTTTGACGGCAGTTCGTCGAGTATGCGCTCCAGCGCGGCCTCGTCGTCAACGGGATGCAGTTGCAGACCCGTTTGTCGCGGTTGTCCGATCGAAAGAGCGCCGGCGGTGTCGCGGCCGATATGGGCCAACATCCCGACAATATCCTGCGGTGAAACCTTGAGCCGGAAGCCGATCTCGGCAAGGTGCGTTTCCGGCAGCAGGTTTGCAAGCCAGGGCAGCAGTCTTTCAGGACCGATCGGACCGGACCGCAGCGGCATGGTCAGCGAGATCGGGAAGGCGGACCGCCTGCTCTCCCATGCGGGATCGTACGCGAACCGCCATGGCTCTTTCGTGACGAGATGCCCAACAGGCAGATTTTCGTAGAAAAACGGGATCATCGCCGGTTCCCGAATGTCGGCAGGAAGTCGAGGCTTGTGTCATTCCCTTCATCAAAAGACGCTCGGACCTTCAGGTCCCCGAGTTCCAGACCAACCGTGCGAGCGACTGTCAAAGCCTTTCCGAGCTGGCAGCTCGGCTTCCCGGCTTCAAGGTCTACGATGAAGCGTTCGCCCGTGCCGGCGCGCCGCGCGAGCTCCGTCTGGGTCCAGCCGCACGCCTTGCGCTTCGCCCTGACCAGTTCTCCGAAATCCTTGGCCGACTTTATCATGTGCATTCCCTTGAGCATTTCGCAGGCAGATTGCTGACCTGGCGAAATCGCTTAGCGCAAGTGGAGCAGCTTCCGGCCATTATAAAACGCGGCGCTACCCGAATTGGACTTACCGTACAGGAAGTTTGGCGGCAATGAAAGGAAAACTTACCGAAAAGGAAGTTTTCCTGTTGAAAGCCCGTTTCTACCCGATCGGAATGAGGAGCAAATCCGAGCGTATCGAAAAAGGTAACATTTTCCAGGGGGCTCAGGGTGCCGCTATCATCCAGATGAGAAAGCTTCACCGAGCCTCCATAACCCGATGCTATAGGCCATAGCCGGGTTGCTCGTCATCGCGTCGATCGCCAGAAAACGCCGGGACATGAAAAACACCAAACGCGACGACCTAGTGAGTTGGTGAAAAACCACACCCCGGCGCTGGCGCGATTGTCGCCGCCGGGGCAGAATGCACAAATGCGGGCTGCAGCAAGGTTGCCCCGGATGGAAGATGCATGATTGAAAAACTTGAGATGTTCATAACGCTCGCGCGGGAGCGGCATTTCGGGCGCGCGGCGGAGGCATGCGGGGTTTCGCAGCCGGCGCTTTCGGCATCGATCAAGCAGCTTGAGGAGCAGCTGGGCGTTCTTCTGGTGTTGCGCGGCTCGCGCTATCAGGGGCTGACGCCGGAAGGCCAGCGGGTGCTGGAATGGGCGCGACGGCTTGTCGCCGATGCGCGCACCATGCAGCAGGAACTGAAGACCATTCGCGAGGGCCTGAGCGGTCACCTAAGGGTTGCGGCCATTCCTACCGCGCTATCCTATGTCCCGACGCTGACGACGCCGTTTGTCGCGAGCAATCCCGGCGTCACGGTCTCGGTGCTGTCGCGTTCCTCCGCCGAAATCCTGTCGCTTCTGGAAAATCTCGAGATCGACGTCGGCATCACCTATCTCGAGAACGAACCGGTGGGGAAGGTCACGCAGATCCCGCTCTACCGTGAAACCTATTGCCTGGTGACCCATGCCGAAACCGATCTCGGCGAGGCCAGGCGGATCACATGGAACGACGTCAGCCGCCTGCCGCTCTGTCTTCTGACGAAGGACATGCAGAACCGGCGCATACTCGACGGCATCCTCACGCAGGTTTCCGCTGATGTCGCGCCGACGCTGGAATCGGACTCGATCGTCACCCTCTTTGCCCATGTGCAGACCGGGCTGTGGTCGACCATCATGCCCGAGAGCCTGGCGACGAGCCTTGCAAACGAGACCCTGAAGACCATACCGATCATCGATCCCGTGGCCGGGTCCGAGGTCGGCCTCGTTGCCACGCATCGCGAGCCCTATGCGCCCTTGATCTCGGCCTTTCTGCGGCAGGTGCGGCACCTGGCCGAGGCATGAAATATGAGCACTGCAGTCATCTATAAGTAAAAGCCATCGACTGACGGAACTGCCGCATTGATTGTCCGTCCAAAAATATGACATTTTTCGAGATCAGTCATAGAGGCGGAGGAGCATGATGGATCTGGGTTTCGAGCGGGAGGCGGTTGCCGCACGGACAGCCGCGATTGTCGAAGACCATCAGCAGCGCGAAGCGCCGCTGCTGCCGATCCTGCACGATATTCAAAGCGAGTTCGGCTATATCCCGGAAACCGCATTGCGGCTTGTCGCCGAAAAACTGAACCTCAGCCGCGCCGAAGTGCATGGCGTGATGAGCTTTTACCACGATTTTCGCCGCGAACCGGCCGGTCACCATGTCCTGAAGATCTGTCGCGCCGAAGCCTGCCAGTCCATGGGCGGAGAGGCGCTGGCCGACGGTCTGCGCGCCGCCCTTGGCCTTGACTGGCACGAGACGAAAACGGACGGCCGGTTGACGCTTGAACCCGTCTACTGTCTGGGCCTCTGCTCCTGCGCGCCGGCGGCGATGCTGGATGACGCGCTTTACGGCCGGCTCGATGAAGCGACGCTCAAGGATGTCGTTGCGGAGGCCGGACAATGAAACCTGTCATTTTCATCCCTTGCGATGCCGCAGCCCTCGCCGTTGGCGCCGACAGGGTGGCATCGGCGATTTCCGAAACGCTTGCTGCACGCGGGCTGGACGCTGAGATCGTGCGCAATGGCTCGCGCGGCCTGCACTGGCTTGAGCCGATGATGGAAGTGCGCACCGGAAACGGTCGCGTTGCCTATGGCCCGGTGAAGGCTTCCGATGTCGAAAGCCTGTTCGAAGCGGGCTTTCTGGAGGGTGCGGAGCATCCGCTTTTCCTTGGCGAGACGCGTGAACTGCCCTTCCTGAAACGGCAGACGCGGCTGACCTTTGCCCGCTGCGGCGTGACCGATCCGCTATCCGTCGCCGACTACCGCCATTACAAGGGCCTGCGCGGTCTGGAAAACGCGATCACGATGGAAAGCGCGGATATCGTCCAGACCGTCACCGACAGCGGCCTTCGCGGTCGCGGCGGCGCGGGTTTCCCGACAGGCATCAAATGGGACACTGTGCGCAAGGCGGCAGGTCCCCGGAAATACATCGTCTGCAATGCCGACGAGGGCGACAGCGGCACCTTTGCCGACCGGATGATCATGGAAGGCGATCCCTTCGTTCTGATCGAAGGCATGGCGATTGCGGGCCTCGCGACCGGTGCCACCAAGGGATACATCTACACCCGTTCCGAATATCCGCATGCGATCCAGACCATGCGGAAGGCGATCGAGATCGCGCGCCGGGAGGGCATTCTGGGGCCATCGGTGCTGGGTTCCGGGCACGCCTTCGATATGGAAATGCGCGTCGGCGCGGGGGCCTATGTCTGCGGCGAGGAAACCTCCATGCTCAACAGCCTGGAGGGCAAGCGGGGCGTTGTGCGCGCCAAGCCGCCGCTCCCGGCACTCGAGGGTCTGTTCGGCTGTCCGACCGTGGTCAACAACGTGCTGTCGCTGGCCTCCATCCCGCTGATTCTGGACCGCGGCGCGGACTATTACCGCGATTTCGGCGTCGGAAAATCGCGCGGCACCATGCCGATTCAGCTTGCCGGCAATATCAAACATGGCGGGCTGTTCGAGACCGCCTTCGGCATCACGCTGAATGAGCTGATCTACGATATCGGCGGCGGCACGGCGAGCGGCCGGCCGGTGAAGGCCGTGCAGGTGGGCGGCCCGCTCGGTGCCTATTTCCCGACCAGCCATTTCGATATCCCCTTCGACTATGAAGCCTTCACCGCCAATAACGGGCTGATCGGCCATGCCGGCATCGTCGTCTTTGACGATACCGCCGACATGATGAAGCAGGCGCGTTTCGCCTTCGAGTTCTGCGCGGCGGAAAGCTGCGGCAAATGCACGCCCTGTCGCATCGGCGCGGTGCGCGGGGCGGAGGTGATCGACAAGATCGCCGCCGGCGCAGGACTGGCCGAGCAAAAGACGCTTCTGGACGATCTCTGCAACACGATGCGGCTAGGTTCGCTCTGCGCGCTGGGCGGGTTCACGCCCTATCCGGTTTCAAGCGCGCTTACGCATTTTCCGGAAGATTTCGGACCGCGTCCCCAATCACGGCCCCAACCGGCAGAAGCGGCGGAGTAGTGACATGTCCCTGATCAAGGAAATCGATTACGGCACGCCGGCTTCGAAATCGGAAGCGACGGTGTCGCTCACGATTGACGGCTTCAAGGTCACCGTTCCGGAAGGCACATCGGTGATGCGGGCGGCCATGGAAACCGGGATCGCCATCCCCAAGCTGTGCTCGACAGACATGGTCGACGCCTTCGGCTCCTGCCGGCTCTGTCTGGTGGAGATCGAGGGGCGGCGCGGCACACCAGCCTCCTGCACCACGCCGGTTGCCGATGGCATGGTGGTCTCGACCCAGACCGACCAGTTGAAGACGCTGCGCCGCGGGGTGATGGAGCTCTACATCTCCGACCATCCGCTGGATTGCCTCACCTGCGCAGCCAATGGCGATTGCGAATTGCAGGATATGGCCGGTGCCGTGGGCCTGCGCGATGTGCGCTACGGCTATGACGGCGGCAACCATGTGAGGACGCGCGACGGCGGCGGCGAGGTGAACGCCCGCTACCTGCCGAAGGATGAGAGCAATCCCTATTTCACCTACGACCCGTCGAAATGCATCGTCTGTTCGCGCTGCGTGCGCGCCTGCGAGGAAGTGCAGGGCACGTTTGCGCTGACGATTGCAGGACGGGGTTTCGAATCCCGCGTGTCGCCCGGCAGCTTCGGCGACGATTTCCTCGGCTCCGAATGCGTCTCCTGCGGGGCCTGCGTACAGGCCTGCCCGACGGCGACGCTGCAGGAAAAGTCGATCATCGATATCGGCCAGCCGGAACACTCGGTCGTCACCACCTGCGCCTATTGCGGCGTCGGCTGTTCGTTCAAGGCGGAAATGCGCGGCGAGGAACTGGTGCGCATGGTGCCCTACAAGGATGGCAAGGCCAATCACGGGCACTCCTGCGTCAAGGGCCGTTTCGCCTATGGCTATGCCAGCCACAAGGACCGTGTCCTGAAACCGATGATCCGCGAGAACATCACCGACCCCTGGCGCGAGGTTTCGTGGGAGGAGGCGCTCGGCTTTGCCGCATCCAGGCTGCGCCGTCTCCAGGCGAATTACGGGCAGGATTCGATCGGCGTCATCACCTCCTCGCGCTGCACCAATGAAGAAACCTATCTGGTGCAAAAGCTTACCCGCGCCGTCTTCGGCAACAACAACACCGATACCTGCGCCCGCGTCTGCCACTCGCCGACCGGCTACGGCCTCGGCCAGACATTCGGCACCTCTGCCGGCACGCAGGATTTCGACAGCGTTGAAGACGTCGATGTCGCGCTCGTCATTGGCGCCAACCCCACCGACGGGCATCCGGTCTTCGCCTCGCGGCTGAAAAAGCGGCTGCGACAGGGCGCAAAGCTCATCGTCATCGATCCGCGCCGCATCGATCTGGTCCGGACGCCGCATGTGGCGGCAAGCCATCATCTGGCACTGCGCCCGGGCACCAATGTCGCCGTCGTCACCGCGCTGGCGCATGTGATCGTCACCGAGGGGCTTTACGACGAGGGCTTTATCCGTGAACGCTGCGACTGGGACGAGTTCCAGGATTATGCCGCCTTTGCCGCCGATCCGGCCAACAGCCCGGAAACCGTCGAGGCGCTGACTGGCGTTCCGGCTGACGCGGTTCGCGAAGCCGCCCGGCTTTATGCGAAGGGCGGAAATGCGGCGATCTATTACGGCCTTGGGGTTACCGAACATTCGCAGGGCTCGACCACTGTCATCGGCCTTGCCAACCTGGCCATGATGACCGGCAATATCGGGCGGCGCGGTGTCGGCGTGAACCCGCTGCGCGGCCAGAACAATGTTCAGGGCTCCTGCGATATGGGGTCCTTCCCGCACGAACTGCCGGGCTATCGCCATGTCAACAATGCGGATGTCCGCGATATCTTCGAGAAGGCGTGGGGCGTGCCGATCTCGGATGAACCAGGCCTGCGCATTCCCAACATGCTGGATGCCGCCGTCGATGGCACGTTCAAGGGGCTTTACTGCCAGGGCGAGGATATTCTGCAGTCCGACCCCGATACCAAGCATGTGTCCGCCGGTCTGGCGGCGATGGAATGCGTCATCGTGCACGACATCTTTTTGAACGAGACGGCCAATTACGCGCATGTCTTCCTGCCGGGTTCGACCTTCCTGGAAAAAGACGGAACCTTCACCAATGCCGAACGGCGCATCAACCGGGTGCGCCGGGTGATGTCGCCGAAGGCCGGTTATGCCGACTGGGAGGTGACGCAGCTGCTCGCAAATGCGATGGGCGGCAACTGGTCCTATACGCACCCGTCCGAGATCATGGCGGAGATCGCCGCGACCACGCCGAGCTTTGCCAATGTGACCTATGAACTGCTGGACGAGAAAGGCTCGGTCCAGTGGCCCTGCAGTGACGAGACGCCGGACGGCACGCCGATCATGCATATCGACGGCTTCGTGCGCGGCAAGGGGCGCTTCATCCGCACTGATTACATTGCAACCGACGAGAAGACCGGGCCGCGCTTCCCGCTGCTTCTGACCACCGGGCGCATTCTCAGCCAGTATAATGTCGGCGCGCAGACGCGACGGACCGATAATGTCGTCTGGCACGAGGAAGACGTTCTCGAAATCCATCCACATGACGCCGAGCTTCGCGGCGTCAAGAACGGCGACTGGGTGAAACTGCAGAGCCGTTCCGGCGAAACCAGCCTGAGGGCGAAGATCACCGACCGGATGTCGCCGGGCGTCGTCTATACGACCTTCCACCACCCGGCCACGCAGGCCAATGTCATCACCACGGATTTCTCCGACTGGGCGACCAACTGCCCGGAATACAAGGTGACGGCGGTTCAGGTCTCGCCGTCGAACGGGCCGACGGACTGGCAGGAAGACTATGAGCGCTTTTCAAGACAGGCCCGGCGGGTCGAGGCGGCGGAGTAGATCCGTCGTCCAGCGGCATCCCCCTTTAGCAGAGGATAGAGCAAATGGCCCCTGAAAAGCTGACCCATATGGCAAACCAGATCGCCGCCTTCTTCCGCACCCGCCCGCACGACGAGGCAGTGGCGGGCGTCGCCGATCACATCAGCAAATTCTGGGAACCGCGCATGCGCGCCCAGCTTTTCGAGATGCTGGAACAGCCCGGCAGCGGTTTCGATCCGCTGGTGATAGAGGCCGGCGACCGCATTCGTCCGGTGGCGAAGCGCGCCTGATCGCTCCGATCGCGCTGAGCATCCTGTTGGTCCGCACAGTCTGGTTGCGCATCGTACGCGGCGACAGAGCCGTTTCTCACGCATAATCGAACGTTTGGTTGCTGCTGCCAGCAATTCCCTCCGACCTGGCTCGCGCCCCGACGATAATCCTACGAGCAAACGTTAACGCCCGAGAACACCGGTCTTGCTTTTGTCAAATTTATATGTAGTATGCTAACTAATAGCTAGCTAACATATAGTGTTCTATCGACATGGCCCAGACATCGACGGAATTGCAGATCGCCTTTATCGAGGCGCTTGGCGTTGCCAGCCGCAAGATGCGCACGCTTTACAATGCGCGGGTTGCGGAGTTGGGGCTGACCTTTTCGCGCGCCCGGGTGCTGACCCTGCTTGCCAGAAGCGAGAGCTGCAATCAGAGCGCGCTTGCCTGCGAACTGGAGTTGGAGAAGCCGACGCTGGTGCGCATGCTCGACAGGATGGCGGAGCTCGATCTGATCGAGCGCGTGCCCGACCCGGATGACCGCAGGGTCAACCTGGTGCGCCTGCGCCCGCACGGCAGGGCGATGGCCGAAAAGCTGCTTGCCGAACGCGCCAGCTTTATCGGCGCCTTCTTCGTTCCGGAAGACGAAGAGGCGCTGAAGGATGCGACCAGCCTGCTGCACGCTATCGTGGGACGCATCGAACGGATGGAGCGCGAACCATGAGCGCCGTCCAGAGTGCCGAACTGCGCGAAGAGCCGGAAGAGAAAGCTGCCGAAGCGCCGGACGAGCAACCCGCGTCACCGCCGCCGCTCTATCCCGGCGCGCCGCCGATGCAGCCGCCCAAACCGTTGCCGCAATTGCTGCTCTACATGTTTGCCGCAACCGTCGTTGGCCTGACCCAGGCCCTTGGCATGTCATTCATCACCGTGTCGATCCAGCAGATCGCCGGCCCGCTGAAAGCCACGACGGCGGAGGCGACATGGCTGCTTGCCGCCTATCTGGTGCCCAATGCCAGTTTGACGCTGATGCTGTTCAAGATGCGTCAGCAATTCGGCATTCGCCGCTTCGCCGAGTATTCGATCGTTCTCTATGTGCTGATCAGTCTCTGCCATCTGTGGACCGACAGCTATCAGTCCGCGATCATCGTGCGCTTCTTTGCCGGTGTGGCCGCTGCGCCGATGTCGTCGATCGCGATCCTCTATATGCTCGAGGGCCTGCCGCGCGAGAAGAAGTTCTCGATCGGCATCTGCGCCGCGATGACGGTGATTTCGCTCGGCACGCCGCTTGCCGGGCTGATGGCGCCGGTTCTTCTGGACCATGGCGGCTGGCAGCGGCTCTATATCTGCGAGATCGGGCTTGCCCTGATTTCGCTCGCGCTGATCTACAAGTTGCCTCTAGTATCGGGCGAACGGGTCAAGGTGATCAGTCGCAACGACCTGATCGCCTTCGGCTTCCTGTTCGTGGGCATGGGCGCGCTCACCGTCGCGCTGACGGTCGGCAAGATCTACTGGTGGACGGAAAAGCCGTGGATCGGCTGGCTGATGATCCTCGGCGTCGCCAGCCTGACCATCATGGTGCTGATGGAGACGCACCGGGAAAACCCGCTACTCGACATCAGGTGGATTACCTCCGCCGAGATCATCCATTTCACCGGCGCTCTGCTGATCTTCCGCATCATTCTCTCGGAACAGTCGAGCGGCGCGCGGGCGTTTTTCATGATGCTCGGGCTCGGCAACGAGCAGCTGCGTGGCCTCTATATCGTCATCCTGCTGGCAACCATCGCGGCCGGCGCGACCTGCGCCATGCTGCTGAAGCCCGGACGGGTTGCCGCCATGCATGGCTTTGCGCTGGTGCTGCTGATTATCGGGACCTGGCTCGACAGCCATTCCACCAGCCTTACCCGTCCCTCGCAGATGTATCTGAGCCAGACCCTGATCGCCTTTGCGGCGGGCCTCTATCTGCCGCCCGCCATGCTGGTCGGCATCATGGCGGCGCTCAAACGCGGCCCCAACTATCTCCTGAGCTTCATTATCGTGTTCCTCACCACCCAGCGCATCGGGGGGATCCTCGGCTCGGCCCTGTTCGGAAGCTTCGTCACCTGGCGCGAGCAGGTTCATTCCGCAGCACTTGCGCAGGACCTCGCCGCCGGCGATCCGCTGGTCAGCCAGCGCATCGCCCAGCTTGCCGGGGCCTATGGCGCAACCATCAGCGACACGGTGGTGCGAAAGGCCGAAGGCGCGGTCCAGTTTGCAAGCCAGGTGCGCCAGCAGGCCTATGTGCTTGCCTATAACGACGCCTTCCGTTTCCTCTGCCTTCTGGCCTGCGTCGCCCTTGTCGTTCTCATCGTCGATGTCGCCTTCGAGACATGGGAACACAAGCGCGCCGCCGCCGAAGGGCTTATACCAAGGATCAGCGATTAGGACCCATATGATGCGCGCTGGAATGGCCATCCGAGTAGGAAAACACCGCAGAGCGATGCTGGAGCATCGCGCGAGGATTTTGACGCCCTCGGGGGCCATTCCAGCCGCACCCTTAAAGGGCCGGGCGCTTTTGAAAGCCTGCGTCGTTGAAAATCCTCGCCGTAGCTATGGCTACGACTGCGGCTTTCGCCTAGCCGGCTTTCAAAATCGCTCCGGTCATATGGGTTCTAATCGCTGATCCTTGGTATGACCGCCTGACAACCAAAAAAGACATTTCAAGATGACACGAATTCTCCGCTCATTCGCCACCTATCTGACGCTCGCCATCGGCATTGCCGGGATCGTCGCCCTGTTGTTTGCCTGGAACCTGCCGCCCTTCGACGGGTCGGTGGAACGCACCGACGACGCCTATGTCCAGGGCAAGGTCACGCTGCTTTCCCCGCAGCTCTCCGCCCTTGTGGCCGAAGTGCCCGTGACCGATTACCAGAGGGTCAGGAAGGGCGATCTTCTGGTCCGTCTCGACGACCGCATCTATAGCCAGCAGCTTGCCCAGGCCGAGGCCAGCCTGCGCTCGGCCGAGGCCGCGCTCGATAGCAATGCACAGGCGCAAAAGACCGCGAAGGCCAATATCAGCTCCGCCGAGGCCGGCGTCGAAAGCGCCAAGGCAAGCCTTGAAAACGCACAGTCGCAATGGGAGCGCATGGAGCGTCTTAGCGCCAAAGAGCTTTCGACCGGCAGCGACATGGACAAGGCGCGGGCAACGCTCGATCAGGCGAAAGCAGCGGTCGCGCAGGCCAATGCCAAGGTCGCGGTCGCCAAAGAGGCGCTGCAGACCACGATCGTCAACCGCCGCGCTCTCGAAGCCAGCGTGGCCGCGGCTGAGGCTGCGCGCGCGCTTGCCGAAATCAACCTGGAAAACACCAAGATCACCGCCCCGCGCGATGGCACGCTCGGCCAGGTCAAGGCGCGCGAGGGGCAGTATGTCACCGCCGGCGCCCAACTCGTGGCGCTTGTGCCGGACAGCCGCTGGGTGATCGCCAACTACAAGGAGACCCAGCTCCGCGGCATGAAGCCGGGGCAGAAGGTTATATTCACCGTCGATGCCCTGAATGGCGAGGCCTTCACCGGCCATATCGAGAGCTTCTCGCCGGCCTCAGGCTCGCAGTTCTCGGTGATCACGCCGGACAATGCCACCGGCAATTTCACCAAGGTCGCCCAGCGTGTCCCCGTCAGGATTGTCATCGATCCCGACCAGAAAGACGCCGAAAAGCTCGCCCCCGGCCTCTCGGTCGTCACCCGCGTCGACACGAGCCAGAGCTAACCGTGTTGTGAGGCGCCCCATGTCGGGGCGCCTCGAGCTTCAGAAATCGTAGGAGAACCGCAGCATTCCGGAATTGCTGGAGGTGTTCTCGGAAAACGCGCCGTCATATTCGGCGCGCAGATGCATGCCGTTGTTGAGATTGGTCAGCTCCGCGCCGAGGCTGATGCGGCCGAAGACATCGTCCATCGGCAGGGTGACGTCGAAGGTTCCCGCGCCGGCCGGGGCCGCGGTGAAACGGGCCTTGGTGGTCCAGTCGTCAGCCGACGAGACGGTCACCCCGGCCCGCGCATAGCTGCGAAGCTGGTAGGTTTCCGACAGGGCGAAGCGCGAGCCGACCTCGAAGGACGGCGAGGCCATGATCGCCCACTGGTCGCTGTCTTCCACCGTCTGGTTAAAGACGCCGGCTCCGGTTTCGGTGTAACCGCCGGCATTGGCGTAGATCAGGTCAATATCGACATAGGGCTTGGCGTAGAAGCTGTCCTGCGCGAAGGTGTAGGCCATGCGCCCGCGGGCGGCGAAGGTCGACACGTCGCTCGAGCTTGTCGCCAGACCGCCGACCGAGCCGAGGACCGACTGGCGGCTGTTGTCGAACGAGCCGTAGCTGCCCGAAACCGCGCCAGCAAAAAGCCAGGCCCCCGGATTGTACTTCAGGCTTGCGCCGACCGCGAATGTGTCGCCGTTGATCGAGGTGCGGCCGTCCGCGCCGTTGATGTCGCTGTTCTCATAAGCCGCCGTCAGCCCCATGAACAGATCATCAGCAATGGCGAACTGTCCGCCGAGAGCATAGCTGTAGGTGGTGTCGTCATAGCCGCTGACGCCATCGATCGTGCCCTGGTTGAACCGCTGGCCGCCGAACTGCGCCCAGACGCATTCCGTCTGCACGATCATCGCCGTCGGACCGTCGAAGACCGGGCAGCTCATCAGCCGGTCGAGACGCTGCTGCGCCATGCTCGCGGACTGCGATGCGGGCACCGATGCCATCGGCGAGTGGATCGCGTCGATCGCATTGGCAAGCCCGCCGCCGCCGACCTTGGCGAGTTCGGCAAAGGCGGTGCCAAAGCCCCCGCCGCCCATGTCCCAGACCCGCTGGAAATAGTCGGCGATGCGGGCGCGGTTGCCGGTCAGGCCGAAGCGCGAACCGTCGAAATCGGCGTCGACCGACAGGGCCAGCGACGAGCCTTCCTCCAGAACCTTGTAGGTGAAGATGTCATGCAGCTTGCCGGTCAGCGTGCCGGTGCGCGCGCCGTCTACCGTGAGGAAGGAGAGCTTGCGCGGCAGAAGCGAGATCGGCGCGACATCGAGCGTGCCCGCCAATGTCGCGTCCTGCTGCAGGATGAGCTGGTCGATCCGGTTGTTTTCGAAATCGGCGTCGACGACCAGCGTGCCGCTGTCCGCCTGCCGGAAATTGCCGGTCACGCGGGTTTCGCCGATGCCATTCTCGTCGCCGACAAACAGTTGACCGTGGTTGACCACATTGGCCTGCAGCGTCCGCGCGCCCCGGCTGACGCCGAAATTGTTGAACGTGCCGGCATTGTAGGGTACCGCGATGAACGCGGTCGTAGCCAGGCTCTGGGTCGCAAGGTCGTATTCATAGCCCGCGCCAGAACCGTTGCCGTCGGCGTTTTCCAGCATGACATCGCCCGCGACCACGCCGTAATTGTAGATATCGAGACTGCTGCCATCGGCCGACGACCTGTCGCCGACGAAGCGGACCGCCGTGCCGGAATAGGCGCTGATCATGGCGCCGTTATCGACGAGCAGCACGTTATCGCGCCCGCCGTTGACGAAAACGCCGGCGCCCTGATTGGTGCCGCCGCCGACCGTGCCGCCGACCTCGATGCTGATCGTTCCGAGATCGGACGCATCGGTGCTGGCAGCGCCCTGGCTCTGCGCGAAAATGCCGATGCCGTTCGAGCCGATCGCGTTGATCTCGCCGCTCTGGACCACGTTGACGTCGCCGCCGTGACCATCGCCGAACAGGCTGGTCGAGCCCGCGAACGCGCCGGAACTGTCGCCGCCGAACCCGCCGCCGCCGCCGATCGACTGCGCGACGAGGCCGAACGCGTCGACGCCGGAGACGTTGATCGTGCCGTCGAACTGGACGCCGACATCGCCGCCGTCGCCGCTGCCCTCGATGCTGTCGAACTTGCGGTCGAGCGAGAGCGTCGAGGTGGTCGCGTCGCCGGCAATGCCGCCGCCGCCGCCGACCGACTGGGCGAAGAGGCCGTGCGCGCCGCTGCCATGGGTTTCAATAGAACTGCCATTGCCCGCGATCACGGTGACATCGCCGCCATCGCCGCCAGAACCGCCGCGGCCGCCGACGCCCAGCGACAGGATGACATCGGACGCGCCGACCGCACCCATGCCGCCGCCGCCACCGACCGACTGGGCGAGCACGCCGAAGGCGCGGCTGCCATTGGTGGTGATGTTGAGGCCGGACTGGATGTTGACGTCGCCGCCATGGGCGCTTCTTCCGCCATTGCCGCCGACCTGGATCTGCAGCGTCGCGTCGCGCAGGCGGTAGGAATCCTGACCGCTGCCGATCGCGCCAAGACCGCCGCCGCCGCCGACCGACTGGGCCACCAGACCCATCGCGTCATTGCCATAGGTCGCGATGTTGGCCGTGCCGCCCTTGACGGTGACGGTGTCGCCATCCGAGCCTTCACCGCCATCGCCGCCGAAATTGGCGCCGAGCACCATCGCGCCGAAGGGGTTGTCGGTCGCATCGCCGCCAACGCCGCCACCGCCGCCGATCGATTGCAGCAGCGCGCCGTGGGCCATCACGCCGTTGGTGACGATCGCATTGGCGTTTTCGAAGGTCGCCGTCACCTTGCCGCCGTCGCCGCCGTCGCCGCCCGTACCGCCGAGCAGCAGGTTTGCCTCGCCGGTCACCCGACCGCCGGGGATGGTCGCCGCGCCGCCGAGACCGCCGCCGCCGCCGATCGACTGCGCCATGATGCCGATAGCATGATCGCCATTTGTGCCGATGGAGCCGCCGAAGGTGACGTCGACCGCCTTGCCGACGCCGCCCGTGCCGCCCGTGCCGCCAATGCCGACATTGCCCTGATAGGTTTGGTAGAGCAACGAGAGGTAGGAGCCGGCCGCGACATCATTGCCGGCGACCGAGCCGCCAATGCCGCCGCCGCCGCCGATCGACTGCGCGGCAATGCCGATGGAGCCGACGCCGGTCGTGGTGATTGTACCGTAATCGGAAATCGTCACGTCGGAGCCGTCGCCGCCGAGGCCGCCCTTCAGCCCGAGCGTCATGGAGAGCGAGCCGGTCACCGTCATCGGCGTGCCGGAAACGCCGACCTTTCCGGAAATGCCGAAGGCGCTGCCCTGCGAGGTGCCGCCGCCGCCGCCGATCGACTGCGCCACGATGCCGTGGGAATTGTCGCCCGAGGTTGCGACGCCGGCGCCATTGGCGAGCGTGACCGTGACATAGTCGCCGTCGCCGCCCGCGCCGCCATCGCCGCCGAGCTGTTTCTTGCCGGTGAAGCCGGAAAAACCGAAAGAGGCGGAAGCCCCGGTCGATGCCCGGCCGGCATTGCCGCCGCCGCCGCCGATCGACTGCGCCACGATGCCATCGGCATTATTGCCGCTGGTCACGATCGAAGCCGTATCGTTGAGCGCCACCGTGACGGTGTCGCCATTGCCGCCGGCCCCGCCCGTGCTGCCGAGCGTCTCGGCGAAGGATGCGGAGAACACGCCGGCGCCGAGGCCGCTGGTCATGGCATAGGTCCAGGAATTGCCGCCGGCTCCGCCGCCGCCGCCGATCGACTGGGCGAGAATGCCGTGCGAGCCGTCGCCGGCGGTGATTACGCCGGTCGTGCCGTTGAGCCCGACATCGACATCGCCGCCCTTGCCGGCCGCGCCGCCATCGCCGCCCGCCGAGAGCGTGAAGCTCATCGAGACCGGCACCTCAACCGGGATCACCTGGGCAATCGCCGCCGACATGGCGCGCCCGCCAATGCCGCCGCCGCCGCCGATCGATTGCGCGATGATGCCGATCGAATCCGACGTGTCGTCGCCGGCCGTGCCGGTGGAGATAATGCTGTCGGTGAGGTCGACATTGACCCGGCCGCCATCGCCGCCCTGGCCGCCCGTGCCGCCAAGCGAGAAGGTCGAGGCGAACACCAGCGATTCATTCGCGCCATAAGCCGCGCCGCCAATGCCGCCGCCGCCGCCGATGGACTGGGCGACAATGCCGTTGGCATTGGAGCCGAGCGTCGATGCCTGCAGATTGTCGAAGGCGACGTCGACCCTGCCGCCGGTGCTGCCATCGCCGGCATCCCCGCCCACCGTCAGTTGCGCAACCGTCAGCACGGCCTCACTCACCGCGTTGCCGCCCGTGCCGCCGCCGCCGCCGATCGACTGCGCGAGAATGGCCGAGGCATTGTCGCCGGCGGTGGCGACGGTCGGCGCGCCACTATAGGCGCCGGTGACCAGATTGCGGTTGCCGACGGAGACGAGACCGCCATCGCCGCCGATCCCGCCGCTGCCGCCGACGCCAACGCCGACAAGCACGCCGAAATCGAGCACGTCGCCGCCATCACCGCCGCCGCCGCCAATCGACTGGGCGGACAGGCCATAGGAGAAATCGCCGCCGGTAGAGATCGAACTGTCTTCGAGGAAGGCCTGAACCGCGCCGGCATCGCCGCCTTCGCCGCCTTGGCCGCCGACGGAAAGCAGGCCGAAACCGCCCGCGCCCGCGCCGCCGCCGCCGCCGATGGATTGCGCCAGAATGCCGGTCGAAGCGTTGCGCGAGGTCTGCACGGAGCCGCGATTGTAAACCTGGACGAGGCCGCCGGCTCCGCCGCCGCCGCCGCTGCCGCCGACGATAAGCTTGCCGCCGCCAAGCGTGCCGGCAGCTCCCCCGCCGCCGCTGATCGATTGGGCGATGATGCCGCGCGAGCCATAGCCGAAGGTCGCGATGATGCCGGTATTGGTGACGGAGACATGGCCGCCATCGCCGCCAAGTCCGCCATCGCCGCCAAGGCTGATGATCGAGGCGACCGGCAGGTCGCCCGCGCCGCCGCTGCCGGCGATCGACTGGACCAGCATGCCGGGCGCCAGATTGCCGCTTGTGAAAATGAGGCCGGCATTGGACGCGGTGATCGCGCCGCCGTCGCCGCCCTGTCCGCCGGCGCCGCCGGCCCCGAGCACGGTGACGAAATCGCCGCCGGTGCCTCCGCCCCCGCCGATCGACTGCAGGGCAATGGCCGCGGCATAATCGCCGGAGGTCTCCGTTTCCGTGCCGCTGTCGGTCGCAAAGGTGATGCGCCCGCCATTGCCGCCGACGCCCCCGCCGCCGGTCTGGCCGACAAGCGCGGTATCGTCGCCGCCATCGCCGCCGGTCCCACCGATCGATTGGGCGAGAAACCCATAGGCAGACGTGCCGGACGTGGTGATCGACGCGGTATCGTAGATGCCGACGGAAACGCGGCCGCCATTGCCGCCATCGCCGCCGGAACTGTCGCGCGAGCCGTCCTCGCCATCGCCGCCGTCGCCGCCCTTGCTACGCATCACGACGCCCGAAATCGCCTCGCCCTGGGTGGTGATGTTGGCGCTGCCATGCAGTTCGACCTTGCTGAGGCCGGCAACATCGCCGCTGGTGTCGCCGGCATTGCCACCGTTGCCGCCCTTGTTGCTGCCGGGCGCCTTGCCGCCATCGCCGCCCTGACTGATGGCGACCACCGCGCCGGAAAGCCCGTCGACATGATTGTCGGAAACGATATGGATGTCGTTGTTGACATAGACTTCGACCTGGTACCCGGCTTCTCCCTTTCCGCCCTTGTCGCTGTTGTCTTCGGAATCGCGACCATCACCGCCCTTGCTCAGCGCATAGATGCCGCGCACGCCGTCACCGGAGCCATTATGGTCGTTCCAGTAGATGTCGATCGTGCCATTGTTGGTGACGGAGATATTGCCGCCCGTGCCGCCATTGCCATTGTCATGGCCGCCCTTGTTGCCTTCGGCGATCGCGGCAATGCCCCAGCCGAAATCGCGGCCGTCGATATGGGCGCTGCTCGTGCCGAGCGTGATCGCGCCATTGTTGACGATGGCCATATCCTTTGCGTCGCCGCTACTGCCACCGCGCTGGTTGCCGACCGTCGAATCCTGGTCGCCGCCCTTGCCGGCATGGGCAAGCGCATAGATGCCCGCGCCGCCGTTCGGAAGCGCCTGCTGCAGCGAGACGGTGGAATTGTTCTCGATATAGATCGTGCCGCTGTCGCCGCCGCGTCCGCCATCATCGCCGCCGGCGCCGGTATCGTCTTCGTCGCCGCCGCCATGGCCGCCGAGGCTCTGGACGAGAATGCCGTAGACCTCGTCATTCGACGATCCGGCAATGGTTATCGGGGCGTAGTTGTAGACCGAGAGATTGCCGCCATCGCCGCCATCCGTATGGCCGTCATCGTCGCCGTCGCCGCCGCTGGAGGAAAGCGCCAGACCATAGCGTCCGTCATCGCCGATGGTGATCGTGCCGTAATTGTCGAGCCGGTAATCGGGGCCATCGTCGCCATTGCTGTCGTCGTCGCCATCATCGCCTTCGCCGACCAGCGGATAGCTGGCCGTGTAAGTGCCGCTCGAAATCGTGCAGGAACTGGCATCGTCGGGGGAGAGGCAGAACACCGTCTGCGCCCCGGCTGACGGCGGCATCAGCAGGGCGAGCGCGGAGACCGTTGTCAGGAGAAGCGCTGCCCCGGTCGCTCCGTTGTTTCCGCGAACCGCGCCGCGCTTGCCCCCCAGACGCTTCCAACCCTTGGCCATCAGTCTGTCCTCGTCCCTCAGTTCGCCGCAGCGGCGACGTCAATAATGGAAAAAAGTGCATGATGGCTGTAAAGAGCGGGCCGAAACCGGTCAACGCGTCGCCGATGAAACGGCCGTTTCACTCGATGAATCGGCATGAAGGCCGGAGCCGTCACCCGACAGCCCCGGCCCTCTGCAAATCAATAAGCGTTTCGAAGCCCGAATTTCGGGGCGGCGCGCTAAAAGCGGATCTTCAGCCCGGCATTGACGCCGTTCTCGCTGAGTGGCGTTCCCTCGATGGAAAACGTCGCGTCGTGATCATCCAACCGCGGTTGTCGCGTTCAGGCCACTAGCAGCCGCTTGAGGAAAGGGTTTTCCAGCAATTGTTCGCTCTCGATACGATTGTGGGCCACCATGCCGCTTGCGCCGAACGCGCCCTTGCGCAGAAGGTCGATCAGGCTTGCGGCGTAGGCCGCGGCGACCGAGGTCATGGCGTTGAACGGCTGATGCCGGTCGGAGCGGAAGCGCAGCGACAGTGACCGTTCGGCGGGACGGTTGCGATGCGTGCTGCGCGCCGTCAGGAACAGCAGGAGTTCGTCCTCGTCAATGACCGGCAACCCGTTCATCAGCAGCGATCGCAGCATGTCGCGGCGTGTTTTCAGTCTCAGATCATCCAGCAGGAAGCGCATGTAATCCAGATGGCCGGGATAGCGCAGGGTCTTGAAGGTGACGTTCCGCACCCCCGCCTCCAGATAGGGCGCGAGGTCGGAAAGGCCGCGCGCCGTGGTGAAGCACTCATAGACCGTGCCGTCAAGCGTGACCTTTTCCAGATGCTCCAGCGGGTTCAGGAACACCGCCTTGCCGTCCTGAACGGCTTCGCAGGCGCGGGTATATTCCTCGATCATCGCGTCGATGTCCCAGATCTGGCCGTAACCCAGCCGGTTGGTTGGGTAGCGGGGCAGGGCGCCCACCCGGATCGTCAGATCGCTGATCGTCCGCCCGGGCTCCATCAGCCCCGAGGCAATGTTGTCCACCAGCCCCGGCGCCACGCCTGCGCCCGAAAGCACCAGGCGCGTTTCGGCAAGCCGTTGCAGCAGGGAAAGATTTTCAGGCCGCGCCGGGGAGAAATCCAGAAAATGCGCGTGTGAAGCGCCGGCGAGTTCGGCAATGCCGGAGGCAGCCCAGTCGGGGGCGGCGGCAACGATCAGATCGCTCCCGCGCGCCTCGGCCGGCATTTTCTCATTCGGGCGCTGGCGCAGCGCCTTCACCGGAAGGCCGAGGGCGGCAAACGCGTCGAGCGCCTCCTCGGAAGGGTCGATGATCGTGAGGTCGATGTCGCCCGTGAGACACAGCGTTGCCGCAAGCGCCGAACCGACCTTGCCGGCGCCGAAGATCGCAACCTTGAACCTGTCCATGATCTACCCCCTGAAACGGGAAACGAAGGCCTGAAGTCTCGGGTTCTGCGGATTGAGGATCACCTGTTCCGGCGAACCGGTTTCCGCGATCACGCCCTGGTCCAGAAACAGGACCCGGCTCGAGACATCGGCGGCAAAGGCCATTTCGTGGGTCACGATCGCCATGGTCATGCCGTCTTCGGCGAGCTTGCGGATAACCGCGAGGACCTCGCCGACAAGTTCGGGATCGAGCGCGCTCGTCACCTCGTCGAGCAGCAGCACCTCCGGCTCCATCGCCAGCGCACGGGCAATCGCGACGCGCTGTTTCTGGCCGCCGGAAAGGTGATTGGGGTAGGCGGCGTGTTTTTCGGCGAGACCGACCTGGGCCAGAAGGTCCATTGCGTGCGCGATGGCTTCCTTCTTCGGCTTCCGGCACACGATCACCGGCCCTTCGATGACATTTTCCAGCACCGTCTTGTGCGGAAACAGATTGAAATGCTGGAACACCATGCCGACATGGCGGCGAAGCGTGCCTATACCGATCTTGCCGCCGGCATCGCGGAAGCTTGCGCCAACATCGCAACCGCGAAAGCGGATCGTGCCGCCGGTCGGCGTCTCCATCACGTTGAGGCAGCGGATGAAGGTGGACTTGCCGGAGCCGGACGGGCCGATCAAGGCGACCACCTCGCCGCGCGTCAGGGTCAGGTCGATCCCCTTCAGGACCTCGTGAACGCCGTAGCTTTTCTGAAGGCCGAGAGCTTCGAGAACCGGCGCGCCGGTCTGGCTTTGCTGTGTCATGTTCATCTTCCTTCCCCTCAGTCGCTGACCCTGAGCCGTTTTTCAAACCAGTCCGCGGCCTGCATCAAAGGCAGCAGCACGACGATGTAGAGCACGGCCATGACCGTGTAGGATTCCAGCGGCCGGTAGGTCTGCCCGTTCACCACCGCGGCCATATAGGCGAGGTCGGCAACCGAAATGACGGAGACGAGCGAGGTGTTCTTGAACTGGATGACCGACTGGTTGATGAAGGACGGCAGCACCCGTTTCAGCGCCTGCGGCAGGATGATGCGGCGCATTGCCTGGAACGGGCTCATGCCGATGGCCGCTGCCGCCTCGCGCTGGCCCTTGTCGATCGACACGATCCCGCCGCGGAAGATCTCCGCGTAGAACGCGCCGACATAAAGCGACAGGGTCAGCATGGCCGCGAACCGGTTGTCGATATTGACGCCGATCAGGAGCGGAAAGGCGTAGTAGAACCACAGCAACTGCACCAGGAGCGGGCTGCAGCGGAAGATTTCCTGATAGATCCGCCCGATCCAGTTGAACACCCGGAACCGCGACAGCCGCGCCGCGCAGGTGATAAAGCCGAGGATCACGCCGAAAAAGATCGATCCGAACGTGTAGACGATGCTGATCCCGAGACCGTAGAGGAACAGGTCGCGATACTGCCATACCGAATGAAAATCCCAGTTATACTGCATCACCTTGCTCCCTGGTTGTCACATCGATGCCCTGTTCGGGCCGCCCAGCACCCGCAACACTGCTGTTGATGCCATTTTCTGTTCATTTCGGTTCCCCTCGTTTTGGTGAAGTCCGGCTCCTCACGAGACAGGAAGCCGGCCGTCTGTCGTTCTCGTGCAGCGCGCCGAACCGCATTCTGTTAGCCGCAGCAGCGCAGCGTTCAATTGTCCTCGCGCAAACCCGGACCGAAAACGGACAGCCGGGCCGGCGCTGGTACGCCGTCAGCGCGCGCCGAGCACGCTTGAGGCCGCCGACGTGTAGCGGTTCAGGATGCCGGCGAGACGCTCGCGGTTGGCATCGGAGACCGGCACCATCGGCAACCGCATTTCCGGGCCCGAAAGGTTGTTCAGCGCCAGCGCCGCCTTGACCGGGCCGGGATTGCTCTCGACGAACATCCCGTCGGTCAGTTCCGCCACCAGATCGTGCAGCGCAAGCGCGTGGGCGGTGTTGCCCTCATGCCAGGCCCGGACCATCGCCACCATCGTGTCCGGTGCAACATTGGCGACGACGGAGGTGACGCCGACCGCGCCGAGCGACAGGAACGGCAATGTCAGCCCGTCATCGCCCGAATGCACGATCAGCTCGTCGCCGCAGGCGCGGCGCAGCTCGCTCACCCGTGCCGCCGAGCCGCCGGCCTCCTTGATGGAGAAGATGTTGGCGTGATTGCGCATCAGCGTCGCGCAGGTTTCGGCCGAGATCTCGATCCCGCAGCGGCCGGGCACGGAATAGAGCATGGCGGGCAGCGCGGTCGCGTTCGCCACCGCGCCGTAATGGGCGATCAGGCCCGCCTGTGTCGGCTTGTTGTAATAGGGCGTGACGACGAGCACGGCATCGGCCCCGGCCGCCTCGGCGCGGCGGACCTTTTCTACCGCCTTCTTGGTGTCGTTGGCGCCGGCGCCCGCCATCACGAGCGCCCGGCCCTTCGTCTTTTCGACCGTGCGGGCAATCAGCTGATCGGCCTCGTCGTCGGAAAGGGTCGCGGCCTCTCCGGTGGTGCCGACGGGCACGAGGCCGGCGACGCCGGCCGCGATCTGCCGCTCGACAAGCGCATCGAAGGCGTCAAAATCGATCATGCTATCGCGAAACGGGGTGACGAGGGCGGTGAAAACGCCGGTAAAGCGGCTCCTGAGTTCGTTCATTGTGTTCTCCTCTGATTGGGATTTCAACGGGCGGCGAGGCTGTCGGCGAGTGCGTAGCGGCGCGGTTCGCGATGACCGGAAATCAGCCATTGCGCCGCGGCGATGGCGCCCTCGGCATAGGCCGAGAGCGTGTGGACCTGGTAGGTGAACCGGGCTTCCGCCGAGCCGAGATCGAAGCTGACGGCGTTGATGCCCACGGTATCGCCCTCGCGGAACACGGTGATCGGCATCTTTGCCGCGGCAAAGCCCATGACGGCGCTTCTCGCTTCCTCGATCTGCCCCGCGAGCAGTTTCGATGTCCCCGAGGGTTCGGCCTTCTTGCGGGCGTGGTAGGTCTCGGTCACGCGCGGCTCGCCCTCCGGCATCATCCGGGCGAAGCCGAGCACGTTCAGCCGAAAGGCCTCGAAGCCGCGGGCGAAATTCGCGCTGATGAGCATGGGCCGGTGGGCGCAGCAGGCCGAAAGGCGGGCATCGTCCTCGGCCGAGAACCCGGTGGTGCCGATGACCATCGGTATGTTCTTGAGGCCGATTGCCTCCTGAAGCGCCATGCTGGCCTGAGGCGTCGAAAAATCGATGATGGCGTCGCAATGGCTCTTCATCGCCGCATCGGCGGGACGGTATTCAATGCTGCTGCCGGCAACGGGCTTGCCGACAAGCTTGGATCCCGGCGACACCATGGCCGCGGCAAGCTCAAGGCCGGGATTGGAGACGATCAGCTCCACGAGACTGGTTCCCACACGGCCCGAAGCGCCGAAAATTCCGATTCGCATTATGCTCTCCTCAGTCGATCACGACCTTCTGTTCCGACATTTCCCTGATGGCGACGCGTACGCCCTCGCGGCCAAGGCCGGAGCGCTTGATGCCGCCGAAGGGCACATGCTCGGCGCGGAAATCCGGCCCCTCATTGATCATCACGCCGCCAACGGCGAGGTTGCGGGAAAACATCCGGACCAGCGCGTGGTCATTGGTGAAGACGCCCGCCTGCAGCCCGTATTCGCTGGCATTGACCTCGGCGATCGCCGCGCCGGCGTCGGTGAAGCTGCGGATCGCGATCACGGGACCGAAAGTCTCCTCTGCAATGACCGGGGCATCGACGGCGACATCAGTCAGAACAGTCGGCGCGAAAACGGTGCCATCATGATTGCCGCCAGTCAGGAGCCTGCCCTTGCCGGCGCTGACTGTGGCCTCGATCCTCTCGGCGACCATGCGGGCCGCAGGGAGATCGATCACGGTGCCCATGTCGGTGTCGTCACGCGCGGGGTCGCCGAATTCGATTGCGTCCACGGCGGCCATCAGTTTTTCGGTGAAGGGCTTTTCAATGTCAGCGTGGAGATAGAGCTTCTTGACGGCGGCGCAGCTCTGGCCGGCGATCTCGAATCGGTGACCGATCGTGGTGGCGACGGCGCGGTCAAGATCGGCATCGGGCAGGACGAACAGCGGATCATTGCCGCCAAGCTCCATCAGGCAGCGCACCAGACCGCTTGCGTTCTTCAGCGCCAGACCGGCGGCCGGACCGCCGGTGAACGACAGCAGGTCGATTGGCGCGCGGGCAAGGGCAAGCGCTGCCTCCGCGCCACCATTGACGACCTGGAACAGGTCCTCCGGCCAGCCCGCCTTGCGGGCCAGTTCGCATAGCCTGTTGGCCGCAAGCGGCGCTTTTGGCGAAGGCTTGGCGACGACGGCGTTGCCGGCGGCAATCGCAGGACCGAGCTTGTGGCAGAGGAGATTGACCGGATAGTTGAACGGCGTTATCGCCCCGACAACGCCGACAGGCTCGTAGGTGACAGTCGCAAGCCTGTCAGCGCCGCCCTCGACGATGGCGCAGTGCAAAGCCTCGCCGTCAAGGAAGGTGGCGGCGTCGCCGGAAAGCCTCAGCGTGTTCTGGGCGCGACGGATTTCATTGCGGGCTTCCCTTATGGTCTTGCCCATTTCCGAAGACACGAGGCGCGCCAGATTTTCGGCATCGGCGGCCATTTCGGCGGCAAGGGCATTGAGCAGGGCGCGACGCGTGGCCGGCGTCGAGAAACGGAAGGCGCTGGCGGCGGCCTTGGCGTTGATCACGGCGGCGTCGATCTCCGCCGGCGTGTTCACGCAGAGCTCGCCCACCGGCGCGCCGGAAAACGGGTTGCGGACGGAAATCATTTCTGTTTTCGGCAGGATCGCCGCCTGTGCCTGTGCCATAGGTGCCTCACTGGTCTTTCGGTTCGGTTGGGGAGGGATCGGCGGCGATCATCGCGCCGATCGTGACCGGGCGGACCGGCCATCGCCTGCCGGCAAGATTGCCGGCTGCGGGTATTGTGCGGTCCGGTCTGAGTTCGGCCATCAGCGCCGCGCTATTGTGGGCGCAGAACCGCCCCTGGCATGCGCCCATGGCGAAGCGGCCATTGTGCTTGATCTCGCGCTCGGACGGCGCATCGACGCCGAGCGCGAGCCGCTTCAGATCACCCGTCGTCTTGCCTTCGCAGCGGCAGAGGATCGTGTCATCCGGCAGCGCCGCAAGGGATTGAGCGCCCGCCGTCGGTGCGAACATCCGGTCAAGCACCCCCTGCGCCGCGCGCATGTGCGCCAGCATTGCTTCGGGCCTTGGCGCCTGTCCGGGAAGTCCCGCGATTACCTGGCCCGCGGCCTTGCGGCCGTCGGCTTCGGCGGCGCTGCTGCCCAGCGCCTCGCGCCCGTCGCCGGCATGGAGGATCAAGGGGTGGCTTGGGGAAGGCTGACCCTCGGGCGGCAATGCGAAGTCATTGGGCCGGATACCGTCATGCAGGCCAACGCGATCGGCGATGATTTCCCGGCTGCGGTCATTCCGCCCGGCCAGCGTGACGACAAGGCCCTCGTCGGTCCGACGGATATCGCGCACCGTGGTCGCCTGCAGAACCGGTATCCGCCGGGCAAGAAGCGTCGTCATATAGCCGAGGGATTCCATCAGCAATCGGGGGAACTGGAAAAGCGCAAGGCCGGCGGATACCGCCCTGAAGGGCGCGCCCGCCTCGACGACGGCGACCGGCGGATTGCCAAGCCGCGCCATCTGGGCCGCAACAGCGATAAGGAGCGGGCCGTTGCCGGCGAGCAGAACGCGGCCCTGGGGCGGCCGTCCGGTTTCCTTCATCATCACCTGCAACCCGCCGGCGGTGGAAACGCCGGGCAGGTGCCAGCCCGGACGCGGAAGGATCTTCTCGACCGCGCCGGTTGCGATGATGACCGCCTTCGGCCGGCATGTTTCGATACGCCTCGTCCGGCGGTTTTCCGTCACCACCCAGCCGTCGCCGTCGACCGCAATGAAGACCTGTTCATGGTGGATCGGGATGTTTTCGGCGGCCTGTCTCAGCCGCGCGAAGCGCGCCTTGGCCGCGCGCGGCTGGGGAACCGGCGTGACGCCGTCGATGGGCTGACGGAAGATCGCGCCGCCGATCGTCGGCCGCTGTTCGATGATCTCGACCGAAACGCCGGCGCGCTTCAGCGTGGCTGCGGCCGCAAGTCCCGCCGGGCCGGCGCCGATGATAAGCACGTCGGCTGTTTTCCTGGGCTCAGACATAGCCGCCCTCCATGCTCTCCACCTGCATGCCATCACGGGCAGGGGTCAGGCAGGTTTCGCGCACGATCCCGTCGACCCGCGCGACACAGCCCTGGCAAGCGCCGATGCCGCAGAAATAGCGGGTCGGCTGGCCGAGCCCGTCGGCGCCGAACTGCGTCACGCCTTCGGCAACAAGAGCGGCCGCGATGGTTTCGCCCGGGCGGAAGGCGATTTCGCGCCCCATGAAAAAGAATGTCCCCCGGCTCATGCCGCCACCTCGCAGACACCGAAGCGAGCGGGATCAAACGGGCCAATATCGATCGAGGGGAGCTGGCCGGTGACCAGTTCGGCGATCGTCCTGCCGGTGACCGGACCGAGGCAGATGCCGTCCCCTTCAAAGCCGGTGGCGATGAAGCCGTTTTCTATGCCGGGCAGCCTGCCGATCAGCGGCAATCCGTCGGACACGGCGGTGCGCGCGCCGGCAAAGGCCCTGAGAAGCCTGAGCCGGGCGAGGCCGGGCACCAGCGCGACGGCATCGCTCAGGATGCGGGATACCGCCTCAAGATCGTTGACCTTGCGGTCGCCGAAGGCTTCGCGCGTGCCGCCGATCAGGAATTGCCCCGTCTCCAGAGGGTCGATGACAAGCCCGAACCCGCGTCCGGGCCGACCAGCCTCGCTGCTGCCGGAGCGCTTGGAAAGCAGATAGCGGCCCGACATGATCGCGCCGGGCATGGAGGCGTTGAGGGCGAAGGCGCGTTCGGTCACGAGCAATTGTCCCTTGCGCGGAATGAGCCCGGCGCCGACATTGACGAGACGCTCGGAGCCGGAACCGGCGCAGATGATGAAAGCGTCGGCGGAGAGAAACCCGTTGTCGGTTTCAACGCCCTCGACCCGTTCGCCGTCGCCGGCAAGCCGCAGGCGGCTGGCGCGGGTGTTGCGGTGCACGGCGATGCCGGCGACTTCGATCAGCCGGTGAACGATCCGGTAGCCGATCGCGTGCCCCTCCGCATGAACTTCCACGGCAAGGGACGCGCTTTCCGAAAGCGCCGGAAAGCGCCGTCGCAGCGCGCAGTTGTTGAGGTGCTCCACGCTCACGCCGGCGGATGAAAGGGCTGCCGCATGCGCCTCCAGCACCGTGCATTCCTCAGCGCTGGAGGCAATAATGAAGGTCGAGCGCTGCTTGAACAGGCCGGCGAACAGCCCGTCCTCGGCAAGCCTGCGGTAAAGCGCAATGCCTTCCAGAGCCGTCGTCATCATCGGGCCGGGACGCTTGCTGGCCACGGAGACCGCGCCATCGGCAGCGCCGGTCGCTTCCGCCGCCGGCGCGCTGCTGTCGATCAGCGTGACGCTGACGCCCGCTTTCGCCAGAAAGTAGCCGGTTGCCGCGCCGACGATGCCGGAGCCGATGACGATGGCGGATGGTGAGGAGCGGGCATGCATTTGGTTTGACCGGTATGATGGCGTTCGATATCGGTCATATTGACGGCTGTCGGCTTCGGGCGTCGATACAAGAGAATGGCCTTCGAAAGTCATGTTTTTTGTATCAGGCTTCTGGCCGGCCACCCCTTAAAAGAGAAGAAAGGGGATTTTCGCGATGGCAAAGATCAGTCTTACGCTGGTGCAGACATTCTATCATGTGGCGCGCTACGGCTCGTTTTCGGCGGCGGCGCGCGAGCTGAACCTGTCCTATCAGTCCGCCGCCAACCATGTGCGCCGGCTCGAGCAGATCTTGAAAAGCAGGCTCATCGAATCCGAACAGGGGGCAAAGCGCATCACGCTTACGCCGCGCGGCCGCGCGCTCTACAACCTGCTCCATCCCGAGCTCGACATCATGCTGGAGCGGCTGACGACGCTGATCGAGAACCAGCGTTCCGCGCTGAGGGTAGGCATGCCCCAGGCGATCTTCTTCTATCTGTTTCCCAAGGTTCTGGCCCGCTTCCGCGAGGCTTTTCCAGAGATGGAGTTTTCCGTCTACGAGCGCGATACGGTGCTGGCGGAACTGGTGAAGAACGGCAGTCTCGATGTCTGCATCTCGGAACGCTATTTCGGCGATCCGGTCGTGCCGCAACGCATGCTCGGCAGCTACCGGCTTTCGCTTGTCTTCCCGCGCGCCTGGGGCGATGTGCCGGCGCAGGAGGATATTCCGGCCTGGGCCGCGGACAAGCCGTTCGTCACCTATGAACCCGGGCAGACCCTGCGCAATGTCTCGGTCGATTTTCTCGGCCGCGAGGGCAGGGCGGTTCATCCCGCGATCTCGACCTCGGGCAGTTCCAGCGTGAAGCTGTGCGTGGAGGAGGGGCTCGGCTTTTCCATCATTCCCTCATGGTGCGTGGCCGCCGATGACGAGAAGGTCGCCTCGCTCCGCCTGACCAGCCTGCCGGAAATCCGGGTCTATTTCGGCAGCGCCGGATTCCTGCAGACCCACCCCATGGTCCAGCAGCTATACGAGGATTGCCAGCGCGAGCTGGTGGGGCCAGTTCTGGACCCGCCGAGCGGCGATATCCTGCCGCCTCTATGACCCGAACATACAAAAAAGCGCACAAGCGCCGTCTTTTCTCTAGCATTGCCTGGATCGGCTGAGCCGCTAGCCTGTTCCCGGACGTGGCCGATGGGGGTTGCGGTTCAAGAATACGATCAATCCGGGGAATTATGGAGATCTCTCAATGAACTTGTTTGCCAAGATCTGTGGCGCGACGGCGGTGGCGCTTTCGCTGTTCTCAGCCTCCGCCAGCGCCGACACGGTCAGCGACATCCGCGAACGCGGCACGTTGCGCATTCCGGCGATCCTGAACGAAGTGCCGTATTTCAACAAGGACCCGCGCACGGGGGAATGGACCGGCTTCGTCATCGACATGGCGTCGGATATCGCCAAGACGCTCGATGTCGAGCTTGAAGTGGTGGAATCGAGCTGGTCCAACGCCATTCTGGACGTCCAGAGCGGCAAGGTCGACATGGCCTTCGCCGTTACCGCGACGCCGGTGCGCGCGCTGTCGGTTTCGTTTTCCGACCCGACCTATTACAACAGTTTCGTGCTGATCTCCGCCGATGAAACGCTTGCAGGCAAGAGCTGGAACGAGCTCAACGACCAGCAATATACCTTCGCCGTGGATCTCGGCTCCGCGCAGGATCTGATGGCGCAGCAATATCTGCCCAAGGCCAATATTCTGCGCTTCAAGACCCGCGATGAGGCGATCGTCGCCGTCACCACCGGCAAGGCGCAGGGCTTGATCAACACCATGCTCAACGGGCTGGTGATTTCCAAGAAGGCCGCAAGCGTCGGCAGCGTCAAGGTGCCGACCCCGGTTCTGTCCACGCCTTCGGTGATCGCCGTGAACTACGGCGCGGATGAAACGTTCAAGAGCTTCGTATCCGCCTGGGCCGAATATAACCGCCGTATCGGCAACAACCAGACCTGGATCCTGAAGAGCCTCGAACCGTTCGGCATCTCGCTGACCGACATGCCCCCCGGCTTCGGCTTCGGCGGCTGATCGGGACCAAGGATTGCCTTCCGCTTCCGAAGACAGAAAAACGCCCGGCGCGTGTGCCGGGCGTTTTTTTTTGCGTACGGCGCGCGGCGGCATAACCGGTTGTGAAACGACAGATACGCGCCCGCGGGCTCGCGGCCGCCCGAGAACGGTTATCGCGCATCCCGGGCGGGGACCGCATTTCCTTTCAGCCGGCCATCGCGCCAGGGCTCGTGTGAAACGAGGCCCTCGGCGTCGTAATAGGTGGTGGTGCCGTCGCGCTTGTCGTCCTTCCACATCTGCACTTCCTCCAGCGCGCCGTTTTCCGCCAGGATGTAGCGCGGCCCGTCCTTCAGCCCGTTGCTAAAGCTTGTGACCGTGATGCGGTAGCCATGGCCGTCAAAGGTCGTCCAGCGGCCGTCCTTGATGCCGTGGTCGTAGCGGCCCTGTTTCGTCTCGTCCCTGTAGGGCACCGGTTCCAGCCATTCGCCATGCTTCTCGCCGTCGACATAGCGGCCGCCGGCAATCATCCGGTCGCCGTCCAGCTCCTTGTAGGGTCCGTCCAATACGCCCGCGTCATAGGTGGCGAGCCGCTTCAGTTGGCCGTTCATCCTGTATGTCCGCTGCGCGCCGGTCAGCTTGCCGTCATCGTCATAGGTCTCGTGGATGACGTCGCTGGAGTGTTCCGTCCGGCGCCAGTCGCCGACGCGCTTGCCATGGTCGTAATAGCCCCGGTCCCACTCCCGGCCGCGCCAGGCGCGGGTGTAAAGGCCGTCCTCCTTGCCGTCGACATAGTGGACGCGGGTGGTGATCTGGTCGATCTCGGTGGTCGATACGAACAGCCCGCGATATTCGCCGTCAACCAGTTCGGTGCGGTCCAGCAGTTGGTCGTTGAGATACTTCGTGAACAGGAGATAGCCGTCGGCCTTGATCTCGGTCTCGGTGAAGTTGCCGTAATGCTCGACGGTTTTTTGCCCTTCGCCGCGGCCGTCGATCTGCACCGGCTCCTGGAGCCAGATCAACTCACCGTCCTTCCATTTCCGGTTTCTCACCTCGCTGCCATCCTCGGCATAATCGGTCTGGGCCACGAGTTCGCCGGATTCCGACCAGCGTTTTGCACTGCCCGTCGGTTTGCCCATGTCGTAGCGACGTTCGGCCCGGCGCTCGCCCGAGGGCCAGTATTCGGTGACGACCCCATCGGCCGCGCCATCGACATAACGGCCTTCCTCGATGAGATTTCCCTCCTTGTCATAGTCCCTGTAGGGGCCGTCGCGCCGGCTCATCGACCAGTGGATTTCGGCGGCGAGCTTGCCGTTTTCGTGGTATTTGCGCTCCACGCCATCGATATGGCCGTCGACATGATTGTTTTCGGTCGAAAGCGTGCCGTCCTCATAATAGAGGCGCCAGGGGCCGTTTAGCACGCCATCCTTCCAGGTGGTTTCGCGCTGAGTCTTGCCATCCGCCCAGTACCGGACCTCCGTACCGTTTTTCTTTCCATCCTCATAAGGCGTGCGGCCCACGACATTCTCATCCTCGTCGAAGGTCACCATCTCGCCGTCGCGGCGGCCGTCCTCGTTGAGCGGAACGCGGGTTTTGAGGTAGCCCGAGCCGGGATAGAAGGTCTCGATCTTTCCGACCTTGCGGCCTTCATCCAGCGTCGGGGCGGTGTTCCAGACGCGGGCGTAACGGTCATCGTCTTCGTCGTAGATATCGATGATATAGACGCCGTCCTTCGCCTTTTCCGGCGGCGTGTAGCTGTAGGCCCCGTCCGGGGCGGCAGCCAGATTTTCATCGACATTGGCGGCATGTACCGCGCTCGCGGCAAGCGCGAGCAGAAGGGCGAGAGCGGTTTTCAACGGTTATCCTCCCTCGGTTCGGGCAGATCGGGAAAGCGGATTTCGAAGCGCCGGGTCACCGGGTCGGAACCGGTATCCGCTTCAAGGATGCGTTCGGGCCGGCCGGCCGCGCGGATATGGCCGTCTTCGAACAGCGCCGAAGCGAGCGTGTCGTCGGGGGTGAGGGGCGTGCCATCCGGCGTGACCAGCGCCAGCGCCGTGCCCTCGGCATCGACCAGCCGGAAACGCGCGTTGAATGCGCCAATCGTCATGGTGTTGTCGACGCCGAGCGTTTCAGGATCGATCAGCCATGGCCGCTCCGGATCGAGCGCTTCGCTCGCCTCACGCCATGCGACGGTGGTTTCGCAATCGATGACGACGGTGACCGGTTCATGCCCGTAGAAATGGGTGCGGATGCCGTCATCGGTCTGAAGCTGCAGCGTCGTCGTGCCTGTCCGTTCGTCAGCCTGCGTTTCGAAGACCAGCGGATGACCGGCAAGCGATACGGGCTCATCCAGCCCCGCCGCGCAGTGCTTTGCCTGTGTCGTCGGGAGCCTGAAACGCAGCGCGGCCAGATCGAGGCCTTCGGGCGTGAGCGCATCGAGCGCCGGCGGCGCGCCATCCGGATAAAGCGCCCGCGTCTCGGGTTCGGTGTCGGGATCGAGGCGTTTGCCGCGTTCGGTGCGGAAGGTGACCGCGCGGGTCGCGGCCGGCGTTTCGGCATAGCGTTCGACGCGGATTTCGATCTTTTCCGGCACGGTTTCAGCCTTGAGCACAACCTTGAGGGCGCTGTAATCCGGCAGTGCCAGTCGTCTTGCCTGGCTTTCGGTCGGCGTCAGCCAGTCCGCGCCGCTGTCGGCGGCGTAGATCTGTCCCTTGACGTTGCTGCCTTCCGGGAAGGAGAGACCAAAGAAGTCCCAGGTTTTGCCGGAGAGCAGCAGCTCATAGCCGTCATCGGTCGGCCGGAATTCCGCCGTGGCGTCATTGCGGCTTACGCTGGCCTTTCCGTCTGCATCCGGATGCAGCGTCAGCGTGAAAGGCTCGGAGGGATACCAGTCGACATCTGCGGTGAGCGCCGTTGCCCGTTCGAGATCCTCGCGGACATCGCCGATGCCGACCGGACGCGCCCGCGAGACCGTCCGAAACCCGCCATCGCCCGGAACAGTCACGGGCAAGGTGGCGATGAACCGCGTCGGCAACGCGGTTTCGCCGTCGAAGAGATGAAAATCATGAAGCGCGAAACGGCCGATATTGCTGCCCGCCGCGGGATCGTGGGCGAAGCTCAGCGTGTAAGTCTTGCCATGCCTGTCTGCCTCTCCCGGTCCGCCGGGAAACACCATGTCCGGCTCGGGCGGCATGACGATGGTTGAAAACGGAAAGGTCGGCATGTCATGCCATTCAGGCTCGCCCCGGGATGCGTGGGTGTAGAGCGGGAAGGGGCTTTCCGTATTCGCCATCGCGATGGTCTGGCGCGAGAAACGCTCATCCTCCGCGCCGGGATTGATGCGCGTATCATAGGTCATCACCGAGCGCTCGACCCAGCCGCTGTCGCGCGCCAGCACCGAAACGCCGGACAGTCTCGTATCCGCCGACACACCCTCATAGCTGAGGAAAACCTCGTTTGGCGTCACCGCGCTGACCGTGATGTCCACATTGGCAACGCCGGGCAGCGTGGTGGTGGTCGTCCAGCCTTTCTCGACTTCGATTTCGACCGGCAGGACCGGCTGGCCGAGCTGGTCGCGCATCTGGGCCAGCATGGCTTGCGGCATCTCGGCATCGCCGCGCGGGGCGAAATCCTTGAGCCCGTGACTTTCCGGATCGATCGTGGCGGAAAAGCCCTCGCGCATCAGCAGGGCAAGATCGTCGGGCGCGTCGCCGAAGGCCGTGCTCGTCACCCGCGATCCCTCGTCATAGGCAAACCACAAAGGGAAGACATCCATGCTGATCTCGCCATCGTCGTCGCGGTCGGTGACCGCAAAGCGAGTCAGCGCCGACACGAACTGGTTGTCGCGGAAACGCGAATCACTGAAGCCGGAAGCCATGGAAATTTCGAGGTGATAGGTCCGTTCGCTGCCGACAGCGGGGTCGAAAATGATGGTCTCGGCCTTTGCCACGCCGGGAATGGCGGCGACAAGCAGGGCGAACCAGAAACGTCGTTCGGTCATGCTTTCTCCTTCGATGGCGCAGTCATGAAGGGGCGGGCTGAGAGAGGCAAGTAACTGTAAGTTGAGATTTACTCCCTGTCGGGAAAGATCGTTGTAACAAACGGATTTGTTTATGCTTTTTGGCCGGGCTATAAGGCCCCCTCAGCCGGATTCGCCATACGGAACAACAGGGTCCCCAGCAGTCTTGTTCATGAAATCACGCCCGATTTTTCAGACAGTTTTTTATGCACGTCATTGCAAAACGAATGGCGGGGACCGAAGTTTGGCCGCGACGCGGCCGATCGTCGCGGCCGTCCTGCTGGTGCTGATCTGGTTCGCGCCGGCCTCGGCGCGCGAGCGGATCGAGCGTTTCGAAAGCGATATTGCGATTGGCCCGACCGGCCGCCTCGATATCACCGAGACCATCGCGATCAAGGCGGAGGGGTACCGGATCGAACACGGTATCTTTCGCGATCTGCCGATCGCGGGACGCACGGCGGAGGGCGGCGTCGATCCCGGCGCGCTGCAGATCCTTTCCGCCACGCTCGACGGCAAGCCGGTGTCCATGCGGGTTGCCCGCCGCAGCGACTATATCCGCATCTTTCTGGGAGATGCCGGAACCGATCTCGAACCGGGCGTTCACACCTTCCGGCTTTCCTATCGCACCGGACCGCAGATCGAAAACCGCGACGGTCAGGACCAATTCTACTGGAATGTGACCGGCTCCTACTGGGCCTTCCCGATCGACAATGCCTCAGCGACCATTCATCTGCCAGAGGGCGCGTCGGCGACACAGGTCGCCGGCTTTACCGGGCCACTCGGCTCGACGCGCACCGAGGTGTCTCGTCGCCTCAGCCCGGATGGCGCCACGGTCGATATTGAGACCTACCGCATTCTCGACCCGGAGGAGGGGCTCACGGTCGCTGTCGGGTTCCCGAAGGGCTTCATCAGCGAGCCGGCGGCCGCCGAGCGGTTCCGGTGGTGGTTGCGCCGCAATCCGGGCGTCGCGATTTCCGTTACCGGCCTCGGCGCTCTCGGCTTGCTTTTCCTGTTTGTCTCCCGGCGGATCAGGCGGCCCGGAGAGGAGCACGCCGGACGCTATCCGGTGATCGAGCGGCGCAAGCCGCCGCGCGGCACGACGCCTGCTCAGGTGCAGTATATTTCGATGCGGCGGATGCTCGGCCATTCCGCGCTCCTCGCCACGGTCATCAATCTCGGCCTGCGCGGGCTGATGACCATCGTGCCCGAGGGCAAGGCCTGGCGGATCGTGCTGGATAAGGGCGAGACCGGCGCGCTGGCGCCCGAGGAGGAAGCTCTGGTGGCGGGTGTGCGCGCTGAAGGCGGCAGCGTCCTGGTCGATCGCAAGAACCGGCAGGTCCTGAGGCGGCTTTACGGCGACTTCGCCCGCGTGGTGCGCGCCACCCATGGCCGGCGGTATTACGCGCCGAACGGCAAGTGGAAACTGGCCGCCGCCTTCCTCTGCACCGGCCTTGCCGCGGCCCTTGCGCTGACCGGCATGGATGGCGAAGGGTGGATCCTCGCCTATGGACCGCTGCTGCCGATCGTGATCGGTCTTGCCTTTGCGGGCTTCGATGCGCGCGCCTCGGCGGATACGTTCAGCAATGCGGCGGGAAATGGCATGGGCGGGGGACTGGTCGCGAGCGCGGGGCTGTGGCTGGTGACGGGCTTCTTCACCGGCGCCTTCGGCTGGGCGACGGCGCTTGGCCTCGTGGCAACGCCGGTTCTGTTCTGGATATTTGCCGCGCGGATCGGCCAGCCGACGGAGGAGGGGCGGGCGCGCGAGGCGGAAATCGCGGGGCTGCGCCTCTATCTCGAACGCGTCGGCGACATGCGCCACGCCAATCGCAGCGAAAGAGACGCGCTGCCGGCCCTGCTGCCCTTCGCGGTGGCGCTCAACATGAAGTCAGAATGGAGCCGCGCCTTCGACAGCGTCATGGACGCCGGCTCCGGCACCATCAACCCGATCCCCTTCGGCCTGCACCCGACCTTCTACGATACGGGCGCGAACGGCGCGACCATCTTCGGCGCCTGCCAGGCGCTCAGCACCAACCTCACGGCCTGCATCTCGCCCAACGGATCGGGCTCGGGCGGCGGCTTTTCGGGTGGCGGCTTCTCCGGCGGGGGAGGAGGGGGCGGCGGTGGCGGCGGCTGGTAAATCGACCGCCATCGCTATCTTTGCGAGTTGGGCCAAAGGCCTCAATGATCGGCTAGAAGCGGACCTCGAAATGGTCTCCCATATCGGGTTCCTCATCCGTCACCTTGGCCTTCGCGATCTGGATGGCAAACCCGATCGAGCCCTTGGTGGCCCAGACCTCGGCGAAATCTGGCGTAAACCGGATCAGCCGGATGTCGGGATCGTCGATGCCGTCGAACCAGCTTGAAGCAATCGGGTTCCAGAGCTCCTCGAGCTTTTCCCGGTCCTGGACCACCTCGGAGCGACCTTCCACGCGGGCATGCGTCTCTCCATTGCCGGTGACGATCAGCGAACTCTCGCTCTCGCCCGCCTCGATCGCCTTCACCAGATCCGTGCCCTTCGCGGTGATGAACCAGATCACCCCTTCCTTGTCGTTGGGGTAGGGCGACATCGGCACATGACGGGCCGATCCAATGCCCAGCATCGCGGCGCGGACATCGTCCATCTCTTTCCAGAATTCGGATTTTGACATTGCTTTCTCCTTTTGAAGAAAGAAACGTCTTCCGCCTGAAAAAGTTGCCTGAGGCTTATGCGGATTGCCGCGCGAAGAGGCCCGTCGTGTCCAGGGTGAGATCGAGGGATTCAGCCAAGGAAGGCCGAATTGATATCCGCTGCTGAACTCAATGCAGATCGTGTTTGTAGACGAATTTCGGCATGCTCCAGCCAAAGCGGAGCGCCAGCAAACGCAGGCAGAGGCCAGCACTCAGGGCAAGCAGCAGGACGAGGTTGTGATCGAGGCCAAGCCGGCCGCCGCCTGCGAAGATCGCAACCGTGATGACGGAGACGGTCGCATAAAGTTCCTTATGGAACAGCAGAGGGACATCGTTGCACAGGATATCCCGCAACACGCCGCCGACACAGCCGGTGATCATGCCGGCGGCGACCACGACGAGAAACGGCTGGTCGAGGCCGATGGCAATGTTGCTGCCGATAATGCTGAAGACAACAAGCCCGACAGCATCGAGAAAGAGAAACAGGCGCTTTAGACGATACATGTGCCGTGCAATGATGATTGTCAGGACCGCAGCACCGCCGGTCACCAGAAGAAGCTCCGGCGAGCCAACCCATGAAAGCGGATGGTGATCCAGAACCAGGTCCCGGACCGAGCCTCCCCCAAGCCCGGTGATGCATGCGAGCAAGATCACGCCGACCCAATCCATGCTGCGCCGCCCGGCCGCAAGCGCTGCCGTCATGGCTTCTGCGGCGAGGGCGACGAGATAGATGATGTGCAGGAGATAGAGCGTCGTCGGATCGGTAATCATGGCATGCTCCCGAATGATGTTATACCAAGAAAGCGGGATCGCGCTTGCCGCGCTGATATTGCCTCTGCTGGCAAAGGCTCAGGCGCCCTCGCCGCCCGTCTCATTGTCCTCCACCGGGATGAGGACCAGCTTGCCGTGGAGCACGTGGCGCTCGGTGATCACGTGGTCGGCGAGATGTTTCACCATGCCCGGCGCGCCCCTGAGGATCGAGACCTCCAGACAGCGGTCATGGTCGAGATGAACATGGGTGCTGACGATCGAGAGGTCGTGATCGTGGTGGAAGGTGTTTGTCAGCCGGCGCGCCAGGTCGCGCGCCTCGTGGTCATAGACATAGCTCAACACGCCGATGCATTCCTCCACCGCGCCGCTGTCGACGAGGGTCTGCTGCATGCCGGCGCGCGTCAGGTCGCGGATCGCCTCCGAGCGGTTCTGGTAGCCGCGTTCGCGAACGACCTTGTCCAGCTCGTCCATCAGATTGTCGTCGAGGGTTACGGTGACGCGCTGCATGGCCCGGTTTCCTTCATTGCTCCGCCACCCCTTGATAACCGCCTTCTCAGCATTCGCCAACCGGGCAGCGAAGATCAAAGCGTGACGACGCGGCCGGACAGGCGGGCGAGCAGCGGGCGGTTGTGGCTGATGACCAGCATGCCGAGATTGCGCTTGCGCACCGCGCCGATGAGGGCATCCCAGATCTGGGCCTGGGTCAGCGGGTCGAGCGGCGCGGAGATCTCGTCGGCCACGAGGTATCTTGTGCGCGGGCCGAGCGCGCGCAGCACCGCGATCCGCTGCAGTTCCCCGCCCGAGATTTCGTGCGGAAAGCGGTCGTACCAGCTCTTCGAAACGCCGAGCGCCTGCCGGGTCTCCTCGTCGGGCGTCCAGCCCTCCGCGATGATCCGGCCCACCGTCCAGCGCGGGTCGACGGCGAAGATCGGCGACTGGTGGAGATATTGCACCGCGTTGTAGCCCTTCGCATGGGTCTTGCCATCGACCAGCACCTCGCCGGAGGCCGGCCTGTGGTAGCCGGCAAGAAGCCGCCCCAGCGTCGACTTGCCCGCGCCCGACCGGCCGGTGAGGCCGACGATCTCGCCCGGGCGGATGGCAATGTCGACCCCGTCAACCACCGGCGCGCTGACGCCGTAGCCGAAGCGAACGCGTCTCGCCTCAAGCATGGTCGTCGCCTCGAAATGCATTCTGCGGCAGGGCCTGCCACAAGGCGCGGGCATAGGCCGTGTGCAGCCCGCCGCCGCCGCCCGAAAAACCGGTGGCGTCTTCCTCGCCTTCGAGCCGGCCATCGCGGATCAGGCAGACCCGATCGGCATAGGCAAGCGCCGAGGCGAGCGAATGCGTGACCAGCAGAACACCCTTGCCATCGCCGGCAAGCCTTCGAAGCCGCGCCAGCACGATATCGGCATTGTCGTCGTCAAGCCCGCTGGTGGGCTCGTCCGCGACAATCAGGTCCGGATCGCCAATGGTCGCGATCGCCATCAGCATGCGCCGCGCCATACCCCCGGAAAGCTGGTGGGGAAAGGCGTTACCCGCCTCCCGGCCGAGCCCGAACTGCGCGAGCGTCGCGGCAAGGCGGGCATCATCCGCCGCGGCACCCGACCGCCGCGCCGCCCAGCGAAGCTGGCTGATGCAGCGCGCCATCGGATCGAGATGGCTCACCGATTGCGGCATCAGCGCCATGCGCCGCCCCAGCAGGGCCGGCCGGCTCCGCTCATCGACCTCCCGGCCTTCGAAGCGGATCGCGCCGGAAGTGCAGGCATTGGGCGGCAGCACGCCGAACAGCGCATGGGCGATCAGGCTCTTGCCCCCGCCGGAAGCGCCGATCAGGGCAACCACCTCGCCGCACCGCACGGAAAAGCCGATGCCGCTGACGACCGGCACCTCCCGCATCGAAAGCAGGCCGCTGTAGCGGCGAAAACCGATGCCGAAATCGTGGAAGGAAAGAAGCGTCATGTCTCTGCCGTCCTTGGATCGAGGATCAGGCGAAAGCCGTTGCCGACGGCATCGAAGCACAGCACCAGCGCCAGCAGGCAGAGCCCGGGAAACAGGCCCAGCCACCATTTCCCGGCGGTCAGGTAGCGCATCGAATCCGCCAGCATCACGCCGATTGCCGGTCGCGTCGGATCAAGGCCGAACCCGAGGAAGGTCAGGCTCGCCTCGTGCAGGATCGCATGCGGGAACATCAGCACCAGGCCGACCAGCATCTGCGGCAGCAGATGCGGGAGGACGTGGCCGAAGGCGATCGACGCCCAGGACCTGCCGAAATGGCGGGCCGCGACGACATAGGGCGCCTGCCGGATCTGCAGCACTTCGGCGCGCAATATCCGCGTCAGGCGCGGCCAGTGGGTCAGCGCGACGGCAAGCGTCACGGCAACCGGCCCGCCGCCGAGCGCAAAGCAGATCAGGATCAGCAGCACCAGATGCGGCAGGCCGATGGCGGCGTCCACCAAAAGCGACACCAGCCCGTCGACCCACTTGCCGCCAACGATGGAGACGATCGCCAGAACCGTGGCGATCAGCACCGAACAGGCCGAGGCCACAAGCCCGACCCAGAGGCTGGTGTTGAGGCCCTTCAACGTGCGCGCCAACATGTCGTGGCCCATCTGGTCGGTTCCGAACCAGTGCCGCCAGTCCGGCGGCGACAGCCGGGCGGCGAAATCGGGGGCGACCCCCGCCGGTCCCGCCATCTGCACGGCAAGGGGAACGAACAGGATCAGCGCCAGCCCGAGCGCGGCGACCGACAGCGTCCAGACCCGATTACCCATGCGCGGCAGGATCATCGGCTCCGGCGCCGGCGCGTGGAGGGTTTCAGCCATGCGCGCCTCCCGCCGTGAATTCCGCTTCCCGTATCCTCGGATCGACGCGGTGATAGAGCATGTCGGCGATCATGTTGCCGATCGACACGAACAGGGTGAGGAACAGGGTAATGGCGAGCAGCAGCGGCACGTCGCCCCGCACGCCTGCGGCCACGGCGGCCTGCCCGAGACCCGGATAGGCGAAGACCTGTTCCGCCAGGATCGAGCCGCCAAACAGTTCTCCCAGCGAGGCGAACAGGATGGTGATCGCCGGCAGCGCCGCGTTGCGCACCCCGTGCCGGAGCACGACGTCCCATTTGCCCGCGCCCTGGGCGCGGGCGTAAAGGGCGGCGTCAAGCTGCAGGATCTCGGCGATCTTGGCGCGCGTGTGCAGCGCGACCTGCGCCACGCCGAGCAGGGAGAGCGCCGCGAGCGGCAGGACGAGATGCTGCAACCGCTCGGCGAAGGTGACATCGGCGGGCACGACGCCGAGCGGTCCGGCGCAACAGACCGGCGCCCAGCCAAGCTGGACAGAGAATACGATCAGGAGCAGGATCGCGATCCAGAAGGTCGGCGCGGAGGAGAGGAAATAGGCATAGAGCCGGATCACCCGGTCGAGCCAGGAACCCGCATGCGCGCCCGCGACGACGCCGAGCGCAAAACCGAATAGGCCGGAAAACAGCCATGCCAGCCCCACGAGCGGCAGCGAGGTCCAGAACCGCGCGGCAATCACCTCGGAAACCGGCGCATTGTAGATCATCGAATAACCGAGATCGCCGTGCAACAGGTTGCGCACCCATAGCGTAAACTGCGCCAGAGGAGGCTGGTCGAGCCCCCAGCGCGCCGCGATCAGGGCGCGCTGTTCCGGACCGACGCGGGCGATATCGATGCCGAGATAGGCATTGACCGGATCGACCGGGGAGATTTTGGCGAGCGCGAAGGCGACCACGGCTACGAGAAGAAGCACGGCCGCAAGCCGCGCGACGCGCGTGGCCACCAATTTCGGGACGGAGCTCAAGCCGGGATTACTCACACGTCCATGTCCAGTGTTCGATCATGGCGGAGATCGGCCATCCATGGCCGTGCGGCTCGATCTGGGTCTCGCCAATATCGAGGCATTCATTGACGAAATAGACGTGATCGAGATTGACGAGCCAGGCCCAGCCGGCAAGACCGCGCGCGGAAAAACCCGTCTGCCCGTCCCATTCCGCCGCCTGCCAATGGGGATAGGACGCCTCGAGGCTTGCTGATTGCTGGGCATCGTCGAAATGGGCATCGACGGTTTCGTCGGAGAAATAGCCGGGATTGTAGAACTCGATGCCGCCCCAGGCGGAATTATAAAGGCTGTAGACCTCGAGCGGGCTATGGCTGCCCCAGCCGAACATCACCGGCTCTCGGTGGTCGACGCGGCCGATCTGCTCCCAGGTCGCACCCAGCGGCCGGGCGGCAATGCCCAACGACTTCAGTTGTTCGGCGGTGACGACGGCAAGCGCCTGACGCACGAAATCGGAGGCCGGATAATAGATGTCGAACGCGGCCCTCACGCCGTCGCGAACGCGGATGCCGTCATCGCGGACGGCCCATCCCGCTTCGTCCAGTAAAGCGCGCGCGCTATCCGGGTCATGGGCGACGGCGGCATGGGGATTGGACCAGGGCAACCCGTCGGCCGGTCCATAGGCCGGGCGGCCATAGCCGTTCAGCGCCACCTCGACGAGCTGCTCCCGGTCGACGCCCAGATTGACGGCGCGGCGGATGGCGAGATCGGACGTCACGGCGTTGCCCGCCGTTTCGCCATTCACCGCGCCGGGCGCGGTCATGGGAAAGGAGAGGCCGCGATTGTCGACGGAGGGCACGATGACCTTGCGGAACCCGTCAATCTCGTCATCCGCCATCAGTGCCGGCACGGAGACCATATCGACCTGACCGGTGCGCGCCGCGGCGAGACTGGTGTCCTCGCCCGAGAACACGAAGGTCAGACGTTCGAATTCAGGCTTCCGGCCATAATAGTCCGGATTGGCCTCGACGATGAGTTGCTCCCCTTCCGTCCAGGAGACCATCCTGAAGGGACCGGAGCCGACCGGGTTGCGGGCATAGCCGGGCCCATAGCCGTCCGACGGCACGATGCCGAGCGAATAGAAATTCTCCGAAAATGTCACCCAGGGGCGCTTCAGGCGGATTTCCACCGTGAGGTCGTCAACAGCCTTGGCGCTGTCCATCACCGTCAGATCGAGCGCGCCGCCGGCTTTGGCCGCCGCGTTAAAGGTGAAGGCCACGTCCTCGGCCGAAAGCGGCGTGCCGTCGCTGAAGGTCACGTCCGGTCGCAGCGTGATGGTCCAGGCCAGCCTGTCATCGGAAAGCGACCACGCACTGGCGAGGTCGGGAACGGTTTCAAGGGCCGCATCGCGCTTCAGCAGGGTCGACTGAAACAGCGGATGGCCGTATCGCCCCCAACCCAGCAGCGGATCATAGCCGGTATCCGGCTCGCCGCCGATGGCAAGGATAAGATCGGATTTTGCGGCGGCGGGGGCTGCTGCGGCGAGCACGGCCAATAGCGAAAACAAGCCCGCTCTGAGAACTGCCATGAAACGCCCCGGTTAAATGCATCACCAGTTTAGTGCGAGCGAGTATGACGTCAAGATAAAAACATCATACTTTTGATGAGGCTAGAGCAGTTCTCAACATTGGGATGGGTCTTGCCGATCAGCAGCAGTGGGGGCTCACCCAAAGACTGGATCGCCGCCGCCGCGCCCCTCAAGGGCGCGACGGGCGCATTGGCGTGTCAGTGGTGGAAGCCCGAGGCTTCTTCCTCGGAGACCGATCTGGTTATCGGATGGGATTTGAAATACTCCACCGACGCCTTGATATCGCGGATCAGCAGCGAGCAGAGATCGATGCTGACGCCGTTGCGCACCAGAATGCGCTGCACCGCCTGATCCTCGCAATTGGCGGGAAGCGTATAGGCCGGCACCTGCCAGCCGCGCGAACGCAGCCTGTCGGCGAGATCGAACAGCGTGTATTCCGTCTTCACCCCTTCCTTGAGCTTCCATGATACCGCCGGAATGCCGCGCTTCATGTCGCCGTCGAACACGATATCCACAAGCCCGGTCTTTTCCAGCTCGCTCGCAAGATAGGCGGCGCTGCGATAGCAGGCCTCGTGCACCTTGCGATAGCCGTCGCGGCCGAGGCGCAGGAAATTGTAGTACTGGCAGACGACCTGGCCGCCCGGACGCGAGAAATTGAGCGTGATGTCGCGCATGTTGCCGCCGAGATAGTTGACCCAGAACACCATCTCCTCGGGCAGGTCCTGTTCCTCGCGCCACACGACCCAGCCCACGCCAAGCGGCGCCAGGCCGAACTTGTGGCCGGACGCATTGATTGATTTTACCCGCGGGAGCCGGAAGTCCCATTCGAGTTCCGGCGCGCAGAAGGGCGCCAGAAAGGCGCCGCTGGCGCCATCGACATGGATGGGAATATCGAGGCCGGTGCGCGCCTGCAGGTCATCCAGCGCATCGGAGACGGCCTTCACGGGCTCGTATTCGCCGGTAAAGGTGACGCCAAGCGTCGGCACCACGCCGATCGTGTTCTCGTCGCAGAGCTTCAGCACCTCCTCGGGCGTCATCAGAAGCCGGCCGTTTTCCATCGGGATTTCGCGATGCTCGATATCCCAGTAGCGCGTGAATTTGTGCCAGCAGATCTGCACCGGGCCGGTGATCAGGTTGGGCTTGTCGGTGGGCTTGCCCTCGGCCTTGCGCCGCGCTTCCCAGCGCCGCTTCATGGCCAGCCCGCCCAGCATCGCGGCCTCGGACGAGCCGGTCGTCGAGGCCCCGGTCGCAGGCCCCTCGGGCGCGTTCCACAGATCGGCGAGCATGCTCACGCAGCGCGCCTCGATCTCGGCGGTCTGCGGATATTCGTCCTTGTCGACCATGTTCTTGTCGATGCAGTCGTCCATCAACTGGTGGACTTCGGGTTCTTCCCAGGTCTGGCAGAAGGTGGCGAGGTTCTGGCGGGCATTGCCGTCCATCATCAACTCGTCCTTGACCGCAGCATAGACCGAACGCGGCGCGCGGACTTTCTGCGGGAACTCCGTTTTGGGCAAAACGGTCAGAAAATCTGCCGAACCATAGGTTTCGTCATTCGGATCGAACAGCTCTTGTTCCGAAGGTTTGTCAGCCACAGGTCTCTCCCCTAATCTTGTGTCAGCAAAAGGAGTACCCAGCGGTTGACGCCGGGTCAAGGATCGAAGGTAAGTCATTACGAACGTATAAGCAAACGCCGCCGCCATCGTGAGTTTCGAAAAACTTTAATGCTGGCGCGCTATTGCTGCGGCGCCGAGAGCTGAGAAACAGTTGCGGCAGGACGCGCCGAAGGAAATTGGGGGACGATGAAATGACCGAGATTGCCAGCGCCATGCTTGCGCCGGAACATCCTGTGGAAGCGATATGGGATGCCGCGCCGTTGCTGCTTGCCCCCGACCTTACCTGCACGGAGGCGACCGATCGCTTTGCCACACGAAGCGGCGCCTTTCACACCAACGCCTGCGTGGTCGACGCCGACAATCGCCTTCTCGGCATCGTCAGCCTCCGGGACTGCCTCAACGGAAGCGGTCCCATCAAAGAGGTCATGACCACCAAGGTTCCGACCGTCAGGCGCGGTGAAGCCGGAGCCGAACGAACGGCCTATGACATGATCGATCGCGAGATCGACATCATGCCCGTGCTGGAAAAGGATGGCCGCGTGGCCGGCGTGGTTCATGCCGAAAAGGCCAACGCCTTTCTGGTCGAGGAACTGCATGAGGACGCCGATCGCTGGGTCGGCATCGCGGGCGGAGTGAAGGATGATTACTTCGATCACACCGTCTGGTCCGATTTCCTCCGCCGGGTGCCCTGGGTGCTGGCGCTTGCCGTCGCGGGCCTTGCCGCCGGCTATGTCGTCCACATCTATGAGGATGCGCTCGACGCGCTGGTGATCCTCGCCCTTTACATGCCGATGGTCGCCGATACCGGCGGCAATGTCGGCACCCAGTCCGCAAGCCTTGTGACGCGCGCGCTCACGACCGGCGACGTCAAGACACGCGAGACGCTCTGGATATTATGGCGGGAGACGCGCGTGTCACTGCTGATGGCCGGAACCCTGTTCCTGTTCGCCTTCCTGAAGGTCTTGCTGATCTCCAACGCCGCCGACGTGCCCGCCACGATGACGCTCGAGGGGATCGGCTTCGCAATCGCGATCGCGCTTGCCGCCCAGGTCATCTCCGCGACGCTGATCGGCGCGGTGCTGCCGCTTGCCGCCGTCGCCGTCAGGCAGGACCCGGCCGTCGTCTCCGGCCCTGCGCTGACCACCATCGTCGACCTCACCGGCCTGCTGCTCTATTTCACGATCACCGCCTCCATGCTTGGATTGGCCGCGCCGTAAGGGCGCGCCATTGATTTTCTGTGGGTTCGTCCGTAGTAAAAAAGCGAGGGGTCCGGCAGTGCATCTCCGCGGGACGACAATTCACAGCTTACCGAGGGAAGCGACAATGCGGATCGCGATTTACGGCGGGGACGGGATGTTTCCACAGCAAACGCTTGCAGATCCGCGCCGCATGCTGGCGTTCGCCCTGCGCGCGATATTCCTTTGCCTGCTGCTCTTCGCGGTCGCCGGCTGCGGCAAGCGCCCCGGAACCGAAGTCCTCTATCCGCATCCCGATGCCGCAGCGCCCGCGCGGACCGTGACGATCTATGTCGCAACCACGCGGGAGCCGGCCGAAAACCGCGTGGAAGGATACACGCGGGAGCGCGAAGACGAGTTAAGCTATGCCGAATTCGTGATTTCGATCCCGCCAAACCATGTTCCCGGCGAGATCGAATGGCCGCTTTCCCGCAAGGCCCGTCCGGATGAGGATTTCACCGTGCTTCGCCATACGGCGCTCTCGCGGGCCGCGTTCGACAGCCGGATCGGCCGGGCCGCCCGCGAAAGCGGCAAGGCGGCGATGTTCGTCCACGGCTTCAATGTCAGCTTCCAGGAGGCGGTGTTCCGGATCGCGCAGCTTTCGGCCGATTCCAACATATCCGGCGTGCCGATCCTGTTCTCCTGGCCCTCCCAGGCCCGCATCTTCGACTACGTGACCGACAAGGAATCCGCGACCTTCTCCCGCGACGGCCTGACGGATGTGCTGCAGCAGGTCACCGGCCAGCCGGGCGTGCGCTCGGTCCTCTTGTTCGGTCACAGCATGGGCGGCTGGCTGACCATGGAGTCGCTCCGCCAACTCAGCCTCGAGGGCGACATCAAGGCGCTGAGGAAACTTAACGTCATCCTGGCCGCGCCCGACATCGACGAGGATGTGTTCGCTACCCAGGTCGAAGCCATCGGGCCGCTCGATCCGCCGATGATGGTTATGGTTTCGGGCGATGATTTTGCATTGCGCGTCTCCCGCCTGCTCCAGGGCAACCGCCAACGCGCCGGCCAGTTCGACATCACCGATCCGGAGGTCGTGGAAGCCGCCAGGGAGATGAATATCCTGCTTCTCGACATCTCGTCGATCCCTGCGAGCGATGCCCTGGGCCACAGCCGCTACACCGCCATGGCGGCGCTGTACAAAGAGCTGGAAGACAATGACGATCTGGTGAGCAGCGGCTTCCGCGAGGCCGGCGGCCGTTTCTTCGAGCCCGCGCAGGCCGCCGCGACGCCTTCGCCCTGAACGCACCGTCGGCGTGTGCCGTTTCGGGATCGCCGCCTTGCAATCGCGGCGATCTTCCCAAACAATCGACTAAAAAAATCGTCACTGCATCGGGAGGAAGAAATGCGCGCCGGCTCCAAATACCAGCACCTTGTCCACCATGCGGGCTGCCCGTGCCACACGCCGGAGGTGATCCGGCTGAATGAGCGGCTGATGCAGGGCGTCAACCGGCGCTCGGTGCTCAAGGCCATCGTCGGGGCGGCTACGGCCAGTGCGCTCACCTCGGTCCCGGCCTTCGCGCAGGACGGCGAACGGGCGATCCTGTTTTCGAATGTCCGGGTGTTCGACGGCCTTTCCAATGCGCTGATCGAAGGCCGCAACGTTCTCGTGCGCGGCAATCGCATCGAGGCATTCGTCCCCGTCAGCGAGGAGGTCGCCGATGCCGATATCATCGATTGCGGCAACCGGGTGCTGATTCCCGGCCTGATCGATTCGCACTGGCATTCCCTGCTTTGCGCCATTCCGATGCAGACCGCCATGGCCGCGCAGGTGCCCTATGTTCATCTGGTGGCGGCGAACGAATCGGAGAAGACGCTGATGCGCGGCTTCACCACGGTGCGCGATGTCGGCGGGCCGTCCTTCGCCCTGAAGCGCGCGATTGACGGCGGCAAGGCGGTGGGCCCGCGCATCTATCCATCCGGCGCGATGATCTCCCAGACCTCCGGTCATGGCGATTTCCGGATGGAGTACGAGATCCCGTCCTCCGGCCAGCTCAGCCATGCCGAGGAGGCCGGCATTGCGTCGATCGCCAACGGCGTGCCGCAGGTTCTCAACCGCGTGCGCGAACAGTTGCTGCTGGGCGCGAGCCAGATCAAGATCATGACCGGCGGCGGCGTATCCTCGCTCTACGATCCCGTGCCGAGCCTGCAGTTCACGCCGGATGAAATCCGCGCCGCCGTTCAGGCCGCAACCGACTGGGGCACCTATGTCTGCACCCATGTCTATACCGCAAAGGGCATTCGCCGCTCGATCGAAAACGGCGTCCAATGCATCGAACACGGCCAGCTCGCGGATGAGGAAACGGTGCGGATGATGCTCGACAAGGGCATCTGGTGGAGCATCCAGCCCTTCCTCGGCGGCGAGTTCGCCAATCCGATGAGCACCGACAAACAACGCGGCGAGCAGCAGATGATCGCCGAGGGCACGAGGCGTTGTTTCGAATGGGCGCAGAAATTCAATTTCGAGCGCATGGTGTGGGGCACGGACATCCTGTTCAATCCGGCCAAAACCGAAACCCAAGGAGCCCAGCTTGCAAGACTGTCGGAATGGTTCTCGCCGGCAGAGGTGCTGAAGCTCGCGACCAGCCGCAGCGGCGAGCTTCTGGCGCTGTCGGGCGAACGCAACCCCTATGACGGCCGGCTCGGCGTGATCGAAAGGGGCGCTTTCGCGGACATGCTGCTTGTGGATGGCAATCCGCTTGAAAATATCGCTCTGGTTGCAAACCCGGACAATTTCGCGGTAATCATGAAGGACGGTCGCATTTTCAAGAACAGCCTGCAGGGCTAGACAATTGGGGGCACATTTGAAGTCCGTATTATTTGCCGTGTCGGCTTTGGCATGCCCGATGGCCCTGACGGCGGAGGCGGCAGACCTGTCCGCCACGCCTCCCGCGCCGCAGCCAACAGCCGTGATGGAGACGCCGGCCGAGGGCTGGCAGTTCGAGATCACGCCCTATGTCTGGATGACCGGGATGTCTGGCGATGTGTCGCCCTTCCGGCGGGCGCCTACCGTCCATATCGACAGCAGCTTCTCGGATATCCTCAAGGAGTTGAACATTGCCGGCTTCGCCAATGCCTGGGGGACCAACGGCGCCTTCGGCTTCTACGCCGACCTGATGTATGTCGACACCACCGCCAACGAGGCCTCCGGCCCGGTCGCGATTCCGGCCTACGGCATCACCGTGCCGGGCATCAACGTCAGCGTCGACAGCAAGCTGTTTTCCGGTTCGCTGTTCGGCGCTGTGCGGCTTGCCGAAACCGATAACTTTCGTTTCGATGCGCTTGGCGGCCTCCGCTTCGCGCATCTCACCACGGAGGTGACCGCCTCTATCCCCTCGGTCCCGCGCGCCTACAGCGCTAAGAGCGAATTCGGCTGGGTCGATCCCGCCCTCGGGTTCCGGATGGCCTATGATGCCGGCGACCGCGTCAGCCTCGTCGGCCAGGCCGATGTCGGCGGCTTCTCGGTGGGTTCGGACCTGACCTGGCAGGCGATGGCCACGGTCAACTACCGGATCACCAAAGCAACCGCGCTCTCCTTCGGCTACAGATACATGTCGATCGACTACGACGATGACGGGCATGTTTTCGACACAGTCCTGCAAGGCCCGACGGTGGGCCTGAGCTTCAGGTTCTAGCCCCAGACTGTCAGCCCTGACGGTTGACAGTCTTTCCTGCTATGCAGGATAGTTGTTCCTGCGCCACAACCCTCGGGGGCGGAAAAATAACAAAACTGGGTGCTTGCGTGCGTATAACGGGTTCAATGCTTCTCCTCATGGCGGGAATTTTCACGCCGTTTCGCGCATTCGCGAGCAGCAGTCCCGTGATCCCCTTCTTCGGCGCCTATTTCCCGTCCTGGATCGCCTGTTCGCTGATCGGCATTTTCGGCGCGGTCGTCTTGCGTCTGGTGTTCATCAAGATCGGCCTCGACGATGTGATACCGCTACGCGTGATCGTCTATCTGTTCCTGGCGATCGCCATCGGGCTTGCCGCCTCCCTCATCCTGTTCGGACGATAGAGCCATGTTGAGCCCAAAGACTGCCGCCCTCGCCCTCATCCCCGTCATCGTCATCGGTGCAACCGCCTTTCTCGGCTGGAAGCACATGGCCAGGATGGGCGCCGATGTCCTGTCGCAGGATGCGACCCTGACGGCGCCGATCACCCAGATTTCCTCGACTGTTCCCGGCCGGATCTCGGAAATCCACGTCGCGGAGAACGACAAGGTCGAGAAGGGGCAGCTGCTGTTCGAGATCGAGGACGAATCCTACCGCCTCCTCGTGGTCCAGGCCGAAGGCGACCTGAGGGCCGCCGAGGCGATGCATGAAAGCCAGAAGCGCAGTATCGAGGCGGAATCGGCCAATGCGGAGATCGCCCTGCAGCAGATCGAACGCGCCCGCGTCAATCTCGAACTGGCGCAGGAAACGCTCGATCGCCTTTTGCCGCTCCAGCCCAAGGGCTACGTCACAGATCAGGAAGTGCAGGACGCGCGCACGGCCAAACGCGACGCAGAGGTATCGCTCGAACAGGCCTTGCAGCAGAGCAAGGCGGCGGACGCACTGGTTTCGTCCCCGGAGGAGACGCTGGCGCTGATCCAGAGCCGGCAGGCGGCCCTCGACATCGCCCGGCACAATCTCGCCAACACGAAGATTTACGCGCCCCACGACGGGCGCGTGGTCGGGCTGACCACATCGAGCGGCCAGTTCGTCGCTTCCGGCGCGCCGCTGTTCACGCTGGTCAACACCGGCGAATGGTACGCTTCCGCGCTCTACCGGGAGGCGGAGCTGGAAAAACTGCCGGCCGGCACCTGCGCCTCGGTTTATGTGATGGCCGACCGGTCGGTGGAGATCAAGGGCGTGGTGCAGGGCATCGGCTGGGGCGTGATCTCCGGCGGCGCGATCGACATTCAAAGCGCCCTTCCCTACGTGCCGAAGGAGCTCGACTGGGTCCGGATCGCGCAGCGCTTTCCGGTGCGCATCAAGCTCATCGATCCGCCGGAAAACCTGATGCGCATCGGCGCATCCGCCTCGACAGTGGTTCGCCATGGCGAGCACTGCTGAACGCAGCGACTTCAGGCGGCGGTCCCACCGCCTGATCGATGACCTGATGCCGTTTCCTGGACGGCTGCGGCTGTCACTGTCGATCGGCGCGATCTGCGCGATCTCGACCGTGCTGTCGATGATGTACCATTTTCCGGAAGCGGCCATCGGCTGCTATCTGGTGATCTTCCTGATGCGCGCCAATGCCGCCGAGAACGTCGTCACCGGCATCGGCATCATCATCGCGGTCAGCCTCGTCGTGTTCCTGCTGATCGGCATCATCAACCTCACCATCGACTTTCCACCGGCGCAGATCGCCGCGATCGTGATCGCCTCGTTCATCTTCCTCTATCTCGATTCCGCCACCAAGGCCGGCGAGCAGGCCGGCATCGTGGCCCTCGTCATCGCCTTCGTGCTGACCCTGCTCGGCAATGTGCCGATCGGCGAGATCGCGACCCGGGCCGTGCTCTACGCCTGGGCGATGGTGTTCGTGCCGATGGCGGTGATGGCGGTCTACAATCTTTTGTTCGGCATTCCGCCGCAGAAGCTTTTGCGCGAGGCCATCGCCGAACGGCTGGAGCGGTCCGCCGATGTTCTGGAAGGACGAGATGACGCCCGCGATAAGCTGATGGACCTCATCGGCGAGGGAACCGCCGAGCAGGAAAAGCGCCTGCTGCTGATCAAGCTGCTCTGCATCCTGCGCGGCCGGGCCTACGACTTTCTGGAGCGGACCCAGTCCCACAGCTACCGCCTGATGCTCGCCATCTCGGCCCTTCCACAGGAAGGCCTCACGGACGATGCCTGCCCGGCACGGCAACGCCTTGCGGCCGACTGCAGCGCGCTTGCCGCAGCGGTGCTGGCCAAAAAGGACCTCCCCGAACCTGAACCCGCTGCCGATCTGCCTGCCGAGCTAGAACCGGTCGCCGGCGCGCTCATTGACATCAGCCAGACAACGCCGCTTGAAAAGGGCGCCCCGGTGGACGATCCGCCGGTCGCGCCAGACATTTTTTCCCATCCGCGCCACCTGCATTTCGCGCTGAAAACGACGCTGGCGGCCGTCACCTGCTTCTTCATCTATACGTCGATCGACTGGCAGGGCATCCACACGGCGATGATCACCTGCTATGTCGCCGCGCTCGGCACCACCGGCGACACCGTCCACAAGCTGGTGCTGCGCATCACCGGCTGCCTGATCGGCGCGTTTTTCGGCCTGATCGCCATCCTGTTCGTGATCCCGCAGCTCGATTCGGTTGGCGGACTGGCCTTCCTGATCTTCGCCGTGGTTTCGCTATCCGCCTGGGTTTCCACAGGCAATGAACGCATCTCCTATGGCGGCGTGCAGATCGCGCTCGCCTTCCTGCTGACGGTGATACAGGGCTTCGGCCCCGGCACAAGCCTGAGTGCCGCCAGCGATCGCATCATCGGCATCCTGCTCGGCAATGCGGTGGTCTATGTGATCTTCACCAATATCTGGCCGGTCAGCGTCAAGGACGAGGTCAAGCGGCGCACGGCAGCGGCGATCGCCAAGCTCAAGGCGCTCGCCAGCGCGGACGCGCCCGCGCGCCAGGCCTCCACGGGGCTCGTCGCGTCGATCCAGACGGACCTCGGCGTTATCCGCGAAGCGGTTGACATGGCCTCCTACGAACCGCGACATATGCGTCCGGGGAAAACCGAGCGTGAAACCTATCGCCGCGACGCCGCCATGCTGGAGGATCTGTCGCTGGCGCTTTACTTCAGGCCCGTGGTCGATGCTGAAACGCTATCCTGGTTGGCGGTCGCGGAGCGGCGCATTGATGAGGGCGAGACCGCCGCAACGGAGCAAACGGCCGGAATGGAACAGGCGGAAACGGGAGAGAGCCGATGAGACGACATCTGATGCCTGCCGTCGGCCGCGGCGCGTTTCTTGCCATGATGCTGGCGCTTTCCGGCTGCGTCGCCGATACGCTCGCGCTCGCCCCGCAATCGCCTGATGCGCAATGGCAAGCCGGCGACTCCGCCGGCGAGATGCGCCGGCAAGCCGAGGCAAGCGGCGCGCTGGCGCTGACCGCGCCGGCGGTGGACGAAAGCCGACTTTACAGCCTGCCGCAACTCATCGACCTCGCCCAGCGCAGCAACCCCGATACCCGCGTCGCCTGGGAGCAGGCCCGCCAGGCCGCACTCGCCGTCGGCATGGCGGAGGCCACCTACCTGCCGGTGATCACCGCCAATGTCATCGGCGGCAGCAACAACAATGCCGCCGAACTGCCGATCCCGATCGGCGGCAGCGCCTATTTCAATTCCAATATAAACGGCGTCGTACCGTTCATGGCGCTGCAATGGCTGGCCTTCGATTTCGGCGGCCGCAGCGCGGTGGTGGAAGGGGCCAAGCAATTGTCGCTCGCCGCCAACTACCAGTTCAACGCCACCCACCAGCGCCTCATTTTCGAGGTCACCAGCGCATTCCACGATTACAACGCCGCCCGCGCCCACAGCCGCGCCGCCGGTCAGGCGCTTGCCAACAGCCGCACCGTTTACGACGCGATCAGGGCCCGACGCGATCGCGGCCTTGCCACCTCGGTCGACCTCGCCCAGGCCGAGCAGATCGTGGCGCAGGAGGAATTGCGCGTGGTCCAGGCGCGCGGAAGCGAACAGGATACCTATCAGGCGCTGCTCGGCGCGGTCGGCCTCTCGCCAATGACCAAGCTGAAGATCGAGGACACCAAGGATCGCAGGCTTCCGCGCGCCTCCAGCATGCCGACCGAGACGATGATCGAGATCGCGCTCGCCAACCGCCCCGATATCTTCGCCGGCTATGCCGCGCTGGAGGCGAGCCGTCAGGGCGTCAAGAAGGCAAAGGCGGACTTCATGCCGAAGATCGGCGTGTTCGGCACGCTCTCGACCTATGAGACCCAGCTCGACGCCGCCGGCCTTCCCGCGGTGGAAAACAGCGGCCTCAACGGCAACATCATGTTCGGCGCCACCATACCGCTCTACGACGCCGGCATGCGCGACGCCAATCTGAAGCAGGCCCAGAGCCGGGTCGAAGCCGCAGAGCGCAATTTCGACCAGTTGAAGGATGCCGCCGCCCGCGAGATCGTGGTTGCCTCCAACGCGCTCGCCACCGCGATCCAGGCCAATGATTCCGCCGTCAAGCTCCGTCAGGCGGCCTACAAGACCTATGATTCCGCGCTCGAATCCTACCAGAACGGCGTTGGCACGGTTTCCGCGCTTGCCACGGCGCAAAACGGCCTGCTCGACGCCCGGCTCGCCGAGGGCGATGCGCGCGAGGCGGCATTCACGGCCGCCGCCAACCTCGCCTTCGTGCTCGGCACATCGACAACGGCAATGCCCGCCGGAACGCCATCACGTTAAACCACCCGCTTCACAGCAAAGACCGCGCAAGAAAGCCGAGGAGAAACCGCAGCATGCACGGCCGCAGATCGATACCAATATGGAGCATAGCGCTGCCGCTGTTCGCCGCATTCTGGGCGGCGCTCGAACTGCTCGGCGTGCTGCACGAAACCTCGCTTGTATTCGTGCTGCCTGCCGTCCTGCTGCTCGGCGGCTCCGTGTTCGCATCTGTGCTCCATGCCGAGGTGCTGGGCGCAAGGCTTGGCGAGCCATTGGGCTCGATCATCCTCGCCTGCTGCGTGACGCTGATCGAGGTCGCGCTGATCATCTCGATCATGCTCTCCGGCATCGACGGCGCCGAGGAGGTCGCACGCGACACGGTGTTTGCCGCGGTGATGATCGTGCTGAACGGCATTATCGGCCTCTGCCTCGTGCGCGGCGGCCGCATCTATCACGAGCAGAACTTCAAGCTCCCCGCCGCCTCGGCCGCGCTCGCCGTGCTCGGCACGCTGTCGACGCTTGCCTTCGTGCTACCCAATTTCGCGATCTCCGGCGCGGAAAGGCAGTATTCCTGGGCTCAGCTTCTGGTGATCAGCCTGTGCTGCCTGACGCTTTACGGCGTATTCCTGTTCGTCCAGACCGTGCGCCACCGCAACTATTTCGTCGATGAACCAGATCACGACGAGCAGGCCGCCGCGGAAGAGGGCTTCTTTCCCGACCACCCCGAAAAACCATCAGCGCGGATGACGGCGACCAGCGCCGCCATGCTGCCGGTATCGCTGCTCGTGGTCATTCTGCTTGCCGAGGCGCTGTCCCATCCGCTCGACCTCGCGATCTCGTCGGCCGGCCTGCCGCATGCGCTGGTCGGCGTCGTGATCGCGGCGCTGGTGCTGTTGCCGGAAGGCATTTCGTCGGTGCAGGCGGCGGCGCGAAACCGGATCCAGCAGAGCATCAACCTTGTGCTGGGTTCGGCGCTTGCCAGCATCGGCATGTCGATCCCGGTCGTGGCGCTGGTTTCGATCTTCATCGGCCAGCAGCTCACCCTCGGGCTCGAGCCGGAGCAGATGGTGATGCTGCTGCTCACCCTGTTCGTCAGCACGCTGACGCTCGGCACCGGCCGGACGACCGTGTTGCAGGGCGCGGTGCACCTCGTCATCTTCGTCGTCTTCGTCCTTTTGACGCTGGTGCCCTGAAAACGGAGTGAATGCACGACATGCTCGACTGGCTGGCGACCACGCTGCGCGAAAACGTTGAAATCCCGCTCTTTCTTGCTCTCTTCGCGGGCTACACCCTCGGACGGGTGAAGTTCGCCGGGATATCGCTCGGCGATGTCACCGCGACGCTTCTCGCCGCTCTGGTGATCGGCCAGATCGGCATCACGGTCTCCGATGACGTGAAGACGGTGTTCTTCGTGTTCTACCTGTTCGCCGTCGGCTACAGCGCGGGACCGCAATTCGTGCGCGGCCTCTTTTCCGGCGGGCTGCAGCAGGCGGCCTTCGCCGCGCTCGTCTGCGTGATGAGCCTCGGCGCGGTCTATCTCGCCGTCCGCCTTGCCGGCTATGACGTCGGCATCGCCGCCGGGCTCTACGCCGGCTCGACGACGACGTCCTCCGCGCTCGGCCTGTCCCAGACCGCGATCGGACAATCGGCGATCTCCGCGGCCGCCAAGACCAGCGCCAACCAGATCCTCCCCGCCGCCTTCTCGATCAGCTATGTGATCGGCACATTCGGCTCGGTGGTGATGCTCGGCATACTGGGCCCCAAGCTGATGCGCGTCGACATCGCCGCCGCCTGCCGCGACTATATCCGCCGGGTGGGCGGCGCTGGCGACCGCAGCGGCCGGGGCACGGCGTGGCACCAATATGTCGCGCGCGCCTACCGCGTCGATGAGGGCGCGCCGCTTGACGGCCTGACGGTGTTCGAGGCCGAGCACTTCTTCAAGGGGCGGCGCCTGTTTATTCCCCGCCTTCGCCGGGACGGCGCGATCACCGAGGCAACCGCCGAAACCGTTATCAGGCCGGGCGATACCCTCGCCTTCGCCGGCGAGCGCCACGTGCTGCTTGGCGAGATCGGCCGGGTGCTGGCGGAAGTCGATGACGCTGAACTTCTCGGCGTGCAGGTCGAGGGTACGGATATTCTGGTGACGGCGAAGAACATCCACCGCAAGTCGCTTGCCGAACTCGCCCATATGCCCGAGACGCGCGGAATATTCCTCACCGGCATCCGACGCGGCGCCATGTCGGTCGACATTCCGATCCTGCCCGATACCCGGCTCTATCGCGGCGATGTCGTCACCATAGTCGGCCGCTCGGCGGATATTTCGGCAGTGGCGAAGAAGTTCGGTTATCTCGATCGCGAGACCAACCGGGCCGACATCGCCTTCATCGCCGCCGCGATCATCGTCGGCGCGCTGATCGGTTCGCTGACGCTCAGGATCGGCTCGGTTCCGCTGACGCTATCGACCGCCGGCGGCGTGCTGCTTGTCGGCCTGCTGTTCGGCTGGCTGCGCTCCATCCGTCCCGCCTTCGGCCGGGTGCCGCAGGCAACGACCTGGTTCATGAGTTCGATCGGGCTCAACATGTTCATTGCCGTCGTCGGCCTTTCGGCAGGGCCGAGCGTGCTTGCGGGACTGAAGGAGCTCGGCTTCGTCTTCGTGCTGTGGAGCATGTTCGCCGCCGCGCTGCCGATGCTGCTGTCAATCTATATCGGCAAATACATCTTCCGCTTCGATGATGCGATCCTGCTCGGCTGCTGCGCCGGCGCGCGCGCGGCGGCAGCGCCGCTTGGCATGATCACCGACAGGGCGGAAAGTCAGGTTCCCTCCCTTGGCTTCTCCGTTCCCTACGCAACCTCAAGCACGATCCTGACCCTGTTCGGCATCGTGATCGTGCTGATAAGCTAGAGGGCGCGGACGAGACCATGAACCAGAAAGCCCGCAACGCCACGACAGAGCCTCATGAAGAGGTGCGCGGACCCTGGCCGTTCGTGACGCTCCGCCGGTATCACAGGGCCGGGCGGCCGCTGCTGTGGCTTGCCCGCGACCACCGCAAGGGCCTGTTCCGGGAACGGCGCGCGCTGGAACACACCCGGGCCGCGCCCTGGCACACCGCGCGCTACAACTGGATCATGGGGCTGATCTTCTGCATCGGCTCGTTCCTGTTCATGCTCGGCAGCGCGCTGGCGCTGTTCCCCTCGCTGACCAAGGGGCTGCCGGACTGGACGACCAATGTCACCTTCTTCGCCGGCTCGATCCCGTTTACCACCGCCGCCTATCTCCAGCTCTTCCAGGCGGCCAATGCCGACGAGACCTATACCAGCGGCGCGAAGCGACCGAACCTTTTCGGATGGGACCCGAAAAGCGTCGGCTGGATCAGCGGCGCGACCCAGTTCGTCGGCACCGTTGCCTTCAACTTCAACACCTTCGACGCCATCAAGGCCCCGTCCGGCTGGCTGATGCAGAACACGGTGATCTGGCTACCGGGCATGATCGGCTCGGTTCTGTTCCTGGTCTCGGCCTATCTCGCCTATATCGAGACCAACCATGCGCACAACGTCCGCCCGCGGCGCGAGCTCGCATGGTGGATCGTCGCGATCAACCTTCTCGGCTGCATCGCCTTCATGATCGCCTCGACCGTCGCCTACATACCCCGTGGCACCGATCCGCAATGGGCGCTCGACGCATCGAACGCGAATCTCTGGTTCGGGGCGTTCTGCTTCTTCACCGCCGCCGCGCTGAGCATGGTCGAAGCGCGACATGCGGCGCATTGAACAATGGCGGGGTATATGCTGAAACCGACAGGACAAAGGGAAGACCGGATGAGGGACGAGAACCATGCCGACTGTTCGATCGGACAGTGCACGAAAACACGCCGTCACGGTAATCTGATCCGCCTTCGGTAACCGCGAACGAACTATCAGGCCAGCAAAGCTTCAAAGAGGATACCATGTGCACATCGCTTCTTCTCAAAGACCTTTCGGGCTCCGTCTATGCGGGGCGCACGCTCGAACTGCCGGTGGAACTGCCCTATCTGGTGGCGTTCCTGCCGAAGGGCACGAAGCTTTCATCGAAGGCCGGCGACCACGCCCCGCTGAATTACGATTGCAAATATGACGTGTTCGGCATCGTCGTGCCCAATGGCAGCGCGGACGACCTCAAGGTCGTCGAAGGCCTGAACGATGCCGGGCTCAATTTCAGCCTGCTCGCCTTTTCCGAGACGCATGGCCCGGACGACACCTTCGCCGCCGAGGTGCCCGTGCTGTCCGCCATCGATCTCGGCGCATGGATGCTGGCCCGCTTTTCCACCGTTGCCGAGGTCAAGGCCGCGCTGGAGGAACAGCCTGTGCTGGTCGATCCGCTGGCGGCCCTTGGCGGCGTCGTGCCGCCGTTCCATTACACCGTGCACGACAGGACCGGCGCCTCGATCGTGATCGAGTTCTTCGACGGCGAGCGTCATGTGTTCGACAATCCGACCGGGGTGATGACCAACAGCCCGCGCTTCGACTGGCATCTGACCAACCTCAACAACTACACCCATCTCAGCAATGTCGACCATTCCAACGCGACATTTCTTGGCCAGGATTTCATCCAGCCGGATTCGGGCATCGCCACGGTCACGCTGCCCGCCTCCGACACCGCCGTCGATCGATTCGTGCGCGCGGTCTACTACGCCAATTTCTCCGAAAAGACCGACGGCCAGGAAGCGACGATCCGACAGCTCGGCCACGTGATGAACAAGTTCGACCGCCCGAAGGGCGCCTCGGTCTATTCCAGCGCCAAGGCCAGCGCCCTGACCAAATCGGCCGGCGAACTGACCGGCCAGTCCGCCGACGCCCCGCCCGAATTCATCACCGAATACACCTCATGGATCACCCTGATCGACCTCACCCGCGGCGCCGTCTTCGTGCGAACCTACAACAGCCTCGGCTATGTAAAGTTCGATCTGGCGACGCTGAAGGAGAAGGCATCGGCGCCGAAAATCATACCGCTGAATGCACTGGACCAAGCCGCCGGGGATGCTCACGACCTGATCGCCGCGTGATGTGCCGCCGGTTGGAGCGCCGGCTAAAAAAGGAAGCGGCTCTGAGAGGGCGCTCTGTCCTCATTCCGCACTGCGAGCGTCGCCAGGAACTCGGGCTGCACCAACAGCGCAGCCTCACGGTGCACCTGCTGGATTCTTGTTTCGTCCTCGCTAGCACACTGACCTTGAGAGCATTGAATTTCAGCCAATACTGATTAAGTCCTGCCCCACAAGTGAGCGCCGGGCGCCGCATTCCGGCGCTGATGCTTCAAGGCGTTGATCCGCGCATTTTCGGATGTGCGAGAGCACTGAGACACGCCGCTATCGGGCAGCGCCCGTACAAAGAGGTGTTTCGCCAACGGAGGATCGGTCGATGACGGCCGTTCCACCCTCTCAGGCTGCGAACAGATAGAAGGAAAGACCATGAAGGCTGCATATTACGATGTTCCGGGCGGACCGGAGGTCCTGCGCTACGCCGACGTCGAGGCGCCGGCCTGTCCCGAGGATGGCGTGCTTTTGAAGGTGGAGGCGATCTCGATCGAAGGCGGTGATCTCATCAATCGGGCGACGGCCGCGCCTGAGGCAGCCGGCCACGTTCCGGGCTATGCGGCTGCGGGCGAGATTGTCGCGGTTGGCGCGAAGGTTCGCGATCGCTTCGTCGGGCAGAAGGTGACGTCGTTCGACATGGGCGGGTCCCATGCTGAAATGCGTGCCGTAAAGGTCTCGCGGACATGGGTGGTGCCGGACGGTCTGGAGATGGCGGCTGCGGCGGCGCTTCCCATCTCCTTCGGAACCGCCCATCACAGCCTTTTCGCACGGGGAATGCTGGCCGCAGGCGAGACCCTCCTCGTGCAGGGTGGAGCGGGCAGCGTCGGGGCTGCGGCAATCCAGTTGGCCCATCGCGCCGGCGCGAAGGTGCTGGCGACCGTTTCGGGCGCGGATCGCGCCGCGCGGCTGCGGGCCTATGGGTTGGACGCGGCGATCGACCACCGCGCCGAGGATGTGACCGCGGCCGTCATGCGGCTGACTGACGGCCGCGGCGTGGATCTGGTCGTCGATCCCGTCGGCTCCACGCTCGCGGGATCGCTTGCCGCACTGCGGCCCGAGGGCCGCCTTGTGTTCGTCGGCAATGCCGGGCGCGCGGCGCTGGAGCTCGACCTCTGGCCCGCCTTGCAGGCCAACCAGACGCTTATGGGGGTGTTCATGGGCAGCCAGCTCGAAAAACCCGAAGTCCACCGGACGGTCGAAGCGATGTTGAAACGGGCCGCTTCCGGCGAGCTGGACGTGCCCATCGACCGGCGATTTGCGCTGAGCGAGGCCACGGCGGCCCATGCCTATGCCGAGGAAAATTCCATTCTGGGTCGGGTTGTGCTTATCCCGTAACCCGCCGGATTCGAAGCCGCCGCCCTGGCGTGGGTCCAGGTCGCTGCATTGGAGATCATTGCCATCGGCGGACGCGTGGTAGCGCAAACCCAGGTGAAGTGGACACCGGTTCACCGTCCGGAATTGCGTAAAAACAAATAGATAGAGCCTTTCCGCGCGCGACGCCATCGTGAGTTCTCGGGCGTTATGCTCTGCGGCAGATCGCCCGAGTGTCGCATCAGTCGTAATCGGCCGACCGGGCGATCTCCTGGCGCAACTGATCGACCTTTGCGCCGGCCCACTGCCGGGCGTCGTCGCCGAACACGAAGCGCGCCGGCGCCTCGTCCTGCGCGGCAAGCGCCACGATCCGCGTGGCGAGCAGCGTCGGATCGCCCGGCTGGTTGCCGTTCGCGCCATCAACGAACGCGCGATACTGCGCAATCGCCTCGGCATAGTCCGGAATGTCGATGCTGCCGAAGCGCGCCGATTTCCCGTCCATGAAGTCGGTGCGCAGCATGCCCGGCTCGACCAGCAGCGAGCGGATGCCGAACGGCGCCAGTTCCTGCGCAAAGCCTTCCATCCACCCCTCGACCGCGAATTTCGACGCCGAATAGACCGCGCCCCCGCCATTGGAGACCAGCCCGCTGACAGACGAGATGGTGATGATGAGGCCGGCGCGACGCTGACGCATGTGGGGGACGACCGCGCGCGCCACGTTCATCGTGCCGAACAGGTTGACCTCGAACTGACGCCGCACCGCTTCATCGGTAAAGGTCTCGAAGAAACCCAGCTCGGCATAGCCGGCATTGTTGACCAGCACGTCGATCGCGCCGAACCGCTCCGCTGTCTCCGCGGCCGCCGCGTTGGCGGCTTCGGCATCGGTGATATCGAGCGCAAGCGCGTGCAGGCGATCGTGGTCCCCGAAGGCCGCGCGCACCGCGTCGGCGGAGCGCGCCGTCGCCACCACCGTTTCGCCGGCATCGAGCGCCGCGCGCGCGATCTCGCGTCCCAGTCCCCGGCTTGCGCCGGTCACCAACCAAATCTTTGACATCGTCGTCTCCTTGCTCTTGTGCAGTTGCCGACTATGTAGATAAGCTAATGGATCATTATAACTGTCTAATGAGTAATAGGCCCCAGTAGCAGGAATCATCAATGCGTCCGGATCAGTTCGGCGACCTCGCCATCTTCGCGGCGATTGCCTCCGACCGCAGCTTCACCCGCGCCGCGCAGCGGCTCGGCGTCACCCAGTCTGCATTGAGCCAGACCATGAAGCGGCTGGAGGACCAGCTCGGCTTTCGTCTGCTCACCCGCACGACGCGCAGCGTCGCTCCCACCGCCGCCGGCGAGCGCCTGCTCGCCACCCTGTCGCCGGCTATTGCCGGACTGAACGACGAGCTCGAGGCGCTCTCCCATGCCCGCGGGACGGCGATCGGCACGGTCCGGATCACGACAGGCAAACACGCGGCGGACACGGTGCTGTGGCCGATGCTTCCCGCCTTCATGCGCCGCCACCCGGGCATCGAGGTGGCGGTGAGCGTGGAGGACGACATGACCGATGTCGTGGCGGGCCGCTATGATGCGGGCATCCGGCTCGGGGAGCGGCTGGAGAAGGACATGATCGCGCTCACGGTCGGGCCGCCGCTGCGTGTCGCGGTGGTGGCCGCTCCTAGCTATCTGCGCGAGCATCCCACGCCGGTGGAGCCGGCAGATCTCACCGCCCATCGCTGCATCGCCTACGCCGACGCGCAAGGCAGGCTGTCGCCCTGGTCATTCGAGCGCGACGGCCGCGCGGTGACGGTCAAGCCAGGCCGGGGACCGGTCTTCAACGACGGCGATCTGCTGGTCGCCGCCGCTCTCGAGGGTTTCGGCATCCTCTATATCCTGGAGGACCTGGTGGCGGCGCCGATAGCCGATGGCCGCCTCATCCGCCTGCTGGAGCCCTGGTGCGAGCCGTTTTCCGGCTACCACCTCTATTACCCCGATCGACGCGGCACGACGGCTTTCGAACTGTTCAAGGAAGCGCTTCGCGCAGAAAGGGTTTTGTGACGGCCCGCAAGCGCCAGCCATCGTTTGCTATCTTCGACAGCCAGGCGGTCAAGTCCGGCCCGGACGCCGGTCGTGATATCGTTTTTGATGCGGACAAGAATATTGGCGTGGTCTGCCTGCTGCTTCGCTTGAAGACTTCAAATCAGCAAGAATTTCTGGATGAATATTGTCAAAGAGGGGATGGAGGTTCCAGGGCTGATTGAATTTTCAAATCTCCGCCCTATTGGAAATACCATCGTCTATATGCCTACAACACAATTGAAATGGAACTGGAACGATCAGCAGTTTGTTGACGAGCTGCTCCGCCGTGTTCGGCGGGCGCTCTTCTCAACGCGTGAGCGCAGGTTCATCATGTCGACGGTCATCGGTGGTGTCCTCAGGTTGGTCGTAAGCAACCCGACCCCACCGGAAATCACCGACGGCCACGAAATCCGGCTACACGACCCGACGGGACACGATCGATCAGGCCGGGACGATTTATCTCGCTCCGGCCTGAAGCCCGTAAATGAACGGCACGAACCCGATATGGGTTCAAGTGCCATCAAAGGCGACATCATTGGGGTGTGACATTCGTTTCCCCACCCTTCGCCAGATGGATGAGAAAATGTGGCCGGCGTATCGACGCCGGCCAGCTTGTCCGGCAATCAGCCGAGCGAGATGGTGATTTCCTCGACCTCGGCCTTGGAAGCGCCGCGATAGGCGGTGACTTCGATCTCGACCTTGAAGTCCGGCGCGCCAAGCGGCGAGCAGGTGACGGTGCGCTGCGGATCGATGCCGCGGAAGCGCTCGCCGACATATTCCATCACCGCCTTGGCATCCTCGACGTAAGGGATGAAGATTTTCGACTGGACGACATCGGCAAGGCAGGAATCGACAGCCTTCAGCGCGCCCTCGATATTGTCAAAGCACTGGCGGGCCTGCTCCACCGGATCGGTCGACATTTCACGGGTCTTGTAGTTGCGGCCGGCGGTGTTGGAAACGAAGATCCAGTCGTCTACGCAGACGATGCGCGAATAGCTTTCCTTGGTTTCGAAGATGGAGCCGGATTTGACTTTGGTGATCTTGACCATGGTGTTTTCCTGTTCTGTTGGGGTTTGAGAAGGACAAAGGAAGAGTGTCCGCAGGCGCTGTCGCCTGCGACGAGGATGGAAATTGGATGAAAGGCCGGACGGGCGGCTACTGCTTGTAGAAGCGCTCCGCCGTGGCCCAGCTGATGCGCCCTTCGGCGAGGTCGCGCCGGACGGCCGCCGGGTCGCGGGCCGCCGGATCGCCGTAACCACCGCCGCCGGGCGTGGTGATCGAGACGATCTGGCCGGGCTTCAGGTCGACCATGCCCGAGAAATCATTGCGGCCGTCGCCGAAGTCGAGCACGGTGCCCCGGGCGGAGGTGCCGCCATCAAGGCCCCAGGGCTCGGAGGCCACGCGGGACCCCTCGACGGTGAACCGGCAGGCTTTTTCCGCGCGGTAGACCCGGCGCACGCCCATGCCGCCGCGAAAGGTGCCGGCACCGGCGGAATCGTCCACCAGTTCGTAGCGCAGCAGCGTCAGCGGATATTCGAGTTCCAGCGATTCCACCGGCAGGTTCGAGGTGTTGGTGAGGCTGACATGGATGCCCGAGAGCCCGTCGGAGGACGGCCGCGCGCCGCCGCCGCCGCCGATGGTTTCGAGATAGACCCAGATCGAGCCGTCTTCATGGGTGCCGTTGAAGATCGCGCCGGTGCAGCAGCCATTGCCGGCCGCCATGACCCTGCCGGGGAGCGCCTTGGCAAGCGCGCCATAGACGAGGTCGCAGACCCGTTGCGCGGCGGCGATGCGGCCATCGACGGCCGCCGGGTGCTCGCAATTGAGGATCGAACCTTTCGGCGCGGTCACCGTCAACGGGCGGGCAAGACCGGCATTGGGCAGGATCGACGGATCGACGACCGATTTCACCGCGAAATAGCTTGCAGCCAGCAGCGAGGTGTAGATCAGGTTCAGCCCGGCCCTGAGCTGCGGCGGCCCGTCGAAGGCGAGCGTCATTTCCTCGCCGGCGATAGTGATCTCGACCGAAAGCTTGATCCGGTCGCCGCGCTGGTTTGAATCGAACTGGTCGGAGAAGCTGTAGGTGCCGTCCGGAATGGCGGCGATGCCGGCGCGCATCTTGCGCTCGGCATAATCCTGCAGCGCCTCGCCGGCGGCCAGAACCTTGTCCGTGCCGTATTTGCCGCAGAGATCCTGCATGCGCTGAACGGCAAGCCGGTTGGCCGACATCTGGGCCCTGAGGTCGGAGAGCCGCTCGCGCGGAACCTGGCAGTTGAGCAGGAACATCTCCTGCAGGTCCTGGTTCAGCACGCCTTCGCGATAAAGCCGAACCGGCGGAATGCGCAGCCCCTCCTGGTAGATATGTTCGTGGCCGCGATCGGCGAAATCCGAATGGTGGGCGGTGTTGACCGCCCAGGCGACCAGCGTGCCCTCGACGAAGATCGGTTCGGCGAGCACGATATCCGGCAGATGGGTCGCCCCGCCGGCATAGGCGTCGTTGGCCATGAACACATCGCCGGGCTTGATGTCGTCCAGCTTGAACCGGCCATAGATCGCGCCGATCACGCCGAGGAAGGAGCCGAGATGCATCGGAATATGCTCGGCCTGGCAGAGCGTGTTGCCATGGCGGTCGAACAGCGCGGTCGAGCAGTCGCGGCGTTCCTTGATGTTGGTGGAATAGGAGGCGCGCACCAGCGCCTCGCCCATCTCCTCGACGATGGACTGCAGCGCCGAGCCGATGACTTCTACCGTGATGGGATCAATCGTGGGCATCGTTCAAACCTCCAGGATGAGATTGAGGTACGGGTCAACCGTGCCGGTCATTTCCGGCAGCAGCACGGTGGTTGTGTCCATCTGCTCGACAATCGCCGGGCCGGTGATGACATTGCCGGCCTTCAGCAGGCTGCGTTCATAGACCGGGCAGGTGACGAACCCACCGGCCTCCGACATCCAGACCTCGCGTTCGCCGATCTTGGCGCCCGAGGCATCGGGACCGTGATCGTCCTGTTTCTGGAACTCGGCCTTGTCGACGATGCCAGCGGCCTCGACGCGGAGGGTGACGAGCTGGATCGGCTCGCCCTCGGCGATGAAACCGAAACGCTGGCGGTGCGCCGCCTCGAAGCCCTTTTCGAGTGCTGTGAAGGTTTCCGCCGTGATCGGTCCGGCCGGCACCGTGACCGAGAGCTCGTAATTCTGCCCGGCGTAACGCATGTCGACGGTGCGGGTGATGACGCGGCGGTCCCCGGCGATGTTTTCCGCTGCGAACCAGACATCGGCCTGTTCGGCAAGCGTGGCGAAACCTTCTTCCAGCGCGGGTCGGGCGGCGTCCGAAAGTTCCATCAGCCGCGACAGGGAGAAATCGGAGCGCAGGTCGGTGAGGAGAAGGCCAAGCGCGCAGAGCGTTCCGGGCGTCAGCGGCACGATCACCTTCGCCATGTCCAGTTCACGCGCAAGACGGGCCGCATGCAGCGGACCCGCGCCGCCGAAGGCCATCAGCGCATAGTCGCGCGGGTCATGGCCGCGCTGGACAGAGATTACCCGGATCGCCTTCGCCATATTGGCGGTAACGACGGAAATGATCCCCTGCGCGGTTTCCATCACGCCAACGCCGAGTCTGTCGGCGAGCCGCTGGATCGAGGCGAGCGCCAGATCGTGCCGCACCTTCATGCGGCCGCCGAGGATTTCGACCGGGTTCAGGGTCTGCAGCACGATATTGGCGTCGGTGACCGTCGGCTCCTCATTGCCGAGCCCGTAGCAGACCGGCCCCGGATGGGCGCCGGCCGAACGCGGGCCGACCTTCAGGAGGCCGCCGGTATCGACATGGGCGATCGAGCCGCCGCCGGCGCCGACCGTGTGGATATCGAGCATCGGAGCCTTGATCGGGTAGCCGTGGACATCGGCCTCGCCGGTGAGCTGGCAGGCGCCATTCTGCAAGAGCGCCACATCGGAGGAGGTGCCGCCGACGTCGAAGGTGATGATGTTGTCGAAACCGGCCATCTTGCCGATCGCCTGCGCGCCGACAACGCCGGTCGAGGGACCGGACAGAACGGTGCGCACCGGCAGGTTGCTCGCCTGATCGAACCCGATCACGCCGCCATTCGACTGGGTAAGCTGCGGGGCGACCTTGAGGCCGATTTCGGACAGCCTATCCTTCAGCCGGCGGATATAGCGCTGCATCACCGGGCCGAGATAGGCGTTGACCACCGTGGTCGACAGCCGTTCATATTCGCGGAATTCGGGCGCGACGGCGTGGGAGGCGGAGACGAAGACATCCGGCAGTTCTTCCGCAGCGATCTCAAGCGCCCGTTCCTCATGCGCGGTATTGAGGAAGCCATAGAGGAAGCAGATCGCCAGCGCCTTGATATCCTCGGCGGCGAGCGCGCGGAAGGCCTCGCGCAGCGCGTCTTCATCCAGCGGCACGGCGACGCTGCCGTGCGCCTTCAGCCGCTCCGGTACTTCCCGGCGCAGGTCGCGGGTGACGAGCTGTTCCGGCTTTTCGGCGAACATGTCGTAGAGGTTCGGACGCTTCTGGCGGCCGATCTCCAGCAGGTCGCGAAAACCGTCAGAGACGACGAGGCCGGTCTTGACGCCGCGCAGTTCGATCAGCGCGTTGGTCGCCACGGTCGTGCCGTGGCCGAGGAAGGCGAGATCGGCGGCAGACGCGCCGACCTTTTCTAGCCCCTCGACCACGCCTTGCGCGATCGCCCGCGAGGGATCGTCCGGGGTGGAGGAGACCTTCCAGATCTCGATTGCTCCGGTCTCATCATTGAAGAGGCAGACGTCGGTGAATGTTCCGCCGGAATCGACGCCGATTCTCCAGGCCATGTCATGTTCCCTTTGGTTATTGCCGTTGCGCCGCTCTTCAGGCGGCCTTGGCAGTCTTCGAAAAGCGTTCATACCGGAAAGGCGCCGGATCAACGCAGGTTTTTTCATTGCGGACAATCTCGGCCATCAGCCGGCCGGCGCCCGGTCCGCTGCCGAAGCCGTGGCCGGAAAAGCCCGATGACAGATAGAGCCCCGGCACGGCCTCAATCGGGCCGATGACCGGGATTGCGTCCGGTGTCGCATCAATCATGCCGGCCCAGCTGTGGGTCAGGCGAGCATCGGCGAAGGCCGGAAAGGCGCGCGTCAGGTTGCGCACCGCATTGCGGTTGAACGGCGCATGCGGGACCGGATCGAGCGTCCGGATCGTTTCGAACGGTGTAACCTGGTCGAGCGACCAGCGCCGCGGCATCTTCAATTCGCTCACCGTCTGACCATTGACGCGCAGCTTCAGCTCCCGCCAGCTTGTCATCAGCGTCGGCAGGAAATCAAAGAACAGGCGGAAACTGTCGGGCGTGACCGGCGCGACATTGGCATTGCGCTGGGCGATGGTGTAGCCGCCGTCGAGACGGTTGCGGAAGGAGAAATCGCCGCCGCCGACCGGCATTTCCGGAACGCGGCCATCGCTTTCGATCCGCGCCGCCGTTCCGAGCAGCTTCAGCTGCGGGAAATCAAGCCCGAGATTGCCGAGAAAGAGGCGCGACCAAGCACCGGCAGCGACGACGACGCTCGATGTCGCGATCGTGCCCTTCTCCGTCACCACCCCGCCGATGCGCCCGCCGGCCGTCTCGATCCCGCGCACGGCGCAGTTCTCGATGATCGTCGCGCCGAGGCGCATGGCGGCGGATGCCATCTGCGGCACGGCCCGTTCCGGTTCGGCCCGCCCGTCATTGGCGGTATGAAGCCCGAGCGTGTACTGTGCGGCTATGCCCGGCAGCAGTTTTTGCAGCCCGGCGGAATCGAGAAGCGTCGAGGGCATGCCGGCCTCGCGGCCATATTTCTCCCAGGCAGTGAATTCGGCGATCTCCGCCTTGGTGCGGCACACATAGGTGATGCCGGTTTCGCGGAAGCCGGTCTCAATGCCGAAGCGGCGATCGATGTCGCGCCACAGATTGAGGCTTTCGATCGTCAGCGGCAATTCCTTGGGATCGCGCCCCATCTGCCGCACCCAACCCCAGTTGCGCGAGCTCTGTTCGGCAGCCACCGTGCCCTTTTCGCACAGGACGACATTCACCCCGGCCTCGGCAAGGAAAAGCGCGGTCGTGATCCCGGCAATACCGCCGCCGATGACGACGACATCGGCGCTTCCAGGCAGGGGAGCGGAAAAGCCCGGACGTTGCAAATTCGGAACCGGCATGACGCTTACCTCAGAGCATGTCTTCAAGGCGACAATTGACCAGCATTTCCGCCATCGCCGCATTGTTGGGAAGCTCGATTGCGGTGCGCACCAGTTCGGCCATGGTTTCCGGCTGGATCATGTCCTCCGGCTTGACCTTGCTGGTATATGAGCTCATTTCCGTGCGCACGAAGCTCGGGCAGATGGCGGTGGCGCGCACGCCCTTTTCCCAGGCGACGTGGCGGGTTGTGTGGGTCAGGCCCATCACCGCGAACTTGGTCATGTTGTAGCCGACGAAGCCGTTGCGCACGCGTTTTCCCGACATCGAGACGATGTTGACGATCCGGCCGCGACCGGTTTCTTCCAGATGCGGCAGACACAGCCGCGTCAGCCGGAGCGGCGCCTTGACATTCACCGCCCAGAGCCGGTCCAGCGCCTCTTCATTGTCATCGGTAAGCAGCACCTGCTCGCCGCTGCCGGCATTGTTGACGAGGCCGTCAATGCGGCCGAATTCCGCAGCCGTGGCATCGACCCACGCCTTCGCCGTCTCCGGCTCGAAGGCATCAAAGCGATGATAGAACAGCCTCTCGCCGGGCGCGCCGAATACGGCCTCGAGCTTGGAAACATCGCGCGCGCCGAGCGAAAGCCGGTAGCCATGCTGAAGCAGATCCCGGACGATCGCCGCGCCGATGCCGCGATTGGCGCCGGATATCATGATGACCGGAGCGTCCTGTGGTGAAGTGTGCATGTATCGAATTCTCTTGAAACGTTATCATAAGGTCGTTCGCCGCTTTATGCGTTTATATGACGTTTTATGGTCGATTTATGGTAAGATGGCAACCGTCAATCAACGGTGAGGTCAAAATATTGATCGAAAACGCATCAAACCGCGCACCAACACGCGTTATTCCGCAAAAAAGATGATCTTTTGTGCGTTTTTAATTGACAGTTTTTGGCAAGGCTGCTTACTTTGTCAAATCCGAAGAACGAAAACGTCTCGGTGCCCGGCCGAACAGCGGGCGGGCGCGAAGCCTTACGAAAGGGGAACCGAATGACCATCACTAGACGTATGCTGATGCGCAATGCAGCCCTGGCCGGCGCTATCGGCGCCCTTGGCAATCGTGCTTTTGCCGCCTCTACCATTCGCTGGGATATGGCGGACGAGTACAATGCCGACGCGCTCTCGGGCAAGGCGTCGAAATATTTCCTGACCGAACTGCAGAAGAAGGTCGGCGACCAGATCGCGATCACCTATCAGGGCGGCGGCGCGCTGGGTTACAAGTCGGCTGACCAGTTCGACGCCGTGCAGGATGGCGCGGTGCAGACCGCGGTAACCCTGATGACCCAGCTTGGCGGCATCGATCCGCTGTTCAACCTGTCCTCCCTGCCCTTCATCGCGAAGACCCCGAAGGAAGCCTATCTCCTCTGGCAGGCGGCGCGCCCGGAATATGAGAAGATCTTTGCCGACAACAACATGGTGCTGCTCTGGGCCATGCCGAACCCGCCGTCCGGCATCTTCGCCGACCGGGCGATTACCTCTACCGACGCGCTCAACGGCCTGCGCATCCGCACCTATGACGTCAACGGCACGCAGACACTGATGAAGGCCGGCGCGGCGCCGCTGCAGATCGCCTGGTCCGATCTCATCCCCCAGCTTTCGACCGGCGCGATCGACGCCGTGCTCACCTCCGCCGATGGCGGCGTGCAGCTTTCACTGTGGGATTATCTCAGCGATTTCACCGAAATGAACTACGCCATGGGCCTGTTCATGTGCCATGTGAACAAGGATGCGTTCGACGCCCTGCCAGAGGATGTTCAGGACGCGATGCTCGGCATTACCGATAGCTGCGACGCCTATAACTGGAAGATCATGACCGACAGTATCGAGGCGTCCTACAAGATCCTGCGCGACCACGGCATGACCGTCACCACCGCGGCCGATGTGCCGGATGATGTCTTCGCAACGCTCAATGCCGCTGGTGCTGCCGTGCGCGAGGACTGGGTGGCCAAAACCGGGTCGCGCGGCGCCGACGTACTGGCGCAGTTTGATGCCCTGAAGGCCGGCTGATATCTCTCCTCCTGCGGCTCGCCACCCTCATTGTGGCGGGCCGCATGACTCATTTCAAACAGCGGACAGGCAGCACGAAGACTGTGATTGAACGCTGTAGCGGAGACGATCATGGCGCTCGAAGAACCGCGTTCACATCACCTCTCCGAGGCGACCGATGATCCGCGATGGTTGCGGCTGATCGCCCATGCCTCGACGATCCTCAATCGGGCGGCGGCCTTCATTGCCGCCTGCATCCTGGTCTTGATGACCGCCTTCACGCTTCTGGAAATCTGCCTGCGCTTTTTTTCGAAGTCGACATTCATGGCCGACTCGCTGGTCGGCAACGGCGCCGCCGCCGTCGCCTTCCTGTCGGCCGCCTGGGCGCTGGAAGAGGGCTTCATGATCCGCGTCAAGGTGCTGACTGACCGTGCCGGGCCGAAACTGTCCTGGATGTGCGAATTCTTCACGCTCGTCGCCGTCGAGGCGCTGATGGTTTTCCTGGCCTGGTACCAGTGGAAGTCCGTTTTCAAGAACTGGAGCCGGGGCATCGTCTCCGAAACCTATCTCCCCATCCCGATGTGGATTCCCGAGAGCTTTTTCCTGATCGGCCTGTCGCTGATCGCATTTCAGGTTTTCGTGCGGATCCTCAGGCTTCTCGCCGTCGGCCACGCCGATGAGCGCGCGCTGACGCTCTAGCTGAGGAACGCAAGCCATGTCCGTTTCAATGTCTGCCCTGACGCTGCTGTTGCTGCTCGTAATCTTCCTCGGCGCCGGAACGTGGATCTTTGCCGGCCTGATGCTGGTCGGCGCCGGCGCGATGTATTTTGCGCTCGATTTCAACTGGGTGCGGATCGGCTCGATCGCCACCAAGGTCATCTCGTCTTCCGCCGTGTCGTGGGAACTCGCCGCGATCCCGATTTTCATCTGGATGGGCGACATCATCTTCCGCACGGATATTTCCAATCGCCTGTTCCGCGGGCTTTCGCCGCTCGTCTCTCGCGTTCCAGGGGGCCTGCTCCACACCAATGTCATCGGCTGCACGATCTTCGCCGCGATCTCGGGCTCGTCGACGGCGACAACCGCCACGGTCGGCAAGATCACCATTCCCGAATTGAAGGCGCGCGGCTATGACGTCTCGCTCGCATCCGGGTCTCTCGCCGGCGCCGGAAGCTTCGGTCTGCTCATTCCGCCCTCCATCGCGATGATCGTTTATGGCGTTTTGGCCCAGGTTTCGATCGCAAAGCTTTTCGCCGCCGGGCTTTTGCCGGGGCTGATGATGGCGGCGCTCTATTCCGGCTATATCGGGCTGGTCTCGCTCATCCGTCCCTCGGTTGCGCCGCCTCATGGCGAGCCTGTCTCGTGGGGCGTGATCTGGAGAGGCCTTCTTGATCTCGTGCCCATCCTGGTTTTGATGACGATCGTGCTGGGCGCGATCTACACCGGCGTCGCAACGCCTTCCGAGGCGGCCGCCGTAGGCGTTTTCGGCGCGATCGTGATCACGCTCGTCACCGGACAGTTCGCATGGCAGCTGATGATTGACAGCCTGAAGAGCACGATCCGGGTCTCCTCGATGATCCTGATGCTGATTGCGGCCTCTGCCTTCCTGTCATCTGCCATCGCCTATATGCACCTACCGTCGATGATCACCGAAAGCATCGCCGCGATGAACCTGTCTCCCTATGGCGTTCTGCTGATCCTTGCGGTTCTCTATATCGTCCTCGGCATGTTCCTCGACGGCACGTCGATGACCGTCATGACGGTCCCGATAGCCGTGCCCCTGATCGTGCATGCCGGTTTCGACCCGCTCTGGTTCGGCGTCTATCTCGTCATCATGATCGAGATGAGCGCGCTCACGCCGCCGGTCGGCCTCAACCTCTTCATCCTTCAGGCGCTCACCGGCGAAACCATCGGCAAGACGGTGCGCGCCGCCTTGCCGTTCTTCCTGCTGTTGTGTATCGGTACCGCCCTGCTTGCGATATTCCCGCAGATTGTGCTTTGGTTGCCCAACGCCCTTTGATGGCGGCGTTGCACGCATCTCCACTATCGACGACCCGAAGGCCGGACATTGAACGAAGAGACCAACAGCGAAGAACTACTGCCCGCCGAGCGTCGCCAGCAACTGGTGGACTGGTTCAAGAGCAATCAGGCCGGCACCAGCCAGGACCTGGCGCGCATGTTCGGCATCTCCGTGTCGACGATCCGGCGCGACCTCGACCTTCTGGCCTCCGAAGGGCTGGTGAAGCGCACCCATGGCGGCGCCGTCAGCATCCGTTCGCGCGCGACATACGAGCCTTCGACGGATCTGGCCCGCCGCACGGCGCTGGAGGAAAAACAGGGGATCGTGCGCGAGGCCTTGCGCTTTATCGAGCCCGACCAGGCCCTGCTGATCGACACCGGCGCTGTGATCTGTCACCTGCTCGCCGAAGAAATCGCCGGCCTCGACATTTCGCTGACGATCATCACCAACGACCTCCATGTCGCCCAGGTGCTGACCTACAAGCCGAACATCAAGCTGATCGTCCCCGGCGGCGCATGCCGGTTCGGCTCCTTCAGTCTTCTCGGCGAGCCGGGCCTGAGCTTCCTCTCTGACATACGCTGCGACCTGTTCTTCATGTCCGCCGCCGCGATCGACGAGCAGTGCGTTTCGGAGACCCTGCTCGAGCTGGTCCAATTGAAGCGCGCCATGATCGCCGCCGCCAACAAGGTCATCCTGATGGCCGATTCCAGCCGCTTCATGGAACGCGCCCTGCACAAGACCGCCGCGATTGACGCCATCGACACCATCATCACCGATGAAGGCCTGGCGCGCGAGCAGATCGACAAATTCCCCTCCCCCGGTCCGCAGTTCATCACGGCATTGATGTCCTAGATGTGCGCCCTCAGCTGATGTCGATTGAGACCGGCATTCGCACGAAGGCGAATGCCGTTTGGCCCACCGGACGACCGGATCGGCACGCGAGATCAGCGAACATTTGCGATATCACCATGTCACGAGCGGCGCCTGCCCTTTGAACGTCTCGCTTTCCACCTGATCGAGGACGAAGCCGGCGACGTCGGCGCGGGCGATCGTTCCGCCGTTGAAGCCTTCAAGATCGAGCAAGGCGCGGACATTGCCGCGCGGCGGCTTGTCGTTCAGGACCGAGGGGCGCACGATCATCCAGTCCAGGCCGCTCGTGCGGATGACGTCTTCCTGACGGTTCTTGTCGGCATAGACCTTCCGCAACATGAGCGGCATGATCAGGCGATCGAAGACAAAACCGCCATGCCCCCGGCTCTTGCCGGCGCCCATTCCGGTGATGGCGACGAGCTTTCGGACGCCCTCATCCTTCATCGCCGCGACCAGCACCTTGCTTGCGGCGGAGAGCAGCGTGACTTTACGAAACGGGCTCGCCGGCGTGCCGAGCGCGCTGACGACGGCATCCTGCCCTTCGAGCGCTGAGCGCAGCGTCGCCGGATCGAGCGCGTTGCCGATGACGATCTTCGCGCCCTTCAGTCCCTTCGCCTTCTCGGCGTTGCGGGCGAGCACGGTGACCTCGTAACCACGCGAAATGGCCTGGGCGACGATCAGCCGGCCGGTGCCTCCGGTGGCGCCGAGGACGAGCAGTTTCGGATGCGATACGGTTCTTTGGGTCGATGTTGCGTTTTCCATGACGCTTTCCTTTGGGAAGCGGGACGCCTTGCTTGCGGCGGTCCCGCGGTTGATGGTTGTTGCCAGGGTCAGAGCCGGCCTTCAGCGAGGAATTCGCGGGTGCGTTTGAGCGTCGACTGCAGCGCGGCCTTGTAGCCCTTGTCGCTGTCGAACTGCGCCTGCTCGGCCTGTTCCTCGGGGCCGTTCGGCGCCATGCCGCGCAGGCCGAGATAGCAATAGAACCTGAGCCACAGCGCGCCCGCCTCATCCTCGAATAGCTCGTTGATGATCGCGCCTTCGCGGGGGCCGGTCACCTGGAAGAAGGTGACCTTCGTCTGCGGTTCGAGCACGATGATCTCGCGCAGGTCCGCTCCCGCGATCGTGGCATCGCGCACGAAGTGCGTTGCGCTTTCCTCGCTGACGTCGCAGCGGGTGCAAAGGCCCTCCGGCAGGAACAGGCGCGCGTCGCGGGCCTTCAGTTCGAGGCCCTTCCAGGCCTGTTCACGGGTAAGCTCGGTTTCGCCCTCCGGGTTCACCGGAACTGTGGCGGTCGAATAGATCATGATAAATCTCCTGAGTGTGAGGGGTCAGCCAGCGATCTGCACGGCGAAGTCGTGATAGGTGTGAAGCGGACGGCCGAGCATCTCCGTCAGCCGCTCGACGTCGCCTGCTTCCGGCACCATGCCGTCGGTGACGAAGCGCTCGGCCATGACGCGCATGTCGAGGGCCGTCCAGCTTGGCATGGCCTGCTGCATGTTCTGCTCGAAACCGGCGAAATCCTCGCCCGGATAGGCTATTTCGCGGCCGAGCACCTCGGTCCATATCCGAGCGACGTCGGGTCCGGTCAGCGTTTGCGGCCCGACCAGGTTGATACGGTTGATCGGCAGCGGGTCGGGTGCGCTTTCGCGGCGGACAAGCTCGATTGCGGCGACTTCGCCGATATCGCGGGCATCGACCATCGCGAGCCCCCTTGTGCCGATCGGCATCGGGTAGATGCCGTAGCCGGTTACCACGTCCTTGATCATCACTTCATTGTCGATGAAATAGGCCGGTCGCAGGATGGTGCCGTGCATGCCCATCGTCTCGATCATCCGTTCGACGCCGAACTTGCCGGCAAAGTGCGGCACGTTCACATAGCGGTCGCTGTGGATCACCGAGAGATAGACGATGCGCTCGATCCCGGCTTCGCGGGCAAGATTGAGAGCGATCAGCGCCTGGGTGAATTCGTCGGCCACCACGGCGTTGAGCAGGAACAGCGAGGAGACGCCGGAAAACGCCGCGCGCAGCGAGCCAACATCGAGCAGATCGCCCTTGACGATATCCACGCCCGCCGGAAAGTCAGCCTTTGAGGGGTCGCGCACCAGAGCGCGCACGTTGGCGCCCCGCTTCACGAGTTGATCGACGACATTGCGTCCGACGGTGCCGGTCGCGCCGGTTACAAGAATGGTCATGAGAGAAACTCCGGTTTGGTGTTGAAGACACTTGCAAGATCGGTGATCCGAATTCATTCTGATAGACGTCAATTTTGGACGCGCTGTCTCACAGGTGGAACAGATGGATCTTCTCGCCCTTGCCGATTTCAATCTTGTCGCCCGCCATGAAGGGTTTGGCCGGGCCGCACGGGCGGCCGGCCGTCCGAAGGCGACGCTGTCGCGACGGGTCTCGGAACTGGAGGCCAGTCTGGATCTGCGCCTGTTCGAGCGTGGCGGTCGTACGCTGAAGCTCACCGAAGAGGGACGCGCGCTGTTCGAACGCACCTCCGCCCTCCTCACCGATCTCGAAGAGACCGCCTCCGCCATCGCATCGCGCGGCCAGACGCCGCGCGGACGCCTCAGGATCAGCGCGCCGCTTTTGTTCTCGCAAACCGCCATGGGAAAGCTTGCCGCGGATTTCGCGCTGAAACACCCTGAGGTGCAGCTCGAAATCACGACCGAAGACCGGCCGGTCGACATGGTGGAGGAAGCCTATGATCTGGTGATCCGGGTCAATCCCGATACCGACGAGAGCCTCGTCGGGCGGGCCTTCCTGCGTGATCGGCTCGTGGTCGTCGCCAGCCCGGAGGTGAAGCCGTCAACCGATGACACCCCCGCTCCGGCGGTGGTGCGCGGCCGGGTGGAAGGACGCGAAACCTGGCGCGTGACGGCGGCGGCGGGACCATCTGCGATCACGGTCCGGCCCGTCCTCAGCCTGTCTTCGCTTCCCATGGTCCGGGATGCTGTGCGCATGGGGGCCGGCGTTGCGCGCCTGCCGATTTCCCTTGTCAGCCACGATCTTGCCGCCGGGCGGCTTGCCCCTTGGGGCGACGTGGAGGGATCGGAGATCGCACTCTGGGCGCTCTATCCCAGCCGCCGGCTTCTGAGCGCCCGCGTCTCCGCCTTTCTCGACCATCTGCGAGCGGCTTTTCCGGAAGGCGCGCCAGAGGAGCTCGCGCGCTATGTCGAAAACGTCTAGCGATAGCCACCCGTTGTTACAGAAAGTTGGAACCGTGTTCGGCCACGGCCCGCGTCATTGTTGCACGCCAGCGGCCCTGACGAAGCCGATGAGGGCCTTCAGCGCGGCCGATGGATGCCCGTCCAGGGGGTAGTACAGAAAGAAACCGGATTGGGCGGGGCAGAATTCCGTAAGCATCCGCACGAGGCGGCCCGCCTCCACCAGCGACGCGACGAGCCTGTCGGGCAGGCAGGCGAGACCCATGCCGCAAAGCACCGCCTCGCGCAAAATGCCGGTGTCATCGACCATCAATCCGGCATCGACCGCGACATCAATGGCCGTCCTTTTCGAGCCGCTTTCCGTTGACTGGAACTTTAACTGATTGGTCTGGGCACATTCTTCTGCCGCTCCAAAAAATTCCCTTGCTTCGACAAATCCTAATGTTATTAGGATAGTTGCTTATCTAGCTAGGAGGCTGAAGCCGCAGTGGCGAAAGCAGGTTTGACGCGCGCGAAGATCATAGACGTTGCCGGTAGCCTGGCCGACGAGTCAGGCTTTGAAAAGCTGACACTCACAGCCGTGGCCCAGCATTTTCAGGTTCGCTTGCCGAGCCTTTACGGTCACGTTGCCAATTCCGAAGATTTGAAAAAGGGCGTGGCATTGCTGGCGCTGGAACAGCTGGCGGAGCGGGCGGAAGATGCCGTCGCGGGACGATCCGGGAAAGATGCATTGCACGCACTGGCAAATGCGCATCGTGAATTTGCATGCCAGCATCCGGGCTTGTTTCACGCTACCCGCTATCCGCTGGATCCCAAAAGCGCTCCCGGAAACGGCGGCACGCGCTTGGCCAGGGTGAGCCTCGCAATGCTTCGCGGCTACGGCCTGCCGGAGGATGAGAGTGTCCACGCCATCCGCCTTTTCGGTTCGTTCGTGCTGGGCTTCTCCCTGCTCGAAACGGCAGGAAGCTTTGCACACAGACCACCTCCGACTGAGCTTTCTTGGGAGCGCGGCATAGATGCTCTCGACGCTCTCATTCGAAGCTGGAGCAAAGACTGAACAATCGAATTTCTAGCAATACCCGGCAAAACAAATGAACAATCTCGCAGTCACCACACCCATAACCGGATCTCTGCTCAAGGGCTTCCTGGACCTGGAGGAGACGGAGTGCGGCCTGCTCCCGCACCGCCTGCCGGCATGGGCGCGCGCCCAATATCCAGTCCCTCAACTTGGATTCGTCGAAGCCGAAACCTCCGGTGTCCGCCTGAAGTTTCGCAGCAGCGCGACCGCGATCGAGCTCGATGTTCTTCCGACCCGAAGGGAGCTTGTCGGGGTGCCCTCCCGTCCGAAAGGCGTGTTTGACCTTTGCATCGACGGGCAATTGCAATCACAGCAAACGGCGGAGAGCGCCACGCTTTTGCGCACAGACCTGTCCACCGGCACAACGCGTCGCGTGCCGGGAATTGCGGAAACATTGCGCTTTGCGAACCTGCCCGAGGGCGAAAAGCTGGTCGAGATCTGGCTTCCCCATAATGAGATCGTAGAACTCGCGACCATGCGATCGGATGCTTCCATCAAGCCGGATACCGACGCCGGTCAGCCGGTCTGGCTCCACCATGGCAGCTCGATCAGCCAGGGTTCGAACGCGGCTTCTCCGACCGGGATCTGGCCGGTGGTTGCTTCGCGCATGGAAAATTTCGATCTCGTCAATCTGGGCTTCGGCGGCAATGCCCTGCTCGACCCCTTCGTCGCGCGCACAATGAGAGATACATCCGCCGATCTTGTCAGCGTCAAGATCGGCATCAATCTCGTCAATGCGGATCTGATGCGTCTGAGAGCTTTCGTGCCTGCGGTTCATGGCTTTCTGGACACGATACGCGACGGTCATCCGGAGACGCCGCTTCTTGTCATCTCTCCGATATTCTGCCCCATACACGAAAACACGCCTGGTCCTGGCACTTTCGATCTGAAAGCGCTGGCAAAGGGGGAGATCAGATTTGAGGCAACAGGTCGACCCGACGAAGTAAATGCCGGAAAACTGACCTTGTCCGTCATTCGGGAGCATCTGAAAGCCATTGTGGAACAGCGTCGCACGAGCGACCGGAATATCCACTATCTGGATGGCCTCGCGCTTTACGGGGAGCACGATCATTCCATGTTGCCCCTGCCGGATCAACTGCATCCAGAGACAAAGGCTCACCTGCTGATCGGACAAAGGTTTGCCGCACGCCTAAAGAGACGTTGGCAATGATCGATCCGCCCCCTTCGGCTATTGGCGAGAATTTGGGCGGTCGCGCTCTATCCCATCGCGGGCTTTTCAGCGCCCGTGTCTCCGCCTTCCTCGTCCATCTGCGGGCGGCCTTTCCGGAGGACTGCCCGAAGAGCGCGCCCGCTATGTCGAGAAGGGATAGCGATAGCCACCCGTTGCTACAGACAGCTGGAACCGGGTTCGGCCACGGCCCGCGTCATTGGTGCACGCCGGCGGCCCTGACGAAGCCGATAAAGGCCTTCAGCGCGGCCGATGGATGCCCGTTCAAAGGGTAGTAGAGAAAAAAGCCGGGTTGGGCGGGGCAGAATTCCGTAAGCACCCGCACGAGGCGGCCCGCCTCCACCAGTGGAGCGACAAGCCTGTCGGGCAGGCAGGCGAGGCCCATGCCGTTCAGCACCGCTTCGCGCAAAATGCCGGTGTCGTCGACCGTCAGTCCGGCCTCGACCGCGACATCGATGGCGCGCCCATCCTCCTCGAAACGCCATCGATAGACGTCTTGCGTCTGCTGCCAGCGATAGTTCAGGCATGCATGCTGCAACAGGTCGCGCGGATGCTCGGGACGCGCACGGGTGCTGAAATAGTCGGGCGAACCGACCACTGAGGCGGAAAGGTCAGGGGTGAGGCGGACGGCTGCCATATCCAGCGCGAGGCGCCCGCCGTTCCGGATTCCGGCGTCATTCCCCTTGGCGACGATATCGCTCAGCCCGTCATCGATCGAGAGATCCAGCTTGATGGCGGGAAAAGCCTCGGCAAACGGAGCGAGCAGGGGCGCGAGCAGCAGTTCCGCCGCCACCCGCGGCAGGTTGAGCCGCACCACGCCGCTCGGCGTTTCGCTGAGCGCCACCACGTCCTCCACGGCGGCGTCCATCGCGGTGACGAGCGCCGGCAGGCGGGCAGACAGCGCCTCTCCCGCCGTCGTCAGCGCGACGCTTCGGGTTGTGCGGTTGAGAAGGCGTACGCCAAGCCGGGCCTCAAGCTGCGCCGTCGCCCGGCTCACCGCAGAGGGCGTCATGCCAAGGCGGCGGGCCGCGCCGCGAAAGCTCAGTTCGCGCGCAATCGCCATGAAAACCGTCAGTTCCTGATATTCCCTGCCGTTCACATTATTGCTCCTGCTGCAACACCACATTGCCATTGATCCATCTTGTGAACAACCGATCGCTCCGTATCTTCAGGCGACACTTCGGCGAACGAGCCGAACTGGATACAGGCTTAGGAAAGGCAGATAATCATGGACAATCTGGCAGCTTGGCAGCGTCAACCGGGCGAACCGCTTTGCATTGAGCCGGCAGAGGTGCCAGCGCTCGCGCCGGGCGAGATACTCGTGAGAAACGAGGCGGTCGCGATCAACCCGCTCGACTATCTTCTCCAGGACGCGGCGGTGCTGCCCCGGCTCGACTATCCGGTGATCGCCGGAAGCGATGTCGCCGGCACAGTGGTTGCCGTGGACAAAGGGGGCGAGCGCTTTTCCATCGGCGATCGCGTGCTCGGTCAGGCCGTCGGCACAACCGTCAACCTGCCGTCGCAAGGCGCTTTCCAGGAGCACACCGTGGTGCTCGCCCACATGGCCGCGCCCATTCCGGACACCATGGCGGCGACGACCGCCGCAGTCCTGCCGCTCGGCATCGGCACGGCTGCCTGCGGGCTCTATCAGCCGCAGAACCTCGGGCTGCGTCCCCCTTCTCTCAACCCGACACCTAGCGGCGAGACGCTGCTTGTGTGGGGCGCATCGTCGAGCGTCGGCTGCAATGCGGTGCAGCTTGCGACCGCGTCGGGCTACGCGGTAATTGCCACGGCTTCGCCCCGCAACCATGATCTGGTGCGAAAGCTCGGCGCCGCGGAGGTGTTCGATCACGGCGATGACAACGTGGTTGAAAACCTCGTCGCCGCGCTGAAGGGCAAGAAGCTTGTCGGCGCGCTCCATGCCACCGGCAAGCTTGCGGACACCTATGCCGTTCTGCGCCGCAGCGAAGGCCGCCGGTTTGTGACCGTGACCCTTCCGCTTCAGTCCGCGCCGCCCGAAACGATCGAAGCCGCCGCCATCGCCGGCACCAGCCTGCGCGAGGACGCGGTCGGACCGATGATCTATGAGGATTTCCTGCCCGCCGCGCTGGCTGAGGGAAAATATGTCGCGGCCCCCGCCCCCAGGGTGGTCGGCCGAGGCCTCGAGGCCTTCCAGCCGGCCGTCGACGCCCAGCGGGCCGGCATTTCCGGCTATAAGCTGGTTGTCGATCTGTCCTGAGCTGGCCTGTCTAGCGGCCGGCTTGGGCCGCGGGCCGGTTCGCCGCGACCTGAGGATATAGCATCGCTCATCCGAAAATCCGCATCAGCAGGAGCGCGGGGACATTGCCTCAGTTGAAGAAGGCTTGGTCGTCCCCGCCCATGTGTTTCAGCGCGCGTTCGGGAATCAGGTCCACGCCCATGCCGGGGCGGTCGGAAACCGTGATCGTGCCGTCCTTCACGATCGGATCGGGCAGCCCTTCGACGATATCCGCCCACCAGTCCGGCGTTGCGACCGGATATTCGAAGGCGATGAAATTGGATGGCAGCGTGGCGCAGACCTGTACCAGGGCGGCAAGTCCCAGAAGCCCGTTCGCGGTTCCGTGAGGGGCGATGGTGATGCCGTGGAGATCGGCAAATTCGGCAATCCATTTCAGTTCCGCAAGCCCGCCGACATCCGCCGGATCGGGACCGATGACATGGACGGCCTGGGTTTCGATCAATTCCTTGAAATTCTGCCGCAGATAAATCTGCTCGCCGGTATGGATCGGCGTCGGCGAGGATCGCGTGAGTTCGCGGTAGACCCCGGCATTGACATAGGGCGTGTAGTCTCCCGTGAGCAGATCTTCCAGCCACATCAGGTTGAAACCCTCGACCCGCCGGGCGAAACGTTGCGCATCCGCAAGCATCCAGCCCGGTCCGCAATCAAGCGCCAACCCGACCCGGTCGCCGGTCACCTCCTTCATCGCCGCCACGCAATCGATGGCGTGCGCCAGGCCGCGCTCGGTTATCGGCCCGCGATCGAGCGCGCCATGGAGTTCGCTCGCACGCGGCTCGCCGTAGTAAAAACCGGGCACTTTCCGTTTCATCTCCGAGTGGAACGCAATCGGCTGTTTGATAATGGTAAAACCTTCAGGCGAAGCCAGCATTCTGCGCGTATCCTCGGCGTAGTCCTGCGGTTCGTGGCCGGTCATCGGAAACCGCACGCCGCCATTATAGACCCGCACCCGGTCGCGCACCTTACCGCCCAGCAGACGATGAACCGGCAGACCGGCAGCCTTACCGGCGATATCCCAAAGCGCCATCTCGATGGTGCTGACGGCAGCGCCGGCGGGCTTGAAGCCGCCGCGCTGGCGGATTTTCAGCATGGTGCGCTCGACCAAGGTGGGGTCTTCGCCGATCAGAATATCGCGGAAGTCGAGAATATGGCGCTTCAGATAGGGCTTCCAGAACTCCGCCTGCGCATAGCCCGAAATACCCTCGTCGGTGACGATACGCACGACCGGATGCTGGCCGATCACAGCGCATTTGACGTCGGTGATCTTCATTGGGCGGCCTGGCCTTTCAGGGCAACGCTCAGTCCTTCGGCCGCCGTCATCACCGCCTCGCGGATCTCGTCGATCCGCTGCTGCTCCGTGCCTTTCAGGAACGGCACGCTTATGGCGGCAATCATCTTGCCGGACCGATCGAATACCGGTGCAGACACAGCCTGGATGCTCAACATATGCTCGCCGGCGTCCTGCGCCCAGCCCTGCTTGCGGATCCGCGAGAGCTCGCGCCGCAGACGGCGCGGATCGGTGATCGACTTCGGCGTGAGCGCGACGAGCGGTTTGGCGAACCGCTTCTGCAATTCATCCTCGTTCAGATGCGCAAGCAGAAGCTTGCCGGCGGCGCCGACGTGAACCGGCATACGCTGGCCCGGCGTCACCGCCAGCGCATATTCCCGCCGACCCTGGGAAACGGCGATGACCAGAAGGCCCTGATCATCCAGCACGGAGAGCTTGCAGCTCTCGCCGATCTCGTCGGCCAGCTTGTCGAGCACCGGCTGGCCAAGAGCTGCGATATCCACCTGCCCGCCGCCGCCGGTGACATGCGAGGCAAGCCGCAACAACCGATCGCCAAGATAGTAGAAGCCGTCCTCATCGCGACGCACCATATTGTGATGCTGCAGCGTATTAAGGATGCGATAGACCGTGGTGCGCGGCTGGCCGAGATCTTGCGTGAGCTCGCGAATGTTGCTCCCGTCCGGGCGGCGTTCAAGCTGTCCCAGAACCTCCATCATCCGGTCGATCACGGGAACGGTATTCTTCTGTTCGGCGGGTTCAGCCAGTTCTTCCATGTGCCCTCAGCTCGATTGACTTTTGATAGAAACAGCCTATAGCATTACATATTGAACTGCAAAAGTTCATATATGAATTGAGCTGGCTGGGAGGCCGGCAAGCATGGGATCGCCGGCACGGACAGGACCATGGGCGGAGGACGACCAAACAACCAGTTATCGCGCCGCAGATCACCATGCAGCAGCCGGGCTCGCCGCGCGATTATGGCAGGAACTCCGACCATCCGAAGCCGCGCCAACGTAAACTGAAAGACGTTGCGAAGCCAGACGGCGTAGAGCCTTGCCGGCCGGCACGCCGGTAGCTGCCGCGGCAAGCATTTCAAGCAAGGCATCAGGACATGAAAATCACCGGGCTGAAGGTCTTCGTCGCCAATGTGTCGCGCACCAATTTCGTCTTCGCCAAGCTCTACACCGATGACGGCATAGACGGCGTTGGCGAGGCGACGCTGGAATGGAAAACCGAAACCATCGTTTCCGCGCTCAGGGAACTGGAACGCGCGCTCGTCGGCCGCGATCCGTTTCAAAGCGACGCGATCATCGAACAGTTGCACCGCGACAGTTACTGGCGCACCGGCGCGGTGTTCCGCACGGCGCTGGGCGCGATCGATGCCGCGCTTCTGGACATCAAGGGCAAGGCGCTCGGCGTGCCGGTGTTCGAGCTCTTGGGCGGAAAGTACCGGGATCGCGTACCGTGCTACGCCAATCACTGGTTTTTCGGCGCGACGAAGCCGGAGGACTATGCCGAGCGCGCCCGCGAGGCGGTAAAGATGGGCTATCGCGCGCTCAAATGGGATCCTTTCGACGTCGCCGATCTTGAAATGAGCCGCAAACAGCGTCGCGAAACCATCGAGATCGTCGCCGCGGTGCGGGATGCCGTCGGCCCGGATATCGACCTGATGCTCGACGTTCACGGCCGGCTCAACGTGCCGACCGCGATCGCCATGTGCCGGGAGCTCGCGCGCTTCGACCTCAGATGGATCGAGGAGCCGACGCCGCCGGAAAATATCGATGCGCTGGCCGAGGTGCGCGCCAACTCCCCGGTCGAGATCGCCGCCGGCGAGCGCTGGTTCGAACCGGGAAAGGTTCTCGAGGCGTTGCAGAAACACGCTGTCGACGTGCTGCAGACCGACGTATCCCATTTCGGCGGGCTTTCGGAGACCAAGCGCATCGCCCATCTGGCGCATGCGCATCTCATCCCACTGGCGCCGCACAATCCGGTCGGCCCGGTGATGAATGCGATGACCCTGCACACCTCCGTCGCGATTCCCAATTTCGCGATCTTCGAAACGGTTTCCATCGACGTGCCATGGCGCAAGACGCTGGTCCGGGAAACCCTGCAATTCGACAATGGCGACCTGCTGGCGCCGACCGCCCCCGGCCTCGGCGTCGAACTCATCGAGGAGGCTTGCGCCAATTTCCCCTACGAGCCCTATGACGTGCCGCTCTTCGACGGGTCGATGAATATCAAGGGCATCGCCACCGGCGCACAAACCCTTTCCTCCAAGGATTAGGCGACCGTCGCAAATGGAACCGGCCGGGACGTCATGACGATCCTGGCCGGAAGTCCGACATCATCCATCGATGGCGGCCGCGAGGGCGCGCACGCCTACTGACGATTCCGCTCCGACCCTCCAGCGTGACGCTCGGCGGAAACAAATAAATCATTATTTTCAATTATTTAGCGCGACGAACGCGGGTCGCGACGGCCGACTTGACTCATCGTCAGTTCAGCGGCATAGTTAAATTGCGAACTGGTTCAGTTCAAATATGAATTGATATACCGATCTGAACCTGGGAGGAGACGGGGCTGCGCCCCGGTTGTTCGCGACAGGCCGCACGACGGAGGACCATTCGCCTTCAGGCAAATGGGTCGAGAGCGGCAAGCTCCTTCAGGCAAATCGTCGTCGAAAGACGGCAGGAGGACAGCGGCTGCGAAAGGCCATGCGTGGCGCGCGACCGCGAGGGAGATGAGCGGCCAACGCCGCGAGGAGCTGCGGCGGAGGCCGTGGCAAGGGAGGAAACATGACCAAGACCGCGTTTAAACTGACGGCGCTGATCGCCACTTCGGTGTCGGCGCTGACGCTTGCATCGGGAATGGCTGCTGCCGGTGAAGTCACCTGGTGGACGCCCAACTTCAACGAGGCACGGGCCCAGAAGCTCAAGACCGCGTTCGAGGCGGCGCATCCCGATATCACGCTCAATCTTGAAATCACCACGACCAACGGCTTGCCACAGCGTCTCCTGACGACGCTGATGTCCGGCGCCGCGCCCGATATCATCGACGTGCAGAGCCCGTGGGTGAACGGTTACGCCGAAGCCGATCTGGTGCAGCCGCTCGGCGACGTCATCGAGGACGAGGGCGACTTCGTCAAGGCGGCGCTCGACTACGTGACCTATGACGGCGAACTTTACGCGATTCCCTACCGCATCGAGACCATGGCCGTGATCTACAACCGCGGCAATTTCACCGCCGCCGGCCTCGATCCCGACAGCCCGCCGAAAACCTGGGACGAGCTGACGCAAACCGCCAGGACGCTGACCGGCGACGGCAAGTTCGGCTTCGCCATTACCGGCGGCGGCGAGGTGGGCAATACGCTCTATCGCTCGCTGCCCTTCATCTGGATGAATGGCGGCACGATCGTCTCCGACGACCTGACCAAGGCGACCGTCAACGAGCCGGCGGCGGTCGAGGCCGTCGAATACTGGACCAATTTCTACAAGGACGGCTCCTCGCCCTCCTCGACGTTGGAAAACGACGGCACCGCCAATCGTCGCCTGTTCATCGCGGACACGGTGTCGATGTATCAGTCCGGCCAGTTCGACCTCGCTTCGATCCAACAGGAAAATCCGGATATCGATATCGGCGTGATGATGACGCCGCATCCCGAAGGCAAGGATACGTCAGGCATTCTCGCCGGCTGGAGCTTTGTCATTCCGAAAGACGCCGGCAATCCCGAAGACGCCAAGACGCTGATCCGGTTCCTGACCGAAACCGAGAACATGGGCAACTACACGGATACCTTCCCGGCCCGCAAATCCGCCATGGACATGGAGCGCTTCAACACGCCGCTTCTCCAGGTCTACAAGGATATGCTGCCTTACGCCCGGCCGCTGCCGATCCACAAGAACTGGGTGCAGATCACCCAGGCCTATTTCGACGGCATCCAGCGGATTCTGCTTGGGCAGCAGACCGCGCAGGAATCGATGGGCCTTGCGGCCCAGGACATCCAGGCGCTTCTCGATCAGTAATCGATCTTTTCTTGTGAACCGACCTCCGGGGCGTCTCGCCCCGGGGAACAATGAATGCGTCTTTTCGGAGATGATCCATGAAACGGCCCCCGACAGGTTTGCTGTTCGCCTTGCCGGCGCTCATCGTTCTCTTGCTGCTTATCGCATATCCGGTGATCTATACCGGAATCCTCAGCGTGACCGATATTCGCGGCAACTATGTCGGCTCCTCCAATTTCGTCAACGTGCTGCGTTCGCGCGCCACGCCGCAGGCCTTTGTCAATACGCTGTGGTGGGTCGGCGGATCGATCGTGTTCCAGGTCGTGCTCGGCACCGCGACGGCCATCCTGCTCAACCAGGAATTTCGCGGCCGCGGCGCGGTGCGCGCCATCGCCGTCATCCCATGGGTCGTTCCCGGCATCGTCGCCGCCACCACCTGGGCATGGATGTTCCATACCGAATTCGGCATCATCAACTACATGATGACCTCCGCCGGCGTGCTCGACCAGCCGATCGGATGGCTCACCAATCCCAATACCGTCATGCCGGCGATGATCGCCATCAATGTCTGGAAGCTGTTCCCCTTTGTCGCCATCATGGTGCTGGCTGGCCTGCAATCCATTCCCAAGGACCTCTACGAGGCCGCCCGCGTCGATGGCGCGACATTCTGGGACGAGGTCATCCATATCACCCTGCCGCAGGTGCGCCCGGTCATCATCGCGGTGACGCTGCTGCTGGTGATCTGGGGGCTGAACCACATCACCACGATCTATGCGATCACGCGCGGCGGACCGGCGAACCTCACCCTGATCACGCCGATCCAGATTTTCCGCCTGGCCTTCGAGTCCTTCCAGTTCAACCAGGCAGCCGCTCTGTCGCTGATCTTCTTCGTGGTCGCCATGGCGATCGTCGCCGTCTACATCCGGTTCCTGTCCTCCAATGACGAGGTGGCCCGATGAGAACATCGCCGCTCGCCCGCTTCATCATTCTGATTTCGTCCCTGCTCGTCGTCAGCGTCTGCCTGTTTCCGTTTCTGTGGATGGGGGTTTCATCGATCAAGGTGCTGCGCGAACTCTATACGGTTCCCCCGACATGGATCCCGCACACCCCGACGCTTGGCAACTACAAGACCGTTCTGTTCGACAGCAATATCCCGCGCTACTTTCTGAACAGCGTCGTCATCTCGGTCGGCTCCACCCTTTTGGCGCTGATCCTCGCGGTTTTTGCCTCCTACGGCTTTGCCCGGTTCAACTTCAAGGGCAAGCCATACTACCAGTCCTTCGTGCTGGTCGGACAATTGCTTCCGACGGCCGCGATCATCGTGCCGCTGTTCGTCACGCTGCGCTATCTCGGGCTGGTGAATACCTATCTGGGGCTGATCCTGGTCTACATGATCATCACCCTGCCATTGTCGGTGTGGATGCTGACCAGCTATTTCAAGGCGATCCCGGTCGAGCTTGAGGAGGCGGCGATCATCGACGGTGCCTCACGTCTCGGCGTGCTGTTCCGCATCACCCTGCCGCTTTCGATCCCCGGTCTTGTCGCGGTCATGGTCTATGCCTTCGTCACCACCTGGAACGAGTTCATCTTCGCCCTGTGTTTCGCCACCGATTCCTCGGTGAAAACGCTGCCGATCGGGCTTGCCGAATTCACCACGGAATTCAACACCGACTGGGGCGCCGTCATGGCCGCCTCGATGATCATGACCGTGCCGATCGCGGTGCTGTTCCTGTCCATGCAACGATTGTTCGTCGGCGGCATCATGGCTGGCGCCACCAAGGGCTGAGGAGGAAACCCATGCACGACAAAACCGTAGGCGGCATACCCCAGCTTGGCCTCGGCACGTTCGGGCGCACGGGCGACGATGGACTGCGCGCCCTGCTCGACGCGATCGAGATCGGCTATCGCCATATCGACACCGCGCAAAGCTACGGCACGGAGGAAAATGTCGGCAAGGCGGTTGAACGCTCAGGCCTGCCGCGCGATGCGTTTTTCATCACAACGAAGGTCGCCGACACCAATCTCGCCAGGGGAGACTTTCTGCCAAGCGTCGAGAAAAGCCTCGAAACCCTGGCGCTCGACCGCATCGACCTGCTGCTGATCCACTGGCCGTCAGCCAGAGACGCCGTACCCTTCGCTGACTATATGGAGGCGCTGGCCGAAACCAGGGCGCGCGGCTGGGCGGTAAGGATCGGCGTGTCCAACTTTCCCATCGCCGACCTGAAGCGTGCCGAAACGGTGATCGGCAGCGGCGCTCTTGCAACCGACCAGGTCGAACTGCACCCCTTCCTGCAAAGCCCGAAGTTCTGCGGTTACGCGCGATCGCGCGGCCTGCCGCTGACAGCCTATATGCCGCTCGCCAAGGGCCGGGTGAGCGACGACGCCGTGCTGCGGGAGATCGCCGCCCGCCATAATGTCACGGCCGCGGCAATCTCGCTCGCCTTCCTGATGGGCGAGGGCCATATCGTCATCCCCGCCTCGGCCAATGCCGGACGGTTGCGGGACAACTACGCCGCCCTTTCTGTCACGCTCGAAGCGGATGAGACGGCCGCCATCCGCGCGCTCGACCGGGGCGAACGGATGATCGATCCCGACAAGGCCCCCGCGTGGGACGATTGACGCGATGACGCGACAACCAGACGTTCAAGGGAGACGACGCTCATGGGCACGGTGAAAATCGACGATGTCCGCAAATCATACGGCGCTCTGGAGGTGCTGCACGGCATCGACATCGATATCGCGGACGGCGAGTTCGTCATTCTCGTCGGCCCCTCCGGATGCGGAAAGTCGACGCTGCTGCGCATGATCGCTGGGTTGGAGGAAATCTCCAGCGGTCAGATCCGGATCGGCGGCAAGGTGGTGAACAATCTCCATCCCAAGGAGCGCGACATTGCCATGGTGTTCCAGTCCTATGCGCTTTATCCGCATATGACCGTCGCCAGGAATATGGGATTTTCGCTCAAGCTTGCCCGCACCAGCCCGGCCGAGATCGACAAGCGTGTGCGCGCCGCCGCCCAGATTCTCGGGTTGGAAAACCTGCTCGATCGTTATCCGCGCGCGCTTTCCGGCGGCCAGCGTCAACGCGTCGCCATGGGCCGCGCCATCGTCCGCGACCCGCAGGTGTTCCTGTTCGACGAGCCGCTTTCCAACCTGGACGCGCAGTTGCGCGTGGCTATGCGCACCGAGATCAAGGCGCTGCACCAGCGCCTGACGACGACCATTATCTACGTGACCCATGATCAGATCGAGGCCATGACAATGGCCGACCGGATCGTGGTGATGAATGGCGGCAACATCGAGCAGATCGGCACGCCGCTTGAACTTTACGATGAACCGGCCAATAGCTTCGTCGCCCGGTTCATCGGTTCGCCGAGCATGAACATGCTGTCCGGCACGGTGAAAGGCGGTGATTTCATCGCCGATGACGGCACCATGATCGCGCTCGGTCCCAACGTGCCGGAAAGCGCCGCCAACCGCCCGGTCACGCTCGGCATACGCCCGGAGCATTTCCGCCTGGACCGGAATGGGCTTGCCGGCGAGATCGTGACCGTCGAGCCGACCGGTTCGGAAACCCAGGTTTCCCTCAAATTCGCGGGTCATCAGGTGGTCGCCGTCTTCCGCGAACGCATCTCGGAGCGCAGCGGAACGATGCTTCACATCGTGCCGGATCCCGACCAGATCAAACTGTTCAGCGCCGAAACCGGCGACCGCCTGAAATAGAACCGCACCAACGCATGCCCTCCCAACCCGCAAACAGGATCAGCCCATGAAATACGACGATATCAAGCGCCCGAGCCGAGAGCTTTGCGATGCGCTGGCCGCGATCGGCACAGCCACCGCCAGCAGCGAGCTCAACCTCATGGGTCTGCGCAATTGTCACATCGCGGGGCCAAAGGCGCTGGTCGCGGGCAAGCGGGTTGCCGGGCCGGCTCTGACCCTGCAGTTCATGCCCAAGCGCGAGGACCTGTTTGCCGGCGGCGAATACGACAATCCCGAACTTCAGCTCCATCGCGAGGTGATGTATCCGGCCCAGGCCGGCGACATGATCGTCGTCGACGCGCGCGGCAATATGTCGAGCGGCATTTTCGGCGAGATGATGCTGACCTACTTCAAGGGCCGTGGCGGTCAAGGCGTTGTGATCGACGGCTGCATCCGCGATTCAGGGCCGGCGAAGAAACTCGACCTCGGCATATGGGTCAACGGTGTGACGCCCAACTATCACGCCCAGACCGACATCGTGCCCTATGCGGTCAACGTGCCGGTCGCCTGCGGCGGCACATTCGTCATGCCCGGCGACATCATTATTGCCGATGATGATGGCGCCGTCGTTGTGCCGATCGCGCTTGCCGAAAAGCTGATCGAAGCCGGAGGGGGACATGCCGAATGGGAGGAGTTCTCCAGATTGCGCCTCTCCCAGGGGGCCGACCTGCGACGCTACTATCCCTTGAGTGACGCGGTTTACGACGAGTATATCGCCTGGCGCGATGCGCAGGAGAAATAGCGGCGCCAGTTCCGGCAATTTCGGCGGCGTGATGCCGAACGCGATCTGGAGGTGTCGATCTCCAGTTTGATCGATCGATTGCGCCTGACGGTCTCTACCCACCCTGGGCTCGCCTTTTCAACATTCGGCCCCTGATAGAGGTCATTGCCAGAGATTTTATCGATGAGGGCGCTCCTGAACGTCCGCGGAGTGGTGCGTCGCTTTCCGACGTCCATCACAACCCGGCTCTCAGGCGAAGGAAATTCCGAGCGGTTCCGCCACGCTTTTCAGCGCGTCTCGGGCAATCGCATAGTCGTTTCCTTCGAGATGTTCGAGCATCAGCGGCACATCGCGATCAAGCTTTTCCAGTTCGGTCAGATAGGTGGCGTAATCGAGCATGCCCTCGCCGATGATGATCTCGTCGAAGTGGAGCGCGGCCCGGTCATGAAGGATGATGTCCTTGGCGTGGCAGCTCGCGATATGGGGTCCGAGCTTCTCGAAACATTCGCGGATCAGCCGGCCGCTATCGAAATAGACCCGCGGCGTCATGATCAGGTTGACCGGATCGAGATGGGCGGCGAAGGCATCGCGGCCGATGGCGCGGATCAGCTCGAGATAGCAATCGACGCTGTCGGGCAGCGCATATTGCATCATTTCCAGCGCGAACCGGGCGCGCTTCGGCTTCACGGTATCGATGATCGTCCGGGCGGTCTCGACTGTCGCCTCGAAGGCCTCGCGCGAGAGGTTCTTCGGGTGCGGGGCGTATTCCGTTCCGGCCTCGAAGGAGCCGATATAGCTGACAGCACAGCGCGCGCCGACGGCATCGGCAAGCGCCAGCTTCTCGCAGGCATAATCGATGTTTTGACCCCGGATCGTCTCGTCCGGGGTGAGAAGATTGCGCCAGATTCCGATCTCCGCGATCATTACGTCATGGGCGGCAAAGGCGGTCTCGATCGCCCGCTGGCGGTCGGTATCGCCGATCTCGCAGGGTGGGCAATAGGCCGCGCGGTAGCCGAAATCGACATGCGCGCGGGCAAATTCTTCCGGGTCATCCGGGCCGACGGGAAGTCCATGGCCGCCTAGTCTGATCATGATGTTTTTTCCTGCTTTTGGAGCCGGGCGCTTTCCTGAAAAAGCCTGCCGCGCGTTCCCGTTTCACCCACATCCCTTGCGGCCTAACGCTTCAGGAAGAGATGCCGCGAAAGCGACAGAGGGGGTAACGACGAAAGCGACGAACGCCGTGCTCTCGGGGAGGTGTCACCCCTCTCTGCCCCTTTCGCGGCATCTCCCATCAAGCGGAAGCGCATTTATGAAAGGCCGCTTGTCTTGTCTCTGTCCCATTCCAGCAATTCAACGATCGCGCCGAGCTGGCTCATGGCGTCGAAATATTCATAGCGCCCGTCATTGCCCTCGAATTCGCCGTGCTGGATCATCGGCAGACCCTTTTCGGCGAGATAAACGCGGCGACCTTCCATGTCGATGGTGCGGAAGGCGAAGTGGTGGAAGGAGGGGCCGAACCTGTCGAGATGCTCGCGCCACGTGCTCGGCTCCGGCCCCGGTTCCAGGAATTCGAAGTCGATATTGTCGAAGCGGAACAGGGCGAGGCGGAAGGTGATCTCGGCGGGTTTTCCCCTATAGGTCGCCTGGGCAATATCGGCCTTGGCCGACTTGCCGATATGCGCCGGTTCCTTGCCGGTGAGATCGGCGAACCAGGCGGTCGATTTTTCAAGATTGTCGGTGACGAAGCAAAGCTGCATGACCTTGTCTTCGTCGAGAAGGCGATTGTCCATGAATGTCTCTCTTGTGTTGGACCGGTGCGGCCACCGCACCGGTCCTGATCTGGCAAAAAGACTTCCGGCCTCAGCCGAAGATTGCGTCGTATTCGTCGGCGAGGTCGGCGCGAACGTCATCCACCGTCATGTCCTGATCGCTCCAGAAGGCGAACATCACATCCCATATGGCGTGGTGCCAGTCGCTGTCGGCCGTATTGAACGGGTTCTGAACCGTCCCGTCCGGCACCTTGAGCTGGTCGAGGACCACCTCGTTACAGGCATCGAGCAGGTCTGCCGGCGCATCGAGGCGGGCCGGCGACGAACCTTTCTTCTGGGCGAATTCACCGGAGACTTCCGGCGAAAGCGCCGTCTTGGCGAAGGTGTATTCGGCCTCGGTGATTTCCGCCGACTGCCCGCCAAGCAGGCCGAAGGCATCGGACGTCACAGGAACCGCCTTGGCGCCGGGGATGACGATGCAGCCGAAATCGACGCCCGGCTCCTTGCCGGCCGCCTTCCATTCGCCCTTCATCCAGTCGCCCATGATGTGCATCAGCGCCTTGCCGGCGATCACCTGGTTCGTGGTTTCGTTCCAGGGGCGGTTCTGGGCTTCCGGTCCGGCTTCTTTCGAAAAGGCGCGGACCACCTCGACTGCCTGGGCGAATTCCGGCGTGTCGATGGCGGTGATATCCGGCTCGGGGCCATAGATGCGGTTATAGATGTCGGGACCGGCGATCGCCGCGATCATCGCATGCGTCAGGTAGCCGACCTGGAAGGCCTGGCTGCCGACCGCCGCCGGCGCGAAGCCCGCCGCGCGGACCTTGTCGAAATCGCCGAGCATCTCATCGACCGAGGTCCAGGATGCCGGATCGACGCCCGCCTTCTGGGCAACGTCCATGTTCCAGTAGACCATGCCGTCGAGATGAAGCGCCACTGGCACCTTGACGAACTTGCCATCGACCGTCGAAAGCTCGCGCACGATCGGCGCGAGATTGGCGGCAATATCGGTGGAATTGTAAAGATCGGTCAGGTCCAGCGACAGGTCGCGATCGGCGAGATCGCGATAGACGCCGGGGTTGGATTCGACGAAGGCGTTCGGCGGGTTGCCGCCGGTCACCATGTTGACGAGGCTGACATTGACGCCCGAATTGTGCGGGATCGCCAGGTCCTTCCAGCTGATGCCCTGTTCGGCCAGCGCATCGCGCAACACGTTCAGCGCGCCGACTTCGCCCGGCGTCGACCAGCCGTGATAGACGATGAGCTCCTCGGCCGAGGCGCTGAGGGCAGTCCCCATCATGAGGGCGCCGGCGATCCCCAAAAGCGATTTCCTGTACATCTCATTCCTCCCAAAGATGTGGCTTACAATCGCCGCCCGGTATGGGCGTCGAAGACATGGACTTTCCCCTTGAGGAAGCCGATTTCTGAAATCTCGCCGGTCCGCACGACAGCCAGTTCGGACGGATCGCAGCGCACCGCAAGCAGCCGGCCGCCGATGCTGAAATAGGCGGTCGAGTCCGATCCCGTGCGCTCGCCATATTGCAGCGGCAGCGAGAAGGTGAAGGCCTGGTCCGCCGATGCCGTCCCGGGCGGCCCGAAATGCTCCGGCCTGAGGCCGAGCACTACCTTTCGGCCATCGGCAGGCGGCTCCGCGAAAGCGTGGTCACCGAGATCGAAGAAGCCGTCCGCATCGGCAAGCCGCGCGCCAACGCGGCCGTTCTCAACCGTCAGTGTCGCCTCCAGCATGTTCATCGACGGCGCCCCGATGAAGCCGGCCACGAATAGATTGGCCGGGCGCTCGTAAATCTCGTCCGGAGTGCCGAATTGCTGGATCACGCCGCCATTCATCACTGCAATCTCAGTTGCCATCGTCATCGCCTCGATCTGGTCGTGGGTGACGTAGACGATGGTTGATTTCAGCTCGTCATGGAGCTTCTTGATTTCGAGGCGCATTTCGGTGCGCAGCTTGGCGTCGAGGTTTGACAGCGGCTCGTCGAACAGGAACACGCCGACATTCTTGACGAGCGCGCGGCCTATGGCGACGCGCTGGCGCTGGCCGCCGGAAAGCTGGGCCGGCTTGCGCTCCAGCAGCGGCTCGATCTGCAGCAGTTTCGCTGCCCATTCGATCCGCCGCGCGACCTCCTCCTTCGGAAGCTTCGCCGCCGCCAGGCCGAATTTCAGGTTTCCGCGCACCGTCTTGGTTGGGTAGAGCGCGTAGGACTGGAATACCATGGCAAGGCCGCGATCCTTGGGGTCGAGGTCGGTGACATCGCGGCCGCCAATGGTGATGCGGCCGTCGGAAACCTCGATCAGGCCGGCGAGCAGGTTCAAAAGCGTGGTCTTGCCGCAGCCGGAGGGGCCGAGCAGCACCAGGAAGGCGCCGTCTTCGACCGAGAGATTGAGATCGTCCAGCACGGTCAGCGCGCCGTAATCCTTGACGATGTGTTCGAACCGGATTTCAGGCATGGATCATCCCTTGATTGCGCCGGCAGTGATGCCCTGCACGAAAAACTTGCCGAGAAAGAAATAGATGACGAGCGGCGGGATCGCGGTCAGAAGCGCTGCCGCCATGTTCTCGTTGTAACGGACCTCGCCGGTGGTGGTGATCACCACATTGGCGAGGATGACGGTCATCGGTTGGGTGCCGAGGCCGCCGAATGTCAGCCCGACGAGGAAGTCGTTCCAGATGTGGGTGATCTGCATGATCAGCACCACGATCAGGATATTGCCGGACATCGGAATGATGATCTCGACGAACACCCGCCAGAACGAGCCGCAATCCATCATCGCCGCGCGCATGATCTCGTCCGGTATGTCCTTGTAGTAATTGCGGAAGATCAGCGTCAGCAAAGGGAGCGACAGGATCGCGTGGACGATGGCGATGCCCCAGATCGTGCCATAGACCTTGACGAGGCCGGAGAGCACGATCAGCGGGATCATGATGATCTGGAAGGGCACGAAGGCGCACATGAACAGGAGGAACATGAACGGCCCAGCCCAGCGCACATTCCACAAGGCCAGCGCGTAGCCGGTTACCGAGGAGACGGCGAGCGACAGGATCAGCGAGGGAAACAGGATCATCAGCGAATTGACGAAGCCGACCTTCAGCCCATTGCAGTTTATCCCCGAGCAGGCGTCGTTCCACGCCGTCAGCCAGGGCTGAAGCGTCCAGGTCGTCGGCAGGGCGAAAATGTCGCCGAGCCGGATCTGGTCCATGGTCTTCAGCGAGGTGACGACGATGACGTAGAGCGGCAGGCAGAAGAACGCCGCGCACATCACCAGGAAAACCAGAATGGCAATCGAACGCGGGCTGATCCGCTTCTTCGGCCGCGGAAAATAGACCGGCCGGTCGGTGACGGCGCGCGGCCTTGCCGCGGGAAACGGCGCCGTCGGTCCGGCGTCTGTCGGAAGCGTCATGCGGGCCTCCCCTTGCGGCGCTGCTGCCAGGCCGTCAGCATCACCAGCGGCAGGAACACGGCAAGCGTGATCAGCAGCATGATGACGGCGGCGGCGGAGGCATAGCCGAGATTGGATTTCTGCCAGTATGCGTTGACGGTGAAATAGGCCGGCACATAGGTCGATTGCCCCGGCCCGCCATTGGTCATGGCGACCACGATGTCATAGGCCTTGACCACGCCGAGCGAGAGCAGGATGGCGCAGGTGAGAAAGGTGAAGCGCATCATCGGCACGATGATCTCGATATAGAAGCGGAACGTGCCGACGCCATCGAGCTTGGCCGCGCTCCAGATTTCCGAATTGATGCCCTTCAGGCCGGCCAGCATCAGCGCCATGTAGAAGCCGGAGCCCTGCCAGATCGAGGCGAGAATGATGCCGTAGATCGCGGTATCGCCGGAGGACAGCCAGTCGAACCGGACCCATTCCATGCCGATCGAATGGAAGAAGTTTTGCAGGCCGAGGCTCGGATCGAACAGCCAGCGCCAGGCGACGCCGGTGACGATCAGCGACACGGCGAGCGGATAGAGAAAGACCGTGCGGAAAACGCCCTCCCCGCGCTTTTCGGCATTGATCAGGCAGGCGAGAATGAAACCGAAGCCGATCGCCAGCGTGCTGCCGACACCGAGAATCAACAGGTTTTGCAGCGAGATGAGCCAGGCGTCGTCCTTGAACAGACGCTCATACTGGCGCGACCAGTCACCCCAGTCGATGGCATAATCCGGAAACCGCCGGCTGCGGGTGAAGCTCAGATAAATGGTCCAGAGCATCGACCCGAAAAAGGCGACGAATGTGATGATGACCGCCGGCGCCAGCGCAAGCTGGGGCGACCATCGGCTCCACCGAATACGCATGTTCCTCCCTTTCCGCCTGCCCCTTGCGTCGGGCTTTGCGGCTTCCTGCAACATCGCTCCCATCAATGTTGTATTACCGGTAACATACGGCTATGTTCGTATTCCGGTCAACAGGGAAAATCGGCGAGTACGCTTTTCGCGCCAAAAGCGCCGGTTGTCGCCTGCATTGCCGGCCGGCGGCGGAGGAACGGTTGCGGGAACAAGACGGAGGAAAAATATGACGAAAAATCAATATGGTATTCCATTGATGGGGCTCGGCACCTTCGACCGGACGGGACCCGCCGGTATCGATGCGATCCTGACGGCGCTGGAAATCGGCTACCGCCACATCGACACCGCACAGACCTATGACACGGAGCGCGAATGCGGGAAGGCGCTTCGCCGATCCGGGCTGAAACGGGAAGACGTGTTCATCACGACCAAGATTTCCACGGAGAATTTCGGTCCCGGCATGCTGGCGCCGTCGCTCCGGCAGAGCCTTGACCGGCTCGGCCTCGATCAGGTCGACCTCACCCTGCTGCACTGGCCCTCGCCGAAGAACAGGGTTGCGCTTTCGACCTATGTCGAGCAGATCGCGGAGGCGCAAGCGGCCGGTCTGACGCGGATGATCGGGGTCTCGAATTTTACCCGGCGGCTCCTTGCCGACGCCCAGACGATGCTTGGAGACCTCAGGATCGTCAACAACCAGTTCGAGTGCCATCCTTACCTCCAGAACCGGATTCTGGCCGATTATTGCCGCGAAAACGGCATTTCCGTCACCTGCTACCTGCCGATTGCCAGGGGTAAGCTCGCGGGCGACCCCGTACTGGAGCCGCTGGCCGCGGAGAAAAACTGCACCGTCGAACAGCTCGCGCTCGCCTGGTCCATGGCCAAGGGTCATGCGGTTATCCCGGCATCGGGAAAGCCGGAACGACTGAAGAGCAATTTCGCAGCGCAATCGGTGACGCTGAGCGATGCGGATATGGCGACGATCGCGACGGTCGATCGTGGCCGGCGCTATATCGATTTCGATTGGGCGCCAGACTGGGACTGAAGACGGCATTGACAAGTCATGCGGCTTGGCTAAACCTGTTCGTATTACCGGTACTACAAGCCGGAGGCGATCCCGGGCACCGCACCTTGCCCGGGATCGTCCCTATCTTCAAAAACGTGCGCGGGAGGAGTTTCATGAAGGGTATCGTTCACATCGGACATGTCGCCATCAAGGTGACGGATCTCGAAAAGTCACTGGACTATTACGAAAAACGCCTGGGCTTTCCGGAGATGCTGCGTCTGCACAATGACGACGGCACGCCGTGGCTGGTCTATCTGAGGATCACCGACGACCAGTATCTGGAGATTTTCCCCGGCGCCGAAAACGACCGGGCTCCGGGCTGGAACGCCAATGGCGTCAACCACATGTGCTTCACGATCGAGGACCTGGACGGCACGGTTGCCCGCATCGAGGAAGCGGGTATAACGCTGCTGTCGCCGATCAAGGAAGGGCTCGACGGCAACCGTCAGGCCTGGCTTGAGGACCCGGACGGCAACCGCATCGAACTGATGGAAATGAAGCCCGGCTGCCTGCAGTTCGAGGCGATCGAGCGCCTTCACCGCGAAGGCCGCTGAGACGAATAGTCGCCTGCCGGCCTTCGGGCCGGCAGCCAACCGCAGGAAGGATGACTGTCAGGCATGGGCAATTCAGGGACCCGGCTCGCCGATATCGCGGCCCGGACCGGCTATTCGAAAAACACTGTTTCTCTTGCTCTGCGCGACAGCCCGCGCATTCCCGAGGCGACGCGTGAGCTCATCCGCACCGCCGCGCGCGAACTCAACTATCTTCCGAACCATGCGGCCAAATCGCTGACCAGCCGCGAAACCAAGACCATCGGCCTCGTGCTTGCCGACATCACCAATCCGATCCTCACCGAGACGTCGCGGATGATCGAGAAGGAACTGGCGAAACTCGGCTACGGCACGCTGTTTGCGACCTCCAACAATACGCGGCGCGAGGAAGTCGCGGCCATCGAAATGTTCCGTTCGCGCCAGGTCGACGGCATGCTGATCTACCCCGCGCGCGGCGATCGCGATTTCGAGCATCTGATCAAGCTGCGCCGGGCCAATTTTCCGGTGGTGCTGCTGACCTGCGGCGAGGATATCGGCGTCGATATGGTCGGCGTCGACGAAAAGGTCGGGGTCTACAAGGCCGTGCGGCATTTTATCGACCTCGGGCACCGGCGCATCGGCACGCTCGACAGCAATGCCTCCGAAGGCAACCATGAAAAGTTCGATGGTTACGTCCAGGCGCTTGCAAGCGCCGGAATCGCTGTCGATGCCGAATTGCAGGTTTCGCCCGCCGGCTATGGTCCGGCCGCCGGCTACTGGGCGATGGATACGCTGATGGCCGCAGCAAACCGACCCACCGCCGTTTTCGTGGCCAATGACTATATCGCTGTCGGCGCGGTCCGCTGGTGCCAGAAGCACGGGCTCCGCATCCCCGACGATGTCGCGCTGATCGGCTTCGACAATCTGGAAATGAGCGAATTCCTGAGCGCGCCGCTGTCGAGCGTGAGCTATGAAATCGATATCCTGACACGGCTTGCGATCGAACGGCTTCTGAAGCTGATCGCGGCATCCGGCAAACTGCCTCCACCGCGCGTTACGATGATAGAGCCGGAACTGGCGATCCGCGACAGCAGTGGCAGCGCGCTTTAGGCCACATACCCATAAAGTGGTTTTTATTTTGAATGAGTTATGATTCGCTGTCTCCATCGATTTGGAGGCAGTTATGGCGCGGTTTGATTTGACGCCCGCCGCTCTCTCAAACGCCAATTTTCACAAAAACGAAAACCCACTGAAACAGAACTGTCACACGGCCGGTGCATTGATGGCGGCGAAGATTGCAAAGCATTGCAAAACGTCATTCCACCGGCCTCAGAAGGGTTTTCCCGACTGCGACCGACAGCGCGGGACAGATCCTATGAGCGCGATCGAAATCGAGAACGTCGACAAGTCTTTCGGCAAGACCGGCGTGTTGCGCGGCATATCGCTTTCGATCCGTTCGGGGGAGTTCGTCGCCGTCCTCGGCCCCTCCGGCTGCGGCAAGACCACGCTGCTGCGCGCCCTTGCCGGCTTCGAGCAGATCGACCGCGGCGCAATCCGGGTTGGAGACGCGCTTCTTTCAGGCCATGGCCGGCATGTCGCGCCGGAAGAGCGCGGCATCGGCGTCGTGTTTCAAAGCTATGCGTTGTGGCCGCATATGACGGTCTCCGGCAATGTCGCCTATGGTCTCAAGGTGAAGGGGCTCGGGCGCGGCGAACGTGAGGCGCGCACGGCCCGCGTTCTCGAGACAGTTGGGTTGACCGCATTTGCGGATCGACGGCCCGCCGAACTTTCGGGCGGCCAGCGGCAGCGCACGGCGCTCGCCCGCTGCCTGGCGATGGATGCCGGCCTCGTCCTTCTCGATGAGCCGCTCGCCAATCTCGATGTTCATCTGCGCGGCGAGATGGAGCAAGAATTTGCCCGCTTCCACAACGCCTCGGGCGCGACGATGTTCTACATCACGCATGATCAGTCGGAAGCGCTCGCGCTCGCCGACCGCGTGGCTGTGATGGACATGGGCAGGATCAGCCAGTTCGCCAGCCCCTCCCAACTCTACAGCCAGCCGGCAAATGACATGGTCGCGACCTTTATCGGCGAGGGCCAGATCGCGCCGATTACGGATTTCCAGCCCGATCGCAGCGGCTATGGTTTCGCCCGTTTCTTCGGCGAGCAGGTGCGGGTGCGCAGCCACCCGTCGGCGCTGCCCCGCAACGAGGCACGCATAGCCTTTCATCCGGGCGACCTGAAGCTCGTCGAGACCGGCGGCCTTGCCGCTACCATCCGCCGCATCACCTATCGCGGCGACATTTTGCGGGTCGAGCTTTCACTCGGCCCGGATGAGAAAACCTTTTTCATGAACGTCCCTGCCCCGGCACACATCGAAGCCGGGCAGCGCGTGGCCGTCACGCTTGCAGACGGCTGGGTCCTGCCGGACCCGAAAGCAGAAGAAGCCTCCCACTGAGCACCAACAATCGAGGAAATCCCCGATGAAACTCTCCATGCTTGCCCTTGCCACCGTCAGCACGCTTGCCTTCACGGCCGCCCATGCCGAGGAAACCATCACGCTTTACACCAGCCAGCCACCGGAACAGGCCCAGGAAACCGTCGACGCGTTTGAGGCCGCCAATCCGGACATCAAGGTCAACTGGACCCGCAACGGCACCTCGGCGCTGATGAACGTGATGCGCGCCGAAATCGAAGCCGGCAACATCCAGCCCGACGTCCTTCTCGTCGCCGACCCGATCAATCTCGGCACGCTGAAGGCCGAAGGCCACCTGATGGCCTATCCGGAAGCGCCCGTCGACGGCTACGACAAGGCTGCCTACGACAAGGACATGACCTTCTTCGGCACCAAGGCGATCACCACGGGCATTGCCTACAATACCGAGATCGCCGAACCGGTCGAAAGCTGGAACGACCTTCTGGTCGAAGACAATCGCGGTATGATCGCGGTTCCGAGCCCGCTTTATTCGGGTGCCGCCCTCAACCACTTGCATGCCCTGATCAACACGCCGGAAATCGGCTGGGACTTCTATGAGGGCCTGAACGGCCTCGACATCGTGCCCGAAGGCGGCAACGGCCCGGCAACCAAGACTGTTGCCTCCGGCATGGCCAAATACGCCATCATCGTCGACGCCAACACGCTGCGCGCCAAGGCCGATGGTTCGCCCGTCGACTATATCGCGCCCAAGGAAGGCGTGTCCTTCATCGGCGAGCCGGTTGCCATCATGAGCACGACCGATCATGAGGAAGCCGCCAAGAAATTCGTCGATTTCCTGCTTTCGAAGGAAGGCCAGGAACTGGTCTCCGCCCAGGGCAACATCCCGCTTCTGCCGGGCGTCGCAGCACCTGAGGGCTATCCCGACCTCTCCTCGATGAAGCTGATCGGCTACGACGTCGACGAGGCCGTGACGAACAACGACGCGGTGCGCGAGCAGTTCGCCGAGATCTTCGGTCTGTAATCGCAATGTCGCTATCGACCACAGCCGCCGGAGGGCGTCCTTCATGGACGCTCTCCACCCTTTCCGGGCTTTTGAAGAACGAGCGGGCACTGATGCTGGCGCTGGCGGTGTTTGTCGGCGTTCTGTCGATCCTACCGCTCGGACGGCTCGTCTACGCCGCGTTTGTGACCAGCGCCGGATTCGAATTTGGCCGTATCGCCGACGTTCTTGGCGGCCGTCGCGTGTTCGAAGCGACTGTCAACACGATCTGGATTTCGCTTTCCGCCACCGCGCTTGCCACACTTGCCGGAACGATCGCGGCGCTTCTCGTCGGCGCGAGCGACATGCGCGGGCGAACCGCATGGGTGTTCGGCTTCGTTCTGCCGCTGATGATCCCGCCGCAGGTGATCGCGCTCGCCTGGATCCAAGCCTTCTCGCCGGCAAGCCCGGTCATGAACCTTCTGGGAATTACCCTTCAGCCTGGCATGCGTCATCCGCTCTATTCGGCGGGCGGGATCGTTCTTCTGCTCGGCCTCTACAACGCACCTCTGGTGTTTCTGGCCGTCCGGGCCAATCTGCGCCGCGTGCCCGCCGATCTGGTGGAAGCGGCCCGCGCTGTGGGCGCGACGCCCTTGAAAGCGACACTTGGCGTCATCCTGCCCTTGATCCGTAGCGGCATTTTCGCAGGCGCGGCCCTGGCCTTCGTGTCGTCGATCGGCAATTTCGGCATTCAGGCCATGCTTGGCATTCCGGCCCGCGTACCCACGCTGATCACGCTGATCTACCGGCAGCTCAATTCCTATGGCCCGTCGGCATTGAACGACATGGCGCTTCTGGCGCTGCTGCTCGCGGTTCTGACAATCCTCGGCATGGCCATTGCCGGCTTTCTGAGCCGCATGGGCGACCAGCGCGTCGATGGCGCGTCGAGACCGTTCAAATTTCCGCTTTCCCGCTTCCGCCTTCCCGTCACCGTTCTGGCGTGGGGCTATCTTCTCATTGCGCTGGTGCTGCCGCTTTCGGCGCTGGCTGCTTCGGCACTGGTGCGCGGTTATGGTCAGCCGCTCACGCTGGAAACGCTGACCTTCGAGAATTTCTCCAACGCGATCCTCCATCACGAGGGCATTCGCGAGGCCTTCTTCACAAGTCTCTGGCTGACCGGGCTTGCGGTCGCCATCCTGATACCGGCCTCGGTCGCGCTCGGCTATTTCCTGAGCTGGCGGAAGGGCGTCACCCCGCGCCTGCTCTACCTTTCCTCCCAGCTCGCCTATGCGCTTCCCGGCATCATCATCGGGGTGGCGATGATCCTGTTCTTCCTGAAACCCATGCCCGTCCTGGGCACAAGTCTCTATGGAACGATCTGGGTCATTCTCGCGGCCTATCTCTCGAACTTCCTCGCGCTGGCGCTGCAGCCGATCCTCGGCGGGTTCGCGCAGATCGAACGGTCGCTGGATGAAGCCGCGCAGGTGGTTGGCGCGGGCATCTTCCGCAGGCTGAAGGATATCATCCTGCCGGTGCTGGCGCCTGCCGCCGCGGCCTCTGCCATCCTGGTGTTCATGACCGCCATAAACGAGATCCAGACCTCCGTGCTGCTGGTCTCGTCGCGCGCGCAAACCATCGGCCCGATGATCATCTTCCTCGAGGAAGCCGGGTCGTCGACGCTCGCCGCCGCTGTCGGTTGCCTGATGGTCATCGTCATCCTCGCGCTGATGCTCTTCAGCCTCACCTTCGCAAGAAGGCTTCCGCAGGGAGTGCTGCCGTGGCACGACTGACAGTGATCAGCGGGTTGAACCGCAAGAGCGCGGCCATCTTTCTCATCGAGGCCGGCGGCAAACGCGTCCTGTTCGATTTCGGCGATGGCCTCGATAAGGACGAGCATCCCGACATCGAGACCATCGGCGCCGTTGATGCGATCTTCCTCAGCCATGCGCATCAGGATCATGCAGGATCCATCGAACGCCTCGATGCGGTCGGCAATCCTCGCGTCTTCGCAACCGGCCGGACATTCGATTTCCTGCAGGGCCGTCTGCCTGCGGAGCTTGCGCGGGTCATTCCGGAACAAGGCTCTTTCGAGGTCTGCGGGCTCAGGCTGACCACCGGACGCTGCGGCCATGCGCCCGGCGGCGTCTGGTTCCATATGGATACGGCAGCGGGCGGTTTCGTTTACACTGGTGACATCAGCCTTGAATCGCGCGGCATGGCGTTCGACCATCCCCCGCCAGCTTCAACGCTTCTGGTCGACGCCTCCTATGGCGACCGCGCGGAAAATCTCGACGACCAGATCGCGGCCATTTCCGACTACGCCGAAGGGGGCGCGGTGCTCTGCTGTCCTGGCGCCGGACGGGGCACCGATATGGTACTCGCAATGGCCTCGCGCGGACATGACGTCCATGTCAGCGCGGCCATCGGCAGGGAAGTCGAGGCCGCGACAGGCAGGACGTTCCCCGTCGTGGACGGCGAAAGCGCGGAGCCTGACCAGGTGATCGTCGCAACGGAATCCAACGCGGAGGCCGGTCTTGCGGCCGCACTTCTGCAAAGGGAGGATTTTCGCCTGATATTTTCGAGCCATGTTCCAAACGGCACGCCGGCGCGTGCTCTCATTGAGCGCGACGCGGCAGTCTGGCTCCCCTGGAACGTCCATCCGCGCAAGGACGATGTCATAGACCTTGCCGACCGTTGCGGCGCGCGGCAGGTTCTGCCCGCCTTTGTCGACATGACAACCGCCCCTGAACTTGCCTGTGGTCTCGGTGAAAGACTAAGACTGGCGCGCGAGACGGAGATCTAGATCATGACAGAAAAGCGCCTTGGCGTTCCAGAACGCGTGCCCGAGGGAGAAGAGCGCGAGGACGGGCTTCCGCTTCTCTTCTCCGTCATCGAAGGCGTCGGTCCGCACCAAAAGACGCTCTTTCTCGGCAATCTTGCGGCCGCCGAAGACCCCGACTGCCTTCTCAAGGCAGGGATCACGGAAACCCTCAACGTCTCGATCAACATGTTTCCCGGTCCGCTGTTGCTTGCGGACGGCACCCATATCCGCCGCTACCAGATCGGGGTGATCGACGGCGACGGCAACGATCCGCATCTTCTGGCGGCAGGCGTGTACACGATCGAAGGCCTGATGCGCGGCTATGTTCCTTCGAAACCGCATTATCCAAGCCATCGCAAGGGGCATATCCTGGCTCATTGCCGGGGCGGCCGCTCACGCTCGGTTGCGCTGATCGCGCTGTGGCTTTCCACATTCGCCCGTGACCGGTTCGCAAGCTTCGAGAGCGCGCTTGCGCATCTTCGAACCTTGCGCGGTCTGAGCGACGGCTACCCGCTGCCGCCGATGCTCGCCCTTGCCGAAGAGGTCAGGCGGCGTAACCTGCTTGGCGCAAAACACGCGATATAGGTGGCGCATGGCCGAGAAATTCATCTCTGCGGGCGATGTCGCCCGCCTCGCCGGCGTCTCCCGCTCCGCCGTTTCGCGCACGTTTACGGAGGGCGCGAGCGTCGCGCCCAAGACCCGCGCCCGGGTGATGAAGGCTGCCGAGGAGCTCGGCTACCGGGTCAATCTCCTTGCCCGCACGTTGCACAAGGAACGCTCGGATCTCGTCGGCCTTGTCGGCGCGAACCTCTCCAATCCCTATATTTCCGCCCAGGTCGACGCGCTGACGGCGGCGCTTTACGAAAACGGTCTGCAATGCATGCTGCTCAATCTGGCGGGGCAGCAGAACGACATGGAAAATGCCGTTGCAAAGCTGCTTGAATACAGGGTCCGCACGGTCGTCCTTCTTTCCGGAGCCGTGCCGGATAGGCTGATGCGGCTGACGTCGGCCAATGGCACGCGCCTCGTTCTCATCAACCGGCCACTGCCGGAGAAGATCGGTCTTGTCGACCAGATCGAGGCGGATTCGGCCGCCGGCGGCGCGCTGGCGGCACAGAGACTGATCGCGGCCGGCTGCAGGAGCGCGGCCGTTGTGCTGTCGGGCTCCCGCACCTCGGCCAAACTGGCGCGCGCGGAAGCCTTCATCGCCGTGATGGAGAAACATCTCGTGCCGGTCACCCAGTGGAGCCGGGGGCGCAACACTTACGAGACCGGCGTCGAGGCCGCCCGCGGGCTTCTCGCAAAGCCGGGCATCGACGGAATTTTCGGGGTAACCGACGAAATCGCGCTCGGCGTGATGAACACGGCCCGCCACGAGCTTGGCCTGTCCGTTCCAGAAGATGTCTCGGTGGTCGGCTTCGACGACGCGCCGATCTCCGACTGGTCCTCGCACCAGCTCACCACCATCAGCCAGTCGCTGTCCTCGTTGACAAAGGCCACGCTGAAAGCCATCACCGGCCCGGCAAACGCCCCCTCCTCCCACCACTTCATCCCCGTACGCCTGATCGAACGCAAATCGGTGCGTCCCGCAAGCGCAGCGACCTATAACAAGGATCAGTGATTGGAACCCATATGATCAGCAGTGTCGAGGACCGGGCGGGCCGCTCAATCGAGCCTGACGCGAGCGCCGAGGGGCGCGCGCTCGGCTTCTATGCGCGGTTGACATAGTCCGGCGCATAGAAGGGCGTCGGGGCCAGTTCGTGTTCTTCTTCCCAGTCTTTCAGGCGCTCGAAAAGAACGTCGAAGTCGTCGACGAAGAGATGGCTGGCGATATGCGAGGCCAGATGCTCGCCGGCCGGATTGACGCTTGGCACATCGAGCGAGAGCGTGCCGAAGCTTAAGTATGAGCCGGTGTTGAAAATGTGGATGCGTTCAAGCGCACTTTTTTCAACGCCGCGCTCCCTGAGCTCGAAACCCTCGCCGAGATAAGGCATCCGGGCGAGACCGGCATTGGCCATGCCCTGCGGCGGCTGATAGCAATCACCCCAGGTGAGGATGCGATCCTTCAGCGCGGAGAACATCGGCTCCCGGGCAAGATCGACGGAAAAACCGGTGCCAAGGATCAGGAAGTCGAATTGCCTGATCTCGCCGTCCGAAAAGGCGATCTCGACCCGCTCGCCGGCGCGCGTTATCGCTTTGAACGGCTTGCCGAAATGCACCTCGAAATTGTCGTGGGCAATGGTTCTCAGCACGGTTTCATGTGGCGGCGGGGTCTGGATGCGTTCAAGATAGACCGCCATTTCCCAGCGTTTCGCGTCGGAGAGACCGCGCCAGCCGGCAAAGAAACCAGGATTGGCGTTGGCGCGCCCCTTGTTCAGCTGCGGCAGCGCCTTTCGGCGGCAGAACATGTCGACCCGCCCTGCCCCGGTCTCCAGCGCCGTTGCTGCATTGTCCCAGGCCGATGAGCCGGCGCCAATTACGGCGACGGACTTGCCCTGGAGGCGGCCGAAATCGATCGTCTCGCAGGTGTGCGCCGCCAGATCCGGCCAGAGATCGGCCGCCACGCCCGGAGGGCGGGTGAAGCCGCCAGCCCCCGGACGGCCGGTGGCGATCACAACGCGCTTGGCCCTGAATACCCGGCCATCCGCTGCCGTGAGCGCCACATGATCCGGATAGGGTGTAAGGCCAACGACATCGCAGTTATTGTCGACCGGCAGTTCCAGCACGTTTCTGAGCCAGATCAGATAATCCTGCCAAACAGCATTCGGGATTTTATAGAGCGCCTCCCAGGCGTCCTTGCCGAAGGCAGCGACATACCACGAGCGGAAGGTGAGCGAGGGGATGCCGAAGGGCGAGCCGGGCAGATCCTTCTTCGATCGCAAGGTCAGCATCCGCGCATAGGTTACCCACGGCCCTTCCTTGCCCGCGGGAGCGCGATCCAGCAGTTTGATATTGCGAATACCCTTGAACATCAGGCTTCCGGCGGCCGAAAGCCCGAACATGCCGGCGCCGACGATGATGACGTCATAAAGCGGCGCGCCACCTTCGGCAGTCTTCCTGGCCGTCCAGTCCTCCGGCGGGAGCTTGAGCACGGCAAGATCGTCTTTCACGCGCGCTTCAAGTGCTGCAAGCCCCGCGCGCCCGTCCTGTGGCGCGTCGGATATCTTCAAGGATGTAGGCATCTCTGTTCAGCTTCCCTGTTGGCCGGCGTCATTGCGCCGCCTTGTCTTCCATGGAGTAGCGAAAATCGCAGTGGCTTGCGCCGGACATGATCGTCTGGGTGCGGCTGAGCTTCATTTTCGGATTGAAGCCCTCGCAAAACGCGCCGTCGCGATTGCATGACAGGAGATCGCCGATATCGCCGAGCCCCATTGCCCGATACATTTCAGCATACCGGCAGCGGGTGACATTGAAGGAGAGCGTTTCCGGCCCCTCCTCCAGCACCGTCATTTCCAGCGCGCCGCCAGCCGTCCAGTTGGGAAGGATCGCGGAAAAATCGGTGAAATCCGCAGGGTGGTCGAGTTCATCAGCGAAGCTTTCGCCCTGCCGGATCGCCGCCCGCGTCACCGCATCGCCAATCACGGAACGCGCCTCGGCCTCGCCCCGGCGCGTCTTCAACTCCTCGTAGACACTTGCCAGAATATTGGCCTCGATCCGGCGCTGCTCGATGATCGGGATACGGCGCTGCTCAGACATGCGCGTGCCCCCCGAGATAGGCTTCCGCCACACGCGGATCTGCGGCGAGTTCCTTTGCGTCGCCCTGCAGGACGATCTTGCCGCCTTCCATCACGGCGGCCTGATCCGCGATCCGCAGAACCGACTTGGCGTTCTGCTCAACGATCAGGATCGACAGGCCTTCGCTCCGGATTTTCTCGATGAGGTCGAAGATCGCTTTAACGATTTTCGGCGCAAGGCCGAGCGAGGGCTCGTCCAGAAGCAGGATTTCAGGTTTTCCCATCAGGGCCCGGCCAATGCAGAGCATCTGCTGCTCGCCGCCGGAAAGCGATCCGGCCTCCTGGTTGAGGCGCTCCTTCAGGATCGGAAACAGGCTGGCGACATGGTCGAGTTCGGAAAGGCCGTGCCGGCCCCCGCCGATCAAAAGGTTTTCGCGCACCGTCATGTTGGAGAAAATCTGGCGGCCCTCCGGGGCCTGGGAAATCCCCGCCCTGACGATCGCGTGGCTCGGCAGTCCGCTGACCACCTCGCCCTTGAAGCGGATCGTGCCGCCATCCGGCTTGTAGATGCCGGAAATGGCGCGCATCAGCGTGGTCTTGCCAACGCCATTGGAGCCCAGCACGCCATAAATGCCCTTCTCCTCAACGCTCAGCGAAACGCCATGGAGGATCTGCTGCACGCCCATGGAAACGGTGAGGTTTTCGACTTCGAGTACCGCGCTCATTCGTCGCCTCCAAGGTAAGCTTCCAGAACAACGGGATCATTGCGAACAACGGAAGGCACATCATCGGCGATCTTGCGGCCCGACGCGATGACTACCACCCGCTCGCAGATGCTCATCACTAGGTTCATATCATGCTCGACAAGCATGATCGGCAGGCCGTCGGCGTTGAGCTGCTTGACGAAGGTCGCGAGCTCCGCCGTTTCCGTGTCGTTCAGGCCCGCCGCCGGCTCGTCGAGGATCAGGAATTGCGGATCCATCGCCAGCGCTCGGGCGATTTCCAGATATTTGCGGCGACCATAGGAAAGGTTGGCGGCAAGATCGTCGGCAACCTCGGTCAGGCCGGTCATCTCCAGCGCCTTCCAGCTTGCCTCCGAAATGGTCTCGGCGCGTTTCCTGCCGCCGGCAATCGACTGGAAGAAGTTCATGCCAGTGGCGCCCAGAGCGCCGACGGAGACGTTGTCGAACACGGTCATGTTGGGGAAGATGCGCAAATTCTGGAAGGTGCGCGACATGCCGCGCTTGGCAATGGCGAAGGGCTTCTGGCCGGTAATGTCCTCGCCCTTGAACCGGACCTTTCCGCCCGAGATCGGCGTAAAACCGGAGATCAGGTTGAACAGCGTGGTCTTGCCCGCGCCGTTCGGCCCGATCAGACCGACGAGTTCGCCTTCGCCGACATGAGTGGTAATGTCGTCCACCGCCTTCAGCCCGCCGAAATGGCGCGAGAGGTTTTGAATATCGAGCACGTTCATCGCCAGCCCACCTTCTTGTCGCCCGGCGCCGCAGCCCAGCGGTCGCCAAACTGGCGGCGGATCAGGGAGAGCGCGGGCACTTCGCCGAACAGCCCCTTGGGCAGGAACAGGATGGCAAGGAACATGACAAGGCCGACCGCGATGTTGCGGAAGTCGCCGACATCGCGCAGCACTTCCGGCAGCAGGATCAGCAGCGCCGCGCCGATGATCGCGCCCGGCAGCGAGCCGAGCCCGCCGACGACCACCATCGCCAGGATCTGGATCGAGACCGAGAAATCGAAATCCTTCGGCGAGATGTAGCCCGTCGTATAGGCCCACAGCGCGCCCGCAAGGCCCGCGAAGAAGGCCGAAAGCGTAAAGACCTCGATCTTCAGCCGGACGGTGTTCACGCCCATCGCATCGGTGCACTGGTCATCCTCGCGCAGCGCCCTGAGCCCATTGCCGTAATAGGAGTGGCTGATGCGGTGGATGAGGAAGATCGACACCGTCACGACGGCGGCGACGACGAAATAGATGCCGGTGTCGGAGGTGATGGAGAAGCCGAACACGCTCATGCCATCAAACAGCATCACGCCGTTCGGCCCCTTGGTGAAGCCGACCCAGTTCAGCATGATGAGATAGAGCATCTGCCCGATCGCAAGCGTTGCCACGGCGAAATAGATCGACACCAGCCGCATGGTCGGCAGCGCCACCAAAAAGGCGATCAGCGCTGCCACGACGCCGGCGAGCGGAAGCCCAAGGGTGAAACCGACGCCGTAATCTGCCCCGAGCAGGGCGGCGGTATAGGCGCCGACGCCGTAGAAGGCGGCATGGCCGAGATGCAGCAGGCCGGAGGTGCCGGAGACCATGTTGAGCGACGCCGACAGCAGAACGAAGATCAGCACAAGGCTTGCGATCTGATAGAAATAGCCGCGATCGAAGCCGTAGAGAGCCGCCGGCACGATGACGAACAGCAACAAGAGCGGCAGACCGACGGAGAACAGGCGTGAGGACGGCAGCTTAAACACGCTCCCTCCTTGCGCCGAACAGGCCGCGCGGGAAGAAGATGAGGGTGACGATCAGGAAGCCGTAGGCCACCATGTCCGACCAGTTGGACGAGATGAATGTCGTGGCAAGTCCCTCCGAAAGACCGAGCAGCAGGGCGCAGATCACCGCCCCGGGGATCGATGTCAGACCGCCCATGATCATCGCGACAAAGGCCTTGATACCCGGCACGAACCCCATGGCCGGGAAGATCGCGCCATAATAGAGGCCAACCAGAAGGCCGGCGGCCGCTCCCATCATCGAGCCGACCACGAAGGTCGAGACGATCGTCATATCGGTGTTGATGCCGACATATTTCGCGCCGAGCGCGTTGTTGGACACGGCGCGAATGGCAAGGCCGATCCTTGTGCGCTTCAGGACATATTGCAGCCCGCCAAGCATGATGATCGCGACAACCAGAATGATGATATCGCCATTGGAAATCGTCACCGGTCCGAGCTGGATCGGCTTGTTGATCATGTAGTCGAACGGCACGGCCTGCATCTGCGATCCGAAGATCAGCTCGAGCGCTTCGCGCACGACGATCGACACCGCAAGCGACGACATCAGCGTCGCTTCCCGCATGGCGCGGGATTTCAGCGACGCCTCATCGGAAAACCGCCGGAACGGACGAAACGCGATCCGCTCAAGACCGAAACCGGCGAGCGCGCCGATCGCAAGCGCGATGAACAGCACGATCAGCAGCGGCGGCGCGAACGCCGTGATCGCCAGCAGCCCGGCGAAGGCGCCAATCGTATAGACCTCGCCATGGGCAAAGTTGACGACGTTGAGAACGCCGAAGATCAGCGTGAACCCGATCGCCATCAAGGCGTAGGTGACGCCGAGCGAGAGGCCGATGAGCAGTTGTTGCAGATAATATGGATCAAGCAAGATGCGTAACTCCGCATGAGGGGCCGGTCCGGACACAGAGGCGCTGACCGGAGAACGCAGGTATAGCGCGTTTCCGGAAAAGCGGGAGCGCCCGGCGGATCAAGCGACCGCCGGGCGCCATCGATATCAGTTGGAGACCGGGGTGAATTCACCGCCTTCGACAACGGCCTTGGTGAGTTCCTTCTGCGGCTCGCGATCCGGGCCGAAGGTCGTCACGCCCGTCACGCCCGGAAAATCGGCGGTTCCGGCAAGCGCATCGCGCACGCTGTCGCGGGTGACGTCGGGATAGGCCCTGACGATCGCGTCGAGCATGATGTTGACGGCGTCATAGGCCTGGGCGGGGAACTGGCCCGGCAGGTCGCCGCGCTCTTCTTCCCAGGCGGCCACGAACTCCTGCACTTCCGGGCGATCGTCGTTCGGCATGAAGGTCGCCGTCAGGTGCAGGCCGTCGGCATCCGTGCCGGCAAGCTCGATAAGCTGCGGGCTATAGGCCGCCGAGGTGGAAAAGATCGGAATGTCGAGGCCGAGCTGCGTGGCCTGCTTCAGGAAGTTGGCGCCGTCTTCGTAGAAGAAGCCGGTATAGATCGCATCCGGCTCGGCGCGCTCGATCTTGGTGATGATCGAGCGGAAATCCGGCAGGCCGCGATTAAAATATTCCGAGAAGACAATCTCGCCGCCATTCGCCTTGACCTCTTCGGCGAAATTGTCGACCACGGTCTGGCCCCAGTCCGTCTGCTCGGAAATGACGGCGATCTTCTTGTAGCCTTCCTCATTCATCCAGTCGGCGTTGAAGGGACCTTCCTGGGCCTGGGTGGTGATGTTGCGGAACTGGTAGGGCGAGATCTTCGTATAGTCGGGATGCGACGCCGTCTGGGAAAGCTGCGGCACGCCTTCGCGCTGGTAAACCTGGGCCGATGCCATCGAGACGCCCGAGGTGAAATCCCCCAGCACCGCGACGATTTCGTCATTGTCGGCGAATTTGCGCGCGATCGTGACGCCTTCCTTGGCATCCGAACGCGAGTCTTCATAGATGATTTCCACCGGGACCGGCAGTGCGCCGGACGCATTGAATTTTTCCAGTGCGATTTCGGCAGCCGTCTGGAAATCCTTGCCGTATTGCGCGGTAGAGCCCGTCAGCGGCAGTTGATAGCCGACCTTGATCGGATCACCGTCTGCAGCAAACGAAAATCCCGTCGCAAGCGCCGATGCCGCTATGCCGGCGGAAAGCGCCAGTACCGATTTTCGAAGTCCATTCATGTCGTTCTCCTCTGTGGTCTTTCTTTTGTTTTTTCGTGAAAGATCGTTGGTCAAGTGACACCTGCCTTGCTGTGATGCGATGTCGATAGCAGCTAGCAGTCTTTGCCCCCTGAAATGAGAAAGCGGTTTGCGCGACGCCTCCGTTCTTTAGAAACTTTTGCCAAATCGCAGGCCGTGTTCAGCGCCCTGCCTGACAGATTGATGAAGCAAGTTACATGCCATTGGCGTTCAGCCGTCAGGCCGGTTCCCGCAATCGGTCCTGGTCCTCCGCGCAGGCAAAATCAACCGCCGCGGCCGCGTGAAGCTTCGTCGAGTCGAACACCGGAAGATCGGTATCGGCAGGCCCGATCAGCAGTCCGATCTCGGTACAGCCCAGAATAACGCTGTCACAGCCGGCAGCCTTGGCCTTTTCGATCGCACCGCGATAGACCTCTCGCGATGCATCCCGCACGATGCCGCAGCAAAGCTCGTCGAAAATGATATCGTGCACGGCCTGCCGGTCCGCTGCGTCCGGCACCATGGCCGAAATGCCGAACGCGGCCTCAAGCCGGTCGCGGTAAAACCCCTCTTCCATCGTGTAGCGGGTGGCGAGCAGCAGCGGGCGCTTCATGCCGGCCGCGTTCAGGGCGCGCCCGGTCACATCAACGATGTGGATGAGCGGAATATCAAAATGCGCAGAAACCTCATTTGCAATCATGTGCATCGTATTTGTGCAGATCAGCACGCAATCCGCGCCGCCGCTTTGAAGATTGCGACCGACCTGGCCGAGATAGGCGCTCGCCTTGTCCCACTGACCAGCCTTCTGCCAGGCCACGATTTCCGAAAAATCCACCGAGTGCAAAAGAATGCCGGCCGAGACCAGGCCGCCAAATCGCTTTCGCACAAGTTCATTGATCTCCTTATAGTAAACTGCGGTCGACTCCCAGCTCATGCCGCCGATCAGGCCTATTGTCTTTCTCAAGGTCTTGCTCCTCATGCTTTTGAGGCAAGATAGCTTAGTTGCGGTGCAAAATGAGATCGAAGATCGCAGGAAAACGGCCGGGAACTGCAATAATTTCTTGCATTAACCTCATCTTGTGCGATTATTTTTCATTCAGAGATAATTCTACGCGATTGGCGTCCCATGCTTGATCACCGCGACCGCAAGATCGTCGACCTTCTTCAACAAAATGCCGATATGCCCGTCACCGATATCGCCGACACCGTCGGGCTATCGGCATCGGCATGCTGGCGCCGGATCAAGAATCTCGAGGAAACCGGCCTGATCGCGCGCAAGGTGGCGATCGTCGACCGCCGGAAGGCCAATGTCGGCATGACGGTGTTCGTCGCCGTGCGCACCTCGCGCCACTCGATGGACTGGCTGGAGAGCTTTCGGCGCGCGATCAGCGACATACCCGAAATCGTCGAGGCCTATCGCCTGACCGGAGACATGGACTACCTGCTCAGGCTGGTGGTGCCGGATGTCGAGGTCTACGACGCGGTCTACAAACAGCTGATCGCCCGGCTCGATTTCACCGACATCTCTTCGTTTATCGGCATGGAAGAGCTGAAATACACCACCGCCGTGCCGATGAATTATTTGTAGGACCGGAAGAAAACAGGCCAGTTGCGCGGATGCGGCGGCACTTCCTGATCCGGGCGAATGTGCGTTTGACACCCCATCGGCGGCGTCAGACTGTCAATTGACGCAGGCCCCGAGGAGGAGTGTCATGATGGGGTGGCCGTTCTGACAAGCTGATACGACCACTTTTGAACAGCGGTCCCTTGTCGGCGAGGCAGCTATGCCACCTTCGCTCCTTGATCGCGGTTTTCTACGATCCTTGCGATTTCCGCGTTGTGGTGCGTGCCCCATTCGCATAGCGGCGCGAGAAGCTGGGCCAGGCTTCGGCCAAAGTCGGTCAATTCATACTCGACGTGCGGCGGCATTTTTTGGAAATCGATGCGGCGAACGACGCCGTCATCCGTCAGTTCCTTCAGATGCTGGATCAGCATCTTTTCGCTCACATTGGTGACCAGCCGGCGCAGTTGCCCGGTGCGCTTAGGGCCGAAAGCGAGATGATAGACGATCAGCGGCTTCCACTTTCCGCCAAGGATGGCCAGCACCGCCTCCAGGCCACACTGGAAATGCGTCTCGCTCATTGTGATCTCCCAAATTCGATACTTACAAAATAGTGGGTACTGGAACGAAAGTCTGCCTCGTCTTAACTGGGTTGGACGACGATGTCGACGCTCCGCCCAGCGCCAACCGCATAACCGAAAGGAAAATCCATGACCAGAATCCTTGTCACCGGCGCGACCGGCAATATCGGCCGCATGACCCTGCAACATCTTCTGAAACGCGTGCCCGCCAGCGATCTGGTCGGCCTTGCCCGTGATCCGGCCAAGGCGGCGGATCTTACCGCCAAGGGGATCGAGATTCGCCAGGGCGACTATTTCGATCACGAGGGGCTGGTGGGCGCCTTCGCGGGCATTGGCAAGGTCATGCTCGTGTCCGCCACAGCCTTTACCGATCGCAATACCCAGCACAATAACGTCATCAAAGCGGCCAAGCAGGCCGGCGTCGGGCATATCGTCTTCATGCCGATCATCCACAAGGCGGGTTCCGACTTCCACATGCCGCAGGTCACCGAAGAGGATCGCTTCGTCGAAGAGCGCCTGAAGGCGTCCGGCCTGACCTACACGCTGGTGCGTCATCCGCCATTTCTCGAGAATATTGAGAACTATGCGGGCGGACACCTGCTGGAGAATGGCGTCCTTGTGCCGGCCGGAACGGGCAAAGCGGCTTACGCCAGCCGTGAGGATCTGGCAGAAGCGCATGCCGTCGTGCTGAGCGAAGACGGGCATGAATTCAAGGACTACGCGCTCTACGGCGGTCCGGCCGTGTCGTTCGCCGACATTGCGCAGATTCTCTCCGAGATCAGCGGCAAGCCCGTGCCGTTCAAAGTCCTTTCGGACCGAGATTACATCGCCCAGTTAATGTCATTGGGGCTGCCAGAGCCGGCTGCCGGTTTCATGTTGAAATGGGTGCAGGGCGTCAATGCCGGAGAATGGGACGGTGAGAGCGGCGACCTGGAAAAACTCCTTGGCCGCAAGCCGGTGACGCCCGCCGAATACTTGCGCGCAGGCCATGCTCCCCGCCACCTTGAAACCGGAACCTAGTCCGGGAGAAAGCCATCGGATCATGGATGACGCGACTGGCGGGGTCCCGGAATTGCCAATGTCGGTTGCTAGCTGACCGATCCAACAAAAAGAGGAGATTCAGGAATGACGTCAAATATCATCGACCAGGTCGCTTTGGCTCTGTTTGCCAGTGATGGAATGAAGATCGCCACCCCCGGCACCACCCTCCAGCAATCCTGGGACAGGACGCCTGAAAAACATGCGCTCTACCGCGAGCGGGCGCTCGTGTTCCTGAAAGTGATGGGGGAGCAGATGTCGGGGCTCGCCGACGCCGAAATCGCAAAGCGCGAATAGGATATGGTGCGAACGAGGTCGGAGCCTGAAGGTGCGCACCGGCCTTGACCCGCTTGAAAACGATCTGGAGCGTCACGGCTGGATTATCGAGGATTGGCCGCATCTCTTAATAGTTGTGCCCATAGACGGCGCTCCTGTCTGATTTTTTGCAAGAACGGTTGATCGGGAGGTGTGCACTTATGCGAGCGCTGTCAGCGTGACAGCATACTCACATTTTCACGAATTTCTGACAATTGCTGAGAAATCATAATAGCTTGTGCAACGCACTTTCGCTTGCGTGGAGCGGTACAGGCGGCCTATTGTCTCCACAAACGGTCAGCTATGTCTGAACGTGATACGATCTCTGACCCCCTCAGTGCGTCGCACTGTTCACAAACAGGGAGACAACCCGCATGAAAAAGAAACTTCTGCTTTCCGCCTGCCTCGCGCTTGTCATGGCCGCGCCTGCCCTGGCGGCAAACCCGCAGCCGGACGAAAAACTGGCTGATAACCAGAACCTCAATTATTGGCTGCTCGACGCGATCAAGACCAAGGATCCGCAGCTCAACAGCGCGGTCGAAGGCTCGCATGTGGCCCGTCAGCTCTTTGAAGGTCTCTACAATCAGGACAATGCCGGCAATCTGGTGCCGGGCGTTGCGACCGATTACGAGGTTTCCGAGGATCAGACCGTCTACACCTTTCATCTTCGCCCCGAGGCAAAATGGTCGAACGGCGATCCGGTGACAGCAGAAGACTTCGTATACGCCTGGCAGCGCCTTGCCGATCCGGCGACCGGTTCGACCTATGCCTGGTACGAAGAGCTGATGAATGTGAAGAACGCTTCGAAGATCATTGCAGGCGAGGTGGAGCCTTCCGAACTCGGCGTCAAGGCCGTCGACGACCACACCCTGGAAGTCACGCTTGAAAGCCCCATCCCCTATTTCACCAAGATGCTGACCCACACCTCGACCTTCCCGGTCAACAAGGCGGTGGTCGAGGAATATGGCGACGAGTGGACCCTGCCGGGCAATATGGTCAGCAACGGCGCCTACAAGCTCGTTGAAGACAAGCTCGGCCAGGACCTGACGCTGGAACGCAACGAAAACTACTGGGACAATGACAATACCGTCATCGACAGCATCCACTTCCAGGCGATCAACGACAAGAACGCGGCTCTGACGCGCTATCTGGCCGGTGAACTGGACTATATCGAACTGCCGTCCGGCCAGTTCCCGCGCCTGAAGGAAGAATATCCGGACCAGACCCATGCCGTCCCGCGTTCGTGCACCTATGCCTATCTGTTCAATGTTTCCGACAAGGGGCCGGAGGCCTTGAAGGATGTTCGCGTGCGCAAGGCGCTGTCCTATGCGATGAATCGCGACATCATCGTCAACAATATCACCCGCGGCGGCCAGAAGCCTGCCTATAGCTGGACCTATTACGCCACCGCCGATTTCACGCCGCCGGTGACCGACTATTCGCAATGGTCGCAGGAAGAGCGCAATGCGAAAGCGGTCGAGCTGCTCAAGGAAGCCGGCTACGACAAGAGCAACCCGTTGGAGCTGACCCTTTCCTACAATACCTCTGACGACCACAAGAAGATCGCCATTGCCGCCCAGCAGTTCTGGAAGGCCATCGGCGTCAACGTCACGCTCAACAACACCGAGTGGAAGGTCTATCTCGATAATCTCAAGAACTACAATTTCGATATCGGCCGCTACGCCTGGTGCGGCGACTATGACGAAGCCTCCACCTATCTCGATTATTTCCGCACCGGCGGCATGAATTATGGCGGGTTCTCGGACCCTGACTACGATGCCGCGATGAAGGCATCGCTGACGGCGGAGGACCCGGCGACCGATTACGACAAGGCGGAACAGATTCTTGCTGAAGAGATGCCGCTTGTGCCGATCTACTTCTATTCGACGCCGGTCATGGTCCCCGCTGATCTGAAGGGTCTTCCGGTCGAAAACGTGCTGCAGAACTGGTACGCGAAAGACCTCTATCGCGTTGCCGACTAAGGTCTGAAACCGGCTTCGGGGGGGGGGGCCTGGCCGCCCCCGCCGCGGTATACAACCATTATTACCGTTACGCCCGCGCCCCCCAAAAAAAAACCACAACCCCCCCGGCCCCCCCCAAACCCCCGTATAATTAAAATCGCCCGCACTCTGT
>NZ_JBAKFP010000001.1:0-232486 GCF_053484265.1 Martelella sp. FOR1707 | reverse complement strand
GACTGGATGTTATGGTTGTTCGGGTCTAAAAGGTGGTGAATAAGTGTTACGGAAATGACATATTGGGGTTTCCGGTGTATGTTGTTAAACGGGGTGGGGGGGGGGCGACGGGGCCCCCCGCGAGGCTGAATCCTCCGTTTCGTCCGGATCCGCGCGCGCCTCGATAACAAGATGTCCGCAGCGGTAGACCGGATCAAAAGGCCGAGCCAGACCGATCATGACCGGTTACATCATCAAGCGCCTGTTTGTGGCGATCCCGACAATCCTGTTGCTGATTGTCTTCTCTTTCTTTCTGATGCACGCCGCTCCGGGCGGACCGTTTTCCTCCGAGCGCGCCCTGCCGCCGCAGGTGCTCGCGAACATCAACGCCAAATACGGTCTCGACCAGCCGCTGTGGCAGCAGCTTGTCGATTATGTCTGGGGCATCGTTTCCCGGTTCGATTTCGGCCCATCATTCGTCTATCCGGACCAGACGGTGAACTCGATCATCGCGCAGGGCTTTCCCGTAACGCTGACCTATGGGCTGCTGTCAGCCATCGTGGCGGTGCTTGTCGGGGTGACGCTGGGCGTGGTTGCGGCCGTCAGGCACAATAGCTGGCTGGACAGCCTGGCAGTCGGCATTTCGGTTGGCGCGCAGGTTCTGCCGAATTTCGTCATGGCGCCGATCCTCGTGCTGATCTTCACGCTGTGGCTGCGCTGGTTGCCGGGCGGCGGCTGGGAAGGTCTCGGTCACCCGGCCTATATGGTGATGCCGGTGATTGCCCTTTCGACATCCTATATGGCGTCGCTTGCCCGCATTACCCGTTCATCCATGCTGGAAGTCTTGAACTCCAACCACATTCGCACCGCGAAAGCCAAGGGGCTGCCGATGCGTCGGGTGGTCATGAAACATGCGCTGAAACCGTCTCTGCTGCCGGTCATTTCCTATCTCGGACCCGCCTTTGTCGGCATGATCACCGGTTCGGTGGTGATCGACATGTATTTCTCGACCGGCGGCATCGGCAAGTTCTTCGTCGAATCCGCGCTTAACCGCGATTACGCCGTGATGATGGGGATCACCATTCTGCTTGGCGCGCTGACCATCGCCTTCAATCTTTTTGTCGATATCCTTTACGCCTGGATCGACCCGAAAATCAGGTACTGAGCCATGCTGATTGAAAGAGAGAAGATTCAAAGCCTGTCCGAGGCGATGGCCGATGAAGCGGAGAAAGGGCGTTCTCCCTGGGCGGATGCCCGCGTGCGGTTCTTCAAGAACCGGCAGGCCGTTATCGGGCTCTGTCTGCTGATCTTCGTGATAGCCTTTGCCGTCTTCGGTCCATTCATCGCCCGCTGGTCGATCGACGAGATCGACTTCATGGTGATGGGCGACATCGTGCGCGAAGGCGCGCCTTCCTTTGCCAACGGGCACTATTTCGGCACGGACGATCTCGGCCGTGATCTTTTTGCCCGAACGGTGCTTGGCACACAGATCTCCCTGGCCGTCGGCCTCATCGGCGCGTCGATCGCGGTCATCGTCGGCACGATCTATGGCGCGGCCTCGGGATTTCTCGGCGGCCGGATCGACAACGTGATGATGCGCACCGTCGATATCCTGCTCGCCATTCCCTACATGTTCGTCCTGATCCTGCTGCTGGTCATGTTCGGCCGGTCGATCGTGCTGCTTTTTGTCGGCATCGGGCTTTTGTCCTGGCTCGACATGAGCCGCATCGTCCGCGGCCAGACATTGTCGCTGAAGGGCCGCGAATATGTCGAGGCCGCACGGGCAACGGGCGTTGCCTCCAGCACCATCATCCGCCGCCATGTCGTGCCCAACCTTCTGGGCGTCGTCATCGTCTATGCGACATTGCTGGTGCCCGGCATGATCCTGTCGGAGAGCTTTATCTCCTTCCTCGGGCTCGGCGTCCAGGAGCCGCTGACCAGCCTCGGGGCGTTGATTTCCCAAGGCGCTGCAACGATGAATTACGGTACGCTCTGGCAGCTCATCTTCCCGCTCTTTTTCTTCATCGTCACGCTGTTTTCGTTCTTCTTTCTGGGCGACGGCCTGCGCGATGCGCTAGACCCGAAGGATCGCTGACATGGCGCTTCTCGACGTTTCCAATCTGGATATCCGGTTCACGACCAATTCCGGCCCCGTCTTCGCCGTGCGCGGCGTCGACTTCTCGCTTGATCGCGGCGAGACGCTGGCGATCGTCGGCGAGAGCGGATCGGGCAAGAGCCAGACGGTGTTCGCGATGATGGGTCTTCTGGCCGCCAACGGCGAGGCCACCGGCTCGGTAAAATTCGACGGAACCGAAATCCTCAACGCCCCGCCGAAGGTCATCAACCCCATCCGCGCCAACCGCATGGCGATCATCTTCCAGGACCCTATGACTTCGCTGAACCCCTATATGCGGGTTTCCGAGCAGATGGCGGAAGTGCTGCAGCTTCACAAGGGCATGACGAAACGGGCGGCGATCGCCGAAAGCGTGCGCATGCTGGATGCCGTGCGCATTCCCGATGCGAAATCGCGCGTCAATCTCTTTCCGCACGAATTTTCCGGCGGCATGCGCCAGCGCGTGATGATCGCCATGGCGCTGCTCTGTCGTCCCGAAGTGCTGATTGCCGACGAGCCGACGACCGCGCTCGACGTCACCGTTCAGGCCCAGATCATGCGGCTGCTTTCCGACCTTCAGCGCGATTTCGGCATGGCGCTGATCCTGATCACGCATGATCTCGGCGTGGTTGCCGGCGCGGCCGAACGGGCGATGGTGATGTATGGCGGACAGGTCATGGAAAAGGGGCCGGTCGATGCGTTGTTCAAAAATGCGACCCATCCCTATACGCGCGGGCTTATCGGCTCCATACCGCGCGTTGACCGCAATGACGATGTGCTCCGTTCCATTCCGGGCAATCCCCCCAACATGGCGCGCCTTCAGCAAGGCTGTCCGTTTGTGCCGCGCTGTGATTTTGCCGGAGAGGACTGTCTGGACCACCTCGACCCGCTGACCGAGTTCGCCCCTGGCAGGTTGCGCGCCTGCAACAGGCCGATCGCCGAGGTGACCGGCGGCGAGGTCGAAGCCAAGGGAGATGTCCAATGACGGATGATGTTCTGCTGAAAGCGGACGATGTCCGCGTCACCTTCGATATTCACCGCAGGGGCAGCATGCCCTGGCACAAGCCTTTGTCCCTGCATGCCGTCAACGGCGTCAGCTTCGAGCTTCGTCCGGGCGAGACATTGGGCATTGTCGGCGAATCCGGTTGCGGCAAGTCGACGCTGGCGCGCGCCATCATCCGCATGGTGCCGGCAACAGGCCAGGCGCTGTGGAACGGCCGGACGAACCTGCTGGATCTGTCTGCGCGCGAAATGCTGAAATATCGCAGCGATATCCAGATGATCTTTCAGGATCCTCTTGCCAGCCTCAACCCGCGCATGAAGGTCGGCGACATCGTCGCCGAACCGCTCATCACCCACCAGAAGGGGATGGCGAAGGAAGAGGTCCGCGAACGGGTCCAGGAAATGATGAGCCGGGTCGGGCTTCTGCCCAACCAGATCAACCGGTATCCCCACGAATTCTCGGGCGGCCAGTGCCAGCGTATCGGCATCGCCCGCGCTTTGATCGTGCGCCCGAAACTGATCATCTGCGATGAACCGGTCTCCGCGCTTGACGTGTCGATCCAGGCGCAGGTCATCAATCTGCTGATGGAGTTGCAGCGCGAGCTGGGTCTTGCGCTGATGTTCATCGCCCATGACCTGTCTGTGGTGAAACATATTTCGACGCGGATCATGGTGCTCTATCTCGGGCGGGTGATGGAAGTGGCGCCGAGCGACGTGTTGTACGCCTCGCCGCAGCATCCCTATACGCAGGCCCTGCTTTCCGCCGTGCCGATCCCCGACCCCGAGATCGAACGCAACAAGAAAGCCGTGCCGCTGGAAGGCGACCTGCCGAGCCCGCTCAATCCGCCGTCAGGCTGCGTTTTCCGCACCCGTTGCCCCCGCGCGACCGCGATATGCGCGAACGAGGTCCCGGCGCTGCGTACGGACCCGAGCGGGAACCCTCAACACAGTTTCGCCTGCCACCATCCGGGGCCGGCGACGGAGAACGCGAGCGCCTGATCAAGTTCTCCGGAACCGCTGTTTGTCGTTGAACATCGAGAGGCGGCCGAAGGCTTTGCCGTCCGCTTTTGCTTGGCGCAGGAAACCGCCTTGGTCACAATCCGGAGATAATACGGGAGTTTTGCCCCACTAACCTTGTGATCGGGCTGGCATTTTTATAAGCAGCGGGGATATTGACCGCTCCTGAACGGTGTCCCGATGTTCTCACGGATCTGGAATAGCTATCTCGCCCCTCTTCTCGGCCGGCCTGCACATGTGCAGATCGCCGCGCTCTGCTATCGACAGGGAAATGCCGGACCGGAAGTCCTGCTCATCACCTCGCGCACGACCAGGCGCTGGATCATCCCGAAGGGATGGCCCGTGGCCGGCACGGATGGAACCGGCACGGCGCTGGAAGAGGCGTGGGAAGAGGCCGGGGTTCATCGCGGCGGCGAAGCAAGGCGCGTCGGACGCTATCGCTACAAGAAGATCGTCGATGGCGGATTGCCGGTGACCACGGATGTGTATGTCTATGCGATCAGGGTGATCGAGCTTGCCGACACATTTCCGGAAATGGGGGAGCGCGAACGCAAATGGATGCACCACGACGATGCGGCACGGGTCGTGGAAGAGCCTCAGCTGAAGGCGATCCTGAAGGATCTTCCGGCTCTTCTCGAACAGGCGCGGTGACGTTGAGAGCCGTGCCGCAAGCCGGCGGTTCTCAGGACTTCAAGGAAAATCATATTGACCGATGACGCCAACCGGCAATGGAAGACGCTCGATAAGGACCTGAACCGTCTTTCGCGGCTTGAGGAAGCCTCCATGTACGCCTCGCGCCCCCTGGTGGGGGTCGGCGTCAGCCTTGTCTTCGTTTCGTTTGCAGCCGTGGCCGCCGCGATTTTCGCCGGCGGCGAACCGCAGAGCCTGGCGCTGATCGTCGCCGCGGCCTTCGGGGCCTATATGGCCCTCAATATCGGCGCGAATGACGTGGCCAACAATATGGGGCCGGCGGTCGGGGCGAAAGCCCTGTCGCTGCTGGGCGCGATTGCCATCGCCGCCGTTTTCGAAAGCGCTGGCGCGCTGCTGGCAGGCGGCGATGTGGTGTCCACGATTTCCAAGGGCATCATCGATCCCTCGGCGCTTTCCAACACGGCAGTGTTCGTGCGGGCGATGATGGCGGCGCTGCTGGCCGCATCGATCTGGGTCAATATCGCCACCTGGATCGGCGCGCCGGTCTCGACCACGCATTCCGTCGTCGGTGGCGTCATGGGCGCGGGCATCGTTGCTGCGGGGCTTGGAACCGTCGACTGGGCGACGATGGGCAAGATTGCCGCAAGCTGGGTGATTTCACCGCTGCTCGGCGGCATTTTCGCCGCGGCGATGCTCGCCTTCATCAAATGGCGGGTCATCTATGTCGACGACAAGATCGCCGCGGCCCGGACCTGGGTGCCGGTGCTGATCGGCGTGATGAGCGCGGCCTTCGCCACCTATCTTGCGCTCAAGGGCCTGAAACATGTGCTGGCCATTGATCTCTCCACCGCGCTGCTGATCGGTGTGGTCGTTGGCGTGGCAATGGGCCTATTGTCCGTGCCGCTCATCCGGCGGCAGTCCAAAGGACTGGAAAACCGGAACCGGTCGCTGAAATCGCTGTTCAGCGCGCCGCTCGTCGTCTCGGCGGCGCTGCTCTCCTTCGCCCACGGGGCCAATGACGTTGCCAATGCTGTCGGGCCGCTTGCCGCGATCGCCTATGTACATCAGTCCTCAAGCGTGGCGGGCGAGGTCTCGATACCGCTCTGGGTCATGCTGATCGGCGCGCTCGGCATTTCCTTCGGCCTTGTTCTGTTCGGGCCCAAGCTGATCGGCATGGTCGGCAGCCAGATCACCAAGCTCAATCCGATGCGGGCCTATTGCGTGGCGCTGTCGGCTGCGGTTACCGTCATTGCCGCATCCTGGCTGGGACTGCCGGTGAGTTCCACCCATATTGCGGTCGGCGGGGTCTTTGGTGTCGGCTTTTTCCGGGAGTGGCACAACGAACGACGCGCGCGTCGCCTGACGCGGGAAAGCCCGGCCGATCGCAGGCTGCCCGGGCAGGAACGCGCCCGCCGCAAACTCGTCCGCCGTTCCCATTTCATGACGATCATCGCAGCCTGGGTGATCACAGTGCCCGCAGCAGCGCTCCTTTCCGCCGCATGCTTCCTGCTGCTGCGCGCAATCGGGTTCTAGTGACGCGCACCTGCATCTGACCTGGTAGAAGAAGTACACGCGCATCTTCCAGCGAGCGGAGCACGCAGACATCGGGCAGATCCAGCACCGGGATTGGCGGGCGGGCGACGCGGGTGGCGGTGGCCAAGTCCAGCCTGTCCACCCAGCGCGCCACAACGAAGCACACCCTAAGCTATCGTCATTTGAATTCCGCAGCCTCAAGACCTTGGCGCAGCTCTTCCTCGCGATCCTTGAACCACGGCGGGAACACCAGCGTTTTGCCGATCTGGCCCGGAGGCTCGTCGCGGGCCCAGCCTTCCGGCGTGGTCCATGCCAGTTCGAACAGCGCGCCGCCCGGCGAGCGGACATAGCAGGACTTGAAGTAGTTGCGGTCCTTCTGCTCGGAAATATCGGTGAAGCCGAGACCCTCGATATGAGCGCGCAGCTTCATCTGGTTTTCCTCATCGCCGGTGTTCAGCGCCAGATGATGGATCGTGCCGCCCGACAGCGTCCAGGTGCCCTGCGGGCTTTCCCGGTCGGTGATCACCTCGACGCGCTGGATGATGCCATCGGCGTCCGGGACCCGGTAAACGGTGCCCTCATCGGAATCGGCTTCCTTGGTCAGGGGCAGAGCGATCGTCATGAAATCGTCCATTGCAGTGCGATCAAAGCAGGCGACCAGCGCGCCGTAAATGCCCTTGATGCCGTGTTCGGCGCTCACGCCCTGCGCCTCGTTGACGATTGGCGCGCGGTTGTCGCTGTCGCTTTCCACCAGCTCATGCGGAATGCCGCAGGGATGGGCGAAGACGACGCGGTCGGCGCCGAAACGGGTGATCTTCTCGGCCTTGATGCCGCGCTCGTTCAGCCGGTCGACCCAGAAGCTCGCAGCCCCCTTCGGGATCGCCTGCATGATGGTGCGCGACTGGTTCGTGCCGCGGCGGCCATAGACGCCCGGCTTGCGGAACGGGAAGGTGGTGATGATGGTTGAGGCGTCGCCATTGGGCGAGCCGTAATAGAGGTGATAGACCGGGATCACGCCGTCAAACAGCACCGTGCGCTTGACCGAGTGAAGCCCCAGGGTCTTGGTGTAGAAGTCGAAATCCTCCTGTGCGCCATCCGTGGAAAGCGTCAGGTGGTGGTAGCCGCTGATTTGTGCCATGTTTCACTTTTCTCCCATGGTTTCACATTCGGGCTGCCCTTGTGGGCAAAGCACCAATTTCAGTTCAAGTAGATGTTCCGGCGCACCGGACGATGTCCGGGCCACGCGGAAGTCCGCCAAAAGCTCGGGTTTCACGCCGAAGATCGCATCCCGGCCGATGGCGGGATCCGCCCGATCGAAGATATGCGTGGTCAGGGTCTGCTGGCCTTTGGCCGTGACCCGGAAATGCAGATGTGCCGGCCGTTCCAGAGAACACCCGATGGCGGCCATAAGCTGACCCGCCGGCCCATCGGCCGGTAGCGCGTAGCCGCCGGGCTTGACCGACAGGAAGTCGAAGCGTCCTTTATTGTCCGCCTGAAACCGACCACGGAGATTGAACTCCGGTTGCAGGCCGGCCTGCTGATTTTCGTAAAGTCCCGCTGCATTGGCGTGCCAGACCTCTATCATGGCGCCCGGCAATCCGCGCCCGGCAAGGTCAAGGATGCAGCCCGTCACACGCAGACGTTCGCCTTTGCCGTCGCGCGACAGATCCGCACCAAGCGGCAGTTGCGGCACATCGGCGCGATAGAATGGGCCGGTTACGGTGTTGGGGGTTGCGCCTTGCGGACGCGGGTGGTTCAGCGCATCTATCGTCGTCGATACACCCAGTACATCCGCCAGAAGCGCCCATTCCTGCCGCGTGCGATCGGAATGGTGACCCACATCGGTCAAGAAGCGTATCACCTGCCGAAACTCTTCGGGCGAAGGGCGAAGTTCGGCAATGAGCAGATGCAAATGGCGGCCGGTCAGACGCATCGCCTCGGCCAGGCGCGAGGGCGTGACTTCCGAAAGACGGCGATCGAGTTCGGACGCCAGCCCCGCCTCTGCCACCCTGGCAGCATCGCTTGATGCGCTCCGAATATCCTCCATCTCGCCAGGGGCCTCCCTTCCCCTTGACGATCGTGTAACATGGAGGCAAACGATTCTTCTTGATTTCTGCCGCGACCCGTATACCAGTTTGCTATGAAACTGAACGAACGCCACCTGATGCAGCTTGCCGCAGTGCTGGACGCCGGCGGCGTCTCCGAGGGCGCGGCCATGCTGGGCCTGACCCAGCCCGCTGTCAGCCGATCCCTGTCCATGCTTGAGGCGCGGATAGGCGAGCCTTTGTTCGTCAAAGGGCGCCGTCCATTGCAGGCCACGCCGCTGGCGGCGCAACTGGCAGCACAGGGGCGGGTCATCATCGCCGCCTCGCGTCAGGCCTCGGATACGGTACGGGGCTTTGTCAAGGGCAGCAAGGGGCTTGTCCGCCTCGGCGGCGTGCCCTTCTTCATGGATGCGATCATCAGCCGTATGATCGGGGAATTCCAGTGCCGCGAACCCCAAATCGTCATCCAGCAAAGCTACATGAACCTGCCCGAGGTGGTTGCGGCGCTGGAGGGCGACCAAATTGATCTTGGCATCGTCGCCATGGGCGAAGTAACGTCCGGCCCCAACTTCGAGTTCACCGAGATCCTGCCTGGCCGCAATATCGTCGCCTGTCGGCGGGACCATCCTCTGATGCGCAAGCGTCCGATCGAGGCGAAGGATCTGACGTCTTTTCCTTGGGTCGCACCGCTGCCGGGCTCACCGCTGATGTCGGATCTGCAGATGATTCTGACGACCATTGGCATGTCGGAACTGAACATCCGCTATTCCGGCGGTTCGCTGATGAGCGTCACCCATTTTCTTGCGGAAACCGATGCGCTGGCTGTTCTGCCGTTTTCGGTGGTTTTTGCCCTCCGCGACAGAAGCACGATCGAGGTTCTGCCCTATCAAATCCCTCAGCCGAACCGCTCGCTCGGGATCATGCGCAAGGTCGGCGCGTTGCGCAGCCCGGCCTCCGAGCGCTTCGCCAGCCAAATCATGATCTCGTTTGACAGCCTGCGGCACAGCATCAAGCGCCATGAAAGCACGGTCGTTTGGGGACATTCATAGAATAGCCTTTTGCGAACCGCCACCGATGGCTGCGGGTTCCCTTCCATGCCGTGTTTGGCCACAAGCGGGGTCGAGCTGCGCAATCGGCAATCAACCGCACCGGCCATCAGTCAGGCCGGTTCGGACCATTCGGACGGAAGCTCGATCACCAGACGCTGGCGGACATCGCCGGCATTGGCGGCCACGAGAAGCGCATAGCGGCCGGCGGGCGCGACCCAGCTCTGGCGTTCGACATCGAAATAGGCGAGATCGCGCGGCGTGATCTGCAGACGGGCCTCCCCGCTCTCGCCCGGTTCGAGCGCGAGACGCGCGAAGGCGCGCAGCTCCTTTTCCGGGCGGGCGACGGGCACGTCTTCCACCATCGCCTCCGGATGCACATAGAGCTGCACAACCTCGACGCCATCCATCGATCCGGCATTCTCCAGCGGCACGGTGACCGCGATGCCTGTCTCCGTCATGATGCCGGTGTCGGCGCTTGCCTCGCCCCAGCTCATCTGCGTGTATCCGAGGCCGAAACCGAAGGGAAAGAGCGGCGGCACATCATGGCTGTCGTGATGACGATAGCCGACGAAAACGCCTTCGTCATAACGCACATGCCCGTCCTTGCCGGGATAGGTGAGCGCGTCGTCGCTCCAGGCTGAATTGTCCTTCATGCGGCGGGGGAATGTCTGCGGCAGCCTTCCGCCCGGATAAGCGGCGCCGCTCAGCACATCGGCAATCGCATTGCCGACCTCCTGGCCCGGATACCAGAACTGGACGACCGCCTTCACCTTGTCGAGCCAGGGCATCTCCACCGGCCCGCCGGTCTGCAGAACCACGACCGTGTTCGGGTTTACGGCGGCGACGGCCTCGATCAGCGCATTCTGCCGGCCGGGCAAGGCCATGTCCGGCAGATCGTACCCCTCGCTGTCCCATTCCTCTTGGCGGCCGACGAACAGCACCGCCACATCCTGCTCGCCCGCAAGCCGGACGGCATCGTCGATTTCCCGCTGCCCCATCGTCTTCTCGATCCCGAACCGGAGCGCGCGAACGGTTATGCCGCGCTCGGCGGTTTCCGGGGAGCGGTATTCGATCACGAGCTGATAGGTGGTTCCGGCCTGAAGCTCGACCTCAGCCAGCCTTTCGTCATTGGCGGTCCCGAAGAAGTTCTGACCCGGCTTCCAGTCGCTCTCGCCGTCGAGCAGCAGTTCGCCATCGAGATAGGCGCGCGCAAGGCCGGCATTGGTCATCCCGGCGCGAAACGTACCGCTTTCCTGCGGGGTGAAGCTGGCAACCGCGCGCACGGAAAAGTCGTTAGGGTCCAGCTCCGGGACAGGCAGGTCGAACCAGAAGCAGTCGAGCGTATCCTGGCTCTCGGTGTGGACGGGTGCGCCTTCAAGGCGACGGCCATGGAAGTAGCGGAGTTCGATATCGCCCTGCAAGGCCTGCGTCAGCCGGCTGTTGGCGCAGCCCTTGGCGTGGGAAACACGATTGTCGCCGAAGGCGGTCTTCAGTCCTTCGACCGGCGTGACCCGATAGGGCGCGTTGATCTGCGCCGATCCGCCGCCCATCAGCCGCGCCACGGCGGCATTGGGACCGAGGGTCGCGATCGACACGCTCTTGTCCAGCGGCAGCAGATCGCCTTCGTTCTTCAAGAGCACCGCGCCTTCCGCGCCAAGACGACGGATCAGCGCGCGGGTCTCGGGCGCATCCCGCGATCTTTCAGGCTCGGGTCCGGTGCTGTCGAAAGCGCCGACGCGCTCGAACAGGATCAGAAGGCGGCGCGTGGCGGCGCGGATCGTTTCCGGGTCGACCGCGCCGGCCTTCACGGCTTCCAAAAGCCTGGCGCCGCGATAGCGCGTCGGCCCCGGCATTTCGAGATCGTGTCCGGCATTCACAGAGTCCGCGACCGAATTCGTGCCGAACCAGTCCGACATGAAGATGCCGTCATAGCCGAACTCACCCCGCATCACGTCCTGCAGCGCCCATTTGTGGCTGTCCATATGGACGCCGTTGAGACGGTTATAGCCGGTCATCACCGCCCAGACGCCGGCCTTTTTGACCGCGGCCTCGAATGGCGGCAGGTAGATTTCGCGCAGTGTCCGCTCATCGACATCGGACGAGATCGTCTGTCGGTCGATCTCGGAATCATTGGCGACGAAATGCTTGATCGTCGCCGCGACACCATTGTCCTGCAGACCCTTGATATAGGCGACCGCGAGCATGGAGGTCAGAAACGGGTCTTCCGAATAGCACTCGAAATTGCGCCCGTTCAGCCCCGAACGGTGCATGTTGACCGTCGGCGCGAGCAGCACCCGCGCGCCTTTCGAGCGTGCCTCGGCGGCAAGCGTCGCCCCCATCTCATAAACCGCGTCGCTGTTCCAGCTTGCCCCAAGCGAAATGGCACAGGGAAAGGCGGCGGCCGGCGTTCCGTTGGTCAGGCCTCCAGCGCCGCGCGCGCCATTCGGGCCATCAGACACCTTCACGGCCGGGATGCCGAGGCGCGGCACGGGAACGGTTGTCCAGAAATCCGCGCCCGCCATCAGCGAGACCTGCTCCTCCAGCGTCAATTCGTCCAGAAGCTGCTCGATATTGATGGCCGCGCCGCGCGCCTGATCGCTGTTCATACTCGCCTCCCTTGATTTCCGGCATGCTCGTTCTTGACCGACAACCGCCTGATCGGTTCGGCGTCGATCACTGTCGCGACACGAAATCACAAAAAGCTACCAATTACTAGGTTTTTAAATTGGGCGCGTTTCATGTATTCTGGAAGCCGAATGGAGACGCCAGCGCATGCCGACGAACGACCCGACACAACCAGCTCCTCAAAAGACGGAGAGCCGTGCGCGCGGTCCCTATGGAAAGGGTCGGCAGCGGCGCGCGGAAATCGTGAAGGCGGCCGTTCGGGTATTCAGCCAGTCGGGCTACCAGAATGCAGCCATCGCAACGGTTGCTGCGGAAGTCGGGCTGACGCTTCCCGGCCTGCTGCATCATTTTCCAAGCAAGACCGATCTTCTGCTGGCGGTTCTGGAAGAGAGGGACGCGGTCACCGCCGACATGTTGCCGAATGAGGACGCCGGCTGGCGGGCTTTTCTTGCCTCGCTTGCGGATATCGTCCGGTATAACGAGACGATCCCGGGCGTGATCCGCGCCTTCGCGCTTCTTTCGGTGGAAAGCCTGTCGGCCGATCACCCGGCGGCGGATTGGTTTGCCGATCGTTCGCAAAGGACGCATAGCATGATCGCCAGGGCGCTCAGATCCGGACAGGTTGAGAAAACATTCGATCCGGCGGCCGATGTAGAAGCCCTCGCCTTCGAGATCATCGCCATGATGGACGGCCTGCAGGAGCAATGGCTGCGCTCGGGAGAAACCATCGACATGGCCGGCATTTTCGAAAACTACATCAACCGGCTTGCTGCGCGCTACAGCTGCTGATAGCTAGCGAATGGGCCATCCCGCGCGCTGCGGCTGCTTTCATCCCAGATCGCGGCAGGATCGACATCACAATTGTAGTGGGTCTTGGCATTGTTGCTGCAGTAATAGCCCGCCTTGCGCAGCAAATCGGGATAGGTGTCGAAGCTCTCGGGCAACCGCGCCGTGGTTTGCATGTGCTGGGCCCGCGGCAGCTTTCCGCATGGCGCCCGGTCAGGATCGCAAAACGCGAGGGCGCACAGACCGGCGAGGTGCAGTTCGCCGCCACGAAGAGAACGCCCTCGCACGCCAGTTGATCGAGATGCGGTGTCCGCGCCACCGGGTCGCCATCGGCGCCAAGGCGCGGCGGATAGTCTTCGCTGACAAGGCAAAGGATATTCGGTCGATCCGGTTTGGACATGCACCCTCCCGAAGCGGCCTGTCCTCGCAGGCCGGAACCGAAAGATAACCTCCAGACAAGCACAAACGATATTCGGAAAATTCCGCGAAGCGATAAGCGCAATGCATCATGCCGGCAGCCGGCTTCGCCTCGATCCCTCCAAGCTTCAATAGAATCCGTTCTGTGTGCCCAAACCGGTTCCCAATCCCTTGCCGCGAAGGCAAGGGATTGGGAGTGCGGCGGGGCGCGTTCGGTCAGGCCTCGTAGCCGTAGATTTCCCTGGCGCGTTCGGGCGTGAGGTATTCGTTCTTCAGATCGCGCTCGATATCGGCGCGGCTGCGCTCACGCGGGTCACCGTAGCCGCCGCCATTGCCGGTGACAACACGGATGATGTCGCCTTCGTTGACCGTGAGGTTGGTGGTAAACGCGTGGCGGTCGCGGGAGCCGTCGCGACGCAGGACCTCGACATAGTTGACCGAGCCGTCCAGCCCGCCGGAAGCGCCCCAGGGCGGCATGCGCGAGCGGGTGTAGCCGACCGAGAGGAAGTTGTCGTCGGCGCGCACGCGGTAATGCACCTCGATGCCCTTGCCGCCGCGCCACTGGCCTTCGCCGCCGGGCTCGCTGTTCAGCGCCACCTGCTCGATCCCGAGCCCGTAGCGGGCCTCGGCGACTTCGGCCGGGCAGTTGAAGGTCTCGCCGTGGAAGCCGGAGAACTGGCCGGACACGCCGTCGGAGCCTTCCCACGCGCCCCAGCCGCCGACCTGCGGCTCGACGATGGTGTAGTGGCGTCCGGTGTCGGGGTGCGGACCGCCGATATTGGTGCCGCAGATCGAGGCGAAGTTGCCGGCCGGAACCGAACCCGGAAAATGCTCGGCCATGGCGCGCAGCAGCATGTCGAACAAGCGGATTTCGACCTCGGCATAATAGCCGAGCGCGCCGGGAGCCTCGACGTGATAGATCGTGCCGGGCTTGGTCACCACCTTGAGCGGCCGGAAGAAGCCGCCATTGCCGGGCGCGTCGGCATCGGTGAAGTCCTTGAAGGCGAGTTGCACGGCAATCTCGGTGCCCTCGCGCGAGCAGTTGAGCGAGCCGGACTGGGCCGGGTTGTCGGTGAGGTCGACGATGAATTCGTCGGCGGTGACCGTCAGCGTGACCTTGTGGACCACGCCGCTGTCCTGCTCCTCGGAAAAGCTGTAGCTGCCCTGCGGGATGTTGGCGAGTGCGGCGCGGGCGCGGCGTTCGCCGAGGTCCATATAGTCGGTGACGGCCGCGGCGAACGTGTCCGCGCCGTATTTTTCGACCAGTTCCAGCACCCGGCGCTCGCCGATGCGCAGACCAGCGATCGCGGCCCACAGATCGCCATTCAGGTAGTCCGGCAGGCGGGAGTTGATCTTCATGATATCAAAGACGGCGGCATTCTCGACGCCTGCGGTAAACAGCTTCACCGCCGGAATGCGGATGCCTTCCTGGAAGATTTCGGTGGCCTCGGCCGACATCGATCCCGGAACATTGCCGCCGACATCGTTCCAGTGGGCGATGTTCGCGACCCAGGCGACCATCACGCCATCATGAAACACGGGTGCTGCCAGCACCATGTCGTTCAGATGGGTGACGCCGCCGAAATAGGGGTCGTTGGAGGCGAACACATCGCCCTCGCGAATATCCTCCAGCGGAAACTTGGCGCGAATGCCCGCGATCGCTTTGTCCAGCACACCGATGAAGGCCGGAATGCCAGCGCCCGATGCGGCGATCTCACCTTCAGGGTTGAGGATCGAGGTGGAGAGGTCGAGCACCTCGTAGATGATCGCGCTCATCGAGGTCTTCACCTGGGCGTAGAACATCTCGTCGGCAATCGCTTCCAGCGCGTTCTGGATGATGTCGAAAGTGACGGGATCAAAGGTCTTGTCGGTCATGGCTCAGCCCCTCGTCTCGATATGCGTGTTGCCGAAATCGTCGATGAAGACGCGGTTGCCGGGATGGACGACGATGGTGGTGCCCGGATCCTCGATCACCGCCGGCCCGGTAAAGGACATGCCCGGCTCGAATTTCGTGCTGTCATAGATGGTGGCCTCGTGCCGGCCTTCGGTGGCGTAATCGACCATGCGCCGGCCCTTCACCGCGTCCTCCAGCTTCGCGCCGGTCTTCGGCAGCGCCACCAGTTCAAGCTTGCCCACCTCGGCGGCGGCGACCAGATGCAGGCCGATGATCTCGACGCCGGCGGCAAGGCGATAGGTATATTCGCGCTCGTAGATCTCGTGGAATTCCGAGACCATCTTGGTCAGGGTTTCCTCGGTCACGGGGCCGGCGGGCACCGGCACCTCGACGGCGAATTCCTGGTTCTGGTAGCGGCAGCGCACCATCGGCTTGAGCGAAACCTTGTCGGGGCCGAAGCCCTCGCGGGCATATTCGGCGCGGGCGCGTTCCATGGTGTGGGAGAGCAGGTCATCCAGGCCCTCGCGGTCGGCGCTGTCCATCAGCCGGGTGACGAAATAGTCGCGACGCAGGTCCGACATCATCATCCCCCAGGCGGAGAACACCGGCGCGCCGCGTGGCACGACAACCTTCTTGACGCCCAGTTCCTGGCCAAGCGCCACGCCATGCATCGGGCCGCCGCCGCCGAACACCACCAGGGTGAAATCGCGCGGGTCATAGCCGCGATTGACGGAGACCAGTTTCAGTGCGTTGACCATGTTGGAATTGGCGATGCGGATGATGCCGCGCGCGACGTCCTCGGGCGAATTGCCCATGCGTTCGGCCAGCTTTCCGAGCGCGTTTTCCAGCGCCGGGATATCCGCCTCGACCGAGCCGCCGCAGAAATAATCCCTGTTGATCCGACCGAGCGCCAGATTGGCGTCCGTCGTCGTTGCGTCCTCGCCGCCGCGGCCATAGGCGGCGGGACCGGGGGTGGAGCCGGCCGAATGCGGGCCGACATGCAGCTTGCCGAAATCGTCGACCCAGGCGATCGAGCCGCCGCCATTGCCGATTTCCACAAGGTCCACCACCGGCACCATGATCGGGTAACCGGCGGACTTGCCGTCGCGCTCGATCCAGTAATCGGTCTTGATGGTGACCTGGTTGTTTTCGATCAGCGAGCATTTGGCGGTGGTGCCGCCGATATCGAGCGCCAGAATATTGGGTTCGCCGATGATCCGGCCGAGTTCGGCAGCGCCCCAGAAGCCGGAGGCCGGCCCGCTTTCGACCATGGTGATCGGCACTGCCTTGATCGCGTCGAGGGAATCGACGCCGCAATTCGACTGCATGATGAAGAGCTGGCCGGAATAGCCCTTGCCGTTGAGCCCGGCCTCCAGCTTCTCCAGATAACGCTGCGCCTTGGGCTGGACATAGGCGGACAGGATCGCGGTGTTGGTGCGCTCATATTCGCGCCATTCGCGGGTGATCTGGTGCGAGGCGACCACCGTCACATCGGGCCAGCGCGCCTCGACCTCGGCCTTCAGGCGGATTTCGTGATCGGGGTTGGCATAGGCATGCAGCAGGCTGATCGCGATGGCTTCTATGCCCTCGGCGCGGAACAGGGCGAGCGTCTCGTCGAGCGAGGAGAGGTCCAGCGGCGTGACCTCGTTGCCGTGATAGTCCATCCGCTCGACGATCTCGCGGCGGAGGTAACGCTCCACGAAGGGGGCGGGCTTCTTGTATCTGAGATTGAAGAAGTCCGGCCGGTTGCCGCGGCCGATCTCGATGGAATCGCGAAAACCCTTGGTGGTGATCAGCCCGACCTTGGCGCCCTTGCGTTCGGTCAGCGCGTTGATGACGACAGTGGTGCCGTGGGCGAAGAAATCGACTGAGCCGACATCGACCTTGGCCTTGTCCAGAACGTTGAGAACGCCCTTTTCGAAATCCGGCGGCGTGGTGTCGGATTTTTCCGTGCGAACGGTCTGGACGCCGGTTTCAAGGTCGGTCTCGAAATAGACGAGGTCGGTGAAGGTGCCGCCGACATCGGTCGAGACGCGCGTGATTTTGTCAGTCATGGGAAGTCTCTGTGCAATGCGTGAAGGATGTCAGCGGCTGCGCCGGCCCGATGCGGCCAGCGCGACCGCGACGACGATGATCACGCCGGTGGTGAGGTCCTTGTAGAAGGGGTTCACGTTGAGGATGTTGAAACCGTTGCCGATCAGCGCCATCAGAAGCACGCCCGCGACCGAGCGCCAGATGGCGCCCGAACCGCCCATGATCGAGGTTCCGCCAAGGATGACGGCCGCGATTGCCTCGAACTCCATGCCGATACCGGCCTGGGGCGAGGCCATGGAAATGCGCGACACCGCGATCACGCCGGCAAGACCGGCGGCCATGCCCGACAGCGAGAAGGTGACGATCTTGATCAGATTGGTGCGGATGCCCGACAGGATCGCGGCCTCTTCATTGCCGCCGACGGCGAAGACGCGGCGGCCGAATGTGGTGCGGTTCAAGAGCACCATGAAGATCACCATGAAGATGATCAGCACGATGACGGCGATATTGACCATGCCGATGCGGCCGCGACCGATCCAGGAAAACTCGGCGATCCTGACGGGGATCAGCGCGCCGCCGGTGATCAGGATGGCGATGCCGCGATAGACGAGACTGGTGGCCAGCGTCACCAGGAAGGAGTGCACCCCGAAGCCGGTTATGATCGCGCCATTGACCGTGCCGAGCGCAAGCCCGATCAGCGGACCGGCGACAATCGCTGTATAGGGATCGACGTGAACGGCGATCCAGCCGGCCGCGACCGAGGCCACGCCGAAAATCGCGCCGGTCGACAGATCGAACCCGCCGCCGATGATGACGAGCGTCAGCGCGCAGGCGATGATCGCCAGCGGCGCCGACTGGTTGACGATGTTGAGCAGGTTACGGGCCGTCAGGAAACTGTCGGAAATCAGGCTGAGGCCGACCATCAGAATGACGATGATGGTGAGAACGCCGTACTCGCGGGCGAAATCGCCGGGTGTGATGGAAAAACGGCGGGCAGGTGTCTGAACGTCGCTCATGGTTGGGTGACCTCCTTGCCGCGGGAGACGGCGCCTTGTTCTTCAAAGATGCGGTGCAGTGCCTCGTCGACCGTGGTGTCCCGGCAGTCGGTCTCCGCGAAGATGCGGCCGTCGCTCATCAGATAGCCGCGATGGGAGAGATTGATGACCTCCTCGAGCTCCGAGGAGATCAAAAGCACGGCCACGCCGTTTTCCGCCATTTCGATGATGAATTCGTGAATGCTCTGCCGGGCGCCGATATCGACGCCCCGGCTTGGTTCATCGAGGATCAGCAGGCGCGGCTTTTCCACCGCCCATTTCGACAGCAGCACCTTCTGCTGGTTGCCGCCGGAGTAAAAGGCGACCTTGCCGTCGATGGCGGAGGGAACGATGCCGAAATGGTCGATCATGCTTTGCGCCCGGCTGCGTTCCAGCCCGTGATTGATGAAGCCATGACGCGAGATGTTGCCGAGCGAGGCGAGCGAGATGTTGGGACGGGTCGTCTGGGTCAGCACAAGTCCCTGTTTGCGCCGGTCTTCCGGCACGAAGGCGATGCCCTGGGCGATGGCACGTGGAACCCTGAGCCGGCGGTTCTGCACGACGCCCTGAATGGCATAGCGGCCGGAGACGATCGGATCGGCGCCGAAGAGCGCGCGCGCCACCTCCGAGCGGCCGGAGCCGACAAGGCCGATCAGGCCGACGATCTCGCCCGGGAAAATCTTCAGCGTGATATCGGAAAGGCCGGTGTCGGTAGCGACATTCTCCATCTCGACGACCGGCGTCCCCTGTTCGGCGGGGCGCGGTGGAAGTGTGGGCCAGCTGATCTCCGAGGCCTCGCCCAGCATCGAATCGACGAGACTGTTCTTGGTCTCGCCGGCAATCGCATCGGTGCGGATCACCTTGCCGTCGCGCATGATGGTCACTCGGTCGCAATTGGCGAGGATATGATCGAGAAAGTGGCTGACATAGATCACGGTGACGTCGCGGGCCTTCAGCCGCGCGATCAGCTGGTGCAGGCGTTCGGCCTCGTCCTCGGTCAGCGAGGAGGTCGGCTCGTCCATGATGATCACCCGCGCATCACGGGCAATCGCACGCATGATCTCGACCTTCTGGCGCTCGGCGATCCGCATATCGGCGATACGGGTATGCGGGTTGAGGCCGAAATCGCAGGTCTCCTCCAACGCGTGGAAGCGGGCGAGGTCGCCCTTGCGCAGGAAGCCCGCGGTATTGCTTTCGAGCCCGAGGAACACGTTCTCCAGCACGGTAAGCTCGGGCACGAGCTGAAGTTCCTGATGGATCATCGCGATGCCGCGGCCAAGCGCGTCGCGCGGCGAAAACCGGGTGACGACGTCGCCGAACACCTCTACCGTGCCTTCATCCGCCGAGTAATAGCCGCCGACGATCTTGCCGACCGACGACTTGCCGGCCCCGTTTTCGCCGACGAGCGCGTGCACGGAGCCTTTTTCAATGTCGATATTGATATCGTCCAGGATGCGCATCCCGCCAAAGCTCTTGGCGACGCCCCGAAGCCGGATGGCGATATCGGTCATGGCTTTCCTTTCCATCTTCGGCGTGTCGAACGAAAACGCCGCAAGGACGCGCCGAGCAAGGCGGGGTTCCGGCGCGCGTCAGACCCGCGCGCCGGGGGCGGCTGTATCAGCCCTGCCATTCCGGCTCGAAATCCGGATTTTCGTCCAGCCATTCCTTGGTGATGATCTTCGGCGTCTCGCGCAACGAATATTCATCGATCCAGGTCGGAACGGTTTCGCCATTGAGCGTTTCGACCATGGCGTCGAGCGCGGCCGCGCCCATGGATTTCGGGAACTGCGCCAGCGTGCCGCTCCAGCTGCCGGCCTTGATCGCGTCCACCGCGATCTGGTTCAGCCCGCCGCCCAGCGTGTAGATCTGCGTGATATCGAGACCGGCATCCGCAATCGCGACCTCGGCACCCATCAGATGCTGGTCGGCATTGGAGAGCACGACATCGATGTCGCGATTGGCCTGCAGGATGTCCTGCATGGCGATCATCGAATCCTGGGGCGAGTAATTGCCCTCGCCGGTGGCGACGATCTCGATATTGTCATGCTCGCCGAGGATTTCCTTGTAGGTGTCGTTGCGCACATTGTCGAAGGGGAAGACAAGCTGGCCGATCAGGACGACCACCTTGCACGGATCCTTGTCGGCGCAGTAGTCGACCACCGCATTGGCCTGGGCGGTGGCGCCGACGACCGGATCGGAGGCGACGGTAACGGTGAGGCCCGGCACTTGGGGCTCCATTTCGGTCAGTTCGGGACCGACGGGAAACAGCGTCGTGCCGACCTTGACGCCGGCCTTTACCGCGTCTTCCAGCGCCGTTGCAATGCCGACCGTGTCGTTGGGCGTGATGATGATGGCGTCGAACTTGCCGCCGGCGACGATGTCCTCGACCTGGGAGAACTGGGCGGTGGCGGAAAACTCGCCGTCGAAAATCTGGGTGCTGACATTGTCGTAGCCGGACGCGGCTTCCTTGATGCCATCATAGATCGCCTGGTTGAAGCCGTTCTGCGACGAGGCGGCAAGGAAGGCGATGTTGAAATCCTCGGCCTGAGCCGCCAGCGGCGCGGCAAGCGCCGAGGAAAGGATCGCTGCTGTGAGTGCTGTTTTCATGGATCGGTTTCTCCGGGTTGAGATATTTTCATTTTGATTATGCGGCCCTTTGAGGGCCATTGCGCAGGACTCTCCGGTCCCTTGGACATCCTTGGTCGGGTTGTTTCCGTCATGTCGGGTGAAATGTGGCCGTCTCGATGTCTTCAAGATGCAAGAGAAGGAATGCCGTGGTGACAGCCGGCTGCCAGGCCAGGGCCCGGGCGACGGTTTCTGGCGTGAAGTGACCCTTCGAGCCCAGCATGTTGACCGTTCCGATCACACGCCCGTCGGCGACGGCCGGGAGGTTCATGTTGGATTCGAAGCCGAGATCGCGGATCTTTTCCCAGTCGAAGAAAACCTCGGCGATCTCTTCGATGCTGGTCGTGCTGAAATGCCGGTTGCCGGCGATCACCGTGTCAAAATAGCGGTTCTTCTCGAGCGGCTTGAAGCCGCCGGGCTCATAAGCCTCAATGTTTTCGGAAAACACCCGGCGCGAACGCATGCGCGGCAGATCGTAGATTGAGGCGGTGGTCAGGCCCTTGCCGACATCCCTGTTCAGGCCGTCGAGCAGATAGGCGAAAACCCGTCGCGCCGCATCCGGCTGCCCCGCAAGGCGAAAGACTTCCTCCGTATCGCACGGCATCAGCTTTCTCCCTTCATGGCGGGTCTCCAGCGCTCCTGTCCGCTGCCGTCGCGCGATGACTTGCACGCTGCAAGCACGATCAGAGCGGTTTTCATGCGGGCGGGTTTCATGTTGGCGCTGTCCGTTTCAGGTGGCAATCATCGTGGAACAGGTCGTCACACTAATGCCGAAAATTTGTTATGTCGACAAAAAAAATTTAAAACGCATGATGGATTGTGTGCATGGAGTGTTGCATATTGGTGAAAATAACCGGAGAGCGGAGCATCATGGTCAAGACATCGTTGGAGAGCGGCGGGCTCCAGAGCCAGCAGGTCAGGCGCGGCGGCGGCGTGGCGCATGTCTATGAAACGCTGCGCAACGAAATCATCGAGCTGAAGCTCGCGCCCGGCAGCCCGATCGACGAGACCGAGCTTTCCGAACGCTTTGCGATGTCGCGCACGCCCATTCGGGAGGCGCTCGTCCGGCTTGCGGCGGAGGGGTTGATCACGGCTCTGACCAATCGCACGACCATCGTCTCCAACATCGATTTCGTGCAGCTCGGCGCATTTTTCGATGCCCTGACGCTGATGTACCGCGTCACCGCGCGGCTTGCTGCGATCCATTACAACGAGGCCGATTTGGCCGGGATTCGCGCCCATCAGAGCCGCTTTGCCGAGGCGGTCGAGGCGCGGGACGTGCTGGGCATGATCGCCGCCAACCGCGATTTCCACATCGCCATCGCCGAGGCCGGTCGCAACAAATACTACACCGACCTGTTCCGGCGCCTGCTCGATGACGGACGCCGGATTCTTCGCCTTTACTACCGTTCCTATGACGACGACCTCCCGCGCCAGTATGTGGCCGAGCACGAGCATATCGTCAGCGCCATGATCGCGCGCGATGAGGACGCCTGCGACCGGCTTGCCACGGCGCATGCCGACCAGATCGTGCGTCAGATCCGGGCTTATATCTCCGCCGATTCCCGCAGCGTTTCCTCAATCGCGCTCTAGGTTTCACGTGTTTGCCGAGGTATGGAATGGCGTGCTATGCTTTTAAGTATTTTATTTGTCGACAAGATAAATTATCAGTGATACTGAAATTGCAACCGACCGGCTCCTGGCCGCAGTGCCAGAGACTGCCAGCAGATTGCCCCGCCGAGACCAATTCCTTGTGCCTATGAAAGGACCCCAGATGAGCGACACCATTTTCACCGGCTGCATTCCGGCTTTGATGACCCCCTGCAAGGCTGACCGCACGCCGGATTTCGCAGCCCTTGCACGCAAGGGCCGGGAGCTTGTCGATGCCGGTATGTCAGCCGTCGTCTATTGCGGTTCGATGGGCGACTGGCCGCTTCTGACCGACGAGCAGCGCATGCAGGGCGTCGAGGCGCTGGTCGAGGCCGGGGTTCCGGTGATCGTGGGCACCGGCGCGATCAACACCAAGTCCGCCGTGGCGATCACGGCCCATGCCGCCCGCGTCGGCGCAGCCGGCCTGATGGTCATTCCGCGCGTTCTCTCGCGCGGCAGCTCGGTGGCCGCGCAGAAGGCCCATTTCGCAGCCATTCTCGAAGCCGCGAACGGTCTGCCCGCCGTGATCTACAACAGCCCCCATTACGGCTTTGAAACCCGCGCCGACCTGTTCTTCGCCCTGCGCGCCGATTACCCCAACCTGATCGGCTTCAAGGAATTCGGCGGCGCGGCCTCCCTCTCCTACGCCGCCGAGCACATCACCTCCGGCAATGACGATCTCACCCTGATGGTCGGTGTCGATACCCAGGTCTTCCACGGGTTCGTCAAATGCGGTGCCACCGGCGCGATCACCGGCATTGGAAATGCGCTTCCGAAAGAGGTTCTGCATCTCGTTTCGCTTTGCAAGGCCGCAGCCAGGGGCGACAGCGAGGCCCGCGTCAAGGCGCGCGAACTTGAGGAAGCCCTGATGGTTCTGTCGAAATTCGACGAGGGCGTCGATCTCGTGCTGTTCTACAAATATCTGATGGTGCTGAATGGCGACGAAGAATATACCCTGCACTTCAACGAGACCGATGCGTTGACCGCGCCGCAGCAGGCCTTCGTCGAGGAACAGTACAAGCAGTTCAAGACCTGGTACGCCAACTGGGCGGCCTGAAACCGGCGGAGCGGGCCTTGCCAGGGAGCAGCGAATGCATGTGATTGACAGCCATACCGCGGGCGAGCCGACGCGGGTCATCCTCGACGGCTTTCCCGATCTTGGCACGGGCACGCTTTCCGAACGCGCGGCGCGCCTTGCGACGCGCTATTACGACGACTACCGCGCCGTCGTGCTGGAGCCGCGCGGCCAGGTCGCCATGGTCGGCGCGCTGCTGGTGCCGCCGGTGGACCCGACCTGCGTCACCGGCGTCATCTATTTCGATGTCGGCGCGGTTCTCGGCATGTGCGGCCATGGCACGATCGGCCTTGCCGTCACGCTCTACCATATGGGCCGGATCGGCACGGGTCTGCATCGCATCGAAACGCCCGCCGGCGTCGTCACCGTCGATGTGCAGGACGAAAGCACGGTCACCGTCACCAATATCGAAAGCCGCCGGGTTGCGGCGGGCGTCACTGTGGACGTGCCGGAATTCGGTGCTCTCACCGGCGATGTCGCCTATGGCGGCAACTGGTTTTTCCTGGTCGATCCGAGCCCGATCCCGGTGGTCCCGGAGAATATCCGCCAGCTTACCGATCTCGCCGTCGCGACCCGGACCGCGCTCAACGCCGGCAAGTTCGGCGGCGAAAACGGCGAGCCGGTCGATCATGTGATCTTCTACGGCCCGGCCGGCGATGCGGCGGCGCACAGCCGCAATTTCGTGCTCTGCCCCGACGATGCCTATGACCGCTCCCCCTGCGGAACCGGCTGTTCAGCGCGGCTCGCCTGCCTTGCTGCCGCCGGTCAATTGGCGGAAGGCCAGGGAATCGTGCAGCAAAGCATCATCGGCTCCACCTACCGGCTCTCCTACAAGGCGGGCGAGAAGGGCGGCGTGATCCCGTCGATCACGGGCCAAGCCTACGTCATGTCAGTGGCCGAACTGGTATTCCACCCAGACGATCCCTTCCGCAACGGCATCGTCCTCTGATCCTTACCGCTTTCGCGGCATCGAGACAGAATGAAACAAGGGCCGCCCCGTTTGCGGGTCGTGCCGGCACCCGGAATGATGTCCAAATTTGATGTCGGCCTCGGCGAAACTTGCCCCATCACTATACGCCGGAGCGCATCGCCACGATGTGCGCGATCTCACCATTCCCGCCCAGCTCTGTCTGACGTTTCCCGAGGCTGAAGCGACTTCTGTTTACGCAGGCTTCGCAACGCTCTCGCGCCGGACGAGCGAACATGGCAGGCGGGTGATGCCCTTGTCGACCGGCTCGTTGCGGGTCAGCCGCAGCATCGCCAGCCCCGCGCGGTGACCGATTTCCTTGAGCTCCATATCGATGGTCGTCAGCGGGGGGCGGGTCTGGCGGGAGACGACTTCCCAGTTGTCGAAGCCGACCACCGAGATGTCATCCGGCGCCGAGATGCCGTGATCGCGCAATCCGTCGAGCACGCCGCGAGCGATCTCATCGCTTCCGCAGAAGATGCCGTCGGGCAGCTTGTCGCGCATGGCCAGCACCTGCTCGATCGCCGCGTGACCCCATTCCTCCGACCATTCTCCGAACATAACCGGTGATGCCGGCCGGCATCGGGCACGGTAGGCCGCAGCGCGATTTCGGGCCGCAAGCCAGCTTTCCGGTCCGGTGATGTGGAGAATATCGCGGCAGCCGGCCTCCTCCAGACAGGCGATTGCCAGCATCGCGCCGTGGGCGTCGTCAGGGACAAAACTGGTGCTGTGCGGCGGTCCGGCGGCGAAGGCATAGACGACGGGAATGTTGAGGGCGGTGAGATCGATGGGCGGATCGACGTCGAGGCGCGTCGCCGTCAGGATGATGCCATCGACCTGCTTGTCGAGCAGCGCCTGGAGATGGAGCTCGGCGAGCCGCTTGTCGCCGCTGGTGGCGCACAGGAACGCCGAGACGCCGTGATCGACAAGAACCTCCGAGACGCCGGAACTGATCGGCAGCGTCAGCCGGCCATAGGTATCGTCGGTGATGATGCCGATGGTGAGGCTTCGCCGGCTCAAAAGGCTGCGGGCGAGCGCGTTCGGCCGAAAGCCGATTTCCGTTGCCACCCGCAGCACCCGCTCGCGAGTCTCGGCATTGACCCGGCCGACGCCGTTCAGCGCATTCGACGCCGTCGACAGGCTGACATCGGCCGCCCTGGCGACATCCCTGAGCGTGCATCTGCGGTGCTGAATGGGCTTTATCATGACGGCTTCCACTCTCTGATAAAAGCTTTTATCAAACAAAAACAATGTTGCAAAAAGGTTTTTGCACGCAGATGAACACAAATTGTCGACAACAAAATCTTTCTCCCATACCGTAACCCAACGTCAAGAGGAATGACGAAAACGAGAAGGGGAATGACATGCTGAAAACCAAATTCATGCTTGCCGTAGTCACGCTGGCGGCATCCGCTTCATGGGCCCAGGCGGAGGAGGTGAACCTCTGGGTTCGCACCTCGTCGGCCGCCGTGCTGCAGGCGCTCGCCGAGAAGTACAACGCCGCCCACGACGACGCCGTAAACGTCACCGCAGTGATCGCCGAGCAGATGGTGCCGAAGCTTGGCGCAGCGATCGCCGGCGGCGCGCCGCCCGAGGGTGCGGTGCTCGACCTGATCTATCTTCCGACATTCGCCGCCAACGACACGCTGGAAGACATCACCGATTTCGTCGACGGCCTTCCCTATGCCGAAGCGCTGAGCCCGTCCCATATCCGTCTCGCCACCTATGACGGCAATATCTACGGCGTCCCCGCCCTGCCCGACGCCTCGATCATCGCCTACAACACCGACCTGTTCGAAGAAGCCGGTCTCGACCCGGACAAGGCGCCGGCCTCGCTCGAAGAGATCGTCGAAGATGCCGAGAAGATCAGCGCATTGGGCGATGGTATTTACGGCTTCTACTTCGTCGCCAATTCCGGAAGCTGGCTGATCTACGACTTCCTGCCGCATATTTGGGCGGCCGATGCCGATCTCCTGACCGATGACGGCCGCGAAGCGACGATCGATACGCCCGCTATGCGCGAGACGCTGGAAGACTACCGCACGATGTGGCAGGCCGGCGCCATTCACCCAACGGCGCGCTCTGGCAACGGCAACAATGCCGTGGAAGCCTTCGCCTCGGGCAAGGTCGGCATCCTGATGACCGGCTCCTACATCGTCAATCTGCTGACCAGCACCTATCCGGACGTCAATTTCCAGGTAGCTCCGATCCCCGGCCCGACGGGCGGCCAGTCGAGCTTTGCCGGCGGCGACACGCTTGCCATGATCAAGGGCATCGCACCTGAAAAGAAGGCCGTGATCGAGGATTTCGTGAAATTCTACATGGAGCCCGAGCAGCAGGTCTTCATTACGCAGGAATCGGGAATGCCCTCGCGCACCGACTTGGCGGAAGAAGCTTACTCCAACTTCGACCCGCGCAACCTCGTTGCCTATGACATCCTGTCGAAGGCCCGCACCCCCTACACCTATGCCTCCGACGAGCTTTTCGTCAGCCGCACCGGCCCATTCCTGAACCTGATCCAGAGCGCGATCTTCGGCGATGATATGGACGGCGCTATCGAAACCGCGCAGGAGGAATTCACCAAGATCCTCGACCGCACCAATCCGTGACGCCTGGCTGCGGGCGGCCTGCACCGCCCGCGCCCCCTCCCCCGCAGGGAGGACGCAGAGCCACGGGAGAACCGCCGCGCGGCCCCGCAGACACCACCAAACGCAGGGATTTGACGTCTTGTTTCTCAAGCGCGCGTTACAAAAACGCCGGCAGGCGAGCAGCGATGAGCCGCATGGCTGGCTGGGTCTCGCCTTCATCGCGCCGAGCATGGTGTTCATCATCGGCCTTTTCATCATTCCGCTGGTTATGACGGTGTGGATGAGCTTCTTCCGCTGGCCGCTGCTCGGTCGCCGCAAGTTCATCGGCATTGAAAATTACGTCGAACTTCTGGGCGATAGCCAGCTCTGGCAGTCCTTCGGCTTCACCCTGCTTTATACAGTGCTCGTCACCACCGCGATCATGGCTGTCGCCCTGCCGCTGGCGCTTCTGGTCGACCGGCCGCTGCGCAGCGTCGGCTTCTTCCGTACGGTGTTCTTCATGCCGGTCGTGATCGGCTTCGGCGCGGCCTCGACGCTGTGGCTCTGGCTGCTCAATCCCGACAGCGGCGTGTTCGCGCGGCTTCTGACCGGGCTTGGCCTTGTCGATCACGCGCCCCGGCCGCTCGAAAGCTTCTGGCCGGCGCTCGCCGTGATCATCCTGATGGTCGTCTGGAAAACCGCCGGTTTCACCATGGTCATTCTGCTCACCGGCCTTCAGAGCATCCCCAACGATGTGATCGAGGCCACCCGGATCGATGGCGCAAGCCCCTTCAGCCGCTTCCGCCGCATAACCCTGCCGCTGATGCGCAACTCCGTACTTCTGGCGCTGATCCTCAACGTCACCTCCTCCATGCTCGCCTTCGACCAGTTCTTCATCATCACCCAGGGCGGGCCGAACAACAGCACGATCTCGGCCGTGTTCACCATCTATCTCGCCTCGTTCTCGTCCTATCGGCTTGGCTACGGTTCCGCCCTTTCCTTCGCCCTCCTGGTCGTGCTCGTTGCCATCAGCTCGATCCAGCTTTCCTTCATGCGCCAGCGCCCGGAGGACGGACGATGAAAGTCAGAGACCTGTTCATGGAAGCCGACGAAGGCTACGGCGCCGTTGCCGGTCGTCTCCTCCTGCTGCTGGCAATGATCATTCTGGCGGTGTTCTTCCTGATGCCGATCGTCTGGTCGTTCGCCAATTCGTTCAAGCCGGCGGCCGAGGCACTGGCCCATCCGGTGGCATTGTTTTCGAAGGCGTTTTCGCTGGAAAACTACCGCCGTCTCGAACATGTCGGCGCCGGCTGGTATGTCTACGCAACCAACTCCGTAATGATCGCGCTCGGCACAATTGCCTGCACCGTCGCGGTCGCGGTGCCTGCCGGTTACGGCTTCTCCAAGTTCCGCTTTCCCGGCCAGACCGCGATCTTCGTCCTCGTCATGGCGACGATGATGATCCCGTTCCAGTCGATCCTGACGCCGCTGTTCCTGATCCTGAAATTCCTGCATCTGCAGAACAGCCTTCTGGGCCTGGTGCTGATCTACACCACGTTTCAGCTCCCCTTCTCGATCTTCATGATGCGCAACGCCTTCGATGCGATCCCGAAGGCGCTGGTGGAGGCGGCGCGCATCGACGGCGCGTCGCAATGGACGCTGGTGCGGCGCATCCTGATGCCATTGGCGCTGCCCGGCGTCGCCACCGTCGTGATGTTCGCCTTCCTCAATTCCTGGAACGAGTTCCTCGCGGCGCTCATCTTCCTGTCGGACCAGAACAAGTTCACCCTGCCGATCATGCTGGTGAACGTCTCATCCGGCATTTACGGCATCATCGACTGGGGCGCGCTCCAGGCCGGCATTTCGCTCACCATGATCCCCTGCATCGTGATGTTCCTGGCGCTGCAGCGCTACTATGTGCGCGGACTGACCGCCGGGGCCGTCAAATGAATAATGCTTCCCAAGGAGTTTCCATGTCATCGTCCGCATCGGAAAAGGCGGTTCCCGCGTCTGCGCACGGTTTTGAACGTTATGTGCCTGTCGATCACACCCGGGTCGCCTTTGATGGCGGTTTCTGGAAGAGCTGGCAGGAAACCGTCCGCGACGTCACCATTCCCACCCAGCACAAGCGGCTGGAAGAAGAGGGCTTTCTCGAGGTTCTGGATTTCGACAGCCCGCCCGGCCCGCTGGCCCGGCCGATCCAGCCGAGCGGCCTTTCGATGCAGCATTTCTTCGATTCCGATTTCGGCAAGTGGATCGAGGCGGCAAGCTACACGCTGAAGAACCATCCGAACCCCGATATCGAGGCGAAGATCGACGCCATCGTCGAAAAGCTCGAACACGGTCAGATGGAAGACGGCTATCTAAACAGCTGGTTCATCCGCCGCGAGCCGGAAAAGCGCTGGACCAACCTGCGCGATCTCCACGAGATGTATTCGATGGGCCACCTCCTTGAAGGGGCCGTCGCCTATTTCGAGGCGACCGGCAAGCGCCGCTTTCTCGACGTGATGATCCGCGCCGTCGACCACATCATCGAAACCTTCGGCACCGAGCCCGGCAAGCTTCGCGGCTATGACGCGCATGAGGAAATCGAGCTGGCGCTGGTCAAGCTCTATCGAGTGACCGGCGATCCGCGCCACCTGAAGCTCGCGACATTCTTCGTCAATGAGCGCGGACAGATGCCCTCTTATTTCGATGAAGAAGCCCGCCGCCGCGGCGAGGACCCGGCCGACTACGTATTCGAGACCTATGCCTACAGCCAGGCCCACAAGCCCGTGCGCGAGCAGAACGAGGTCGTCGGCCATGCGGTTCGCGCCATGTATCTGCTCTCGGCGATGACAGATCTCGCGTTTGAAAACGACGATCCGAGCCTGAAGGACGCCGCCGACCGGCTGTTTGCCGACCTCACCGGCCGCCAGCTCTATGTCACCGGCGGGCTCGGTCCATCGGGCGCAAACGAAGGCTTCACCCGCGCCTTCGACCTGCCGAACGAGACCGCCTACGCCGAGACCTGCGCGGCGGTTGCGCTCGGCTTCTGGTGTTCGCGCATGGCCGAGATCGACCTCGACGGCAAATATACCGATCAGCTGGAAACCGTTCTGTTTAACGGCGCGCTGTCCGGCATTGCCCGCGACGGCGAGCATTATTTCTATGAGAACGTATTGGAGAGCCACGGCCAGAATCGGCGTTGGAAATGGCACTACTGCCCCTGCTGCCCGACCAATATCGCCCGCTTCATCACCTCGCTCGGAAAGTATTTCTACACCACCAAAGGTAATGAAATCGCGGTGCACCTCTATGGCGCCAATGTCGCCGAATTCGATCTCGACGGCACCTTCGTTCGGCTCAGGCAGGACACGGCCTATCCCTGGGATGGCGATATCCGCATCGCGCTCGGCCTGTTCCAGCCGACCGAACTCACGCTGAAACTGCGCATTCCCGGCTGGTGCCGGAACGCGCGGGCGAAGCTCGGTGGCCGCGATATTCCGCTCGCTCCGGTGAAAGGCTATGCCGAGATCAGCGGCATTTTCAAGGATGGCGACGAACTGCGCTTGAGCTTCGACATGCCGGTGGAGCGGCTCTATGCCCATCCGGCCGTCGGCGAGGATGCCGGGCGGGTGGCGCTGCGTCGCGGCCCGGTGGTCTATTGCGTCGAGGAAGCCGATATCGGCACCGAGCCGCAGCGCCTGCGCCTTGCGCCCGATGCCCGGCTCGAGCCGCGCTATGACCCCGATCTCCTCGGCGGCGCTGTGGTGCTGGAGGGCGAAGGCTTCGAGGCGGCAACGGACGGCTTTGAGGGCGGACTTTACCGCACCGCGCCCCCTGCCCTCATGCCAAAGCCGTTCCGCGCCATTCCCTATCACCTCTGGGCCAATCGGGCAGCGGGCGCCATGCAGGTCTGGCTGGCGGAAAAATAGGAGACGGACATGGCACGGCTGACACTGAAGAATGTGGTCAAGTCCTACGGCATCTACGAGGCCGTCCGGGGCATCAATCTCGATATCGAGGACAAGGAGTTCGTCGTGTTCGTCGGCCCCTCCGGCTGCGGGAAATCGACGACACTGAGGATGATCGCCGGCTTGGAGCACATTTCCGGCGGCGAAATCCTTATCGGCGACGATGTCGTCAACCGCCTGCCGCCGGGCAAGCGCGATATCGCGATGGTGTTCCAGAACTACGCGCTCTACCCGCATATGAGCGTGCGCGAGAACATCGCCTTCTGCCTCGAACAGCAGCGCCTGCCGAAGGCGGAGATCGAAAAACGCATCACCGAGGCAACCAACACCTTGCGGATTTCGGAACTGCTGGAACGCCGCCCCGGCGAACTTTCCGGCGGCCAGCGCCAGCGCGTGGCCATGGGCCGGGCCATCGTGCGCGATCCGAAAGTCTTCCTGTTCGACGAGCCCTTGTCGAACCTCGACGCCAAGCTTCGCGTCAGCATGCGCACGGAAATCAAGCGGCTGCACCAATTGCTGCCGACGACGACCGTCTATGTCACCCACGATCAGGTGGAGGCCATGACCATGGCCGATCGTGTTGTCGTTATGAATCAGGGACTCGTCGAACAGATGGGCGCGCCGCAGGAACTCTATTCGCGGCCGGTGAGCAAGTTCGTGGCCGGCTTCATCGGCTCGCCGTCGATGAACTTCCTGCCGGTGAGGCTCGAAGAGGCGGACGGCACGCTTTTCGTGGTGTTCGAGGACAGCAATCGCATGGCGATACCCGAGGCCAGGGCCGCCGGGTTTCGCTCCCATGCCGGCCGCGGAGCCACCTTCGGCATCCGGCCCGAGGCGATCACGCTTCGGCAGGAACGCAGTGGCTTCGTGCCTTTCGATGCCGCAATCGATTTGGTCGAACCGCTCGGCGCCACCACCATGGCCTATTTCAGCATCGCCGGTCAGGAGATCTGCGCCAGCGTCGAGTCCGAGGAAAGCCTGCGCGCCGGCACCACCGTGCCGCTCTCCTTCGACCTGAACCGCATGCACCTCTTCGATCTCGAAACCGAACAGGCGCTTGCCATTCACTAACGCCGGCAGGGCTGCGCAAATCACTGATAAACCGCAGCGCTGCAGGCGCGTCCTTAGGACGAGCAACCGTCTACATCTGCGCGGTCATGCTGGCGGCGATGCGGCTTGGCGGATGGCCTGTGATGCGCTTGAAGGCGCGGCTAAACGCGGCCTGCGAGCCGTAACCCAGGCGATGGGCGGCGGTTTCGATCGGCACGCCCTCGCGGCTTATCCAGTCGGCGGCAAGGCGCATGCGCATTTCGGTGAGATAACGCACCGGCGTCACGCCGGTGACATCGAGGAAGCGCTCGGCGAAGACCGAGCGCGAAACGCCCATCTCACGCGCCAGTTCGGCCACGGACCAGTTGCGGCCGGGATCCCGGTGGAGCGCCAAAAGCACGCGTCCCAAGCGGGGATCGCGCAGCGCGGCGATCCACCCGGTGGCATCGCCGCAGCCGCATTCGACCCATGCCCGGACGATGCAGGCAGCGACCACATCCGCAAGCCGGGCGAGAATGCCGGCATAGCCGGCGCGGCCATCCCTTGCCTCCCGGGCCATCGCCTCCAGCATCGGCAGGATTTCCGGGTAGCGATCGGTCAGCGTGCCGACGCGCATCACCTCCGGCATCATCGCCACCAGCGGGTGCATGCTGCCGAGGTCGAAATCCATGCAGGCGGAAAACAGCACGACCCGCTCTTCCGGCGGCGTTGCCTCGCAGGTCCTGATCTCCTTGACGCTCGGGCAGATCGGGGAGGACGGCAGGGCCGTCAGGTCGGCGCACGGCGCGGGATTGTCGGGCGATGACGACAGCCGGTGCAATCCGCCATGCGGCAACAAAGCCGCGTCACCCGCGCCCATGACATGGACCTCGCCGCCGGGCGCGATGAGCGCGGTCCGGCCGCGCGCGACGAAGATGAATTTCGCGCGCAGGTCGTCCTGAGCGCCGAAGGAATAGGAGAACGGTTCGGCAAGCTCGATGCGGCGATAGTCGATGCCGACAAGCCGCATGCCGAGCAAAAGTTCGCTGACGAGATCGGCATCGAGCGCATTCGGTGATGTTCCGGACGGATGATCAAGCATATCGGATTTACTGGCATAGAAAGTCCGGACTGTCCAGCCTAACTTCAGCCGATCCTCCTCCACCTCCCATCGCGAAGGATATCGCAATGAACCCTGTTATGAACGAAAAGGCTGGCGCCGACGGCGCGCCCGCGTGGGGCGCCGTGGCGGCGATGACGCTGGGCGTCTTCGGCCTTGTCACCGCCGAATTCCTGCCGGCGAGCCTGCTGACGCCGATTGCCGCCGATCTCGGCATCTCCGAAGGCGCGGCCGGCCAGGCGGTGACGATGACGGCCATGTTCGGCTTTGCCGCGAGCCTGCTGATCTCGGCCGCCGCGCGCGGCACCGACCGGCGCCACATGATGATGATCTTCTCCGTCCTGCTGGTCGTCTCCAACCTGATGGTCGCCTTTGCTGAGGGCGTCTATATGCTTCTGGCGGGCCGGGTCCTGCTGGGGATCGCGCTTGGCGGCTTTTGGGCGATGTCAACCGCGGTCACCATGCGCCTCGTTCCGCCGGGTCGGGTGCCGCGGGCGCTCTCCATCCTGATGAGCGGCGTCTCCGCCGCGACGGTTTTCGCCGCGCCGGTCGGCAGCTATCTCGGCGAGGTCATCGGGTGGCGCGGCGTTTTCCTGCTGGCATCGCTTCTCGGCGCGATTTCGCTTGTCGCCCAGTGGCGCAACCTGCCCAGCATGCGGCCTGCCGGCATGGCCCGGTTGCGAACGCTTGGCGAAGTGCTGCTGCGCCCCGGCATCGGCATCGGCATGATGGCGGTCCTCCTGGTCTTCGCCGGTCACTTCGTGTTCTTCACCTATCTCAGGGCCTATCTGGAAACCCGCGGCGGGTTCTCGATCGAGGCGATCGCCATCATCCTGCTCGGGTTCGGCATCGCCAATTTCTTCGGCACCATCCTTGCCGGCCGCATGGCCCAGCTAAGCCTTCGCCTGACCCTGGTGCTCGTGCCGCTTTCGATGGGGACGCTCGCTATGGTCATGGTCGCCTTCGGCGGAAATCCGCTGAGCGATACCGTCTCGGTCGTGCTGTGGGGCATGATCTTCGGCGGCGTTCCGGTGGCCTGGTCAAGCTGGATCGCGCGCACCGTGTCGGACGAGGCCGAGAGCGCCGGCGGCCTGTTCGTCGCCACCATCCAGCTCGCGATCGCGCTCGGAGCCGGCCTCGGCGGTATCGTCTTCGACGCGGCGGGCGGAACCGGAACGGTGTTCGCAAGCGGCGTCCTGCTGCTACTCTCCGCCACCACGGTGATGTTCGGCGTGCGCATCCGCGCATCGGCAGCCGCCACGGCCTGAGCGTCGATATGCCGAGAGTCGAAAAAGCCCGGTTTCGGCCGGGCTTTTTTTTGCGCTGTCGATCACCGTTGGCCGTAGCAGCACGGCCAGGTTTTCGAAGGGTCCGGCAGCCGTTACCCGCACAAGGCGTCGGGCAGCAGATCCGCCGGCATGTCCTGATAGGAGACAGGGCGCAGGAAGCGGTCGATCGCGAGCGTGCCGACCGAGGTCGAGCGCACGTCCGATGTCGCCGGATAGGGACCGCCATGGACCATGGCAGGCGAAACCTCGACGCCGGTGCCAAACCCGTTGACGAGCAGGCGGCCGGCCAGCATTTCCAGCTTCGGCATCAGTTTTGCAGCCGCCGGATGGTCGCCTTCGCCGATGTGAAGCGCCACCGTCAACTGGCCTTCAAGGCCATCGACCACGGTTTCGAGCTCCGCTAGATCGCGGCATTTGACGATCAGGCCAGCACCGCCGAAGACTTCGTCATGCAGGCTCTTGTCCTTCAGGAACGAGGCGGCCGTTGTCTCGAAAAGGGCGGCCTGGCCGTGAATATCGTCGCCCTCCTGCCCTTCGGCAAGCTGCGTCACATCGCTGTGGCCGACCAGTTTCGCAACACCGTCGCGATAGGCCTTGCAGATGCCGGCAGTCAGCATGGTCTGCGCTGGCACCGCCTGCAGCGCCTCAACAGCGCTTGCCTTGAAGGCCTCGAGGCCCTCGCCTTCGACGGCAAGGATCAGCCCCGGATTGGTGCAGAATTGGCCAGCGCCGAGCGTCAGCGATGCCACAAACGCCGCGCCGATCTTGTCGCCGCGCGCCTTCAGCGCTTCGGGGAACAGGAGGACCGGGTTGATCGCGCTCATTTCGGCATAGACCGGGATCGGCAGGTCGCGCTTTGCGGCGATATCGACCAGCGCCAGACCGCCCCGGCGCGAGCCGGTGAAGCCGACGGCGCGGATCAGCGGATGGGCCACCAGCGCGCCGCCGATTTCATAGCCGGTGTCATGCAGCATCGAGAACGTGCCTGCCGGCATACCGCAGTCGATCACCGCCTGCTGCACCGCGCGGGCGACCAGTTCCGAGGTCCCGGGATGGGCCGGATGGGCCTTGACCACGACCGGGCAACCGGCCGCCAGCGCAGAGGCGGTATCGCCGCCGGCCACGGAAAACGCCAGCGGGAAATTCGATGCGCCGAAAACGGCAACCGGGCCGAGGCCGACCTTGCGCAGCCGGAGATCGGGTTTCGGCGGCGTGCGTGCGGCATCGGCGGGATCGAAACGCAGGTCCTGAAACGCGCCTTCGCGCACGACGCCGGCAAACAGACGCAACTGGTTGACCGTGCGCATTCGCTCGCCCTCTAGGCGCGCACGCGGCAGGCCGCTTTCGGCCATCGCGCGCTCGATCAACGGGTCGCCGATGGCGAGGATGTTAGCTGCCGCCTTTTCAAGGAACGTCGCCCGGTCTTCCAGCGCCGTCTCGCGATAGGCGAAGAAAGCCTGCCAGGCGAGCCGAACCGCCTCGTCCAGATCGGCCGCGCTCGCGCCGCCGAACGCGCCGGAAAGCGCCCTTCCCGTGGCCGATTCAACAGCCGTCAGCGTGCCGTTTTCGCCCATGCGGGTCTGGTTGCCGATCAGCAATTCGCCGGTGATCTTCATTGGTGCATCCTCAGTCTGGTTTTCAGTTCGATTTCGGTGTCGAAGCCGCGGCGCGTGTCCGCAATTCATCGAGCACGTTCGTGCGCACCGGCATAACACCGGCCTTGGCGTTGCGGGCCCGCGCGCGATAGCGCCGCCCGGAGGGAAGGCGGGCGCCCTGCCCTTCGATCGCGTCGAACAGCGTCTCGCCGCGCTTCAGATTGTCGAGCGCCGCCTGCCCCATGAAGGAGGCCGGCTCGAGCGCGATGATCAGTTCGCCGTGAAACGGCGTGACCTTGGCGTCATCGTCAAACGCCATGGATTCGGCGCTGGTCAGATCGCCGATCAGAGGACCGGCGAGCAGTTCGATCATCGCCGAAAGCGCCGAGCCCTTGTGGCCGCCGAAGGTGAGCATCGCGCCTTCAGCGGCTTTGTCCGGATCGGTCGTGGGCTTGCCGTCGGCATCGATCGCGGTTCCTTCCGGCAGCGGCGTTTTCGTGCGCCGGTGCAGTTCGATATCGCCGCGCGCAATCGCCGAGGTGGCGAAATCGAAAACGAAGGGGTGTTTGCCCGGACGGGGCCAGCCGAAAGAGAACGGATTGGTGCCGAATACCGGCTTGTTGCCGCCGGCGGGCGCGACCCAGGCATGGCTGACCGTGACGGCGATAGCGACAAGGCCCTGATCGGCGATCTTTTCCACTTCCGGCCAGAGGGCTGAAAAATGAAAGCAGTTGTTGATCGCAAGCGCCGCGAGCCCGCAATGCCGCGCCTTTTCGGCGAGAACGGGAAGCCCGGCCTCGAAGGCCACGAGCGAAACGCCCCGGCGGGCATCGACGCGGACGATTGCCGGCGCGCGGTCCTCGACCACCGGCGTGGCTGTGGGATCGACCTTGCCGCGCTCGATCAGCTCCAGGCAGCTGATCAGCCGGTAGAGCCCATGCGAATGGCACTCGTCCATCTGCGCGCGCACGACGCAATCGGTGATCGTGCGGGCATGGTCTTCGGAATAGCCGGCCGCCAGTAGCAGGCCCTCGCCCAGTGCCCGCGCCTCATCGGTCGCAATCGTTTCGAAGTCGTCGCTCATGCCGTCTCCCTTCAGGCGTGGTTTCGCAAGCGCACCAGGCGGAAAGCGCGCCGGAAGCAATCTGCCCCATGGATGAAGTCGATGTGAACCCCGGCGCTCAGGCGAAGGGCTCGGTCGGGCCCTTGCCAGGCGTGGTAAACCAGATCGGCCCGTTCTCGCCCATATGGATGATGTCCTCCAGCCGGACGCCGAATTTTTCGGGCACGACGATCATCGGCTCGTTGGAAAAGCACATGCCGGGCAGCAGTGGCGTGGCGTTGCCGCGCACGATGAACGGCGCTTCGTGGATATCCATGCCGAGCCCGTGGCCCGCCCTGTGCGGCAGACCGGGCAGGCGATAATCCGGGCCGAGGCCATGGGCGGCGATCGCGCGGCGCGCCGCATCGTCGACGGTTTCAGCCGAAACGCCCGGCTTCGCGGCGTCAAACACGGCCTGCTGCGCCTCGCGTTCGATCATCCAGATCCGCGAAAACTCGGCCGAGGGCTCCGCCTTCACATAGGTGCGCGTCATATCCGACTGGTAGCCGCCGACAATCGTGCCGGTGTCGACCAGGATGATATCGCCCTCGGCATAGGTCTGATCGCCATCGACGCCATGCGGCAGCGATGTCGCCGCGCCGAAGGAGCAAATCGCGAAGGTGCTGCCCGAGCCGCAAAGCGCCCGGTGGGTCTCGTCGATGAAGCGCACGACCTCTGAGGCGCGGATGCCCGGCTCGATCAGCGCGTGAACGCGCTTGTGCACCTCCAGCGTCGCATCCATCGCATACTGCATCAGCGCGATTTCGGCGGGCGATTTCACCGCTCGGAGCGAAGAGATCATCGGCCCGCCATCAACAAGCCGCTCCGGCGCGATCTGCCGGGCAAGCGCCGAATAGATGGCGACCGGCAGCGCATCGTCCAGCGCCAGCGTCCGGCCCTGGCCGAGCAGCTTCGCCGTCAGCGCTGCGGGGTCATCATGTTCGTCCCAGGCGGCGATGTCGCCGTCGAGCCGCTCCAGCGTCTCGATCTTCGAGACTTCGAACGCGGGCGCGATATAGATCAGACTGTCGGCGGTGACCAGCGCGCCGACCAGGCGTTCGCTTGGATGCCAGATGAGGCCGGTGAAATAGGTAAGACTGGTGGTCGAGCCCAGCAGCACGGCATCGGCGCCGGTACCCTGCATGGCCGCGCGCAAGCGTTGAATCCGGCCCTTTCGTTCGTCTTCGCTGATCGGTTCGGGGCGGTTGGTCATCGCAGCGGTCTCTCCGTCTTTACTCGATCAAAGACCGAGATTTTTCATACATCAAGTTCGCCTATCATATTTGTCGCCAGTTTGTCGACAGTGCGATAGGCGGGCTTTTGCAATCAAGAAAACCGTACCTGCCGCCGGCAGACGCCGGCCCCGGAACGACCCCGGGCCCTACCGACCGGAGAACCGGTCGAAGCGCAGGTTTTCGAGGTTCACGGATGGTTTCTGCTGGCCGGCCAGTTCGGCAATCAGCCGACCCGTGGCAGCCGACTGGGTCAATCCCAGATGCCCGTGGCCGAAGGCGTAGAGCACGTTCGGCGCGGCCTTCGAGCGGTCGATAACCGGCAGGCAGTCGGGCATGGAGGGGCGGAACCCCATCCACCGCTCGCCGCCCTCGGTCTCAAGACCAGGCAGGAACCGCTTGGCAAGCGTGAGAAGCGCCTCGGCGCGTTTGAAATTGGCCGGCAGGTCGAGGCCGCCGAACTCCACCGCCCCGCCGACGCGGATACCAGCCGAGAGCGGCGTCACGACAAAGGAGTGATCGTTGAAATAAAGCTGGCGCTGCAGCGGAAAGGCCGTCGCCGGCAAGGTGGTGTTGTAGCCGCGCTCGGTGTCCAGCGGCACCGCCTCACCAAGGCTTTTCGCAAGCCGCTTCGACCACGCGCCGCAGGCTACCACGACGGTGCGCGCCTCAAGGACGCCGCCATCGGCAAGGCGGATGCGCGCGCCCGCTTCGGTCGGTTCGAGGGCGGCGGCTTCACCGATCGTGATCGTTACGCCGTCCTCCCGCAGGCTTTCGGCGAGCGCGCGGGTGAAGCCGGCCGGATCGGAAACCTGCAGCCCATCCTCACTGTAGATCGCATGCTCGAACTGCGGCGCGAGACCAGGCTGAAGCGCATCGATCTCGGCGCGGCCGACGCGGTGGAACTCGAAGCCGGCTGCGCGCTTCCGCGCCCAGTCGGGTGCCGCGGCGGCAAAACTCTTCTCACTGTCGTAGAGGTCGAGCGTGCCGGTATTGACAATGAAGGGGGTCAGGCGCGCGTCCTTGCGCACCGTTTCATATTCGGCGACCGCCAGCCGCATCATCGCGGCCTGGACCTTGAGCCCACGCTCGAAATTCACCCGGGAGCTCGCCCGCCAGAAATGCCAGAGCCAGGGCGCGAGCCTTGCCGCATAGGCCGGGCGGATGGCGAGCGGCCCCAGCGGATCGAGCAGCCATCCGGGCGCCTTCCAGGTGATTCCGGGCGTGGGGATCGGCACGATCTCGGGGAAGGCGAGAATGCCGGCATTGCCCGCGCTGGCTCCCGCCGCGATCGCGCTGCGCTCCAGGATCGTGACCCTGCGTCCGGCCTCCATGAGATAGCGCGCGGCCATGCAGCCGATAATGCCGCCGCCGATCACGACAACGTCTGCTTCAGTCTGGTCTTTCATCTTGTCCTCGTGATGTATGGGCTACAGCCGCAGGTCGTGGGCTCACCCCAGCGACAGCGCGCGCGCCTGCTCGGCCTCCCGCGCCAGATAGTCCTGGATCTGGCGCACGATCTGCCCGGCATGGGCAACCGCCAGTTGATCGGCCCTGTCGGCATCGCCGGCTTCGATCGCCGCGATGATATCCTCGTGCTCGTTTACATATTGACGCGGAAGCCGGTCCTCGAAGGTGGAATAGTAGAGCCTGAGGATGCGACGGCCCTCATCGAGCAGCCGGGAGAAGAAACCGGTGTAGTAGGCATTGCCGGCGAGCTCTGCGATCGCGACGTGAAACTCGCGATTGGCCTCGATCATGGCAAAGGCGTCCTGCGCTTCCACGGCGGCGACGAATTCATCCTGTCGCCCGCGGATGTTCGACATAATCGCCCGGTCATGCGGCCCACGCGCGGCCGCCCCCCTTGTGCTGATCCGGTACATCAGCGTCAGCGCCTCGAAATAATGCGGCATGGCTGCGAAGTTGATGGCGGAAACGATGGTGTTGCGGTTGGGCAGCGTCGTCACCAGCGTGTCGTTGGCGAGCCTGAGCAGCGCCTCGCGCACCGGCGTGCGCGACATGCCGAAGCGTTCCGAAAGCCGGACCTCATCAAGCGGGCTGCCCGGCGTCAGTTCCATCGCCAGAATTTCCCGGCGTAGCGTCTCGTAGACCTTCTGGGTTCCCGACCCGCGCGTTTTCGCCTTCGTCATAGTTTTCACGACCGTCATCCGTGCGTCTTTTACCATTCGGATCTGCCCCTTCTTTGGGAGCCTATGTCACCCAATCTTTCGGCTGAACAACCTACCTAGTTGGAGCATATGTCGCCGCGCCGGAGTTGTCGACAGTTTGTGTTCAAAATGCTGGTTACATCACGCTCCGCTTTTTTGAAAGGCAGGTCACCGGCGGTTTGCGGCAGTGTTGCCTGCAGGCCTCCGAGTTGACAAGGGCGCGCCAACGCGCACCACGCCGATGGCAACCGGCGACACAATCACATCCAGCCGGACTAAGAATGCACTTGTATTTTCATTTTAACAAATGTATTCAGTGATTGGCCGTTGGGCGTTTTGCCCCTCCGCCAGGAGGGTCGCCCGTAAGAGCGGCGAACACGATCGGGAGGAAAATCGATGAAGAAACTCACCGCTTTGCTGGCGGGACTGGTTATTGCCATGCCGCTGGCCGCTGCTGCGCAGGACGCAGCCGGGACCGCTACGAAGGACAGCTACCGCTTTCTTATCGTGCCGAAGGTCGTCCATCCGTGGTTCGACAAGGTCAATGACGGCGCGCAGATGGCCGCCGAAGCGCTGAAGGCGCAGACCGGCGCGGATATCGAGATCGTTTACTCAGCACCGCAGACGGCGGACGTCGTCCAGCAGGTCCAGATCGTCGAAAGCGCGATCTCGACGCGCCCCGACGGCATTGCAATCGATCTGCTCGACCCCTCGGGCAATCGCGGCTCGCTCGAAGCCGCCCAGGGCCAGGACATTCCGCTGGTCATCTTCGACTCGATCCCGCCGGAAGGCATGGCGATCCCCTATATCGGCTCGGATTTCTGCGAACAGGCCAAGATCGCCTCGCGGCGGCTGGTCGAGGTTCTCGGCGGCGAAGGCGAAGTCGCGATCATGATGGGCGTGCCGACGGCGCCGAACCATTCGATCCGCGCCGAATGCCACCGCGAGGTCTTCGCCGAGCATGAAGGCATCGAGGTCGTTGCCGAGGGCATCGACAATGACAGCATCGAGACGGCGCAGCAGCAGGCCGCCGCCATCATGCAGGCCCATCCGAACCTGAAGGGCTGGGTTGCCTCCGACGCCGCCGGTCCGATCGGCATCGGCCAGGCGATCATCGAAGCCGGAAAGCAGGATCAGGTCACGCTCGTCGGCCTCGACAACCTGCCGGAAATGCTCGACATGATCCGTTCGGGCGTCGCCGACAGCTCATCTGCCTCGCAGCCCGAGCTTCAGGGCTACTGGTCGGTCATGCTGCTCTGGGCCCAGGCCACCGGCGCGCCGGTTCCGCAGTATCTCGATACCGGCAACGCGTTCCTGACCAAGGACAATGTGGACGGCTGAGCCGTTTGCCGCGGCCGGCCTTCAGCCGGCCGCTTTCTCCGGGCCGCATTAGCGGCCCGCGTTCCTTTCAATGCCGTTTAGTGGATTGATCGGAAAACTGCTCAGGAGGACACATGACCTACCTCAAGGCACGCGGTCTTGGCCGGGTTTTTCCCGGCGTGACCGCGCTTGACGATGTCGATCTCGATATCGAGCTGGGCCGGACCCACATTCTGGCCGGCGAAAACGGCGCGGGAAAATCCACGCTGGTGAAGATCCTGACCGGCTCGGACCGGGCAACGACCGGCACGATCGAAATCGATGGCAAGAATCCCGTCAATCACCCGGAACTCTTTCGCAATATTGCCTATGTGCCGCAGGAACTCTCGCTTTTCGCAGACGTGAGCGTGGCGGAAAACCTGTTCATGCCCTTCGATCGCACCGGCCACGGCCCGTTCGTGAACCGGCGGCGGATGGAGAGGGAGGCGCAGACCTATCTCGACAGGTTCGGCATCGACGCAAGACCGTCCGATCTCGTGCGCCACATCTCGGTGCCCGACCAGCAGCTTCTGCAGATCGCCCGCGCCTCGACCAACAAGGACATGAAGGTCCTGATCCTGGACGAGCCGACCTCGGCTTTGACGGCCCGCGAAGTGGCGCGCATCTTCAAGGTGATCCGCGGATTTCTCGACAGCGACCACGCGATCGTCTTCATCTCGCACAAGATGGAGGAAGTCTTCGAGATCGGCGACGACTACACCGTTCTGCGCAACGGCCGGAAGGTAGATGCGGGCCGGATCGCCGATATCGACGAGACCGCGCTGATCCGGGCGATGTCCGGCCGCGAGGTGGCGATCGACGAGCACTTCCGGCCCGCCTGCCCCGTCACCGACACGATCATGACCGTCGACAACCTGTCGGGTCACATGTTCAGCGACGTCAGCTTCAGCCTCAAGCGTGGCGAAATACTCGGCTTTGCCGGACTGGTGGGCGCGGGCCGTTCGGAGCTGATGCAGACCATCTTCGGCTTTCGCAAGGCCTCGTCCGGAAAGGTCGAGGTGGAAGGCCGCAAGTGGCGTCTTAACGACACGGCGGCTTCGGTCAATGCCGGCATGCTTTACCTCTCCGAGGAGCGCAAGCATCACGGGATATTCCCGCTGCTGTCACTGCGCGAAAACATCGGGATTTCGGTATTGTCGCTCACCTCGGGCGCGGCCGGCATTGATTTCGGCAAGGAACGCAAGCTCGTGCGCAAGGTGATCGACGATTACGACATTCAGGCGTCTGGCCCCGGCCAGCGGATTTCAAACCTTTCCGGCGGCAACCAGCAAAAGGCGATCATCGGCCGGGCCATGGCCACCACGCCGCGCGTCCTGATCTTCGACGAGCCGACAAAGGGCATCGACATCCGCACCAAGGCGGAGATCTACCGGATCATGAAGGAGCTCGCCGAGGACGGCGTCGGCATCATCCTGATCTCATCGGAGATGACGGAACTGCGCCGCTGCGCAAGCCGGATCATCACCATGCATGGCGGCCGCATCACCGGCGATTTCGATGCCGCCGCCACCGATACCGAAACACTGGTTGGCGCCATCTTCGCGACCGGCGCCGGGTCTGAGGCACAGACCCCGAAAGAGGCAGAGGCTTCCCATGTCAACTGACAAGACCACTCAATCCCGCGCGCCGTCGGCGCTTGCTATCCTGGTCCGCAATCCGCTCGCCGGCGTCTTCGTGGCGCTTGTCGTCATCTTCGCCGTTTCGGCTTTGATATCGCCCTACTTCCTGTCGGGCTACAACATGTCGGTGATCGCGCGCGGTCTGGCCTTCGTCGGGCTGGTAACGATCGCCCAGTCATCGCTGATGATCCTGGGAGAGCTTGACCTTTCGCTTGGGACCATCGGCGGTCTGTGCGGCGTGGTCTCCGGCATGCTGATGGTGCAGGCAGGCCTCCCCTGGGGCATGGCCCTGGTTCTGGCGCTGGCGCTGGGCATGGCGCTCGGCTTCCTCAACGGCTTCCTGGTCACGACGCTCGGCCTGCATTCGCTGGTTCTGACGATCGGTACGGCCGGCATTTACGGCGGCGCGATTCTCGTGCTTACCAAGGGCGTCGCGATCACCGGCATTCCGCAGGGCATCCAGTTCCTTGGCCGGGGCGATGTCTTCGGCCTTCCCGTCCCCTTCCTCATCATGCTTGTCGTGCTGGTCGCAGCGCTGTTCCTGACGATGAAGACGTCGATGGGCCGCTACATGTACGCGATCGGCAACAATGCGGCGGCGGCGCGCATGCTCGGCATTCGCGTTGACCGGATCCGTATTCTGGTCTTCACCTTCGCCGGCATGCTCTCCGCGCTTGCCGGCCTTCTGATGGTGGCCCGCCTTGGCACCGCCCAGCCCTCGATCGGGCAGACCTGGGTGCTTGCGCCGATCGCAGCAGCGGTCATTGGCGGGGTGGCGACCACTGGCGGCGTCGGCTCGCCGCTCGGCGCGATCTTCGGCGCCTGCATCATCGCCATCATCGAGAACATCATCGTGCTGTTCGGCGTCTCGCCCTATTGGCAGGGTGTCGTGTCCGGCGCCATCGTGGTAATCGCGATCTCGTTTGACGCGATCTCCCGCCGCTATCTTCGCCGCGACGGCGCATGAACTGACAAAGTGGAATTCAAATGACCAAGACCAAGAAACTCATCAACGCGCCCGAAGATATCATCCCCCAGCTGATCTCGGGCATGGTGGCGGCGCATCCCGACATGCTGATGCGCGAAGGCGGCACGGGCCGCGCCATTGTGGCTGTGGATGGTCCGCGCGATGGCAAGGTGGGCATCGTCGTCGGCGGCGGCTCCGGGCACGAGCCCGCCTTTGCCGGCTATGTCGGACGCGGCCTTGCCGATGCGGCCGCGGTCGGCAATATCTTCGCCTCCCCCTCGCCCGAACAGATCCTCGATGCGGCCCGCGCGGCCGACGGCGGAGCGGGCGTGGTTTTCCTTTATGGCAACTACACCGGCGACGTGATGAACTTCACCATGGCTGCTGAGGAACTGGAAGCATCCGGTACGCAGGTGCGGCAGGTGCAGGTGGCGGACGACGTCGCCTCCGCACCGAGGGATCGGCGTTCGGAACGGCGCGGCATTGCCGGCGACTTCTTCGTCTTCAAGATCGCGGGTGCGGCGGCCGATCTCGGCGAGCCGCTTGCCCGGGTCGAGGCTCTGGCCCAAAAGGCCAATGACGCAACGCTATCGATGGGCGTGGCGCTTGGCGCATGCTCCCTGCCCCAGACCGGCAAGCCGAATTTCGAGATCGGCGACGACGAGATGGAAATCGGCATGGGCCTGCACGGTGAGCCCGGCGTGCGCCGCGAAAAGCTGGCCCCGGCCGATACGGTGACCGACGAACTGCTGGAAACCATCCTCGGCGAAATGGCCCCCGCCAAGGGGGATCGCGTCGCCGTGCTCGTCAACGGGCTCGGCTCGACCTCGCTGGTCGAGCTCTACATCATCTTCGACCGGCTCAAGCATATCCTGGACGACAGGGGCATCGAAATCCATCATTCGTGGGTTGGCGAATATGCGACCTCGCTGGAAATGGCGGGCGCGTCCATCACCCTGATGAAGCTGGACGACGAGTTGACGCGGCTTCTCGACCATCCCTGCCGCACGCCGGCGCTGACGGTCGGAGCCATCGAGGGCGCCGCTGCCAGCAGCGCCCGTTCGGCGAGAAAGACGGCGCAGGCCGGCGACAGGGCCGTCACCTCGAAAACCGCGACCAATCTGAAGCGCGAAGGCGCCATTACGCCCGCGATCTTCCGCGCCATGATGCAGCGGGCCGGCGACGAGATCATCGCCGAGCGCGACTGGCTGTCGGAACTCGACGGCGTCATCGGTGATGGCGATCATGGCGTGACCATGGAGATCGGCTGGAAGGCCGTTCAGGGCGCGCTCGCCAATGCCGAGGAAGACGAGACCATCGAGGGAAGCTGCAAGCGCATGGCCAAGGCCTTCCTCGACGCCGTCGGCGCCTCCTCCGGTCCCCTCTACGCGACGGCCTTCCTGCGTGCGGGTGCAGCGGTCAGCGACCGGCTGAACCTCGATGCCGAGGCGCTTTCGGCGTGGCTTGCCGCAGCACTTCAGGGCGTGCGCGACCGGGGCCGCGCCGAGCCCGGCGACAAGACCATGATCGACGCCTGGGTGCCGGCGGTGGAGCGCGCGCAGCAGGCGGCCGCCAATGGATCGGAACTCGATGTCATCAATGCCGCCCGCGACGGCGCGGAAGCGGGCATGAAGGCGACGGCGGATCTCGAATCCCGCCGCGGCCGTTCCGCCAAGCTCGGCGCGCGCTCAAAGGGCCATATCGATCCGGGCGCGGCCTCGACATGGGTCACGCTGCGCGCAATGGCCGCCGCTCTGGCAGAGGCCCACGCGAGCGCATAAGAACTTTGTTCTTCAGGTTGTTGACAAACGTCTCCCATATTCCGGGTCATCCTCGGGCTTGACCCGAGGATCCAGGCCGCCCGGCAAAGGCTGGTTATGGAGTTTAGCGAATTCAGTAGCTTAACTGCCTGGATGCTCGGATCAAGTCCGAGCATGACACAAGAACGAAGGGCCGATGATACACGATGGTCAAAGCTTGGGGCTTTGTCAGCAGTCTGATAAGAACTTTGCTTTTGCGCAATTCCGGACGGTGAACCGGTATCCACTTCACCTGGAATTGCTTTACCGTGGCCCGGCCATCAGCGCCCGGGCCACGGCTTCGTTTGTGGCAAGCCGGTTCACGTAACCGCCGCGCAGGATCGCCCGGATGATCTGCACCTTCTCGATGCCGCCGGAGACCAGCATCGACATCGGCTTGAGCTTCATCTTCTCCGGGGCGAGCGCCATGATTGAGTCGTTGAGGAAATGATCGACCGGCTGGCCCTGCGCATCCAGGAAACAGCCCAGAAACTCGCCGACCGCGCCCCGTTTCAGGATATCGTCAAGATTGTCCTTCACCACCCTGATCTGCGTCAGCGTCGTGTCCTCGGCAAGCCAGCCGCAGGAGGCGATGCCGAGATCGGCGATCTCGGTGCGGGCCAGCACATCCGTCAGCTCGTCGATCAGCAGCAGCGCCTCGCGGCTTTCGGGCGAGGCGCAATAGAGCGGGGCTGTCAGATAATGACATTCGACACCGAGCTTGCGGGCAAGGCTCGTCGCCACCTCGAACGTGTTGGTGCCGGATGAGCGCGTCGCGCCCCCGGTAAGCCCGACGACCCAGCTATTGGCATGCGGACGCGCGTTCAGCCGACGCACGGCGAAACTCAGCGTGCGGCCCGTCGCGATGCCGATGCCGAGATCGCGCCGTTCGATAAGGCCGCCGGCCATCGCGCCGGCCGCCTCCCCGATCACCCGCTTCTGCTCCAGGAAGTCCTGCACGTCCGGCACCACCGTCGCCTCGGCGAGACCGTAGCGTTCGGCAACCGCCTCGGCCAGCGCAATGCAGCCGGTGAGCGGCAGCTTGACGTCGATCTGGACGGCCCCGTCCTCGCGTACCTGACCGATGATCTTGTTCACCCTGAGCCGGGTCATGTTCATCCGGGCCGCGATCTCCTGCTGGGTCAGGCCGCCGACAAAATAGAACCAGGCGACGCGCGCGCGCTCAAGCTGTTCCGGAAGGCTTTCGTTCAGATCGTCCACGCTCGCTTCACCCATCACTCTGGTCGGCTATCGGGCCATCGACTCCAAGTCGCGACCCGGCCCATATAGGCCGGGCCGAAAGAACACTATAAGATATCGCTATGCAAGATAAACGCGCGGCGTTTGCGCAACGGTGATGCGCCCGATCCGCGCGGATCTCTGTAATTATAATTTCGACAGTCTATCTAAAGCCGGAATACCGGTCCGGAATGTCGGCCCTGCCGCCACGCTACAGCCAGTCGTCGTCTCTCAACGCGATGTCGATTGCTGGCCAGCGACCGTCATCCACGACGTCGCGCAGAACCTCGACCAGGATCTGGCGCACGGCCCGCACAGCGTCGGTCATCGGCCGGTTGGACGGCCAGGTCAGTGAGATCGTGCGCTTCGCCTCAGGGTCGACGATCTTCCATGCCGCCAGCACATTCATGTCCCACCGGCTTCCCAGCAGGGCCCAGTTCATGATGGCGTAACCAAGCCCGGCCTCAAGCAGAGAGTAAAGGACATGGAGCCCGGTGATCTCGAACACGGTGTTCAGCCGGATCCCCTGCGAGGTCGCGAGTTCCTCGATGGAACGCCGCAACGCGAGGCGTCTGTGTGTCTGGATCAACGGATAATCAGGCAGCTTGCTCAACGACACTTCGCCTACGCGTGGCGACTGCCCGTCCCATTTTCCGACGAGATAGAGATGTTCCTGAAACAGCGCCGCCGATTCCAGGTTCGGCAGGTCGGCGGCGTTCGGCACCAGCCCGAGGTCGCCGCGGCCGGACGACATGATGTTGCCGCTTTCGAAACTCAGCCCCTCGACGATGCGCAGTTTCACGCGCGGCAAGTCCCGCGCCACACGCTCATACAACGGGGCCGCGAGCAGATAGGCTGCGGTCAGCGGCAGGGCGACCATGACTTCGCCGCCCGGACTGTCGTCGCCGCCGCCGACATCGGCCGCGGCCAGGTCGAGTTGCCGGAGGATCGCCGCGGCGTGCTGACCCAGCCTGACCCCGGCCGAGGTGGCCGTGACGCCCTTGTTCGTCCGCTCGAACAGCTTCACGCCCAGTTCCGCTTCCAGCGCGGCGATATGTCCCGAAAGAGCGGGCTGCGCCACATTCAGCCGTCGCGAAGCCGCGGAAAACCCGCCTTCGCGCAGGACGGTGTAGAAATACTGAAGTTGCCGTGAGTTCATGGCGTCGCCTCCCGCTTGCTATATCAAAACCATATGGAGGCCAGCTGCAAATTGTTTTTTGGACATGGCCAGAGCCGGAGATAGCCTGCCGATCGAAATGCTCGGGAGGAGACTGATGAATCTGGGACGAGTCGTGCAGCGATCTGCATGCTATTGGCCGAACAACCTGGCCGCCGTGGACAAGCAACGGCGCCTTACCTTCGCGCAGCTCGACGCGGAAACCAGCCGGCTTGCGAGCGGCCTGATGGCCGCCGGCTTTCCGGCGGGCACCCATGTCGCGATGCAGGCGCCGAACTGTACGGAAATCCTTGCGACCGAAATTGCCTGTTACAAGGGCGCCATGGTCAAGGTGCCGGTGAATGCGCGCCTCTCCGCCGAGGAGACGGTGCACGTCATCAACGACAGCCATGCAGAGGTCGTCATCGCGGGGCCGAAACACGCCGCCGACCTTGCCGAGCGTCGGGACCGGATGCCGCGCCTGAAGAAGATCGTCGCAATTTCGGGCGATGCGGGCGACATCCTCTATGCCGACCTTCTGGAATTGGGGAAAGCCGGGTTCGAAAGCCTTGAGACGAAGGAAACGGACCTCGCGGTCCTGCACTACACCTCGGGCTCCTCCGGCGTGCTGAAGGCGGCGATGCAGAGTTACGGCAACCGGATGGCGCTCCTGCGCAAGCACCTGGTTCGGCCGAGCAAGGACGGCGGCATCGGCGTGAGCATGGGACATGTCGGCCCGATCACCCATGCCTCCGGCATGGCGATCCTGCCGACACTCTATATGGGCGGCTGCAATGTCCTCTTCGATCGGTTCGACATTCCGGAGTTCCTGGCGACCATCGAGAGGGAGCGGATCAACCGCATCTTCCTCGTGCCGACGATGGTCTCCCGTATTCTGGCGTCCGGCGAGGTGCAAAAGCACGACCTGTCCAGCCTGACCAGCGTTGCCTATGGTGCCGCGCCGATGGCGCCCGCGGTGGTGGCCGAGGCGATGGAAACCTTCGGACCGATCCTGTCGCAGGGCTATGGCGCGGGCGAGACGACGTCCACCATCACGGTGCTCACCGCCCAGGACCACATCGACGCCCTGGCCGGAGATCGGACGAGACTAGCAAGTTGCGGACGCAGCTATTTCGAGAATGACGTCCGGATCCTGCGCGACGACGGCAGCGAATGCGCGCTCGGCGAGGCCGGCGAAATCGTCGTGCGCGGCCCCGATGTCATGCAGGGCTACTGGCGCGCGCCGGAACTTTCGGCCGAAGTTCTCAAGGACGGCGCCTACCACACCGGCGACGTCGCGACCCGGGACGACGAGGGCTTTATGTTCATCGTCGACCGCAAGAAGGACATGATCATCTCCGGCGGGTTCAACGTCTATCCGTCGGAGGTGGAGAAAGTGCTCTACAACCACCCCGCCGTGCTGGACGCGGCTGTTGTCGGCGTGCCCGATCGCGAATGGGGCGAGGCGGTGAAGGCCGTCATCGTGACCAGGGACGGAGCCGAGGTGTCGTCCGATTCCCTCGAAGCCCTCTGCCGGGAAAACCTGCCGGGGTTCAAACGCCCGCGCAGCTTCGATTTCGTGGACGACCTGCCCCGCAATCCCAATGGCAAGATCGTCCGCCGCAAGGTGCGCGATGCCTACTGGGCCCACTCAGAGAGGAAAGTATGATGCCGGATCGCCTGTCCCCAGACGCCGAAAAGGCCCGCGCGCGCGCCCTCGGTGACTTTCGCGGCAGTGCGGCTGCCCTTGCCGCGGTCGAGCCGCTGGTCGACTTCCTGACCGGCGAGATCGCCGATTTCGAGCGGGAAAACGGCCTCGACTGGGATACGCCGGTCGCGCACGAAAAGCTTCGGCAGGTCTGGAAGATGTCCGCCGATCGCGGCTTTTATTCCTATCTTCTGCCGAAGGAACTCGGCGGCCAGGGGCTTTCCGTCGCCGATATCTGCGCCGTGCGCGAAGCCGCGCTGACGACCGGTTCCGTGCTTGCCGCCCATGTGCTGGGCGACCTGTCCGGCCCGCCGCGCATCGGTCACCTGTTCAAGCAGGCCAGCCCGCACCAGGTGGAGACCTTCCTGCGGCCGGTCCAGACGGCCGAGCGCGCCGTCTGCTTTGCGCTGACCGAGACCGGGGCAGGCTCCGACGCGGCTTCGATTAAGACCCGGGCCGTGAAGACCGCCGAAGGCTACCGCCTGAACGGCGCGAAGCGATTTATCTCCGGCGGCAGCTTTGCCGATATTGCGATCGTCCTCGCCGTCACCGATCCCGAGGCCGGCGCGCGCGGCATCTCCGCCTTCTTTGTCGACCTGCATGCCGAGGGCGTATCGATGCGCACGGACTATGAGGTTCTCGCGGGCAAGGGGGTCCATGCCGATCTGGTCTTCGATGAGGTTCTGGTCCCGGCGCAGAACCTGATCGGCGAGGAAGGCGCCGGTTTCCGCCTCGCCATGGCCCGGATCTCGGTCAACCGACTGTTGCATTGCTCGACTATTCTGGGCTTCGCCCGGCTGGCGCTCGAACTCTCGATCGAGCGCGCGGGCGGGCGTCATCAGTTCGGCCGGCCGATTGGCGGTTTCCAGGCGATCCAGCACATGCTGGCCGACATGGCGGCCGACCTTTACGCCGGCCGCGCAATGATGTTCGACGCCGCACGCCGCCTGGACGAAGGCCACGACATTCGCGCCGAGGCCTCGATGTGCAAGCTCTTCTGCGCCGAAAACGGGTTCCGTATCGCCGACCGGGCGATGCAGGTGCATGGCGGCGTCGGGCTGCTCAAGGGCGGGCCGATCGAGTTCATCTTCCGAAACCTGCGCACCTTCCGCATCGTGACCGGTACGTCCGAGATTCAGAAGAACACCATCGCCAAGGCTCTGCTGGAGCGAACCGACTGATGCCCGGCTTTCCGCAACCACTGGCGGGAAAGCGGGTGCTTGACCTCTCGCTTCTCTACCCCGGCCCCGCCACCGCCGCCACGCTGCGCACCCTTGGCGCAGACGTAACCAAGGTCGAGCCGCCAACCGGCGATCCGGCCGAACGCCTCTTTCCGGAAAGCTATCGCGCCCTCAATCGCGGCAAGACGGTCCTGCGGCTCGACCTGAAATCGGACGGTGGAAAAGCGGCGCTCGCCGACCTCGTCCTGCAGGCCGATGTCCTGATCGAGAGCTTTCGTCCGGGCGTTCTCGCCCGGCTCGGGATCGGGGCCGATTGGCTCCACGCGATAAAGCCGCGGCTCGTTATCGTCTCGATCAGCGGATACGGAGCAACCGGGCCTTATCGGCATTGGCCGGCTCATGATCTGTCCGTCCTCGGGGTCGCCGGATATTTTACGGCGCCATCCGAACTGGAACCGAAGGTCGTTCGGCCCAATATCCGGCTTGCCGATGCCCTGACCGTGAACGCGGCAAGCCTTGCCGCCTTCGCCGCGATCGTGGAGGCGGAGCGAACCGGCCAAGGCCAGATGGTCGACACCTCCATTTTCGATGCGACCGCCGCCGCCTGCCTGACGATGTCCCTGTCGCGCCTCAACCCGGATGGCGCGCCGGCCGACCAGCCGCAGGTCATGGCCGACAGCGCGATCTACCGGTGTCGGGACGGAAAATTCGTCGCCATCGCGACCCTGGAGGACCATCTGTGGTCGGAATTCCTGAATGCCGGCACCGCTGAAGGGCATCCTCTCCGCAGTGAGGCGTTCCGGACGCGGCAGGGCCGGGATGCGCAGAAAACCCGTCTGGCCGACCTTCTGGCGCGGCTCTTCGAAGAACGCGATCGTGACGACTGGATCGAGACCTTTGCAGCAGGCCGGGCGCCGGTCGTTCCGGTCTGGCAGGGGGCCGAAGCGCTGGACGACCCGCATCTAAAAGAGCGCGGGTGCGTCGGTGTATGGGAAGAGGACGGCGATTCCTTCGCGTTCCCGCATTTCCCGGCGGTGATCAACGGTTGTCGCGACCGGGGAGGCGATAAAGCCGGCTTCCCGTCCGTTCCCGTTCCGGACGCTCCAAAGCGGCAATAGTCCATGCTTAAGACGCCGCCGAGATTCTCCGGCGGTCTAGGAAATTTCCGCGTACCGGCTGAACTTATCAGGGCATTGCACCTACATACGCCGCATCCGGTCGCAGCAGACGTCCCGTGCGCTGCTGCTCAATGGCATGCGCTGTCCAGCCGGCCGTGCGGCCCGCAGCGAAAACCGGCGTAAAGGCCTGGCGGGGTATCTGCAGCGCATCGAGCAGGATCGCGGTGAAGAACTCGACATTGGTATCGAGCTTGCGACCGGGTTTGTGGCGCGCAAGGGCCTGGCGGGCATATGCTTCCACCTGGGTAGCGAGCCCAAGATCCTCGCCTCTAACGTGGAGCCTTTCAACAGCAGCTTTCAGCACATCGGCACGGGGGTCGCGGACCCGATAAATACGATGACCGAAGCCCATGAGCCTGTCCCCGCGGGCAAGGGCTGCATCAATCCAGCCTTCTATGCGATCTTCAGAGCCGATCGCATCCAGCATATTGAGCACCGGCTCCGGCGCGCCGCCATGCAATGGGCCGCTGAGCGCGCAATAGGCGGCGGTGACCGCCATGAAGAGATCGGCGTCGGTGGACGCGACGACCCGGCTCGTGAATGTCGAAGCGTTCATGCCATGGTCGGAAACCGTGATCAGATAAGCGTTCAACGCCGCGATTTCCTGCGCCGACGCATCGCTCCCGCGCAACATCCGCAGGAAATCGCCTGCGTGAGAGGCGGCGGGATCAGGCTCGGTAACCGGCAGCCCCTCACTGCGGCGCACGAGCGCGGCGGCAATGACCGGCATCGCGCCAAGCAGCGTGATCTCCGACGCGCGTTCATCGTTGGGCCGGAGTGCCGCGATCGCAACGCGAAAAGCGTCGACAAGTGGCATGCCCTCGGTGACTGACAGGACCGACGGCACATGTGAAAACGCCTCACGACGCGCTTTTCCGAGAGCCAGACGGACGTGGTCGGCATCGACGTCTTCGTCCTTTGCAAGCGCCCAGAGGCGGGCAACAAGCGCCTCGAAGTCGAGGCTGAAGGCGAGATTCCCGACATATTCTCCGGCAATTATCAACTCCCCGCGCTCGCCCTCGACATGGGAAAGCCGGGTTTCTGCCGCGGCAACGCCTTCAAGCCCGATAACGGGCCGGGATTGGTGATTCATAGCCAAACTCCTTCTTCAATTAGGAAGGAAGATGACCGCCTTTTCATATTGATCAATCTTGATTATATTAATCAACATGAAAAATGATGCTGAATTCCTTTATCTGACGGCTGCCGAGGCCGCCGCCGAACTGTCGGTGTCGCCTGCCACCCTTTACGCCTATGTCAGCCGCGGCCTGATCCGCTCGGAGGCGGTGGCAGCGTCAAGAGCAAAACGTTACAGCGCGGATGATGTCAGGGCGCTCAAGAATCGGCGAGGACCCTATCCGGCCGGGCGGGGCGCTACAGATGACGGTTCGGTTCTTGATTCCGCGATCTCGACGATCACCGCGCAGGGTCCGCTTTATCGTGGGGTGTTGGCAACGAAGCTGGCCGAACAGGCAACACTGGAAGAAACCGCGACCTTGTTGTGGGACGTCACAACGGACGACCCTTTTGCCGAAAACAATATGCCGCCGTCCACGCCGGACTTCGAAGCCGTGCGCGCGGCAATGGCAGATTGCCAGCCGCTTGCCCGTGCCATAGCGCTCACGGCGCTCGCTGGCGGTGAGGATCCCCGCGCCTTCAACAAGTCGTCCTCCGGACGCGCCGAAACCGGAGCAAGAGTGATGCGGCTGGTGACATCGGCGATACTGGGAACGCCTCCATCGCCGGCGCCAATCCACGAACAGATCGCCGCCGTCTGGGCGCCGAACGAGCCCCGCGCCATAGATTTGATCCGCCGTGCTGTCGTGCTTCTAGCCGAGCATGAACTCAATGCTTCCGCCTATACCGTGCGCTGCGCGACATCGACCGACATCAACTTCTATGAAGCAACAGTTGCGGGTTTTGCCGCGTTGAAGGGCCGAAGACATGGCGGCGCTGGGCCGCTGGCAGCGCGGCTGCTTGACGTGCTGTCGGCGGGCGACATCGCGGCCAATATACGGGAACGCTCCATGCTGGGTGAAGACTTCCATGGCTTCGGCCATGCCGTTTACGAAAACGGCGATCCGCGTGCTGAGAACCTGCTGTCCGCCCTATCCCGAGCTGGCGCCGATCCACGCCTGACCCACGATGCACCGCGTCTCGTCCAGGAAACGACAGGCCTGTTTCCGACAATAGACTATGCGCTTGCGGTAATGACCCGAATGTTTGGTCTGCCGGTTGGTCATGAGATAGCAATCTTCGCAATCGCCCGCACCGCCGGATGGATTGCGCACGCCATGGAACAACAGGATGCAAGGAAGCTCATTCGTCCCCGGGCCCGCTACACCGGTCCCGCGGCAGGCCGGAGCCAGATCGCAGATTTGATCTGAGATTATCGGCTGCTCGAAAGCCGGTTCAGGCGGGCAAACCCATTGCGACTGTTGTTCCGACCACGGAAAGCGAATTTGAGTTTAGAGTATGTCACCTATCCTCACTGGTCGGAAGCGGAATAGCATGTTGCGAAAGAGGCCGGGGCCTGAAGGTATGCTCCGGCCTTTGTCGCTGGCACGTCTGACCGATAGGCCGCAATCGACTTTGAGACGCGGCCCCGCTGTGATGGCGGCTGGCTAACGCGCGAGACTGTCCGCGTTCCCAAACTCCTGCAGAACAAAATCAACATCCTTGTCGCCCCGGCCGGACAGGTTGACCAGGATGGTTTCCGAGGATGGGCGGCGCTTTGCCAAATTGATCGCGAATGCCAGCGCGTGGCAACTCTCGAGCGCCGGGATGAGGCCCTCTGATTTTGCGAAGCGGAAGAAGGTAGCAATCGCCTCATCGTTCGAGATGGCCGCGACCTTCAAGCGGCCTTGCTCATGCAGCATCGCGATCTCTGGCCCCACCCCAGGATAGACGAGGCCCGAGGCGACGGAGGTCACCTTCGAAGGCGTCCCGTCTTCCTGCTGCAAAACGAGGGACTGTGCACCATGGAGCTTGCCGGGCGTTCCGAAGGAGAGTGTGGCGGCATGTTTGCCGGTCTCATCTGACGTGCCGAGCGGTTCCACGGCATGGAGCGTAACGGTGGGATCGTCGAGGAATCCTGAATAGAGGCCCATTGCGTTCGATCCGCCCGCGACGCAGGCCACGACATGGTCGGGCAAATGCCCTTCGCTCAGAGACAGGAACTGACTACGCGCCTCTCGTCCCACGACTGACTGGAAATCGCGCACGATCATGGGAAAGGGGTGCGGCCCTATCGCCGAGCCGATCGCGTAGAGGGCGTGCTCATGCTGCTCGATATAGGCGCTGAACGCGGCGACGCTCGCCTCACATTACTATCGTGCCGCGACGAACATCAGCACGGTTCACCTGTCATCTAGTGGCCCAAAGCCCTCCCGAGGACGCTTTGCCGCCACATATGTGGCGCGCCCGCAATCTTTTGTCATCAAAGAAAACACCGACCCGCCGCGCCCTCGGTCACTGTGGGGCCGACCTCCCAGGTTGTGCCGGTTCCCCGGTACGTTGGTGTTTCATCGGAGCTTTGATGACAGATGGTAAAACGAGAGTATTTCCCTGTGACGGCAGCCGGGTTGACGGGCGTCGTTTCCCTGATCGGACTTGCGGACGGAACCTATGCGGCGGATTTCGCCGTCCGGAATGATCCGCCGCCCGCCATTTCCGGCCCGCAACCGCTCGAAAAAGACGCGTTCGAATCCCGCTGGGAAGTCATCCTCGGCGGCGGCGTGACCTTCGAACCCGAATATGAGGGCGGCGACAAGATGAAAATCGGCGGCATCCCGATCGTGTCGATCGGCTATGCCAACTGGCTTCAGCTCGATCCGGGCGGCCTGGCTGCCACGGTCTACAAGGATGGCGGCTTCACCGTCGATGCCCGCCTCGGCTATGAACCCGGACGTTCGGAAAAAGACGGAGCCCTGCTCAAGGGCCTCGGCGATGTCGACTACGGCATCACCGCGGGGCTCCGGGCCGGTTATGAATGGGGTGCCTGGGAGATCTATGGCGCTCTCGACAAGACCATCCGCGGCAGCGAGGGGCTGAAGGGTGAGATCGGCGTAAACTACGGCTGGCATATGGGCGAAAAGCTCGTTGTCGCGACCGGTGTCGCGGCAACGATTGCCGACAAGAACTACATGGACAGCTATTTCAGTATCAACGCCGCCCAGTCCGCGGCCTCCGGTCTGCCGCAATACAAGGCGAAGGCCGGCCTGCAGCGTGTCGATTTTGACGTTTCCGCCACCTATTTCTTCGACGAACACTGGCTGATGCAGGCCGGCGCCGGTGTCGGGGTGCTTGTCGGCGATGCCGCCGACAGCCCGATCGTGAAACGCAAGCTGCAGCCGCAGGCCTCGCTTTCGCTTGGTTACAAGTTCTGACCAGGCCGACTGCGGCGTTTGTTCATTATCGCGTTTCAACACGACAACGAGCCCCAGCGGTTCGTTGTCGGGAAACGAGACCGCGCAGCCATGGTCGCGGCGTCGATCTCCGCGCAGGGTCCGCCGTCGCTCGACGCGCGCATGAAAGATGCGCCGCCGGCGGCCCATCTCGGCTGGACCGCTTTATTGGGTGGCCCCAATGCATCTCTCGACGGGGATGACAAGCAGGGGCAATTCCGCCTGCCCTGCCCGGCCGACCGGCACGCGCGCAACGGGACGGGAATCTTTTGGGAGGCACGAAAGGCCCCTTCCCCTTTTTGCCCACGCCTCCTCGCTGGCGACAATCACAAGGCCCCGCCTGCCGGCAAGACGCGGATCCGACCGCGTGGCAAATCCCCGCTTGTCCCTTCCCAGAACAAGCACGGGCGCGGTTTCCCCCACCGCGAAATCCAGCTTGCCGGCCTCCGCCCAGTCCAGCCCTGCGAGCGCGGGTCCATCCGGTATTCCGATCTCCAGCGGCGTGAGAACCTCCGCCACCGGAGACCAATCGATCAGGTCCTCGGTCGGATCATGCAAAGAGGGCGCCAGCCGGTGAAGCGCTCCCGAGCCGCCCAGCGCGACTGCCGTTACCAGGAGCGTGAGCGTCAGGAGTGAGATCGTGATCGCATAGCGGATGGCCGGCCGAATCCTGCCGCATAAACGGACGCCCAGCAGCGGAAAGACGAACAGCCAGCCCGGCATCGGCCAGTGCGGAAATCCGGTGCCGCTCCAGAGCGCCTGGAGCGTGGTGTAGCCGATGGCCGGAACGGCGAGAGCAAGGCAGAACAGCTCTCTTTCCGTTCGCCCCTTTCGAAAGGCGTGAAGGGCCGACTGGATGAGGGGAATGGCGATCCAGGGGCCGAGCCAGACGATCTGCCCGAGAACCATGCGGGCAAAGGCCCAAGGCGAAAACTGCGGGCTGCCTCGCCCGGTCTGGAAACGCAACGATGCCCAGTCATGCTGAACATTCCAGATCAGCACGGGCAGAATAAGGATCAGTCCGATGAGGCAGGCGAGATATGGACCCGCCGTTAACAACTGCCGCCGATGCCGCGTTGCGATCACGAAGAAGACGAGACCGGCCAGCGTGAAGAGCGCGGAATATTTCGCCAGCCCCGCAAGGCCGAACAGCCCGCCCGCGAGCATCCACCAGACCAACGAGGGTTCCTCTTCGCCCGGCTGCGGGAAGAGAATCCTCGCCATGACCTGTGCACCGCAGGCCAGAAAGAAAAGAAGCGGGCCATCGGGCACGATCCAGGCGCCGGCCGAGACGAGAAAGAACAGCGACAGATTGAGGCAAAGGACGGAAAACACCGCCGCGACGCCGCCGAACAGGCGCTCGGTCAGGCAGAAGATCGACCACGACGTCGCCGCAAACAGCAGGACCGCGGGAATGCGAACCGCCCAACTGGTTCCGAAGAAAACGCCAGCCGCGTGGACGATCCAATAATGCAGAGGCGGGTGGTCGAAATACGACAACGCGAGAAACCGCGACTGGCCGATCGTATAGCTTTCGTCGATGCCGAAGCCGAGCGCATAGGCCCAAACCAGGCGCACCAGCGTGAAGGCAAGCACGATCGCGAAGGCGATCCGTCGCGGCGATGCAGTGATCTTTTCGGATAGCGTTTCGACGGAAAAGAGGCGGGCTGTCTTTTGTCTCTCGCCGGCACTGCCGCCCGCCTTGCCACTGCCCGGGCGTGCTGACGTCACCATTGCGCATACCTGAGGCGGAAAGGGAGAAGACCGACGGTCATAGCGCCCCCGGGCGGTTCCAGACGAGCGTTTGCGTCACCAGATAGTTCCAGAGGCCGCTGACGAAGGCGCCGGCAAGACCCGCGACCCACCAGGGGCCGGCCACCGTGAACAGCGCCGTCGCGATCCCCACATTGACTACCGCTCCAATGCCGCATATCGCGATATAGACCAGCAATCCCCGGAAAAAGCTTCGTCCGCGCAACTGCTGGTCGTAATAGGTCAACAGGTTGTTGCCCGAAAAATTGACGATCATGGTGATGATGGTCGCTATCGCCTGCGCGACCGCGAAATTCACGCCTGCCACAAGAACCAGAATGAGCAGCGCCATGTGAATGCCCAGGCCGGCGGCTCCGATCAGGAGAAACGAAACCAGCCTGAGGGAGACCAGCCCCCTCGTTGCCTTGGTGAAGAGCAATCCGAGGAATTGAAGGGCGACGCGACGATCCATCTTGCTCTGTCCGGCCGAACGGGTGGCGAAGCGGTAGGGCAGTTCGGCGATCAGGACATCCGGTTCCGCATTTGAAAGGATATCAAAAAGGATCTTGAAACCCCCGTTGCTCAGCCGGGGCGCCATCGCTTCGACCAGATCGCGGCGTGTCGCGAAGAAGCCGCTCATCGGGTCGGTTGTCCGCGCCGTGATCAGGCGTTGGGCAAGGAAAGTCCCGACCCTGGACATCGCGCTCCTGAATGGCGAGAGCGCCGTTTCCTCACCGGGCGCGCTGTATCGGGTAGCGATGGCGAGATCATTTCCGTCGCGTATGGCGGCGACCAGTTCCGGCAGGAGCCGATGATCGTGCTGGAGATCGGCGTCCATGACCGCGACGATCTCGCCCTGCGCGGACAATATGCCCTCGATGCAGGCACCGGCGAGCCCGCGGCGGCCGACCCGGCGAATGCAGCGTATCCGCGGCTCATAATGGCCTATGTCGCGCAGCACCTCGACGGTGCGATCGGCAGAATCGTCATCCACGAAGATTACCTCCCAGTTTAGGCCGTTGAGGGTTGCGATCAGGTGGCCGACAAGCTTGCCGACATTATCCCGCTCATTGAATGTCGGTATGATCACCGAAACGTCCGGAGCTGAGAGAAGCCGTTCTGTTTGGGCTCGAGCGGACTGAAGGAACATTTCCATATGCTGAAATCCTTGTTTGATTTGACGCGACCGTTCCGCGCCGCCGCCGCTGGGCGCGCCGACACCTCTTGCTGATCCGCAGGTTCGAATGTGCCTTGGGGAATTCCAGCGTTGCTCCGTCGCCATCACGCGCCGGTCTTCAGCCCCATTCTTCCGTGGAGCCAGAACATCAGCCAGCAGACGAGCAGCCAGCCGAGCACGGCATCCGACAGAAAGTGGGCGCCCATGACGACGCGGTTCAAGGCGACGATGATGGAGAGCGGAACGATCACGGCGGCGGCGTATTTGCGGTAGGCGTCCGGCACGAACACCAGCACTGCCATGAACGCGGCCGCCGATGCCGCTTCGCCAGACGGGAACGAGCAACTGCTCTCGCACATCGATGCGAACTGCCATGCCGGCGTGAAATCCATCGTGCCGCCAAACTCGATCACATGCTGGGGCCTGGCCCGGCCGAAGAAGAACTTGAAGGCGTGGACCATGATGGCCGAACCGAGCGCATAGGTGAGCAGAACGAACAGGGCGCGCTTCGACATCAAAGGCGCTGAACGCCTGACCGGTCTCGCCACCATCAGGACGATCATCACAGGCACGACAAGGTAGGGAAGCATGCGGTTGGCATCGCGGATCAGCACCAGCAGACGATTGTCCGAAAGATAAAACTGCGTGCCGTCGGTGAAGAGTCGCGAAACGCCGAGGTCGATTTGCGGAAACATGACGAACGCCATGCTGGACAAGAGGACCAGCTTTCCAAGCACATGCGATGGCTGCAAAGGAGCGGAACGGCCTTGCGGAGGCCAATTGCCGTCAGCCATTCCGTCAATCGGCCTGAGCGCAACGATCTTTGGCGAGGGAAGCCGGTTAACGTCCCTCGACGCTGAACTTGAAGTATGCACGAGGACCATCCTCTCAATAACTGGTTGTTGAACAGGTTTTCCTGCGGGGATTGCGTTCGTTCGCCCTGCGCTGTGGCGCGACATGGCAACAGCAAGCCTTCCGCGCCCGACGATGGCCAAGCCCGGACAGGCGGTTTCAATGCCCATCTTGTGCCACGACGCAGGCCGCCGGGATGTTTGCTTGTGTGAAGTTTTGTTTCGGAGGATCTGAAAGCCGGGGGCTCTGAAACAAATCTTAATATTGCTTCAGCCAACGCGCATGCTGCGCCGTGCTATTCAAAAGCAGACACAGTGCCATATGGATGGTGAAGGAGCCGGAGCTTGGACGCTTCTCGAATTCTGATCGTCGAAGACGACGCCCAGATCGCCGCGATGCTGCGCGATAGCCTTATCGAAAGCGGAATGATCGCGGAGATCGCCCGGGACGGCATCGCCATGGATGCGCGCATGCGCGCATCCAGTTACGACCTGGTGATCCTCGATGTCATGCTGCCCGGCGAAAGCGGGCTTAGCCTCTGTCGGCGGCTGCGGGTCGCAACGAATATCCCGATCGTCATGCTGACGGCGGCCGATGCGGAAATTGACAGGATCGTCGGCCTTGAGATCGGCGCCGACGACTATGTCACCAAGCCATTCAGCGTGCGGGAGCTCATCGCCAGGATACGCGGCCTGCTGCGGCGCGCCGCCTTGCCGGCGCTGAAGGAGCCGAGACAAAAGCAATTGCGTTTTGACGGATGGCTCGTGGACCCCATTCGACGGCAGCTCTTCGATCCGACCAACGCCCGCGTCGGCCTGACGACGCACGAGTTCGATATCCTGCTGGCCTTCTGTCGAAACCCGGGCCGCGTTCTGACGCGGGAGGAACTCCTGGGCGTCACCCATGCCGGTCTGGCCGGCCCGATCGAGCGCAGCATCGATGTTCACATCAGCCGATTGCGGCAGAAGATCGAACATGATGCCCGCGACCCCGTCGTGATCAAGACCATACGTCTGGGCGGTTACATGTTTACCGCGACTGTCGAGGAATTATGAGGCTGCAGCGTTTCCGTCCCAACACGATCAGAGGCCAGATCACGCTCATCATCATCGTGGCGCTGATCGTGGTCACCATCGTCGGCAGAGTGTTGGAGCAATGGGCAAGGGACGCCGCGCCCGACATGGAGGATATCGTCACGCGCGTGGATACGATGGCGACCCTCCTGAAAGCGTCCCCGCCGGATACGCGCGAAGCCATCCTGTCGGCATCGCGCGCTGCCGGATGGGATTTCTCGCTGGAGCCGTTCTCGGTCAGCGAGAGCTTCACCGGGCCGTCGGAACCGGAAGGCGTGCTGGCCATGGCCATCGACCTGCTGTTTCCGACCGATCACCTCCGCCCGCCCGTCGGCGGCTGGCGCACCTTCTGGAACGGGGAGAGGGTGATTGCGGCAAAGGTCGACGACGACACGCTTCTCATCCTGTCCGGCTTTCCGGACACGATCCTGAACAGTGCCATCCTCAACGAGGGACCGTATTATTCCGTCGCCATCGTCGTTCTGATCGCGTTCTTCTTCATATTTGCCATTCGCGTCATCACCGAACCAATCAAGCGGATTTCGGAGGCGGCCATGCATGCGGACATCGCCAACACTTCGGAGATTTTCGAAGAACGCGGACCCGTCGAGATCGTGGCGCTCGCCCATGCGCTCAACGCGATGCGAAGCCGGATACGGGTGATGGTCGAATCGAGAACGCGCATGCTGCGCGGCATCGGTCATGATCTGCGGACCCCGTTGACCCGGTTGCGGCTGCGCGCCGACCGCATGGAGGAAGGGCCCGTGCGCGATGGGCTGCTGTCCGACATCATGCGCATCGACGGTCTCCTGAACGAGGTTCTGAAATATCTCAGGGACGACTACGCGACCGAGCCTATACAGCGTGCCGATATTGCAAGCCTGCTGCAGACCGTTTGCGCGGAGTTCAGCGATGTCGGCTTCCCGGTCCGGTTCGAGGGCCCCAACCGGATGGTCATCGATTGCAAGCCAATGGCCATCATGCGTGCGGTCACCAATCTCTGCGACAACAGCGTCAAGTTCGCGACGGATGTCACCGTTACCCTGCGAAACTGCAAGGCAGGCTGCGAAATCCGTGTGACCGACAACGGGCCGGGAATTCCGGAACATCTGAGAGAGCGGGTTTTCGAGCCATTCTTCAAGGGCGATGAGGCGCGGTCCCATAAAAATGCACGAGAGGACAAGGAAGATTTCGGCCTCGGGCTCTCCATTGTCGCCGATATCGTCCACGCCCATCGCGGCGCCATCTCTCTTTCGGACAACACGCCGAACGGCCTGATTTTTCAAATCCTGATCCCGATCCGTGGCGACTCCGGGATCGCGAGCGAGGCGACGTGACCTGCCCGCCGCTATTGGTCGGGACGAGCCAAACCCATCAATGCAAACATTGGAGCTGAAACACATGAAGTCGATCGCAAAACCTATTATGTCCCTTTCGACGGGACGCCGCACCTTTCTGAGCGGCGCGACAATCCTTGGCGTTGGCGCCGGACTGTCGGCGCCTGCCATTGTCTCGCGCGCTGCCGCGGCGGAGCCTTCGGTCATCGCGTATCGTGACCGGGACCTGCCGTTTATCGCCACGGAAGAGACCTACACCACCGACGAACTCATTGCGCTGAACGCGATCAACGACGAACACGTCGCGTATCTGAAGGAAACCGGCCTTGCCGAAATCGGCGCGGGCCGCGTCGCGGCCATGGACGAGGCCGGGATCAATGTCCAGATCCTCTCCGCGCATACGCCGGGCGTGCAGGATGTCCCCGGCCAGGAGGGCATCGATTTTGCGGTTCGCCTGAACACGATGATCGCCGATGGTCCGATGAAAGCCTATCCGGGGCGGTTCCAGGCCTATGCAACGCTGCCGCTGCAAGACCCGGAGGCCTCGGCGGACGAGCTGGAACGCGCCGTTCGGGAAGATGGCTTTGTCGGCGCCATGACCAATGGATTCATCGGCGAAAAATTCCTCGACCACCCCGATTTCGAGCCCCTTCTGGCGCGTGCCGAGGCGCTTGACGTGCCGATTTACCTGCATCCGGGCTTCCCGCCTGAAGCGGTTTTCAACATCTACTACCATACTGTCCGGCCGGGCTATGACCAGGAATTCCAGAACTACATCTTCAGCGGGTCAGGATATGGATGGCACCAGGAGGTGCTGACGCAATGCCTTCGGCTTGTCCTGACGGGCGTATTCGACAGATACCCGAAGCTGCAGATGATTATCGGCCATATGGGAGAAGGCCTTCCGTTCTACTACGAGCGTATCGTGGGCGATATGAGCGAGTCGACCGAAGACGCGCTGAACAAACCGCTTGGGCAATATTTCAGCGACAATTTCTGGTACACGACCAGCGCCTTCTTCCAGGATGAGCTGCTTCATCTCTTGCTGAGATATATCAGTGTAGACCGGGTGATGTTTGGAATCGATTACCCGTTTGCAGACATGAAGCAGGGAACCGACTGGTTCCGGGCGGTCGATCTGCCGCGCGAAGCCAAGGAAAAAATCGCGTACCGGAACGCGGAAAAGCTGTTCGGCATAAAGGCCTGACGAGCGCGCCGGGCGTCTGTCGCATGCCCGGCATAGACAGTCCGGTATCACGAGAGCCGCGGTCGTTCCGTTCCAGGCCGGCGCCAACGCGGCGCTGGGACGGACGCTCGGCCATCCGTTGTGGGGCACGCCTGTTTCCCTCCCTGTCAGTTTCGCCTGCATCGTGCACGTGATGCTGCTGGCGAAGGTCCAGGCCCCCGATACTTGCGAACCTTGCCCAGGCGCCGCGCTGGATATGGATCGGCGGTATTGTCGGCGTCGTCTATATCGCCGGCGCTCTCATGCTTGCGCCGAAGCTTGGCGCGGCCGGCTTCATCATGGCTGCGACCGGGAGAAGCGGGTGGGGACGGTGGAGCTTCACATCCGAAGCTTCGCACAGGCAGCTATTTCCCAATCTTCCTGGAGCCGCGCCGCATGGCCGAGAAGGCTTTGACCGCGGTCATCTAGGAGGCCTCTATATCCAGGGCGTTTCGACCCGGTCGGTTGATGACCTGGTCAAGGCCATGGGCATGTCGGGCATCTCCAAGAGCCAGGTGTGATTTATCGCCCGACCACGATCTCCTCCAGCGCAGGAAAATGCTGTGGCACAATTCCCGAACGCCCTTGCTGCGCGGCTAGAAGATCGAAGCGGAACAGGTTGTCGGTCGGTCTGTAACAGCCAGTCAGCCTTGCATTTAGATAGGCGCAGGCGCCGCGAACATATTCGTCGGGATCATCCAGTGCGGCTGCAACGCTTTTGTGAGTGATTTCCGCAAACAGCGGCAACTCCGTCAGCGCATTCAGCGCCTGCAATCGTATCTCCGGCCGCTTTTCCGTCTCGAAGATGAACGTCAGCAGCCGGACGGAACCTTCCGCCTTGCCGCCATGCCCTCTTGCCTCAAGAAGGGCGATCAGCACACGCGGGTCATCCTCATCCGCGATGAGACGGTTGAGATCGTCAGGCAGATCATGACCGGCGACGGCCAGGATAAGCAATCCTTGTGCGCCCCAGTAACGTATAACCGAGGGGTTGGCGCGATCGAGCGCCCCAATGAAATGCGCGATTTCCGCCGGATCGCGTCGAATGGCGCTTGCAGCCAGCGCCATCACTCGTGTCAGCGGGTAGAGGTCAGGATCGCTGCGCTTGTGTTCCTCTTCGACGGGCGAGCCCTCGGGGATAAAGCCACAATCGTGAATTGCCAGCATATGCTCATCCAGCGCGGCACGCATATCTTCGAGCACCCCAAAATATCCGGCATCATCGACGAGATTGACGATTTCCTGGGGGTCTGCGTGAAGATCATAGAGCTCCTCTGCAGGCTTCGGTTTCCAGAACCGCGCCCTAACGGGATCAAGGCGACCTTCAAGATGGGCGGTTTCGTAGTCCTGATACGCAAGGCTATTCCAGGCAAAGGCGGAATATTGTCCGTATATGCGGTGCGGGGCGTAATTGCGGATGTAGCGGAATCGCGCACTCCGTGCCGTGCGGATGAAATCGTAACGCTCATCCATCCTTCCGCGACCTGAGAAGCTGAATTCCCGTTGCGTCGGCATGGGACCGAGGAAGGCCAGACCCTGAACATCAGGCGGCGCCGGAACGCCGGCGAGCGAAGCGAAGGTCGGCAAGAGGTCGACCAGCGACACCGGCGACGGCGAACGGCTTCCAGGCCCCTGGTTTTCCGGCAGCAGACGACGCCACTTTTCAGGCACACGCACGATCAGCGGCACCCGCAGCCCTTCTTCGTAACATAGGCGCTTGGAGCGCGGCAGAGGCGAACCGTGATCGGAAAAGTAAAACACAATCGTATCATCAGCGAGCCCGGCGGCGTCAAGTTCCGCGAGTCGTTCTCCCATCCATCTATCCATAACCGATATCCTGTTGCAGTAGCGGGCAAGCGAAATGCGAACTCCCTCCGTATCCGGCAGGTAGGCCGGAACAACGACATCCCGTGGTCCGACGGAGCCTGGCTGTTCCTCGAAAATGCAGCTTTCGTGGGTTAGCATCGTGTTGAAAACGGCGAGGAACGGGGCTCCTGCAGGCCGGTTCATCCAGTGGGCGGTTCCGCTTGTTTCATCCCAGATCACGGATGGGTCGATGTCGATGTTGTAGTGGGTCTTGGAATTGTTGGTGCAGTAATAGCCCGCCGCGCGCATCATCTCCGGATAGGTCACGAGATCTCGTGGCGGCGTTCCACAGGCAGTCATGTGCTGCGCGGGCGGCGCGCTTTCGGCGTGGAATCCCGTCAGGATGGCGAAACGCGACGGTGCGCAGACGGGCGCCGTGCAGGATGCGTTGTCGAAGGTTACGCCTTCGGCCGCAAGACGGTCGAGATTGGGCGTAGAGGCAAGCAAACCGCCATAGGCGCCAATCCAAGGCGGGCAGTCTTCGCTGACGAGACAAAGAATATTCGGTCGGGCATTCATTCGACAGTTTCCATGGCATTCGACGTAACCGAGAGAATCCCTGCCGCCTCTTCGGAGAAATGACAGGCGGCGCGATGCGGTGCGCCTTGCAGTTCGGGGATACGCTCCTCGCAAATCCTGCGTTCAGGAAAGACCGACGGTCCAATCGGACAGCGCGTCCTGAACCTACACCCGGATGGCGGCTGACGAGGATCTGGAGGATCTCCCTTCAAGATCGCCTTCTTGTCCATCGCCTCGGGGTCCGGTTCCGGGCGCGGGGTCGAAGACATGAGGACGGCGGTGTAGGGATGACGGGGCGTGCGGTAGATGTTCTCGGCCGGCCCCTCCTCGACAATCTGTCCCAGGTACATAACGGCCACCCGGTCCGAGAGGTGACGGACCACCGCAAGGTCATGGGCAATGAACAGGACGGCGAGATTCAGCCGGTCTCGCAGATCGGAAAGGACGTTGATCACCTGTGCCTGGATCGACACGTCCAGCGCCGAGACAGGCTCGTCGCAGATCAGCACCTTTGGTTCGATGGCAAGTGCGCGGGCGATTCCGATGCGCTGCCGCTGACCGCCAGAGAAGGCCTTCGGATAACGGTCCAGATAGGACGGATCGAGCCCGACAAGCTCCATCAGCCGCAGGCATTCCGGCTCCCTTCCCTGCCGTGCAAGGCCGCGCTGCTCCAGGGCCTCCGAAAGAATCTGGCGAACGGTCAAGCGCGGATTGAGGGAAGCATGCGGATCCTGAAAGACATACTGGACATTGGAGCGCACCAGGGCCGACGCCTTGCGGTCGAAGCTTGTGACGTCCTCGCCTCCGACAAAGATCAGACCCGATGAAGGCGTGTTCACGCCGACGATGGTTCGTGTAAGAGATGTCTTGCCGCAACCGCTCTCGCCGACCAGGCCAAGTGTCTCGCCGGGCCGCACAAAAAGGCTGACGCCACCGACAGCGTAAAACGGAGGCTCCACGCCGAAGAGGCGTTTTCTGGAACCGAAATCCACCCTGAGATCACGCACCTCCAGCGCCATCATCTCATCATCCGCATGAGGGTTGCGCTGTGCGGCTGCGGTGGCCTCTATCGCATGAGTTTGCGGCAGACAACCGAGGCGTTGCCTCACGAGACAAGCGGATTGCCGTCCGGCATTTCCTTCAACAGCAACAAGCGGCGGCACCTGCGCGGCGCAGATATCCTCCGCCAACGCGCAGCGGGGATGAAAGGCACACCCTGACGGCAGGCGGGACAAGTCCGGCATCGCGCCCGGGATAGTCGAAAGGCGTTCATGCCTCTCACCTCCAATGCGCGGCATCGAATGCAGGAGATCGCGCGTATAGGGATGCTGCGGATCGGCAAATACCTCGGCAACCGTGCCGCGCTCGACCACACGCCCGCCATACATCACGATCATGTCGTCGCAGACCTCCGCCACCACGCCCATGTCATGGGTAATCAGCGCCACGGCAATGCCATGCTTGTCCCGCAAGTCGGTCAGCAGAGGCAGGACCTGCGCCTGGATGGTGACGTCTAGCGCCGTCGTCGGCTCATCGGCAATGATGAACTTGGCGGAATTGGCAATCGCTATCGCGATTACCACACGCTGGCGCATACCGCCTGAAAATTCATGCGGATATTCCTTCGCGCGCTTCTCCGGCTCCGGAATACCGACCTGCCGCAAAAGCTCGACAGCGCGTTTGTGTGCCTCTCTATACGCCATGCCATGCACGATCAGCGCTTCCTCGACCTGCCATCCGACGGTCTTGACCGGGTTGAGAGCGGCCTGCGGATCTTGAAACACCATCGCCATATCCCGGCCGCGCATCCTACGGATGGTGCCGGAATCGGCCTTTACCAGATCGCGATCGCCGAACAGAATCTCGCCGCCGGCGATACTGCAACCGTCCGGCGTCATCCGCATGATCGACCTCGCCGTCAGGGACTTTCCGGATCCCGATTCTCCGACGATGCCGAGTATGCGGCCCTTGCGGGCGGTGAAGGACACCTCATGCAATGCGCGCAGTCCGGAACCGGGCTTTCCGAATTCCACAACAAGGTCGCGGACGTCTAGAAGAACGTCATTCTCCATATCATTCCTCCCTTGCCCGCAAGGTCGATGCATTCAGCGCATCGGCGATAAGGTTGAAAGCGAGCGCCAGAAGAAGAAGCATTGCGATCGGTCCGGCCGTATACATTGGTTGCACCCAGACATAACGAATACCGACATTCAGGAGAGTTCCGAGCGAAGGCGTCGGCGGCTGAATCCCGAGACCGATGAGCGACAGCGCGGCTTCGATGAAAATGCCCGCTATCATCGAGATCGAAGCCTGCACAAGCAGGGTGTCCAACGTGTTGGGCAGAATATGCCGGGTCATGATCTTGAGTTTGGGGACTCCGAGAACCCGGGCCGCCAGCACATATTCTCGGCTCTGTTCAGTCAGCAGTTCGCCATGTGCGAGCCTTCCGAACCGCGGAATGGTGAAGACCACAATCGTCACCGCCAGCGAAAGCCAGCCCGCGCCGATGGCAACGACAATAACGATGCCGAGCACGAGGCTTGGAAATCCGAGGATTATGTCGAAGAGGCGCTGAAAGAACTGCCCCAGGCGTTTTGACACGAAGCCCGAAAGCCCCATCAGCGTACCGAGCACGGCTCCGACCGGCACGGCGACAATCACGAGGCTGATCGAAATCCGCAAGGCGAAGATACACCGCACGAATATGTCGCGGCCAAGCTCGTCGGTCCCGAATGGATGAGCCAGAGAAGGTTTGAGAAAGCTGTCGCGGCTTTGTTGATCCACCCCGTCGGGAAAGATCACTGGAGCAAAAAGAGCGAGCACAACCAGTAGCAGGAGCAGGGCCCCGCCGATCATGCCCTTCATCCGGCGAAATGCGCCCAGATAGCGTGCGAGCCCGGGCGCAAGCCGGTTTGGGCGCGACGCAGAAGTAGCAGAATTACTCATTCTTTTTCCAGACGAATACGGGGATCGAGAGACGCCAGCAGGATCTCTGACACGAGATGGACAAGAGCCGCGACGAGAACCGCGAACAAAACCACGATCTGGAGAAGCTGATAGTCGCGCGAGGACACAGCGTTGACAGCCATGGCCCCAAGGCCGTTACGGGCGAAGATCGCCTCGATGACGACCGCCCCGGCGAGCAGTTCGCCCACGCGCACGCCTGTGGCGACGATCGCCGTTCCTACAGAGTTGCGCAAGACATGGTGCCATACGAGACGCGTTTTCGACACGCCCTTGGAGGTGGCCAGATCAACGAAATCTTCCTGTTGCACCTGGTACATGCGGGCCTGGATCAGGCGTGCGATCATTCCCGCCTGCGGCAGAGCCAGCGCAAGGCCGGGCAACAACAGATAGAGAAAGCCCTGGACGGGATCATCGAAAATCGAAACCTCTCCGGACACCGGCAGCAATTGCCAGGTCACGCCCACAATCAGGATAAGGATAAGGCCCGTGACATGCGGAGGCGTTGCGACGAGAACCGACAGCAGCGTGTCGTTGGCTGCCCGTTTCGCGCCGCGATGCAGCGACCCGGCAAGGACACCGAGCCCCGTCCCCAAAACAGCCATCAGCACCGTTGCGAAGATCGCCAGTTCGAGCGTGCTGCTCATGCGCGACATCACAAGCTGAGAGACAGGCCGCTTGTTGATCAGCGATGTCCCGAAATCACCCGTGGCGACGCCGCCAATCCAGTAGACATACTGGACGATTACGGGCCGGTTCAATCCAAGCTCTTCCCGGATGGCTTCGACCTGTTCGGCCGAGGCATCCGATCCCGCAAGGACCTGAGCCGCGTCTCCCCCGGCCAGTCGGGGGAGAAAGAATGCGATCACCGATGCCGCAAGCAGCAGCAGCAGCAGCGAAGAAAGCCGCTTGGTCAGGAAGCCCAGCATGGCTTATTTTCCAAGCCAGGCATTGCCCAGACGATAATAACCGACGCCATCGGACAGCACGCCATGCAACTTCGGCGTGACGGCATTGATCGGCTGCGTATGCGCCAGAATGTGGCTGAATGCCTCATCAAGCATATACTCGCCAAGTTCGGTGACGGCTGCGGCATAGGCATCTCCGGTGGACGACTGCACCTTATCCTTCAGCTCACGATATTTAGGCGGGTCGAATTTCGACGGATTGCCGTCGCGCAGCGCGGGCAAGGCATCCACAAGCGTTGCGACCGAAAAACCCTGCAGCCCGTGAATCTGCATGAATGAAGGACCGAGATCACCGGCGGTTTGCCCGGCGTCGAATGCAGCGGTTTCGACCACTTCCCCTGTGGGCTCAAGGCCGATTTCGCGCAGATTGTTCTGGACGATTTCATAAATTTGGGGCACGGCAAGAATACCAATCACCCGGATATTGAACTCGGTGCCTTCCGCACCGGCCTCGGCGACAAGCGCGCGCGCTTTGTCGGGATCATAGGTGTAGTGGTCAACCAGTGAGGCGGATCCGGGCTGGTTGCTGGCCCACCAGAGAACCGACGTATCTCCGCCGCCGTTGAAGAGTTGATCGACAATACGCTCGCGATCAATCGCGAATCCAATGGCCTGGCGCAGCTTCTTGTTGTCGAAAGGGGGTTTGGAGACATCGAGCCCCAAAGGAAAGATGTTGCCGCCCCCGACATCCTGAAGCGCAATATTCGGGTTTCCCTGGAACATGATGGCATCGCGCGGCGTGATATTCAGCGCCATATCGACGCGGCCATGCATCGCATTGGCCAGCGCGGTGGGATCGGGAATGACGGAGATCTCGATCTCGTCAAGATGAGGCGCCTCTCCCCAATAGTCTTCGTTTGCACTCAGACGGAGGTTTGCGCCAGGCACCCATTCCTCCCATTTAAACGGGCCGGTGCCGACCACTTGACTGCCGTCTGCCAGTCCGTCGAAAGTCTCCTTGTCGACGATCACCGCCAACTCAAAAACGTCGAAAATCCGCGGCGCGACAGGCGTTTCGGAGGTAATGGTCACTTCGTACTTGCCGGTCGCCTCGTAAGATGAAAGCTGCGCAACCAGCGGGCGCATCTGCGACGCGTTTGCGGGCACAAGAACCTGGTCAAGCGTAAACACCACATCATCGGCCGTCATTTCGCGGCCGGTATGAAACTTCACACCCTCTTTCAGCCAGATTTTGAAGGTCTTGCCGTCATCACTCGATTCCCAGTGATCCGCAAGCACGGGAACGGGCGAACTATCCTCTGGATCGAGATAGGTCAAAGGCTCTGTCACGTTGAAACGCCAGATGTTGTTTCCGGCGCGACCCGCCAGGATCGCGTTCGGCTGCGCATCCGCCGCCTGCGCGATACGCAACGTCCCTCCCTCCACCGGGGTCGCGTCCTGAGCCGCAAGCGGAACGACGTCGAATGTGATCAGGCCGACGAGAGCGGCGCCAAGCCTGAACACATCGCGTCGCCCCAACTTGTGGATACCGCAGTTTTTGAGAATGCCTGTCATGGTCACCGTTCCTCCCGTGTTGCGATGACATTATTCATTCAAGAAAGTTGATTAAAGCAATTTTTTTGATAACCGTCAATGCCGGGACTCTCCCGCAATTCCAGATGACCGCCCAAGAGGCTCTGTCAGGTGACACTTGCAATTGTCACAACTGGCAAGCATTCATTGATCGAGGTTATGTTGAGACAAAAGGGGCGCGCCGGCTGCTGGATTTGCAACGGGAGCTCCGGAGTGTCGGAATACGGTAGTCGTCCATGTCGCCCAGTAGCGTTGCGCTAAATACAAACGAAACCCGAAATCGCAATTTGGCTGCGGTGTTTGAGGCCGTGCGCGATCTGCCAGGCCGATCACGCTCGGAAATCGGCAAAGGCATGCCATTCAGCTTGCAGACCATGACCAACGTGGTCCAGGAATTGATCGATATTGGTCTCGTTGAAGAATTCGACCGCGAGCAGAGCGCCCGAAAGCGCGGCAACCAACATCGCGGCCTCAGAGTGGTGAAGGAGCGATGCTATTCGTTGGGGGTCCAGTTCCGTTGGAACTCCTGCTTTTTAGCGCTTGTGGACCTTACCCTGGGCGTCGTCGACCGGAAGAGCTGGTTGATTGACGTGCCCTATGATGACAGTCAGGCCTATCTGCTCAAACTCGAAGAATGCATCGAGGCTTTTCTCTCGTGCCATTCAACGAAAGATATCTGGGCGATCGGCCTGTCGGGACCATTGCCGATCGAGGTTCCGCATCCACCGCCACATGCGTTCGGCGTCAACGGACGGTGGCTCGACCAGAAATGGTTTCATGGTTTCTTCTCGAAAGTTACTGTTGCAGAGATGAGGCTACGTTTGCGGCGGCGTTTCGAACGTCCGGTAATGGTGCTGAACAATGTGCAGTCAGCCGCGATCGCCGAGGCAAACCGACTGCCCCACGATCAACGTTTCATCTATCTGCTGGCGGGCATGAGCCTTGGCGCTTCCTTCGTCGTCAACCGCGCCCTCAACCCGGAGACATGGCCGCAGGGTGGGGAACTGGGTCACGTCATATACCGCGACCAGATGATCAGCACGGTTCTTTCGGCCAGCGGCGTCCGCCATCGCCTCGGTTTCAACTTTGCGCAGGGAGAGTTTCAGGAAAAACTCGAGGTTCTTGTCGAGCAGACGCCGGAAATTTTCATGCCCTGGGTCGAGGAGGCAGCGGCCATCCTGCGGTTCCTGGTCAACTTCGTGGAAAACGCCCTCTGGCCGGATGGCATTGCCCTTGCCGGATTTTTGCCTGACAAGCTACTGGACCTCCTGATCGAGGCGGTCTTTCCCTTGCCGATCTCCGTCGTTCTTCCACAAGGCGATCCCCAGCGGACCATGCCGCGGCTCTATCGCGCCTATTCAGGTTCCGCGAACATTCCCGTCGGCGCTGCGATTGCGGTCCTGAACGCACGCAACAACGTCGATTTTGCCAGCCTGATCGCTGCTCATCGTCATGTCATCTGTGGTCGCCCATGAGTGGCGAGTCCTCCTCGCCTGCCAGGACAGCAGCTTCGTGACGAGACAGACAATTCAAGTGAACGGCGGCATGATCACCAATGGATGATTGTCTGGCCGCTGCTCTCGGGGCCGCCGCATGGCAGTCCGCGACGATCAGCGCCAGTGGCCGCAGGCCGAGGACCGTCACCTGCTTCGGCACTACGGTCGCGCCTTTAGAGCCCTTCAGGCTCTAGGTTCGGCGGCGGCTCCGCCACCCTGGTCAAAGATGACCGGTTTGACGACACCGAGCCTCAAGGCATCGTGACCGCGCGGAAGGCGCAGTTTGAACCTTCGACTCCATTGCCAGCGGGTTTCACACGCGTGCAATGCTAATAATCAAACCAGCTTGCTCTCCGTGGGGCTGATAAGCGAGATCCATGCGCTGGAGCGCCTCGATCCTATCGGTTTGGCTTCTCGGCGCAGATGGCGAAACGTTCCTGGAACATTCGGTCGAGACCGCGCAGGAAGGGCATCTTGCGCGCCTGTGCCCAGTGGATATCGGTGAGCTTGCGGTCGATGACGATGTTTTCGAAACCGGCATCCTCCAGCAGCGCGGCCACCGCGGTGGCCGGCATTTGGTCGGAGAAATAGACCCTCGCCCTGATATCACGGAGCCGCTCTGCCATATCTGTGCTGAGCGGACTGGCAAGCTCCTTGCCGGTCATGCGGGTCCAGTACGTCTGCAGGCCCTTCACCCAGGTCGTCTTGCCCATATTCCCATCGACAATCAGAACCTTCCCGCCGGGCTTGAGCAGCGAGAACCACTCGCGAAACGCTGCCGGCGGATCGACCAGCGTCCAGACCAGATGCCGGTTGGTGATCACGTCATAGGTTCCAGATGGCTCCAGCGTGTTTTCCGCATCCCCCGTGATGAACCGGATATCGGCATTGCGGCTTTCCGCCTTGGCGCGCGCCAGAGCCAGCATGGTATCGGACCAGTCCAGGCCCGTGACTTCGAAACCGAGGTCATGCAACAGATGCGAGATCACCGCCGTTCCGCAGGCAAGGTCCAGGGCTTGCCGTCCCTGGCCTTCGCCGAGATGCTTTCGGATGAGCCTTTGCCAGCCCCGCCGCTCGGCATCCGAAAAAATCTCGTGGCCGACGCTCTGATCGAACGTTCCGGCTCTTTCCGACCAGTAATCGCGGATTTCATCGCGGATGGAATAATTGCTCTTCGGCTGGCTCATCAGGCACTCATGTCGCTCTAACACTTTGGAAAAGCTCTAAAACATAAAACTTGATTCAGCAAGTCATGTTTTATAAGCCTCACTTCATCCGATGAGATAAGGGAGTTTTCCAGAATGAATTTGGTGAGATTGTTTGCCGGCTCCACAGCCGCCGTCGCGTCCCTGCTGCCGCTTTCCGCCTTTGCCCAGTCCTTCACGGTTGAGGATGTGGCGGGTCGCGCGGTGAGCTTCGATGCACCGGTCGAGCGCGTGATCCTCGGCGAGGGCCGGATGATCTACGGACTGGCGCAGATCGAGAAGGAAAACCCTTTCGAGAAGGTCGTCGGATGGCGCAATGACATGTACATGAACGACAAGGGCGGCTACACCGCCTATGTCGCGAAGTTCCCTGAAGCCGCGGACATTCCCTTCCTGGGCCGTCTTTCAAACGGCACGCTTTCGATCGAGACCGTGGTCGATCTTGATGCCGATGTGCTGCTTCTGCCGATCGGCGACAAGGAAGCCGCCGACGAAATCGGGCTTGAGGCGACGCTGGCCGAGACCGGCACGAAGATCGTCTATATCGATTTCCGCGAGCACATTCTGGAAAATACCGAACCAAGCCTTGAAGTGCTCGGCAAGCTCTTTGGTCACGAGGACCGCGCCGAGGCCGTCGCCGATTACTGGAACGCGCAGATGGCGCGGGTCACAGACACGCTGGAAGCGGCGCAACCGGAGGAGCCTGACGTCTTCATGTACCGTGCCGCCGGTCTGGTGGAGTGCTGCGGAACCTTCGGCCCGGACAATTTCGGCCTCATGGTCAATTGGGCCGGCGGCCACAATATCGGCTCAGATTTCCTGCCGGGCTATACCGGATCCATCAATGCCGAACAGGTTCTGGCGTCCAATCCCGATGTGATCGTCATCACCGGCGCCAACTGGTCCAATACGGAAGATGCCAGCGGCTTCGTCAATGTCGGCCCGGGCTCTGCGTCCGCCGCAGAGGAAAACAGCGCGGTGCTGCAGGCGCTGATGGAGCACCCGGCCTTTACCGGGTCCAAGGCGGTGGCGGACGACGACGTTCATGCGATCTGGCATCAGTTTTATACCAGCCCATACCAGTTCGTTGCCGTCCAGCAACTTGCCAAGTGGTTCCACCCCGAGCTTTTTGCCGATCTCGACCCGGACGCGACGTTTGCGGAGTTCCACGAGAAATTCCTGCCAATCGATTACCAGCCGGGCTACTGGGCTGACATCAAGCCGGCGCAGTAGGCCGAAGTCATGGATGCTTCGATAGACATGATCGAGGCTCAAGCCGGGGGCGCGCGATATCGCGCCCTTGCCCGGCGCAAGCTGCTGATCCTATTCGGACTTTCGGCGCTTCTTTTCCTGTCCTTTGCTGTCGACCTCGCCTGGGGGCCGGCGCGTTACGGGCTTGGCGAGGTGCTGGCCGCGATCTTCAGCCCTTCATCCGTCTCTGTGCAGGTTCGCACCGTGGTCTGGGATATCCGCATGCCCGTCGCCGTCATGGCGATTGTGGTGGGCGCCGCCCTTTCGCTGGCGGGGGCGCAGATGCAGACCATCCTCGCCAATCCGCTGGCGAGCCCGTTCACGCTGGGTATTTCCGCCGCCGCAAGCTTTGGCGCAGCGCTCGGCATCGTTACCAGTATTTCGCTTGTCCCCGTCGCCGCCGGCATGCTTGTGCCCGTCAATGCCTTCATCGTGGCGCTGGCCGCGACGCTTTTCATCCACTTCGTCTCGCAACTGCGCGGCGTGTCGGTGCAGACCGTGGTGCTGCTCGGCATCGCTCTCGTGTTTTCGTTCAATGCGCTTCTGGCATTCCTGCAATATCTCGCCTCCGAACAGGCGCTTTCCGCCGTCGTGTTCTGGACCATGGGCAGCCTCACCAAGGCGACATGGCCGAAAATCTGGGTAACGCTTGCGGTTCTGGTGCTCGCCGTGCCGCTTTTCGCCCGCAACGCCTGGGCGCTCACCGCAATCCGGCTGGGCGAGGACAAGGCCGCAAGCTTCGGCATCAATGTCCGACGTATCCGGCTCGAAACCATGTTGATCATCTCGCTGCTGGCGGCCGTACCGGTCAGCTTCGTCGGCACGATCGGCTTTGTCGGGCTGGTTGGTCCTCACATCGCCCGCATGATCCTCGGCGAGGATCAGCGGTTCTTTTTGCCGGGCTCCCTCCTCTCAGGCGCTCTGCTTCTGTCCGTCACCTCGATCGTTTCGAAATCCATCGTTCCGGGCGTCGTCTTCCCGATCGGCATCATCACCGCCCTTGTCGGCGTTCCCTTCTTCTTCTCGCTCATCATCTCCAACAGGAGCCGCTCATGGTAGCCCTGCAGCTTCAATCGGTCGGTGCCTATCACGGCCGAAAGCTCTTTGTTGAAGATGTGACGACGCCGCCGATGAGGGCTGGCGAACTGGTTGCGGTCATCGGGCCGAACGCGGCCGGCAAATCGACGCTGTTCAAACGCATCACCGGCATTCTGAAAGGCCCGGGCGAAGTGCGCGTCGAGGGCTCCAGGGCAAAGAACGCCATCAGCTACATGCCGCAGGACACATCGGCGAATGCGGTGCTGACGGTCTACGAATCGATCCTTCTTGCCCGCAAGCAGGGTAAGTCCTGGTCGGTGAGCGACGACGATACAAGGCTGATCGATGAGATCATGCGGGCGCTCAATATCGTGCCGATTGCCTTTCGCGACCTCGGCGCGCTTTCTGGCGGCCAGCGGCAGCTCGTGTCGATCGCGCAGGCGCTGTCGCGCGAGCCGGAGATCATGCTGATGGACGAGCCGACAAGCGCGCTCGATCTCCATCGGCAGGTCGAGGTGCTCGATTTCATGCGCAGACAGGCGCAGACCCGGGGCATGATCGTCCTGATCGCGATCCATGATCTCAACCAGGCGCTGCGCTTTGCCGACAAGGTCATCGTGATCGAAAATGGCCGGATGCGGGCCTGCGGAACCCCGCGTGACGTCGTCACCGTCGACATGCTGAGGGAGGTCTACCGGATCCAAGCCCGGATCGAAAAATGTTCCATGGAGTATGACCATGTGATTGTCGACGGCACGTCGATTGCCTGAGAAGCAAGATATGGCTGACTGAATCCGCCCCGAGTCTGTCGGAGACCGTCAACATGATGGTTGCGACAAAAAGCAAAATGGCAAATCGCTACTCGCCCGAGATCCGCGCACGTGCGGTCCGGATGATGTTCGCGCATCAAGGCTCTTATGAGAGGCAGGCGGGCGCGCCCGCGGTCATTGTACCGAAGATCGGCTGTATTCCCAGACCTTGAGTGGGTGGGCCACGCAGACCGAGAAAGACAGTGGCATGCGCGAGGGCATCACGACTGTGAAGTGTTATCGTAGCTTGAGGGCCTGACCGATGCTACGATTGATCGCGTATCATTGCGTTGACGTGTCGACCAGCAGCTTGTCCCGGCAGCGGGCGAGACGTGACTTTATAGGAACCTGATGGTCACCGTACCCTCAAAAATCCTGTCCTCTTCGATCGGTGCCTGAGCCATTTAAAGCAAAGACACAATGGATCAGATCATCGTCGGCATCGATACCCACAAGCTAACCAGTGACGAAACCGGCCGTCAAAGCGCCCCGGCCGCCCAAAGCAGGCCGCGGGTCAGGATCAGGCGCACATTGGGGATTTCGAGTTCGTCGGCGGTGTGCCCAAGGGAGGAATAGAACACCCGGCCTCGGCCGTGCATGGTGGTGAACACCACCGGCATGACGACGTTCTTGCGCCAGGCGTGGAATTCGCCGGAAAACGTGGTGGTCGCCAGCACCTCCACGGCCGGATCATAGTTCAGGTAGTATTGCTCCGACGTATGTTCGAAAGGCTCGATCCCCTCCATGACCGGATGATCGGGACGGGTGATGTCGACCTGATAGGTGATGATGTTGCCGGGATGAGAAACCCAGTAGCAGCTCGCGGCATAACGGAAAGGCACGCTTGCCCGAAAACTGGTCGCAAGCCCCATGTGGTATCCCGCAAGGCCGGTGCCCGCCTGCACCGCTGCGATCAGCCTCTCCATCTTTTCAGGTTCGAGCACGCCATCCGTGATGACCGGCACCACGAGTGCATTGGAGCCGACGTCATCGGCGCCGAGCGCGTCGTAATCATCGGTCACCTGAACCGCAAAGTCATGCTCCTCCAGGATCTGACGGACGACTTCCGCGCCTTCCCTGGGCGTATGCAGTTCCATTCCTCCGTAAACCACAAGCGCCTTTCGCTTCGTCATGGCGATCTTCTCCTCCATTGCTGTTCATAGTCCGAGACCGACAGCCTGCGTGCGATGGACACCCTTCGGGACATAGTGGAAGGCATCGTCGCGCTTCAAAAGCTTTGCCGCCAGATGGATGACCGAGAGCCACATTTCCGTGCCTTGCAGACCGGCTTGCTGTCCATCGGCAAAGGCGAAGCCCTCCCCCTTCCGCCAACGCGATGGCGCGCGGGTGATGATGGCGCGGGCGACGGCCTCGGCCTCGGCCCGGCGATGATCCGTGAGGTCGAGGCAGATCAGCAGCGGGTGGATGGTATCGAGCAGATTGCAGGCGGTATAGGTCGGACCGCGAAAACCATCATGGTTGCGGTAGTTGGCGAGCACGGAATTGATCGCGGCCTCGGGGCGGGGTACAGGCAGGCCGAACTGCGCATAGGTTCCCCTTGTCAGGCGATAGAAGCCATTGACCGGCTGCAGCAGGCCCTCCAAGGCCGTCGGCGAGCCCCAGAGACCGGTGCTCCTGTCGACATGAAGTGAAAGCCAGCCAAACAGCGTTTCCCGCATCCTGCCGGTCGAAAAGTAGCGCGCGTTGAAATAAAGGGCGGTTCCGATCGCATCGACGCAAGCTCCGGCCGCCCAGGCATTGTTCCGCCAGGGAAGGCTTTCCAACCAGGCGCAGAGATCGGGAGCATCGAGCTCGACGGCGGCAACCCTGTGCTCCGGTTGGCTGCCGAGCACCTCCAACGCGTAGCCGGCAGCGAGGATGTTGTAGAGCGCCAATCCGTCCTCGCGCAAGGGAAGGCCCGGCCGCGGCGGACGGCTGGGGTCGGGGAAAAGACCCGTTTCGGGATCCTGTATTGCCTTCAGCGTCGTAATCGCGGCTGGAATGTCGAGCCCTTCCGGACGTTCATCGAGACCCGCCGCGATTTCGATCGCATCGCAGAGGTGGCGCATGCTCGGCCGTTCCTGGCCGTCGGCCTCGCGTGAGACATAAAACCCGTCGCGCAGGTTCCTGTTGAGGATCGCTTGCCATTCTGCCCCGATGCTGTCGCCCACGGTCCGGAGGGCCGCTTCGATGTCGGTATTCGATTTCTCACCGCGCCGGCGGATCGGCTTTGCCGGCACGCCCCCGGCAATCGTGAAGGGCGGGACGTCGCGGGTGACCGTGGCGCCGGCAGCGATGACAGCGCCGTGGCCGATCCGGACGCCATCGAGCACCACCGCGTTGGCGCCGATCCAGACATCGTCCTCGATGACAATGCCCCGGCTTTCATGCGGTTGTCGCGCGATCGGGACATCGGGATCCTCATAACCATGGTTGAAGCCCATGATCTGGGCATGCGAGGCGATGCGGACATAATCGCCACAGGTCACCTTGCCGGCAATGCAGGCATAGGCATTGACAGTGCAATCGGCACCCAGCGTAACGTCGCCCCGGACGACGGCATAGCCGGCGATATAGGAATGAGCGCCCAGGTCAAGCCTGTCGGTGAACACGGCAGCCTTTTCCGCGATATAGGCCGTATCGTCAATTTCGGCGCCCGATGTCTCTACCAGGCGAGCACAGCGCGCGCGGTGGGCGGGGGCCTCGATATCGTTCGGCGTGCGTTCCCAGGTGAGGAACTGCAGCCGCGCTTCTCGGGCGGCCATGTCGACGCCATCCCTGAGTTTCGAATTCATGCCGACCGTTCCAGCAGTTCGGGTTGGATTGCATGTTCCAGGGGGCGGCCGGCTATGAACCGCTCGATCTCGCTCACCGCCATCTCGCCCAGCCGCAGCCGCTCCAGCCCGGCGGCACCGGCAACGTGCGGGGTGAGGAACACATTCGGCAGAGTATAGAGCGGAGATCCGGCCTCGAGTACTTCGGGCGCCGTGACATCGAGGATCGCACTGATCCGGCCGCTTTCCAGTTCGCTGATCATTGCCTCATGATCCACCAGCATGCCACGCGCCGTGTTGATGAATGTGGCGCCATCCCGCATTCTGGAAAACTCCGCGGCGCCGATCATGTGCCGGGTCGCTGGCAAGGCGGGCGCATGGAGCGAGATTGTGTCCGATTTCCGAAGCAGGGTATCGAGGTCGACAAGCCTTGCCGTCGCGGCCACAGGATCCTCTGCCGTCACATAGGGATCATGCAGCAGGACATCGACATCAAGCATTTCAAGCAACTTGGCCACCTTGCGGCCGATGTGCGAGGCGCCAATCAGGCCGACGGTGCGGCGATAGTTGCCGATCGACTCGCTCATCAGCGCCCAGGTCGCCGCCCTGCCCCGATCGCGGCGGTAGATATCGCAAAGCTCGAAGACCCGCTTGTTGGCGAAGATGATCGCGGCGAGCGTGTATTCGGCCACCGGCACGGCGTTGGCCGCCGCGGCGTGGGTAACGGCGATGCCGGCATTATAGACCGCCTCATCGATCGTGTATTTCACCGTTCCTGCCGCATGCGCGATCAGGCGCAATCGCGGGGCAAGCCGCAGGACCTCCTCCCCGACAAAGGGAGCCCCCCAGCCTGTGACCAGGATATCGGTCTCGGCAAGAAGATCGCGCGCCTGCTGCGTCGTAAAATCCTCCATCGGGGTTTCGGAGAGGATGTCGCAGTGCCGGGCGAGGCGGTCGAACAGCCGCGCATCGAAGACATGCTGGGTCTTCTCCGCAGCCATGGCGAAACTTATGCGTGGGCGCATCAGTATCTCTCCGCAATATCGATGGCGCTGACCGTGATGCCTTCCCGCCTGAACAGCGCCTCCAGTTCACCGAGATCCGGCATCGAAGGCGCCTCGCCAGGATCGACACCGGCGAGCGTGGCCGAAACGGCAGTCGCCAGCACGGTCATTCCGGCCGGAATGTTGCCGATCAGCTGCGGCACGATGGTTTTGGCGACGACCAGATTGGTGTTCGGCAGGGCCTTTTGCGCACGGCCCTGGCGCTTTCCCTCCGGAGAGAGGTCGACGATCTGGCTGAGATCGGTATCCGAGAGAGCACGCGCAAATCCGCCCGCCTCCTCGCAGCGGTCGGCGTCGAGATCGGCGCGCGCGATCGCAAAACCGCCCTCGGTCGTATGCAGCGGGCGCGGCGTTTCGATCCGGTGGACCCGCACATGCCAGTCCCCGGCCGGTATGAGCCAGGTCTCCACCGTCACATCGTCCCAGGGTTTCCACCGGGCAAAGAGCGTATTGCCCGCGATCTGCGCGACTTCATTGTCCTCGCGGACGCGGTAGTGGCGCATATCGTCGGAAAGCGCCAGCATGCCGTCGAAGGCGCCGCGCTCATAGCCGCGCTCGTCAACCTCGACCGAAAACCCGTAGCGCGAGGAATAGACGAACTTGGCATATTTTTCGACGCCGTGCCGCATCTGGTGGTTCTGCTGGCCGCTGGAAAGCGCGACGACATTGCCCTTCTGGTGCTGCATCACCATACCCGGATGCTTGAGCGAAACCGGATCCCCCTCGAACCCGGCCTCGGCCTCTTCCGCCTGCCAGAACGGATGATCCGCGCCAAGCGCGAGCGGCAGGAAGGCTTTCAGCGCCCAATAGGGTGAGCCCGCCGAATTGTAGCTCTCGCTCATGAACAGGTTGGGATAGCCGTAACCGATCGACAGCACCCCGTCACGGTCGGCAATCGGGTGGCGCGACCACCACCTGAGATGCCGCAGGAAATTCCCCTTGATCTCGCCCCAGGGCAGCGCCTCGACATCGGCGAAGGCCAGCGCGCCCCAGAAGCCGCCGCAGGCGAAGCGATAGGTGAGGCTGCGGCCGAAGGCGAGCGTGCCGCCGTCGTCATCGAACCAGTGGCGGATATCCTTGGCAAACAGCGCGGCGCGCTCCCGATAGGCCTCTGCCCGCGCATCGCCTGGTTCGGCGAGTTTGGCGTAGATCAGGCCATAGAAATGCATGGCAAAGGGAATGTAGTGGTCGATCCGGCGGACATTGCCGTCGCGATACCAGCCCTCGCCCAGATAGAAACCGTCGAGTTCCTCCAAATATTGCTCCGTCAGTGTCCGGTCGAAATCGACGCCGACCCGCGTCAGTCCCATGTCGACGAGAATGCGGAAGAACTTCCAATTGTTGTTGGCATAGGCATAGCGGCGCAGGCTCTTCAGATAGTTGGCGATATTGTCCTTTGCCCTTCCCGGCAGCGGATCCCATACCTTTTCGGGTACCATGCGCAGCGTGAAGCCGATCGCGGCCATCTCGACCATGCGCTGGTCGGTGCGCTCGACCGTGCCCCAGAATTCCGGGTGGTCCGGATCCATGCCATTGGCGATGCCTTCGCGAAAATAGTCCCAGTAGTCGAAGGAACCGCCGCCGGCCGCATAAGGGGTCAGTCCCCAGAGCGGGCGGGCGAAGCCTTCCACATCGGCAGCGATGCGGTCGAAATGGGCGGCGTTGCCGCTCAGCCGGACACGGGCGCGGCCGTCGGAAAAAAACGGCAGGAGCGGGTTGAAGAGCGCGTGCAGCGCCTGCTCGACATCGCCTCTTGTCTTGAGCGGATTCGCGGAAAGGGGATTTGCGGTGTTGGGATCGTAGGTCATCTAGGCATAGGTTCCTGTGGCAGGGCTATCGGAAAAGGCGCCCTTGAGTTCAATGGTTTCGGCAAAGTGGCAGGCGGCTTCGCTCGGGCCGCCGTTGATCGGCCTGAGCACCGGCTTCTCCGTCCGGCAGCAGTCCTCGGCGAATTTGCAGCGCGTGTGGAACGGACAGCCCTCCAGGCGATCGCCGAGGAAGGGTATCTCGCCCTTGACGGCGTCGTGCCGTTTTCCGCGCCGCGACGGGTCGGCGATCGGCAGTGCGTCGAGCAGCACTTCGGTGTAGGGATGGCGCGGCCGCTCGAACAAGGCCTCGGTCGGCGCGCTCTCGACCACATGGCCGAGATACATCACCGCCACCCGGTCCGCGAGGTAGTTCACCACGCCGAGATCATGACTGATGAAAATGTAGGTCAGGCCGAAATCGGCCTTCAGGTCCTCAAGCAGATTGAGGATCTGCGCCTGGATCGAGACGTCGAGGGCGGAGACGGCCTCGTCGGCGATCACCAGTTTCGGCTCGAGCACAAGCGCGCGGGCAATGCCGATTCTCTGGCGCTGGCCGCCGGAAAAGGCATGCGGGAAGCGCTGCAGCGCATCTCTCGGAAGGCCGACCTTTTCGAGCGTCGAGACCACACGGTGTTCCAGCTCCGCGCCGCGGGCGGCCCTGTGGATGCGCAGCGGCTCGGCGACGAGGTCGAATACCCGCATATAGGGATTGAGCGAGGACATCGGATCCTGGAAGATCATCCGGATATCGCGTCGCCACGGCTTCAGTTGTCGCTTGGAAAGGCCGGACAGTTCGACCGCGCCGCCCTCCTGCGGATGATAGGTCACGCGGCCGGCGGTGGGATCGACGGCCCGCACGATGCAGCGGCCGAGCGTGGTCTTGCCGCATCCGCTCTCGCCGACGATGGCAAGTGTCTCGCCCTTTTCCACCCTCAGCGATACATCGGAAAGCGCAGCGAGCGAGATCGTGTCTCCGAAAAGTCCCGACTTGAAGGTGAACACCTTTGAAAGGTTTTCGACTTCGAGAAGTGCAGTCATGCCTGTTCTCCCTGCATGGCGGCTCCGCTGCGCTTCTGCCTCAAGCCCGTCACAGCAGGAGCGTCATCATGGGTCAGCAGATGGCATCGCGCCCAGTGCGCCTCGCCGGTCGTCGTGCGCTCGGGATAGTCCCCGGCGCAAGGGGCGAAGGCATGAGGACAGCGCGAGGTGAAGGCGCAGCCTTTCGGTCGGTTGCGCGGCGACGGCACATTGCCTTCGATCGGCGCCAACCGCTCGCGCTCGGCACGGCGGACCATGCGCGGAATGGAGCGCATCAGCGCCCGCGTATAGGGATGCTGCGGCGCCCGGAACACGTCGAAGACATTGCCCTGCTCGACGACATCGCCGAGATACATCACCGCGACCTCATCGGCGATCTCGGCGACGACGCCGAGATCATGGGTGATGAACAGCATCGCCATGCCGTATTCTTCCTGCAGGGCCCTCAAGAGATCGAGGATCTGCGCCTGGGTGGTGACATCGAGCGCCGTCGTCGGCTCGTCGGCGATCAGCAGGTCCGGCTTGCAGGCCAGCGCCATGGCGATCATGGCGCGCTGGCGCAGGCCGCCGGAAAGCTGGAACGGATAGGCGTCCGCCCGCTGACGCGCCCCCGGAATGCCGACCTGTTCGAGCAGGTCGACGGTTCGGGCGCGCGCGGCCTTCTGGTCGACCCGTTCATGGATCATGATCATCTCATCGATCTGATCGCCGATCGTATGCACCGGCGACAGCGAACTCATCGGCTCCTGAAAGATCATCGAGATCCGGTTGCCGCGGATCGCGCGCATCGCCGGGCTGTCAGGCTTCAGCGACACGATATCGACCGGCGCCTCGCCCTCCGCCCGGAACAGGATGCGGCCGGTTCCAATCCGGGCATTCCGGTCGAGCAGCCGCAAGATAGTGCGGGCGGTGACGGATTTGCCGCAGCCGCTTTCGCCGACGAGCGCCAGCGTCTTGCCGCGCGTGAGGGTGAAATCGACCTGGCGGACGGCTTCGATATCCGCCTCATCGGGTGAGGAGAACACGATGCTGACATTCTCCATCCTGAGCAGTTCTGCTTTATCGTCCATAGGGGTCTGCGGCATCACGAAGGCCGTCTCCTAGAAAGTTCATGGCAAGGATCGCGACGACAACGACGACACCCGGCGACAGAAGCCACGGCGCGCCTGCAAGCGTGCGAATGTTCTGGGCGTCCTGCAGCAGCGTGCCCCAGCTGACGATCGGCGCCTGCAGGCCGAGACCGAGGAAGGAGAGCGCCGTCTCCGCGAGGATCATCCCCGGTATGGCCAACGTCGTTGCCGCGATGATGTGGCTGGTGAAGGACGGTACCATGTGCTTGACGATCACCCGGTAGTCCGATGCCCCGTCAAGCTGCGCCGCGGTGACGAAATCCTCGGTGCGCAAGGCCAGGAACCGGCCGCGGACCACGCGGGCGAGTTCCGTCCAGCCCAGCATCGAAAGGATGATGGTGATCGCGAAATAGGTCTGTAGCGGCCCCCAGTCGCGCGGGAAGGCAGCGGCAAGGCCGAGCCATAGCGGGATCGTCGGCAGCGAGCGGATGAACTCGATCGTCCGCTGCACGATGCCGTCGAAAAAGCCGCCGTAATAGCCCGAAAACCCGCCTATGATCACCCCGAAGAACAGGCTGAGGATCACGCCGACAAGGCCGATCGACAGCGAAACCCGCGTACCATAGACCAGGCGACTGAACTGATCGCGCCCGAGCCTGTCGGCGCCGAGCACGTAGAAGGGCGCGCGCGGTTCGAGCGTGCCGAAGAGCTTGCGGTTCATCGGGATGAAGCCCATCAGCTTGTAAGGCTCCGACGGCACGAAGAAGCCGACCGGATGACGGACCTCGGGGTCGATCGTGAACACCCGGCGCAAGGCCTCGGGATCGATCTCGGTCTTGTAGCCGTTCACATAGGGACCGAACTGCAGCCCACCATCTGCATCGCGGGCAATGAAATGAAGACCCTGCGGCGGAGCATAGGTGTAGCGCGGATTGTAAGCGCCCGGCGAGGTCGGCGCGACGAACTCGGCGAAGATCGCAACCAGGTAGAACGCGATCACGATCCACAGCGAGAAGAAGGCGAGCTGGTGCTGCTTGAAGCGGCGCCAGGTCATCTTCAACTGCGTTTCTCGCCCCGTCAGAGTGGCTTTCGCGGATGTCTCGACCGCCGCCGTCCCGGACATGTCCGTGGTGATGGTCATCTCAGCGTCCTCCATAGCGGATGCGGGGATCGATCCAGGCCAGGATCAGATCGGAGATCAGCGTGCCGATGACGGTCAACACGCCGAGAAGCATGATGATGGCGCCGGCGAGATACATGTCCTGGGTGGTGAGCGAGCGCAAAAGCAGCGGACCGGCCGTCGGCAGGTTCATCACCACCGAGACCACGACCGAGCTCGAGACGAGCGTCGGCAACAGCCAGCCGATGGTCGAGACCAGCGGGTTGAGCGCCACGCGCACCGGATATTTCAGGATCGCCCGCCATTCGGGCAGCCCCTTGGACCGGGCGGTCGTGACGTAGGGCTTGGTCAGTTCGTCCAGCAGGTTGGCCCGCATCACGCGGATCAGCTGCGCGGTTCCCGCGGTCGAGAGAACCAGGACCGGCGCCCAGGCATGCGCCAGGAAATCGAGAATCCGTTCAAGGTCCCACGGCGTGCCCTGAAGCTCGGGCGAGTAGAGGCCGCCGAGCGTCTGGCCGAAATAGATGTACCAGAGATACATCAGCACCAGCGCGAACAGGAAATTGGGAATGGCAAGCCCGACAAAACCGCCGATGGTGGCAAGATAATCGCCGAGCGAATATTTGCGCACGGCCGCATAGATGCCGATCGGCAGCGCCACGAGCCACATCACCAGCACGGCCAGCCCCTCAACGAGAACGGAATTGCCGAGCCGTCCCCAGATGAGATCGCTTACCGGCGACTTCCATTCGAAGCTGTTGCCGAAATCGCCGTGGAACACGCCGCCGATCCACTTGAAGTACTGGATGATGAATGGATCATCGAGGCCGTATTGCTTGCGCATCGCCTCGATGGTCGCCGGATCGACCCTGTCGCCGGCGGCGCTGAGGTCTGCCATGTAGCTTGTCAGATAGTCGCCGGGCGGAAGCTGAATGATGGCGAACGAGACGAAAGAAACCGCCCAGATCGTCAAAGCCATCGCAATCAGCCGCCGAACTATGAAGCCGAGCATGGAATCTGCCCTTTCTGCATGCGTCCCGCGGTTCCCCCGCGACCCGAAAGCCGCGGAGGATACACCCGGGAGGAGGTGTTGCTCTCTCTAGTCGAAGTACCACTGCTGCGGGTCGTAGGGGGCAGGCGTGGGAAACAGCCAGGCATGCTTCATCGGTTCGTAGACATTGCGCAGATTGTTCTTGGCAATGTAATAGCCATCCGGCGCGAGGCTGACGCCGATAACGGGGAAGTTTTCTTTCGCGATGGCAAGGATCTGGCGCATCAGGTCTTCCTGCTCCTCAGGATCGGAAGACGCCCCGAGCCGGTCATAGAGCGCCATCTGCTCCTTGGCCCACTCGGCGGGTTCAGACGCGATTTCCGGATCGGTGCCATTGAACCATGCCTGCCACTGGAAGGCCCAGGCGGATTCGTCACTTGAAGGGAAGTAGTAGCGCGGCTCCTGGATTACATCGAGGCCGCCATCGCCCTGCCACACCTGGGCGTCGAAATCGCCACCCGGGCGCTTGTCGTAGAACAGCGTGCGATCGATATTGTTGATCTCAAGATCGATGCCGACCTCGCGCAATTGCAGCGACATCAGCTCCAGCATATCGATCCATTCCGGACGAAACGCCGAAATCACATCAACGTTGATGGTCGCCGGACGGCCGTCGCTCATCAGCCGAATGCCTTGACCGTTTGTTTCCGTGAGACCGGCTGATTCGAGGTGCGCAATGGCGGATTCCGGATCATGGTCCGTGTATTGCTTGGCCATCTCCTCGTCGTAGAACTGCGATTCCGGGCGCGGTGCGACCTGATAGGGTTCGCCCTGACCGGTGAAGACTGCATCAATGATTTCCTGCCGGTTGATCGCCTCGGAAAGACCTATACGAAAATCCTTGCTGTTGTAGAGTTCGGCCTTGACCGGGTCGGCGTGGTTCAGGTTGAGCTGAAGAACCAGTGTTGATGACTGCGATGGCACATTGGCGCCAAGGCGGTAGTCGCCTTCCTTCTGGCCGTCATAGAAGAGCGGACGATTGGCCACTGTCGTGATGTGGCGGTCGGTGAAATCCATCTCGCCATTGAGTGCCATCAACGTCAATTCCTCGGCACTTTCGCTGACCCGCATTTCCAGCCGGTCGATATAGGGCAGTTGATTGCCGTCCGGGTCGACCTTCCAGTAATAGGGATTGCGCTCCAGGACCACGCGGCTGGCGTTGCCCGTCCAAGGCTCCTCGATCACCCAGGCATTCATGAAAGGCAGGTCGGGGTTGCTCCATCGCTGGGTCTCCTGCCCCCAGGCGCATTTGTCCTCCATCATGAAGGCCCAGCTCTCATAGCCCTCGTCTTTCGCCAGTTGTTCGGCATTCTCGTTGACGGCGGGAGAGAATTGCCCGCAATAGGCTTTCTGCAGAGAAACCAACGAGATGCCGTTGACCCCGGCAAGCTCATCAAGCAACAGGCCGTTCGGCTCCTCGAAGATATAGGTGAAGGTTGCGTCGTCTACGACCTCGATGGTGACCGGATTGCCCGGATCGGTCAGGAACAGCCCTCCAACAGGATAATTCGGGTCCTGGATGAGTTCGCTCGCAAAGGCGATATCGGCACTGGTGAACGGCGTGCCGTCAGACCATTTAAGCCCTTCGCGCAGGTGGAACGTATATTGGCGCGCGTCTTCGCTGACCTCCCAGCTTTCGGCGAGGTTGGGAATGATTTCATCCCATTCGCGGTTATAGCGCACCAGCCCGTCATAGTTCAGCGTGCGCGAGATCCAGGCATTGTCGCCGCGCCCGCGCAGGCCGGAGCGCCAGGTGCCGCCGTATTTTCCGATGCTGTCGACCGGCTCCACCACCAGTGGATTGTCCGGCAATCGCTCGTCCACCGGCGGCAGCGTGCCGTCTTCGACCAGCGGATCGAGCATCGGCGCCTGCTGCGCGGCGAGTGCCGCGCCGGAAAGCATCATTATCGCGGATGTCGCGAGCACGGAGTGCCTCACCGACCGCCGCACACGATTTGCATATGTCATGTTCTTCCTCCCTCGGGATCCCTCCCCGGACCCCGTTTCTTCTGGAACGGAGGAAGCGTATTCGCAAAAACGCAAAATATCAACATTAATTCATTAATTTGCGTTTTTTGCGACAACATTTAAGTCCGCGCGCTATTCTACCGCACAACTCATTGTTATCCTGATGCTTTTAGGAAAACCGAATGGAATCAACGTGCGGCATGACAGTTAATTTTTGCCATCAAAACGCGTTCCGGAATTTTTCTAGCGCATAGATTTTCGCAAATGAGAGCAAGTTCATGCCAAAGGATAGACAGTCCCGCCGGCCACCAACGACACGCCGATCTCCATCTGCTGAACGGCGGTCTCGCCTTCGATCAGATGCGAGAGCAGCCGGATCGCACCTCGGCCGATCGCCTCACGATCAACGCGGATCGTGGTGAGACGCGGCGAGGTCATGGCCGCAAGCGGCAGGTCATCAAAACCGATGATCGAGAAACCCTGTCCGACCGAGGCAAGGCCACCCTTTATGCTCTCCATGATTTCCACCGCCGCAATGTCGTTCCAGCAAAACAGCGCCGTGGCTTCATGCTTGCGCTCGGCAATATCGTGCAGCAGCTCAAGCGGGCTCCGTTCCTCGCTGGAAACCAGCATGGCCTCGCTTCCCTGCACGTCCGCCATCGCCGTCAGAAAGCCGCGGCGGCGCTCCAGGATGGTCGGCCGGTCGCCATAGGTATAATGCAGGATTTTCCTGTGGCCGGACGAAAGCAGGTGCTTCGTGGCCATGTACGCCCCGTAGAAATTCGCTGGCGCCACCGAACTGATGCGCATGAGCGGGTCGCTGCCGTTGACGAGAACGGCATGAACATCCTGTTCCCGGCACCACGCGGCCAGTTCCTCGGTCGCATCGATCCCCGCCAGCAACACCGCTCCGGCATTGGCCTCCTTCACGTGCCGATCTATGAGGTCGAGAGTGACCGTTCGCTCGCCGATCAGGCGAACGTCGAGATCAAGGCCGCAGACCCGCGCCTCGCTTCGTATCGCATCGAGAATGTTGACATAGAAGCTCGAAAGCCCGCCTGTAGCGTTGGCGAAGGGAACGAGCGCGACCACGCTGCAATCCGCCGCTCGGATGCCCGATGTGTGCTTGGACCTGTACCCCATAGTCCGCGCCATGCGCTGCACATCCCGCCGCACCGCTTCGGATATGCCCTCCTCATTGGCGAGCGCGCGTGAAACCGTGCTGACGGAAACGCCGAGCCTGGTGGCTATATCGGTCTGGTTTGGTCTGCGGGTGGTCGAGGCCATCTTTGCTCACTGCTGTCATTGTCTGACTATCAATTACGCAATTTTTGCGTTTTTTGAAAGTCCCGATGTGGCTCATCCAACGCTTTCCATATTCAGGGCTTCCCTTGTCGGCGCTTATGACAAGGTGTCCGTTGGCGCCGCATGTCCATGCATTCGCTTTCTGCGTGCAGTTTACGACAAAACAACAGGGCTGGATGCGCCGTGGATGGATATTCCGTGGCCCACTGCCGGATTGCAAGCTGTTATGCATACCGACAATGGCGTTGAATTTAGGAAGAAGGCGCTTGCAAGAAGTACGACAGCAAACCTCAGTTCAGGTCGCCCACAACGTCTCGCTTCGAAGAGCACATCAAACCGCTTGTCGGATCGATGATGAGAGCGGATCATCCACCCGGCACAACATTCAGCAATGTGAAAATCAGCTATGGTCCCTTTCCGAAGGTCATGCGAGCTTTTCACTCCGCGCACTGGAGAAGTGGCTCGCACCGGAAAACTTCGGCAAATACCATCGGCGTATTCACGCCCCGCTGTCGCACCTCCCCCTGGCTCTATGGCGCGAACGGCAAGGTGAACTCGCTTTCGGTGGAAAATGGCCTTTCGGGTTGCGGCCAGTCGAAGCCAACTCTGCAATCGGAGGTTGATATCGGCGGGGGCCAACCTCATGATCTGCCGCCGGTCGCAGCCCTTCCAGCGGTGGTCCTTGTGGCGGAAGGTGACGCCTCCTTCTCGAACGAGATCATACGTCTGTTTGAGATCGCCAACCGGTGTGTGTGGCGCGACAGATAGGCAAAGACCGCTTCGGGCCCAGCGAAGGGTGGCTCGGCATAGACGACCCAGCGTTTCCTGCGGACTGGCGACAGGTGCCACACAAATGCCCGGCGATCGGCCAGATGGGCTACTCGAAGAAAGTAAGTTGCTGGCGGCACCGTGCTGAAGCAGTCGCGTGAGTAACAGGCGGCGGAGCAGCTTTCCAAGCATGCGCACCGGCAGGAGTAAGGCCGGGCGTGTGATACCCATCGTTTTCCATCAAGGGCGATGCCGCCACCCGGCATGATCATGTGAACATGGGGATGATGCGTCATAGCCCAACCCCATGTGTGCAGCACAGCGGTCATGCCGATATGCACGCCGAAATGCTTCGGATCGGCGGCGAACTTCAGCATCGTTTTCGATGCTGTCTTGAACAGAAGTTCGTAGACGAGCGTCCTATTGTGAGGAGACCGGCCGGTTCTGCCGGTCGGGCTTCAATAGCTGCCGTTGGGCATTGGCAACCTCACCGTTTTCCGACTGTTGAGAAGCAAGGCGACCAACTTATTTCAAGGATGACAAAGACTTATCGTGACCACCGGCTTCACCCCATGCGCCGCGCGACACATCGCCGGCGGAGACGCCCGACAACCCGAAAGCCATAGTCTTGCGCATAGCCCCTTGACAGGACGCGCAGTTTGCTTTGCTATGATGTCAGACCAATTTATAAGAAAATAAATAGGGGAACGCCGGAAGGCTTCTTGAGAAAACCGGTCTGAAACGGGACTGATCCCGTCTGATGCCGCACAGGGCTTTGCCCGTGCGGGAACGGTTTCTCGCGCCTTACCGGCAGCATGGCTGACGCATGAACGATAAAAAGCCCGCCATCATGCCGCTTGCACCGGTAAGCCGCGTCCGACAGGTCGCCGACGCGCTGGTGGACTATGTGTCGCGCTCCGGCTTGAAGCCGGGCGACCGTATCCCGGCCGAACGCGAACTGATGACGGCGCTTGGCGTCGGGCGCTCGACCATCCGCGAGGTAATCCGCCATTTTCAATCACTCGGCGTGATGGAAACGCGCAAGGGCAGCGGCACCTTTCTGCTCAAGCCGATCTCCTCGGCCACCATCCACATGCCCCTGTCCCTCAATGCGGTTAATCTCCGTGACGCTTTGTTGCAGACACTGGAAGTGCGCCGCGGCATCGAGGCGGAGGCCGCCATGGCGGCAGCGCGACGCCGCACCGCCGCGGACCTGAAGATCATCGAGGAAAAGCTCGACGCTATGGAGCGCGTGCACCTGTCCAAGGGCACGTCCGGGCCGGAAGACCTTGAACTGCACCTCGCGATCTACGACGCCACGCATAATCCTTTGTTCCGCCAGCTTCTAGAGCAGATGCGCGAGGCGTTCGAGAAATTCTGGACCGAGCCTTTCGATCGTCCGGATTTTGCCCGCCGCTCCTTTCCCTATCACCGCACCTTGTTCAACGCCATCGTCGCCCAGGATACCGAGGCCGCGCGGCGGGAAACACTGAAGATCCTCGACGTCGTCGAGGAAGACATCAAGGAAATGTCCAGATGAATGACGGCCTCTCCCAAGCCGAAGAAATCGCGCTGATCGGCGCTCACGACGAGGGCCACGCCTTCGCCGCCGTCGTTCCGCCGATCGTGCAGACATCGCTTTTCACCTTTGGGAACTACGACGAGATGCTCGACACCTATGCCGGCAGGAAGGAGCGTTTCGTCTATTCGCGCGCCGCGAACCCGACGGTCAGGGTGTTCGAGGAAATGCTGGCGCGCATGGAAAAGGCGGAGGACGCCGTCGGCTTTGCGAGCGGGATGGCGGCGATTTCGGCGGCGATCATCACTTTCGTCGAGCCGGGAGACCGGATCGTTGCCGTGCGCAACGTCTATCCCGATGCCTACCGGCTGTTCGGCACCATACTGAAGCGGATGAAGATCGAGGTCGAGTATGTAGACGGGCTGGACCTTGAAGCGGTCGATGCGGCGCTGTCCGGCGCGAAGCTTTTCTATATGGAAAGCCCGACGAGCTGGGAAATGGAGGCCCACGACGTCGGTGCGCTGGCGGCGCTCGCAAAAAAACATGGCGCGATCTCGGTGATCGACAATTCCTGGGCGAGCCCCGTTTTCCAGCAGCCGATCACGCTTGGCGTCGATCTCGTTCTCCATTCGGCCTCCAAGTATATCTCCGGCCACAGCGATGTCGTCGCCGGCGTCGTCGCCGGATCGCGGGAGATGATCGGCCGGTTGCGCGGGGAGGCGCTGTCCTATCTCGGCGGCAAGCTCGCCCCCTTCGAGGCCTGGCTTCTGACGCGCGGACTGAGAACGCTTGCCATCCGGATGAAGGCGCATGAGGCTTCCGCGCTTGAAATCGGCAGGCGGCTTGCCGCCCGCGACGATGTCACCAAGGTCTGCCATCCGGGGCTGAAAAACCGGCTTCCGCCCGGGCTTTCCGGAACCTCCGGCCTGTTTTCCTTCCACCTTTCCGAACGCATCGACATCAAGGCCTTCTGCGACCGGCTCTCGCTGTTCAAGCTCGGCGTAAGCTGGGGCGGTCATGAAAGCCTGATCGTGCCCGGAGAGGTGGTTCTGGCGCAGAAGGCCCAGCCGAATTCGGCTCAAGCTTTCGGCCTCGATCCGCGCTCAGTGCGCATTCATGTCGGGCTGGAGGGCACGGAAGCACTCTGGCGCGATCTTGAGGCGGCCTTCGAGGCCGCCAAAACCTGAGACTTCACCGCATAGACGCAAAAAGCAAGGGGAATGGAAATGAAGAAACTGCTTACAGCCACATGCCTTTCGGCGCTCATGGCGTCTGCCGCCCATGCCGAAACGCTCACCCTGGTCGAGGTCATCACCAGTCCGGCCAGAACCGAAACCCTGGAATCGATCGTCGCAAGTTTCGAGGAAGCCAACCCGGGCACCGATGTCGAAATCATTTCGCTGCCCTGGGGCGAGGCCTTCCAGAAATTCGCAACCATGGTCTCCGCCGGCAATATTCCCGATGTGGTCGAAATGCCGGATTCCTGGGTTTCGCTCTATGCCAATAACGGCATGCTGGAAAGCCTCGAACCCTATCTCGCCGACTGGGAATATACCGATGACCTGACGGACCGGGCGCTGGAGCTCGGTCGCGAGGTTGACGGCACGGCCTATATGCTGCCCTACGGCTTTTATCTGCGCGCCATGTTCTACAACAAGAACCTGCTGGAAGCCGCCGGCATCTCCGAGCCGCCGACCACGCTTGCCGAATTCACGGAAGCCTCGGCGAAGATCTCCGAACTGGACGGCAAATACGGCTATTGCCTGCGCGGCGGCGCCGGCGGGCTGAATGGCTGGCTGATGTATGGCGCCGACATGGCCGGCTCCAACGTGTTCTTCGAGGAAGACGGCACCTCCACGGCCAACCAGGAAGGCTGGGTCGAGGGCTTCCAGTGGCTGATCGACCTCTACCAGAACGGCTACGCGCCGAAGGATTCGGTCAACTGGGGCTTCAACGAGATCGTCGCCGGCTTTTATTCCGGCACCTGCGCCTTCCTCGACCAGGACCCCGATGCGCTGATCGCCATTGCCGAGCACATGGACGAGAGCGATTACGGCGTGACGACCATGCCGAAGGGGCCGTCCGGCAAGACCTTCCCGACCATCGGTTATGCCGGCTGGTCGATGATGTCAGCCTCCGAGAACAAGGACCTCGCCTGGAAGCTGATCGCGACGCTAGAGGGCCCGGAAGGCAATATAGCCTGGAACAAGCGCACCGGCGCGCTTCCCGTGCAGAAGGCGGCCGAGGAGGACCCCTTCTATGACAGCCCACAGTTTGCCGGCTGGTTCGAGGAGCTGAACGACCCGGATGCCGTGCCGACCGTGATGCCGACCTATCTCGAGGAATTCGGCTTCTTCAAGGATTCGCTGTCCATCTCGACCTCGCAGCAGGCTCTGCTCGGCGAAATCACCGCGCAGGAAATGGCCGATGAGTGGGCAGACTACCTGACCAAGGCGCAGAAGAAGCATCTCGCCAGATAACGTATCCGTGCGGCCGGCTGCGGGGGACCGCCGCCGGCCGTCGCCTTTCTTCGATCATTCAAAGGACAGACGATGACCGACGCGGTGGACAACCGTGCCAGGAAACCACTGGCGAAGCGGGCAAGCGCGTTTCTCGAGCCCTATCTCTACAGCGCGCCGGCACTCTTTCTGATCGCCGCCGTGATCCTCGTTCCGCTTGTCGTGGGCATTTCCTATGCCTTCCGCGATATCCAGCTTCTCAATCCGTTTTCTGGCGGTTTCATCGGGCTGGATCATTTTCAGACGCTTGCCGGGGACAAGGCCTTTCGCCGCGCGCTCGGCAACACGCTCTGGTGGACCGGCGCATCCGTTCTCCTCCAGTTTGTCCTCGGTCTCATCCTGGCGCTCCTGCTCGACAAGCCGTTTTACGGACGCGGACTGGTTCAGGCGCTGGTCTTTCTGCCCTGGGCCGTGCCGACCTTTCTCGCCGGCCTCAACTGGGCCTGGCTCTTCAATCCGGTCATCGGTCCGCTGCCGCACTGGTTACACGCGCTGGGGCTGATGGCGGAGCCGGAGAACATCCTCTCCGATCCCGCCCTTGCCATGTGGGGGCCGATCGCCGCCAATGTCTGGTGGGGCATCCCCTTCTTCGCGATCACCATGCTGGCGGCGCTTCAGTCGATCCCGCGCGACCTCTACGAGGCGGCGGCCATTGATGGCGCCGGCCCGGTGCAGCGGTTCCTATCGATCACCCTGCCGTTTCTGGCGCCGACCATGGCGATCACCATTCTGCTGCGCACCGTCTGGATCGCCAATTTCGCCGATCTGATCGTGGTGATGACATCCGGCGGGCCGGCCAACCGGACGCAGATCGTCGCGAGCTACATCTTCACCCAGGCCTTCCGCAAGCTCGACTTCGGCTATGCCTCGGCGATCGCGCTCGTGCTGCTGGTGCTGCTGCTGATCTACGCGCTGCTCATTATCCTCCTGCGCCAGACATTGCTGAACAAGGGCTGAGACGATGCGACCGAAAAAAATAGCTCTCACGGCAGCTCACCGCCTCGCAATCCTCGCCTATGTCGCCTTTGCGCTGTTTCCGCTCTACTGGCTGTTGAAAGTGGCGGTAACGCCCAACAGGCTGCTCTACAGCGAAGGGGTCCGGATGTGGCCGTCGCGCATGACGTTCGAACATTTCGACTTCGTGCTGCGCCATTCCGATTTCCCGCTGTTCTTCAGAAACAGCGTCATCGTTTCCGGCTCCACCGCCATTGCCGTCACCATCGTTGCCTCGCTTGCGGGCTACGCGCTGTCGCGCTTTGCCTTCAAGACCAAATACTGGATCGTGGCGTTGTTGCTGATCACCCAGATGTTTCCGCTGGTCATGCTGGTGGCGCCGATCTTCAAGCTTCTGTCGCCGCTCGGGCTGACCGACACGCTGGCGGGCCTGATCATCGTCTATACCGCCTTCAACGTGCCCTTCGCCACCTTCCTGATGCAATCCTTCTTCGACGGCATTCCGAAAGATCTCGAGGAAGCGGCGATGATCGATGGCGCTACCCGGTTCAAGGCGTTTCGCCAGATCATCCTGCCGCTCACCCTGCCCGGCATCGCCGCCACGCTCGGTTTCGTCTTCACCGCGGCCTGGAGCGAGCTTCTGTTTGCCCTGATGCTGATTTCGGGCAACAGCGCGGCGACCTTTCCGGTCGGCCTGCTCACCTTCGTGTCCAAGTTCTCCGTCGACTTCGGTCAGATGATGGCCGCCGGCGTGCTCGCCCTCATACCCGCCTGCATCTTCTTCCTGGCAATCCAGCGCTATCTCGTCAAAGGCCTGACCGCAGGCGCCGTCAAAGGCTGAAAGGACTTCCAAAATGGCTTCCATCGATATTTCGGACGTGCGCAAGACCTACGGCAGGACCCCGGTGCTTCACGGCGTCGACCTCAACATCGAGGATGGCGAATTCGTCGTTCTTGTCGGCCCTTCCGGTTGCGGTAAATCGACGCTGTTGCGCATGATTGCCGGACTTGAGGAGATCACCGGCGGTGATATCGCCATTGCCGGCCGGCGGGTCAACGATCTGGCGCCCAAGGATCGCGATATCGCGATGGTGTTCCAGTCCTACGCGCTTTACCCGCATATGAGCGTCGCCGACAATATGAGCTACAGCCTGCGCCTGCGCAGAACGCCGCGCGAAACCATCAAATCCGTGGTCGGCAGGGCCGCGACGATCCTCGGCCTCGATCCGCTTCTCGAACGCCGCCCGCGCGCGCTGTCCGGCGGCCAGCGCCAGCGCGTCGCCATGGGGCGCGCCATCGTGCGCGAGCCGAAAGCCTTTCTGTTTGACGAGCCGCTGTCGAATCTGGACGCGCGCCTGCGCGAGCAGATGCGCGCCGAAATCAAGCAACTCCACAAGAATATCGGCGCCACCTCGATCTATGTGACCCACGACCAGATCGAGGCGATGACGCTTGCCGACCGGATCGTCGCCATGAATAGCGGCGTGGTCCAGCAGGTGGGAAGCCCGCTCGATCTCTACGACCGCCCGGTCAACCGCTTTGTCGCGGGTTTCATCGGCTCGCCCGGCATGAACTTTCTCGAGGGTCAGCTGAGACTGAAGGAGAACGGGCCGGTGCTGGCGCTTGATCGCGGCGTCGAGGTTGCGCTCCCGGTGCGCCCCGGCATGGAGGATGGCAGCGCCATGACGCTTGGCATCCGCCCGGAGCATGTCGCCCGTTCGGCCGAAAGCGCTGCCGTCACCGCCGAAACCCAACTCATTGAGCCGACCGGCTTTGGTATCATCGTGCATCTCAATGTCGGCGGCCAGGACCTCAAGATGTTCACCCAGGATCGGGCCGCCCTCCTCTTCGAGGGCGAAATCACGGTGTCGCTCCCGCCAGACCATCTCCACTTCTTCAACGACGCCGGCGATCGCGTTTAGGTCAACAATTCTCTTTGAAACGATTGTTCCTCAAAGCCTCAATGCGTCGCGAAGAATGCGGGGCTTCTATAGAGTCAACGTCAAACCACCCTGGGCCGCGTATGCTGCCGTTGATCGCCAAGGTCTATGCCTGGCGCATGGCCGCCGCCTTCGCGACGCTGATGGCGATCTTCGGCGGCGCGGTCTTCACCATGATCCAGGGCGGCATCTACGCCTTCAAGAATGCCCGCGCCGACAGCACCCGCGTACGCGAAGCCTTGCAGCGCATCGCCTATGAGCGCTGGTCGGAGGCCTACTGGTTCGGCCATGGCACCGTGCAGCCGGGCCCGCATCTGGTGGAATACATGCCGATCGGCTCGCATCACACCTGGTTTGGCCTGCTGTTCGTCAAAGGCCTGACCGGCTTTCTGGCCATGCTGATGCCGCTGCTGGCTCAGACCTTCATCGTGCTGGTCGATTGCGTGCACCATCCCCGCGGTCGCCTGCCGCTCTCGATCGTCTTCGTCATGATCGTGCTCAGCTTCGGCGAAAACATAGAGATCGAGGCGTACCTCCTCTGGCCAGCCCTGATGATGCTCGGCATCCATGCGCGGGAGATGCAAACAAATTCAAATCGGGAGGCTGAGTCCAGTAACGCTATCGTTCAATCCTAGGCAGTCTTGAAATTGATACTGAGCTAGATCATCCATTCCAGTGTGGGCCGCCCTGTGCATTTTGAGATCCGGACACTAGCCTTAGGAGGAATAAGCCCTTCCGGGCGGGAACTCATTCCTGTTCGGCAGAGCCTTCAAGAAACCGAGCCTCGAATTCGCCTGCCGGAACGGGATGGCCGAAAAGATAGCCCTGCACCTCGCCGCAGCCGTGCTTGCGCAGAAGAGCTAGCTGCGAATCGGTCTCGACCCCTTCCGCGATAACCTCCATCCCGAAGCTCCGTCCAAGATAGAGGATTGCTCTGACCACGGCCTCGTCTTCCGGGTCGCTGTCCACATCACGTACAAATGTGCGATCAATCTTCAGACGCGATACCGGGTAGCGCTTTAGAAAGCTGAGGGAAGCGAAGCCCGTGCCGTAATCGTCAAAGGCGAGGCCGACACCCAGCGTCCTGAGAGCGTTCAGCAGCCTCAGTGTATCGCGGTCGTTATGGAGCAGGATGTTTTCGACGAGTTCCAGCTCAAGCGCCTCTGCGGGGAGATCGGTTTCTGAAAGGATGGTCCGGACGTTCTCAAGAAGATTTCCTTGCCGGAATTGGACTTCAAACAGGTTTACGCCGATTCTGAAACCCGTTTGCCTCTCGCGCCATTTCGCCGCCTGGCGGCAAGCTGTGCGCAGGATCCAGTCTCCGATCTCGGGGGCTGTTGGTTTCTGACCAAGAATGTCGATGAAAGAGGCCGGGCTCAGAAGGCCTCTTTCCGGGTGGTTCCAGCGGATAAGCGCTTCTGCTCCAGTCAGTCGGAGAGAATCCGCTGAGAACTGCGGCTGATAGAAAAGTTCGAACTCCTGCCTGATGAAAGCGCGTCTGAGCTCCTCTTCAAATGCTCGTCGCGCCACCGCAACGTCCCTAAGCGCAGGTTCGAATATTGTAAACTGGCCTTTGCCCGCTGCCTTTGCGCGATACAGTGCAAGATCTGCGGCACCCATGAGCTCGTCCGGGCGCTGGCTGTGGTGGGGCGCAAGAGCGATACCGATACTCACGCCGATCTCTGCCCTCTGCCCAGAAAACGCATATGGTTCGCAGAGAGCTGACAGAATTTGCGCTGCGATCATCCGTGCATGGCGATCCTCGCTGCCATCGTAGAGGATGACAAATTCATCGCCGCCCAGCCTGGCGACCATATTTGCATCGCTGCAGGTCGACAACAGCCGAGCAGCGACCTCCTTAAGCACAGCGTCGCCGACAGAATGTCCATGCGTATCGTTGGTTTCCTTGAAACGATCGAGGTCCAGCAGCAGCACGGTGCAGGGCTTTCCCGCATCGAGCGTTTCGCCAAGCCGCTCTCGCCATGCGCCCCGGTTCGGCAGGTCCGTCAAGGGATCAAGGGAAGCAAGCCGGAACAGCCGGTCTTCGTGTTCCTTTCGTTCGGTTATGTCACGGATGATTGCCCCGGCATTGCTTTTTGCACCCTCTCTCCAGACCGAGAGAGAGAACTCGGCTGGAAATTCCGTACCGTCTTTTCTGAGGCCGGAAAGCTCTACAATGCGGTCGGCGAGCTGCAACTGCTCGCCATGCCTCAGTCTTTCCACCTCTGCCTTGTATAGTGGCAGCCAGCTATCGGGAATGAGAAGCTCGGTCGAGCGGTTCAAAATTTCCGCTTCCTCATAACCGAAAATCCGTTCCGCCGAACGGTTCCAGAACGTGATCAGGCTCTGACTGTTTGAAAACAGAATCGCATCTGCCGATGTGCGGGCAATGCTTTCAAAGCGGGCCTGATTGACGGAACGAATGAAATCGAGCCTTCTCGTTTCCATGTGTTCCATCACCAGCGATGCGATATCGCTCAAGTGTTCATGATCCTGCTCAGTGAACGAGAAGCGTGGCTTGGTATCAATCAGACAGACCGTGCCCAGCTTTTCGCCAGAGGGGGTGGCAAGCGGTTTACCCGCATAGAAGCGAATGAAAGGCGGGCCTAGCACCAGGGGATTGCTCGAAAATCTCGGGTCTTTCGTCGCGTCTGGGACCACCAGTATATCGTCCCGCATGATGGCATGGGTGCAGAACGAGACCTCCCGGCTGGTCTCACAGATATCAAGGCCGACATGTGACTTGAAGAACTGACGATCCCGCTCGATAAGCGAGATCAACACAATCGGAACGTTGAACAGCCGCGAAGCAAGTCCCGTTAGTCGCTCGAAGCTTTGCTCGGGAGGCGTATCCAGCACGTGATATTCTTCCAGCGCAAGGAGCCGATCTTCTTCGCTCTCAGGAAGCGGGTAAGGCCTGGCACTTTCGTCACACATGCGAAACTCCATAAATGGAACTTTCTGAAATCTTGCTAAATTTATATATGATGTAGCAAGCTGATGAAATTGGCGCAAAACTGTTCATCTGGGATCTTCGGTGATCTTGGCCTTCCATCAGCTCAGCAAGTTCTATGAGCGCACCAGTGTCGTCATCACGACAAACTGAGCACCGAGACATACCTTCAAATTGGGTCAGTTCTCGACGGGAAATCAACGGCACGTCTCGGTGGAAAACCACAACCATGGCGTGACCCGCGCCGCCGAGACCGAGATCATCGGGATGATCAAGGGCGTCAATAGAGTCGACGGGACGAGCGATCCATGGCTCAACTGCGCAGGCTTTGCCGCAAAAACGCCACATTTTGCAGCCCGCCCCTTGACCTCGCAGCCGGGTTTTCCCAAAAATCTGCGCCATGACCGCGTCTCGTGTAGCACTCCGACGGCAGATCGCAAGGCTTGCCGAAATTCCCAGGATACTCAAACCGTCCGTGCTGCCGGCGCGGTGGGATGGGGATGCGCCGGAAATCCGTGACGCCCGCCGGCAGATCGCGATCCAGGATTTCTTCTACAAGACCCTGCCCCCATTCGATCTGCCGGTCTGCCTGCTTGATCGCGACGGCACGGTTATCCTGAACGACGGAGAAGCCGATGCGCTGCCGCGGCGCTTCGACCTGCCGCCGGGCGACCAACAGGGCTTCGCCTTCAGGGAACACGAGAGCCAACTACAGGCTGTTCTTGCGATCGGACACTACTGGCCACAAGCGCCGGAAGGGGCCGAGTGGCTTGCGCTTGAAATCGATCGCGCATTCTTCGAAAGACATACGCCGCTCGATGTCGCGCCGCTGACCGCCAGCGAATATCAGTTGATCGCACAGCTTCTGGCCGGTCACGAACTGAAGGACGCGGCCGAAAGGCTGGGCGCTTCCTACGGTACCAAGCGCAAGCAGTTGCAGGTCATCTTCCAGAAATTCGGCGTCACCAATCAGGCAGCCCTGGCCCGCTCGATCTCCGCAAGCCTGATGAGTTATTTCATCGCCACCTTTTCCGGCACCCGGGACCGTAGTCCGGAGCGCGAGCTTCTGGCCTGCCATTTCGCAGGTAGGGTGACGGTCCATTCCGTTGCGCTTCAAAACGGCGCCGAACTGCCGATCTGGGAGTTCGGCGACCGAAGCGGCAAGCCATGTCTGTTTTTCCACGGCCTGTTGTCGCCGACGCTCTACTGCGAAGACAAGGTCGAAATTTTGAAGCGCCACGGCCTGCGCTTTCTGGTAGCGCCCCGGTTTTTCATCAAGGGGGTCGACCATTCGGACCCGTTGCGTTTTCTCGAGACCCATACCGAGGCGGTTGCCGAAATGGTGCACCACCTCATCGGCGGGCCGGTGACATGCGTCGCGGTCAATTCCGGGGTCTCGTGGGCCACGCATTTCGCTGCCCGCCACCCCGGCCTTGTCGAGAGCCTGGTGATTGCCGGCGCACCGTTTCCGCCGTCGAAATCCGCGCCGGCATCGGAACGCAGCATGCAGGCAGCTTTGACGAGCGCCGTTCGCCAGCGACCGATCGTGATCGGCGCCATCGTCAAAGCCTATGCAGCACTTGCGCGCTCCCCTGCCCTTGCCGCGCGCGCCTACCGTCACGCCTATCGCGAAAGCCCTGCCGATCTGGCAGCGATCGACCAATCCATCGAGGCTGGCTGGGCGCTGTCGTGGCTGCGGTTGATCGGCGAACGGTCATCGGCAAGCGTGGTCGCCGATCTCGCCGTCAATCAACGCGGCTGGGATCAGGATATCGCCGGACTGGAGATGCCGGTCCTGTTTCTTCAGGGCGCCGACGACAAGATGTCGCCCCCCGCGCCAATTGCTGCTTTGGCCGAGACCAATCCGGATGCAGATTGCAGGATCATTCCCGAGGTCGGCCATCATGTCGCCGCCAGCCGTTTCGAATTGCTGGCCAGCACCCTTGCCGAAGGCTCCTTTTCCGAAAAGAAATCGGCAGAGGCCGGCAGGCAAGCACTCGCCGCCGCGCCGCCGGTACGCTAACCCTCAGGCGGGTTCTGAGCTTCCGGCAGCGGCGCGCACATCAGCATTTGCCGGGCGCGCGCCATCTCGATTGCGAACAACGCCTCGGCACGCTCCAGCCGCGCCTTCGCCAGCGCTGTTTCGGCGGCGCATTGCTCGGAATCGGGCGCTGCGGAAAGGGATGTCCGCGCCGTCGCAATGGCGGCATCGGCCGAGGCGAGCGCGCGGCGGGCGGCGGCCGTGTTCAGCACGGTTTCATTGTAGCGGTTCAGAAATTCACGGTGGTTTTCGCGCGCCGCCAGGATCGTCTCCAGCAGGCGGATGCGCGCGCGGTCGGTCAGCCGCAGGCTGTCGCCCTGATCGATCAGCGGCAGCACATAACCAACCAGGAACTGAAGACTGAGACCGCCATCCTCGCTCATGAAGGTCGGGAGCGCCGCCGTCAGCTTGGTAAAGCGCGACTTTCTGGCGAGATCGAGCTGGGCGCCGGCAGCTTCGACCAGAAGATTTTCCAGCGTCTGGCTGCCGGAAGCCGAAAAACAGCTTTCGCCGTTCTCCGCAACAGACTTGGGCAGGCCCGCCAGCGCCGGCAGGATGGATCGCGATGCCGCAACCGGCGCGCTGCCTGCCTTGAGGCCGGAAAGCGCCAACACCTTGCTCTCCTCCGTCTCCATTGCCATGGCAATCGCATCCGCCTCGCTCCGCACCGCCGCAATCCGCGCACTCATCGCGTCGACCTCCGCCACCGAGACCGTGCCGAGTTTCTGTTCAGCGCGCATCGATTTCGCCTGACAGGAAAGCGCATCCGCCTCCAGCAGCGTGTGTCGGCGCTTGAAATCCATCTCGCTTAACGAAGCGTAGGCAGCAAGCAAAGCCCCCAGCGCATTGCGGTAGGAAAGCTGATACTGGACCGGAATGAGCTCCTCGGCGATAGCGATATTGCGGCTGTCGAGCCCGAGCAGCGCATAGGCGATATCCCAGTTGACGCCGAGCACGACATTGGCGTTGTCGGTAATCCCGTTGCGTCGATCATAGGTGACGAAGTCGCGCGCTTCCACCGAAATGCGCGGAAACCGGCGCGAGCGGGTTTCGTCAAGCGCCAGTTCCGCTTCGGCGCGCTTCAGCCGCGCCTTCATCACATCATGCCCGCGCCGGTCGGCGGAAGCGACGAGCTCGACCGGGCCGAGGGGACCTTCGGACGCAGACAGAGGCGGCGGGGCATCAATCTCGCGCTGGAGCGTATCGATATCGGCGCTCGTCTGCTTCAGAGCAGGCGAGGCGCAGGCGGCGAGAACGAGCGGGAGAGCCAGCGCGGCCAGTTTTCGGAGCGGTAGAAGGCGGCTATTCGACAACGATATCACCGCTTTTCAGCCCGGAGAGGACGCGGACATAACCATCCGCCACCTCGCCGAGTTCAAGTTCGACGAGGCCGGTCTTGCCGTCTTCAAGCTTCATCGCATAGGCGCGGCCGGACTGAAACCGGAGCGCGCTAGCCGGTATTGCAGCCGATGGGGTCGCGACGGGCCGGCTGAAGCTGCACAGCGCCTGACTGTGCAGCATTGTCTCATCGCCCTTAAAAACAATGGCGACGTCATAAGCGTAGCGCCCCCGCTTCTGTTCGATGGGGTCATCGACCAGCCGTTTCGAAACGATCTCGGCCCTGACGGGCTGCCGCCCATCTTCGAAACCCACGCTCACCGACGCGCCCTCAATGACGCGCATGTCGCTGTCGCCAAGCCGAACGACCGCGCCGAAGCGGCCGGGCGTGACCAGGGAGGCGATCGGCGTGCCGCGGCGCAACTCGCCGCCGCCTGCTTCGGCAAGCTGCGGATCGCGCCAGATCACCACGCCGTTTTCGGGCGCCGCCAGAGCGCTGCGGTCCTTCTCGCGCCCGATATCGGCAAGCCGTGCCTCCGCGACAGACAGATCATGCTCCATCTGGCCGATATCGAGCTCGATCTGGGCGCGGTCGAGAGTGCGCTGATGGGAAAGCCGGGCATGCTCGGCATCCGCCTCCTCCAGTCGCAGCCGGGTTTCTTCCAGCCGCTGCGGCGCAATCTGGCCACGCGCCTCCAGCCTCTCCATCTCCTCGAGTTTCGCGCGAAGCCGGGCACGGCTGCTCTCCTGCGTTTCGCGCTCGATCTGCCAGATCGCCTCGGTTGCGGTGCGATAGGGACCGGATTTGAAGGCGATCCGTGAACGCAGGTTTTCAATGTCTGCCGCCAGGCTCCGCTCCTCGCTTTCGAGCTTGTCGATCGCGTAACGAGCAATGATATCGCCCTTATTGACTGCAGCGCCGTCTGCGACAAGCAGTTCCAGCAAACCATCGGCCGGAGCCGAGAGCGCGCGCGGCGCGCCATATTCGATATGGCATTGCCGCACGACGCGCTCTGTGAAGACGTGTTCGGCAATACGCAATTCCGTCCGGTTCGGCGCCTGATCAGCCGCCTTTTCCTTCGGCCAGACGCCGCCCTGCACCGCCCATGCAGCAGCGCCAACGCCCATTACGACGCCGACGGCTATTACGGAGGTTCTAACCAGCGACATAAGGCCCCCTTTCCATGCAGAGTTCCCTCGCCATCAGCTTTCCCTCAGCACGGTTGCCGGATCGGTGCGCGCAGCGTTCAGTGCCGGCACGATGCCGGCGAGAAGCGTGACCACGAAAAAACCGGCGACGGCGCGTGCAATCGACCCGATGGCAATATCCGAACCGGTGATACTGCCCGCCACGAAATAGCGGCTAAGTGGCTGCTGCAAGACCTCTGCAAGAATCATACCGCCCACGATACCGACGATCAGCGCAAGCGCGGCGATCAGGGCTGTTTCCTGCACGATTTCAACAACTATTCTCCCCCGCGTCGCGCCCAGCGTGCGACGGATGGCGATTTCACGCCGGCGCTCCGTCACTGAAAACGACATCAGCGCCGCTATCGACACGCCGCCGATCAGAAGGATGATCGCGCTCAGCCCCACCGATATGGCGAGCGCGATAAATTTCAGTTCGCGCGCCTGTTCGATGATCGGCGCGCTCGACCAGAAGGTCAGCCGCGAAACATCGAAAGCGAGCGACAACAGCCCTTTCAGGCGCGGCTCCAGGAGGCTTTCCGCGGGCCCGGTCACGAGAAAGTTGAAATTTCCGGCATCGACGCCTTCGAAGGAATCTTCCCCCTGGGGGATCAGCAGTGATCGCGAGAGTTCGGCAAAGGGCGGACGAACCGGCGCATCGAAGAAGCCGGCCACCTGGCAGGCCTTGCCCTCCACCCAAACGATCGAGGCGCCGTCGAGGCTTTCGGCCAGCGCACGCCCCAGCAGACAGCTATCCTGCATCAAATCGCCGATTTCCGCGCCCGGCGGCAGATCCGTGGTCAGTCCGGCCTGCCGAACGAAGCCGTCTCCGACGGCATAGGCCTTGGCCAGTTGCGCAGTGCCACCGCTTTCCAACGTCACAGGAAAGGCCCGAAACGACGTCACGGAAAAGCCGCCGGGCAACAGCCCGGCGATCATATCCGGACCCAGCAGAGCGAGCGCATCGGGATCGAATACCCCGCCGGTCAGCATGCCGACTTCGTAATTGGCGCCGCTGATCACGAAGGTTTCGGCCGCGCCGAGTTCCAGCAACGTGTCGAAGTGGCGCAGCGCATTGCCGGAAAGCGCGTAGTTGGCAATGGTGCCAGCAAGCGTCATCGACAGCGTGACTACCGCGAAGAACAGCCGCGCGAGGCCAAAGGCCCTGAGCCGGGCGAGGATCGGTTCAAACGGCAACAGCATGACATTGCCCGCCCGATAATTTCAGCACCCGCTCGAACCTCCGCGCATGATCGAGATTGTGCGTGACCATAACCAGCCCGCACCCCTCGCTGCAGTTCTGCAGGAGCAGGTCGAGGACGTACCGGCCGGTCTCCTCGTCGAGATTGCCTGTCGGCTCGTCGGAGAGAATGAGCGCCGGCCGGGTCACCAACGCTCTCGCCAGCGCAACGCGTTGTTTCTCGCCGCCCGAAAGGCGGCTTGCGCGCGAGCGGGCGCGCCGGGCAAGACCAACCCTTTCGAGCTCGTCCTCGGCGCGCCGCAGCGCCGCCCCCCGCGAAACGCCTTGGTATCGAAGCGGCATCGCCACATTTTCTACCGCGCTTATGTGATCAATCAAGTTGAAGCCCTGAAACACGAAGCCGATTTGCTGACGCCGGAACCGGGTCTTGCGGGCATCTGAAATCGCCGCGACATCGACGCCGGAAATCGCCACGCTGCCCTCGTCCGGCGTGGACAACGTTCCAAGAATTTCAAGCAGCGACGATTTGCCCGAACCGGACGCACCGATGATGCAAAGCCGCTCGCCGGCGTCGAGCGTCAGGTCGATCTTCTTCAGTATCTCAATGCGATCGCCCGCGGAAACAACGGTTTTGCCGACCCCGCGGACATCAAGCAGACGTTCAGCCATGGCCGTAACCGCCCGAAAATATCCGAGCCGCCCGGAAGCGACCCGGATTAAAGGGCCTAGTAATCCGCCTTGCAGCCGAAGCTGGAATACATTTCATTCGCCAGGTCCGCCGTCTGCTCATAGGCATCCCAGTAAGGCTCTGCGCCGGCCGTGCCGTACTGCTGCACGGCGAGTTTGTATTCATTGTAGTAGCTGCGCGCGGCGTCGCAGTGGGTGGCCACCTGAATGTTGACGGGGGCGCCGCTGGTGGTGGTGCATGAGCTCGGGCACTGCAGGATCGACGACTTCGGCGTGCCGCCGCCGGAGGAAGAGCCGCCGGTGTCGTAATCGGAATCCGAAAGAGAATCGAAGGACGAGTCGCTACAGGCCGCCAGAAAAACGATCGGGACCAGGCAAAGAGCTGTCTTGAAGTTCGGCATCTAGAAATTATTCCCTCGTGATCGCGAAGCCTGCCGCTTCGCAAATGGCATAGGCATCACCCCTCGCGATGCTGGAGGAAAGGTTTACAGACGGCCTGGAATCCGAGCGCCCCCCATTTGGGGGGTGCGGGCGATAAATGAGCGATTTTATCAGGTTTCGGCAGGGCGCTCAGGGTGGGCGAAGCTGCACGCTCAAGACGTCGCCGGAGCCTTGCTGCGTCAACAGCTTCATTCCTCCTCGCCCTCGACCACGGGCACCATCGCCTCCTCCTGAACTGCGGCCCTGCTCAACAACCCGGCATCCTCGAGCGCCTCGATGTCCGGCAAGTCGCGAAGCGTTTCCATGCCGAAGGCGGAGAGGAAGTGCTTTGTCGTGACGTAGGTATAGGGCGCGCCGGGCGTCGGGCTGCGGGGGCCGGAGGCGATGAGGGCGGCGTTGCGCAGCGCGCTAATCGTGTCGCGGCTGACCTCCTTGCCGAAGATTTTTGAGAGTTCGGCGCGGGTGATGGGCTGGAAGTAGCCGATGGCCATCAGAACTATGGATTCGAATTCGGAGAGTGTTGGTACGCCGCCCCGGGGTTGGCGCGGCAGAGGCGCGGATGGCGTCGGCATCGGGGTCGGGTTTTCCAAGGGGGTTCCGCTACTCAAGGTTCGGGGCATGGCAATGGGCAATCCCTATGCCTTCGGCAGCCTGCTCTACGATCTAGAGACCGATCCCGAACAGTGCAATCCGCTCATCGATGACGACCATGAACGGATGATGGCGCAATGGCTTATGGAGGCGATGCGCGAGGCCGAAGCGCCGCCCGAACAATATGAACGCCTCGGCCTGCCGCAGACCGGCAATGTCGGGCCCGAACACCTGCTTGTCCGAAAACAGCGGGCGCTCTCGCTCGAGACCCTTGAACAAGACTGGAAATCCGCGCCGGAAACCGATTTTTCGCCGGAACTGCGGCAACCGCTGAACACGCTCGACAAAGCTCTTCTGGAGCAGGCCGCCACAGCCCTCGGCCTCCCCTCTTCCGGGCCGTTTATCGAACGCTTCGGCTATCTTTCCCTCTGGCAGATCTCGGTCATGCTGCCAAGCGTCTCTCCGGAACGATTAAGGGCGTTTGAACGGACGCGCAGCCAAGGCGCAAGACAACTGTCAAGTTGAATGAAAGAGCATCAAACGACTTCGGTTGTCGCAGCAAAGCTGATGCCGATCGAGCGGATGGACTTGATCGGCAGGTCGACGTTGGAGGAAGCGGCCTTCTGCTTCAGCCTGTGAACGATCGCGTCAATGCCGCGCGTTTCGGGTTTGTCGTCATAGCCAAGCTCGGACGCCAGTTTGCTCCGGCTGACCGGGTCTCCCCTGGCCTCGACAAGAATCGCCATTAGTTGCATCTCGCGACCGGTCAGATCGATTCCTATGTCGTCGGGCGCCGTCAGTACATAATTGAGACGGTCAAGGCGCCAGGTCTGATTGGTGGATTGTGCGACATCGGCATCGTCCCCTGCCTTTCGCGGCTCCGGCAAGCGGCGGACCAGATTGCGGATCGCCAGCACAAGTTCAAGGCCATCGACAGGCTTGGTGAGATAAAGATCGGCGCCTTGCTGATAACCCCGGACGCGATCATCGCGGCCGGTGCGCGCGGTGAGGAGGATGATGCCTCGGCCCTCCGCTTCGCCGGCAAGATCACTCACGAGTTCGAAGCCGCTGCAATCGGGCAGGTTCACATCGATGATGGCCACTTCGAAGGTTGCGTTGCGTAGCGCCCTGTAACATTCCAGTCCGCTGGATGCCTCGGTCACGTCATAGCCGCTCAGCTTCAAGTATTCGGCGAGGCTCTGGCGCAAATCCTCGTCGTCTTCAACCAGGAGTATGCGGACTATTGCCTTGAGTTGCCCATCGGCATGCTTGATAGTTTGAACATCTTCCGTCATTGCTGTCTGATCGGGTTTTTGAATGCGCTTCCTTCGTAAGCGACGATAATCAAGGAGAGCATTCGCGATGTCCAGACGCCTCCGCCGTTTCTGGATGCACTTTCCGTGCCTGGAGTGGTTGAGCACCGTTCCAATACTGGCGATGGCGCTCTTTCTTGCAGCCGGCGGATTGTCCTGGGCAAAGGTCGCCGGTTCCGGTGACGTGCCCGATCTGCACTTTTCGATCTTCGTCGACGAAACTGCCGAGCTTACTCTTGCGGACATTCTGGCCGACGGCGAAGCCATCCGCTTCACGCCGTCTGCCCATGACGGGATAGGTGCGCGTTACAGCCGCGACGCCGTCTGGCTGAAAGTCCTGATGACGCCCGAGCAGACGATGCCCGCATTGATGGCGCTGTCGCCAAACTTCGTCGATATGATTGATGTTTATCTTGCCGACATGGCACCGGACCTTGGCGTGAACGACTTCACCCATATCGCGCTCGGCGCGCATCGGCCGCTCTCGACCAGCGGATATTCCGGGCTGGACGAAGTGGTTCCGCTGTCGTTCATCGCAGGCCGTACGAAAGTGGCCTATATCCGAGTAGCGTCGCCGAACGTCACTTTGCTTCTCAATGTCAGACTGTACCGCCCTGAAGCCTATGTGGTGGAGGACGCCTTCGTGAGTATTGTGGGCGGCATCGTGCTGGGCAGCATGTGTCTTCTGCTGATCACCCAGTTGATCCTGTTCCAGTTCGATCGGGATCCTATTTATCCCTTGCTCGCCCTCAGTACGCTGAGCGCAGCCGCCTATCACATAGGCAGTCTGGGATATTCGCGGCTGCTTCTGTTTCCCGCCGGCGGAACCGGCAACGACATTTTCCTGGCATTCTTCTCTTCCTTCGGGCTGACGGCGGGAGCGCTGACAACCTGGCGTGTTTTCGACCTGCGTGGCCGGAGAAGCTGGATGCTCTGGACATGCGCCTTCGTTGCCGTGGCCGGCCTTGTTTGCACGATTGCCATTTTCTTTGGGCTCAATCTTCATTTCGCGCCGCTGCGAAACCTTCTGATCCAGATCTTCGTGACGATCACAGCCGGCTATAGTCTCTGGACGATCCGGCGCGGCGACTGGGCCTCCTATCTGCGCGCCGCCGCTTTCGTATCGCTGTGGATGGGGCTGACGCTCATGCTCCTTTACTATTCCAATGTGCCCGGCCTGCCAGAATGGGCATCGAAGGGCTATGCCATCGCTTGTCTGCTGGAGGCGATGCTGCTGACCCTGATGCTCAGTTGGCGTCTACGAATGGCCAATCGGCTCAATGCGGCGCTGCAGGAAGAGGCGCTCCTATCTGCCCGGAACGCTGAACAACGCGCGGTCGAAATCGCGCGCGAGCGCACCAGAGAACTGGCGGAGGCCAAGCAGACCGCCGAGGCCGCGCTCGCGGCCGAGATGGAGCAGAAGAAGAACCAGGTGCGCTTCATGGAGGTGATTTCTCACCAGTATCGCACGCCACTCGCTTCTATCCGTTCAAGCGTCGATACGATCGAGCTCAGCCTGACCGCGGACGACGAACCCAATCGCCAAAGAATAAAGCGGATCCGTCGCGGAATTGCCCGCCTCGTTGAAGTGCTGGAGATCAATCTCGGCCGAAGCCGCATTCAGGGCTCCGCGCTTGAGCCGCAGTTTTGCGCAATCCGCATTGGCCCGATGATCTCCGATATCGGCCGCCGCGCAAGAGAATTGATGCCGGGCGCGGCCTTCCAGATTGACATGCCGCCGGAAGAGCAGGACGTGGAGATCGATGTGGATAGCCACATGCTCAGTCTGGCATTGATAAATCTCCTGGAAAACGCCGTGAAATACTCGGCGCCGACTGGAGAAAAGCCGGTGACGCTCTCGGTCGCAGTTGACGGCGCGCTCGTGGCCTTTTCTGTAAAGGACGAAGGAATCGGAATTCCGGCACATGAAATCGAGTCCGTCTCCAAAGACAGGATTCGCGGCTCCAACACGGCCAAGATCGAAGGCACGGGTCTTGGTCTGTCGCTCGTGACGCGCATTGCCGCCGCCCATGGCGGGAGGCTCGAGATCGAAAGCGTCGAGGGCGTTGGCACGAGCGTTACGGTCTTGCTCCCGCGCACGCAACCCGGGTCCGTATAGCCGGCTTGTCCCTGCTCGGGGAGACGTCGCCCGCTGCATGTGGATAAGCGCGGAATGATCTTCCCGACATCGACCGTCAGTCATGTCCCCGCGAAAACGGCAGCGATCATATCCGAATTGTTACATAATGTTACTTTGAAACAGAATGTAACTCATTAAATCTACTTCATGATTCATTTCTTATTTGATAATTCCTCTGATTTATATTACATTCAACGCGTTGGATGTCGATAACGGACTTTTCTGCTGACTGGCGACAAAGCGTGGCAAGCGAAAGAATTGCATAACGCAAAGAACGCCGCCGTAGGAGTTAAAGATGCTGCCTGAGAAGCGCTGCGCTCTTGATCGCACAGAGGCGCGGATGCTGCTTTACCTTTGTATAACAGGATGGCGAAGAAAGCCGCGATGACCGCCCAGAGCGATCTTCGAAAATGCCGTCAAAGCGATTTGGATCAGAGCAAGCTGAAGGAGAATGAAATGCCAAACGAGAACATGAAATCTCCAATCGAGGCCGACGATACCGAAATCACGGAGCTGGGCGCCGAGGAACTGCAAGGCGCTGCCGGCGGATTAATGCCGCCCGGTTTTATCCTGCCCGATGGTGTGGCGAACGCTGTGGCAAATGGCGTCGAAGATGTTGGATCGGCCGTCAAGAATGTTGTCGAAGCCGGCGCCTCGGATGTCGCTAAAGGAGCGGAATGGGTTGGCAATGCGGCGTCGACGGCTGGATCGGCGGTTGAGACCGGCGTCGAGGATGTCGCCAAGGGCATCTGGGACGCCTCTGCCGACTGGTGCTGAAAGAGTTCAGCGCCTCCGAGGTAAAAACCGATGGAAGGATTTGGATTATGGCTGCCAATGAAAACAAGATCACCGGCGAAGCCAAGATGCAGGAGCTTGGTCCGGAAGAACTGCAGAACGTATCCGGCGGCAGCATCCTCGGCGATATCGCGGGCATGGCGGATTCGTTGGGGCACGATATCGGCGATCTCGTGAGCGATGTTGTAAGTGGTGAGGAGCCTGCTGCCGGAACCTTAAAGCAGACCGATGCGGCAAGCGTCCCTTTTCTTCCCAATGAAGGTCCAGGGCCGGAAATCGGGAAATGAGAGCGCGGTGACGGGGATAGGTCCGTCTGGTTGTAAATTCCAACCGATAAAAGGAATGGCTATGACAAACGAGAGCAACAAGACCGATCCGGCCAGGATCGATGAAACTCACATGGAAGAGCTCGCGTCGGATCAGCTGCAGAACGCTGCCGGCGGTAGTGTGCTCGGCGATCTAGGAAGTGCCGCAGGGGATGCTATCGACGGGGTTAAGGACGCGGCCGAATGGACCTTTAACCATCCGGGTGAAGTTATTGCCGGCGCCGCCGTAGCCTCTGGTGTCGGAACGGCCGGCTATGGCATCTACTCGGCAGTGGCGCTGGGACAAGGGACCGCCGGCTTTGTGGCGGCCGCTGCTGGTGTCGCCACAGTGGCTGGCGGAGCCGTGGCCGGTGCGGCAGAAGGTGTAGCGCATGGCGTTAAAGACGTCGCTGACGACATAGAAAATCTGTTCTGACGCTTGGTTCAACGGGGTGGTCGTGCCGACACTAGGTTTCCGAAGAGCCGGGCATGAAGACGGCGCTGCAGAAGGTCAGAGCATCTGAACGAGTGCGATTAGTTTGGAGATTGTTTCATCATGAAGAATGGAACCAAGACGATTGATACGACAAGCCGCGACGATTTGAACCTCTCGGAACTTGGCGAGGAGGATTTGCAGAGAATCGCAGGCGGAACTATCCTCGGCAATACTTGGGACGGTATCAAGGATAGAGCCGAGTTGATTGGAAAAGCTGCCGAAGCGCACCCGGTCGAGGCCGCCGCCGTCGCCGTCGGCATCTTGGGTGGTGGCGTAGAGACAGTCGGGATAGCTGCCGTGGACGTTGTGGCAGAGCCTGTTATGCATGGCGTTGAATCTGCGGCAGGGCTTGCTGTGCATGGCGTTAAAGACGTCGCTGACGACATCGAAAATCTGTTCTGACGCTTGATTTGATGGCGCGGTTATAGCGACGCGAAAATCCCCGGCAGAGCGGGACCGCCGAAGAGACACTGCGGGGGATCACAACGTTTCAATGGGCAAATTTCTAGCGGAGATCGTTTATCATGAAAAATGAAACCAAGTCGGCTGAGCCGATCGGCCAAGACGAACTGAATCTCGAAGCACTCGGTCAAGAGGAACTTCAGCCAGTCGCTGGCGGCAATTTCTTCGGCGATGCCTGGGACGACGTCAAGAGCGCGGGAGACTGGGTTGGGAACGAAGTGGAGAACCATCCGGTTGCGGCCGTGGCCCTCGCCGTCGGTGCTGTCACAGGTGTTGACGCGGTTGCCGGGGCCGTTGCCGTTGCAGGCAGCGATGCCGCCGCGATCGCGGGTGTATCAGGCGGCGATCTTGCGGTCGGAGCGGCTGCGAAGACGGCGGCTGGAGTCTTTTCCGGCGGTGCTGTCGGCGGTATCGCCGATATGTTCAAGAAAGTGATCGATGACGCCTGAAATTTAGGGCGGGATATTCAAAACTGTCTCTTGCGGCTGCGGGAGACAGTTTTCCTCGTGTTCTGATGGCGGACTTCTCACTCCTTATCGTCTGGGCGCGGATGGTGAGTGAGATTTGCGCCGCCCAAGTAAGATCGTCGCGAAATCATGTCTACATCCGATGAGCCCCGCAAGCAGGTCTATCGCGAATCCGCTCTCAAACATTTCCAGACCCCTGAAAGCACCGACAGTCTGATGCGTGTCGTCGGCCCGAGCGGTTGGGTCGTGGCGATCGCGATCGCGCTCGTCTTCTGCGGCGCGATCTACTGGAGCATTTTCGGAACGGTGACGACCTTTGTGCAAGGCAAGGGCATTCTCGGCCCGGCCTATGGCGAAACCCGCGACTTCGTTGCGACCCATTCCGGCATATTGCGCTCACTGCCGGTCCAACTCGGCGATACGATCGAAAAAGGCGAGCTTCTGGCGGCCATCGAGATCGTCTCGGTGGCCGAAGACAAACGCGAGGCGGAGCGCACGCTGCGCTCGCTGAAGACCGAGCAGGATCTTCTGGAAACCTACTGGAACAATCTGCTGCCGCAACAGCTGGCAGACCTCAAGCAGAAGGAACAGGATCTGGACCGCCAGATCGCGTGGGACGAACAGCAGCTCGAGAGCCGGAAGAAGATCCTGGAGGGCTTCGAGCAAGCCAGCAGCGATGGCGCGATCACGCCGCTGAGGCTCGAACAGGCGCGGGACTCCTTCATTCAGGCATCCGCAAATCTGGATGGGAACAAATTCGACAAGGAGCAGCTTGCGGCCAAGCGGCTTGAGCTTGAAAACCAGAAGACCACGGCGTTTCAGGCGATGAGCGACCGGTTGCTGAAGGCCCAGGAAAACCTGGCCGACCTCGAAGACACGCTCGACAGCGGCGGAAAGGTGCTCTCGGACATGGCCGGACAGGTCATTGCGGTCGACGCCAGCATCGGCTCCTTTGTCCAGCCGGGATCGCCCATCGTGACGGTCCAGCCCGTCAACACCGATATCGAAGGGGTGTTTTTCGCCAATCCCCTGCACGGCAAGAAAGTTCTGGCGGGCATGGAGGTCAATGTTTCGCCCTCGACCGTCGAGGCGTCCCGTTTCGGCACCATCCGCGGAAAAGTCGTCTGGGTCAGCGAAGATCCGCAGAGCGACACCGCCGTCGCGCGTCAGCTTGGCAACGAAACGCTGGCGAAGGCACTTGCCGGCAGTGAACCCCCGATCGCCTTCGGCGTGCAACTGGAAAAGGACGCGGCCTCGCCCTCTGGCTTGAAATGGACCTCGGGGCACGGACCGAATATGGAGGTCCGGACCGGCACTCTGGCCGATGCCGATGTCGCCGTGGAGCAGGTTCCGCCGATCGTTCTGGTGATCCCGGCGATCCGCCGCGTGCTCGGTCTCGATCAATGATCGGCGGAGCGCGGGCATGACGAAACTGTTTTCGGCGCTGAGACCGGGAAGTATCTTGCGCAGTGCAAAGACGCCGACCATCCTGCAGATGGAGGCGGTCGAATGCGGCGCTGCCTGTCTCGCGATGGTGCTGGCCCATCACGGCCGATGGGTCCCCCTTGAAAGGTTGAGGCTCGAATGCGGCGTGTCGCGAAATGGCTCGAACGCCTGGAGCCTCATCGAGGCCGCCAGGCGCTTCGGCTGTGAGGCCAAGGGGTTCAAGGTCGGACTGGAGCGACTGCGCGAGGTGACGCTGCCGGCCATCATCTTCTGGCGTTTCAATCACTTCGTCGTGCTGGAAAAGATCGACCGCAAAGGCGCCCAGATCAATGACCCGGCGCAAGGGCGCAGGCGCGTCGCCTGGTCGGAAATGGATCGGGATTTCACGGGCATCGTGGTGACCGTCAAGCCCGGGCCAGAATTCGAAACCGGCGGCGAGAAACCATCGGTGCTGCGCGAACTGAGGCAGCTCTCGCGCGGGACGGCAGGACCGTTCGCCTTCATATTGCTGGTGACGCTCCTGATGGTCATTCCCGGCATCGTGATACCGGCGCTCAGCAAGATCTATGTCGACGGCTTCCTTGTGGGCGGACAGGAGGACTGGGTCAGACCGCTGCTTGCGGCCTATGTCGTGGCCGGCGGGTTGAGCCTGCTTCTGAGTTGGCTGCAGAAGCACTACCTGATGCGGTTTTCCGCCAGGGTCAGCATCGACATGACGCGCAAGGTGCTGTGGCGCTTGCTGCACCTGCCGATGGACTTTTTCAGCCAGCGTTTTGCCGGAGATATTTCGAGCCGGCTCGGATCCGCCAGCCGGGTCGCGTCGATGATCTCCGGTCCGCTGGCGTTCAGCATCGTCGGCATGATCTCGATCGTCGTCTATGGCGCTCTGATGTTTTCCTACAGCGTGCCGCTGGCCTCGCTTGTCGTCGCCATGGCCGTCATCAACCTGATCATGGCGCGGGTCGTCTGGCTGCGGCTGGAAAACGCGCGCCATCTTCTGGCCAAGAACGGAGCGGAGCAGACCTCGGCGATCATGAGCGGCCTGTCGGCGATCGAGACGGTCAAGGCCGCCGGGCTCGAGGATGATCTGTTTTCCCGCTGGGGCGGCTTTCAGGCCCAGCTCGTCTCGCTGTCGCAGACCGTCGGGCGGCAGAACAACCTGCTCGGCCTGCTGCCGGGAACCCTCTCAGCGCTTGGGCATATCGCGATTCTCAGCCTCGGCGCGCTGTTCGTTCTGGACGGCCGGCTGACCGTGGGTGACCTCGTCGCGTTTCAGGTTCTGGTCGGCAGTTTCAACGGGCCGATTTCGGGACTCGTGGGACTGGGTTCGTCATTGCAGACGACGCAGGTCGATCTCAACCGTCTCGACGATGTCATCAATTACGGTGCCGCCGAGCCGGAAGCGGTGCCGCGGCCGCAAGCCGCCACCGCCGCGGCCAGGCTTGTCGGCAAGGTCGAGCTTCGCAATGTCACCTTCGGATACAGCCGGCTTGAAAAGCCGCTGCTCGATGATTTCTCGCTGCTTTTGCAGCCGGGCATGCGAATCGCGCTCGTCGGCGCCAGCGGCTCGGGGAAATCGACCGTCGGCAAGCTGGTTGCCGGGCTCTACCGGCCATGGCAAGGCGAGATTTTCTTCGATGACATCCCCCTGAAGCAGATCGACCGTCTGACGCTGACCTCGTCGCTCGGTGTGGTCAGCCAGGATATCAATGTCTTCAGCGGGACATTGCGGGACAATATCACGCTCTGGGATACATCGATCCCCGAACCCGCGATCAGCCACGCGGTCGCCGATGCCTGCCTCGACCAGTTGCCGCTGGTGCGCGAACAGGGGATCGATGCCGCCCTGTCGGAAGCAGGACGCAATCTCAGCGGCGGCGAACGCCAACGGCTCGAAATCGCCCGCGCCCTGGCGCGCGATCCGTCGGTGCTGATCATGGACGAGGCGACCTCGGCGCTCGACCCAGTCACCGAGCAAACCGTCGACATGAACCTGAGACGGCGCGGCTGTGCCTGCCTGATCGTCGCCCAGCGGCTCTCGACCATTCGCGACAGCGACGAGATCATCGTTCTCGATCAGGGCCGTATCGTCCAGCGCGGCACGCACGATAGATTGATAGCTGACCCGGACGGGCACTATGCCCGCCTTGTGGCCGCCCACTGAGAAGCAGACCGGATGACCGACAGCCCGCAAACAGACCTGCCACCGGCACTTCGCAAGGCCCGTGCGGCCGCCCGGATGCCGCGTGCGATCCCGCTCAACACGGTTGAGGGCATCTTCGTTGTCGAAGAGGGCGCTGCCGATGTGTTCGCGGTCGACCCCGATACGCAAATCTACGGGCCGCTGCATCATCTCATGCGCCTTGCCGGCGGCGACGCATTCACCGGGCTGGCCGATGTCGTCTGGGAGGGCGGCGCACCCGATATCATCGTTGTCCCCGCGCCCGGCTGCCGCCTCGCCGCAACCGAAGAGGGGTCGTCCGGCGCGGGCATCGACGCGTGGATCGGCCGCCTGCTGGCAGCTTGCCCATCCGCCCTGCCGCCGCGCGGCATCGCGCCGTTGCGCGCCGGGCAGCATGTCTCGATACCGGCAGGAGCCGCGGTCTGCGCCGCCGGCGCGTTGCTCTGGCTCGAGGCGGATGGTGTGCTCAAGTCTGGCGACGGGCGCAAGCTCGGGCCGGGTCTGGCGCCGCTGACCGCGGATTTCTGGGTCCAGGCGCAGGCCCCGGTCACGGCGCGGGTCCATGATAGCGCGGCACTTGCCGAGGCGGGATGGCTGCAACGCGGGCGTGCGGAGGCATTGCACGTCGCACTTTCAGGCATCGCGACGACGCTGGCCACAACTCGCCTTGATGGCGGCGACAATGTCTCGCGCCGCGACCAGGCGGCGGAGCTTCGCCTGAAGGCCGCCTCCGGCGAGGTGGCGGCGCTTCTTAATCGCAGGGCAAAACAGCCCGCGGGCACGCTCGCGCCCGATGCGCTGGCGCGCTGTGCGGCGCGCGTGGCGGCGGCGGATGGTATCCGGCTGAAAGCCCAACGGTCTCTTGTGCAAGGCGATCGCGGCGAGGCGATCGCCGCGATCGCCCGGGCCAACCATGTGCGCTCCAGGCGCGCGCGGCTGCCGGAGGAATGGTGGCGCGGCGATCACGGCGCGTTCCTGGCCTTTACCGAAAGCGGCGAACCCGCCTGCCTCATCCCCGGCCGCTTCGGTTATCGCCATATCGATTCCGAGGGCCGCGAGCGCAAGGTCGGCAGGCAGTTTGCCGAAACGCTCGCGCCGGAAGCCTATGTCTTCTATCGCCCGCTGCCGGACGGCAATGTAACGTCGCGTATGCTGCTCGGCTTCGTGTTCCGCAACAATGTCCGGGCCTTCGCCACCATCCTGATCGCGTCGGCCTGCGCGGCGCTGCTGGCGCTGCTCACGCCGCTGGTGTCCGGCCATATCTTCGATACGATCATTCCGAAAGCCGAATACGACCAGTTGCGCCAGGTCACCATTGTTCTGGTGGCGGCGGCGTTCGCCACGCTCGGCTTCGGCACGGCGCGGGCGCTGACGCAACTGCGCATGCGCGGCCGGATCGACGCGGTGGTGCAGAGCGCGGTCTGGGACCGGCTGCTGCGCCTGCCGGCCTCCTTCTTCCAACAATACGAGGTCGGCGATCTCGCGAACCGCGCATCCGGGATCAACGCCCTCAGCCGGGCGCTCAGCGGCTCGACCCTTTCTGTCCTGTTCAGCGGATTGTTCTCCACCGTCAGCCTGGCGATGATGCTCTATTATCAGCCCATGCTCGCCGGCATCGCCGTGGGCTTCGTGGTATTCGTCATTCTGATCAGTGCGGCTTTCGCCTATCTGCAACTGCTATACCAGCGCGAACAGTACGAACTGCGCGGAAAACTGTCCGCCCGAACCTTCCAGTTCGTGTCCGGCATTGCCACGCTGAAGGTCAACGGAGCGGAAAGGCTGGCATTCGCCGACTGGACCGAGCGCTTTGCCCGCGACATGCATTTCCGGCTGCGCTCCAACGTGCTTTCCTACAGCGAGGGGCTGCTGACGAGCGGGGTGCTCATCGTCTTCCATATCGTCGCGCTGGCGGTGTTCGCCTTTTATGTCGAGGACGTCTCGACCGGTACCTTCATCGCCTTCAACACGGCCTTCGGGCAGTTTTACGGCGGGCTCTCCGGCTTTGCCGGCGCGTTCGTCACGCTCATGTCGCTGAAGCCGCTCTATGAACGCACCGAGCCCATTCTGGCGGGCGCGCCGGAGGTTTCCGGCGCTAAGATCGACCCCGGCGAGTTGAGCGGCCGGATCGTCGTCGCCCATGCCAGCTTCGCCTATGAGGTGGCCGGCCGGCCGATCCTCGACGACGTGAGCATGGATATCCGTCCCGGCGAGTTCGTGGCAATCGTTGGCCCGTCGGGCAGCGGCAAGTCGACGCTGCTGCGTTTGCTGCTGGGCTTCGCGACGCCCCAGAAGGGCGGCGTTGCCTATGACGGCCATGACCTTGAAAAGCTCGATCCCGCCGCGCTGCGCCGACAGATCGGCGTGGTTCTTCAGGATGGCAAGCTCCTGACCGGCAGCATTCGCGACAACATCACGGCCAACGGGATCTACACCGAGGCCGATATCGTGCAGGCCGTCAGGGGTGCCGGTCTCGAGCGGGATATCAGGGCGATGCCGATGGGCCTGCAGACGCCGGTCGGCGAAGGCGCGGCAACCTTTTCGGGCGGGCAGAAGCAACGGCTGCTGATCGCGCGCGCCTTGGTGCGCAAGCCGCGCATCGTTCTGTTCGACGAGGCGACCAGCGCGCTCGACAACGTCACCCAGGCCGAGGTCAGCGCCGCGCTTGAACGCATGAAGGCGACGCGCATCATCATAGCGCACCGGCTTTCAACAATCCGCCATGCCGACCGCATTTATGTTCTTGAAAACGGCCGGATCGTCGAGAGCGGGAGCTATGACGAACTGCTCGCGCAGGATGGCGCTTTCACCGCGCTGGCAAATCGTCAACTGGTTTGACTAGCGCCAAGTGGATTTCTTTTGTTGTGAGCCTGAACACTGGATCGTTTGGTGTTGGTCTTTTCCGCTGTGATTTCCCGGCTGGAAGCAGGAGAGGAAGAGGTTAAGACAACGAAGATGCTTGGACGACCATAAAGCGTTTATTCTGAAGCAGGGCGATCACGGCGTGCCGTGGCCGAGATCTGCTGCAGGGTTGGAGATCACTCAGGCGGCGTATATTAACTGGAAAGAATGTGCGGTCTTGAAGGGATTTGAACCTGCGATCCCGTCGTCACGGCAACTTTCTGCTTAGAATTCAAACTGCCCCTACATGAACTTGGCCTTCGCAGGGTGACAGAAAAGGTGGAGGCACTCACCGACCGCCCGGTACAGCTGACGGGCGCGCTCGGCTATTCACCGGCCGGGTTCCATGGCATCCGCCTTTTTCGATTGCATCTAGAATCCCATCATCCTCGGCAGCCAGAGATAGATCTGGGGCACGAATGTGACGAGCAGCAGGATCATTGCCATCGCGACCAGATAGGGCATCGCCGTGGCAAAGACCCTGTGGATCGGAACATTGGCGATGCCGCCTGCGATATAGAGGCAGAGGCCTACTGGCGGGGTTACCAGTCCGAGCGCGAGCGCCAGACATGTGACGAGGCCGAAATGGACGGGGTCAATGCCGTAGCTTGCGGCGAGCGGGGCGAAGATCGGGACAAGCATGACCATGGCCGCCGCCTGCTCGATGAACAGGCCGATGACGAGGTAGATCACCAACATCAGGGCCATGAACACCACCGGACTGCTTGTGAAATCCGACAAGAAGTTGCTGATGCCGCGCGGCACGCCCTCGATCGTCAGCCACCATGTCGAGACATTCCCGAAGGCGATGATGATCATGACCACCGCCGTGACAATGATGGTCCGCATCATCGCGCGGTGAACCAGCGTCCAGCTCAGCTCACGGGTCACGAAGAAGCCAACCGCCAGCGCATAGACGATCGCGATGCAGCCGGCCTCGGTCGGCGTCGCGATGCCGCCGACAACGCCGCCGACCATGATCAGCGGCAGGATCGCCGCGATCATGAAGCGGCCCGTGATCCTGAGAACATCACCGAAGCTGTAGCGCTGGCGGGAGACCGGATAGTTCTTCTTACGAACCAGAAACGCCGTCACGACCATCATCGAGAGCCCGAGCAGGACGCCCGGCACGACGCCGGCGAGAAAGAGCGCCGCAATCGAGACATTGCCCGCGGCAAAGGCGTAGATCAGCATCGGCAGGCTCGGCGGAATGACGGGTCCAACCACGGAACTGACCGCGGTCACGGAAGCGGCAAGGTCGGCCTCGCCATATTCGTCCTTGGTGGCTTTGATCATCATCGCGCCGACAGCGCTGGTATCGGCAATCGCCGAGCCATTGATGCCGCCGAAGAACATGCTGACCAGAACATTGATCTGCAGCAGGCTGCCCTTGAAGCGGCCCACCAGAAGGCGGGAGAAATCGAGAAGCCTGCTCAAAATTCCGGAACCGCCCATCAGTTCGCCGGCCAGAATGAACAGCGGAATGGCAACCAGGGTGAACTTGTCGAGACCGGTCCACAGCCGCTGGGTGAACAGTTGCACCGGCTGATCCGTGAGCACGAACACGAAAAGGGTCGACAGGCCAAGCGCGAAGGCGATCGGAACCGCTGCGGCGATCAGAGCGATAAAAGCGATAAAATATAGGGCAAGCGCGCTCATGTCGTCACCTCGTTCGGCTGAAACCGGATTTCGGAATCCTGAAGTCTGATCCAGGTGGTGAGGTTGGTCTGGATCAGCGCGTAAAGCGCGCCGGCGGCGACCGAGTAGTAGGGGATCGCCATCGAGATGCCGAAGACGAAGGGATCGTGGGAATTGAGCCCGCTCAGCGCATTGAGCGTCCCGTAATAGGCGACTGTGGCAAACAGCACCGAGACCAGAACATTGATCCCGACAAGCAGCGCCCTGGCGCTGCGCTGCGAGAATTTGATGACCAGCATGTCGACAAGAACATGCTCCCCGCTGCGGAGAGCAAGGCCAACGCCGAGAAATGCCATCCATTGCAGGAAGTACTTGGCGAGCGCATCGGCGAAATTCAGCGGATGAAACACGACGAAGCGCGAGAATACCGAAGCGCTGATGGTCACGACGATCGCGCCGAGCAGGGCGACGCAAAGTCCGCTCACGATACCCGCAAGCCACTTGTCGACCAGACGGACCGCGTTGGAGAAGCGGGATTGAGACATGATCAGGCCCCTGTTGATGATCCGGGCCGCCAGCGCGGCCCGGACGTCATGTGGATTGATGCGAAGATCAGCGGGTGTAGCCCCAGCCGCCGTCGCCGACAGGGCCGGCCTCCTGCTTGATGAGGTCGATCTTTTCCTGCGACATGCCCTCCTTGCCGACAAATTGCGGCCAGACCTTCTCGATGGTCATGTCGCGAACCTTGGCATATTCGGCATCCGGCAGGGCGTAGATTTCGACGCCCTCGGCCTTCATTTCCTCGATGTTCTTGGTGATGTAATCGGAAACGAAATCGACATGCCACGCCTGAGCCTCGGCGGCGGCATCTTCGAGAACGTCGCGCACCTCATCCGGCAGGGCTTCATACTTGTCCCGGTTGACCACCAGCACCGAGGCATAGTTCTGGAAGTTGAGGTCCAGAATGTAGTTGATCAGATTGCCCTCGTGGAACTTGGCGGAATAGAAGCTCGCATAGGGCACGGTGAGGCCATCGACCATGCCGAGACGGACGGCCTCCGGCGTTTCCGGCCAGTCGACCGTGACGCCGGCAGCGCCCCAGGATTCATGCGAGGCGATCTCCAGCGGCGAGCGCGAGGCGCGGAATTTCATGCCGGCGAGATCATCGGCGGTCTCGATTTTCGTCTTCGACGTGCCGACCTCGCGGGGGCCGCCGATTTCAAAGGTCGCAAACCATTCCAGATTGACCGGTTCGAGTTCCGCGTTGACCTCTTCCTGAACGGCGTCGCTCCCCATGGCGTTGAGAAGCTGGTCGCGCGATTCGAACAGGAACGGGAAATGGAAGACCTCGAATGCCGGGGTGATCGATGCCAGATTGGCGAAGGAATCCGCGGCAAAGTCGATATGGCCGTTCTTCACCGCCTCGAACGTCTCGACGCCCGAGCCAAGCTGGCCGCCATGGAACACTTCGATGGTGATCTTGCCGTCCGATTTCTCGTTCGCGAGTTCGGCGAACTTGTCGATGCCGAAGGCCGTGACATCACTCGGCGACAGCACATTGGCAAGGCGGAACGTATAGTCTTCCGTGATCTCCGCATGGGCTGGCGCAATGCCGGCCATCAGCAGGGCCGACAAGGCCAGAAGGCCGGACGGATGCGCGATTTTCTTTGTTATGTTCCTCATGATTTCCTCCCAGGTTGGAACGTCTATGTCAACAAGTCTGTCGGTGCGTCGGGCCCTTCCTCCGGGTCCCGTCGCGGTTTCAGATTGCGTCGGGTTCTTGCCCGCCGCGTCAGGCGTCTTCGTCTTCCCAGAACGCCGGTTCGCCGGCATTCTTCATGATTTCCAGCACCTTCTCGCGCGGAATAACCCCGCAACGCGCGGCCCATTCGTCATACATGGCAGCCATGTCGCGCACCCGATCGGGGTGCTGGTCGGCGAGATCATTGAGCTCGGTGCGGTCTGCGTCCATGTCGTAGAGCTCCCACTCCGCCGGGTAGTTGCGCACCAGCTTCCATTTGCCGTCGCGCACTGCCGCATTGCCTTCATGCTCGAAGAACAGCGGCTTGCGGGTGGCCGTCGGATCGGTGAACGAAGGAACGAGGCTCGCCCCCTCGCAGGGTGGAACCGCCGTGCCGTTGCGCGTCTCGGGATAAGTCGCGCCGGTGATTTCCATGATCGTCGCCATCAGGTCCGGAAGCTGGCCGGGCGTGTGGCGGATGCCGCCCTTGTCGGCGATGCCTTCCGGCCAGTGAACGATCAGCGGGGTCGCGATCCCGCCTTCATGGGTCCAGTGCTTGTAGTAGCGGAACGGCGCGTTGGAGAGATTGGCCCAGGCCGTGCCGTAACTCTGATAGGTATCCTCCGGGCCGGGCATGATCGAGGTGTCGTTGCCGATCCGCACATCGCGGCCGTCGCGGGTCTTGTACTGGGCGATCATCAACTGCTCGACGAGCTGCTTCGGATCGACGTTCTCGGGAATATCCTCGGCGCAGCCGCCATTGTCGGACAGGAAGATCACGACCGTGTTGTCGGCCTGGCCGGTTTCTTCCAGCGCCTTCAGCAACCGCCCGATGCCCTGGTCCATCCTGTCGATCTGGGCGGCGTAGACCTCCATGCAGCGGATCAGCCATTCGCGGTCTTCCGCTTCCTCAAAGGGCGGCTGGGTCTCGTCGCGCGGGCTCAGCTTCCATGAGGCATCAAGGATGCCGGCCTTGACGAGACGGTCGAGCCGCTGCTTTCGCAACGTGTCCCAGCCGGCATCGAAACGACCCTTGTATTTGGCGATATCCTCCGGATGCGCGTGCAGCGGCCAGTGCGGCGCGGTGTAGGCGACATACATGAAGAACGGCTGGTCGGAATGCTCGTCCTGATGCTCATGGACATAGCGCGCGGCCTGATCGCTGATCGCATCGGTGTAGAAGAATTCGGGATCTTCCACCGCCTCGTGCTCGATATTCTCGTTGCCGCGCGTCAGCGTGTTGGGATGATAGAAGCTGCCTGCCCCGATGATCGTGCCGTAGAACTTGTCGAAGCCGCGCTCAATCGGCCAGGCGCCGTTGGGCTTCTTCAGATCCGAGGCGATGTGCCACTTTCCGCTCATGTAGGAGCGATAATTGCTGCCCTTCAGCGCTTCCGGAATGGTGACGCAATCCTCGCTCAGATTGCCGGCATAGCCTTCCGGACCCATGTCATAGGTCAGGACGCCAATCCCGGTCTGGTGCGGATGCAGGCCGGTCATCAGCGAGGCGCGCGACGGGCTGCAGCGGGCGGTGTTGTAAAACTGGGAATAGCGCAGGCCGTTCTGCGCGAGCCGGTCAAGGTTGGGAGTCTCGACCTCGCCGCCATAGCAGCCGATATCGGAGTACCCCATATCGTCGTTGAGAATGATGATGACGTTCGGCTTGCTCATCGCGTGACATTACCTGTGCTGTTGAAACTGACCCGGACGGCTCAGAAGCCTCTCCGGCTCAAATTGATGGTCAACTGGAAGAAATCCGGGCGGTAGACGGCCCTCAGCAGCTCGAGCACCCGACCTTCGGGGCCATAGGTGGTCCGCTGCATTTCGATCAGGGCGGACGCCTGTTCGAGCTCCAGCGCCGCCTCGTCCTCGGGCGAGGATATACGGGCGCTGATGGTCTGGACGGCGTCCTTGATCTCGAGACCGAGCTCTTCCTCAAACACCTGATACATCTTGATGGTAATCAGCTCGCGCTTGCTGAGCTCGATGCCGATATCCGGCGGATAGAAGGCGTGCTCGATCGCAATCGGCGTATCGTCGGCGTAGCGGATGCGCTTCAGTTCGTAGACTGCTCGCTCCTGCAGCAGCTCGCGCACTTCATCATCATGCTGATGGGTCATGCCGTTCTGCAGGATCGCGGCGCCGGGGCGATAGCCGGCCTCCGCCATGATCTCCTGGAACCCCATCAGCCGACCGACCCATCGCTCGGCGTAGTTGGGCCGCAGAAACGTGCCGCGCTTGGGGCTGCGGTCGAACATGCCGTCCTCGACCAGCGGGGCAAGCGCGTTGCGCACCGTGACCCGGCTGACGCCGAACCGCTCGACCAGTGCCGCCTCCGTCATCAACCGCCCGTTTTCATCAACGATCTCGCCGCTGATCGCCTGCTGGCGGATCAACTCGCGCACCTGAACGTGCAGGGGCATATCATCCGAAAATTGCGGCACCGTGGTCATGTGAACTCCTCCGTGGCCATTTGTAGCTACATTTTGACCAATGTCAATATTTGTATTCTATTTTGTATTATACGAAATTGAAGTACGTCAAAAGCCATGCCTCCCGACAGGCTTGATGCGTCCGAAACACGGGCGTTTTCTCAAAGAGGGCAGAACCGAATGAATGAAGGGGTTGCAGTTCCAACCACCCGCTGCATCCCTGTTCGGCTCCAGCCAGGTGAGCGGACGATTGGAACGCGCCAAACAAATTGATGAATGGGGTTGATCTTGCCGAGAGCATTTCTCGGGCTCACGGAGCGGCACCGTCCGAAGAGGCCAGGTTCGCGCAGGACTGTCGCGAGAGCGTTGACGCTGCTTCATGACTGAAGAGTAACCTTTGACGATCGCGCGTGAAAGCTGCGGACGTGCGCACCACCGGGCATGCGCGATGATCAGGTTCACGGGCCAGACACATACCGGGCGAGGCCGCGCAAGCGGTCGAGGCACCGCATTCATCTCTCGCAGGAGCAGACCAATAGAGCGAACCAGGCACTGAACAAGAAGGTGCGGCCAGTTTGGCAGATTGTTCGGCAGGGCCGACCCTATTTGCCCTGAACGGCGGCGAGGACCTGGAGAACTATTTCAACCTCGGACCAGCCTTCACCGCGAGCGGCTACACTTCTTCACGACGAACCTTTCATTCCTGCTTCCCTATTTCCTCAGCGCTGACTGCGAAACAGGCAGGGCCGAATGGAGAGATGACGACTTTTCGCAATTAAATGAAATATTTTTTTCAATATTTGGAACGATGAATTGAGAAAAGAACGTTCTTTTCCAATAGCCTGAATGAAGGCATCAATTGCGGTTTTGGAACTCTTGGAAACAAAAACGCGGCAAAAATTCGACTCTGCACACGCGGTGCGCACAATGCCGAAACTTCATGCAGTCGCGCTATTTGCAAAAAAAGTTTCACCTGTACTCTATTCTCATCCAAAGCATTGATGAGACATACCATGACCGCCCTCAGTCCCGCCCCTTCCGCCTTCCGCGCCGATCTTCGGTTCGAGCGACTTCTGGATGGTTTCGAGCCGTCCTTCGCGTTCGAGCCGGTCGGCCCGCTGCCGGAAAGCGAGTTTGTCGACCGGCTGCGCCGCATCCGGCGGGAAGCGACCGTGGCCGGGTATGACGTGATCCTCATCCATGCGGATTCGATTGGCTCCTACAAGGTGTCGAACTCCTATCTGCGCTATGTCTGCGACTGGGCGCGCGAGGGCGTTCTGGTGGTTCCGACGGATGATGACAAGCCGCTGACGCTGTTTTCGATCTTCAGCAGCTCGGTCCTGCTGCCGCCGGCGGGCGAGCCGGTTCTGGTCGAGGATATCTGGCAGGTCGGCACCTGGGGCCGCGAGACTTACAACCGCCCCGGCAAAACCGTCGACAAGGTGGTGCAGGCGGTCGGTGATTTCCTTCAACGCGAGGGGTTCTCCGTTGCCCAGATCGGCCTCGTCGGCGACGCCACCTCGAAGCCTTACTGGGACGGGCTGAAGGCACATCTGCCCAAAAGCGCCTTTGCCGACGGCTCCGCGATCATCGACCGGATGCAGAAAATCCGCTCGCCGCGCGAGCAGGCCGTGGTGCGCGCCGCTGCCCAACTCGCCGATATCGGCATCCAGGCCGCCTATCACGTGATCCGGCCCGGCGTCACCGATCATGAAATCTATGCCGCCTTCACCTATGCCCAGATGGCGCGCGGCGGTGAGACCGGCGACGGCTACCAGATCGGCATCAATCGCTTCGGCACCCATTGCGGCAAGCCCTACGGCCATGTCGTGCGCAACGGCGACCTGATCAACCTCTATATCTCGGCCGTGATCTATCAGGGCTACACCGCCCAGATCGCCCGCATGATCGCCGTCGGCGATATCACCGACAAGCAGGAGGAAGTCCTCGAAATGTGCGTCGAGGGCGTGGAGAAGGCCGCCGCGCTGGTGCGGCCCGGCGCGCTTGTCTCCGACGTCGCCAATGCCTCCTTCGAGCCCTACATCGAACGCGGCTACCTCACATCCGCCGACAGCCGGACCATGCCCTATAACTGGGTTTCCGAAGACGACGGCAAGCCGCGGCTGGTGCCGCGCAAGCACGTGCCCGACGAAGACTGGGAGCGTCAGGGCCGGAAACTGATGCATGTCTATCCGGCGACGCTCGGGCCGCACAATCCCAATGTCGGCCATTCGGTTTCGATGCAGAAATTCCAGAACTACAACATCCAATCCAACAATCACGACCTTCTGGAAGAAGGCATGACCTTCGTGCTCCATGCACAGTGGCTGGAGCCGGAAGTCGCCGGCTGCAATGTCGGCGACTGCTACCTTGTGACGGCGGACGGGGCCGAGAACCTCAGCTGCCACACACCGCTTGCGCCCCACCGCGTGAAAGCGGACTGACCCCCTTCTCAAGACCCAAAACAAAAAGCAAACTTCAGCAGGAGAACAAACATGATTGACAGAATTCGCAGACGAGGCCTGCTCGCCTCCGCCCTTTTCATCGGCCTTGCCGCCACGCTCGGCAATCCCGCAACGAGCCTGGCCCAATCGGGCGACAAGACCACGGTGGTGATCGCCAATTCGCAGTGGCTTGATGCGCTGCGCGGCCAGAATCTCTGGGCCGCAATCAAGAAATACGAAGAGGTCAACCCGGATGTGACGCTGGAGCAGGAGGCCATCCCCTCGGCCGAATTCGCCGACAAGCTGACCACCGAAATGGGCGCCGGCCAGGGCCCCGATATCGCGATCATGCAGGAAGGCCTGTTCTACACCATGGCCGATGCAGGCTTTCTCGTCGATGTCGGCAGTGCGGTCGAAGGCGTAGATCTCAACAGCACCAATGAAAACGGCGTGATTGATGACGTGCGCTACGGCATCGCCTGGCAGCGCGCCGTCTATGCCCTCATCTTCAACACGGAGGTCACCGAGGCGGAGGGCGTCGCGATCCCGGCCACCGTGCAGGAACTGATCGCCTCCGCCAAGCAATCTATGGAAAAGAACCCGGGCGTGATCGGCTTCACCGCCCGTCACCAGATCAACGATTTCACCGGCTGGTTCATGGATTTCCAGAATTGGGCCTATGGCTACGGCGTCAACTGGGTTGACGGAGACGGTAACCTCACCATCAACACGCCGGAAGCGGTGGCGGCGGTCGAAGCCTTCAAGGAAACCTATGACTCGGGCATCATCCCGATCGGCGACAGCATGCCCACGCAGCGCACCCGCTTCAAGGAAAAGCAGGTCGCCTTCTCGATCGACAATTCCGGCGGCACGCTCAACATTGCCTCGGGCGGCGCGCTGCCAAGCGCCGATATCGGCGCGGCCGCCTTGCCGTTTGCCCATCCCGGCGCCCATCAGCAGATCTTCCTCGGCGTGAGCTCGCACAGCGATCATCAGGACGAAGCCATCGCCTTCCTGACATGGCTCGTCAGCCCCGAGGGTCAGCAGTCGCTGCGCGGTGCCTCCGGCCCCGATACGCTGGCGACCGATGTGCCGGTGACGGAAGAATTTGCTGCCGCCAACCCTTGGGCGCCGACCTTCGCCAAGCTCGCCGAAACCTCGCGCAGCACGCTGATCCCAGGTTATGAGGTCGAAACGCCGCAGATCATGCGCTTCGTCATGCAGGCCGTGGAAAAGGCCATTCTGACGGATACCTCCGCAGAAGACGCGCTGGCCGAGGCCCAGACGCAGGTCGACCGGCAGTTCTAGAGCAATTCCAGGTGAAGTGGACACCGGTTCACCGTCCGGAATTGCGTTAAAACAAAGAGATAGAGCCTTTTCGCGTTTCCGTGAAACGCGGAATTGCTCTGAGCGAAAGGGCGGAAGAGTGATGATGAAGGGTCATAAACGCAGCATAAGCCTGCCGCGGCTCGCCGCTTATGGTTTCATTCTCCCGCCCATGCTCTATCTGGTGGTGTTCATGTTCTGGCCGCTGGGGCGGCAGATGTATATGAGCCTCACCAATACGCGGATCATCAATCCCAACCACGGACGGTTTATCGGCCTTGGCAATTACGAGCGGCTGTTTTCGGACCCGTCCTTCTTCCAGTCCGTCCGCGTCACGCTCGTCTATGCCGCGCTTGCGGTCATCTTCGGCGTATCGCTCGGCGTCATCTCGGCGCTGGCGATCGACCGCCCGTTCCGGGGCCGGGCGATCGTGCGCAGCATTCTTCTGTTCGGCTGGGCCGTGCCGAATGTCGCCGCCTCGCTGATCTGGCTGTGGATGTACAATGACCGCTCCGGCGTGCTGAACCGGATCACCGAGGCGCTCGGGCTTGGCCGCTATGCCTGGCTGACGAGCACAGACCTGGCGCTTGCGGCCGTGGTTGTGGTGACCGTCTGGCAGGTCGCGCCCTTTGTCATGCTGGTCGTTCTCGCAGCCCTCCAGTCCGTTCCGGGCGAAGTGCGCGAGGCGGCCGCCATTGACGGAGCCGATGGCCTCAGCACCTTCCGCATGGTGACGCTGCCGCATATCCGGCCGGCGATCCAGCTCGCTTCGCTTCTGGTCTGCGTCTGGTCGATCCGCCGCTTCGATATCATTTACCTGCTCACCGGCGGCGGGCCCGTCGGTTCCACCAGCACGCTTGTGGTGAAGATCCGCCAGGTTGCATTCGAGAACCACGAACTCGGACTTGCCAGCGCCTACGGCGCGGTCGGGCTGGTTCTGGCCCTTGCCATCGCCGGACTTCATTTCCTGTTCGAACAACGCCGCATGAAGTGGATGTCGCGCTGATGACCAAGAAACACCTGACCCTCAAGCTGCTGCGCTATCTGCTGATCGGCGTGCTCCTCGTCTGCGCGGGCTTTCCGGTCTATTGGATGGCGGCCACCGCGCTTTCCGCCAATTCCGAGCTTTACGGTTCCGGACAGTCCTTCTTTCCGCAACTGAAGCATTTTCCCGCGCTGCTACATGATCTCGGCGAGGTGCCGATCGGGCTCTGGCTGTTCAACACGCTGCTTGTTGCCGCCGGCGGCACGGTCTTGAGCCTCGTGCTCGGATCGCTGGCGGGCTACGCGCTCAGTCGCTTCCGCTTTCACGGCAAGGGTCTGGTGGGGTTCTTCCTGTTCGTCACCCAGGTGGTGCCGGAAGCGCTGATCCTGGTACCGCTTTATGCGATGTTCATCACCTTCGGCCTGCTCAACAGCCTTGCGGGACTGGTGCTCGCCAATGTGGGCTTCTCGCTGCCGGTCGCCTGTTTCGTGCTCAAGGGCGCGATGGACGCGGTGCCCTACGAGATCGAGGAATCCGCGATCATCGACAACTGCCCGCGTTTCTCGATCCTGACGATGATCATCCTGCCCCTGATCATGCCGAGCATCGCCGCGGCCGCCGTCGTCGCCTTCTTCGCCGGATGGAACGAGTTCCTGTTTGCCTCGACCTTCCTGATGGACCGCGACAAATGGACGGCGAGCGTCGGGCTTGCGTCCTTCGTCGGCCAGTATGAAACCCCGATGTCGGCGGTGATGGGCGCTGCCCTCGTATTCAGCATTCCGGCTATCGTCTTCTTCCTCCTCATCCAGCGCAAGATCGTTGCCGGCCTGACGGCCGGCGCGGTTAAAGGATAACGCCATGCCCGCCTTGAGCTTCAGGAACGTCTCCAAGTCGTTCGGCGACAACACCGTCATCAAGACCTTCGATGCCGATATCCATGATGGCGAGTTTCTCGTCCTTTTGGGTCCCTCCGGCTGCGGCAAGTCCACGCTTTTGCGGATGATCGCCGGCCTCAGCGACATCACCTCCGGCGAATTGCTGTTCGATGGCGAAATCGCCAATGACTGGCAGCCGCGCCGGCGCGGCGTCGCCTTCGTGTTCCAGACTTACGCGCTCTATCCGCATGCCACGGTCCGCGAGAACATCGCCTTTCCGCTGATCATGGATGCGTTCCGCCCGTGGTACCATCTGCCGGTCGTCAACATGATCGCCCGCGCACGGCTGATGAAGCGCGCCGACATTGCCGAACGCACGCTGCGCATTGCCCGCCAGCTCGAACTCGAGCCGCTGCTCGACCGCAGGCCCGCAAGCCTCTCCGGCGGCCAGCGCCAGCGCGTGGCGCTTGCCCGCGCGCTGGTGCGCAACCCGTCGCTCTATTTGCTCGACGAGCCGCTTTCGAACCTCGACGCTAAGCTGCGTACCCAGATGCGCTCGGAAATCTCGGCGCTGCACCACAAGGTCGGAAAGACGTTCGTCTATGTGACGCATGACCAGGTGGAAGCCATGACCATGGCGACTCGCATCATCATCATGAACAAGGGCATCGTCCAGCAGGTCGGCACACCCGACGAGATCTACGACCAGCCGGCCAACACCTTCGTCGCCCAGTTCGTCGGTTCACCGCCGATGAACCTCATCCCGGCAACGATCCGGGAGGGCGAGTTGCAGCTGTCCGGCAGCCTCGCCGTCAACCATCCGGGTCCCTTGCCGAAGCGCCGCGAAGTGACCTTCGGCATCCGTCCGGAAAAGCTTTCGATTCATGCCTCCGGCGAGGGCCGGCTCCCCGCCCGCGTCTCGGTGGTCGAGCGTCTCGGCGCCGAAACCGTGATCGGCTGCCGGCTGATGACCGGCGAGGAAGACCACGACCGGCTGCTGGAAACCGACCTCGTTTTCGTGCGGGTCTCCGGCCATCTCAAAATGGCGATCGGGGAGACCTGCTCGCTCGATTATCGGAGCGAGGACGCCCTGCTCTTCGACATCGAAGACGGCCGGCGTCTCGCCTGACCGGGCATTTTTCCGACAAAGAGACCATCATGCAGACATTTCACATTTCCGCGACCGGCCACAGCCTCAACTACCTGCCCGAATATGTCGCGGTCGATCAGGGCTTCTTCGAGGAGGAGGGCCTGAAGGTAACCGCCGAGGTCCCCTCACCCTGGGATCGCGTGCTCGACGATATTGGCACGGGAAAGGCTGAGGCAGCCCTTGGCGGCATCTGGGTTCCCTCCATGTTTCACGGGCGCGGCAAGCGCTATGTGCCCTTCGCCCAGGTGGCGGCCCGCGCGCCGCTGGCGATTGTCGGGCGCGAACCGCCGGCGGAGTTCGAATGGACAGCCCTCGCCGGCCGCACCATCGCGATGAAAGGCAGCAACGGCGCCAGCGTCGGTCTGTTCATCAAGATGCTGCTGCGCGAGAACGGCGTCGACCCGAAGGCCGTCAACTTCGTGCAGGATCTCGACGGCAGGATGCTGACGGACCTCTTCACCGGCGGCATGGGCGATTATCTGGTCATCGATTTCCCCTCCGCGGTGACGCTCGAAACGGCCGGCGGCGGTCATGTGGTTCAGCCGCTTCCCGTTACTGGCGGCAATGTCCCGTGGAGCGTCTACTATAGCGAGGGTGAGCCAAACGATGAACGGCGCGACACCCACGCGCGTTTTGCCCGCGCGCTCGGTCGCGGCATGGATTGGATCCTTGACCACGAGGCCGAAGACTATCGCGATTTCCTGGCGGCCACCTTCCCGAAATTCGCGCCCGATCTGCTGGTGAAGCTTACCGATATCTACTGTGCCAACGGCATGTGGACCTCGCCCCGCATCGACAGCGATGCCTATCAGCGCTGGCAGGTCGGCATCTGTGATGGCCATCTCACCGACGCCCCGATCCCCTACGCAACACTGATCGACCAGCGGCCGACAGCGGCCTGAACACGTTCGAGAGAGCAGAAACCGATGCGCATCGCCGTCATCAACCCCAATACAACGACCGCCATGACCGCCCGCATTGCCGAGGCAGCGCGCGCCGTGGCCAGCCCCGGAACGGACATCCTGGAACGCCAGTCCCGTCATGGCCCGGATGCCATCGAGGGTCCGTTCGACGGGGCGCTCGCCGTGCCGGGTCTTTTGAAGGCGATCACCGCCGCCGAGGCCGAAGGCGCGGACGCACATGTGATCGCCTGTTTCGATGACACCGGCCTCGACGCCGCCCGCGCCATCGCTACACGGCCGGTGATCGGCATCGGCGAGGCCGCGTTCCATGCCGTGACGCTTCTCGCCCACAGCTTCTGCGTGGTGACGACGCTCACCCGTTCCGCGCCGGTCATCGAGGACAACATTCTGCGCTACGGTTTTGACCGGCGCTGCCGCCGGGTCTTCGCCTCGGATATCCCCGTCCTGGCTCTGGAAGACCCCGAAAGCGGAGCCTTCGAGACCATTTCGAACTTCATCGAAACGGGGATCGCCGCCGGCGCGGAAGGTGTTGCCCTCGGCTGCGCCGGCATGACGGGCTTTGCAAAAGCGCTTCAGGCGCGCCATGGCATTCCCGTGGTCGACGGGGTCACCGCCGCGGTCGGTCTCGCCGAAATGCTGGTGCGCTGCGGCATTTCCACGTCGCGCGCCGGCATATGGGCGCCGCCAGTGCGAACGCATCTGCTTGCGGCCGAATAGGCAGATCTTTTACACGGGCCCTCCCGGCGTCTGCGGGGTTGATACGTCGTCCAGCCTCTTGACCAGCCAGTCGATCCGCTCGTAGCGCTTCAGGCTGGCATCGCCCATCGCGGTCGCCACGCTCCAGGCGAGATAGTTGATAATCGTGAGGGCGGCCGAAAAGGAGTTGAACGGCGATGGCGACTGGCACCGACAGCGCAGCACGTGTTCGGCCGCCTTGGCGCTTGCCGAGGCGCTGAGATCGGTGATCAGGACGGTGGTGGCGCCGGCCGCCCGCGCTTCCTTCAGAATCGTTGGCAGAAGCCTTGGCCGGCGCCGGAAGGCGATGACGAGCAGGACATCGCCCTTGTCGATCGAGGCGATCTCATGGGAATAGCTGCCGCCGCCGACCGGGATGACCTGGACGTCATTCTTCATGAGCGTGAAATAGTGGGCGGCCTGATGGGCAAGGCCATAGCCGCTCCTGAGGCCCATGATCCAGACACGGCGCGCCGAAACGATGGCATTGCTGATCGACGCAAGTGTTTCCGGCGGAAGCCCCTCGACGGTGGCGCGAATATTGTCCAAATCCATCTGAACCGTTGTGGCGATGGAAGGCTTCTTTGCGAATGCTTCGTTCTCGCCTTCCAGAACGGCGCGCGGCGAACCCCAGTGCTGATCCTCCCGTATCTGGCGCTTGGCATCCGGATAGGTCTTGTAGCCGAGCGTGCGGATCAGGCGCGCCGCCGTCGCCTTCGAGACATGCGCCCGTTCCGCCAGTTCACCGGCTGTATAGCTCGGCAGATCCATCTGATATTGCAGCAGAATATCGGCAAGCCGCTTTTCCGCGGGCGTCAGCGTTGAATAGATCGCGTAGATCCGGGCCTCGAGCGACCGCTTGACTTCCTTTCCGCCTTCCGGCGAGCCTGATGAACGCACGACAATTCCTTCTCGCGAAAGCTGGGCAATGAATGGAGGGCCGAAAGGCGCAGGATGTAACCACGCCGGATGGCAAGAGCCCGTTCCGGTTCAGGTTATGCGACCGACGCCGGCGCGTCCAGCATGGCACAATATGGTCCCGGGGCTCGAGAGGAATGTGTCCGGTGGACTGCAGAGGAGGAGACGCGACAGCGCATCGCTCATGGCTCCGGAGCGCGCGCGACGTCCGCGACGGCCTTGCGCAGCCACAGATGAGCCGGGTCGCCACCACGTCTCTCGTGCCAGACCTGAACGAAGGGAAAGGGCGGTATTGCAAACGGGGGTTCGAAGACGATGAGGCGCTGGTCACCTTCATAAGGGACGAGGGTATTGCGCGCGACCGTCAGAACCAGGTCCGTTCCATGGATCAGACGCGGCGCATTGCCCCAATGCGGCAGCGTGACCGCGACGCGGCGTTGATGGCCGATGGCGGAGAGCGCCGTGTCGATTTCGGTGTTGGCGCCATCCTTCATCGCCACGAGAACGTGAGGCCGCAAGAGATAGGCTTCCAGATCGAGGCGATCCTTGCCGCCCATCCTCTCCCGATCCGCAAGGCAAGCGAAGTGCTCCACGAAGAGTTGGCCGGCTTCCAGCCCTTCGGGAAGTTCGGGAAAGACACCGAGGGCGAGATCGCACTCCCCGTCCAGCACCTGACGCAACATGACTTCCCGGCTCGATTGCGTAATCACCAGGTCGATGCCAGGCGCTTTGAAGCGCAACGTCTTTAGCAGGCCGGGAAGGATAACGGCGGAGCCGTAATCCGACATGACAATACGGAAGGCCCGGTTTTCCTCGGCAGGATCGAAGCCGCCCGGGCCAAGAACCTCCCGCATCTGCCGCAGGGCCGCGCTCAGGGTGGGCGCGATCTCAAGCGCCTTCGAACTAGGGACAAGCTGCCCGCCGCGACGGATCAGCAGGGGATCATCGAACAGCAGCCGCAGACGCGCCAGTGCATGACTGACCGCAGGCTGGCTCATGTTCAGCCGGGTGGCTGTGCGCGAGACATGTCGCTCGGCCAGAAGAGCGTCGAGAACCACCAGAAGGTTAAGATCGACGCTGCGAAGATTATTCTCACTGTGCATACGGATGATATTACATAGGAATTTCCATCAATGAAGCAAATAGTGCATCCAGTGCGCAACGGAGGTTGTTCACCATGCAAACCAATGCACTGCTTCTCATCATTGCTGCCATCACCACCGGCGCGGTCGTTCCGTTTCAGGCAGGCGCCAATGCGGCCCTCGGGCGGGCGCTTGGCCACCCGCTTTGGGGCACGCTTATATCCCTTTGCGTCAGCTTCGTCTGCATCGTGCCGGTCATGTATCTGGCGAAGGTCCAGGCGCCAGCGCTTATGAACCTCGCCCAGGCGCCGCGCTGGATATGGATCGGTGGCGTTGTCGGCGTCGTCTATATCACCGGTGCGCTGATGCTCGCGCCGAAGCTTGGCGCCGCCGGCTTCGTCATGGCGGTCATTGCCGGGCAGATGCTGGCATCGATGATCATTGACCAGTGGGGGCTGGTCGGCCTGCCGCAAAAGCCCGTCTCGTGGCCGCGCCTTGCCGGCCTCGGGCTGATCGTCCTCGGACTGATCGTGATGCAACTGCAGACGCTGGGACTGAAACCGCCCGCTGGTTCTTAGGGGCTCCTGGCCCGCCCTGAATATCCGCACTTGCCTCGGAGTGGATATCCAGCGCATAAAGTCCTCATGAAGTCTGCAGATTGTACCATCTGAATCCGCTTCCGCGCCTCGCCGTGAGAAGCCGTTGCGCTGGCCCGGCCCTTTGAGCCTGCCGGCGCTCATTTGTTTGCGTGATCGCAAACGGAATTTCGCCGCCGCTGCGGCACAGATTCAATGGTAACAATCATGAACAATTTTTTCGAAAGCCCCTTCAAGGGCATGACTCTCGACCGTCAGATCAACAACCCCAACATCATCGTTGGCCGATACAGCTATTATTCCGGCTACTACCACGGCCACAGCTTTGACGATTGCGCCCGCTATCTGCTTCCAGATCTCGGTGTGGACAGGCTGGTAATCGGCAGCTTCTGCTCTATCGGCTCGGGCACTGCCTTCATCATGGCCGGCAACCAGGGCCACCGGAATGACTGGATCAGCACCTTCCCGTTTTATTGGATGGGCGAAGTGCCCGCCTTCGAAGGCGCGGAAAACGGCTATCAGCCGGCCGGAGACACTGTCATCGGAAACGACGTGTGGATCGGCGCCGAGGCAATCATCATGCCCGGCGTGAGGGTCGGCGACGGCGCCGTGATCGGCACGCGCGCCCTTGTGACCCGCGACGTGGAGCCCTACGCTATTGTCGGCGGAAACCCGGCCAAGATGATCCGCAAACGCTTCGACGACTCGGACATTGTTAGGCTGCGCGAACTTAGATGGTGGGACTGGACCGACGACCAACTCCGCCCAGCGCTGCCATTCCTCACCAGCGGCGACGTAGCCGCACTTCACTATTACTGGGAGAAAAACCTCAAGACAGGCGGTTGATATCTCCCCTGCCCGTCCGATATCCGTCCCGGACGGGCAGCCCCATTGAGGGGCAGCAAGCCAGTTCCCGAGCGCATCTAGACAGAAGAGGTTTCTCGAACAGCTCTGGAGCCGCTGCCTATTCCACAGGCTTAAACCCTTGATCAAGCGGACTTTCGGTCCACCAGTTCTGTGGGCATAGCCGCAATAGACCACAACTGCCTGCCGAGCATCCGGACGGGATCAAAGGTCTTGAAGGGATGCGAACCAACGACCCGGTCGTTGCGATATCGATCCACGTCAAGATTCTAATACAAAACAACGTGGGTTTCGTCAGAAGGTAGAACGACGCTCCCGACAAAATGACAACTTCCGACTCGTGGCCTAACAAAGTCCGACATTAGTGTCAGCGGCGCAAACTCGCATCTCGCCGTGAGTTCCAATGGATTGCAACCGGACGCGACTTGGCGTCACCCACAAAGCTGACATTCCTAAGTTCAGCCGTCCGGCTACCCGCAATTGCTTTCCAATTCCACCGCGCCGCCGTGCCGCTCAAACAATTCGCCACCATCGCCTCGAAGTATGCGATGTCTGGAAATTGGTAGCTTTCAACGCCTGAGAAATCTAAGCGCACGGGCCTTTCCTTGCATGACAAAGTGAATGAGACAACGCCCCAGGCAGTTCATGCGGCAGAAATGGTTGTCAAACCGGATCTTCAAAGTAAACGAGGGACAATCGAACCGGATCGTTTCATCATTGATGCGATCGATCAAATGCTGGGACCAGGCACCTAACGCAAGGCAGCCGCAATATTGCCGCCGTCGACGGTGGTGACGTTGGCGGTCGTGCTTTCGGCGCAGGCGAGATCGAAGAACGCGCGGGCCACATCCTCGACGGTCACTTCCCGCTGCAGCAGGTTGCCGCCCATATATTCCTCCACCGTGAGACCGCGCGCGGCGGCCCGGCTTTCGATCATCCGGTCGTCCAGTAGGCCGGAGCGGATGCGGTCGGCATTGACGGCGTTGGAGCGGATGCCGTCCTTGCCGTGTTCCAGCGCATACTGGCGCGACAGGAACAGGGTTGCCGCCTTGGAAAGCCCGTAGGCGCCGAAATTCGCGCCGGGATTGACCGCCTGCTTGCTGGCGTTGAACAGAAGCGCGCCGCCGGTGCCTTGCGCCTTCATGACCCGCACCGCCTCCTGCGCCACGCTCTGATGGGCGAAGAAGTTCAGCTCGAAGCTCTTGCGCAGCACCGCGTCGTCAAGGGTCGCGATCGGTCCCTGGAATGCGGCGCCGGCGTTCGATACCACGATATCGACCCCGCCGAAGCGGGATACCGCGGTCGCAAATCCGGACTTTACCGAGGCCGGATCCGTGACATCCATGGCCACGCCGATTGCGCCATTGCCGGCCGCGCGCGCGACCTCTTCGGCCCGCGCGCCATCGAGATCGGCGACGACAACATGCGCGCCTTCGGCTGCGAATTTCAGGGCAACGGCCGCGCCGATCGCGCCGCCGCCGCCGGTGACGAGCGCCACCTGACCTGTCAGCGGCTTCGGCTTGTTGCCGGCAAGCTTGGCCTGTTCCAGCGACCAGTATTCCAGCTCGAACAGCTCCGGTCGGCTGACCGGCTCGAACCGGCCGACCATTTCGGCGTCACGCGCCGCCTCGATCCACATTTCGCCGAGATCGGCGGCGATCTTTGCCTCCTTGGCGGTGCGTCCGTGGCCGAAAAGGCCGACGCCCGGCACCAGCGTCAGGCGCGGCATGGCGTCGAGCATGGTCCGGTTGACGTCGTCGCGGTCGTTGTTGTCGTTGAAATATTTGGTGTAAGCCGCGGCATAGCGCTCCACCGCATCAGCCGTCGCGGCGGCAAAGCCTTCAAGATCGTCCGCTAGTGGGGCCGGCAGAACCATCGGCCCGGTCTTGATGCGGATCGAAAGGTCCGGCGTGGACACGCCGCGCCCGGCCATATCGGAAAGCTCCTCGGCGTTCACGAATTCCATGATTTCGGGCGAGGTGCGGAAGTCGTTGACCATGCGCCCGAACCGCTTGCCCTTCTCCCTGATGGCCACCGCGCCGCGCAGGATCGGCGCAATCATGTCCGCGTCAGCGAGCCCGTCCGGCAGGCTTACGGCGTGGAAGGCCGGCTTGCCCTCGCGGCGGACATAATCTTCGGCGCGCGAAACGTAGTCGATCATCAGGTCGTAGGCCTCCTTCGCGGTCTCGGCGAAGGTGAAGATGCCGTGCTTGTCGAGGATCAGGGCGTCGGCATCCGGCTTTGCCTCGAACGCCTCGGCCGACGCCTTGGCGAGCGCGAAGCCGGGCATGATGTAGGGCACGAAGGCGAACTTGCCGCCAAAAGCGGCATCGGCAAGCCGGCGGCTCTCGGCCTGGTCGACGATCGCCAGCACCGCTGTGGAATGGGTGTGGTTGACGAATTTCTGCGGCAGGAAGGCGTGGAGCAGGGCTTCGACGGAAGGGTTGGGAGAGGCGGGATCGATAAGGTTGGCGCGCTGCAGCGTGACCATGTCCTCATCCGAAAGCCTGTCGAAGGCGCGCGCCTTCAGGAGCGGGTTGAGCTTGACCGCCGGCAGTCCTGCCGGCTCTATGGTCCCCATGTCCCAGCCGCTGCCCTTGACGCAAAGCACGTCGAAACGCTCGCCGACAAGGTCTGTCGCGACCGTCTTCACCGAAGTATTGCCGCCGCCATGCAGCACCAGTCGCGGCTCGCCGCCCAGAAGCCTTGTGGTGTAGGTGCAGAGCGCCAGGTCTTCGTTGACGCCGTTTGCGCCATAGCGTTCGACCGCCGCTTTCGCTTCATCGTCGCGCCACAGATTTTCCATCGATTATCCTCCCTGAAGCCGCTGGCTTCGGTCTTTCTCTTAATCTTCGTTCAGTGGTCGGCGCTCACGCTTTCCAGGCATCCATAAGCTGTTCGGCCATGGACCGCGTCACCACCAGGTGAGACACGAAGCCACCCCGAAGCGCTGCCTTCAGCGCCTCGAATTTCTCGGCCTCCTGCACCACCATCAGCCGTTTTGGAATCTGGCGCACGGTATCGAGATCGGCGGAGATGCAGCGGCGATTGTGCTCGCAATCCATGATCGCGCCGTCGCGGTCGATCACCTGTCCGGCGATCACGCCGGCGGCGCCCTTTTCGCCAAGCGCCTCGATCTCGGCGGCGGATAGCGCGCCGCATTTCACCAGATGGCTGTCGGGCGCAATGCCGCCGACGGAATAGAGCACAAGATCGCATTCGCCGATCATCGCCATCTGCTGGTGGATGATTTCCTCATTACGCAACTGGGCGCAGAGCGCCTCGGTGCTCAGCACCAGCGGGGCGTAGAAATTGATGCCCTCGGCATTCAGCCGGCGGGCGATTTCGGTGGTACACTGGTCCGGGCGGTAGTTATACGGCGCGCCGAGATTGCCGCAGAGCTGGATCACGGTCACGCCCTGCAGATCGGCAAACGGCATGGCGTCGGCGATGTGATAGACGGTCCGCCCCCAGGCAACGCCGACCTTGTCGCCCTTGTTGATAAGCCCCTGGAACACCGCCGCGGCAACGACCGGCATTTCGGTCTCCGGGTCGAGCGCCTGACGGTCCTCGGGCACGATCCAGACGGCGTCCAGCCCCAGCGCGTCCTCCATCTCCCGCGCCAGCACGTCATCGGCGAAAAGCTCGGTCGAGGTGGAGATGGTGACGATGCCCATATCGCGGGCGCGGCGCAGATACATGGCGACCGAGGCGCGCGATATGTCGAGCTGCTTTGCCACCTCATCCTGGCGCAGGCCATGGGTGTAGTAGAGCCAGGCGGCTTTGTGGAGAATGCGGTCGCTCGGTCGGATCAGCATTGGGGTCTCGTCGTGATCTGGACATTATCCATGTCGGGTGAAAAAAGTGAATTTGCCCGCTTCGCTCCCGCGCCGCAAGAAGGGCGTCCTATCCCGCCCTGACCGTTTCGCCGAGGCGTCTGCAGGCATCCACCAATGTTTCCCGTTCGCGGATCAGCGCGCCGCCGATCAGATAGATGACGTCATCGCCATAGGCCGCCTTCATTTCCGGAACGCGTTCGAATGTCATGCCGCCGCCGGGGGCGGGCAGGATCGGTTTCAGCGTCGAAAATTCCTCAGCGCAGCCATCGACAATCGAGAGGCACTCCTCCCGCGAAAAGCCGAAGCGGCCGCCGAAATTGGGATAGACCGCGGCATCCACGCCCATCAGGCGCTGCAGCGTTCCGTAATAGAAGCGGTGGGAAAAGCCGCAATCGCCGCCCACGACATTGGCCCCGGAAAAGGCAGGGTGCGAGATCACCGGCAGGCCGAATTCAGGGTCAGCCGCCAGCTGCAGCGCGACATCGTATCCGGCGAGCGCCGGGGCGAGCATCACGCCGCCGGCACCTTTTTCCTTCGCCTCGTAGGCCCGTTCGATTGTCTGGCCGCGTTGCGCGGTGATGTTGGGAATGAACCGGGTGTTGAAGCCGGTTTTTGCATTGGCCTCGCCGATCGCCTCCACGCAGGCGGCAAGCCGTTCGGAAAAGGGCGAGGTCTTCTGGTCCACGAGCCCGTGATCGTCCTTGACGAAGTTCATTCCGCCGAGCGCGAAATCGCCCGCAAGCCGCGCCAGTTCCGCCGTCGAAAGCCCGACGGGCTTGATCGCCGACATCAAGAGCGGTCCGCCGGAAACGCCTGCGAGGTCGTAAAGCCCCGCACGGCCGAAACGCGGGCCGGGGGTCATCGCCTCAAGCCCCTTGCAGGGCTTCATCCAAACAAGCCGGGTCTTCGAAAGGATCGAGGAATTGCCGAACAGCACGTTCAGAAGCTGCAGGAAATCGCCGCCGGCATCGTCGAAACTGTAGGAGATTTCGGCCACATATCCGCCGCCGGCCGCCTCCAGCGCGTCCAGCCGGCCGAGAATTTCATCCTCGACATAGCCGGCGGGCACGATATCGCGCGGAATTTCAACCGTCTGCTCGACCGTGATGTTGAGCGCGCGCTGTTTCGCCGTCTCGTAATCGGCGTCGGAGAGCAGGTAGCCCGCGGAAAAGCGCTCCGCCATCAAAGCGCCTCCGCCTTTTCAGCCGAATGGACCGCATCGAGGCGCACGGCCTCAAGCGCATCGTCGGTGATGTCGAGACTGCGGCCGAGCACATCCTCGATCGCGCGCACCAAGGCGATGGCATCAAGCCCGTATTTCTTCATCAGATAGGGCTTGGAAGCGCCATGCGCAAAAGTGTCGTTGAGGCCGAGACGGCGCAGCTTCACGCCAAGCCCTTCCTCGGCAATGATTTCCGCCGCAATCGTGCCAAGGCCCCCGGTGATGATGTGGTTTTCGAGCGTGACCACGCCCTTCTTGCCGCGCGCGGCCTCGATGAAGGTGTCGCGGTCGAACGGTTTAAGCGTCGAAGCATGGAGGTGATGGACGCCGACGCCCTTTTCCGACAGAGCTGCCGTGGCCCGCAGGGCCTCCTCCGTGCACACGCCGGATGTCAGCACAAGCACATCGTCGCCCTTGCTGAGCGTACGGAGTTTGTTGAATGCGAACGGGGTCGAAAACAGCCGCGGCACCTGGCCGCGCAGCACCCGCACATAGACCGGCCCGTCAATGCTGTCGGCAACCTCGAGCACGGTTTCCACCTCGGTCGCGTCGCCGGTTTCCAGCACCGTCATGTTCGGGATCGCGCGCATCACCGCGATATCCTCGATCGCCTGATGGGTGATGCCGCCGGGCGTGGTGATGCCGGGCAGAAAGCCCATCATCCGCACCTTGCGGTTGGAATAGGCGATCGAATTGATGAGCTGGTCATAGGGGCGGCGATAGAGGAACACCGCGAAGGTGTGGATGAAGGGCCGGTAGCCCTGCATCGCCAGCCCGCCGGCGAAGGAAAGCATGTTCTGCTCGGCCATGCCCATCGAGAGGAACTGGTCGGGATGGCGGTCGCGAAAACCGTCGACCTCGCAGGACGAGGTGAGGTCGGCCGAAAGGCACATCACCTCGGGCCGGGCGGTGGCGAAGGTTTCGAACGCCGTGGCGTAGGGTCTGTTGACGATATCCACCATGATCAGGCCTCTTCGATTTCATTGAGGTCGACGCCAAGCTCGACCGCCAGCGCATCGCGCATCTCGATGCGCTCGTCTGCGCTCTTGAAGCGCACGTAATGCAGGCGCGGGAAGCGCTTCTTCAGGAAGTCCATGCCCTGATAGGGCGAGGTATTGGCGAGGATCACCAGCGGCTTGCCGGGCTCGGCGCTGTCGGCGGCCTTGCGCATGGCATCGAGGTCATGCCCGTCGATTGAGCGGCAGGTCGCGCCGAAGGCGGCGATCCGTTCCGGCAGGTCGTAGAGTTCCTGCACCGAGGACATGGCGCCGTCGCATTGCTGGCGATTGACGTCGACGATGACGCGGATGTTGTCGATTGCGTGATGGCGCATTGCGGAGATGCATTCCCAGGTCTGGCCTTCCTGGAACTCGCCATCCGACATGTAGACCCAGACCTTGCCCTTCTCGCCCGCGCGCTTGCGGGCAAAGGCGACGCCGGAGGCCATGGAAAGCCCCTGCGCCAGCGAGCCGGTGGTGACCTCCATGCCGGGGCTGTGCTCGGCCCCGATCATCTCCACCGAGCCGCCATCCTTGTTGAAGTGGTCGAGCGCGTTCTCGTCCATCCGGCCGACCTCAATCAGCGCCGAATAGATCACCAGCGCATAATGGGCGGGCGAGACGAAGAAGCGGTCATATTCGGGTGCAAAGGCCCCGTGATATCCCGCGCCCGTGAAGGCATCAGGATTGTCGGCCGACGGCACGCCGGCGAAGGGTTTGGGAACCGGCGGCAGTGTCGGGGCGCCCAGATGCAGCGCCTCGTTATAGAGAAAGGCGAGACTTTCGGCCGCAGAACAGGCCTGGCTCAGATAGCCGCCATTGTTGCGCATCGTGTGCAGGAACACCCGCTTGCGGATGCCGTGCGCGATATCCTCAGTGGATTTTTCGTTGGTCAGGGACATGGGATCAGTTCTCTTTTTCGAACAGGCGGGCAAGGCCAGCACTCGATGCTTCTGCGACGCCGCGCTCTGTGATCAGGCCGGTGACGAGGCGGGCAGGGGTGACGTCGAAGGCGGGGTTGCGGGCCGGCGAGCCCTTCGGCGAGATGCGCACCGAGATGATCTCGCCCTCGGCGTTTTCGCCCTGGACGAAGCTCACCTCGTCGCTGTTGCGCTCCTCGATCGGGATTTCGGCCACGCCGTCATTCACCGTCCAGTCGATCGTGGGCGAGGGCAAGGCGACGTAGAACGGCACGCCGTTATCCTTCGCCGCCAGCGCCTTCAGATAGGTGCCGATCTTGTTGCAGACATCGCCGGATGCGGTGGTGCGGTCGGTGCCGACGATCACCATGTCGATCTCGCCGTGCTGCATCAGGTGGCCGCCGGCATTGTCCACGATCAGGTCATGCGGCACGCCATGGCCGTCCATTTCCCAGGCGGTGAGATAGGCGCCCTGATTGCGCGGCCGGGTTTCATCGACGAAGACGTGAACCGGAATGCCGGCCTCCATCGCCAGATAGATCGGCGCGGTCGCCGTGCCGTAATCGACGGTGGCAAGCCAGCCGGCATTGCAGTGGGTGAGGATATTGACCGGTTCGCCCGGCTTCTTCTTCGCCGCGATCTCCTTGATGATCTCCAGCCCGTGGCGGCCGATCGCGCGGTTGAGTTCCACGTCTTCATCGGCGATCTCTGCGGCGCGGCGGTAGGCGGTTTCCGCGCGCTTCTCGGTTGCGACGTTCGAGAGCGTATGGCGCATCTCGTCGAGCGCCCATTTCAGATTGATCGCCGTCGGCCGGGTCGCATGCAGCTTGTTGTAGGTGGCATCGAGATTTGTGTCCGAGGGATCGTCCGCCATGGCGATCGCGACGCCATAGGCGGCCGTCACGCCGATCAGCGGTGCGCCGCGCACCCACATGTCGGCAATCGCGGTGGCGATCTCGTCAACCGTGGACAGGGTCACGACACGGAAATCATGCGGCAGCCAGCGCTGATCGATGATCTCCACGGAACGGCCATCCTGGTGGGGCCAGATCGTGCGGTAGTGTTTATCGCCAACCTTCATGGGGCGCTCTCCTCTTCCAGCCTGATGGCCAGTCTTTCCAGTGCGTCAAGGCTGCTGATATGGCGGCGGTTGACGGCGATGTGACGGCCGAATTCGAGGGCTGCGGTCTCGCAACGCGCCTTCTGCGCGCGGTCCGCAACGGTCTCGAAATCGGCATTGTGGGCGAGGCCCAGAATGCGGCGATGGATTTCCAGCCCGGCAAAGCCCAGCATGTCTTCGAACAGCGCATGCAGGAACCGCTCCAGCGCCTGCTCCGCGCCAAGCGCGTCGCCCTGGTCCTCGTAGAGCGCGCGCTGAAACAGGATCCCGGTGCGCTCTTCGCGCCACAGCCGCGAAAACTCCTCGCGGAAAACGGTCCATGTGCCCGTGATCGTATTCAGCAGGTGGCGGCGCATATCCCCACGCGCGCCGTTCTGTTCATGGCCGCGCTGCGAGAAGAAGCTCATCCAGTAATTGGCGAGCAGCATGCCGACATCGAAGGCCATCGGGCCGTAATAGGCGAATTCGGGGTCGATCACCCGCGTCTCGTCCTCGGTCACCATGATCGAACCGGTGTGCAGGTCGCCATGCAGCATGGTCTCGGCGCGGGTGACGAAGGCGTGCTTCATTTCCTGCGCCGTCACCTTCAGGTCGCGATCGGCGCGCAGCCTTGCCACGATGCCGTCGAGCTCCGGCGTCGTGTGGCTGTTCATCTCGGCGTCGTAATAGGGGTCGGTGAAGACCAGCGCCTCGGTGATGTCGCACAGCGCATCATTGCCGGCAAAAAGCGCCATGTCCTTCTTGCGCGCGGCCGCTTCCATCGAAAGGTCGGAGCCCCGGAAAAGCGTGCGCGCCATGAACAGGCCGAGATCTTCGGCAAGCCGGGGCAGTATCTGGCCTTCGATCAGCGCCCGTCTCAGGATGATGTGCGGGCTCAGGAATTCCTGAACGATGATCGCCTGGCGCTCATCAAAATAAAACACTTCCGGCACGCTGCCCGGCGCCCGTTCCGCCTGGCGGATGAGGGCGTTATACTCGAAGAAGGAGCGCGTCAGCGGCAGCGGCCAGCCTTCGCCCACAAGCCGCACATAGGGCAGCGCCTGCTTGACGATCATGCTTTTCCCGCCGCCCTCGACGATGAAGACGAGGTTCAGATTGCCGTCGCCGACCTCCCGGACCTGCCAGCCCGAGGGTGGTCCCAGCTTGTCCGTCAGGATTTCGAGCGTCCCCAGCCGTGACGGCAGGGTTTCGGGCTCAAGTGCCGCAAAGGCCTCTTCCAGCGCCATAGACATCCTCCCAAATGCGCCCCGGCGGATTGCGCTCGCGGGGCTTTTTCAGCACGGTAGCGCCGCGATCTGTCATTTGTCAACACTAATGACATTTGCTATTTTTATTTTCTGGCAAATGTCATTGCTGTTGACATTTGATGATTTCCGCTTCTAGGATGATGGCGGGAGGAAATGAATTTCATGACCGCAGTGTTCCGCATAGACGGGCTGCGCAAGGCGTTCGGGCCGATCCAGGTGCTGGATGGCGTCGACCTGCGCTTGCGCTCCGGAGAAGTGACAGTGCTGATGGGAGCCAACGGCGCTGGCAAATCCACGCTGGTGCGCACCGTCACGGGTCTCTATCGCCCTGACAGCGGCACCATCACGCTGGCCGGGAAGCCGTTTACCCCCGCTACCCCCGCTGAAGCCATTCGCGCCGGCGTCGTCACCGTGCACCAGAACATCAATGACGGCGTTGCCGCCGATCTCGATGTCGCGACCAATCTGGTGCTCGACCGGCTGACAGGGCGCGGCGCTTCGGTGTTTTTCAATCCCTACAGGATCCGCAAACAGGCCCGTGTCGTCGCCGAGGCCATGGGGCTTTCGCTCGATCTTTCGGCCCAGGTTTCCGACCTGTCGCTCGCCGACCGGCAGATGGTGGCAATCGCCCGCGCCATGGCCCACAAGCCGCGCGTTCTGATCCTCGACGAGCCGACCTCGTCGCTCTCGAGTGCGGAGGCCGATCGTCTCTTTGCCCTGCTTGACAGGCTGCGCGCCGATGGCGTCGCGATCCTCTATATCTCGCACCGCATGTCGGATATCAGGCGCTTGGCCGATACCATCGTCACGCTGCGTGACGGGCGGATTTCCGGCGTTTTCGAAGGCCCGGAGCTGGACTACAAGGGCGCCGTCGACGCCATGCTCGGCCGCACCATCAGCCATGGCCATGTGGACGTGCAAGACGGCGGGGCCGAGGTTTTTTTCGCAACAGACCTTCAGATTGCCCCCGGCAAGAAGCCGTTCTCGATGGCGCTGCGCGAGGGCGAAATCGTGGCCGTCACCGGTCTTGTCGGCGTCGGCAAGACCGTGCTGGCGGAAACGCTGTTCGGCGCGCGCCGGCCTCATAGTGGGCAGATGATGCTGGAGGGCAGAGCCTATGCGCCGAAAAATCCGGGCGCTGCCATTGCAAGCGGCGTGTTTCTGGTCGCCAAGGACCGCGCCGTCAGCGGCATCGTGCCGGATTTCAACATCTACGAAAACATCAGCCTGCCGTTTCTGAAGCGCCTGTCATCCTTCGGGATCATGAGCCGGTCGCGCGAAAAGGCGCAGGCGCGGGATCAGATTTCGGGCCTCAACGTTGTCTGCCGCACGGAGCGCGATGCCATGCAGACGCTGTCGGGCGGAAACCAGCAGAAGGTCATGGTCGGGCGCTGGCTGAGCCATGATGCGCGGCTGCTGATCCTCGACGAGCCGTTTCAGGGCGTCGACATCGCCGCCCGCCGCGATATCGCCTCGACCCTGAGGCAATCGGCCGGCGGCCGGGCAACGCTCGTCTTCCTGACCGAACTCGACGAGGCGTTCGAGATTGCCGACCGTATTCTGGTGATGTCCGAGCACACGATTGTCGGCGAGCACAGAAACCTCGAAGTCGATCTTGATACACTTCTCGCCCAGATTGCCGGGCGTCTGGAAATGGTGAGCCAATGACCAATAACGAAAACACACTCGCCCGAAATTCCGCCGATGCGAGCCCGGAGAAGAAGGGTCGCAAATCCGGCAATCTCCGCGCACTGGCAATCCGTTATGGCTTTCTGGCGCTGCTGCTTGCGCTGGTGCTGATCTTCTCGATCTCGGCCCGTGGCTTTGCCTCGCCGCAGAGCGCGGTCTTCATCCTGCAATCGGTATCGATCACCGGCATCCTGGCGCTCGGCGTCACGGCAACGCTGGTGGTTGGCGGCTTCGACCTCTCGATCGGCTCGGTCGCGACCACGGCGCTGATGGCGTCTTCCTATGTCATGGTGGTCATGGGCGGAAACGCGTTCGAGGCCGTTGCCGTCTGCCTCGTGATCGGTGGATTGATCGGTCTTGTGAACGGCATTCTGATCGTCTATGGCCGCGTTCCCGATCTGCTGGCCACGCTCGGCATGATGTTCCTGTTGCTTGGCCTGCAGCGTATTCCGACCGAAGGGCGTTCGATTGCCACCGGCATGACGCTGCCGGATGGCTCGCAGGCCGAGGGCGCGTTCAGCGCCGCCTTTCTGGCGCTCGGCCGTCACCGCTTCGATTTCATCCTGCCCAATCTCGTGCCGGTCTCGGTCGTGGTGCTGATCGTTCTGGCGATTGCGATCTGGCTGTTTCTCGAGTTCACCCGGTATGGCCGGATGATGTATGCCGTCGGCTCGAATGAGCGCGCTGCAGCCCTCGCCGGCGCGCCGGTCAATGGCTACAAGATCCTCGCCTATGTGATCTCGGCAGAGTTCGCCTCGATCGGCGGCATTCTGCTGGCCGCCCGTCTCGGCCGCGGCGATATCGCGTCCGGCAACAATCTTCTGCTCGATGCCGTGGCCGCTGCGCTGATCGGCTTTGCCGTGCTGGGCGCTGCCAAGCCGAATGCCTTTGGCACCGCGATCGGCGCGCTGTTCGTCGGCATTCTGCTGCAGGGTCTGACGATGATGAACGCACCCTATTACACCCAGGATTTCGTGAAGGGCGCTGTGCTGGTGATCGCGCTGGTCTTCACCTTCGCGCTCTCGACGCGGCATAAGCACTGAACATGAACGGGCGGTGTTCACCGCCCGTCGACAGGACCGATACTGGCGCCGGTATCGGGCACTGCGGGAGGAGGCGCAAGCGATCTCAAATCTGGATCTCAGACGTGGAGGGAATGAGAAAATGAAAATCACACGCAGACTGTTCAATACCATGGCGGCGGGCGCGATGCTTTCCGCCGCCGCCATGCCGGCAATGGCCGCCGATATGCCGGCGCCCTTCGACAAGCCGGAAGATGTCACCATCGCGCTGGTGCGCTATCTTTCCACCGGCGACTTCTTCCAGTCCTATCTGGCTGGCGTCGAAGCCCAGTCGAAGGCGCTCGGCCTCAATCTTCGCGTGCTCGACAGCCGCCAGGATGCCGCCCTTCAGGCCGACATGGTCGACCAGGCAATCGCGCTCGGCGTTGATGGCATCATCATCCAGCACGGCTTGACGGAAAGCATGCGCGAAGCCGCACAGCGCGCCGTCGATGCCGGCATCGATGTCGTCGCCTTCGACGTAAATGTCGAAAACGACGCGATCCCGCAGATCGAACAGTCGGACCATGATCTCGCCCGGCTGGCGCTGGAACAGGCGATCGAGGACAATGGCGATAGCTTCACCGCCGGCTATGTCTATGTCGCGGGCATCGCGCCGCTCGACCGCCGCGACGAGGTCTGGCAGGAATTCAAGGAAAAGTATCCGGGCATCGACGAAGTCGCCACTTTCGGCACGCTCGACAACCCGATTGCCAACTCCGTTGCCAACCAGGCCCGCTCGGTGCTGTCGGCCAACCCGAACATCACCGTCATGTTCGCGCCCTATGACGAATTCGCAAAGGGCGTGAAGATCGCCGTTGACGAGGCCGGCATGTCGGATTCGATCAAGATCTATTCGGCCGACGTCTCGACCTCGGATATCGCCGCCATGCGCGAGCCGGGCAGCGCCTGGGCCGCCACCGCGGCCACCAATCCCGCCGTCGTCGGCGAGGTTTCCGTGCGGGCGCTCGCAATGATGCTCGCCGGCGAGGACCCCGGCCACAACGTCATCGTGCCGCCGACGCTGATCACCCAGCAGGTGCTTCTTGATGACGACATCAAGAACATGCAGGAGCTCAGCGAAAAACTGCCTGCCTTCGCCCACGCCGATGTCGCCACGCCCGACTGGATGCCGCTGCCCGACCGGCAGTAGACCGACATTCTCCCAAGCGTATAAGGCGACCACCGCCTGATACGCTTGGGGGCGAGCCCCGGCGACCTGCCGGGACTCGTCGTTTCAGTTGCTCAGGGAGTCCGAGACGATCAGTACTTTGGTGTTGTCGATAGCGGCTGCGATATCCGGGAACTCGAACCATTCCAACATGCCCAGGATATAATTGTCAGTGCAGTGATCGATAGCGCCGACGCTGCGGGCGGTCGCGCATGTTACGCGTTGCCTGCGGATGATCAGCGGGCGCTGGAAGCTGCCGATCCTGTTTCGCCTCTATGCTGACGAAGTGTTGCGAAGCTCACAGCTTCTGCGCGACATGACTGACGTGTCGCAAAAGATGCTTACCCAGCATCTGCGCGCGCTGGAGGCGGACGGACTGATCCTGCGAACGGATTTCGGCGAAACGCCTCCCCGGGTGGAATACCGCCTGACCGAGCGCGGCCAGGCCCTGATGCCGGTTCTGCTCGCCGCCCGCCAGTTCGCGGAGGACCATGAACGGGCAGTTAGATAACGGCATGCAGACGCCAGACGAGCGAAACCTCGTCGGCCGAAAGGTCGTTGCATACTGTCTTTCGCAAGACGATTGCCGATGTCCGCGAAAGGCGGAAGCGACCACACACGCGTGGTCGGGCACACAGCCGACAATCGTGGTGCAGGGACGAAACCATCATCATGGCGCTGGCCGGCACACTGCTTCGGCTGACTCTTGAGAGCGATTGCCTGGGCCCTGTCGAGAACGCCTTTCAGCCGCCCTGCCCTTCTCTCCTGTTTTCGCACTTCAACAGTCTATTGCGGTTGGCGGGCCTCGGCCCGCAGCAGCTTGCGGATCCGTCTTCCCCGGCGCCAGCAGGTGACCGCCGCAAGCGAGACGATCAGCCACAACGCTGCCTCAAGCACGAAGCCGATGGAGAGCCCAAGCATGGGTGCCGTCAGACACAGCAATGCGGCAATCGTCAGCGTCGCCATCCGCTGGGTCTTTGCCGTCGGACCACGGTAGTCGGCGGGCTGGCCGAGCGATAGCGCAAAGGAATGAAGATAGGCCGTGAAAATGGCAAGCACCGCGGCCGCCCAGCCCAGCTCGGGCATGCCAGCCCGCTTCCGCCATCGCAGTGAGCGGATCGATATCGGCATGCTCGCCATTGCGGGCGATCAGGAGTGACCGGAAGACGTCGGCGCCGATGCACCGGCGCAGACGGGAGGCTTGCCAGTAGTCCGCTCCTGCAACAGGCCTGGTTGCGGCCCGCAAGCCCGGCGGAAGCACAGTCGAAATCAATATGAAGTCGCCATGGCTCGCATGGTTGGCGTAAAAGACACAGGGCTCGGTGTCGGCCTCATCGCTGTGCCGGACACCACGAACGGCGGTGATCAGGCGCGCGAGAAAGCCGATCAGCGCGGCAACGAAACCGGCCGCAAATCTGCGAACAACCAAGACCATCCGACCATCACGCAAAAATCGAATCCTGCCATCGGCACCTTATAGCCTGCAGCATTCTCCCGAACAAATCGCATGGTCCTCGACAGTGCTGAGTGATAGCCCCGGTCTTATGCCCGCCTGACCCCATAAATTATGGCCGCTGCCGCCACGGCCAACGGCGCCCAGAAATGGATGAGGCCGATCTGGCTCCAGACGCTGAACTCCTCATTGCATCCGGTGGGGTTCATCCCGCAGCCCAGGGGCACGAAATAGGAGAACCACACAAATGTTCCGATGAGGAGCAGGATTCCGAACAGCAGGGAGAGTATTTTCATGAGAGCTTGCCTTGCCTGTTTGCCGTCCAGCCCTTCGATCGTTCGCACGGGCGACCCGGTTGCCGATCGCTCACGCGCCGGGCCAACTCGAGAGATGCCGTTTCAATTTGCCCGCAAACCTGTCGCCGACAAACCGCTGCTTCCCTCACGCGCTATCCCGCGAATTCCGTGGCGCGATGGTACATGCTCACGAGACGGCGGCGGAACGTCTGGCGCTGCTCATAGTCGGCAACGGAGGCTGCACGGCTCAGGTCCTCGCATCGTCCCGCAAATCCCACGGCCTCGACGTCCTCGGCACAACGGCCGAGCCAGCGCGCGGATTGCGCGACCGCCCGTCTGTGGATTTCCAGCGCCCGGTCGCACAGCCCCGGCATATCGTCGCTGCAGCCCATCGCAAAGGCGAGATAGGCGATATACTCGGGCTGCCATATTTCGTCGTCAACGCCCATCTCGTCCGCGTCGGGAATGCTGTCGGCGAGGATTTCGCACCCGTTTCCGTCGATGAACGGCGCGGGATTGTGCAAGAAGCATGCGCGCGAAAGCTCCGCGAAGGCCCGGTCGATCCGCGGCTCTCCGGTGAGGCCGTTGCGGTAGATGATACCCAGATACTTGCAGGCATAGGGACCGATCCCGACATCATCGGATTCGCACACCCTTTCCATCCTCTCTTGCGCCGCTTCATAGTCGCGAAGCGCGACGTTCAGGAAATAGATCTTGCCGGCCTCATAACAGCCGCCCACCTGAAAGCCCGCACTGCATGACGATTCATAGGCTGCCAGCGCCGCCTGCGCATCTCCGCGCTTTTCCGCCGCCACGCCGGCTCGCCAACAACTGTCCACATTGGCCTCCTGGGTGCAGGCCAGAAGGGTCCGTTCGCCCACCGACACACCGGTGCTCTGCGTCGGCTCGGCGGCCGAAGCACCCGTGGCAACCGCGACAGTCATCACAAAAAAGGCCGCAAAGATTGATCGCATTAATACTCCCAATCGAGGGGTTCGGTCTCTGGGCCAAGCCGCCTCCACACGATGCGCTATAATCAAGAGGCGCCCGGCTGCTTTTTCCAGATATCGCGTTTGAGCACGGTCCAGAAGCAAACTGGAAGCGAAACGCAGCAGCGTTTAGTACGGGCAGGTAAACCACGACCTACAGGCACTGTCCTCTCAACGGTTGGCTGCGCTCAGCACCCCCGGCCGGCAGTATAAGCCTCCGGCATTTGCTTTCAGCCCAAAGGACTTGAAGAGATATGAACCAAAGACCCGCCGCCAAGTGCATTGCTTGACCATCTTGTTGAGCAAAAACGATTATCATGATCTGGATTGTTGCTTCATACTGCCGAAACAGGCTTAATAAGTGTTGCCCTTCCTGGCCGCTTATCCCGAGGACCAACCGGCAAGAAGCAGAAATGCACCGGCGCCCATTTTGCTAGGCTTCGTTCTCGATGGCGGCCCGTTGTTCCCTGAGCAGTTGAAGAGCGACGACGCAGGCGTTCGTCACATGCAATGACGCAATCCTGGCGGCCTCTTCTGCATCGCGCTTTTCAAGCGCGGCTGCCAGATCGTCGATCTCGGTAAGGCTCTGCTCGATGCGCTCGGGATGCATCAAGGAAGTCGCGCGCAGGATGTTGATCCGGGAAAACAGGCTTTGCAGCACCTCGCGGGCAAGGTTATTGCCGCAATTGCCGAGCATGATGTTGTAGAGCCGGCTCTTGGCCTCCAGCACCTCCGCCTTGTCGCCGGACAGGGCGTGCTCGCGAAGCGCCTCGGCGCCCTTCGAAAATTGCCGGATGGCTTCATCGGAACCGTTCAGCGCAAATTCGCGCGCGGCAAACCCTTCAAGCACCCCGCGCAGAGCGTATAGCTCCTTCGCCTCTTCCAGCGAAATGACGGCGACGACGGGTCCCTTGTGCGGAACGATCTCGAGCAGCTTCTCGGCTTCCAGCTTGCGCAGGGCTTCACGCAGCGATGTGCGGCTCACGCCAAGTTCCTCGCACAGTTCGCGCTCGACAAGGCGCGCGCCCGGCTTGTACCGGCCGGACGTTATTCCCTGACGGACTGCGTTCTCGATCTGTCGACGCAATGTGTCTGGTTGCAGCGCTGTCCCTCGTGAACTCATCAGGCCTTCCCGTATTACATTATGACCATCCGCCAATTAACACGAAACACCGCTGCGCAACAAGCCGCCAGGCCGCCCGACTTCCCGGTTGTCTGTCGCTAAAACTGTTACGCGTTCGCCGCCTGATAGTCGGCTTCGGCGACCTCCTCCAGCCAATCGGTCCTGCCGATCGAAATAGCGGTGTGCAGCAGATAGCTGTCGGCGGCAGCACCGTGCCAGTGCTTTTCGCCGGTGGCGATCCAGACCGTATCTCCGGCCTTGAGCTCCTGTGCGGCCTCGCCTTCCTTGCAGACCCAGCCCTTGCCGGCAATGACGGTGAGGATCTGGCCGGTTTCATGGGTGTGCCAGTAGGTGCGCGCGCCGGGCGAAAAGAACACGTTGTTGATGACAACGCCATCCGTTGGCGGCATCACGGGATCGGCATGAACCGTTCCGGTGAAAGTATCGGATTTGACTTCCGATGGAGCGCCAGCCTGCCGGCCATGGAAAATCTTCATATCTTCAATCCTTCTCGTGGAGGCGAACTTTGCCGGAAATATCGCCAATGGCATCGACGACGCGGTTGGAGATGACATCGCCATAGCCAAGCGCGGTCGCCAGGCCGAAACTCGCCATCGGCCCGGATGCATTCAGCGAGGAAACGCCAAGTTCGTGCAGCAGGTCGCAATAGAGCAGCACGTCCTTGGTCATCAGCTTCGAGGTGAGCCCGCCTTCCAGATAATCTCCGTCGACGATCTTCGGAAAGCGGTTGAGAGTCGCGAAGTTGACGCCGCTGCTGGCGTTCAGCACCTCGAGCAGGCGATGGAGGTCGAGGCCGGCCTTCTTGCCGGCCACCATGACCTCGGCCGTGGCGGCAAGGCTGACGGCATTGAGAAAATTGTTCAACAGCTTGGCGGTATGACCCGCGCCGCATTCTCCCATCACGATGACCTTCTTGGCGATCAGCGAAAAGACCGGCTCGAGCCGTCCGATCGCATCCGGATCGCCGCCGACCATCAGGGTAAGCGCGCCCTTTTCGGCCGCCGCCGCGCCGCCGGAAATGCCGGCATCGACATAAAAGGCACCCTTCTCAGCGAATTTCGCCGCAATCCGCCGGGTGGAGGCGGCAGACGCCGTGCTCATGTCGGCGACGATTTGTCCGGGGCGAACGTGGTCCAGCAACCCGCCCTCGCCTTCCACCACCTTCTCGATCACCGTGCTGTCGGGCAGGGAGAGAAAAATGATGTCGGTCTCTTCCATGATCTGGCGAGCGGAAGACGCCCGCTTGGCTCCGAAGCGTCCCGCGGCGGCCTCATCCATATCGAAACCCAGCACCTCGACGCCGCCCGCGACGATGCAGCGGGTCATCCGCCCGCCCATATTTCCAAGTCCGATTAACCCTACCTTGTCGATTGCCATATGTAGCGACCCTTGCTGAACCTGCTGTTTTCAAACGGTGCGACGGCCCCACCGGCCGCCGTTCCGTCCCGATGAACGAGTGACGCGAGACCTTACTCCGCCGAACCGCCCTGTTTTTCCTGCTCCGCGGACCATTCCTTCAAGACGGCGCTTGCGGTTCTGAAGGCCGCGAGCGCGGCGGGCGCGCCGCAATAGACCATGGCCTGCAGCAGCACCGCCTGGATTTCCTTGGGCGTGACGCCATTGTTGAGGGCGCCGCGGACGTGAACGGCCAACTCATGATGCTGGTTCATCGCGGTCAGCATTGCAAGGTTCAGCATGCTGCGGGTGCGGAACGGCAGCGTCTCGTCGCCCCAGACCTCTCCCCAACAGTATTCCGTCACAAGTCTTTGTGCGGGGCGGTTGAACTGATCCGCGTTTTCCCAGGACTTTTCGACATGCGGAGCGCCCAGCACCGTCTTGCGGTTCTGGAACCCCTTTTCGAACATTTCGCTTTCAGTCGGCATGACATCCAATCTCCCCCGCTTCAAGCGGTCGTCCAATTCTCAAAACACCAAAGGCAATCGCTCTTGCCCCACATACCGTCGACATAAAGCCGGGCGACGTCTTTCATTGCGCGTCCTCCGAAAGGAGGCGGTACATCTCGGTATGATCGGTCGCGGGCGAAACGCCTTCGGCAATGCGGTGCCAGGTGCTGATGCCATAGGCCCCGAAGCTCAGCGTGTAGCCGACAGATTCGGCAAGCTTGCCCGCAATCGAGAGGTCCTTGTCCATCAGCTTCAGCGAGAAACCGGAGCCAAACGTGCCGGAAAGCATGAACTGCTTGACCTTGTTTTCGGAGGTATTGCTGCGACCGCTCGAGGCGTTCAGCACGTCGGTCATGACATCTTCGGCGATGCCGAAACGCCTTGCGACCTGCAGCGCCTCGACCGTGATCATCAGCCCGCAGGCCGAGACCAGATTGTTGAGCGCCTTGGCGGCATGACCGGCGCCGGCGGGCCCGATGAACAGGATCGACTGCCCCATCGTCTCGAGCAGCGGCCGGGCGGCATCCATCTGCGCCTGGTCCCCGCCCACCAGAATTGCCAGCGTGCCGTTCTCCGCCCGCTTGACGCCGCCGGAAACAGGCGCGTCAAGATAGTGAAGCCCGCGCCCGGCAAGCGTCTCGGCGAGTTCGCGCGAGCGCACCGGTTCCGAGGAGCTCATATCGATCACCAGAGCGCCGGGCTTGAGCCGATCGGCCCAGCCCTCATCCAGCAGAACGGATTCCACGATGGATGAGTTCGGGAGCATGGTAATCAGAATGTCGAGGTCTCTTGCCGCCGTCTCCGTCAGGGGCTCGGCGGACAGCTTCGCGCAAATCTCGCCAACGCGCGCCGGGTCCGCATCCACGACAAATAATGTGTGACCGGCTTCCGCGATGCAGCCGCACATTGGCGCGCCCATCATCCCAAGCCCGATGAAGCCGACTTTTTGCATGCTCATGACGCGGTCGCCCCGCGTTTCGATGACCAGAGTTCCATTCCCGATATGCCCTCCCCGGCGAGGCTCTAGCGCAGGGCCGAAAAGTCGGTGGGCGCGAGAAAGCTGTTCTCGACCCGGGCGACGATCGGCGCGTTTCGTTCGGATTCAGCACGCGCGGTGATCCAATCAGGATCCGACTGGAAAGCGTTCCAGCGTTCTTCGCGCTCTGCCATGCTCTCCCATTTCAACAGATAGGTGAGCGCATGGTTGTCGGGGCCGACAACGGTGGTCCAGAAACCGATCTGCTCGATGCCGTACTTCTCGAAAAAGCCGAGGGTCTTGGACCGGAAACGGTCCAGAAGCGCAGGCAGGCGGGTCGGTGCGCAATAGTAAATCCGGAGTTCCACGATCATTCGGCAATCCCTTCTCTTGATTGGGTAGGAGTCTATTTTTGCTAGGACATTACGTCAATAATACAAAATCATTTCCGGCGGTTATGTCAGCCTGTTTCACAGACTGAAACTATCGGTGCTGAACGCGCTCGTCCTCATCCAGCCTCACGGCGAAGGCCGCGGTCTGCTCGCTGAACGACGGATAGCGGTTCATCACCGCGGGATCGTGTCCCGGCACAATGTGGCTGTCCCTCCCGGCGAGCTCTTTCAGGCGCTGGTAACCGACGACGGTGTCGGAAACGCTATCGCAGGTCGGAAATACCCGGCCGGTCTGGAAGTGCTGGTAAAGGTGGCTGGCGTCAGACGCGAGCACGACCGGACCGCGCTTGGTCTCCACCCGCACGCATTGCAGCCCGCGCGAGTGGCCGCCGATGTGGTGAACGGTCACGCCCGGAAAGAGTTCGCGATCGCCCAGGCAGAATGACACCTTGCCGGCATAGGTGCGCCGGACCATGTCGACGACATCGTCAACCTCGTAGGGGTGGTTGAGGAAATGATGGCACATGCAGGGGCCTGTCGCGTAGCGCATCTCGCTTTCCTGCATGTAGAAGCAGGCATTCGGAAACAGCTCGTTATTGCCGGCGTGATCGTAATGCATATGCGTGGTGATCACATGCTCGACGGCATTGAAATCCACCCCAACGGCGGTGAGCGCGGTATGGACCGGCGTGATGAGCTCACGTCCCCGCCGGGTGCCCGATTGCGCGTTGAACCCGGTATCGACAACGATTGTGCGCGCCTCGTTGCGGATCACCCAGACATAATAGTCGATCGGCATCGAGTGGTCGTGGGCATCGCCGCCGATGAAGTTCTGCGACGCCGGACGGTCGTTGCGGGCGTATTTCAGGGCCAGGATTTCGTATCTGTCGCTCATGCTGCTCTCGCTTCAACAATTCATCCCGCCGGCGCGGGAAAACGCGTCCGGCGATCACCCGACCGCCGGACGCAGGATACTACTTCTTCGGCCAGATCGGCTCGGACAAAGCCAGGTCTTCCGGGAACACGGTGACCGGCACGCCGTCCTGCCACTGGATGACGGTCAGGCTGGCGCCCTCACGGCGGCCCTTGTCGTCAAAGCTCAGCGTGCCGCCGGGATAGTATTCCGCCGGGCCGGCGTCGAGTTCGCGCAAGGCATCGCCAAGAGCGGCGCGATCGCGGCTGCAGCTCTGTTCCAGCGCTTCCTTGAAAAGCCAGATATCGCCATAGGTGGAAACGGCGTTCTGGGTCATCCACGGTTCGCCGTAGACGGTGTTCAGCCGCTCGATCAGCTCTTCCTGGCCTTTGGTGCCCCAGTTGGCCACCGCCGACATCACGCCTTCCAGCATTTCCGGCGGCATGGTGTTCAGCACCTCCGGCTCGGCGATCGCGATGCCGAACGAGATCACCGGAACCTGAACCCGGAATTCCTTCATCTTCTCCAGGATCAGCTTGCTGTCGGAAATCACGGTCGGCAGGAAGAACAGAAGGTCCGGACGCTTCTGGCGCACCTGCTGGACCAGCGAGGTGGCGTCCGCCAGCGGCGGGGTAAACACTTCCTCCAGCACCACTTCGAGCCCGACATCGTCCAGCAGACCATTGGTCATGCGCTCGACCGAGGACAGCGACGCGGCAGTATTGTCGGTGACGATCGCAACCGTCTCGGGCCGCTTGCCGGTCTGTTCCTCGGCAAGGTCCAGAATGATCGGCAGGGCAAGCTGCGCCTGCACGCCGGCCGTGGCCGAGGTCTGAAACACATTCTTGAAACCGCGATCGGTGATCTGGTCGGAATAGGACAGCGTCAGCATCGGCAGGTTGGCGCGCTCGGTCACCTCGGTCACGGCCAGGGTGAACGAACTGAGATAAGCGCCCGTACCGCCCACCAGTTCCGGATATTCGGCGACCATGCGCTGGGCGGCATTCGTGGCCTTCTCGACGGTATCGCCGGAATCGATCACGACGAGCTCCAGCGGGGCGCCGTCCAGGCAGGATATCCCGCCAGCTTTGTTGACGTCCTGCACGGCGAGCTCCGCGCCCATTTTCATCACCGTACCGGGACGGGCGTAAATGCCCGATGTCGGCGCGATCAAGCCGATCTGGATCGGCTTTTCCTGCGCCAGCGCTGAAACGCCGGCCATCGCGGCGGTGCTTGCCGCAAGGGCAAAAGCAAGACTTCTCTTCAAATGGTTGGTCATGTTTTCCTCCTCCTTTGTTCAGTTCTCATTACATTCCGAGATAGGCCTGGCGGATGCGGTCATCGGCCATCAGCGTGTCGCCGTCTCCTTCCAGAACGATGCGACCGGTTTCCAGCACGTAACCGCGATCGGCAAATTGCAGCGCCTCCGCCACGCGCTGCTCGACCAGCAGGATGGCAAGGCCGAGATCCCGCCTGATCTCCATCAGCTTCTCGAACACGAAGTCCGCGATCGACGGCGCAAGCCCCATGGACGGCTCGTCGAGCATGATCAGCTTGGGCGACGATGCGAGGCCGCGGCCGATGGCGAGCATCTGTTGCTGGCCGCCGGAAAGCGTGCCGGCATACTGTCCGGCGCGCTCCTTCAGCACCGGAAACCAGGTGTAGATTCGCTCCAGATTTGTGGCCCATTCATCCCGCCCGGCCTTGGGCACGGCGCCCATTTCGAGATTCTCCAGCACGGTCATCGAGGGAAATACCTGCCGGCCCTCAGGGACATGGGCGATTCCGAGATGGGGCCGCCGCGACGGCTCAAGGCTCGAAATGTCCTGGCCCTCGAAACTCAGCCTGCCGCCGATGGGGGTCAGCGTTCCGGAGATCGCTTTGAACAGCGTCGTTTTGCCCGCGCCGTTCGGCCCGACGACGGAGATGAACTGGCCGGCCTCGATGCTGATCGAAACGTCGTGCAGCACCGGCACGCTTGCGGAATAGCCGACGGTGAGTTTCTCAATCCTCAGCATGGGCGCTCCACTTCTTGCCGAGATAGGCCTCGATGACGTGGGGGTTCTTGGTGACTTCTTCGGGCGCTCCCTCCATGATCACCTGACCGTGGTCGAGGACCAGGAAGCGGTCGACCAGCTGCACCATAGCCTGCATCGTGTGTTCGATGATCGCCACCGTCATGCCGCTGGCGGAAAGCCGGCGGATCACCGCCACGACCTCGGCGGCCTCGTCGCGGCCGAGGCCGGCGAGCGTCTCGTCAAGAAGCAGCGTGTGCGGCTTGCCGGCAAGCGCGCGGGCCAGTTCCATCAGGCGCAGTTCTTTGGTTGTGAGTTCGCCGGCGAGCCGGTCCGAGATCGCCGACAGCCCGACCTGACGCAGGGCATCATCGGCAACCTCCGCCGCCTCGGCCTCGCTCTCGGCCCGCACATAGGCCCCGGTGCGGACATTGTCGCGCACGGTCATGCGCGTGAACGGACGCATGATCTGGAACGTGCGGCCCACCCCTGCCCGGCACAGCACATGCGGCTTGCTGCGCGCCATGTCCTTGCCGTTGACAAAAACCTGGCCGGAGGTCGGCGTCTGAAAGCCGTTCAGAAGGTTGAAAAGCGTGGTCTTTCCGGCCCCGTTCGGGCCGATGATGCCTAGGATCATGCCGCGCCGCACCTGGAAGCTGACATCCTGAACCGCCTTCAACCCGCCGAAATTCTTGGACATGTTCCGCACGTCGAGCACGATGTCGGAATCGTCGGCGGCCGGAGAGAAATCCCGCGGTTCGACAGCGGTCAGGTCCAGCGGCTGCGTCGCCGGATGCGTCTCGGGCTCGCCCTTCTTCCGGGCCTTGCCCATCCAGTCGCGCACCTTCCAGAACATCCCCTCCGGCGCAAGCGTGATCAACACCACGATGGCAACGCCATAGACCACGCCCTGAATGCCGGGCAGGATGCTGCCGAGTTCGGCATGCAGGATTTCCGCGATCGGTATCAGGAAGCCCGCGCCGATGATCGGACCCCAGAAGGTTCCGATCCCGCCGAACATGGCCACCGTCAGCGCCTGGGCGGACACCAGCATGCCGAACACGGATTGCGGCGTGATCACCAGAATGACGACGGCATAGAGCGAACCGGCCATGGCCGCGATCGCGCCGCTGACGGCGATGGCGCGAAGCTTCCAGCGCAGCGAGTCGATGCCGGCGGCTTCGGCCGCAGCCTCGTTCTGCTTGATGGCGATCAGCGCCATGCCGAAGCGGGAGGATTCGATCTTGCGGGACAGCAGCACGACGACGATCAGAAAGGCCATCGCGATCATCGTGTAGATCCGCCCGTCGGAGAACTGCATGTAGGCTGCAGGATTTTCATGCACGCGCGGCACGCTGACTTCGGGAAAACCGAGCCAGAGGAAGACGTACATGAAGGCCAGCGGATAGGCGAGCATGCTGAGCGCGAAGTAATGGCCGCGCAGGCGGAAAGTCGGAAAGCCGATCAAAAGCCCGAGCACCGCGCCGATCGCGCCCGAGGCGAAGAACATCACCCATGGCGTGATCGACCAGTAGATCTGCGCCAGCACGGTGGCGAAGGCGCCCGCGCCGAAGAAGGCGGCATGGCCAAAGGATATCAGCCCGGTATAGCCGCTCAGAATGTTCCAGCTCAGCCCGAAGGTCGCCCAGATCAGGATGAGGGTGAGCATGAGCTGGTAGTAGGAATTGGTGACGAACGCCGATAGCGCCAGATAGGCGAGCGCCGGAACGATGAAATAGAGAAGAGATTTGCTGCCTGTCTTCATCATCATGTCCGATCCACATTGCGGCCGAACAGGCCCTGCGGGCGAAGCATCACCACAAGCAGGAAGCACACGAAGATTGTCGCGTTCTGAAGCTGCGTCGGCAGAACCAGCGTCGAAAACTGCTGTACCAGACCGATGATCATCCCGCCCCAGAACGCGCCGATAATGCTGCCGATGCCGCCAAGAACGACGCCGGCATACATGATGATCACATATTCCAGGCCGACGAACGGGCTGAAGGGATAGCTGGTGGCGAGAAGTCCGCCGGCGATCGCGGTGACCGCCGTGCCGATTGCAAAGGCGATCCGGTGCGCCCGGTCGACGTCGATGCCCATGTAGGTCGCGGCTTCCGCATTATCGGCGGCCGCCCTCAGCGACTTGCCGAGGAAGCTGCGCTGGATCAGCAGCCACAGCGCAATGATGACGGCGCTGGAAACCAGCATGGCGAAGATGCGCGACTTGTTGAAGAACAGCATGATCGGCATGCTCTCGCCGAACGGCTCCAGCACCCAGGCCTCGCTTGAAAGCGGCGTGCGGATCGAAACCAGATCGGCCCCGACCAGGATCATCGCGCCGTTTTGCAGGATCAGCGCGATGCCGAGCGTGAGGATGAGCTGGGCGTAATGGCCATCGCCCTCCATCTCGATCGACTGCCGACCGGTGACCCGGCGGATCAGGAAACGGTGGATCAGCCAGCCGAACACATACATGGCAGGCGCTGCGGCGATGACGGAGAGATAGGGGCCGAGCCCGCTTCCGAACAGCGCCTGAAAGCCGAGCGCGGTGAACACGAAATAGGCGGCATACATGCCGACCATCATGAAATCGCCCTGGGCGAAGTTGATGACCCGCATGATCCCGAAGATCATCGCCAGACCGACGCACATCAGCCCGTAGATCGCGCCGAGCGACACGCCGGTGATCAAAAGCTGGAGGACGTTCTCGATGAAGAACTGGAAATCCGTCACGGGACGCCCTCCCTGCTCTTGGCCGCAGCAAGCCGGGCGACTGCGGTGAGGCTTGCGGCGTCATTGGCGGCAAGCTGATCGACAGCGCGATCGAGATCGCTTGCCTGACCGGCTCCGAGCCGCTCTGTCGCCACCTTCGAAAGCCGTTCGCGCACGACGCCGGGCGATGCCGAGCGGATATCGTCAAGCGCCTCCTCGATCACCGCGCCCGATGTCGTCTCGATCTTCACCCTTGCGCCCTGGCGCGCCGGGAATGCGTTGTTGAGCGCGTCGGAAATCGAAACCGTGGTCATCCCGATCAGTTCGGCGATGCGCGGATCGTCGAGCAGCGCATAGTTCGCCTCGGCAATCTCGCCGCGCGCAATCGCCGCCCCCATGCCGAAGAAGATGCTCATCTTCGCCTGTAGCGGCGTCTCGAAGGGGCCGCGATAGTTACAGCCCGGATAGTTCAGCGCGGCATCGTAGGTCGACAGATGGATGGACTTGATGCTGTCGCCCTCGCCCACCCGCTTGGCGGCGGCCAGCGCCACCTGGCAGGGCGACTGGGCGAAATTGCAGGCCGGCACCTCCTTGTTGAACACCGCCATGATCTCGCATTCGCCCTCGGGATAGAGGACGATTTGCGAGGGCGCCTTCTGGCGTCCGAAGGCGGCAAAAAGCCCGGCCACGCCATCAACGGCGCTCGCGGAGCCATGCGCGCCGAGTTGCGCCAGCCGAAGGGCCGTCAGCGCGTTGCGGGAGGCGAAACCGGGATGAAAATACATGTCGTCCGCGCCGCTGTGCGGCCATTCGTTAAGGCCGCCGGCGGAATTGATCGCCAGCGCCAGCGCGTTGACGGTGGTCTCTCTGTCGAGGCCGAGAAGCATCGCGCCGGCGAGCGCGCCGGAAAGCGGTCCGATAAGCCCAGTCGGGCGGAAGAGCCGCGCCATTTCGGGCGTCATCAGAACCCGGCCGACACGACCGCCGATCTCGTATCCGGCAATCGCTGCATCAAGCGGTCGTGTCTTGAGGTCCGCCGCCTCACCGGCAAGCGCCAGAAGCACCGGCCAGATTACAACGCCCATATGCGAAAGGCTGCCGGCATGCATGTCCTCGCGCACAAGCCCGTGACCGCGCACGGCATTGGCAAAGGCCGCATCTTCCGCAACAAATCCGCCAGCCTCGCCAACGATTGCGCACTCGCCGGCCCGCCCGGTGGCAAGCGCAAGGGATTGCCGGCTCCATGGCAGGTCCGCCGCTTCAATGGCGCATGACAGGAAATCGGCAAGGCAGATCACAGCCTTTTCGCGCGCGGCCTCGGGAAATTCGTTCTTCTCGAAAGCCTGATCGACCAGATCCGTCAGAACGGTTCGTGCGGTCATGAAATTTTCCCTCCCATCGGGCAAACCGCCCTGTTATTTCGTTTGCCGGCTTCGGTGCGAAGCGCCGTCACGCTCCCTTGATCGTCATGCCGCAATCCACTTTCAGGGTGACGCCGGTGATGCAGCGAGCGTCGGATGAGGCCAGAAAGGCCACGGCGCGGGCGACATCCTCCGGTTCGGCGAGGCGGCCGAGCAGCGATTTCGCCGTCCGCTCCTCCCAGCCGCTGTCGGTGATCACGGCAGACGCGCCGGGCGTGCGCACGGAACCGGGCGCCACGGCATTGACCCGGATGCCCTTGGGACCAAGCTCGGCCGCCTGCTGGCGGGTCAGCGCATCGAGTGCGCCCTTGATCGAGGTATAGACCGAGGCCGTGCCGATCGCGATCGATACCGCGATCGAGGACAGGTTGACGATGCTGGCGTTTTCGCTGTTCTTCAGAAATGGAATGGCCGCTTGCGACGCCCAGAACGTTCCCTTGAGCCCTACATCCAGCATCCGCTCGATCTTTTCGGGTGGAAAGACCTCCAGCTCGGCATAGTGGAACGCCACGGCATTGTTGACGAGGATATCCAGCCCGCCGTTTTCGGCGAAGCCTTCGATCGCAGCCACCGTTGCGGCGCGATCGGAGATGTCGCAGCGCAGGGGTACAATCCCGCCACCCTCAGCCTCGTCTGCCATCCGCTCAAGCGCGTCGCCATCGATGTCCAATGCGCCGACGGTTGCGCCGCGCGCTATCAGGTCGAGCGCGATCGCGCGTCCGAGCCCATTTCCGCCGCCCGTGACAATGGCGCGCAGTCCTTCCAGCATGAAATCACCTCCCGTTTCGCGCCGTCTCCCACCGTGCTTCAACAATCCGTAGCATATAACGACAATAATACAATATTAAAATATGACATAAAGCCTCACATTGATCACAGGCATCATCCGCGTCACCGGTTCGGCGCCAGAAAGCAGACCTCAGTGAACGGCGGCGTACATGATCTTTTCCTCGCTCGCCTCCTCCATCGAGAACTCCTCGACGATGCGGCCCTGACGCGCCACCAGGATGCGATCGGAGAGGTTGAGAACCTCAGGCAGGTATGAGGAAATCACCACCACGGCGAGGCCGTCATCGGCGAGTTTCTGGATGATCTCGTGGATCTCGGCAATCGCGCCGACATCGACGCCGCGCGTCGGCTCGTCGAAGATCACGATATTCGGATCCTGCGCCAGCGCCTTGGCAATCACCACCTTCTGCTGGTTTCCGCCCGAAAGCTCCAGCACCCGGGCATTGGGATCGATCGACTTGACCGAGAGCGCGCTTGTCCAGTGGTCGGCGAGCTGCCGCATCTTCCGCCTGCTCACGAACCACGAGCCCCCCTTGTCAGCGGCAAGCGCGCCGATATGGATACTCTCGGCAATCGACATGGTCTCGAAAATGCCCTCGACCTTGCGATCCTCGGTGACATAGGAGACACCCGCCTTCACCGCCGGCCGGGGAATCCGGTAACGCACGCCTTGCCCATCAGCCGCACGATGCCGCCGTGAAAGAAGTTTCGCTTCACAACGCCGGACACGACCTTGAAGGATTCCGTCCGGCCCGAGCCGATAAGCCCGAAAACGCCGGTAATCTGGCCCGCATAGACGGAAAACGAGGTATTGCGCACCATCCGCCCCATGGAAAGGTTCTGCACGCTCAAAACCTTCCTGCCGTAGGGCCGCGTCGGACGGTCCGCCGCCCGCTCGTAAAGCTGGCTCGACAACGTCCGCCCAACCATGGAACGGATGATCAGGTCACGGTCGAATTTCGCTGTGTCGTCGGTGATGACGTGCTGGCCGTCGCGCAGCACCGTGATCCTGTCGGAGATCGCTAGCGCCTCTTCCAGCGCATGCGAAATGAAGACGATCGAGACATTGCGCTGCTTCAACCGCTCGATGAGTTCGAAGAAATAGTGTTTTTCTTCCGGAGTCAGCGTCGCCGTCGGCTCGTCGAAAATAATCACTCTTGCGTTCTTGCGCACCGCGCGGGCAATCTCCACCATCTGCCGCTGAGCCGCGCCGAGGGTTGAGACATTGGCGGTCGGATCGACCGGAAAATTGAGCGATTGCAGGAATTGCTGCGCGGCAATGTAGAGCCCGCGCAGGCGGTTGAAGACCTGCTCGTCGCCGAGAAACAGGTTCTGCGCCACCGTCAGCGAGGGAACCAGGCTGGTTTCCTGAAACACCATGGCGATGCCATGGCGCAGCGCGTCGCCGGGCGATGAAAGGGTGATCGGCTTGCCATCCAGCAGGATCTCGCCACTGGTCGGCGCAACCGCGCCCGCGATCATCTTCGTCAACGTTGACTTGCCGGCGCCGTTTTCCCCGAGGATGGCATGAACACGCCCGGCCTCAAGTTCAATCGACACCTCGGAAATCGCGGGTACGCCCCTGTATTCCTTGGTAATATTCTTGAGCTGGAGCAAAGGCGTCATCGGACTTCTCCCGGAGGGTTCCCATGGTCAGACGCAATCGCCCCGATCAAGCCGTCGCCGCGGCTGGCGAAGGCCGTTGCGCCGTTCCATTCGCAAAGGCTGACAATGCCGTGGCGGTTTCCGTCCGCGCGGCTGTGGAAGGATTGCAGCGGCTGCAGATCGGGCCCGAGCCGCACGGCAAGCCCATAGGAACGTGTCGGCGCCCAGGGTTTGTAGATACCGTGGACCCTGACCGCGCCGCCCTGCATCGGCTCGCGAAACGACAGGCCGGAGCGCAGCGACGGCGCAATCCAGTATTCCTTCGGAAGCCCCCCCAGCATGCGGCTGCAGTAGCCGCGTTCACGAAGTACGAACTCGATAAGCTGGCTGCGCGGCGCGAACACGGCAAGCCATGCACCGCCATCGGAGCACGCCGACAGCCGGCCGGGATAACCCGGCAGGTCGTCCACCACGATCTGCGGGCGGGGTTTCGGTTTCTGAAGATCGAACCGCAACAGACGATGGTTCCAGCTTTCGGAAACCACCAGCGCGCCATCATGGACAAGCAGCCCGTTGGGGTACGCCGACCCTTCCGCGATCGCGGTCGCGGCCCCGGTTTTCAGATCGATTCTCCAGATCGATCCGCTGGAGCGCCGTTCCATCAGGTCGCGCTGCCATTCGTCCGCTTCGTTATGCGCCGAGCCGAATGCCACGAAAATCGTATGCGGTCCGTCGAAGCAGAGCGCGGTCGGGCCGGATGCGGGCAGCGAGCCGAACCGTTCGACCTGCACGCCGTCATGGGCGCCGCCGATGACCCTGATCCCCTCACCCGAAAGCCCGACGGCAAGCGCGCCGTCAGGGCTTGCGGCGAGCGCCGTCACGGCGGCGTCGAACGCCTGGATCTGCTCCGGCTCTCCTTTTGAAGCGGGCGTCAGACGGTAAAGGGCGCTGGCGCTGGAGAAGACGAGGTCATCGCCCGATACCGCGAGATTGTCAGGTTCCGCCACAGCGGCGAGCACCGGGGCCTCGTCGAGCCTCGAATTCGGACGCAAAACGCCATCCATCGAAGGCACCGTCGCGCCATCCCTGCGGATAAGCCTGCTCATAAAATTCATCATGCCCGCCCCCAGTAGCTGGTGAAGCCGGTCCAGCTCTCGTCGACGCCGTCGAGTTTCAGGCTGCCGATGCGGTTGTTGAAGATGCCGCCGATATAGAGCCGGCCCTTATGTTCGCGCATCGAGGTAATCATCGGGTGGTTTTCGCCAGCCTTGTCCCAGAGGCTTTCCAGCACCTTCCCATCCTCGCTGAAGCGCAGGATGCAGCCATTGTTGATGTTGGGATAGAGCCACTCATCGGCCGAAACTTCCTGCGCCATCCGCTTGCGGAAGCCGGGCATGCGCAGCGCCAGATCGAGCGCCGGCGAGCGCATGCCCATCACCGCCATCCAATAGGTCCCGTCGCTCGCCCGATTGATGTTGTCGGGATAGCCCGGCAGGTTTTCGACAACGGGCTCGACCTTGCCGGCCTTCGGCCCGTCGAACCAGTAGCGGCTGATACGGCAGGCCCAGCTTTCGGCAAACAGGATCGACTGGCCGTTGTGGCTGAGCGTGATACCGTTCGGGAAAGTCAGGTGGCGGGCGACCGTATGGGTCGTCTTCTTCGCCGGATCGTAACAGACGATGCGTCCGCTGGGCCTGCTTTCGAGCGCATCAGATGGCCAGCTTGCCATATCGAAACGGGTTGTCGCTTCGCTGAAGAAAATCCGCCCGTCCGGCGCAATGTCGCAGTCATCGGTCAACCGCAGGCGCGAGTCGTCGATGATCGAAAACAGCGAGCGATTGGTCTCGTCGGTCAGTTTTTCAACGCTCTTGTCCTGGTGAACGCGGTAAAGCCCCATGCCGCCAACGCAGACAACGATATTGTCCTGGGCGTCGATCGCCATGCCGAGCGGATGGCCGCCGATATGGGCGAAAACATAGGCCTCCTGGTGATCCGGCCCGTCAAGCCGCATGATATTGCCATGGCGGTCGCCGCAATAGAGATTGCCGGCGCTGTCGAAGATCACGTCTTCCGGACCGTCGAGCTGGCCAACGCCGTGAACGTCGACCGCGCCAAGCCTGTCATTGGCTGCAAACGGCGAACCCGACCCAGCCTCCGTCGAGGGCGGGGCGGGCAACCCATAATAGGTCGGCGACATGTAGACGCGCGACAGGATCTTGTCGCGGTTCTTGACCCAGCGCACATCGAAGCCGATCGCCGCGAGCAGGATCAACCCCAGCACGAACTGGCCCGCGCCGCTCTGCAGGCCAAGCTGGACCACCGCCAGGCTGACGATCTGCACGATCATTGCCCCGATGACGGCCTTGGCGACCGAACCGCGGCCGCCGCCAAGGCTGATGCCGCCGACGATCACCGCCGTCAGCGCCAGAACCTCCAGCCCGACGCCGGGATAGGAGCCGCCATTGCCGAGCCGGGCGGCGTAGAAGAATGACGATATGCCGCAGAACGCGCCGGACAGCACATAGGTGATACAGACGGTATAGGGCACGTTGATGCCGGCATTATGGGCCGACCGCCGCGACCCGCCAACCGCCATCACATGCCAGCCGAGCCGGGTGCGGCTGATGACGATATGCATCAGGGCGGCCGCGACGAGGAACAGCACGAAGCTGACCGGGATGCCGAGGATACTGCCAGCGCCGAAGAAATCCCAGATGGCGTTGTCGTAATATCCGGCGGAGATTTGCAGGGCGTATTTCAGCAGCAGCGTGTCGACGAGCGCTCTTATGCCGATCAGCATCACCAGCGTCGTCAGGAACGCCCGCAGTTTCAGCACTCCGACGAGCAGGCCGTTGATAAGCCCGACGAAGGAGCAAAGCGCCACCACGGCGACGAACACCACGCCCACCGGTAGCCCGAAAATATTGGTCAGCGCCAGGGCGAACAGATTGCCCAGCGCGAAATTGGAGCCAACGCTGAGATCGATGCCGCCGCCGAGCACAACCAGCATCATACCGAGCACGACGAAACCGAGCTCGCCGATCTGGCGGGTGCCGTCAGAGACATTCGCCGGCAGGAAGAAATTGGGAACGATGCTGCCGAAGACCACGACGATGGCGACCAGGATCGCGGCCGGCACAATGTTGTCGATCCAGCTTTTCGACAGCAACTCGCCGAAAATATGGGTCGGGATCCACTTGTGACGCCAACGCACGAACATATCCGTGACGTTTCGTTCGGCGGAACCGCTGGACGAGGATTTCGACGACTGACTGATGGTTTCCATGACGGCCTGATCTCGAAGCAATGGGAAGGTGTGCCGGGCCGGCGATGCCAGCCCGGTGATCGCGCGCCTTGCGCCTTACTTGAAGTCGTCCATCACCCAGCAGGAATCGGGCTTCAGATTGTCCTTCGTCAGCACCACCATATCGGTCGGCAGGCTGAAGGCCGGCATGTCGACCGGCGGGTTGGACTGCAGCAGGATCTTGATGACCGTGTTGATGTCATGGGCCATCGTGCGGACATCGTAGCTCATATAAGCCGAATAGGTACCGTCCAAGAGCTTGTCGCAGGCCGCTTCCTTGGCGCCGCCGCCGGAGGTGACCACATAGACCGGCTCGTCAAGGTTCGCTTCCTTGACGGCTGCGCCCGCGCCGATATCCATGCCATCCCAGAAACCGACGACGCCGCAGAGATCAGGATGCTGCTGAAGCACCGTCTGGGTGATCTCGTGGGCCTTGCCGGCATCCCAGTTGGCGGACTGGTTGGATACGACCTCGATTTCCGGATGCTCGGCGAACACATCGGTCACGCCTTTGAGCTGATAGGCGCTGGCGGCCGAGGTCAGGATGCCCTGAAGGATCGCCACCTTGCCGGAGCGACCGGTGCCCTCGCCGCATTTGGACACGATGTATTCCGCTTCCGCAGCGCCGTTGAGCTGCCAGTCCTCACCGATATAGTGCGTGGGCACGACCGACTTGAGGTTCACCGCCACGAGCTGGATCCCGGCCGCCTTCGCCTTCTTCAATATCTTGGCGTAGGACTGCAGATCGGGGTTCATGTAGACGATGATGTCGGGCTTCTCGTTGATGAGCTGGTTCATCGCCTGCGAGCCGACATCCGTATTCCAGTTGGGGTCGCGCACGATGATCTCGTAGCCCAGTTCATCGGCCTGCTTCTGCATGCCGGCGAGCCAGCCCTGCGCGAGGTCGAAGCTCATCGAGAACGGCACATAGCCGATCTTCTTGCCCTTGAAGGCTTCGAGATAGGGTGCGAGCGTCGGATCCTCCAATCCTTCCGCATGCGCCGCCGTGGTTTGCGGAAGGGCCGACAAACCGGCGAGCCCGATTGCCGCTCCGAGCGCCAGAAACCGCTTGTACACGGACCCGGGCTTCAGTTGATCAAATGAAAACATGCCTTCTCCTCCTGTTGATTCCCGTTTGCCGCCGGCCCCTCGCCGGCTCAGATATCCCCGTGCTGTGAAGTCTGCTCGTCGCGCGGGTTGACGAGCGTGTCGATGGTGATCGCCACGAGCAGGATCACCGCCTTGATGGCGTTCTGCACGGTGAACTGGACGTCCATGATCGTCATGCCGTTCAGGAAGGTCCCGATCAGCAGCGTCCCGACGATGACATTGCGGATGCCGCCGCGCCCGCCGGAGAGGCCAACGCCGCCGAGCACGACGACGAGAATGACGTCGTAGATCAGCAGCGTGTCCGAAATCCTCGTATTCATGCTGCTGACGGTCATGGCCTGGGTCAGGCCGGCGACGAAGGCGACGAGGCTGCTCAGCACATACTGGCCGATGAGCACATGGCGGATCGGCACGCCGCTGACGCGGGCCGTGGCGTAATTATCGCCGACCGCATAGGTGAAGCGGCCGAACTTGGTGAAATGCAGAATGCCGCCCACCAGTGCCGCGACGACTGCGAACACAACCACAGGCATGGGCAGGCCGAGAAAACGGCCCTGGCCGAGCTCCACGAGGCTACCGACGGACGGTGTGACATAGACCAGATCGCTGTGGATCAGGGCGAAGCGCCCGAACCCGTAGACGCAGGCGCCGGTGGCGAGCGTGGCGAAGATCGGCGGGATTTCTGCGTAGGCGATCAACACGCCGTTGATCAGCCCGACGAAGACCGCGCTTGCGATCCCGATGGTCATCGCCATCGTCAGGCTCATGCCGTCGGCGTTCAGCTGCAGGGCCCAGGCCACCGACAGCGCCATCGTCGCGACCATCGAAAGATCGATCCCGCGACCGATGACGACGATGCACATGCCGACGCTGAGAATGCCAAGAACGGACACGCCGCGCATCAGCAGAACAAGGTTCTGTGTGTTCAGAAAGCCCGGCAACGCGAGCGCGAAAATCAGGAAGATCGCCACGAAGAGAAGGAAGACCACCCTCTCCTGATTGAGGCCGGATAGCGCGCGCCTCATCCGCAAATCCGCCCTTGGACGATCGATGCACGTTTGCGGAAATAGTCGAGCCGTCCGTCTTTTCTGACTGAGTTTCTCAATGCCCCCTCCTCCGGCCGCTGTGCCCGGCCGCATCCTCACGCAGACCGATCAACCGGAATCTTCTCTACCACAAAACTACAATAATACAATATTAAAATATTGACGAAATCACCTGCATTCTTGGCGCAGGCGTCTCGCACGGAACAAGAGCCAAAGATCAGACTATCGTTCGCCAAAAGTCGCTCCGTCCGCCCCGCCCCGGTCTCGATCCAGATATGCTTCCACCATGACTGACAAAAAATGAAAGGCCTGCCGACATCCGCCGCGCAGGCCCGCCATTGCATTCACCGGCTCCCTGTCAGGGATACCCCGGCCCGTGACGTCGGCTTCCGTCAAAGCCGATGCGGAATTGCCCAGACACTGCGCAGGAGGGTTTCGAGCGCGGCGATATCGGCATACGAGCGCTGGTCGGTCGTCCACTCCTCAGGGACAGGTTACGGGTTCAGCTTCACATCCGAAACCGCCCTCAAATAGGCAACTGTAGAATCCTGCGCGATTGCATTCGGCTCGATAAGAAAGGCGTGATGACTATCGCTCATCCTCTTGAAACGCCGCTTCTGACGGGTATTCGCCGTGACTCTACGTGTCCAGGTTCTTGGTAAGTCCAGGAACGACGATTTTTTTGGGCGGACTCGTATCGGCCGCTTTCCGCTTGCTATACTTTAACTATATGGCCAAAGCCGCGCCATCTGTTCATCGACCAGCTACGTGCGTATCAGCCGGTAGGTCCAGCCGTTCAAGCTTACGGTTACGACTCGAGCAGCCGCTCGGCGGTAAACCTGTCTGTGATCAGGAGGTCGATGACGCCGGTGCGGAGCGCGCCGCGAATGGCCTCGGTCTTGGAGCGGCCGCCGGCAAGGGCGATGACGCGATCGACCTTGGACAGTTCCTCCAGCGTCATGCCGATCACCCGGTCATGCAGCGGCGTCTTCACGAAGCCGCCCTCGGCATTGAAGAAGCGCAGGCTGATATCGCCAACGCCGCCGGCTTCGGCGACTTCGGCAAGCTCGCGCGAGGAAAACACATTGCCGCTGCGGGCCAGCATGCCGGAAGGCTCCATGGCGCCGATGCCGACGATTGCGAGCGTGATCCTAGAAAACAGCTCCATGGTCTGGCGCACATAGGTATCGCCGAGCAGCACCAGCTTGGCCTCCCGCGACTGAGCCACGCCCGGCGCGCTCAGGAGATGGGCCTCCGCGCCGGTCAGCCGCGCGAGCCGCGTGGTAAGCTGGTTGGCGTGGATCTGGACCGTCGGATCGCCCATGCCGCCGAGCGTCTGCACCACATAGCGCGCCTTGCCGGATTTCATCGGATGGATATTGTCCACCATGCGCAGAATGGTTTCCGACCAGCTTGAGACGCCGATGATCTCGCCGGTCTGCAGCGTCGCTTCGAGAAAATGTGCCGCCGCCTCGCCGATCCGCGCCATGATCGCGCCGTCGCGATCCTCCGAACATTCCACCACGATCGCCTCGGAGAGGCCGTACCGGCCGCGTAGCCCGGATTCGAGTTCGGCATAGGTGCCGGAGGGCGCGACCACCGTGGTGCGGACGATCTCCTCCTCCTGCGCGCGCTTCAGCATGCGCGACACCGTCGCCTGCGAAATCCTGAGATGCTTGGCGATTTCCGACTGGCGCTGTCCCTCGATATGATACATCTGCGCCACGCGGGCAATCATCCGTAATTCATTGAGGCGGGACATGGTCTCTGCTAACTCGTCGTGGATTGTGTGAATATTTATTCTCTACACGGCGAATGTGGTCCGGGCAATCGCTTTTGTCCATTCTCCAATAGAACGATCGCGCCGTTCTGCCGGCATCGCAGGGGCAATTTCGGGCTCGCGCCGGGCAAGGGCTGCGAGCACATCAACGTCGGGCCAGAAGCCGACGGCAAGCCCCGCAAGATGCGCCGCGCCGAGCGCCGACGCCTCGGCATTGCGGCAGGGCGTGACCGGGCGATCGATATAATCGGCAACAAGCTGCATCAGGAAGCGGTTGCGGCTCGGCCCGCCATCGACGGAAATCCGCCCGACATGGCCGGCCGCCTCCGCCATGATCGCGTAGACATCGCGCACCTGAAAGGCGAGGCTTTCGGCCGCGGCCCGGGCGATATGCGCCGGCTTGGTGGAAAATGAAAGGCCGCAGACGAGACCGCGCGCATCGGCGTCCCAATGCGGAGAGCCGAGCCCGACATGGGCAGGCACCAGCGCTACGCCGCCGCTATCCTCGACAGTTTCGGCAAGCGCCAAAAGCGCCTCGACATCTTCGAGGCCGAGCAACTCCGCCGTCCATGGGAAGATCGAGGCGCTCACCAGAATATTGCCCTCGAAGGCAAAGGTCGGACGCCCGGCGATCGACCAGGCGATCGTGGTGGTGATCCCGTCCGGCGGCACGATGTAGTCGGCAAGCGTCGTCATCACCGAAGAGCCGGTCCCGAATGTCATCTTGCCGTCGCCAGCGGCAAAGGCGGAATGGCTGAACAGCGCCGCATGGCTGTCGCCGATGGCCGACGCTATAGGAAGGCCGTCTGGAAGGACGCCGGCGTCTTTTGTAATGGAGAAGATATGGGCGCTGTCGAAGACAGCAGGCAGCATGGCGGGATCGACGCCGAAGAGCCTGCAGAGATCATCGTCCCAGCGTCCTTCGGCTAGGTTGAAGAGCTGTGTACGGGCGGCATTCGACCGGTCGGTGGCATGGATGCTGCCGCCGGAAAGCTTCCAGATCAGCCAGCTGTCAACAGTGCCGATGCAGATGTCGCTCGCCCCTCGCCCGTGATTGTCGAGCAACCAGGCGACCTTGGTGGCCGGAAACATCGGGTCGAGCGGCAGGCCGGTGCGGGCGATGAAATCGGCCTCGTGACCGGCCTCGCGCAATGCCTTGCAAGCGTCGGCCGTGCGGCGGCACTGCCAGCTGATGACCGGGCCGAGAGGCCGGCCGGTGACGCGATCCCAGATGAGGATGGATTCGCGCTGGTTGGAGATGCCGAGCGCGACAATTTCGGTGCCCGGCGCCTTTTTCAGGCATTCGGCAATCGCGGTGGCGGTCGCCTGCCAGATATCCTCGGCATCCTGCTCCACCCAGCCGGATTTCGGATGACTGATCGGCACCGGGGACGAGCCGCTGGCGATGATATCGCCTTCATGCGACACCAGCACCGCCTTCGAATTGGTGGTGCCTTCATCGATCGCAAGGATCGCCTTGCCCGTCATGTCATCCCTTCCGTGCAATCAGCGCTTCAGCGCTGTCCGCGATCGCGGCCGGCGCCATGCCGAAATCGTCGAGCAGCGTGTTTGCCGAACCGGTATGCGCGAAAACGCCGGGGACGCCAAGCCGTTTCATCGGCACGGGCGCTGTCTCGACCACGACTTCGGCAACCGCGCTGCCGAGCCCGCCGAAGGTGGTGTGCTCCTCGCAGGTCAGGATCGCGCCGGTCTCACGCGCCGCCGCGATGATCGCGTCCTCGTCGATCGGGCGGACGCTTGCCATGTTGAGCACGCGGGCGGCAATGCCGCGTTCCTGAAGAATGGCGGCGGCGAGCAGGGCCCGGTGGGTCAGCACGCCGTTGGCAATGATGGTGAGCGCGTCGCCATCGCACAGCATGTCGGCCTTGCCGAGTTTGAATACATGGCCTTCCGGCAGCAGATCCGGCACGCCGACGCGGCTCAGCCGCAGGAAGCAGCCGCCCTTATGTTCGGCGGCCCAGCGAATGGCGGCGGCCGTCTCGATGCGGTCGGCGGGCGCGATCACGGGCACGTTGGGAAGCGCGCGAATCCAGGCGAAATCCTCGATCGAATGGTGGGTCGGGCCAAGCTCGCCATAGGCCATGCCCGATGAAATGCCGACCAGCTTCACATTGGTCTCGGAATAGGCAACATCCGCCTTGATCTGCTCCAGCGCGCGTCCCGTCAGGAAGGGTGCCGCCGCGCAGACGAAGGGGATCTTGCCGCCATTGGCAAGACCCGCGCCGACGCCGACCATGTTCTGCTCGGCAATGCCGACATTGATAAGCCGCTCGGGAAATTTCTCGCCGAAGCCGCCAAGCTTGGACGAGCCGACGGAATCATTGCAGACCGCGACGATGTTGTTGTCGTGCGCGGCAAGCTCTTCCAGCGTTTCGGTAAAGGCATTGCGGCAGTCGTGCAGCTTTGCGGTGTCAAAAGACATGTTCATCGAATGGCCTCCTCAAGCTCGGCCATGGCCTGCCGGTATTGTTCTTCACTCGGCACCTTGTGGTGCCAGGCGACATTGTCGGACATGAAGGAAATGCCATTGCCCTTGTTGGTGTGCGCCACGATGCATTTCGGTTTGCCGGCGGTGACGGTCTCCGGCGCAAGCGCGCGGCAGATCGCCTCCATGTCGTGGCCGTCGATTTCTTCGACTGCCCAGCCGAAGGCTTCAAGCTTCGGCGCAAGCGGGGCGATATTGTTGGTGTCGGCCAGCCGCGCGCCCTGCTGCAGGCGGTTGTGGTCGATGATAAGCGTCAGGTTGTCGAGGCCGAAATGGGCGGCGGCCATGATTGCTTCCCAATTCGAGCCTTCCTGCATTTCTCCGTCGCCGGTGATCACGAAGGTGCGCCAGGTGGCATTGTCGAGCTTTGCGGCCTTTGCCATGCCGACGGCGACCGGAAGACCATGGCCGAGCGGCCCGGTATTGGTTTCGACGCCTGGAACCTTGACGCGATTGGGGTGGCCGTTGAGGCGGGAGCGGTGCTTCAGGAAGGTCGAAATCTCGTCCTTGTCGATGAAGCCCTTTTCGCTGAGCACGATGTAGAGCGCGAGCGCCGTGTGCCCCTTTGACAGCACCAGCCGGTCGCGCGCGGGATCGAGCGGCGCGGATGGATCAACCCACATGATGTGGAAATAGAGCGCGGTCAGAAGGTCGGTGACCGACATCTCTCCGCCGATATGACCGGCCCCCGCCTCGTAGACAGCCTTGAGATCGCGCCGTCGGATGCGATTGGCGATAACGCGCAGTTCCTGGGGGTCCATAAGTCACCTATGAATAATTATGCTGTAAGCATTAAACATGCGGTCGCGCCGTTTGTCAAGATGTCGAGCTGCGGCTGACTGATGCCGCGACAAGTTGCCCCTGTTACCGACGGAGCGTGCATATGCTATATATATAAGCCTGTTCATTCAGTCGACCAGACCACAAGGGTCGACGACTGCTTGACAGCTCATCAATCATCCTTTATGGATTTCCCATCAAGTGTGAATAGATATGCGCATGGAGGAGGAAAACATGGCAGTTACACAGGAATCTCCTGCGCAAAAACCGCGTCCGTCGGAAATCGTATCGCTTTCCGGCGCAACGGGTCCGCTGATCGGCCTGGTGCTGCTCTGCATCTTCCTGACCTTCGCGACCGACAGTTTCCTGTCCTTCCGTAATTTCCTGAACATTCTCGACCAGATCACCGTGCTTGGCATCATGGCCGTGGGTATGACCTTCGTCATCCTGATCGGCGGCATCGACCTCTCTGTCGGTTCCGTGCTGGCATTGGCGATGATGGTGCTCGGCTATCTCAACGTCGAGGCCGGGATGCCGATGATGGTCGCGATTGCTGGCGCGCTCGCCGCCGCAGCGATTTGCGGTATCGTTTCGGGGCTGATGATCACCGAATTCAAGGTGCCGGCCTTCATTGCCACGCTGGCGATGATGTCGGTGGCGCGCGGTCTTGCCAACATGATCACCAACGGCTCGCAGATCATCGGCTTCGCGCCCTGGTTCAACATGAGCGCGATCATCCGCTATGGCGGGTTCCTGACCATGACGGTCGCGGTCATGCTCGTGGTGTTCGTGATCGCGATCCTGTTCCTGCGCTATCGCCAGGGCGGCCGCATGCTCTATGCCATCGGCGGCAGCCAGGAGGTCGCGCGTCTTGCCGGCATCAATGTCCGTCGCACCACGACACTGGTCTACACAAGCTGCGCTGCGCTTGCGGGGCTTGCCGGCGTGTTGCTGGCCGCGCGTCTTGATTCCGTGCAGCCAAGCTCAGGCGTCTCCTATGAACTCGATGCCATCGCGGCGGTGGTAATCGGCGGAACCAGCCTTTCGGGTGGATCCGGCGGCGTCGTGGGCACGATTGTCGGCGTGCTGATCATCGGCGTTTTGCGCAACGGCCTCAATCTTCTTTCCGTATCCCCGTTCCTTCAGGCCGTCATCATCGGCGCGGTCATCGTGCTCGCCGTTGCGGCCGAAACCTTCAAGCACAGGGGAAACTGAGCATTCGGCCGGTTTTTCGGCCAAAAACCAAGCCCGCGCAACCGGGCTTAAACCGGGCCTTGAAGCCCGAAACACCAGGAGGAGAATATCATGAAAGCCTACCAGAAATTCATGGCGGTTGCGCTTGCGTCCGTCGCTCTCGCCGGCCCGTCGTTGGCCGATGAAGTAAAGAAGATCGGTCTTGCCGTTCCCAACCTTCAGGCGGACTTCTTCAACCAGATCAAGCTCGGCGTTGAAGGCTACGGCAAGGAAAAGGGCATCGAGGTGATCGTTGTCGACGCCAAGAACGACACGGCGACCCAGGTCAGCCAGGTGCAGGACCTGATGACCCAGGGCATTGACGCCTTCATCTACATCCCTGCCGGCGCCGCTGCCGCCGCCGTCCCGACCCGTCTCGCCCGCGCCGAGGGCATTCCGGTCATCAATGTTGACCGCACGCCCGAAGGCGCGCCCGGCGACACGTTCATTGCCGGCGAAAGCATCGAATCCGCCTATCAGGTCTGCAAGCACATCATCGATCTCGCCGGCGGCGAAGGAAAGATGGCGATGATCCATGGCCAGAAGGGTACGACGCCGGAAGTCGATCGGACCAAGGGCTGCATGCGCGCTGTCGAAGAAAATCCGGGCGTCGAGCTGGTCACCGAACAGTGGAGCCAGATGTGGTCGCCGGATGAGGGCTTCTCGATTGCCCAGAACATGCTGCAGGCCCATCCCGATATCAAGATCATCTTCGGCCAGGCCGATGGTCTCGCCATGGGTGCGGCCAAGGCTGTCGACGTTGCCGGTCTTGACGATCAGGTCATCATCGGCGGCTATGACGGCGATGTGGCCGCGCTCGAATATCTGGCCAAATGCGAAGGTCCGTTTGTGGTGACGGCCACCCAGAGCACCCAGTTGATGGGCCGGCTTGCCGTTGATTCGGCAATCAAGGTCGCAGCAGGCGAGAGCGTGCCGGAGCGCCAGACCCCCAATGCGGTTCTGACGACCTGCGAAACCGCTCCGCAGTATGTCGAGAAGCATCCGTAACGCCTTCGGGTGAAACGATTGTGAAAAAGGGCAGCGCCATGACGGAAAACGGCACATCTCCAATCCTGTCCCTCAGGGGCATTCGCAAGTCCTATGGACCTGTCGAAGTGCTGCACGGGATCGATCTGGATATCCATGCCGGCGAAGTCGTGGCGCTGCTCGGCGAAAACGGGGCTGGAAAGTCCACCGTTTCCAATGTCATCTCCGGAACGGTCCTCCCATCATCCGGAACGATGACCTGGCAGGGCGCGACCTACGCGCCCGCCAACCCACGCGAGGCGATCGACGCCGGCGTCGGCATGATCCATCAGGAACTGCTGCTGCTGCCGCATCTGACGATTGCCGAGAATATCTTCGTCGGTCGCTATCCCATGAAAAACGGACGCGTCGACCGCGCAGAAATGAACCGGCGCGCCCAGCATGGCCTGGAACGGCTCGGCCTCAACATATCGCCGCGCCGCAAGGTCGAGAACCTGTCGACGGCAAGCCAGCAGCTGATCGAGATCGCCAAGGCGCTGACACTCAATGCGAAGCTCCTCATCCTCGACGAGCCAACTGCCGCGCTTGGCGGCGAGGAAACCCGGCTCCTGTTCAAGCAGATTGAGCGGCTGAAGGCCGAGGGCGTCGGCATCATCTACATTTCCCACCGGCTGGAGGAGATCAAGCAGATCGCCGACCGGATCGTGGTCATGCGCGACGGCGACAAGGTTCAGGAATTCGATACCGCCGATCTTCCCGTGCGCACCATTGTCGAGGCAATGGTCGGGCGCAGCATGGAGCAGATGTTTCCGCCGCTGCATACGCCGAGCGAAGAGACTGTTCTGGAGGTCAAGGGCCTTTCGGGGCCGAGCGGGCGGTTCAATGATGTCAGTTTTTCGGTCCGGCGCGGCGAAATCTTCGGCATTGCCGGCCTCGTGGGCGCTGGGCGCACCGAACTGGTGCGTGCCATCGCCGGCGCCGACCCGATCGCCGCCGGCACGATCAAGCTTAACGGCGAGGACATCACCCCCGCCTCGCCGGCCGAGGCAATCGCAAACGGCATCGTTCTGGTGCCGGAGGACCGCAAGCTGCAGGGCGTGATCCTCGATCACACGATCGCCGAAAATATCGCCTATTCGAATTTCGAGACGGTCGGCCGCGGCGGCTGGCTGAGCAGGAACCGTATCCGCGCCTTCGCCGACGACAATATCGCGAAGTTCGGGGTCAAGGGCAAAGGCCACCAGAAGGCCGGCGAGATGTCCGGCGGCAACCAGCAAAAGGTCGTGATCGCCAAATGGCTCGCCCGCAATCCGCGCGTCGTGCTGCTCGACGAGCCGACGCGCGGCATCGATGTCGGTGCGCGATCCTCGATCTATGAAATCATTCACGGCCTGGCGGAAAACGGCGTCGCAGTAATCGTCGTCAGCTCCGATCTTGAAGAGGTGCTCGGCGTCTCCAATCGCATACTCGTGATGGCGGCCGGACGGCAGACGGGTATTCTCGACCATAGCGAGGCCAATGACGTCTCGGTGATGGAACTGGCCACGGCCTGACACATACAGGGAGCTCATCATGAACCGCTTCAAGGGCAAAACCGTCGTCGTGACCGGCGGCAACAAGGGCATCGGCTTTGCGATCGCCACACGCTTTGCGCAGGAGGGCGCCAATCTCGTGATCGCCTCCGTCGAGGCCGAGGTCGAACAGGCGGCAAAGTCGCTCTCGGACGCAACCGGCGCGAAGACGACCGGCGTGATCTGCGACGTCACCGATCCCGAAGCGGTGGCAGCGCTTTACGACCGCGCGGAGCGCGACTTCGGGAGCGTCGATATCTCGGTGCAGAATGCCGGCATCATCACCATCGCCAAGGTCGAAGACCTGACAGTTTCCGAATGGGATGCCACCATGGCGGTCAACACCAAGGCCGCGTTCCTGTGCTGCCAGCAGGCGATCCGCCATATGCGGGCGTCGGGCAAGGGCGGGCGGCTGATCAACATCGCCTCCGGCCAGGCGCGCGACGGGTTCATCTACACGCCGCATTATGCCGCATCGAAATTCGGCGTGATGGGCATGACCCAGAGCCTGGCCAAGGAAGTGGCGCTCGACAACATCACTGTCAACGCCATCTGCCCCGGCATCATCAAGACCGATATGTGGGACTACAACGACCGCGTCTGGGGTAAGATGCTCGGCGATTTCGGCCCCGGCGAACTGATGGCGAGCTGGGTCGAGAACATTCCGATGAAGCGCGCCGGCGAAGGCAAGGATGTCGCGGGCCTGATCGCTTTCCTCGCCAGTGACGATGCCGAATACATCACCGGCCAGACCATCAATGTCGATGGCGGGCTGATCATGTCGTGACCCTCTCGGGCCATGATGATGACCGCCCATGCCAGCCGCATAGCAGAAAGACATAGACAATGAATGAGACCGCCGAAATTACCTTGAACGCCCCGGCTCTGTTCGATCTTTCGGGTCGGGTGGCCCTGGTGACGGGTGCCGGCAGCGGCATCGGCCAGCGCATCGCCATGGGGCTTGCCCAGTGCGGCGCCGACGTTGCACTCGTCGACCGGCGCACCGATGACGGGCTTGCCAATACCGCCGCCTTCATAGCGCAAACCGGTCGCCGGTCATTGCAGATCGCGGCCGATGTGACCTCGGAGGCGGCCCTTGAAGACGCCGTTGCGAGAACCGAAGCCGAACTCGGGCCGCTGCGACTGGCGCTGAACGCGGCCGGCATCGCGAATGCCAATCCTTGCGAGGAGATGTCCGAGGATCAGTATCAGACGCTGATGGACATCAACATGAAGGGTGTGTGGCTCTCCTGCAGGGCCGAGGCGCGCGCCATGCTTTCCCATGGTATGGGCGGCTCGATCGTCAACATCGCCTCGATGTCCGGCGTAATCGTCAATCGCGGCCTCAACCAGGTCCATTACAACGCATCCAAGGCCGGCGTGATCCACATGTCGAAATCGATGGCGATGGAATGGGTCGATCGCGGCATCCGCGTCAATTCGATCAGCCCCGGCTATACCGCCACGCCTATGAACACCCGCCCCGAAATGGTGCACCAGACAAAGGAATTCGAAAGCCAGACGCCGATGCAGCGCATGGCAAGCGTCGACGAAATGGTCGGCCCCGCCGTCTTCCTGCTGTCCGACGCCGCCTCATACTGCACCGGCGTTGACCTGCTGGTCGATGGCGGCTTCTGCTGCTGGTAAACCCTGCGTCCCGCGGCGGCGGTCGGCAGTTCAACGTGGGGCAGAACAAGAGGGAGTTCAAATTCTGCACCAAGTGCAAGGTCTTGAGGGGATATGAACCGGTGACCTGTCGGTCGCCAACTGTATTGGCGTTGATTTTTTAGTTCCTGCAATAAGTTGCGCTGCGGAATGGCCGATATGGGCAGAAAACGGGAAAGCGGGTGTCATTCGGCGGGCCGGAATGCGATCTCAGGCGCACTCCAAATGGAATAGGGGCGCCTCCTTGGCGGTGGGCGAAAGGTTCAGCCGCCGTCTGCGCTGCCCCATGATTTGCGGAAAGCCTCCGCGCCGAAACATGGCCAGCCCGGATCGCCGTTGCGTGCATAGCTGAAAAGGGCGCGGGACATGGCGCGGGCGAGAGCGGGGGCATCCTCGTCCCCACGGACAAGCGGGAAACGATCCGTGCTGTCGAAAACGAAGGGTTCGTCGAAGCCGTGGGCGGCGCCGAGGCGGGCGTTTTCGCCGGGCGGGGACCAGCGGAATTCGTAGCCGTAGCCGACGCCGCCAATGTCGCTGTGGGCGGCGAGCATGGCGATGGCCGGATCGCGGTAGATGGTGCGCGACAGAAAGACTTCCTCGTATTCGCTGAAACCTGCGCCCGGTCGTTCCTGCTCCAGCGCGGCGAGCCTCGCGTCTGCGTCGTCGGGAAAGAACAGCCGGATGGTGCGCAGCACGCCGGCGCGATCCTTGACCTCCGGCATCACGCCCATGGCATACCACATCCGCGCCTCGTCGCGGGTCCAGCCGGTAACAATGCCGTGCGTCCTGAAGCGTCCCGTGGCGAGGCCTTCCATCGGGTGGCGGTTGAGGCTGACGCCATCGAGAACGATGCCGAATGTACGCCCGCCCGGCGCGTTACGCTCACCGAGATGGGTGGCCAGCACCGCGCTCTGCAGGCGGAGAATATCGTCGATGCCGATCGCCTCAAGGGCTGCCTCATCGCCCGGCGCGACGCCGGCGCGGTCGAGGAAATCGGCGGCCATGTCGGTCGCCGTGTCGGGATCGATGATCCGGCTTGCCGGCCCGCTCATCACCCAGACGCGGCGGAACAGGTCGGCTACGCCATCGACGCCGAACAGCGCCGAAATGGTGAAAGCTCCGGACGACATGCCGGCCAGCGTGACATTGTCCGGATCGCCGCCGAAGGCCGCGATATTGTCGCGCACCCATTCAAGCGCCGCGACGAAATCCAGCATGCCGCGATTGGCGCTCGCATAATCCGGACCGAAGGCCTTGGCCAGGTGCAGGAAGCCCGGCGCGCCGACGCGCATATTGGGGCGCACCAGAACGACATCGCCGCGGGCGACGAAGCCGGGCTCGTCATGAAACGTCCCCTGCCCCGACCCCGTCTGAAACCCGCCGCCGAAGGCGTGGACGATCACCGGCCGCCTTGCCCCGTCGACCGCCGGCGTCCAGATATTGAGGTTGAGGCAATCCTCGCCGGTTTGAAATCCTTCGCCGCGCGGCGCCCAGGCGGGCGGATCGTTGCGCTGCTGCGGCGGAGCGAAGCCGGGTTTTCGGGCATCGATATCGCCCTCGTTTTCGGTCCGGCGCGGCGGACGGAAGCGCAACGACCCAAGCGGCCGCGCGGCATAACGGATATTCATGAACCGCGCCGTTTTCCCGTCTGAAAGCCCGTGATAGGTCGCTTTTCGGCTCTTTGCGGCAATCTCCTCAAAAGCGCTCATGCCGCCCTCTCTTCCAGAAGATGACAGGCCGCGCGCTGCCCGTCGCCGGTTTCGTGCATCGCCGGCGCTTCGCGGGTGCAGCGGTCGAAGGCGAGCGGACAGCGGGTGCGAAACGCGCAGCCCGAGGGAATGGCATGCGCGCTCGGAATCTCGCCGGAAAGCCGCGCACGCCGTTCCTGGCCCTTGCCGGGCACGGAATCGAGCAGCGCCTTCGTATAGGGATGCGCCGGCGCGCTGTAGATGCGCGCGCTCGGGCCCTGTTCGACGATCTCGCCGAGATACATCACCGCGATTTCGTCGCACATGAACCGTACCACCCTCAGATCATGGGAGATGAACAGCATGGTGGTGTTGTGGCGATCCTGAAGGTCGCGCATCAGGTTCAGCACCTGCGCCTGAACCGAGACGTCAAGCGCGGATACCGGCTCATCGGCGACGATCAGCTCGGGATTGGTGGCGAGCGCGCGGGCGATCGCGATGCGCTGGCGTTGGCCGCCGGAAAACTCGTGCGGAAACCGGTCGAGCGCGGCCTGCGGCAGGCTCACCTCGTCCAGCAGGCGGGCTGCGGTGCGCACGCGCTCAGCCGGCGTGCCGACGCCGTGTACGAGCTGCGGCTCGACGAGCGTCTCGCGCACCGACATGCGCGGATTGAGAGAGCCGAACGGGTCCTGGAAGATCATCTGCATATGCCGCCGTTCGGCGCGCAACGCGGCCGCGCCGAGTTTCGACAGGTCGCGCCCGCGAAAACGGATTTCGCCGGATGTCGGCTCGATCAGCCGCAGCACCAGCCGGGCGGTGGTCGACTTGCCGGAGCCGGATTCGCCGACAAGGCCGAAAGTGCTGCCCTTGGGGATGGCAAGGTCGACGCCGCGCACGGCCTGAACCGCGCTGAAGCTTTTCGAAAGGCCGGTAACGTTCAGGAGAGGTTCGCTCATGCCTGTTCCTCCATCGGGTGCCAACACCGGGCTTCGGTCTGTCGTTTGGGTTCAAGCACGGGCCGTTCAAGGCAGACCGCGTCGGCGCGGGCGCAGCGCGGCGCGAACCGACAGCCTTCCGGCCACTGGCCCACCGGCGGCACGCTGCCGGGAATCGGCGTCAGCCGGTCGCGGAGATCGTCATCGGCAGGCACGGCGGCGAGCAGTCCGTTGGTATAGGGATGCTCCGGCCGGCGGACGATATCGGCCGCCCGGCCCCGCTCCGCCACGTCGCCGGCATACATCACCACCGCCCGGTCGCAGAAATCGCCCACCACTTCGAGGTCGTGGGTGATGAACAGCATGCCGAGCGAAAGCTCGCGGCGCATGTCGTCGAGCAGGTCCAGCACCTGCGCCTGGATGGTGACGTCGAGCGCCGTCGTCGGCTCATCGGCGATCACCAGCGAGGGGCCGCAGGAGATCGCCAGCGCGATCATAACCCGCTGGCGCATGCCGCCGGAAAGCTGGTGGACATAGCCCTTCAGGATTTCGCGCGGACGCGGAATGCCGACGCGGTCCAGCAGTTCGGCGGCGCGGTCGGTCGCGGCCGTCCGCCCAAGGCCGAGATTGTGACGGATGGAATCTGTCATCTGCCGGCCGATGGTGAGCGTTGGGTGCAGCGCCGTCATCGGCTCCTGGAAGATGAAGCCCATATGCCGGCCACAGAGCGCGCGGCGCTGTTTCGGCGGCAGGTTGGAAATCACCTTTCCGTTGAGCGTGATCCGGCCGCTGATCACGGCATTGTCAGGCGCGATCCCCATGACCGCGCTGGCGGTGACGGATTTGCCGCAGCCGGATTCGCCGACCAGCGCCACCGCCTCGCCCTGACGGACATTGAAGGAAACGTCCGTGATGATCGGCAACAGGCCGTTCGGGGTGCGGAAGGACAGGTTGAGGCCCTCGACATCGAGGACGACGGGTGGTGTTGTCTCGGTCATTGGTAGCGTATCCGCGGGTCGAGCCAGGCATAGACGATATCGATCGCCAGATTTAGAACGGCGAGCACCAGCGAGATCGTCAGCACGCCGCCCTCGACCAGCGGATAGTCGCGCCGGCCCACGGCCTCCACCAGCATCCGGCCGAGGCCGGGCAGCGCGAAGATGATCTCGATCGCCACCGCGCCGCCGAGCATGTAGCCCGCCGAAAGGCCGGCCACAGTCACGACCGGGATCGAGGCCGTGCGCATCGCATATTGGCCGATGACCTTGCTTTCCGGCAGGCCCTGGGCGCGCGCGGTGGTGATATAGGGCTCGTTCAGAACATCAAGCATGGAGGAGCGCATCATCCGGGTCATCAGCGCGGACTGGCGAATGCCGAGCGCCAGCGCCGGCAGGAAGATGGTCGAGGCGAAGGCGATCAGCCCGGCCGACGGCGGATTGTAGCCCGCGACCGGAAACCAGCGCAACGTGACCGCAAAGACGAAGATCAACAGCAGAGCGAACCAGAACTCCGGCAGCGAGATGCCGAGCACGGCGGAGGTGACCACGGCGCGGTCGACGGGCTTGTTGCGCTTCATCGCCGACAGCGTGCCAAGCGTGACGCCGAACATGATGGCCAGCACCAGCCCGACGGCGGCAAGCTGGATGGTGACGGCGGCATAGGGCGGGATCACCTCCATCACCGGCTTGCGGAAGAAAATGGAGTCACCGAGGTTAAGGGTCAGAATATCTTTCAGCCAGATGAAGAACTGAGTCCAGATCGGCTGGTCGAGCCCGAGCTCGGCCCTCAGCGCCGCGATCTGTTCCGGCGTTGCCTGATCGCCGAGCATCATTCCTGCCGGGTCTCCCGGCGACAGCCGGAGCAGAAGAAAGACGAGGATCAGCGGCACGAAGATGGTCGGCAGGATCATCAGGAAGCGTTTTGCCAGATATCGCAGCATGTCAGCGCCTCCTTGCCAGTCGGGGGTCGAGAATATCGCGCAGGCTGTCGCCGAGAAGGTTGAGCGCGAGGATGGTCAGCATCAGCGCCAGCCCGGGAAACACCACGATCCAGGGCGCGGCGGCGATATAGTTGCGGGCCTCCGTCAGTGCGTTGCCCCAGCTCAACTCACGCGGGCCGATGCCGACGCCGATAAAGCTGAGCGCGGCCTCGCCGAGCACGGCGGCGGAGAAGATGAAGGACGCCTGCACCAGGATCGGCGAACTGACGGCCGGCAGGATATAGCGGGTGAACAGCCTGAGCGTCGGCACGCCCACGGCCCGCGCCGCCTCGATCATCTGCAGTTCGCGCACCACAAGTACCTGGCCGCGCACCACCCTGAGCGACGGCGCGATCAGCACGATGGACAGCGAAATGATGACGGTGCGGCTCGATGGCCCGAGGATCGCCGCGGCAGCGGTCGCCAGCACGATGCCCGGAAACGCCATCAGCCCGTCAACGAACCGCATCAGCACCATGTCCACCTTATGGTAGAAGCCGGAGATCGCGCCGAAGATCACCGCGATGCTCATCGAGATCGCGGTGACGATCAGGCCCACGAGGAGCGATGTCCGCCCCCCGTAAAGCACCATCTTGAACATGTCGCGACCGAGATTGTCGGTACCGAAGGGATGGGCGAAACTCGGCGGCTGGAACCTGTCCACCGGATTGATGCGCATCGGATTGCCGGGCGCGATCACAGGCGCGAGGATGGCGCTGAGGCTGATCAACACCAGAAGCGCGATCGAGATCACCGCTGTCGGGTTGGTTGCCAGCCTGTGCCAGACGCTCCTGTTGGCGCTGGCGAACGTTTCACGCTCGCCAATGCCCGGCTCGTTGGTATCGGTCTCGGTCACGCTCATCTCAGCTCTGGGGCGGTGCGACGTTGTAGAGGTCGTAGCCGCGGCTCGGCACGGCCGGCGCATTGCCGACGCCGCTGCGGATGCCGTACATATTGGCTTCCGTTCCGTATTTGATGAACGGGAACTGATCATAGATCAGGGTATGGATCTTCTCGAAGATCGCCTTGCGCTCGTCCTGGTCGATGGTCGATGCGATCTTGTCCATCAGCTCCATCTTTTCCGGATCGGTCCAGAAGCCCGGATAGCTCGGATTGAGATAGGCAATCGAGGTCGGGTCGACATAGGTCGGCAGGAAGCTCGAGAACGCATCCATGTCCGCCGGATTGGCGCGCGACTGGATATAGTTGGCCATCGGGCTTTCCACCAGCTCGACATTGATGCCGTAGTCGGCGAGTTGCTGCTGGGCTACGACCGCGGTCAGAAAGTGCTTCTGGTATTGCTCGGCCGCGACCAGCCAGCGGATGGGTTCGCCATCATAGTCGGACGCATCAAGATACTGCTGCACAAGATTCGGCTTCGGCGTTCCGAAACCGTCGGGCACGCCGGCCTTGGTGTACCAGAACGAGTTCGGATCGGGGATCCAGCTCGGATCGAGCGTGTAGAATTCCGGATTGCCGACCGAGGCCAGCATGATCGGGTCCATTTCCAGCGCATAGTAGATCGCGCGGCGCAGATTGATGTCGGCCGCCGGCCCCTCCTTGGTGTTAAACACCACTGTGAGCGACTGGTTGTTGGGCACGACCACGGCCTCAGTGCCGGTATCGGCCTGCAGCGCGTCGTAGAAATCAGTCGGCAGTTCGTAGGCGATGTCGATCTGGCCGGTCAGCAGCGCATCGCGGCGCACCGATGGCTCCGGCATCAGCATCAGGTCGATTTCGTCGGCATAGGCGTGCTTCTTGCCGGTGAAGGCCGAGGACGGTTCCGCGCGCGCCTGGTAGTCATCCCAGCGGGTCAGCACCGCGCCGCGATCGGGCTGATAGCTCGTCAACTGGTAGGGGCCGGTGCAATCGAGCCCGGTGGTCGCCTGTGTCGCGGACGCGTCTTCCAGCGACTGCGCCGACATGATCGCGGCCTGGGCGCTGGCGATCAGGCCGGGCACGATGGCGGTCGGCGTGTTGAGGTTGAAGCGGATGGTCATGTCATCGACCGCTTCGATCGATGCGGTGGCGTTTTTCAGCGCGGCGCCAATGCCGGCGGAATCGCGATAACGATTGAGCGAGGCGACGACATCGGCCGATGTGACCGGCGCGCCGGAGTGGAACTTCAGCTCGGGACGCAGCGTAACCGTCAGCGTCTTGCCGTCGTCGCTGTATTCGAAACTGTCGGCCAGCATCGGCTGCGGCGTCCAGCTCTCGTCAATGGCGAAAAGCCCTTCGCATGCGATGGTGGCGGTCATCCAGTTGACGCCGAAAGTGGTGACCACGGGGTCCGGCGACGGCGCCATCTGCGAGATCGCGGCGCGCAGCGTCCCGCCCTGCGGATAGTCCTGAGCGTTAACGCCGGCAACGCTTACGCCGGCGGCAACGCCACACAGCAGCAGCGTCTTGGTGGTTTTTGTCCAGAATGCCATTTCGGTTCTCCTCCCTTTGCCCTTCGCGGGCCGTTAAATTGCTATGCCGGCGCCGTTTCGGCCGGCAGCCGGATCTCAAGCCCCAGCACCAGAAACGACAGGCATTTTCCATGCGTGTCTGTCGAAAGGCTTGCATTGACGCCGCCCTCCAGCGCGTCGTCGATGACGAAGTTCAGCGCGTTGAGGCGCGGCAGTTCGTAACGCTTCACGCGTGTTGCCCCGCGATGGGCGAAAAGGGCAGCGACCCGTTCCTCGGTGACCTGCTCCCGAAGCACATCCCAGTGCCGTGGTTCATAGGCAATCACGTTAACATTCAAACGGTTGCCCTTGTCGCCGGAACGGCCATGGGCGATCTGATGCAGGAGAACCGTCTTGCCAGGGGTCATGCGGTCTCCTCGCCGAGAAAGAAGAACGACGGCGTCACCAGCGAGCGCGGGGCCAGATAGGATAGCGTGCGCACGCGGGGGCGCACGCTCTGGCGCACGCCGCCACCGCCGGCTGGACCGCAGCAGTAAAGCGCGTTGACGTCGGCGACGGCGCGTTCAACCGCCTTGCGATCTTCGCTGTCAAAGGCGAAGCGGACGCGATAGTCGCCATCCGGTCCGCCGGCAAACTGTGAAAGCATCACGCCAGAATCGGCGTCAAAAACGCTGACCGTGCCGAAAATGTCCGAGCGCATCCGCACATCAAGCCCCAGAAGCTCGACCCGCTCGCGGATCGTCCGTTGCGCAAGGCGCGCGCGGTTGAGCGCATTGGCGCCGGCATAGGAAATCTCGGCCTCGCCGAAGTAGTCGCCGTGATAGCTGACCGTTACCTTGAGTTTTTCCGGCGCTGCCCTGCCGCGCGCGCCCTCGACCCGGACCCGGTCCTCACCAATCTGGCGCACCGTCACCTCGCTGATGTCGAGCGTGACATCGGGCGTGAGATAAGCGGCCGGATCGTGAATTTCGTAAAGAAGCTGTTCCTTGACCGTGCGCTCACTGACAAGACCGCCGGTACCAGCGGGCTTGGTGATCACGAAGCTTCCATCGGCCTCCACCTCGGCGATCGGAAAGCCGATCTCGGCCGGGCGCGGCACATCCTTGAAGCCGGGATCAGCGAAATAGCCGCCGGTGACCTGCGCGCCGCATTCCAGCAGATGGCCGGCGAGCGTGCCGGCAGCGATCCGGTCGAGGTCGTTCCAGTCCCAGTCAAAATGGGCAACCAGCGGCCCGAGCGCCAACGCCGGATCGGCCACACGGCCGGTGACCACCACATCGGCGCCGGACGTGATCGCCTCGGCGATGGCGCGGGCGCCGATATAGGCGTTGACGGCGACGATCTCGCCAGTGAATTCCGGAAGGCGTCCGTCACCGTCCCAGCGTTCGGCGGTTGCGATGTCCATGCGGCCATGGAGATCGTCGCCCGTGACGATGGCGATCTTCAGCCCGGCAATGCCCTGCCTGTCGGCGAGCGCGCGGATGGCGGCGGCGGCGGCGGGGGGATTGGCCGCCCCGAAATTGCCGACGATGGTGATGCCGGCTTCGTGGGCCGGTCGCAGAATTGGAGCGAGCATGTCTTCAAGCAGCGGCTCGTAGCCGCGCGCGGCGTCCTTGCGCCGGGCGATCTGGCCGAGCGCGAGGGTGCGTTCGCCGAGCGTCTCGAACATGATCGCTCCACCCTCCCCCGCCGCGGCGATCGCCGCGACGACGGCGATGGCGGCATCCGCCCGATCGCCTGAAAAGCCCGCTCCACTGCCTATCCGATACACATTTTCCTCCCGTTTCCGGCTTTATCGGCATTATTATCGATAATGTCAACGATAATTGTCTTCCATTTGAGATATGCTAATGTCGCGGCAAATCTGTGAATCGGGTCGGGAGTGGGCAGAACGTGTCAGAACAAGCAAAAAACTGGGAGGATGTGCACCGCGAACTGCAGCGCGAGATCATTTCCGGACACCGCCATCCCCGCGAACGACTGGTGGAAGACGAGATCATCGCGCGGACCGGCGCCACCCGCCACGCCGTCCGACTCGCCTTCTCTGAGCTGGAAAAGACCGGCCTCGTGGTACGCGAGCGCAACAAGGGCGTGCATGTGCGCGACTATTCGATCCGCGAGATCGAGGAGCTATACGAAATCCGGGAATGCCTGGAGCGGCAGGCGGCCCGCCGCTTCAGGGAGCCGGCCTCCGCTGACACGATCGAAGCACTGACCGAGATTGCAGGCCGCCACCGCGAGGCGTCGCGCCAGCAGCAGTTCGGCGCGGTATTCGAACTCAACAACAGGTTCCACGAGACGCTCTACCGGGCATGCGGCAACCGCCAGCTTGCCGATGCCATTCAGCACTACACCTTCGCAACCCATCCCATCCGCACCCGCGCTTTCACCAGCGGCGAAATCCGCGAGATTGCGATCGCCGAGCATTTCGAAATGATCGATGCCCTTGTCGCTGGCGACGCCGACCGGCTGTGGAGCATCATCGAAAGCCACATCCGCCGCCCGAAGGATTTCTATCTGAAAGCCAACGCCATCGGCGAATATGCACGCATAGCGTGACCCCAACGTGGCAAGGACCCGCCCCGTAGCCGCCCGCGGTCAATTCCATTTTTTTTGCGAAAAGGCCCAGACTGTTGATCCCGGCCAAAATGTCGGTGGTCACGCCTGATCTGCTGACGAAGTAAGGCAAATCATGGCTCCGGCTGGCCCGCTGTCGACCCAGGGTCTTGGACAAGGCGTGTCCAAATCCGGCCTTCGGTCTCAGTGGGCTTTCAAAAGAACTGGACACCGCAACCGCAGGAACCGCCGAGAGCTCTAATATTCATTGCGCGCTCGTAATATGAGCGATTGCTTGACTGCGCTTGATCCAGTTCGCGGCGCGCGGTTGCAGGGAGGGAATCCGGGAGGTCCGCAAATCGGCGGAAAATGCAAAACAAAAACATTATAAATATCATTTTCGGAATTTACGCCGATTATCGGTCCATTTTGTATTTTATCGTTGCATTTTGTATCCAAAAATGGATTATCTCGGCCCGAAGGGGAGATTCCATGACTGCAATTGCCGCTGCCAGCGAAATCATCATCATCGGATATGGAGAGGTCGGCCGCGCCTTCGGCCAGCAACTGGAACAGGCCGGCGAGCAGCCTCTTTATGTCGATCCGGTTGCCACCGCTCGCGATGAACGGCATCAGGTCGTACCAGCCTTGCCGGACCATATAACGCCCGGCTCGCTGGTGCTCGGCGTGTTTCCCTCGGCCGTCGCCGCAAGCGTGGCGCGCGATGTCGCGAAGCGGGCCGGCGCTTTCACCTATGCCGACCTGTCGTCTTCACCGATGACGCTGATGCGCGACTGCGATGCGATTTTGGCGGATACCGAGGTTGCTTTCGTCGATGGCGCCATCATGGGGTCGGTCGATCTGTCCGGGGCAGGTTCGCCGATCATTCTCTCAGGCGCTGAGGCCGAAAACGTGTCTGCGGCGCTCAATCGTCTTGGCTTCAACACCCGCGCAATGGCCAATTCTCTTCCGGGAGAAGCCGGCGGACTGAAGCTCCTGCGCACGCTGATGTCCAAGGGCATCGAAGCGCTGGCCGTCGAGTGCTACGCGACCGCGCAGCGCATGGGGCTTGAGGCGGAGCTGCGCGAAAATCTTGCCGATATCAGCGCACGACCCTTTCCCGACCTGCTCGATGCCATGGTGCGGACACATGTCCTGCATGCCGCCCGGCGCGAGCATGAGGTCGAGGATGCCATCGCCCAGGCGCGCAGTTTCGGGCTGCAGACCCCGGTGTCCGATGCGGTTCTGGCCGCTTATGCAAGAACATCGCAGCGGATTTCACAGGAAAGGCCTGCGGCACCAGCCAATGTAGCGGAGGCGGTGCGCTGGCTTTCCGCAGGTCTGTCGTGACCGGGCGCCGTTTGCGCCGCTTTCTGAAAGCCTGGCGGCCGCTTCCCACACACCACCATTTGACTATCGGAGAGAAGAAATGACTGCCGGCTTCAGAATTCATGCCCGCAAATCCAGGGTCGAAAGCGCTCTCGTGGAGGGGTTTGCAAGCCTTCCCGTCGCCAATGTTTCGGACGCGATGAACCGGATGACCGCCGCCGGGTCGCGGCTGCGTCCGTACCATGCCGAAGGGCGGATCATGGCCGGCCCGGCGCTGACGGTAAAGACCCGTCCCGGCGACAATCTGATGGTGCACAAGGCGATCGACATGGCGGAAGAGGGCGACGTCATCGTCGTCGACGCGGGCGGAGACCTGACCAACTCGATCATGGGCGAGATCATGGTCTATCTCGCGCAGGAAAACCGCGTGGCCGGGTTCGTGATCAATGGCGCGATCCGGGATGCGGAGGAAATCCGCGAAAGCGGCATGGCGATGTTTGCCGCCGGCGTCTCCCATCGCGGCCCTTACAAGGACGGCCCCGGCGAAATCAATGTTCCGGTTGCGATCGACGGGATGGTGATCAAGCCCGGAGATCTGATCCTTGGCGATGGCGACGGCGTGCTCTGCGTTCCGGCCGGCGAGGCGGCGGAAATCCTTGAGGCTGCGCGCGCAAAACAGGCTGCGGAGCAACAGGAGATCGCCGCGATCCGCAACGGCACGGTGGATCGCAGTTGGGTGAATGAAATTCTGGCCAACCGCAACGTTGAATATATCGACTGACAGTTAACGCTCTAGGAGGAGAAAAACCATGGAAAAGAAAACACTGACAGCACTTGCCGCGGCGATGACGCTTTCGCTTGCAGCCCACGGCTCGGCGCAGGCCGAGGTGACCGAGGCGCAGTTGCAGGAACTGGCGAAGACCTTGCCGGAAAAGACCCAGGTTTCAGTGCTGGCGATCGACAGCAGCACGTCGGAATGGAGCATGCTTGAGAAGCCCTTCTGGGAGGAGGTCGTGCCGCGGCTCAGCGATGGCCGGATCGACGTCAAGCTCAGCTCGATCACCGAACTGGGCGTGCCCGGTTCGCAGATGGTCACCCTGGTGCGCTCGGGGGTCTACGACATGGCCGATACCGTTGCGTCCTATGCCAGCGAAAACATGAAGATTCTGGATGGCATGGACATTTCCGGCGTCACGCCAACGATCGAGGGCGTACGCGCCAGCAGCGACGCCTTCATGCCGGTCATCAATGAGACCCTGTCGAAGAAGGCGGGATCGGTTGCGCTTGCAAGCTGGCCGACCACTGGTCTCGTTCTGTGGTGCGGCGCAAAGGTTGAAAGCCTCGAAGACCTGAAGGGCAAAACCGTTCGCGTTTTCAGCGGCACGCAGGCCGATCTGATCACCGCGCTCGGCGCGACTGCAGTTTCCATGCCGTTTGCCGAGATGGCGCCGGCCCTGCAGCGCGGCGTTATTGATTGCGGCATCACCGGCACCGCCAGCGGCAATATCGCCAAGCTGCCGGAGGTCACGAAATATGTCTATGCGCTGAACACCGGCTGGGCCCCGCAGATCAGGATCGTGAATGAATCCTGGTTCAACAAGCAGGCGCCGGAAGTTCAGGAATGGCTGCGTCTTGCCAGCGAATATTTCGAGCAGGAAATGGCCTGGCCGACGCAGATCCGCAACCACAATATGGGCCTGTGGTGCACCGCCGGCGACGCGCAATGCGACGACAGCGGCGCGTTCCAGAAATATGATGCGACCGTCACGGTTCCGACCGAGGCCGAACTGGCCGAGGTCGCGCGGCTAACGCAGGAAAAGGTGCTGCCGAATTTCGCCGGCAATTGCGGTGAAGCCTGTGTATCGGAGTGGAATGCAACGATCGGCGAGCTTGTCGGGATTGAGATGAAGCAGTAGAGCCGGTTGGCAACGGGGGCCGGTCGGGTCAAGAGACCTGATCGGGCCCTTTGCCTTTCGGCATCGCAGCTTCGATGTGTCTGAAACCGCTGACGTGGGAAATCCGCATATGACATCCGCACCTGTCCCCAAAAAGCGCTCGCTGTTGCAACAGGTTACCATCCTGGCCTCCCGCGCCGGTGGTTATGGCCTGCTCGGCATCGCTGCGATGATTTGCGTGGATACGATCTCGCGCAAGCTGTTCAAGGTCTCGATTACCGGGTCGACCGAGATCACCGGTTTCGTTTTCGCATTCGCCACCGGCGTTGCGATTGCCTATGCGGCGCTGTTCACCGCGCATATCCGGCTCGATGTCGTGCAACGTCTGTTGCCCACCCGCATTCGGGGGTCACTCGATGTTCTGGCCGCTATGACCATGCTGATCGGCGCGGCCATTTTGAGCTGGAACGAGTGGCTTCAGTTGAAGGAAGCCATCGAATTCGATGCGACCTCGACCTTGCTCAATATTCCGCTGGTCTATCCGCATGCGCTCTTCCTGCTCGGGCTGTTGCTTTTCACGCTGGTCTCGGCGCTCGTCCTCATCGGACTGTTGCGCAGGTTTCCCCAGACGGTTGAGCACCCGGGAGCGCAAGGACATCAGAGCCTCGAAGAACTCGGCGACCTCTAGAGCAATTCCAGGTGAAGTGGATACCGGTTCACCGTCCGGAATTGCGTAAAAACAAAAGACAGAGCCTTTCCGCGTTTCCGTGAAATGCGGAAAGGCTCTAAAAAGCCCCGGAACAAAAGCCATGTCTATTCTCGGATTTATCGGCAGCCTCTTCGGCCTGATCGCGACAAGCATTCCGGTCGGAATTGTCCTGCTGTTCGCGGGCATTCTGCTCAGCCTGTTCTGGCTGCCCGTCAACATCATCTCGGTGATCGGGATCACCACTTGGGAAACGGCCACCAACGACTTGCTGGTCGCCATTCCTCTGTTCATCCTGATGGGCGAAATCATGCTGCACAGCGGCAGCGCATCGTCCATGTACCGCGCCTTGCTGCCATGGCTTAACCGCCTTCCGGGTGGTCTGATGCACACCAATATCGCCGCCTGCACCATGTTCGCCGCCACCTCCGGCTCCAGCGTGGCCACGGCCGCCACCGTGGGCACGATCGCCTTTCCCGAGATCGAGAAGAACGGCTACAATGAACGACTGTTCCTGGGCACGGTCGCCGCCGGCGGAACGCTGGGCACGCTGATCCCGCCCTCCATCAATATGATCATCTATGGCGCGATCACCCAGACCTCGATCCCGCAGCTTTATCTGGCGGGCTTCATCCCCGGCATATTGCTGGCGCTGATCTTCATGCTGGCGGTAATTCTCTGTTGCGTGTTCTTTCCGTCTTGGGGCGGCAGGAAAGAGACCTATGGCTGGGCCGACCGGCTGGGCAGCCTGCCGCAATTGCTGCCGATCTTCTTTATCTTCATCGTCGTTGTCGGTTCGATCTATGCCGGCGTTGCGACCCCGACCGAGGCCTCCGCGCTCGGCATTGCCGCTTCCCTGATCCTCAGCGCCTTCAACGGCACGCTCTCCATCGCCATGCTCAACAAGGCGATTGAAGGCACGATGCGTTCGACGGGCATGATCATGCTGCTTCTGATCGGCGCCTATTTCCTGAATTTTGCGCTCGGCATGTCCGGCTTTATCGAGCAGATCACGGACTATATTTCCGGTCTGGCAATGCCGCCCCTGGCCGTTCTGTGCATTATCATCGTGTTCTACATGGCGCTCGGCTGCGTGCTGGACGGGATTTCGATGATCGTGCTGACGGTCCCGGTCACCGCGCCGCTCATCATCGGTCTCGGCTATGATCCGGTGTGGTTCGGCATCATCCTGATGATGGTGATCGAGGCCGGGATGATCACGCCGCCGATCGGGATCAATTGCTATGTCGTTCAGGGGCTGCGGAAATCGGGGTCGCCAAACGACGTTTTCATCGGGATCCTGCCCTTCCTCGGCGCAATCATCGCCATGATCGGCCTGATGATCGCATTCCCCCAGATTGCGCTCTGGCTGCCGGAAAGCCTGCAATGACCACGAACACCGCGTCCGGCGCCTGGGACTGCCATTTTCACAGCCTCGATGCCGCGGCCCCGGTCGTTGCCAATGCCGTCATCGCGAACCGGACCGCCAGTTGCGCCGACTACCGCGCGGCGACCAAAGGGCTGGGCCTGACCCGCGGCGTGTTGGTGCAACCCTCCCTCTACGGCGGCGATCATACGGTCCTGCTGCGCGCGCTCGCTGAACTTGGCGCGGGATACCGCGCGACCGGCGTGATCACGCCGGATGTCGAGCGCGAAGCGCTTTCAGCGTGGCACGAGGCCGGCATGCGGGGGGTGCGCTTCAATCAGGTTCAAGCCGGCGCGACGCAGATCGAAGACATGCCGAAAACCGCCGCCCTGATCCGCGATCTCGGCTGGAATCTCGAACTGCACCTGCCGGCCAGGGAGCTCTCCCGCCATCATGAGATGCTCGCCGATCTTGGCGTCCCGCTTGTGCTCAACCACCTCGGCCGCTGCCGTCCCGGTCCTGGCCCGGATCTGGAGGCGCTCCTGCGGCTTTATGAACTGCCGCATGTCTGGGTCAAGCTTTCGGGCCCTTACCATGAGGATATGGACGACCTCTCCTGGGCGCATAGTCTTGATGTCGCAAAGCAGCTGATCGCCGCAGATTCCTCTCGGCTCATATGGGGAAGCGACTGGCCGCATGTGACCGAGAGTAAGCCCCCGGACTTCTCGAAGCTCCTTTCTTTCATTCGCACGGCGGCCGGCGATGAAACCGTCCTGCGCCGGATCATGTCGGAAAACCCTCAGGCGCTCTATCGTTGAAGGGCGAATGGGAAGGTTTCAAGTTACGGATGACAGCTTGTATCCATGAGACCTGCGTTCTAACCTGCCGGCTACCGACGAGAGACTCGTCTTTTCGCGGACAAGCCTATGAGAGTTGAATGATAAGGTCAGGTGTCGCATGAGCGTCAGTGACGATGTACACACGGAGTTGAGGCGCCGGTTGATCGCGGGCCACTTCTCACCCGGGGAAAAACTGCGGGAAGAACATATCGCGGCCGAACTGCATGTCAGCCGCACCCCCGTCCGGGCAGCGCTTCAGCGGTTGATCACGGAAGGTCTGCTCGAGGCCGCGCCAAAGCGCGGCGCCGTGGTCAGTCAGTGGACCGACAATGATATCGAGGAAATCTTCGAGCTGCGCATTCTCGCGGAAGGACTGGCCGCCGCCTGGGCGACGCGCAACATGTCGGACGCCGATATCACAAAAATGGAAGAGATGAACCGCGACATCGCTCGCGCGTTTGAAGGCAAAGCCCGTAATTTCAGGGACATCGTCCAGTCGGTGAACCATGAATTTCACATGCAGATTTATCAGGCCTGCGGCAGCGCAAGGTTGCGCAATTTCGGCACCTCGCTGCTGGAATATCCCAAACTGTTGGGCGGTTTCTACATCTACTCGGATAACGAAATCCAGGAAAGCATTCAGCAGCACGAGGATATTCTCCACGCGCTCCGGGCCCGCAACGAGCGATGGGCGCGCTCCTCTGTGACCTCCCACCTCAGCGCCGCTTTCGAACGGCTGAAACGCTCCCGCCGCAGGCCTGGCATGCCGCGACGTACGGTACGATAGAAAGGAGAGGTAGCTGCCATCCAAAGACCTGTGTGGTGAAATCCACCCGGACTTGCGGAGCAGAGGGCAACTCTTCACTTTGTCGGCATTTCTTTCAAAAAGAACGCAATGACATCGTGAACTCGAGTAAAGGACAAAAAGCTGTCCGAAACCTCGTGCTCATGGTTTTCGAGACAAATGGCGGCTTATGAATGCTGGCAATGCACAGGTTCAGCCGCCTGGGCTGGCGACGACCGCCAGCGACACCGCGCTTCGGTGGACACATCGAGCGGCTGATCGGAACGATGATGGGAACTGTTCATCAGCTGCCCGGGACAACGTTCAGCAATGTAAAAATCAGGGACGATATGAACCTTCGACGAAGTCGCTATGAGGTTTTCTACGGAAAGATTCTGATGACCGAACAAGAGCTTGGCATAGCTAGAATGACAAAAATGAGGCTATGTCCGGTTTGACTGATTTTGCGGTAATATGAGAAAGGCGGCTGGCACACCTCGGTTCGCCGACGCCCGCCGATGGCTCTGAAGCGGAATTTTCACAGTCTAAAACTCCGGTAATTATCGAGTTCGATGCAGTAGCGTCACGTTTCCTCCGTTGCGCTTGCTGCAATAAGGACAACGACAGATATCACAATAGGGAAAAAGGCGAGAACTCCCGATGGGGTCCTTCGCCATTCTTTCGGGACAATTTACGCCAAGGTTCACCAGACCGTCATGCCGACGAGATAACGAATTGGCTTGGCCAGAGATGATTGCAGGTGGAAAAGTACGGTATTCCAGCAGATAGCGGCCTCCCTGCATCATCAGCCAGATCGGTGGCGGGTTTACGGTCTCATCGTATGCGGGTCCAGGCGCGGACGCCGCTTCAGCCGGCATGCAGCAGCCACAGCGTTACCTGCGGGAACAGGACGAGGATCAGGATCCGGACGCAATCGGCCAGGAAGTAGGGCGTGATTCCGCGATAGATCGTGAACAGCGGAATGTCCGGCCGCATCGAACTCAGCAGCATCACATTGATCCCGATTGGCGGCGTCAGCATGCCGACGCCCACGAGCGCGACGTTCAATATGCCCCACCAGACCGGATCATAACCCATTGCAATGATGATCGGCAGCACGAAGGGCAGCGTGACGACGATGGCCGCCACCTCGTCGAAGATCGACCCGAGGAAGAGATAGACCACCACCAGGATGAAGATCACACCGAGCGGCGGCAGGTCCAGATTGTTGATGCCGACCACGATGTCGGTCGTCACGCCCGATATGCTGATGAAGTAGGAGAAGATCATGGCGCCGAAGACCATGATGTAGATCATCACGGTCGACACGCTGGCGTCGGAGAGCACGACCAGAAATGTCTTGCGGTTCAGACGCCCGCGGAAGATCGCAAACAGGAATGCCAGAACCACGCCGATCGCCGCCGCCTCGTTGACCGTGAAGACGCCCGAGTAGATGCCGCCCAGCACGATGACCGCCAGCATTATCGCGCCCCAGGACTTGCCGATCGCCCTGATCCGGTCCCTGTAAGGCAGGCGGTCCGTTCCGGGCATTGCGGCCGGATTACGCTTGGCGACGATCCAGATGGCGATCATGTAGAGCGTCACCGACAGGAGGGCCGGCACCACCGCCGCCGTGAAGAGCGAAAGCACGGACTGTTCCGTCAGCACGGCGTACAGGATCATGATGCTCGACGGCGGCACGATGATGCCGAGCGTGCCACCGGCGGCGACAGAGCCGGCGGCGCTGCCGGGGGAATAGCCGCGCTTGAGCATTTCCGGCAGCGCGACGCGCCCGAAAGTCGCGGTGGTGGCAACGCCCGAGCCACAGACGGCGCCGAAACCGGCGCTCGCGACGACGGTCGTGGCGGCGAGCCCGCCGGGGCGGTGCCCGACGAGCGCTTCCGCGGTTTCGTATATGTCCTTGGCAAGCCCCCCGGCGGTGGCAAGACCGCCCATCAGCATGAACAAAGGGATAACCGCGAGATCAAGGCTGGCCATTGTCGAGGCGGGTTCCGAAGCGAGAAGCGACAGCGCCGGGCCCCAGCCGGCCAGAAAGGCAAAGCCGACAACGCCGACAACGGCCATCGAAACGCCGATCGGCACGTGCGCCGCGACCAGAGCGAACATGACGGCAAAGCCGATCAGGGCAATGACAGAAGGCTCCATTTTTATGCGTCACTTTCAGAATTCGGGTTGCGGGAAGGCACAAGCTTCGTTTCGACTCCTTGCGGATCGACCCGCCCGCCGGTGACCATCACGATTATATCATTGATAAAATTCAGCAATTGAACGAAGGCGGCAAGAAAGAGGAACGCTGTTGCCGCGGCCCACCAGGGCCAGACCGGCCAGGCCAGCACCCAGGTTTGACGCGCGGTCCTGTAGGTTTCTTCCGTATAGGGCACGAAGTACCAGGCCATCAGCGACATGAAGATCAGAACCACCAGGCTCGCGAATACCCGGAACACCCGTTCGAGCGAGGGCCCTCCCATGGAGCCGAGTATCTCGACCGAGATATTGCTGCGGTCGTAGAGACTGGCGGGTATGCATGAGGCGATCACCACCGCCATGACGACCGAGCTGACATCGTTGACGCCATGGATCGGAGCCGACAGCAGCGACCGCGAGAGCACATCGATCGCGGTCGTGATCGCAAGCACGAGAAGGCCGCCAAACCCCAGCAGCGCCAACCAGCGCGTCGCGTAGCGCGTGATTTTATCTATGGAGGACACAGGAGTTACTCCCCTCGAAAACGGTGAGGTTCTGGTTTCGCGGCAAGGCATTGGAGAGAATGACAAGCGAACACGAACGGCGGACGGGTGCGTTTTTCACGCGCGCCGCCGCCCGTGTTCGGGCGAACCTACTGGCTCGCCGCGGCAACCGCCTCGCTGTATTTGTCGAAGATCTGCTGGCCGTTCGGCGTCTGCTCGATCCAGCTGTCGACCACGGTCTGCAAGCGGGCCTCCCACTTGGCCTTCTCCTCGGGCGAAAGGGTCACCATCTGCTGGGAAGGATCTTCCAGGGTCTTGGCGCGGAACTTTTCGTTGTTCCCGTCAAACTGCTCGCCCCACAGCCGTGAGAAGGCTTCGCCGGCGTTCTTGTCGATCGCCGCTTTCTGCTCATCCGAAAGGGCGTCGTATTTCGCCTTGTTCATCACGACCATGATGGGAGAGGTCCCCATATTGACGTCGAGATGAAATTTCGCGGATTCGATAACGCCGAAAATCGTCGCTGCCACCCATTCATTCACCGAACCTGCCACGAGCCCGCGCGACAGCGCCTCGCTGAGGTTTGAACTGGTGATGCCGCCGACAGGGGTTGCCCCGAGCGCCTCGATCGAATGCAGCAGCTGCGGGCCCGCTCCGCGAAGCCGCATGCCCTTGACCTCATCAAGGGTCTCGACCTTGGAGGTGGTGTGCAAAAGCGTGGGCGCGGTCGAGAACATGCCCAGTATCTTCACCTTGTCCATGCCTACGCCCTTGAACAGGCCCTCCTCGACCATCATGGCGCCGGCAACCGAGCCAACCGTCGCGGAAGGAATGACGCCAGGCAGCTCCATCACTGTCGTTTCCGGAAAGGCGCCCGGCGTGTAGCCGGCCACGATATAGCCGATGTCGGCCACGCCGCTGGAGACCATATCAAGGTGCGATGCGGGATCCCGACCCAAGGCGCCAGCCGGGAATACCTCGACGTCGAGCGTGCCGTTGGAGGCATCCGTCACATTTTTCGCCCAGACCGAAATGATGTCCTTGTAAAGGAACGAAGGGGCCGGAAGGCTGGTCACCATGCGCAGCTTTTCCGCCGCAGAAGCGCCGGTAACCGGAAAAAGAAGCATCGAGCAGGCAACGCCAACAGCGGCGATCCCCTTGGTAAATTTGGTAAGTTTTGACAATCTTTCCTCCCAAAGAAAGTTTAATTTTGCGCCTTCGAATTCTGCTTCAGGTCATTCTCCCGAATATCACCCTGCAGAATCAGAATACTGAACGCCTCCAGAACGGAATTTGCTTCGGTTAACTCGAATTGGAGCGGCAGATATATCTGAAAAACATGCTGTCCCGCGCCGAGCGTCCCCTTCCCGCTTTTGAGACAAAACACCTGTCGGGCAATCCTTGCCCGATCCTCCCGGATTTGCCTCAACTCCATTCTGGCATGCCAAACTAATTGATGGATGGCAAAAATCAAAGAGAATTATTGATTTTTTGCAAAATGGCATGCTATTTTGTCGAAAACCTCGGTTACACAAGAGCTGACTTGCGCTGCCCGCAAATGTTCAGGCGCTCCCAAGAGGCCGGAATTGATGTACAAGGTGAGGTCTGAAACACTGGAGTGTCAGGTGGCCAATTCAAACACAGAGTCTCAAAGCAAACTTCAGGTGCGCGCGGGAACGCTCACAAACACCGAAATCGTGGCGCAGAGGCTGCGCGAAATGATACTGGGCGGTGAACTGTCCGCCGGCAAACGCGTGCAGGAGCGCGACATCGCCGAAACATTCGGCGTCTCGCGCACTCCGGTGCGCGTCGCCCTGGGCATGCTGGAGGCGGATGGCCTTGTCGAAGGCCATCCCAACCGGGGTTTCACCGTCTGCGAATTTACCGTTGACGATATCCTGTCCGCCTACGACGTCCGCAGCGCCCTTGAGGGCCTCGCCATCCGCACCGCGATGGAGGAAGGGCATCTGACCGGCAGAGGCATAGAGGTCTTTGAAGAATGCATCGCCGAGTGCGACGACCTGTTGTCGGGCGCCGGAACCTCGGCAGAGAAGCTTTCGCGCTGGACGCGGGCGAACGAGAAATTCCACCTCAACATGATCCAGGCCGCCAATCGCTCGACGCTGAACAAGGTCTATGCGAACCTTAGCCGCATGCCGCTCGTATCACCCTCGACCTTTCTGTTCACCGTGAAGAAGGACGAGGACGGATTGGCCCGAATGGAGGAAGCTCACAGAGAGCACAAGGCGATTTACGGGGCGGTCCGGAGGGGGCAATCCTCGCGCGCGGAAAGCCTGGTGGTCGAACATGGCCACACGGTCAGGGAAAGATTGCGGGAAATATTCGAGTGCGATCTACAGGTGCGCGAGATGCTGCCGCCGGCGGCCAATGTGCGCTCCCTGGTTCGTTGAGCCGAGCCTGATCATCCCAGCCTAAACGCAGGCTATGACACGGCTTATCCAGCCATCCGGCGGCGCTCGCGCCGCATTCACGGCCAGCGAATATCAATCACGCCAATCGATAAATTCGTATCCGGAGGAGGACACACATGAGCCAAACCGTACTTTATGCCTATCCTGGCGCGTGCTCACGCGTAACACTGACAGCGCTCGAGGAGACCGGTGCGCCCTATCTCGATCGCTGGATCGATATTCGCTCGGATCAGCAGTATAGCCCCGACTACATCGCGCAGAACCGGAAGGCAAAGGTTCCGGCACTCTCGGTCGACGGCAAGACCCTGACCGAGAATCCGGCAATTCTGTTCTACCTGCATCAGAGCTTCCCCGATGCGTGCCTGTTGCCGCGCAGCGGCGATGTTTTTGATGATGCCCGCGGGCTGAGCGACCTTGCCTGGTGCGCCAGCATGCTGCATCCGATGGTACGCCAGATCCGAAATCCCAAGAAATGGACCAAGGGCAATGTCAGCGGCATTGCCGAGGACGGTCTGGAGAAGCTGAACAAGGAAGCGCGCTTCGTCGAGGAAACGCTGTCGAAGTCCACATGGTGGTACGGCGAGCAATGGTCGATCGTCGATGTCTATCTATACTGGGTGTTCTCCACGGCGGCCAAGGGCGCGTTCAACATGGAGGACTATCCCGCGCTGGCAGCCCATGCCGAGCGCGTTCGCGCGCGCCCTTCGTTCCAGCGCGCGCTGGCGCGCGAGCGGGCGGCTGTCACGGACAACAAGCTGAATATCGACGCTTCGAAACTCTGAAGCGTTCAGGCGCTGTCCCCGCTTTGATACGGGGCAGCGCCACCCCTCCTCTTGCGCGCCGGCAGAAAGCGCGTGCAGGCAGGAACAATCAATCGCCCAGTTCCTCGATCTCGTATTCGAGCTTTTCGACCTGAGCGGAGATCCTGTTGGCGGCTTCGATGAGCGGTTCGCGATAGCTGGCCACGGCTGATTCAAAGCTCAGCGCCGACTTGATCCAGACCATCGTCAGGCATGCAATCACGCGTTTCCTGAAAACCACCGGAGCCGAAATGCTCATGGTTCCGCTGCGAAAGCCCTCGCGACGAAACCCGACACCCAGATCTCTGCATTCTTCCAGTATCTTTTCCAATGGGCCATCCACGGTCATGAAAGGCGGCTCAACGCCCAACTCAACGCTCAGGCCGGCCAGAACATGCTCCCGCTCGTCATCCGGGGAAAAGGCCAGATAGGCACGCCCGCTGGAACTGCCCAGCACGGGCAGGCCCAGGCCGACCATGCCGTGATCCAGGGAATACGGACTGAAATTATGCGTGGATTCCCGGATCTCCATGACAGAATTGCGGAATGCGACCAGATCAAGCGGCCACAGCACCTGGCGCCCCAGCCGCACCATCTCGGGCACAGCAGTCTGAATGACCCAGTCCTCGTCGCGAAAGCCGGAGCTGAGCGATTTCGCGTGAATGGCAACACGCCAGCTGTCGCTTGTCTGATCCTTCACGATCAGGCGCATCTGCTCCAGCGTTTCAAGGAGCCGATAGACGGTCGGCCGCGGGATGTCCGCGATCGCGGCGATTTCAGCGGCCTTGAGGCCGTTCTTCTGGTTTATGATCTGTAGGATCGCGATACCGCGCTGCAACGATCGCACGTGATTGAGTTGGCTCATCTTTGCTACAGACCCGCGCGTTGTGGAGATCGGCCGCATCCAGACGAGATATCGCATGGGCGGCGGTCACGGTAAAGGTTTGACGCGGCGATCCGCCGGTTCCCGAACTTCAGGACGGGACCGGACAACAGCAGGCGCGCCTGCGGCGCATTTACGGTTCCGCAGCGCAACGCCGGCCCGTGACCGTGTTCCACAATTCCGTCATTGCTTGCGGAACCCGTTCGCCGCGCCAGCAGACATGCCCGTCTGGTCGCACGAGCACCAGCGGCTTCTCATAGAGCGCGCCGATTTCTTCCTCCTCGATAAGATGCATCCCGGCAGGTATGCCCATTCGTTTGGCTTCGGCCAGAAATGCATCGGTTCCCGCTATCGTGCCGAAGACCATCAGTACATACGCCTTGCCGAACAGGTCGAGCGTCGAGCGGCCATCGTTCATCCAGGCATGCGGCGCCCGGCCGCCGGGATATGTTGACGGGCGATAGAGCATGTGATCGTCCGGTGGTTCCAGACTGTTGTCCGGAACGCAGACCGGCGACTGGCGATAGCGGTGCCCCAATTGTATGCCGGCTGTTGCGAACTCCCGGTAGCGCAGGGCGAAGAGGCGGTCTCTCAAGCGCTGGCGCGCTTCCGCGCCCTCTTCGCCGACCTCTTCCACATGCTGCTCCGGCGCGATCATGCTGTCGAACACCCGGTTGTTCGCCGCCTCGTTGGTATTGCGTATGGCGATTGGCCGCCGTTCGGCCTCATAGCTGTCCAGCAGGGCCTCTCCGCCCCATCCCTGCAAGCGCGCCGCAAGCTTCCAGCCCAGGTCCACGGCATCGCCGATGCCGGTGTTGGCGCCGAAACCGCCCTTCGGCCAGCGCAGATGATTTGCATCGCCCAGCAGAAACGCGCGATTATCGCGATAGCGCTCCGCCACCACGCGGTGTCCCGTCCAGGGCTGGGCCTGGATCACCTCGAAGGCGAGCTCCGGGCCGATGACCGCGGCCACTACTTCTCTCGGGTCGAAGTCCCGTTTTTCCTCCGTGTACATGGAGAACCGCCATTCATCCCGGCCGTCAACCGCCGTGATATAGGCGCGGTTGGCGTGGCACACGGTATGCACCTGCGCCATCTTGCGTCCGAACAAGCGGTTGAGTTTGTCTCCCAGGCCCTCACAGCGGAAATAGACCGCAAAGTTGAAGCCCTCGCCGAAGCTTCCGGTGTAGCTGATGCCAAGCTGTTTGCGGACCGTGCTGCGCGCGCCGTCGCAGGCTGCAAGATACCGGCTGCGTATCTGACGGATTTCTCCGGTTTGCAGGTCTTCGACGGTGCTCGTCACATAGTCTGTGTCCTGATCGAATGAAATCAGCCTGTGGCCATATCGCAAATCGCCGCCCTTTTCTTCGGCGGCCTCACGAAGCGCAGGGTCGAACCCTTTCTTGGGATAGAAGAACCCGCCTTCCGGCGAATGCGCATCCTTTTGTGGGGCTTCGGCGTTTGAGACCCCTGGGAAAAGCGCCAGAGGCCAGCCCTCCAGCGTGGTGCAGAACCCCATATTGCGCGGACAGTCAGGCGATATCGCATCGCCGAAGCGCACACGATCGGCAATGCCCCAGCGGCGCAGATACTCCATCGTGCGGGAGAAGATATTCTCGCCGGCCGGGAAGAAGATCTTCCCCTCCCCCTCCTCTACGAGGATATAATCGACCTCGCGGTATCCCAGCTCGTTTGCCAGCGACAGGCCCACCGGTCCCGCGCCGACAATCAGTACGTCGGTCTCGATAACTTCAGTCATGTTGCTACCCGTAGTCACGTGGAATCCTCCCTGCCGCCGCGCGATCACCGCGTCTTGGTCTGCTCGGCGGCCCGTTTCTTCTGAAGGGTCAGGAGCCTCCTTCACATTGCGCCTTTCCGGCTTTATCGGCATCTCATTCCGCCACTGCGGCACCCTTCACGAGGGCCATGTTCAGCTCCGATTTGCTGACCAGCACCGCGTCCCGATCAGCATATATCCAATCGCCGCGATCAATGGTGATATCGCCAAAGCGCAGTTGTCCGCCGAAGCTGCCCGAAGTCGCCTGCCAGCCCCGCTTTGCCGTCACGCCGAGCGCCTTCACGCCAAATGCCATGGCGTCGATGGCCGCGCTGTCGCGAACCGCGCCGTTGATGACGACGCCGGCCCAACCATTCATCCTCGCCATTTCCGCAAGTCGGTCGCCCATCACGCCGGTCGTCAGCGACCTTTGCCCGTCCACCACGAGGACACGCCCGTTGCCGGCAGCGGAAACGCATTCGAGAACCGGCGTATGATCCTCGAATGTCGCGACCGTCTCCGCCGGCCCGAAGAAAGTCTCCCGCTTTCCGAGATTTCTGAACTGGAGGCTGCAGACACCCAACGCGGCATGAAAAGTATCGTATATATCGGCGCAACTGATTGCCGGTTCGGGGTCTGATGCGCCCGTTGCCCGGCTAACGGCGGATGTCTCCGCGCGAAAGCCTCCTTCGCTATTCTTCAAGGCTTCGGCCCTCCTGCTTTCCGGGTTGCGGCGTTTGCGGCCGGCATGCCCCATACACGTCTCGCGCATCGAGGATTTGCTCCCCACACGTCAATTCATTTGCAGTATTCTCTTTTTTAGATAATATTGCAACGTAAAAACTTTGAGGAGAGTACAAATGCCCGATACCGTCGCCCAAGCCGGCGCATATCTTCACCACGTCGCATTCGAGAGCGCGAACCCGGAGAGGCTCGCCGCGTTCTACGGCGACGCCATGCAGATGGAGGTCGAGAAGATCTCCGAGACCCAGTGGCGTTGCGAAGGGCCGGCCCGCCGCATGATCGTGCTGAAGGGGGAGGACCAGAAGCTCGGATTTTCCGGCCTTGCGGTGCGCGACACCGATGGACTGGAGATGATACGCGAACGCGCCCGCTCGCAGGGCGTGGAAATCCTCGACAGCCCGTCTCCCTATTTCGAGGACGGCGCCTTTGCGGTGCGCGATTACGACGGTCATCTCGTCGTGTTCGGACTGTCGAAAGCCGCTTATGTAAAGACGATGGGCTGGCCGCGCGCCAATGCCGCAGCCCCCATCTGGGGCCCCGTCCAGCACATGACCTATCGCACGCAGAACATCGAGGGCTTCCATGAATTCTACCACAAGAAGCTCGGCTTCCGCATGGTTGACCGTGTCGTGCGCGACGACGGTTCAATCGCCACGATCTTCGTGACGTCCAATCACGAGCACCACACCATCGCCGCCTTTGACGGCGACCGCACGGGCATGGATCACCATTCCTACGAAGCCGGCGAATGGAACTATCTGCGCGACTGGTGCGAGCATTTCGCCAGCAAGGGAATCCAGCTTATGTGGGGACCGGGCCGGCATGGACCCGGCCACAATCTGTTTGCGTTTATCGCGGACCCGGATGGCAACTGGATCGAAATCTCCGCCGAACTCGAAGTCATTCATGACCGTCCGTGCGAAGACTGGCCCCACGAAGCACGCTCGCTAAACACCTGGGGCAAGGCCATTCTGCGGTCATAACACAATGTTTTCAGGGTTGCCGTCCTTGTCCAAAGCGCTGCAGCCCTGAAATGTTATGTCGTTTCCGGCGCTTTATACTGCTGCGCCAGAAACGCCTGTATCCGCTCAACGGTCTGCGTCAGCAGAGCGGTCACTCTGCCAAGCTCTTCCTCGCTGACGTTATCGGTCTTTACCACGAGACTGAGCGACGCCTCGAGCCCCAACTGCCGGTCGAAAAGCGGAACCGCGATGCCGATCGCGCCCTGGTCGACCTCGCCGCGGGAGATCCAGTAGCCCTGTTTGCGCGCGGCAAAGACATCTTCGAGAAAACGGTTCAGGGACGGTCCCTTCAGTTCGGTTTCGCGCTGCAGGAAACGCTTCAGACGGCGCGACTCGATGACGGAGAGGATCGCCCGCGACGTGGCGCTCCTCGTCAGAGGCATCGGCAGGCCTCGTTCGAAACTGCTGGTCAACTGCATGTTCGCGCTGTGCGCATCCGCGACGCACATGACCTTGTTGCCGTAAAGCCGCGCGAGAATTGCCGTGCACTCGAGCCCGGATTTTTCGACAAGTTCCGTGAGAAATACCTCGCCCGCCCGCAGCAACGGGTCCGTTCGCCGCAAACGGCGCTCGAACTCCAGGAACGCCGGCCCCAGCCGATACTGGGCATCGAGTGTCGCTTCCAGAAAGCCGAGGGCTACGAGCTCCCCGACCCATTTGTACAGGGTGCTGCTGGCCGTTTCCAGTTGCTCCGCCAGATCGGCAACGGTCCATGCCGGTCGGTCTTCGGTGAACTGGTCGAGAATCCTTTTGTAGCGTGATCCGCCCTTGGTGGCCATTCTCAACTCGTCTCCGGATAAACAAGCGCAGGGCTTGTCCAGTGGCATGTTTCGCGTCCGCGAGCTCTATTATGGGAAAATCGGGGGCGATGCCAAGCCGGGCGGTCGATCAAAGCTCGCCTTGCCCCTGTCTATCCAAGACTACAGCAACAAAAGGCGGAGCGGTCACACTAGGCCAACAGGCGGCGGGTTCAACCGCCGCCGGGAGATGTCTGCGCCGGCCTGTCAGTCGTGAACGACGTCGAGGATGATCTTGCCGATATGGCTGTTGTTCTCCATCATGCGATGAGCGTCGGCGGCTTTCCTGAAGTCGAACCGGCCCTCGATCTGCGGTCGCACCTGGCGTCCGAGAAGCGGCCAGACATCCGCGCGGAGCATCTTCGCGACCGCGATCTTGCGCGCCAGCGGCAGCGGGCGCAGAAGCGAACCGGAGATACGAATCCGCTTGGCCATGAGGTCGCGCAACGGAACGCTGAGGGAGGCGCCGCCGCCGCCGGACAGATGCGCCATCATCCCGTCCGGCGCCATCATCTTCAGGTCCTGCGCCACATGCGCGCCGGCGGAGACATCCAGAAGCGCGGATATGCCCTTGCCGCCGGTTGCGGCCAGAACCTTGTCTGCAAGGTCGGGATCATCGTAGAGAAAGGCGGCTTTGGCCCCGAAATTCAGCGCGGCCGACACCTTCTTCTCGCTGCCGCAGGTCGCCAGAACATTGTACCCGAGCGCCGACATAGCCTGCAGCGCGATGTGACCGACGCCGCTGGTGCCGCCGTGAAACAGGGCGAACTGGTCCTTCTCAAGCGACATGAGGTTGAAGAAGTTCCACCACGTCGTGAACACCGCCTCGGGAATGCCTGCCGCCTCGGCATCGGAAAGCGTGTCGGGCGCCGGCATCACCAGTCCCGCATTCGCGGTGACATACTGGCCATACCCGCCGCCCTGAACCAGCGCCATGACGCGCTCGCCTTCGGCTACGCCGCGCACGCCTTCGCCCGCGGCGACGATCTCGCCGCAGACCTCGAGGCCGGGAACAGCCTGACCGTCGCTGTGCTTTCCTGCCGCACGCTGGTGAACGTCATGCCTGTTCACGCCGGCCGCGGAGACCCGGATCAGCACTTCGCCGGGGCCGGGGCTCTGGACCGGCACCCGTTCGGCGACAAGAACCTCGGGACCACCCGCTTCTTTGATGATGACTGCTGTCTGATACTCAGGATGCGGCATTCAATACGGTCTTTCTCTTAGCGGTTTCATCTTCGGATCCGGCATTCAGGCCGATCGATCTGCGAAGCGCGGCAATCAGGGCATCGGCATCGCCGCTCACGGAGCTGCGCCACGCCACATGTCCATCGGGACGGATGAGGACCGCCCCTTCATCGGAAACCCCGTAGAGGTCTTCCCAGGCTTCAAGATCGGTTTCGACCTCGAGGCCATGTCCCACCAGATAGGCATTCACCTTCGGCAGCGTCTTGCCGTCCAGGCCATCAAGCGCCGCCTTCCAGGCTTGCCCCTTCGGGCCCGCGAGAAGCGTAAAGGCCTCAAGATCAAAGAGGTCGATGATCGAAATGTCCCGCCCCTCGAAACGGGCCGGAATATGCGGCGCGCGGTGCCCCGGACGCGCCGTCGGCGTGTAGGTTTCAACCTCGATCGGCGGCTCTGGGGTGCCATCGCCCGTCACGAGGCTGGAATCATAGTGAAAGCCGAAGGTCTGACCCGGATAGTCGAAATGGGCGCGCTGCTCCGGAATGCCCTCGGCGAGCTTGGCACGGTTCGCGGCGCCCGCGGGTCCCTCAATGTTGGACAGGAACTTGCTGTCATTGAACAGCATTCCCGACAGGCCCTTCTTCTCCATGGCCCGGGCGTTGCGCGCGCTTTGCTCGACGTTGAACTTGGCAACCGGCCGGCGCTCCGTGTCATAGGTCTCCAGCAGGCCTTCGGGGGCAAATCCCCTGAGCACGAAATCCAGTTTCCACGCCAGATTATGCACATCGGCAACACCGGTGTTCACCCCCTGCCCGCCCGTGGGCGGCAACGGATGCGCGGCATCGCCGGCAAAGAAGACGCGCCCCGAGGACATGGAATCGACAATGCGCGCCTGCATGCGCCAGGGCATGATGTTCTTGATTTCGATGTCGATATCATCCGTCCCGATCACCGCGTGCAGTATCTCCAGACAGCGCTCCTCGGTGAAATCGTGGCGCGTCTCGGTTTCTGCATAGCCGAAATTGTAGGTCCAGCGATTGCGCCCATCCAGCGATATCAGCACGCCCGATGTTCTGGCGTTGTAGATCCACATGAGCAGGTAAGGCCGGTCCTTCACATACTCCCAAAGATCGGCGTGGAAATAGATGCCGATCTGCTGCCCCATCGACTCGCCGCTGATGCCGACGCCGACCGCATCGCGCGCTTCGCTGCGCGTGCCGTCGGCGGCAATCACGTATTTTGCCTGCGTGCTGCCGGAGGCGCCGCCGGCGTCCTCCCAGCTCAGCGTGACGCCATCATCATGCTGTTCGATGCCGGTGACATTGCAGCCGAAGTTCAGCGACACGCTTTCAAAGCCCTCCGCATGGTTGCGGATTACCGGCTCCAGCCTGTCCTGCGGGCATGACCGTTTCAACACCGGACTTTGAGTGCGCTCGATGCGCGCCCATTCGGGATCGCTGCGCGTCTTGATCGCGCCGATTTCATCGCCAAGCAGGCTGGTGACAAATCCGATGCCGGCGTGTCGTTCAAGGGGAAGCGCCTCCGCGTCCACGCCCTCGGCTATGCCCATCATCCGGAAAATCTCCATGGTCCGGGTATTCACCACGTGACCCTTCGGATGAAAGGCGGTCGTCTGGTTGCGCTCGAACAGAACACAATTGATGCCGAGTCTGCCCAGCAGGCTTGCTGCGGTCAGCCCGACGGGACCGCCGCCAATGATGGCAACATCCGCGTGCGTCGGTATCATCTTTGTCCTCCAGCCTTTTTGTCTTGTTTTCTTATTCGTCGGCGATGGTGTTTCGCAGAGTCCCAATGCCGGAAATCTCGACTTCGATCCGGTCGCCGGCTTTCATGAACACCTTCGGATCCCGGAAGAAACCGACGCCGCTCGGCGTGCCCGTTGCGATGATGTCGCCCGGCAGCAGTTCCGTGATCGTGGAGACATAGGCAATCAGATCCGGCACGTTGAACGCCAGGTCGCCAATAGACGTTTCCTGCATCACCTCGCCATTGAGCCGCGTGACCAGGGTCAGGCTGTCGACGTCGCCCAGTTCGTCAGGCGTGACGATCCACGGCCCCATCGAGCCCGACCGGTCGAAGTTCTTTCCGCCCCAGAACTGGGTCGTATGCCGTTGATAGTCACGGATCGAGCCGTCATTGAAGCTGGTATATCCGGCCACGTGATCGAAGGCCTTGTCCTTTGCGATGGCGCGTCCGCGCTTGCCGATGACCACCGCGAACTCACCCTCATAATCGAACTTGTCCGACGCCTTCGGCCGGATCATGGGCTGGTCGTGACCAACGACCGTCGAGGGGTATCGGGTGAAGATCGAAGGATATTCCGGCCGGTCCCGGCCGGTCTCCTTGATGTGGCCCAGATAGTTGAGCCCGATGCAGATGATCTTGTCCGGATTCTGGATCGTCGGGATGAAGCTGACGCTGTCGACCGCCAGGCTTTCGCCATCGGCGGACCGCAATTCTCCGATCGCATCTGCCGCAATCACCGCCTTGAGGTCGGGGTATCTGGCGCGCAGTCCGGCGCCGGCATCCCTGATCGTATCTCCCTCAACCACTCCATAAGATGCAGTGCCCTCGGGCAAAATGAATGATGCTACGCGCAACGTCGTCTCCTCTCCGGTTTTTATGTGTTCAACTTACTGTTTTATTCTGCGTGCACGATGCTATCGAGCCAAGCGCAGTTCGGCTTCGGATCGGGCGCGCGGAACCCGTCGCGGGCATTCTTGTGCCGCATCTCGCGCATCCGGATTCTGACTTCATCGTCCTCGGGCAGATAGACGCGCTCATGCCCCCAGGTCGACGGACCTTCATGCGTCTCGAACGGCTTCCAGGTCTCGGGATCAACCACCTGCGCGCCCCAGCCGTATTCCACGAAGAACTTGGACGGCGTGTTGGTGTAGAAACTCATCATATGGTCGTTGGAATGCCGGCCGAGCGTATAGGCGATCCCCTCGTCGCGCTGCTGGGCTATGTCATAGCCCTGGCCCACATCGTCGAGCGAGAGCAGTTCGACCATGAAGTGGTGAATGCCCTTGCGGCCGGAACCGACCATCGCGAAACTGTGATGGCGTCCATTGACGTGGAAGAAGTAGAGCGGATAGGGCTTCAGGCCGTAATCGGTCACGTTGAAACCCAGTATGTCCCTGTAGAAATGCAGGATTCCCTCGACGTCGGCGACATGCAGGACCGCATGACCCATGCCGAGAGACCCGGTCTTGAAGCCGCTGATCGGACGTCCGGACAGGAAGGGATCGCTTGCGATCTCGGGGCCACAAAAGGCTTCCAGCCGGTTGCCGTCGGGATCATGGAAGGAAATCAGTCGGGAAACGTGGCGTTGATCGGAAAGGGACGCGCCGTGCAAGGTGACGGGGAAACCCGCATTCTCGAGCCTGGCCGCCAGAGCTTCCAGGTCCGCGGGCGAGCCGACCTCCCAGCCCATGAAGGCAAGATCCTCCTCGCCTTCGCCGGTCACGATCAGGCGCTGCTTGCGGTCATCCATCCGGAACATGCGCATGGGTCCGCCCTGATCCACCTTCTGCATACCAAGCAGATCCGTGGCGAAGCCTTCCCAATCGCCCAGTTTCTTGGAATTGATACCCATATATCCAAGGGAAATGATCGACATCTATCCACTCCTCCCGTCCGGCTTTCACTGTGACGACGCACCCTCGGGCTACGTTTTTTCAGTAAGAGCCGGAACCTGTTTCCGTGTCGCTTTCACCACCATAAGGACGCCATCCGATTGAAATCCAGTCGAAATTCGAATTTGTCCATCTAGTGGACAATGCTGCACGCCGGACTGGATGCAGAAGGAATGAGCCGATACGAGACGCGCTCGAACAGCAGCTTCACGTTAAAGGTCTGTGATTGTTCCTTCGAAGATTTCGGCGGCAAGCCCGATGGTCTCGGACAAGGTCGGGTGGGGATGAATGGTGAGCGACAGGTCCTCGGCATCAGCCCCCATCTCGATGGCGAGCGCCACTTCGGCAAGCAGTTCGCCCGCATTCGGGCCGCAAATGCCGGCGCCGAGAACGCGCCCGCTATCGGGGTCGAACAGCAGCTTGGAAACACCGTCCGAACCGGCCATGGCAAGCGCCCGCCCGGAAGCCGCCCAGGGGAAAGACGCCTTTTTATAAGCGATGCCTTTCGACCTGGCCTCGTTTTCCGTCAGGCCCACCCAGCCTATCTCCGGCTCGGTATAGGCGACCGAGGGAATGGCCCTTGCATCAAAGGCGGATTTCTGGCCGGCAGCGACTTCCGCGGCGACCTTGCCTTCGTGCGTGGCCTTGTGCGCCAGCATTGGCTGCCCGACGACATCGCCAATGGCGAATATATTCTCCCGGCTGGTCCGCATCTGCCGGTCGACCGTGATGAAGCCGCCCTCGTCGACACTGATCCCCGCTTTTTCAGCGCCGATCAGCCGGCCATTCGGCCTTCGGCCCACAGCCGAGAGGATCTTGTCGAACAGTTCCTCGCGGGTTCCGTCCGGCCCTTCAAATGTGACCCTCAATCCCGCCGTCTCGGATTGCACCTTGGTTACCTTGGTGTTCAGGAGCACCTTCTCGTAGCGGTTTTCGATACGTTTCATCAAAGGCGCGACGATATCTCTGTCAGCCCCCGGGATGATCTGATCCATGAGCTCGACAATGGTGATGCGCGCGCCGAGCGCGTGATAAACCTGCGCCATTTCAAGGCCGATAATGCCGCCGCCCAGCACCAGCATACGCTGCGGGATATCGGCAAGTTCGAGTGCGCCCGTGCTGTCGATGATCCTGTCATCGTCCGGCAAAAAAGGGAGCCGCACCGGTTCGGAGCCGCAGGCGATGATCGCCTGATCGAAGGCGATCGTCTGCCCGTCGCCCGCATGCGAAACGCGCACGAGATTGCCGCCTTCGAACACGGCAGACCCGTGTACGATCTTGACCTTGCGTTTCTTGGCAAGGCCGGCCAGCCCGCCCGTCAGCTTTGCGACCACTTCACTCTTCCATGCACGCAATCGATCGATATCGATTTCCGGTTTGGAGAAGGCGATGCCGTGGCCCGACATAGCCGCCGCCTCGTCAATCACCTTGGCCGCATGCAACAGCGCCTTGGACGGAATGCACCCGACATTCAGGCAGACGCCCCCAAGATAAGGGTCGCGTTCGACGAGGGTCACATTCAGGCCGAGGTCAGCCGCGCGGAAGGCGGCCGTGTAGCCGCCCGGCCCCGCCCCGATGACGACAAGTTCGGCCTCCGCGTCCGCACCCGGCTGCGCGCCCTCCTCTCTTGCCGCTTCGCTTCTCCCGGTCGTCAAACCAGCTTCGGATTCGACCTCCAAGATAGCGCTGCCCTCACTGACGCGGTCGCCGACCGCGGTGTGTATGGCCGTAACCCTGCCCGCCACCGGCGACGGGATATCGAGCGTCGCCTTGTCGCTTTCCAGCATCACGACCGTGTCGTCGACTGCGATGATGTCGCCCACAGCGACGCTCACCTCGACGACGGGCACATTGGCGAAGTCCCCTATGGCGGGGACCTTGATGTCCGTTTTCATCAACAGATCTCCTAAAGGGTGATACGCCGGAAATCCGACAGCATGTCTTTCAGCGTCACCAGGAAGCGCGCGGCGGCCACGCCGTCGACGGCGCGGTGATCCCAGCTCATGGAAAGCGGCTGTATCAGGCGCGGCTCGAAATCCTCTCCGTTCCACACCGGCTGCATCCTGGCCCGCGTCATACCCAGAATGGCGACCTCGGGCGCGTTGATGATCGGGGTGAAATTCGTGCCGCCGATGCCGCCCAGCGACGATATCGTGAAGGTTGCGCCCTGCATGTCCTGGGGCTTGAGCTTGCCGGCTCTGGCCAAAGCGGCGAGCTCAACCATTTCCGCGGCGATCTCGCTGATCCCCTTCTGGTCCGCGGCCTTGACGACGGGCACGACCAGCCCCTCCGGCGTATCCGCGGCCACCCCGATATTGAAATATTTCTTCAGGACGAGTGAATCGCCGTCCAGGGACGCATTGAATTTCGGATGCTGCTTCAGCGTGGCCGCCGCCGCCTTGACGACGAACGGCAGGATCGAAAGCTTGAGGCCGTCCCTGGAAGCGGCATTGAGAGATTTCCGGAATGCCTCCAGTTCGGTGATGTCGGCCTCTTCGAAATTGGTGACATGCGGAATGATCGTCGCATTGCGCGCGAGATTCGGGCCGGAAAGCCGGGCGATACGGGAAAGCGGCGCCCGTTCCGTTTCACCGAATTTCTCGTAATCGACTTTCGGCCAGGGAAGAAGGTCCAAGCCTTCGCCGGAGGCAGCATTTGCCGATGGCGCACTGCCGCCAAGCCTCGATTTCACAAAGGCATGCAGGTCGTCGCGCGTTATCCTGCCCTTCGGACCGCTCCCGCTCACCGACCCGATCTCGACGCCGAGTTCGCGCGCGAGCTTGCGAACGCCGGGTGAGGCATGGGCCAATCTTCCATCGGCAACCGCCGCCGTCGTTGTTGCCGACGCCGGCTTTGGCGCCGGCGCGGCGACGGCTATGCCCGGAGGTTCGGCCGTGGCCGACTCCACAGCCATTTCTTTCTCAGTGCGCCGCGTCTCACCCTCATCCGAAGCCGCATTCTCGTCGCTGATCTCGACGATGGCGATCAGCGAGCCCTGGCTGACCTTGTCGCCCTCCCCGACGCACACTTCGACGATCCGCCCGGCAATGGTGGAGGGCACATCCAGCGTGGCCTTGTCGGATTCAAGCGATATGACCGAGTCGTCGATCGCTATGGTATCGCCCGGCGCGACATGGATTTCGACGACAGGCACGTTGGAGAAATCGCCGATATCGGGCACCGTGAATTCTATGGTCTTGCTCATGTCCGACACCCTCAAACTGTCCACGGATCCGGCGACGTGCCGTCGATCCCGAACGACTTGAGCGCCGTGGTCAAAGTCTCGGGCTCGCTGTGCCCCGCCCGAACAAGCGCCTCGATTGCAGCGATGGCGATGCTTTCGCGATCGACCTCGAAGAACCGGCGCAGGGCCTCGCGTTGATCGGACCTGCCGAAGCCATCTGTGCCGAGGGCGACAAGACGGCCTTCCACATAGGGGGCGATCATTTCGGGAACGGCACGGACATAATCGGTCGCGGCGATAATCGGCAGTGTGCCGGGCAGACATGTCTCGACATAGGACTTCGCCCGCTCTTTTTGGGGCGAAAGCCGGTTTCGCCTTTCGACGCTGCGGGCCTCCCGTGAAAGCTCCGAGAAACTCGTCGCCGAAAAGATCTCGGACGCGATGCCGAAATCGTCAGCGAGGATATCGGCGGCGGCGATGACCTCATTGAGTATCGTGCCGGAACCGAGAAGCCTGACCTTGACTTTGGATCGCGCCTTGCCGCGTTCGCCGAGCTTGTACAGACCCTTGAAGATTCCCTCCTCGCATCCTTCCGGCATGGATGGCTGGGCGTAGTTCTCGTTCATCACGGTCAGATAATAGAACTCGTCCCTTTGCTCATCCATCATGCGCAGGGTGCCCGCATGCATGATCACCGCGAGCTCGTAGGCAAAGGCGGGATCGTAGGCCTTGCAGTTCGGAATGGTTGCGGCAATCACATGGCTTGCGCCATCCTGGTGCTGCAGCCCCTCCCCCGACAGGGTCGTGCGACCGGCCGTCGCGCCGAGCAGGAACCCGCGGGCGCGCTGGTCGGCCGCTGCCCAGATCAGGTCGCCGACGCGCTGGAAGCCGAACATCGAATAATAGATGTAGAAGGGCAATGTCGCCGTGTCGTGAACCGAGTAGGAGGTGGCTGCCGCCGCCCAGGATGAAATGGCGCCGGCTTCCGTGATGCCCTCTTCGAGCAGTTGGCCGTTCTTCGCTTCCTTGTAGAACAGCATCGAGCCGGCATCCTCCGGCTCGTAGAGCTGGCCCTCGGGCGCGTAAATGCCGATCTGGCGGAACAGGTTATCCATCCCGAAGGTGCGCGCCTCATCTGCGACGATGGGCACGATGCGCGGACCGACCGACTTGTCCTTCAAGAGCGCGCTGAGCATGCGCACCGCCGCCATCGTGGTCGACATTTCCTTGCCGTCCGCCTCCAGCGCGAATTTCGCATAGTCCGCGAGTTCGGGAATGTTGGGCAGCGCGGCGCCCTGAACGGTGGTGCGCCGCGTCGGCATCGATCCGCCAAGCGCCTCGCGGCGCTCGCGCAGATAGCGCATTTCCTCGCTGTCATCCGCCGGCTTGTAGAATTTCAGGTCTTCGAGGTCTTTCTCGCTCAACGGCAGCTTGAACCGGTCGCGGAAGCTCACCAGCGCTTCCATGTCGAGTTTCTTGGACTGGTGGGCCGTCATCCTGCTTTCGCCGGCATTGCCCATGCCGTAGCCCTTCTTGGTCTTGGCGAGGATGACCGTGGGTCGGCCCTTATGCGCCTTGGCGGCGGCAAAAGCGGCATGAAGTTTTCTGAGATCGTGCCCGCCGCGCTTGAGCGTGTGAATCTCGTCGTCGGTCATGTGCGCAACCAGATCGCGCGTGGCCGGGTCGATATCGAAGAATTTATGGCGGTTGTAATCGCCGTCCTTGGAGCCGAGATTTTGGTATTCCCCGTCCACGGTTTCGGCAAAGCGCCTGAGCAGGACCAGATCCTTGTCCCGGGCGAAAAGGCCGTCCCACTCCGAACCCCAGAGCACCTTGATGACATTCCAGCCGGCACCGATAAACAGGCTCTCAAGCTCCTGAATGATCTGGCCGTTGCCGCGCACCGGTCCATCAAGCCGCTGCAGGTTGCAGTTGACGATGAAGGTCAGATTGTCGAGCTTTTCGCGCGCGGCCAGCGTCAGGCCGGCGACCGATTCCGGCTCGTCCATCTCGCCGTCGCCAAACACGCCCCAGACGTGCCGCCCGGCGGTATCGGCCAATCCACGGGCTTCGAGATAACGCATGTAGCGCGCCTGATAGACGGCGTTCAACGGGCCGATCCCCATCGAACCCGTCGGGAACTGCCAGAAATCCGGCATCAGCCAGGGATGCGGATAGGAACAGAGCCCGTTGCCCGAGAGTTCCTGCCGGTAATTGTCAAGCTGCTCCTCCTTCAGCCTGCCTTCCAGAAAGGCGCGCGCGTAAACGCCCGGCGCCGAATGCGGCTGGAAGTAAACGAGATCGCCGCCGAACGCCTCGGTTTTCGCGCGGAAGAAATGATTGAACCCAACCTCGAAAATTTCCGCCACGGAGGCATAGCTGGCGATGTGGCCGCCCAGGCCGCCATAGGCCTTGTTGGCGCGAACCACCATGGCCAGTGCATTCCAACGCATGATCGACGTCAGCTTCTCCTCGATGGCGAGGTTGCCGGGATAATGTCGCTGAGAGGCCACGGGGATCGTGTTTCGATAGGAGGAATAGGGCTGACCGCCGACAAAAACGCCGTTGCGCCGGCCGACCTCCTCCAACTGCCTGAGCAGGAACTGGGCACGCGAACTTCCATTGGCGTCGATCACCGCAGTGAGCGCTTCGATCCATTCGCGCGTCTCCAGAGGATCGGGATCGATATGACCGCCAATTTGAAGTTCAACTTTACTCATGTGCTCGCCTCCCCGACGCTGTGTTTTTTCGATCATAGGCGAAGAGACGGAATATGTTCTGCCGTTCATATATTGCAAAAACAGAATAATCAGGTTTTCATGCTGCCAAATGAAATTCCAAGGAAATAAAATGCGGCAGATGACGCTTGATAAAATAGATCGAAAAATCCTGTCCGAGCTGCAGGTGGATAGCAAAATCACCAATGTGGAACTGTCCGGCCGCGTGGGGCTTTCGCCCTCGCCCTGCCTGCAGCGCGTGCGCGCCCTGGAGGAGGAAGGGGTTATCGACCGCTACGTGGCGTTGGTGGACCCCAAATCCGTCGGCCTGTCGATCAGCGTCTTCATTCAGGTCACGCTCGAACGCCAGGTGGAAAACGCGCTCGAACTGTTCGAGAGCAAGATGGAATCCTATCCCGAGGTCATGGAATGCTATCTCATGACAGGCGACAGCGACTACCTCATTCGCGTGGCGGTCGCCGATGTCGACCTGCTGCAGAAATTCATCATCAATTATCTGACCACGATTCCAGGGGTCGCGAATATCAAGTCGAGCTTCGCCCTGAAGCAGGTCAAATACAAAACCGCCCTGCCGATCGAGAATGCGCCCTCGGGCTAAGAGCCGCCCTCCAAGAGGCGCGGCCCCGTCATCCCATGACCGAGGGAAGATAAAGCGCTATCGGCGGATAAAACACGATCAGCGCCAGGCGACAGATATCCGCCACCCAGAACGGCGCTATTCCCCTGAATATGGCGCTGAGTGAAAGCTCCGGGATAACCGCCTTCATGACGAAGGCATTCATACCGATCGGCGGCGTCACAAGCGAAATTTCGGTGACGACGACAACGACGATGCCGAACCAGACGAGGTCAAAACCCAAAAGCGACACGAGCGGGGCGAAGAGCGGAACGGTCAACAACACCATGCCCGCGCCTTCGAACACGCAGCCCAGCAAGAGATAGATGGCCAGAATCAGCCACATCACCTGCATCGGCGACAGCGCCAGCGTCTCCATCCAGATTTTGAGTTCTGCCGGCATCCGGGCGATTTCTATGAAGTTCGAGAAAACGAGCGCCCCAAGCGCCACGGTGAATACCATCGCCGTCATTTTGCCGGCCTCGAAAATCGACTCCAGAAAACCCCGCAATGTTATCCTTTTTCGGATAATGCAGAAGACAAGCGCCCCCACGGCCCCCATGCCACCCGCCTCCGTGGCGGTGAACATTCCGAAATAGAGGCCGCTGATCACAAAGAAAAACAGCAACATGACCGGCCACACCCCTTTGAGCGAGGCAAAACGGTATCTCCAGGAAAAACTTTCCCCTCTGGGCCCGATGCGCGGGAACAGCGTCGTCAATCCGACAACGACCAGCAAATATCCGAGGACCGTCAAAATCCCCGGCAGAATTCCGGCAATGAAAAGCGCGCCAATATCCGACTCCGTTATGATCCCGTAAAGGACCAGGATGACCGAAGGCGGGATGAGAATGCCGATCGTCCCGCCCGCGGCAATCGTACCCGCGGAGAATGACGGGCTGTAGCCGTATTTTGTCATCTCCGGAAACGCCACCTTGCCCATTGTGGCGGCCGTTGCGACGGACGATCCGCTCACGGCGGAAAAGCCGCCGCAGGCGACGATGGTGGACATGGCCAACCCGCCGCGAAAACGGCCGAACCAGGCATACGAAGCTCTATAGAGATCCGAGGCCAGATCCGCCCGGTAGATGAAGTTTCCCATCAACACGAACAGGGGAACGACAATAAACCCGTATGACATGCTGTTTGACGTCACGGTCTGGCCCAGCATGGCAAGCGCCGCGTCGGTTCCGCGCACCCACGCGAAACCGCCGAAGCCCACGAGCATCATGCAAAAGCCAAGGGGCACCCCGATAAACGCCAAGGCCAGAAGCAAGCCCATTCCAACCAGACCCGCAATCATAGCTCCCAGCCTCCCCCGGCTTTGCTTCCCTGCCCGTCACCCTCCAGCCCCCGAATGCCGGTCACCGCCTGCAGCAGAAGAACCACACAGGTTACGGCGCCCATGAACGCCATGAAAAACATCACGGGATATTGCGGCAACTCAAGAAACGCCGAGGTCACGCCCCACTGCATTGCCTTTTCCGCCTGATCCCAGAGGCAATAGGTCAGAAGCGCCACGATCGCGGCGCTGATCAAATTCAGTGCCGCGCCCTGAACGCGCTTCAGCATCGCATGCCGCGCAAAAACACCATCGATGAGGGAAACGGTGATATGGCCGCGGTCAAACGTAATGAGGGGCAGACCCGCAAAGATCAGGACTCCCATGCCATATTGCTGAATTTCAAAGGCGCCGGGGATCGGCGCGTTGAATACGTAACGACCCACGACATCGAAGAATGTCAGGACGAGAATGCCCAACAGTGTGACCGTCAGGACAACCTTCAGGGTCGTTTCGAAAACCGTGCTGGCGCGGCTGGTCGCCGGATCCGGAGCGGCGGCCATTCAGTTATCCAACGCCTCAAGCTGGGCCCGATAGAAGCTGATCACGTCATCAGGATTAAGACCAAGCCCGGCAACCTTTTCCTTCCATTTTGCAATTGCCGCTTCAACCTCTTCGCTTTGACGCAGCTCGTCTATCTGATCGGCGCCGGCTTCTATGACCTCTATGCCCGCCGGCTCCAGCGCGGCGCGGGCCTGTTCGGTCGCATCGTCAAGATTGCCGCCCGCAAGCGCCGCCAGCGCTTCGCCGCTGACCTTCTCGATTGCGGCCCTGTCAGCTTCCGGCATGGCATCCCAGACCTTCTGATTGAAGATGATTGATGCCGTCGATCGATAAAGGCTGCCCGGATAAAGCGTTGCGTATTTGAGTTCCTCAAGCACACCGAGCCCCTCAACCGAGGAGATCGGCAGGACGGTGCCATCGACGACCCCGCGCTCGACGAGTTCAAATGTATCGACCGCCGGACGCGACACAATCACGCCGCCCATTGCCGCGATCACGGGGACGCCATTCGGATTGACGCGCAGCTTGAGCCCGCTGACATCCTCGGCCTCCTCGACAGGACGCTTGTTGTTCCAGATGTGATTGCCCGTGAGCGCCACCAGAGCCACGACATGGACCCCGTCAATGGGCTCCGCTTCGCGAAAAAACTTCTCATATGTGCGCCAGAGAGCAATGGAATGCGCCTTGGCGCTGTCGCGATCGAACAAAACCGGCAGCTCCGAAATCAGCGGCGCAAGCCACTGAGACGCCGTGAAGGATGAAATATTCATCGCCGCATCGGCGACGCCCGCCCGGATCATCTCCAGTTGGCGCGGGGGCGGCGCCAGGGACGACGCCGTGAAATCGATCTCGATGCCGCCATCAGAGGTTTCTTCCACCGCATTTGCCCAAGGCCGAATAACATTGCGCATGATCTCGTTGTGCTCGGGAAGATAATTGTTGAAGACCACGCTGGTTTCGGCCTTGGCCGAAGCTCCGGTCAAAAGCACCGCCGCCATGGCAACGGTCAGAGTTCTCGATATCATTGGCACGCCTCCCTCTCGGTGCCCGTCGCACCCGATTTTCATTTCACCGGCCGGCGGGGCCATATTTCGCGTCGATGCATGCCGATAGGATGCATGGTGACAGCCTTGCCGATCCAAATGAACGTCTCTCCCTCGCAACTCATTTCATATAATTGCATGCAATTCAACAATCATTTTTTGTTGTATGTGAATTTTCGGGTTGAATTACGTCCAAAATCCTGCGATTTTCCGATCATAAGGATTAAAGAGGCGGTAAATTGCATGCAATCACGATCTGCGTCGAGCAGCAACACAGAGGCGGTGACGAAGCGCCTGCGTCACCTGATCATGACCGGCGAGATATCCCCCGGCGACCGGTTGACCGAGGTCGGACTCGCCAGGCTGCTTGATGTTTCACGCACGCCGGTGCGCCTCGCGCTGGCGCGGCTTGAGCAGGAAGACCTTGTTCAAGGAGAACCGCATCGCGGCTTTCGCGTGCGGCGGTTCACCATTGAAGAGATGCGGGAAATCATTGAAGTCCGGGCCACGCTTGAGGGCATGTCGGCGCGCCTTGCCGCAGAGAGAGGCGGATTTCAACAATACGAAGATGAAATGATGCGCTGCATCGCGATCGTGGACGACCTTATCGCCAGGGGCGACGGCGGTGAATCCGCCCGAAACGAATTTATCGAGGTGAATGTCCGGTTTCACGCGACGATCGCAAGCATGGCCGGCAATTCAGTTCTGACGCGGCGGCTTGAAGAAAGCCCGTTTCGCGCCTCTCCGCTGTTTCATGCCTTCAGCGATGAGGAAGCGGTCGAGGGTTTTGCGACATCCCAGTTCGATCACAAGAGAATTATCGAGGCGATCAGAAACGGAGAAGGCACGCGGGCCGAGTTTGCCATGCGTGAACACGCGCTCGTGCCGCTCGGCAAGGCGGAGCTCATCTTCAGAAACCTTCACAAACTGTCGCAGAAGACATTTCCGGGTCTTGGCGAAACCGACACCGAAAGCGGCGATGATGACAGCTAAGCGGCCCAATTTTCTCTATTTCATAACGGACCAGCAGCGCGCCGACTGGCTTGGATGCGCCGGACACCCCGTCGTCAAAACGCCCAATATCGACCGCATCGCGGAAAACGGAACATCGTTTGAGGATTTCCACGTTGCGCTGCCCGTCTGCATGCCAAACCGGGCTTCGCTGATCACCGGGCGGTATCCGTCCGTTCATGGGCTGCGTTACAATGGCTGCGCGCTCACCCAGCGGGCGAACACATTCGTGGAGGTGTTGGCTGCTTCAGGCTATGCCACCGCCGCAATCGGCAAAAGCCATCTGCAGACCTTCACCGACGCAAGGCCGCTCGGGTGCAAGCCGTTTGAAGCCGGACCGATCGCGGAGGCCTGGAAGCCGGAGCAGACCAGCTACGATGAGGAGGCGCCCGGCAGCTACGAAAAGACGGAGCCCTACAACATCAAGACGCCCTATTATGGCTATCAGCATGTGGAGATGGTGACAGGCCATGGCGACAAATGCGGCGGACATTACGGCCAGTGGTTTCGCCGAACGCACCCCGACTGGCGGGATCTGCATGATCCGGCCAATGAGCTGCCGCACGATTATACGTGTCCTCAGGCCTATCGAACGCCCGTGCCCGAAGAAAGTTACCCCACGGCCTGGATCGGCGACAGGGCTGCGGAATGGCTGCGCGATCGCGCGGGCGACGATACGCCATTCTTCGCATTTGTCTCGTTTCCCGACCCGCATCACCCCTTCAATCCGCCGGGCAAATACTGGTCCATGTATGATCCGGACGACTTTGACGTGAGCCTGCCCTACTCCGCCCACAAAAACCCCAACCCCATTCTCGAACACATCAGGAAAATGTGGGAGAACGGGGAAACCGCTCCGCTTCTGCAAACCGCGTTCTACGCCGACGACCGGCAAATCCGCGAGGCGATGGCGCTTACCGCGGGGATGATCACCATGATCGACGATCAGATCGGCAAGGTGATGCAGGCGCTTGAAGAGTCCGGGCATGCCGACAACACCGTTGTGATCTTCAACTCGGACCACGGCGACTACATGGGCGACTTCAACCTTCTCCTGAAGGGAATGTTGCAGATGCGCGGCCTGACGCGGGTGCCTTTTATCTGGAGCGACCCGACCAACACCGACGCCATCGCCAAGTCCGGATCGCTCGCTTCAACGGTGGATGTCGCGGCCACAATCCTTGAGCGGGCAGGCATCAGGCCGTATTGGGGCATGCAGGGGAAAAGCCTGATCCCGGCCATGGCCGAGGGCGGCGAAATTCGCGACGCCCTGCTGATCGAACACCACGACAGCGGCGCGCGTTACAATCTCGAAGAGCCCGCCCGCATCCGCACCTTGATCACCAAGCAATGGCGGCTGACCATCTTCATGAATTTCGAATGGGGCGAGCTGTACGATCTGGTTGCCGATCCGCACGAGGCAAACAATCTATGGTCCGACCCCCGCTATGAGTCCGTGCGCGGCCGATTGTCCGAGCGTCTGGTGAGAGAGATGATCGCGGTGATGGAGGAAAGCCCCCGCGCCCAACGCATCGCTTGAAAGCGTGAGATTGTGTTTGAAACGACGGCCTCGAAAGCGGTGACGATGTACCAGTGACACAAGCATCCCGGGCCGCCCACGATAAGATTCCATATCTAGAGGGTCTGGTGTGGTTGTTTGGTCGAACTTGCCGGAACTTCTAACGCCAGATTTGGTCAATCGCTGAAGCAAAATCAGGATCCGGCTGGTCCGCTGGATGGACAGGCCGGATTTAGACCTGTCTTTCCCGCAGCGCGGGGACGATCATTCGGCCCCCTGGGCTGTATGCAATACCGAGTGGAGCCTGTTGCAATGACCGACAAACCCATCCTGCCGCCGATTGAGGACAATGAATGGCCACAGGAAATCGCCGAGCTGAAGAACGGCTTCGCCGGCGCGCTCAATGTCTATCGCACCATGGCGCACCACCCGGACCTGCTGCGCGCCTGGGCGCCGCTGCGCCAGCATGTGGTCAAGGACACCGCGCTCGGCCCGGAGCGCTCGGAAGTCGTGATCCTGCGCGTCGCCTTCCGTTTCGGTTCAAGCTATGAGTGGAACCACCATGTCGACCGCGCGACACGGCTCGGTTTTTCCGCCGAACGCATCGCAGCGCTTCGCGCCATGCCGGAGGGCGAGGACGGCTTGATTGCCCGCGCCGTCGACATGCTGATCGACGAGCGCCGGCTTTCGCCCGAGACCGAAGCCGCGCTTGCCGAAGCACTCGGACGCCCCGCGGTCTTCGACCTCATCGCCACCGTCGGCTTTTATGCCGTACTCGGCTATATCCTGCTGACCTATCGCACACCCCTCGACGCCGGCATAGCCGACGTCATTTGACGGGATTCTCCGTGCCAAAACAAATCTCGCCATCATAGGCCTGCGCTATGAACGCTGAGCATTGGCCCGATCCGGAAAACAACACGATCGCCGCCGCAGGCTTCAGTCCTTCGGCATCACGCTGCTCTCCGGCCGACCAGCCCGAACAGCAAAGCGATGACGATGACCGCGATCACGGCGGCAGGCAGGGCGATTGAGATGACAAGCGGCGCGTGGATGACCGTCAATGCCCCGAAGAAGGCCCCGACCAGGACACTGAGCAATGTCGCCACCGGTGCCACCGCCTCGCGCCAGCGCGCCCGCCCGGCGATCGCATCGGCCACCTTCCCCGCCAGCGTCACCAATATCCCGCTCAGATACGTGCGAACCTCGAAACCCATGTGACCGCTGAACGCATGGTTGATCATGCCCATCGCCGCTGCCAGAGCCACCAGCGTCAGATATGCGGAGCCGCCCATCTCCAGATTGACCGCCGAGGCAGCGAGCACGCCTGCGACCAGCGCCAGCGACGCCGGATCGCGCCGCGCTTCGCCCGCATTGACCAGGCGACCAACAACGCCGCCCGCGAAGAAGGCGAGAACCGCACCGGCAATTTTCAACGATGTCGCACCATTGCCACTCACGGCTTCGGTCACGATTTTGGTCAGATTGCCGCTCATGAAAGAGGAGAACATCTGGACTGAGGACAGCAAGGCGAGATAGCCGACCGCATCGACCCAGCCGGCAACGGCGTTGAGGATCAACGATACAAGACCTTGCGGTACCGAGGGTCGCGCGACCTGACTCCTCACGTCAGCATCCCGCCCACGGGTTTCGGAATTCTCCGGCATCGAAATGTCCCGACTGTTTTGCTCTTCATCGGACACCGAAGAGTCCGCCGGACTATTTCTTATGACCTGCTCTCCAGGAAGTCGACGTCAATACGCCCGCCATGTTCAGGTGCTCGTCCTGCTTCGATCGATTGGCCATTGCCATAATGCGAATACGGCATCCTCCCGCCCGTCTCGCGCCCTCCTGATGATGTCGGCTATCTGTCTCGCTTGGTAGGCGCCCTCATTCCTCCTCGCCCTCGCCCACGGCCGCCATTGCCTCCTCCTGCACAGTTTCTCTGCTGAGCAGTCCCGCGTCCTCGAGCGCCTCGATATCCGGCATCGTGCAGCGTTTCCATGCCGAACGTCGAAAGGAAGTGCTTCGTCGTGACGTAGGTATAGCGCGCGCCTGGGGTGGGGCTGATCTTCTTCCCAAAGATTTTGAGAGTTCGGCGCCGGTGATGGGCTGGAAGTAGCCGATGGCCATCAGAACTATGGATTCGAATTCGGAGAGTGTTGGTACGCCGCCCCGGGGTTGGCGCGGCAGAGGCGCGGATGGCGTCGGCATCGGGGTCGGAACAAGAGCAGTTCAAAATCCTGCGCTAAGCGCGAACGAAATGTGAACTTTATGCAGCAAGCGCGCGACCGTTCGGAAGTCGCAAGGGTCTGAACTCTTCTAGGGTAATCCTCCCCGTGAATAAGGGGCTTCAAAAGTAGAATTTTCTCGGCAAGAT